>NZ_PYGA01000026.1 GCF_003014485.1 Murinocardiopsis flavida | reverse complement strand
CCGGAGTGGTTGCACCACTACAATCACCACCGGTTCCACACCGCGATCAGCGGCCCTCCCGCCACCCGCGTACCTAACCTCTCAGGTCAGTACAGCTAGGCCAGTTCGGCCGCTGCTTCCTCCAGGTCGTCGATGCCGCCGGACATGACCGTGCGGATGTGGTCGGTGAGGTGCTGGAGCGGCCAGTCCCACCACGCCACGGCCAGGAACCGGGCGATGTCCGCGTCGCTGTGGCGGCGGCGGATGAGCTTGGCCGGGTTGCCGCCGACGATCCCGTAGTCGGGGACGTCGTCGACCACGACCGCGCCGGAGGCGATGATCGCCCCGTGCCCGATGCGGACACCGGGCATCACCAGGGACTGGTAGCCGAACCAGACGTCGTTGCCGACCACCGTGTCGCCCCGGCCGGGCAGGCCGGAGATGAGGTCGAAGTGCTCGGCCCAGGAGCCGCCCATGACAGGGAAGGGGAAGGTGGAGGGGCCGTCCATGCGGTGGTTGGCGCCGTTCATGACGAACCGCGTGCCCTCGCCCAGGGCGCAGAACCTGCCGATGACCAGCTTCTCCGGCCCGTAGTGGTAGAGCACGTTGCGGGTCTCGAAGGCGGTCGGGTCCACCGGGTCGTCATAGTAGGAGAACTCCCCGACCTCGATCAGCGGCGAGGTGACCAGCGGTTTCAGCTGCACCACGCGCGGCTGCCCGGGCATGGGGTGCAGAGCGGTCGGGTCGGCGGGTACAGGGCGTGTCATGTGTCGTCCTCTTCTCGGTGCGTGGCCGGTGACGTCGGAGCACGTCAGGCCGTAGGAAGCGCCGCGTGGCGCGGGGTGCGGCGATGGGCGTGCCGGTCAACGCGGCCGCGCCCACTGGACGCCGGGCCGGCGGGGACTTCCTGCCCTCGCTGGGCCGGGCCGCCTCCAGTGGGCCGGGCCGCCATTGGACGCCGGCCGCCGGCGTGGCCGGGCCGCCCAGATGCGGACCGGCCACGCCGGCGGGTTGCTCAGACCCACTGCACGAGCTGCCACACGATGCCGTTGGGGTCGGCGAACTGGCAGTAGCGCTCGCCCCACGGCTCGGTCTCCGGTTCGGTGACGACGGTGGCGCCCCCGGCGGCGATGCGGGCGAACTCGGCGTCGATGTCCTCCACAACGAGGACGATCAGCGTGCCCTGGCCCGCGGATCCGGCGATGGACTGGGGCTTGAAGCTCCCGAGTCCGGTGCGCAGGAAGATCACGTTGAGTCCGTTGTCGGGATGGGTCAGGGACACGAAGCCGTCGGCGGACATCGCCTCGGTGAAGCCGAAGTGGGCCTTGGCGAACTCGGCCGAGGCGTCGGCGGCCGCGACGTTCAGGGACACGGCGGTACCGGTGATCTTCATGCTCGCCTCCGAATCAGAAAAACCTTGTGCGGTGTATAGAGTAAGGTATCTCCAGAGTACTCCCGACCCCGGAGGGCCCGATGATCCGCGAACTGATCGACCTGCTCTGGCGCGACCACCCCGACGCGCCCGGCGGCGGCAGCCGCGGCCCGCGCGCGAAGGTCTCGACCTCGCAGGCCGTGGACGCGGCGATCGCCCTCGCTGACGCCGAAGGACTGGACGCGGTGTCGGTCCGCCGCGTTAGCGCCGAACTCGGAATCTCCGCCATGGCCCTCTACACCCACGTGGGATCGCGCGATGACCTGCTGGTTCTCATGGCCGACACCGTGCGCGGCCGTCAGCCGCGCGGGCCCTACGCGAGCACCGCCTGGCAGGCGCGGGTGCGCGGGCTCGCCGAGGCGGACCTCGCCCTGTACGCGGCGCACTGGTGGCTCCTTGACGTCGACGACCAGCGCACCTCGCTGGGGCCGGGGACGATCGCGAAGTACGACCACGAACTGCACGCCTTCCAGGGCTCAGGGCTCAACGAGGTGGACCAGGACGCGGCGCTCGGCTTCGTCGCCGACTTCGTCCGGGCCTCCGCGCGGGCCCGGCGGCCCGACCCCCGCGCCGCGGACATGGCCGAGGTCTGGTCCTCCTGGAGCCGGCGGCTGGCCGCCTACCTCGGCGACGACTTCCCCCTCGCGCAGAGGGTCGGCGCGGCCGCGGGGGAGGCCATGAACGCCCCGTACAGCGCCGAGGCCGCCTGGGCCTTCGGCCTGGACCGGGTGCTGGACGCCCTGGATTCCCTCATCCGCGATCGAGGCGGCCCACCGCCCGCGCGCTGACATCCGTCCCGCGGCCACGCGCGACGACCACCGCCGGTACCCCGCTGACCGCGCTGACCGGCGCGGCTGTGGCGGCGCCGCTGTGGCGGCGCCGGCCGGCGCGCGGGCACTGCGCGTCGACCGCGACCGCGACCCGGAACAGGACGCGGGTGGCGCCGGTCTCCCCTCCGGCCGCTCGGAGAATCCGGGTGTCCGGTGGTCGCGCTCGGCGACGACGTCTGTGCTGGAGTTGTCCCGATCCCGCTTTGTCAGGTGTAATTACCCGTGGCTTCTTGTGGGGCACGACGTCCGGATTCGTCCCACACTGAACACGCCGGGTAGCCGCACGGGTCCGGTCGTTCGCCTTTCCCCCGCCTCATCCCCTGCCCCCGGAAGAGTCCATGCACAGCGCTCCAGATCAGTTCGCCGCCGCCGGTCTCGCTCCCCGAACCGAGAAGGACCCCACCCACGTAGGCGGCTATCGCGTCGTCGGGCGGCTGGGCGCGGGCGGGATGGGGGTCGTCTACGCGGCCGTCGACGACGGCGGCGCGCCGCTGGCGCTGAAGGTGGTGCACCGCCAGTACGCCGCGGACTCCGAGTTCCGCGCGCGCTTCGCCCGCGAGGTCGACCTGCTGCGCCGGGTGACCGGCACCTGTGTGCCGGGGTTCCGCGGCGCCGACACCAAGAGCGCTCGCCCGTGGCTGGGCATCGAGTACGTGCCGGGGCTGACGCTGAAGGAGCACATCGACCGGCACGGCCCGCTGAGCGGCGACATGCTGCTGGGGCTGGCCGCAGGGATCGCCGAGGCGCTCCAGGTGGTGCACGCCGCCGGAATCGTGCACCGCGACCTCAAGCCGGGCAACGTCATGCTCGCTCCGTCCGGGCCCAAGGTGCTGGACTTCGGGATCGCCCGCGCGGTCGAGGAGTCCGCGATCACCCGCACCGGCGGCCTCTTCGGCACCCCGGGGTGGCTCGCCCCTGAGCAGTACCAGGGTGCCGAACCCGCCCCGCAGTCGGACCTGTTCGCCTGGGGCGGGCTGGTGGCCTACGCGGCCACGGGCCGGCGCCCGTTCGGCACGGGCACCCCGGACGAGCTCGCGATCCGCACCCTGGAGCACGAACCCGACCTGGCGGGGCTTCCCGAGCAACTGCATGCGCTGGTCGCCGCGGCCATGGCGAAGGACCCGGCCCGGCGTCCCACCGCCACCCAGGCGCTGGACGCGGTAACCGCGATGTGGACGGGCGGCCCGCAGGTCACCGGCGAGGCGGCGACCAGCGTGCTCCCCGACCTGCTGCTGCACCGCTGGACCGAGGTCGGGCGCGCCGAGGACACCTCCACGACGTGGAACAGCCTCGCCCCGCCCAAACGCTCCCGGTGGCGCAACCGCAGGGTGCTGGTGCCGGTGGCCGCGGCGCTCGCATTGGTCCTGATCGGGGGCGCGGGCGCCGCGACCTGGCAGCTCACCACGGGTGACCCGGAAGGCGGCGGGGGACAAGGGCAGAGCGGCGGCGAGGGGTCGGGCGGCGGCAGCGGTGGCGCCGGCGGCGGCTCCGGATTCGGCGGCGATGACCTGGCCGACGTGGACCAGGGCGGCGCCAACCTGCGCGACGCCGACTCCGGGGACGACTTCTCCGTCGGTGCGGTGCAGGTGTCGAACACCTCCCCCGAGACCATCGAGGTCGCCACCCGGCAGGCGCACAGCGACGGCGGGGCGCTGATCGGGGACTGGGAGCCGCAGCTCACCATCAGCTTCTCCGCGGCCGAACGCGAGGGGGACGACGTCGTGTTCTCCGGCAGCGCCGAGTACCTGCGCGACACGGGCAGCTACACCCTGCACACCCAGGACTTCCAGGCCATGGACTTCCGGTTGGAGGAGGAGGACGTGCAGAACCTCTACAACCGGGACTGGGACAAGTTCTACCGGTCCACCGATTCCGAGGTGCTGACCACGCTGGACACCGACAAGTCCACCGACGATTTCACCTTCACCATCCACGACGTCCCGCCGCAGAACGAGAACCCGGCCGCCAGCCCCGTCACCCCGTACGAGATGCGCTACCTCCGCTATGAGCCTCCCGAGGAGCTGTGGGGGCACACCCTCACGGAGCAGGAGCGCGGCGCGTACGGGGTGTGCTACCAGGAGGGCTCCGAGTGGCACGACCAAGAGCCGATCGGGGACGGCGAGGGCGGAGGAGGGCTGCCGTGCGGGTGACCCGCACCCCGGGGCGATTCGGGGCCGCGGGATAGCCGCGGCCGCACCGGACGGCGACCGCGCATAGACGCGCGCTTAGACCCGCACTTCGCCCCGCACATACGACCGCGCATGGACGATCCTGCACTGCCGCACCGACACGGGAACAGGCTGATGACTGACGCACCCCCCAAGCGCTTCTCCCCGCTGCTGGACGACGACCCCAGGCACATCGGCCCCTACACAGTGGTGGGCCGCGTCGGTGCGGGCGGGATGGGGACCGTGTTCGCCGCCCCGGACCCCCGGCCCGACGGGCGCGACCGGTACGTCGCCGTGAAGGTGGTCCTCGACGAACTCGCCACGGACCCCGAGTTCCGGACCCGGTTCGCCCGCGAGGTCGACCTGGTGCAGCGGGTGCACAGCCCCTGCGTCCCGGCGTTCCGCGGCGCCGACACCGCTAGCGCCACCGCCTGGCTGGCCACCGAGTACGTTCCAGGGCCCACGCTGCACGAATACGTCCGCGCGAACGGCGCGCTGAGCGGCGGGAAGCTCCTGGCGCTGGCCGCCGGCCTCGCGGAGGCGCTGCACGCCATCCACGGCCAGGGCATCGTGCACCGGGACCTCAAGCCGGGCAACGTCATCCTGGGGCCGTGGGGCCCCAAGGTGCTGGACTTCGGGATCGCCCGCGCGGTGGAGGAGACCGCGCTCACGCGCACCGGCGGGGTCGTCGGCACGGCAGGCTGGATGAGCCCGGAGCAGTACGGCGGCGGCCCGCTCACCGGGCAGTCCGACATCTTCTCCTGGGGAGCGCTGGTCGCCTTCGCCGCCACCGGCCAGGGACCGTTCGGTTCCGGCACGGCGAGCGCGCTCGCCTACCGGGTGATGCGATCCGATCCCGAACTGGAGGGCACGCCCGCGGAGCTCCGGCCGCTGCTGGAGGCAGCACTGGCCAAGGACCCGGCCGCCCGCCCCACTGCGGCGGCGGCGCTCCGGGCCGTCGAACAGCTCTGGGGCGGCACCCGCGCCCCCGATACCGCCGACGCCCAGGATCCGACCGCCGCGGTCACCACGCTGCTCAACGCGGAGTGGACCGGCATGGAATCGGCGCCGCCGAAGCCGCCCCGTAAGTCGCGCCGCCGCCCCCTGATGGTCGCCGGCGCGATCGCGCTCGCCCTGACCCTCGTGGGTGGCGGGGCGCTCGCCGCCCCCGCGGCGATGGACCTGTTGTCCAAGCAGGGAGGCGGCGGCAGCCCCGAGGACGCCAGTGGTGGCGCTGCGGACAGCGGCGGCGGTAGCGACGTCGGTGCCGCGGACAAGGGCAGTGCCAGCGGGGACGACAGTGGCAGTGGCGACAACAGTGGCGGTGGCGACGGGGACAAGGCCGGTGGTAGCGCCGACGTCAAGGTCGAGGAAGCCGAGTTGCCCGCCGCAGCCGTCGACAAGGTCTCCGGCGGAAACAACGCCGACAGCGCGACGGCCTCCGCGGAGGGTGACTCCGGGCTGTTCAAGGCGGCCTTGGGCGGCGGCATCGCCGCATCGCTGATCTCCGTCCACAGCCCGAAAGCCACCGGCGACGGAATCCAGTTCACCGTCAATGGGCAGTCCGAGGGGGTCCGGGCAAATGCGCCCGAGGTCACTCAGAACGCGTTTCGTGTGGTCGCCGACGGCGATGAAATGACCCCGAACACGGACTTCCGATACACGCCCGCACCGGGGCAGCCGCAGGGCCAGGAGACCAACGAGTTCACCCTCTCGATCCCCGGAGCACCGAAAAGCGGCCTGCTGGCCTTCCAGGGCTCGACCACCGACGGCCATGCGCTGCCCCCGGTAGGAATCTGCTACGACGCCGCCACCAGCGTCTTCACCACCGAGTACGAGAAGTGCACCTGAGCAATCGTGTTCCGGTCAACGGTTCCAGGCTGGGGAGGGGATATCCATGGTGAACACCGCCCGCATGACGCTGCTCGTCCTCTACAGCGAGCGCATGGAGGAATGCCGTGCCTTCTATACCCGCCTCGGCCTCGCCTTCGACCGGGAGCAGCACGGCAAAGGCGCTGAGCACTACGCCGCCGCCCTGCCTGACGGAATGGTGATCGAACTCTATCCGGGCTCTCCTGAGCGCCGAACCGGCGCGGCGCGCCTCGGCTTCAGCGTCGACGGGGCCACGCTGGACCCTCCGCTGGAGCCGGGCCGACACCTGTTGGCCGACCCCGACGGCCGGAAAGTCGAACTCCACGCATGACAAGGAGCGCATCGAGCACACCACCTACCCCCGAGGTCCGAACTGTCATCGACGGCGCCTGCGGACCTGGAGAACTGCACGCCCTCCACTGAAGAGGACCAGGGGAACTCCACGTGAGCGCGGGGGTGGGCGGGTGGGTCAGGGGCAGTGGTTGCCGAGTTCGCAGATGTCCGCTGGGTCGGTGGCGACCTTGATGTCGTCGTACCAGATGTAGCTGTCGTTCTGCGGGGCGAACTCCGTGGTGGCGCCGCCGGCGAAGCTGTCGAAGTACGCCGTGTCCACCTGGTCGTCGTTCTCGACGAAGCGCAGGCCGGTCACCTCGGCGGCGGACTGTCCGTTGTAGAAGACCTCGATCTCGCCGTCGGGGTTGGCCTGCCCACCGGTGACGGTGTTGACCTTGACCCGCTGCACGATGTTCACCCATTCGCCCTTGGGCCAGTGGACGACGGAGCCGTTCCTTTCCAGCGAGACGTAGTCGCCGTACTTGTCCTTTTTATCCATGTGGTAGTAGTACAGCGCTGCCTCGCCGCCTGCGCGCCGCCAGATGAAACGGGAGCTGAAGCCGTTCGTGCCATCGCAGGTCTGGCCGCCCGAGCACCAGTCGCCGCCAGCGAGGCCGATGCCGACCTTCCCCGCGTACTGGGTGGTGCCCCAACTGAAGTCCGCATCGAACCTGATCCACATGGACACGTAGTACTCGCGCGCCTTGGCCAGCGTGAACGGTGCCTGCGCCCCGGACTCCTCCGGCCCGACCCTGCCTTTCGGGTAGAGGACCCGCAGCGACTGGTCGCCGCTGTGCGCCGGGGTCGATCCGTCGATCCGGGTCCGCTCGCCCATGCCGACGGACCAGGGCGCGTTCCAGCCGTCCTTGCCCCACTCGCCCAGTGGGTACGGGTCGTCGGCGGCGGGTCTTTCGAACGTGTTCTCGTTGGACGCCTGCGCCTGCGCCTGCGCCGGGTCTGCGACGGTGTGCACCGTCTCCTGGGCAGGTTCCGCGCCGAACTGCGGGTACAGCACGGCGGGGATGAGCAGCGTGGCGACGCCGGCGGCGCTGAGGAGCAGGGTCTTCGACTTCATGGCTGGTTCCTGGCTTCCCGATCGATGGGGGTATCGGTGGTGCAGGCTGACCATAGCGACAACGCTCCCGCGATGAAGCCGAGGTGCTCTCACAGCCGGTCGCTCGACGGCGTGGGCGCGGGCGATCGCCGTGCCGCTGGGCACGGGCGGTCCCGGGGACCGGCACAGTGCGTGGGGACGCGGCCGAAGCGGTGGTGTGCTCCTGAGCGGCAGGCGTCCACCAGGTAGGGTTCTCGAACTGTGGTGGACGGAGAAGCGCAACGCGGCGATGCGTCGTCGCATGGGGCGAGGATCGGCGCGCTGCATCCTCGATGGGCGACCCTGAAAGAGCCACTGCGGGTACTCGCCATCATTCACAATGTGACCTCGGCGACCCGAATGCTGGACGTTCTCGACGCATTCGACTCCGACCCGCGCGTGCAGGTGTTTCTCACCTGGACCCGCTCCTCGATCTTCACCAACGGCGTGGAACCGTTCCTCGCCGCAACCGGGTACCTGGAACTCGGGTGGGAGCACGCCCGCGCATTGACCTTCGACCTCGCAATCACGACCAGCCTCGGCGGAGAACTGCACGAAGTCCAAGCACCGATCCTGAGAATCCCCCATGGGATGGGGTATAACAGATTCTTGGACAGGGGGAATGATAAGCTGGAATCCACAATCCACAATCCACAATCCACAATCCACAATCCACAATCCACAATCCACAATCCACAATCCACAATCCGGAAACCGGCCTTCGGGCTTTCTCCCGAATGGCTCATGCACGAGGGTCGGGTCGTTCCCTCCGCAATCGTCCTGTCCCATTCCGAGCAGCGCGATCGGCTCGCTCGGGATTGCCCTGAGGCCCTCCCCACTGCCGTCGTCGCGGGCGACCCCTGCTACGATCGACTGCTCGCGAGTCTCCCCCAACGGCGCAGGTACCGGCGCGCCTTGGGGGTCGGCGATCACCAGCAGCTGGTCGTCGCGAGCTCGACATGGGGCGACAACTCCCTTTTCGGCAGGCACCCCACAATCGTCAACCGGTTGCTCTCCTCGCTCCCCCACGATGAATTCCGCGTCGCGCTGATACTCCACCCGAATGTGTGGCACGCGCACGGCCCGGGACAGATCAACGCGTGGACGGCGAGTGCGCAACGCGCGGGTCTCCTGCTGCTGGATCCGCGCGAAGGGTGGCGGGCCGCTCTCGTCGCGTCCGACTACGTCATCGGTGATTGCGGATCGACGTCCTACTACGCAGCGGCGATCGGACGCCCGGTCGTTCTGGAGGACGCCGGGACCGTTGCGATCGACGACACCTCGCCCATCGCCGCACTCGTGAGCGCGGCCGTGACATTGGACGCGCGTCAGCCGGTCCTCGCACAGCTCACCGAGGCGGCGCAACGGCGCGATCGGACCGAGAAGGTCGCCGCCCAATGGGTCACGTCATTGCCGGGAGGTTCGATAGGCGAGCTGCGCCGGATCATGTACGCGTTCATGGGGGTCCCGGAACCCGGACATCCGCCCCTGGTCTCGGCGGTGCCGACCCCGCAGGTGGATCCGGGCCCGCCGATCGCCCTGTGGACGGTGACCCACTGGGAGGACGACCGGCGTGTGCGGCTCCGCCGCATCCCGGCGGCCGTGGCCGACCGCCTGGCGTCGGGCGACCGCGACGGTGTGCTCGTCGTGGACGACTCCGAGAAGGACCACCGCTTGGCCCGGCTCGCCGACATCGTCTGCGTTCGCGCCGAGGAGCTGGGGTGCACGGTGTCCGAGTGGGCGGAGGAGGTGTTCGCCCACCTCCCCGGGGCGCAGGTGGCGCTCTGCTACAGCCATGGCCGCAGCGAACTCCGCACGCGCCTGGGCGACGGGTTCGTTGTACGGGTCATGTCCGGCGAGCGGGGCGCGGATCCGGCCCTGCTTCCGGTCGTGCTCGCCATCCGGCTGCTGACCGGCACGCCGCGCGCGGAGCTCGCCGCTCTCGACCCACTCACACTTGTCACGGACGGCGGTCGCACCGTCTCCTTCACCATCGAGACGCCCGCGTGAACCGCGCGTCCCCGAGGCCCACGTGAGCCGCACGCCCCCGGAACGCGCGCGAACCGCGCCGCCCCAGGCCCTACCGGCCGTCGAGCAGTTTACGGACGCGCTGCGCGGCCTTTTCGTTGCCCACCGCCTCGTAGGCGTCGATCGCCGAGCGGAGATGGCCGGTTCGCTCCCCGTCCGTGGGCGCCGAGCGCCCCAGCGCCTCGAACGCCTGCCCGCGCTGGACGAGCGCGCCCTGCCCGGTGAACAACTCCAGCGCCTGCTCGGCCTTTGCGTGTGCCGCGGCCGTCGTCCCGCTGCTCAGGAAGGCATCGCTGGTGCTGAGCAGGACCTTGCCCTCGTTGACGGGGTCGGGTCGGCCCCGCTCCCGCTCCGCACGCAGCATTTCCCAGGCGTGCTCCAGCAGCTCCAGTGCCTCCGCTGAACGGCCCGACCCGATGAGGGCACGGCCGCGATGCAGGTGGATCAGCGCGATGGAGCGGGTCCGCCCCATCGCTTGCAGGAAGGGCAGCGCGCGGTCGAACGCCGCCAGCGCGTCGGCGTAGCGGCCCCGCCGCCCGGCCAGGATGCCCAGCGCCTCCAGTGCTCCGCCCTGGCCAGGGCCGTCGCCGTCGGACGCCGACAGCTCCAGCGCGCCGGTGAAGTGCCCTTCCGCCGAGTCCCAGTCCTCGGTCTCCAGGCAGCCGAACCCCAACTGGTTGCGGATACGCGCCTGTACACGGACGTGGCCGCAATTCTCGGCGTCCGCGAGCCCGGCGGCGAGGAGGAGCTGCCGGTCGGGGCTCATGCCGGTGCCGCGGAAGTAGCCGTCGGTGGCCAGGGCCATCGCGGCGGCGAACCCGCGGGTGCCGATGAGCGGTTCGTCTCCGCCGCGGCTGGGCCCGACCAGCGCGACGATGGCCTGGATGTTGGCCCCGCTCCACTGCCTCGCGTCCGGGCCGTCCGCGTCGCCGGCAGATCCGGTGGCAGATCCGGTGGCGAAGACGGGCAGGTCGAGGACCGGCGGGCGCTCGAAGTCGGTGCCGAGCTGCCATCGCGGGGTCAGCACCGCGTCGGCCGCGAGCCCGGCATGGACGTAGTACGCCGCGAACCCCGCCAACACCGAATCCCGCTCGGCGCGGTTGCCCTCGCGCTGTGCCGCGTCCGCGGCGTGCTCGTGCACGGCGGGATTGATGCCGTAGCGGTGCCCGCCCATCCGGGTGTCGCGGGTCAGCAGACCGGCCGAGCACAGCAGGGCGAGCACTCCGCGGGCCTCGGCAGCGGGGACGCCGATCGCGGCCGCGATGGCCCACACGTCGAACGAGGGGGTGGGATGCAGGCCCGCGGCGCGGTAGGCGAGCTTGGCCGCGTCGTCCAAGCCGTCATACCCGGCATCAAGGATGGCCTTCAATGACGTCTCCTCGTCCTCCCCTGCCCCGAGCACCCGCAAGCTGCTGCGCTGCTTGATCTCCTCAACCAACCCCGCGATGCGGAGGAACGGATCGGCGCTCAGCCTCCCGGCGGCCACGGTCGCGCAGAGCGGCAGTCCGTGGCACCGGCGTGCGAGCTCCCACAGGGCACCGGGCTCGGCGTCGACACGCCGGTCGTCCTGGAGCTCCGCGCGCAACTGGGCGACGACATGGGCGGTGGGCATCGCCAGGACCTGGACGTTGCCGGGCCGCTGGTCCCGCAGTGACGAGAACGGTTCGGCAGTCGTGACCACGAGCAGGGAATCGGGGTTGCCGGGAACGACCGCGCGTACTTGTGCGGGCAGCACCACGTCGTCGAGCAGGATCACCACCCTGCGGTCCTTGGTGACCGAACGCAGCCGCCGATGCTTCTCCGGCAGGCCGCCGGGCTCGTCACCCTGTGGCACGCCCAGGTCGGCGAGCACCTGGTCGATGATGGCCTCGGGATCCGTGGTGCTCCTTGGTCCGCTGCCCTTCACTCTGAAATGCAGGAGGTCGAACTGGTCTGCGGTGCCGGAGCGAGCCACGTGCTCCTTGATGGCTTTCACCGCCAACGTGGTGCGCCCCGACCCAGGGCCGCCGCTGACCAGGATGATCCTGGGCTCGGTGCGGTCGCCGCGATCGAGCACGCAGTCGGCGAACCGCGCACGCTCGTCCTGCCGGTTGATGAAGGTCATGATGTCCAGTGGCAGGTGGTTGGCCGTGGGCCGCCGCTCTTCGTCGTGCACTGTGACATCTCCGTAGACGTGGTCCGCTTGGAACACGATCCCACTGACATTCCCGTGGACGGCATGATTGTGGTCACTCACACTAGGCAATCCTGGCCCATCGCCGCGGGACGGGCCAGTTCCCGAACCCGTGCGGGCACGCGGTGGCCTGCACCGGCCACGGCGGGGTTCCGGTGATCGCGGGCCGAGGCGGTGGCGTCCCGTCCCCGCCGGCCGGGCGGGGTGATCCGTGCGCGGCTGCGGCCCGCCGCCATCCGGCGGGGTGTCGCCGGGTCAGGCCGTGGTGTCGTCCGGGGCTGGGGGGTCTTCCGTGAGGAGGGTGTTCAGCCGTTTCAGGACCCGCAGCTGTGCCGGGTTGTACAACTGCACGACGGCCTCGGCCATCGTCTGTTCGGCGTGCTTCGCGCCGCGCGGCGCGTCCGCCGCCGGGTCCTTGGACCACGGATTCGCCTCGCGCGCCGTGCGGAGCACGGGCAGCATGCGCGCCGCGAGATGGTCGATCGCGGCGTCGTCGGCGTCCGCGGGGAGCGCCTCGAACTCCGCCTCGGTGTCGTCCGGTTCGCTGAGCAGCTCGCGGAACTCCCCGACGGACTTCTCGCTGAGGACGGTCGAGTAGACCATCAGCAGGGACCGCTGCCTGTCGGTGAGGTCGCGGGAGACCGGGGCGAATTCGGGCGGGACGTACGCCGGGGCGCGGTGCCGCAGGATGACGGCCAGTTCCGCCCGCACGCGGTTGATCCGGTCGACGGTCGCTTCGAGTTCCGCGTCCAGCACGCGGATGGCCTCGTCCGGCTCATCGTCCGCCCGCCCCATCGCCGCCACCTCCGACAGCGGGACTCCCAGATCGCTCAGCCGCTTGATCTGGAGCAGCCGGATCAGGTGCGCGACCTCGTACTGCTTGTACCCGTTCGCCGCACGCTCCGGCATGTCCAGCAGGCCGACCTGGTGGTAGTAGCGGACGGATTTCACCGTCGTGCCGGCGAGATCGGCAAGCTGCTGAGTACTCCATGCCATGGGATGCCCCCTTCCACCGTGACTGCGCGTGGCCGCGCGCTCAGTCCACACCCTGCCCCGGGGGCAGAGTCAAGCGGCGCCCGGTTCCATGCATCGCCTGGTCGCGCGTTCTCCGCGGCCACCGTACGCGTCCACCGGCCGGATCCACCGCGGCGCGCGGCGGCGGTTGACCCTGCCCCGAGGGCAGACCGTGCAATGGGAACAAGCGCCGGTCGTGACCGGTTGGCGGCCGCTCCTGCGCGGTGCGCTTTCAGCCGCGGCGAGCATGCGGCGGTCCCGACTCGGCGCCGAACGTCGATCGATCCGCGCGAAACGACACGGAGTCCGCAATGGTCAAGGTCCGGAAGCGGCGCAAGGCAGCGCAACGGGTCAAGAACGGGAACGGCCGCCCACTCAAGGAATTCCGGTGGTGGCAGCCGCTCTCCCGCGCACTCTTCTACCTCCCGTTGACGGACGACGACGGCGTCCGCGTCGTCTACGCCGTAGACGTCCCGTACTGGCAGCGGATCCTGACGGAGGACGGCAAGGGGAAGGTCCACCTCTACCTCGACGGCAGGCATCACGCCGAGTCCGGGCCCCCCGCGGCCTTCCCCGTGCCGGGCGGGACGATCGAGGTGGCGTGCACGGCTTTCGGCCTCAAACGCTGCCATTACGTCACCGAGGACGGGGCCGAGCAACGACTCGTCCCGGACGCGCGCTCCGCCGAGGGGCGGCGCGCCCGATTCGACCGCACGCGCCCGTGGCTGAGCCGCGTGATCGGGGTCCTGTCGCTGATCATGCTCATCATCCCGATCGCGCTCGTCGTCCCGCAGATCGTCGAAGCGGTCACCGCCGTCCCCCCGATCGCCGAGCGCTTCGGCACCTTCACCGCGCCCGTCGACCTGCCGCTGTGGCTGAACATCGCGCTCGGCCTCTGCGGTTCGACGGCCAGCGTGGAGCGGGCGACACGGCTGCGCTTCAACGCGCTGCTGGACGGCGCCGACTGATCGGCCACCGCGCGCCGGGACGCCGACCGCCTCAGCGACCGCGCGCCGCTCAGGCGGAATGCCACGCACAGGGCCGACCGGCCCGCCACCGACTCGACAACGGAGCACGACTCATGCGCCTTCTACGCACACCTTTCCGGATCATCCGCGCGAACCTCGGCGCCTACCTGGTGCTGAACGCGATCGCGTACGGCCTGTTCCTCATCGGCGTGGGGGCGGCGCTGGCGTTCCCCGATCTGAACGCCGCGCAAACCGATGCCCAGCAGCAGGACGGGACAGCGGACCTGGTGGGGACGCTGTTCGGGAACCCCTGGCTGTTCGCCCTGACCATCTTCGGGGTCAACGTCGTGACCGTCGCCGCGTTGCGGATCCTGCTGCCCTCGATGATCGTGCCGTTCGCCGGGATCCCCCTCTTCGCCTACAAGGCGTACGAGACCGGCGTGATCCTCGCCCCGGTCGACGCGACCGTGGCGAAGCTCATGATCCCCCACTCTCTGACGCTCGTCATCGAGTTCCAGGCGTACGTCCTGCTCATGCTCGGCGCGTTCCTCATCGGGAGGGCCTGGCTGCGCCCCGCGGCGGTCGGCGCGCCCGACCGCCGTCAGGGGTACCTCCACGGCCTGCGGCAGGCCGCGTGGCTGAGCGTGCCCGCGCTGGCGCTGTTCGTCATCGGAGCGGTCTACGAGGCCCTCTCGCTCGTCTACATCGTCCCCCACCTGGTCGCGGGCTGATCCCGATGCACCGCCCGGGTCCGTGGCGGCCCGGGCGGCCGGCGCCTGCCGCGGGCATCCCCCGTCATGTCCGCTCGCTGGCCCGGGCGGCGTGCCAGTGGCGGAGGGTGGTGGGGCACCGTTCGTGGGCGTAGGTGAGCGGGATGCGCGAGACGAACATGAACGACGACGGCATGTGGCGGGGGTCGAGCCGGGGTGCGAGCAGTTCCCGCAGCTCGCCCTCTGTGACGTCGGCCCCGGGACGCGGCGCGACGGCGGTGTGCAGGGTCGCGCCGCCGTCGCCGTGGACGTCGAAGGTGGCCGCCTCCCTCACTCCGGGATGCTCCTGGAGGACGGTGTCCACCTCCGAGGCGAACACGGTGCCGCCGTTGACGACCATGGCGTCGCCGGAGCGGCCGAGGACGGTGAGGAAGCCCCGCGCGTCCTGGTACCCGATGTCGCCCGTGTCCAGCAGGCCGTCGCGGAGCACGCGTCCGGTGTCCTCGGGCCGGTCCAGGTACTCGTCCATGAGCTGAGGGGTGCGCACCCACACGTGCCCGCGTCGCCCCTCGGGCAGGGTCCGCCCCTGCGGGTCGCGGACCTCCACGTGCGCCCCCGGCACCGGCCGACCGCAGCTGCGCGTCACCGCCGGGTCCCATCCGGCGTAGTCGTCGGGCGACAGCCTGGTGATGTTGCCGGATTCGGTCTGGCCGTAGGTCGGGTGGACTATGGGGCCGAGGACGGCAACGGCGCGTTTCAGCAGCGCCGGCCCTGTCGCGGCCGTCGCGCTGATGACACAGCGCAAGGACGCCAGGCCGCCCTCGGCGGCGCCGGGGTGCTCGACGAGCCCGCGCAGCTGGTGCGGCGCGATGACCATGTGCGTGACCCCGAGCCGCCGGACGGCCGAGAGCGCCGCCTCGGGCGTGAACTCCGGCAGCGTGGTGAACTCGCCCCCGCACACCAGGGTCGCGTCGCCGAGTGCCAGCCCGAGCCCGGTGAGCCGGTCGGTCTTGAGCATGCGCACCGGGCCCCCGGTGAGCAGCGGTTCGAGCCACCTCGCGCTGAACGGGCGCAATGGCCGGTGCCTGCGGAGGACGGGCTTTGCCCGCCCGGTGGTCCCCCCGGTCAGCGAGATCCGGCCGGGGTCGCCCGGCCGCGCACGGGAGGCGAAGGGTTCGGCCGGGAGCGCTTCGGCCGCGGCGAACACGTCCTCGCCCGGTCCCGGCGCGGCCAGCGCGAGAAGCCGGACCCCCGGTAGCGCCGCGACGGAGCGGACCGCGGCGGGGTCCGTGGCGGCGGGATCGGCCACCACGTGCGTGGCGCGGCACGCGGCCGCGAGGCCCACCTGGTCCGGGACTGCCAATGCGAGCGGGAGCTCCACCTGCGCGGCCCCCGTGAGCTCGATCGCGCGCAGCAGCAGGTACATCCTGGTGCTGACCGGGCCCATCAGCGCCGCCGTGCCGCCCGGCCCCAAACCGCGGTCGCACAGTGCGCGGGCGAGCCGGTGGACGGTGTCCAGGGCCCGGCCCGCGGTGAAGGTGTCGCGGTCGTCGCGGAGCACGATGCGGTCGGTGCGGCCGGTGCGGTCGGTGCGGTCGGTGCGGTCGGCCAGCGCTGCCAGCGCAGTATGCGTCATCTGTGTCGTCCTCTCGGTTCGCGTGCGCGTTCAGCCGCCGCCCGCTCCGGCCGGGGCGGGGTACGCCAGACCGCTGTCCTCGGTGTCGGCTGCGGCGGACAGGTAGCGCGGCTTGGCGATGTGCGAGGTGCGGCTCAGTTCGTCCAGCGGGACCAGGGTTCCGGCGGGGACCGCGACGGCGTCGGCGACCGGACCGAAAGCCCGTTCCAGGCCGCGGCCGAGCTCCGCGGCGACATCGGCGGCGGCCCGCGCGTCCGCCTCCGCCTCCACGCGCAGCCGCCCCCGGTCCGCCACCGCCCGCCAGAACAACACACCCAATTCACCGGGGAGCGCGAAGACGACGTCCTCCACCTCGGACGCGAAGACCCGTCTCCCCGCGATCTCCACCCCCTGCTCCCAGCGCCCCAGGACCCGCACACTGGGCAGGGCCCAGCCGCAGGGGCAGGCGGTGTAGCGGAGGTCCACGGTGTCGCCGGTGTCGTACCGGATGAGCGGCATGGCCTGGCGGAACAGGGTGGTGAGCACCAGCCGCCCGCGGCCCTCCCACGCGGTGAGCCCCGTCTCGGGGTCGAGCACCTCCGGCAGGTAGCGGTCGGCCCACAGGTGCAGGGTCCCCTCCGGGCACTCCCCGGCCAGGTTCGAGCCGCACTCGGAGTTCCCGTAGCTGAGCGTGACCGAGCACCCCCATAGCTCCTCGATGCGGCGCCGGCGCGCGCTGCTCAGCGGTTCGCCGGTCGCGACCAGGGTGCGCAGTGCGGGGGCGTAGGAACGGGGGGACTCGCCGAGCAGGCGCGCGCACGCCGCCCACAGCAGCGGCTCGGTCGGCAGGGCCGCGGCGACGGTCACCTCGAGGTCGCGCAGCAGGCCGAGGACGCGCCGGACGGTCATGGCGGTGGAACGGGCGTCCGCCGGAACCACCATCGCGCCCGCCGCCCGCGCCGCCGCGTGCACCTGGTGGGCGATGGTGACCATCGCGTACGGGACCCGGACGAGCACGGTGTCCTCCGCTGTGAGCGCGGCACCGCCCCGCCCGAACCGGTCGAGCATCTCGTCCCAGTCCGCCTCGGTGTGGAAGGACCCGGTGGCCCGGCCCACCGAGGTTCCGCTGGACTGGTGATAGGCGACCACCTCGCGGCGCGGGACGGCGAGCATCCCGAAGGGGTGGCTCGCGCGCAGATCGGCCTTTGTGGTGACGCCGAGACCGCAGAGCGCATCGAGGGCCGCCTTCGGGTCCTCGCCGCCGAACCGGCGGCGGTAGAAGTCGCTTTCGCGCGCCCTGCGTACGGCGCCGGGCAACCGGTCGGACCACAATTCCCGCAACCCGTCGAATTCGGACCAATCTCCGAGCTTTGGAAAATCATGGGACATGGCGCTCCGATCGGGTGCTTACTCTGGTCGGATCATGGCGGCTGCGAAATAAATTCGCAGAAACACGATTCCCCTGCGTCGAGCACGGGAAACAAGGGTTCTGGGATCCGCGGCCGTGCCGCGCCGACCGTAAATGGAGGCGCCGGAACCGGGCGCGGATATCGAGGGCCCATCGCGCCGAACCATGCCCGTCCGCCTCGATCCCCATGGTCGCACTGTGTGCCGAATTCGTCCGTTCTCGCATGTCACGACGGAAGGAAGCCGTGAACCTCGCCCTGCGCTACGAAGCGCTCATGGACCAGGCCGCGCTGGCCGGACCGGATGCTGGATTCCTTTTGGTATGCGTTCTTTGTGGGCGTTCACCCGAACGCGAATCCGCGAACCGCTGCGCCGAATGCGGCGGGGCCGTCGACGCCGTGCACGACCTCGGCCGGGCGTCCATTCCGTCGGACGGCGAGCCGCTCCAGCGGTACTTCGACCTACTGCCACTGAAAAACCGGAAAAGCATTATCGGTCTCGGAGAGGGGAATACGCCGTGCCGTCCGGCGACCGATTTAGGACGGCGCGTCGGGCTCCCGCGGCTCGTGCTGAAAATCGAAGGCGATAACCCTACGCGCAGCACCAAGGACCGTATTGCGTCCTTGGGGCTGTCCCGATTCGCCGAGCTCGGGGTGAAACGGTTCGTCATGGCCTCCACCGGGAACAGTTCCACCGCCTACGCCCGGGGGGTGCAGGCCGTGGCTGGGATGGAACTGGCGCTGTTCTGCGGGTACCGGTTCCGCCACCGGCTCGGCTACCCCGATCACCCGTCCGTCAGTACCTACCTGGTGGAGGGCGACTTCGTCGCGGCCGGCCAGGTGTCCCGCCGCTTCGCGGCGCGCACCGGGGCGTTCGCCGAGGGCGGGTTCTTCAACCTCGCGCGCCGCGAAGGGCTGAAACTCGCCTACCTTGAGGCGTTCGACCGGATGGACCCCGCGCCGGACGCCGTGTTCCAGGCGGTGAGCAGCGGCATGGGCCTCCTCGGCGGCTACAAGGGGGCCCTGGAGTACCGCCGCCTCGGCAGGCTGCCCCGGGTGCCGCGGTTCGTCGCCGTCCAGCAGGACGCCTGCGCCCCGATGGCCCACGCCTACCGCGAAAGGGCCGCCGCCATCGCGCCGCGGCACATCGTCCATGAGCCCCGCGGCCCCGCGGAGGCCATCCTGCGCGGGGACCCGACCGCGACCTACCCCTACATCCGGGACCTGTGCCGCGAGAGCGGGGGCGCCATCACTGCGGTCACCGAAGCCGAGATCCGCGCCGCCCGGTGCCTGCTGGCGGAGGACGAGGGGGTGAACGCCTGCAACGCCGGCGCCGCCGCCCTGGCCGGGGCGGTCCGGATGCGGCGGGAGGGCGGGCTCTCGGCGGACGACACCGTGCTGGTCAACCTCACCGGGGCGGACCGCGAGGACCGGTCGGCCCCGACCCGGTACCGGGTCGTCCCGCCGGACTGGGCCACCGGCCCGGTCGACTGGGACGGCCCAGCGGAGACGAGCCGTGAGGCGGCGGGCTCATGGGCCGGGTGATCGTCGTCGGCGGCGGGATCGTCGGCGCGGCGGCAGCGTGGCACCTGACCCGGGCGGGGGCCCGGGTGCTGCTGCTGGAACGCGCGGCGGCCCCGGCCACCGGTGCCAGCCGCGCGTCCTTCTCCCGCGCCACCGCCTTCGGCAAAGGGCCGCGCCGCTACTTCGACCTGAACCACGCCGGCCTCAGGGAGCTGCACGACCTGCGGGCAGCGGGGGTGCCCGGCTTCCACCCCTGCCCGAGCCTGGTCTGGGACCGCGCCCCCGACGATCTGGCCGCCCGCCTCGCCGAGGCGCGCCGGTGGGGATACGGAGCCGAGCCGGTCCCCAGGTCCGGCCCCGAGATCCCGGCCGGTGTCGACCGGGCCGCGCTGCCGCCCGCGGTCGGGCTGCTGCCCGGTGAAGGCTGGGTCGACCTGCCGGCCATGGCCGCGTGGCTGCTCGACCGGGCCCGCGGTGCGGGGGCCGAGGTGCGCTTCGGCACCGAGGTCGCGGGGCTTGCCGTCGGCGACGGCGGCGCCGTGCACGGGGCCGTCACGGCCGACGGCCGCACCGAAGAGGGCGACGTGCTGGTCAACGCGGCGGGGGCAGGAGGACAGGAGATCGCCGGGTTCGCCGGCGGCCCGCTCGCGCTGGCCCCGACCCGTGGGCTGCTCGTGGACGTCGCCGCCCCTGGTGGCCTCGCGGGCATGCTCCTCGCACCGGCGGTCAGCGTCCGGCCCGCGGGTCCGGACCGGGTGCGGGTGCGCTCGGACGCGGTCGACGCCCGCCTCCGCGACGCCGCCCCCGCCGCGGTGCCCGGCGGGCTGGTCACCGAGCTGATCGAACGCGCCGCCACCCTGCTCCCCGCGCTCCAGGGGGCCCGGCCCGAATCGGTGCGGGTGGGTGTGCGCGCCTTTCCGGCGGACGGGCTGTCCAGCGTCGGGACCCTCGGGACGGCGCCCGGCTACTACGAGATCGTCACCCACAGCGGCGCCACGCTCGGCCCGCTCCTGGGCCGGCTGGCCGCCGAGGAGATCGCCGACGGCCACCGCTCCCCCCTGCTCGCCGTGTACGCCCCGGAGCGGTTCGCCGCCGGGGCCCGGAACGACACCGGAGCCGCCCCGGCCCCGGCCCACCCGCAGTAGCGAAATCCAGAGAGGCAATCACGATGACGCCCGACACCATCAACGACGTCCGGACCGCGCACTCCAACGCCGAGGCATACGCCGACCTGCACCGCTTCGTCGCGGGCGGGGTCAGCAGCAACATGCGCGCCAAGGGCGTCGCAACGCCCATCGTCGTGGACTCCGCCGCCGGCTGCCGCATCCGCGACATCGAGGGCAACGAGCTGATCGACGTCAACATGGGCTACGGCCCGCACATCTTCGGCTACGCCGACCCCGACGTCACCGGGCAGGTGGCCGACCAGTTCACGCGCGGCCACCTCACCGGCCTGCCGCACCGGCTGGACCGGCAGGCGGCCGGCCTGGTCACCGAACTGGTCCCGGGCATCGAACGGCTCAGGTTCGCCAACTCCGGCACCGAGGCGCTGATGTCGACCGTCCGGCTGGCCCGCGCCCTCACCGGACGCACCCTGCTGCTGACCTTCGAGGGGCACTACCACGGGTGGAGCGAGACACTGCTGCGCTCGGCGGAGACCGACGGCTACCGGCCGCGTCCGGGTGCCGCCGGAATGATCCCCGAAGCCACCGCGCACACGCTCCAGGTGCCGTGGAACGACGCCGAGGCGGTCGAGAAGGTCTTCGAAGAGCACGGCGGCCGACTGAGCGCCGTGGTGTGCGAACCCGTGCTGGGCAACGTCGGCGTCGTGCCGCCCGACCCCGGATTCCTGGCGCTGCTGCGCGAGCGCACCAGGGAGCACGGCGCGCTGCTGGTCTTCGACGAGGTGATCACCGGGTTCCGGGTCGCCCGCGGCGGCGCCCAGGAGCTGTACGGGATCGTGCCCGACCTCACGGTGCTGTCCAAGGTGCTGGGCGGCGGGTTCCCGGTCGCGGCCTTCGGCGGCGCACGCGAGGCCATGGAGCCCCTGGCGACCTATGCGGCCTTCCACGCCGGCGTCTACTCCGGCAACCACGCGGCGCTGCGCGCCGTTGCCGCGACCCTCACCAAGATCGCCGCCGCGCCGGCGCTGTACACCGAACTGGAGGCGCTGGGCGCCCACGCCGAGGCCCGCGTGCGCGCCGCCGCCGACTCGGCCGGCCGGGTCCTTGCGGTCGACCGGGTGGGCTCGGTCATGTCGGTGCAGCTCATGGCGGCCGCCTCCGGCCGCCTCGACCGCCAAGGGCACCGCCTCCTGCAAATGGCCTGCCAGCGCAGGGGTGTGTACTTCCACCCGGTGCCGGAGGAGCCGTGGTTCCTCAGCACGGCGCACACCCGGTCGGACATCGACACGATCGCGGGCGTCCTGGGCGAGGCGCTCGCCGAGACCGCGGGGGCGGGCGGGTGACGCGGCCGGAGTCCGGCGTCGCCGCCGTCTACAGCAGGTGCGCGCCGAACTACGACACCGGGGTCGCGTACTTCCGGGTGTTCGGGCAGCGCCTGGTGGATCTGGTCGCGCCCGCGCCGGGCGAGCGCGTGCTCGACGTGGCCGCCGGGCGCGGCGCCTGCCTGTTCCCCGCGGCGCGGGCCGTGGGGCCCGGGGGCGCCGTGCACGGGGTGGACCTGTCGACGTCGATGGTGGCGCACCTCCGGGCCGACATCTCCGCAGAGGGGGTCGGCCACGCCTCCGCGGCCCTGATGGACGCCCAAGCGCTCGACGTCCCCGCCGGCTCCTACGACGCGGCCGTGTGCGCTTTCGCGCTGTTCCTCATGCCCGACCCGCGCGCCGCCGCCGCAGGGATGCTGCGCGCGCTGCGGCCGGGCGGGCGTTGCGGCGTCTCCGTGCCCGCTGCCCCGGTGACACCGGGGGACGATCCGCGGGTGGGCGAACTTTACGCCTGCTACCTGCGGCGGGCGGGGGTGCCGGCTCAGCGCCGGGACGCGTTCGGCATGGACGCCGGAGACCTGCTCACGCGCTCGGGCTGCACCAGTGTCCGCGTACGCGAGGAGACCCGGACCCTCCTGTTCGCCGACACCGCCGCGTGGTGGGAATGGGCGTGGACGGTCAGCACCCGCGGCGTGTTCGAGCGGCTGCCGGGGCCCGACCTGGAGGAGCTGCGCCGCGAGCTGTTCGCGCTGCTCGAATCGTCGCGGACCGCCGAGGGGCTCCCCGCCACGGCGCGGGTGACCTTCGCAACGGGGGAGCGCCCCCAGGGCGACTGAACCGCGGGGGCCCGCCGGGACCGGCGGCCCCGCGGTCCACCCGGCCGTCGCGGCGAGCCGGCCGCGGAGGCCGCCGCAGCACACCGCGCCCGCGGCGACGGCGGCCGATCCGGGGCCGCGCGGAGGGGCGGCGAGTGGTGTTGATCTTGTACGGATTTCGCACGGTCATCTGTATTTTTCTGAGATAGACCTGTACGGTCCGGCACCCGCATCCTGAAGCCGCAAGGACGCATCTCGGCGGCTCAGCGGGGGATGTCGATGAAACACTTCCCAGCGATCGTGGTCGGTTGCGGTGGCCTCGGCTCCGCGGCACTGTACCGGCTCTCACTCAGGCTCGGCCCCGGCGTACTCGGCATCGAGCAGTTCCGGCTCGGCCACGAGCGCGGCGCCTCCCAGGACCACTCCCGGATCATCCGGCTCGCCCAGCACCAGCGCGCGTACTCGGCGCTCGCCCCCGCCGCCTACGCGGCGTGGCGCGAGGTCGAGGACGCCTCGGCGCAGCGGCTCGTCACCACCACCGGCGGGCTGGTCATCGAGGACGCCGACCACCGCGCGGCCGGGGACACCGGCACCCGCAACATCGAGGGCTACGTGCGGCTCTTCACAGAGTTCGGGGTCGACCACGAACTGCTCGACCCCGCCGAGGTCATGCGGCGGTGGCCGCAGTTCCGGCTGACCGGCGGCGAACGCACCCTGTACCAGCGCGACTCCGGCATCGTGGACGCGCGCAGGGCCAACGCGGTCCACGCGGCGCTCGCCCGCGGCCTCGGTGCCCGCATCGTCGAGGACACCCCGGTCCGGGCCGTCCGCCCGACACCGGCAGGGGTCGAGGTGCGCACCGACGACGAGACCTACCTGGCCGACCGGGTGGTGATCGCCGGCGACGCCTGGACCAACCGGCTGCTCGCCGACTGCGGGGTACAACTGCCACTGACGGTCACCCAGGAGCAGGTCACCTACTACGCCACCGCCGACCTGCGCGCGTTCGCCCCGGAGAACTTCCCGGTCTTCATGTGGCACGGCGAGCACAACTTCTACGGCTTCCCCGTCTACGGCGAGGTGGCGACCAAACTGGGCCAGCACATGGGCGGCCACGAGGTCACCGCCGACACCAGGACCTTCGACCCCGACCCGCGGCGCCGCGAGCGGTACCTGGCCTTCCTGAACGAGCACATCCCCGGGTTCGCCGGGCCGGAGCTCACCACGAAGACCTGCCTCTACACCATCCCGCCCGACCAGAACTTCGTGCTCGACACCCTCCCCGGCGACCCGCGGGTCGTGGTCGCGGTCGGGGCGGGCCACGCCTACAAGTTCGCCGCCCTGATCGGCACGATCCTCGCGGAGCTCGCCCTCGACGGCGCCTCCTCCCACCCCGTCGACGCGTTCTCCCTCGCCCGCCCGGCCCTCACCGACCACACGTTCGAGCAGGCCTTCCACAGTTGATCCCGACCCGGAGAGGGGAGCTGGACATGAGCATCGGCACCGACATCAACGGCGCGCCGCACCCGCAGTCGGCCGCGGCGGGCGCCTTCACCGACGAGCAGACGTACCGGAGTTCGCGCGTTCCGGTGGAGTTCGCCACCACCCTTCTCCCCGCGGCCTACACGTCCCAGGAGTTCCACGACATCGAGCGCGAGCGGGTCTTCGCGAACAGCTGGGTCGCGGTCGGCACCACCTGCCAGGTCGAGAAGCCCGGCCAGGTGATCCTCGCCGACGTTGCCGGGCGCTCGCTCATCGTCACCCGCAACGAGCAGGGCGAACTGCGCGCGTTCCACAATGTCTGCCGGCACCGGGCCACCAAGCTGCTCGACGGCGTAAGCGCCGTCGGGCGGAACAGGAGGATCCGCTGCCCGTACCACAGCTGGACCTACGACCTGGACGGCAACTGCCTGGGCACACCGCTGTTCGAGGGCTCGGACATCCCACCGGACCAGCAGGGCGTGTTCGACATGTCCGACGTCAAGGGCTTCGACCGGGCGGACTACGGGCTGCTGCCGGTGCGGGCGGACTCCTGGGGCTTCCTCGTCTTCGTCAACCTCGACCGGCACGCCGCGCCGCTGCGCCGGCAGCTCGGCGACCTGCCCGAGCGGTTCGCCGGGCACCGGCTCCCCCAGTGGCGTGCCATGCGCCGGCTGAGCTACGACGTGGCGGCCAACTACAAGCTCATCGGCGAGAACTTCATGGAGTACTACCACCTGCCGTGGGTGCACCCCGAACTCATCCAGGTGTCCCGCCTCGCCGACCACTACCGCTGGCAGGGCCCCGGCATGTACACCGGCATGTGCACCACCCCGATCTCCCGCAACACCGAGGCGGGCGGCTGGGACGGGCTGCCCCCGGTGTCGGGCCTCGGCGCGGCGGACGCCAGTGCGGGCCGCTTCGTCTGGCTGTTCCCGAACACCGCGATCGTGGTCCTGCCCAACCACGCCTTCGTCCTGTTCGGCCGCCCCGACGGGCCCGGCCGCACCGTCGAGGAGGCGGTCATCCTCACCCACCCCGACTCGGTGGCGGGCGACGACGCGGACGCAGGGCTCGACCAGCTCGAACGCTTCTGGGACCTGGTGAACCGGCAGGACCTGGAGATCGTCGAACGCGTCCAGCAGGGCATCGCGAACCCGGACTACCCGGGCGGCCGCATGTGCTACCGGTTCGAGGAGCCGCTGCACCGCTTCCAGAACATGGTCATCGACCGGATGGTCGGCGTCGACCGGGTCCCCGCGGGCGACGGGCAGGCGATGACCCCGATGTTCGTGACCGGCGATGAGTGAGCGCGGCGGGGTCCCGGCCGGCGGGATCCCACCCGGCGGGCTGTTCATCGACGGCCAGTGGACCCCGGCCCGCTCCGCCGCCACCTTCGCGACCCTCGACCCGTCGACCGAGGAGACCGTCGCCCGGGTGGCGCGCGGCGGCCCGGCGGACGTCGACGACGCCGTCCGGGCGGCGCGAGCCGCGTTCGCCGGGCCCTGCCGCCGCATGGCGCCGGTGGACCGGGCCCTGCTGCTCACCCGGGCCGCGCGGACCCTGGAGTCCCGTGCCGAGGAGTTCGCCATCCTGGAGACGCGCGACACCGGCAAACCGCTCTCGCTCTCCCGGAGCGAGATCCGCGGCTGCGTGCGGTACTTCGACTACTACGCCGGGGCCGCGGACAAGATCCAGGGCGAGACGGTGCCGCTCGGTCCGGACTACCTGGACTACACCGTCCGCGAACCGTGCGGGGTGACCGCGCACATCACGCCGTGGAACGCACCGCTGTCCATGGTCTGCCGGAGCCTGGCCCCGGCGCTGGCGGCAGGCAACACCGCCGTCGTCAAACCCGCCGAGCAGGCCCCGCTGACCGCGCTGGCGCTCGCCGACGTCCTCCGGGAGGCCGGGTGGCCGGCCGGGGCGTACAACGTCGTCACCGGTTTCGGCGGCGAGGCGGGCGCGGCCCTCAGCGGCCACCCCGGCATCGACTCGCTGACCTTCACCGGTTCGGTGCCCACCGGCCGGGCCGTACTGCGGGCCGCCGGGGAGAACATCACCCCGGTGCTGCTCGAACTGGGCGGCAAGTCCCCGCAGATCGTGTTCGACGACGCCGACCTCGACCACGCGGCCGACGAGATCGCCAAGGGCATCTTCACCAACGCCGGGCAGTACTGCGACGCGGGCTCCCGCCTGCTCGTCCACACCGCTGTGCACGGACCGCTGCTGGAACGGCTGGCGGAGCGGACGGCGCGGCTGCGCGTCGGCCCCGGCATGGACGACCCCGACGTGGGCCCCCTCATCTCGGCGGCGCAGCGCGACCGGGTCCTCGGCTACATCGACGCGGGGCGGTCCGCGGGCGCGCACGTCGTGGCCGGGGCGGCGGACTTCCCGAAGGGCTACTTCGTCGCGCCGACCCTCCTGGACGGCGTGCGGCCGGACATGCTGGTGGCGCGCGAGGAGATCTTCGGTCCGGTGCTGGCCGTGCTGACCTTCGGCGGCGACGACGAGGCCGCCGAGCTCGCCGACGCCACCGACTACGGCCTGGCGGCCGGCATCCACACCCGCGACGTGGACCGCGCGCTGCGCTTCGCCCGGGACGTGCGGGCCGGCTACGTCATGGTCAACGAGTACTTCACGGGCGGCGTGGAAAGCCCCTTCGGCGGCTCCGGGCACAGCGGCTACGGACGCGAGCGGGGCCTCGCCGCGCTGGACAACTACACCCGGCTCAGGAACGTCGTCGTGCGGATCAAGGGGGATGAGCGGCCATGACACAAGCGCGGCGCATAGTGATCGCCGGGGCGGGCCTGGCGGGGCTTCGCGCGGGCGAGGCCCTGCGCGACGGCGGCTTCGACGGAGAGCTCACCGTCATCGGGGACGAGCCGCACCCGCCCTACAACCGCCCCCCGCTGTCCAAGCAGGTCCTCACCGGCACCATGGACCCGGACCGCTGCCGGTTCCCCGCGGACCGGATCCAGGCGACCTGGCTCCTCGGCACCCGCGCGGCGGCGCTGGACCGCGCCCGGCGCACCATCCTGCTGCACGACGGACGGCAGGTGCCGTACGACGGCCTGGTCATCGCCACCGGGCGGCGGGCGCGGCCCTGGCCGGGGCGGGTCCCGCCGCTCGGCGTCCACACGCTGCGCACCGTGGCCGACAGCCTCGCGCTGCGCCGGGCGGTCGACCCGGCCACCAGGGTCGCCGTCCTCGGGGCGGGCTTCCTCGGCTGCGAGGTGGCCGCCTCGCTGCGGACCCTTGGTGTCGCCACGGTGACGCTCATCGACATCGCACCGCACCCGATGCCGGGGCTCGGCCCCGAGATCGGCGCCCGTGTCGCCGCGATGCACGCCGAGCACGGCGTCCGGCTGCGCCTCGGCACCACCGTGGCCCGCTTCGAGGGACGGCGGCGGGTGACGGCGCTGCACATGGCGGACGGGACGCGGATCCCCGCCGATGTCGTCCTGATCGCGCTGGGCTCGGTGCCCAACACCGAGTGGCTGGCGGGATCGGGTCTCGCCCTGCACCGGGGCAGCGTCCTCTGCGACACACACTGCATGGCGGTCGGCGCGGACCGCATCGCCGCCGCCGGCGACGTCGCCGCCTGGCCGCACCCGCGCCTTTCCGAACCATTCCAGGTGGAGCACTGGACCAACGCCGGGGACATGGCGAAGGCCGCCGCAGCCAACCTGCTCGCCGCACCGGCGCACCGCACCCCGTACACGCCGGTGCCCACCTTCTGGAGCGACCAGTACGGCGCCAAGATCCAGTCGGCGGGCCTGTTCGGGCACGCCACGCGCCGCACCGTGGTCGAGGACGACCCGGGCAGCGGGCGGCTGGTGGTGGAGGGCGACCGGGACGGCGAACTGATGGGAGCCGTCACCGTGAACCGGCCCCGCGCCCTCATCGGCTACCAGCGCGCCCTGGCCGCGTCCCCCGCACCGGCCGCCTGACCGGGGCGCCCCGCCACCGGCCGGTCCCGCCGCCCGCCTCGGATCCCGACCCAGAGCACGACCCAGAGGAGGACACCATGCGCATCGAATTCGACGCCGCCCTCTGCGACGCACACGGCCAATGCGTCATCGTCGCCCCCGAACTGTTCGACCTCGGCGACGACGACGATGCGGCGACCCTGCTGGACCCGCAGCCCGGCGAGCGGCTGCGGGGGCAGGCGCAGGCGGCCGCGGACGCGTGCCCCGCGGCCGCCATCGCCCTCGCGGCCGCCGACAAACTCCCCCGATGACATGGGCGGCACGGGTGGGAATCGGTGCAGAGAAACGCGATTACCACCCGAGTCGGGGTTGCACCGACGCGAAACGCCACGCGAGCATGTGGACTGTGACATCGGCACGGGCCGGGGTCGCATTCTCGCGGACCGGCTCCGTCGGCCCGGACCCGCGGAGCGCGGCGGCGAGCCGTTCGCCGTGCCCTCCGGGCCCTGCGGTGCCGGTGCGGCCCGCACCGGCGCCGCCGATGACCGTGCCGGCGCGAGGGAAAGGTGAACCGACGTGCGACCGACCACCTCAGCAGATCTTCACACGACGTACGACCTGCCGACCGATGCCGTCGCCGGATTCGAGCGCGACGGCTTCGTGCAGTTGCCCGGGGTGTTCGAGCGCTCCCTGATGGAGCAGTTGGAGCCCGACATCACCGACAAGGTCCGGGTCCTCAACTCCACCGAAGACGTACCCGACGCGGAACGCTCCGTACTGCAAAAGGCGTTCCTCCAGGTCGGCAACATCTGGCGCTACAGCCAAGCGGCACGCGACCTCGTCTTCTCGCAGCGGCTGGCGCAGATCGCGGCCCGGCTGCTCCGCTCCGACAGTGTGCGGCTCTTCGCCGACCAGGCCCTGTACAAGGAGCCGTCCGGCGACATCACGCCGTGGCACGCCGACCAGTACTACTGGCCGCTGGCCGACGACCGGGTCTGCACCGTGTGGATCCCGTTGCAGGACACGTCGCTGGAGATGGGGCCGCTGGCGTTCGCGCGCGGCAGCCACCGGTTCGAGTTCGGCAGGGACCTGCCCATCAGCGCGGCGTCGGAGCAGCGGTTGCAGGAGGAGCTGGCGCGCGCGGAGTTCGAGACCGTGCAGAACCCGTTCGACCTCGGTGACGTCAGCTTCCACCGCGGCTGGACGTTCCACCGGGCGGGCCGGAACGAGGGCGAGGTCCCCCGCCGGGTCATGACCGTCGTCTACCTCGACGCCGCGACCCGGGTCTCCGACACGGTGGCGGCGCACGAGCGGGCCCAGCTCGACATCCTGATGCCCGGGACCGCGCCGGGCGGGCTGCCCGACGGTCCCGGGAACCCGCTGCTGTACCCGCTGTGACCCCACCCGCCGCAGCCCTGCCGAGGCAGGGCCCGGCGCGCGGGGATCAGCCCTCGGGCTGCCTCTTGCGGCATACCACGATCTCCATGACCGGGCTCTTCCGCAGGACCGCGGTGAGCGCCACCTCGAACGGGAACATCACCGCGCCGAGGTACTTGCCGCGCAGCTCGCGCTTTGCGAGGGGGAGGATGCGCTTCGACCACAGGTACCAGCGCCAGCGGCTGGCCGAGGCCACCGGCGGCACCATGAAGACGAACATGGGCCGGTGGTAGGCGATCTCGAACCCGGCGGCGTGCAGGAGGGCCTCGATCTCCTCGCGCGAACGGCTCACGTAGTGCTTCCGGCCGACCCGCCGCTCCGGCACGAAGTTCTCGGAGAAGATGAACCGCCCGCCCGGGGCGAGCACGCGGTGCACCTCGGTCATGGCCTTTTCGTAGCGGTCGTCGTCGACGATGTGGAACAGCACGTCGAAGGCCGACACCACGTCGAACGCGCCGTCGTCGAACGGCGCTCCGTCGGAGATGTCGGCACGGTCGAAGGTCGCGTCGGGGAACTTCTCGCGCAGCTGCGCGACCGCGCTGTCGGCGATGTCGAGGCCGTTGACGCTGCGGGCGCCCAGCGTCGTCCATGCGTTGATGTAGAACCCGGTCCCCGGGCCGATGTCGAGGACGGCGGAGCGGGGGACGTCGATGCGTGCGCGCCGCACCGTTCGGCGGAACACGCGGTCGCGGACCCGGTACTGCCACACGTTGAAGCTGTGCGCGAGACGCAGCATCCCGACGCCGTGCAGTGTCCAGTCGCGCTTGAGCCGCTTGTCCCAGTAACTGCGCGAGTCGAACTTCGTGTCGCCCATGGGAGTACCCCCTACAATCCGGCGATCGTCGCCCCGGCGCCGAAGGCGGAACCCGTGTGCGGGGATCGCGCCGGACCCCGAAGATCGCTGATCTGGGGTTTCCAGCCCGAGCCGGGAGCGCGACCCTAGCAGCCGTCCCGCCGGGTGGCCAACGTGCAAGGTCTGCCGCACGGGCGGCGCCGTTCCGTCGGCCCCAGGCTACGTCGCCGATGGCCGGGAACGCAGCCGATCCCGAATGCGCATGCCGACCGGTGCCGGTATGCGCATTCGGGATCGGTGGGTCGGCGGGCCTGGGGGGCGTTGCCGGCGGTGCGGGTCAGCGGGTGGCCTCGGCGTCCGCGGGGGTGATGAGGCGCTTGGTGGAGCGGCGGAAGGCCCAGATGACCACGACCGCCGCGACCGCGGTGAGGGGGAAGCCGGTCGCGGTGTCGGCGATCGCGAGCCCGGTGGTGGAGTCGGCGACGTAGAGCCACTGGCGCACGATGAACCGGCCGGCGAAGACCGCCATCACCGTGAAGGTGGCGAGGTCGTGGGCCCGCAGCGTCGACTTGTCCGCGCGCCAGGGGTGGGTGTTGCCGTGCACTGCGTTCCAGATGACGCCGGTCAGCGGCCGGCGCACGGCCAGCGAGATCAGCGTGGCGACGGCGCCGGCGAGGGAGGCCCAGATCCCGATGAGGAAGAAGTCGTTGGCGGAGCCGGTCCAGGCGGAGATGCCGCCGGCGACCGCGACGCCGAGCACGCCGCCGATCGCGGCCATGAACTTCTCCCCGCGCCACATCCGGTACACCGCCAGTGCCCCGGCGATGGCGATCGCGACGCCGATGGCGACGGGGAGCGAGGTGAAGGGGACGGCCACCGCGAAGAGCACGACGGGCAGGGTGGAGTAGATCATCCCGGAGGTGCCGCCGAGCTGCTTCAGCACCTCCTGCTTCATGTCGACGGGCTGCTCGGGGGCGGTGGTCCCGGCGGTCGAACCGTCGCGGGCGAGCTTCTCGTCGGTCATGGTGAGTCCGTCCTTCAGGGGGGCGCGGTCGAGCCGGTCGGCGGTGGTCTCTCGTGCTGAAGTCATGTCTCCATCACAGCGGTTGCCGCGCAGAACCGTCAGTGGGACCGCGTCACCACCTCGCCATGACGTTCTTCGACCGAACGCATGACGTGGTGTCACTGGTGACACCGCGGAGCAGGGCGAACACCGACGGCAGGCATCCAGGACGTCTCGCGGCCGCCAGCCCGGCGCGGCGGCCTGTCCCCCGCGGGAGCTACGCGCAGGTGTCCACCGTGTGGTGACGATTACCGATCGTTGAATCCGTAATGTTCTTTCCGTCCGCAGCACATGGATTGCGGATCCGGAAAAAGGGGTCTGGAAAAGACCGGCGTTGCGGTTCACGGCGATCGATTTCATCGGCGGCGTTCACGGCACCGCCTCGTGGATTCTCCGATCCGATTCTCTTATCTCGTACTAGTGAGGGCTTTATGTTCCGCAATGGCAAGGCATTCATCACGACCGCGCTGACCGTCACCGTGGCCGGTGCGGCGCTTGCCGGCTGCGGCACAGACGCGATCTCGGGCCCGCTGAAGAGCGCCGCCAAGGAGGACCAGGACCTGTTCACCGGGACCCAGAAGATCAAGGTCGACGGCCAGTCGGTGAACGTGTCGTGCTCCGGCGGCCTGGCGGTGAAGCGGCCCGTCATCGTCCTCATGCACGGCGGCGGCGACGACCTGAAGAAGATGGCCGGCCTCCAGAAGTCCCTGAGCAAGGAGGACCGGGTCTGCTCCTACGACCGCCTCGGCGCGGGCGCCAGCGACAAGCCCGACGGCCCGCAGACCCTCGACAGCAGCGGGAAGATCCTGTCCGGTGTGATCGACCACGTCGCCGCCGACACCGAGGTCGTCCTGGCCGGGCACTCGCTCGGCGGCCTGATCGCCGCCCGCTACGCCCCCGACCACCAGGACAAGGTCACCGGGCTGGTCATGATGGACGCCACCTCGCCGACCCAGAACGACGACCTCACCAAGGGGATCCCCGAGTCCGCCAAGGGCCCCGCGGTCGAGCTGCGCGAGCAGACCCTGGGCATCCTCCAGGGGAAGGGCCCGGAGAAGCTCACCGTCCCCGACGGGGAGGTCCGCTCCGCGGGGGACATCCCGGTGGAGGTCGTCCAGCACGGGAAGCAGTACCTCGCGGCCGTCCCCGAGTACGGGCCGGACCTGGAGACGGCGTGGGCTGAGGGCCAGCGCAAGTGGCTCGGTGTTTCCAGCGAGAGCAAGCTGAGCACCGCCAAGAACAGCGAGCACTACATCTACGTCGACGAGCCCAAGGTCGCCGTCAAGGCGATCCAGGGTGTCGCCGCGAAGGCGTCGAAGCTCTAAGGGTAGGGCGCGGACCGACGACCGTCCGAGGGGCTGCGGCCCCCGGGCCGCGGGCGAAGTGATGGGGCGGTGACACCGGGCGTGGCCCGGTCGGCACCGCCCCCTTCGCGTTGGCGGGCCTGACTGCCGGGCCTTGCCGGTCCTGCCCGCCGGTCCAGCCTGTCTCGCCCGCGGTGCCGGTGACGCCGTGCCGCGCGCGCGGATGCCACTCGGGCACAGAGCGGCCGCCGCCCCGTCTCCCCCGCGCGGACGGCCCGCGGGTCAGGCCACCAGGCCGTGGCGGTAGGCGTAGACGACCGCTTGGACGCGGTCGCGGAGCGAGAGCTTGGTGAGGATGCGCGACACGAAGGTCTTGACGGTCTCCTGGCTGATCACCAGGGCCGCGGCGATCTCGCTGTTGGAAAGGCCCCCCGCGATGAGGTTGAGGACCTCGAGTTCGCGGGGGGTCAGCGGGACGTCCTGCGGGGAGCCCTCGGCCGGCCGGATGCGGGCCGCGTACCGGCCCACGAGCTTGCGTGTCACCTCGGGGTCCAGCAGGGCCGCGCCGGTGGACACCGTCCGGATGCCGTGCAGCAGCTGCGCCGGCGGCGCGTCTTTGAGCAGGAACCCGCTCGCGCCCGCGCGCAGCGCCTCGTAGACGTACTCGTCCAGGTTGAACGTCGTCACCACGAGGACCTTGACGGGGTGCGGCACCCCGGCGCCCGCCAGGAGGCGGGTGGCCTCGATGCCGTCGAGCACCGGCATGCGGACGTCCATCACCACGACGTCCGGGCGCAGCCGTTCGACGAGGTCGACCGCCGCCTGCCCGTCGCCGCACTCGCCCGCCACCTCGAGGTCGGGTTGGGCGTCGATGATGGTCACCAGCCCGGTGCGGATGAGGACCTGGTCGTCGCAGACCAGGACCCGGATCGGCGGCGAGGTCACGAGGAGCTGCGTGCGGGGATGCGCGCCCGCACGTTGAAACCGCCGCCCGTGTGCCGGCCCGCGCTGAATTCGCCGCCCAGGACGTCGACCCGTTCGCGGAGACCCGCCAGGCCCCGCCCGCTCCCGCCGGGGGACCCGGCCTGCGAACCGGACCCTTCCGTGCCGACCTCCACCGTGATCTCCCTTACGCCGTGCCGCACCCGGACCGATGTGGGGCTGCCATGAGCGTACTTGAGCGCGTTGGTGAGGGCTTCCTGCACGACCCGGTAGGCGACGAGGTCGGCGCTGCCGGTCGACTCCGCCGGGGTGCCCTCCTCGGTGAACTCCACCGGCTGCCCTGCCAGGCGGGTCTGCTCCACGAGCGTGAGCACCCTGCCGACGGGCGGCGTCCGCGTCTCGGCGCCGTGATCGGGGTTGAGCAGGTCGAGCAGGTGCCGCAGGTCGGTGATCGCGCGCCGACCGGTGTCGGTGACCGAGGTCAGGCTCTGGTCGAGCCGGTCGGGCGCCGCGGTGAGGTACCGCGCCGATTCGGCCTGCACCACCATCGCCGTCACGTGGTGGGTGACGACGTCGTGGAGTTCGCGGGCGATGCGGGTGCGTTCGGCGGTGCGGGTGTCCTCGGCGACGCGGCGGCGGCGTTCGGCCTCCATCGCCCGGGTGGAGCGCAGCCACGCCCCGATGCACCAGGCGAAGGCCACCGCCACGTAGAACATCACGAACCCGGCCACCGATTCGGCGCCCGAACCGAGGATGTAGAGCGTGACCGCCAGCGGCACGTACGCCGCGGAGAACAGCAGCGCGGTGGCGCGCCGGTGCCATTCCAGGTGGGCGCCGACGCTCAGCACCCCGATCGCGAACGCGGTACCGGCGAGCGAGTGGTAGCCGCGGAGCTGGTCGAGGGCGAAGCCGATGGACACCAGGGTGAGGCAGAGGACCGGCAGCCTCCGCCGGACGGCCAGCGGCAGGCACTGGAGGGCGATCGCCACACCGGCCAGGGCGTCGTAGGGGCGGTTCGGCAGGTAGCCGAGCACGGTCCCGTGGCTCTCCAGCGAAGGCACGAACGACAGGGCCAAGAACGCCAACCCAAGCGGGAGATCCCGGACCGTGACGTCGAGCCGCCGCCACAGATCCGGGACCCGCCGAAAGTCGATCACTGGGGAAGTTTAGTGGTGGCGGCGGCGCGGTCGGCGCGGCGGAAGGGCACCACGTAGCCGCGCCGGTAGGCGATCCACATGAGGACGGCGGTCGTGATCACGCAGAACACCACCGAGTACAGGCTGGCCTCGGGGCCGAATCCGCCCCCGGTGATCAGCAGCGGGCCCGACATCGTGGTGTCCAGCAGCCCCTGCGGAGTGCCGTTGCCGGAGACCTCGGTGCTGAAGATGGCGGACGCGGCGAGGTTCCAGCCGAAGTGCAGGCCGATCGGCAGCCACAGACTGCGGGTGGCGACGTAGGCGGCGGGCAGCATGCCGCCGGCCCCGATCACGATGGCGATGGCGCCCCACAGGGTGGCGTTCGGGTTGAGCATGTGCACCAGGCCGAACAGCACGCCGGTCAGCACCAGCGCGATCCACGTGCCGATGCGCTCCTCGACGATCCGGAAGAGGACACCGCGGTACATCACCTCCTCGGTCACCGCGGCTGCGGCCATGAAGCCGAACAGCCCCACGGCGCCCATCACTGATCCCAGGCCGTTGACCTCGTAGAACTCCAGGAAGTAGATGTTCACGATGACCGACGCGAACAGGCCGATGCCGATCAGCGTCCCCAGGACGGTCGAGGTCCCGGCGCCTTTCCAGGCGAGTTCCGTGACCGCGCGACGCTCGGTCAGCCGTACCACCCACCGGTAGACGAACACCGAGAGCACGGCCGTCGCGATGCCGATGGCGAGCGTGAGCCACGGCTTCCCGTCCGCCGCCATGACCCCCTGGCCGCCGACGAAAGCGACCGCCGCGACGGCTACGAGTTGCCAAACGAGTCTCATCATGTCTCCATCGCCATATCCGCGGCCGGAGCGCCGCGACTGGGAGGAACGCTACGGATCCGGGGGGTCCCGCATCATCCCCGCACAGTGGACACCTGCCCGTAGCTCCCACGGGGGACAGCCCGGCGGGCCCGGGTGTCCGCGGCCCCGCCGGTGGTGACGAGAGGGGTGTGGCGTGTCTCAGCGCCGCCCTGAGGCGACGGTGTCGTCCAACCCGTCCGGGGACGGCTCGTCCGCGGGATCCGGGGTGCGGTCGGCCGGGGCTGCCGCGGGCTCGGCGGTGTGGGCCCGCTCCAGGGCCGCGCCCTCCACGTCGATGTCGGGGAGGAGCCGGTCGAGCCAGCGGGGCAGCCACCACGCGGCGTTGCCCGCCAGGTGCATGAGCGCGGGGATCAGCAGCATCCGGACGACGAACGCGTCGAGCAGCACGCCGAAGGCGAGGGCGAACCCGACCGAGCTGATCATCATGGTCTCGGAGAAGACGAACCCGCCGAAGATCGAGATCATGATGATCGCCGCGGCGGTCACCACCGCGCGCCCGGCCCGGAAGCCCTGCACAACGGCGAGCCGGGCGGGCGCGCCGTGGACGTACGCCTCGCGCATGCCCGTGCCGATGAAGAGCATGTAGTCCATCGCCAGGCCGAACAGGATCCCGGCGAGGAGCGTGGGCAGGAAGTTCAGCACCGGCCCCGGTGTGTCGAGGCCGATGAGCCCGCCGAGCCAGCCCCACTGGTACACGGCCACCACGCCGCCCAGCGCGGCGAAGTAGGACAGGATGAACCCCAGCGTGGCGACGACCGGGACGAACACCGACCGGAACACCAGCAGCAGGATGACCAGCGACAGGCCGACGACCACGGTGAGGTAGGTCGGCAGCGCCCCACTCAGCGTCTCGGAGATGTCGACGTTGCCGCTGGCCATGCCCGCGACCCCGAGCGGCCCAAGGCCGTGGACGGGTTCCATGTCGCGGAAGGTGTGCACCAGCTCCTCGGTCGACGCGCTCGCGGGCCCGCCCTCGGGCACGACCTGGAAGATCCCGAGGGTGTGGTCGTCGGACACCCCGATGGGCGCCACCGCGGCGACGTCGTCGTGCGCGTACAGCTTCTCGGCGACCTGGAACTGGGCGTCCGCCGCGTTCTCCTTCGCGGACTCCTCGGTGGGCCCGCCGGGCAGGTTCGCGGTGACCAGCAGCGGGCCGTTCTGGCCGTCGCCGAACTTGTCCGCCACCGCGGTGTAGGCGCGGTGCTGGGTGGACTCCGCTGGCTCGGAGGAGCCGTCCGGCATCCCCGTGCGCAGGTCCAGAGCGGGCAGGGCGATGACGCCGAGGGCGATGACGGCGACGGCCGCGCGGCCCATCGCGCGCACGGTCGACATCTGGCGGAGGTGCGCTCCCGCGGCGTGCGCCGCGCCGCGGCCGCCCGCGGCGTCCCGGCCCATCCGGTCGCGCTCGCGCCGCGCCAGGATCCGCATGCCGACCAGCGACAGGAGCGCCGGGACGAGCGTCACCGCGATCAGCACGGCGATCGCGATGGCGATGGCGCCCACGGAGCCCATGAGGCCGAGGAAGCCGATCCCGGTCAGGTTCAGGCCCAGCAGCGCGATCAGCACGGTCGTGCCGGCGAAGACCACGGCGTTGCCCGCGGTCCCGTTGGCGAGCCCGATGGACTCGGCGACGCCGATGCCCTCCTTGAGCTGGCGGCGGTGCCGGTGCACGATGAACAGCGCGTAGTCGATGCCGACGGCGAGGCCGAGCATCAGGCCGAGGATCGGCGTGACCGAGGCCATTTCGAGGACGTCGGACAGCGACATCGCGGTCAGGGTGGCGATGCCGACCCCGACCAGCGCGGTGAGGATGGGCAGCCCCGCCCCGATGAACGTGCCCAGCATGACCACCAGGACGACGCCCGCCACGATGAGGCCGATCACCTCGGCCGGGCTGACGAGCGTGGGCATGGCCATGGCGATGTCGTTGGCGAAGTCGACGCTGGTTCCGGCGACGGGGGCGTCGTCGAAGACCGCCATCACGTCCTCGCGGGTCGCCTGGGAGACCTCCTCCTGGCTGTCCGTGAAGGCGACGTGCACGAGCGCCGTGCTGTCGTCCTTCGAGACCGAGCGGAGCTCGGCGGACATCTTCGTGAGGTCGGCGCCCTGTTCGAGCTTCCTGGACTCCTCGTCAAGGGTGTCGCGGTTGTTGTCGATCTCGGCCTGCTGGGCGTCGAGCCCGTCTTCGACCTGGTCGAGCATTCCGGCCGACTCGGCCTGGTCGCGGCCCGCGTCGAGCTTCTTCTGGCCGTCTTCGAGCTTTTCCCGGCCGTCCTTGATCTCCGCGCGGCCGTCGTCCAGCTTCTCCGTCTGCTCGGCCCGGTCCTGCTCCGTCGCGAACGGGTCCACGACGTCCTCGACGCCGTCCTTCTCCGCAGCCTTCTCGGCGCGGTCGGCGATCGCGTCCCGCTGCTCCTTGGTGAACGCCGAGCCGTCCTCCGTCTGGTAGACGACGGTGCCGGCGCCGCCGCCCATGCCGGAGAACTCCTGCTTCAGGGTCTGGTTCACCTGGTCGGTGGGGGTGCCGGGGATGGAGAAACTGTCCTCCAGCTCGCCCGCGAAGAGGAAGAACGCGGTTCCGGCCGCAACCATGAGGGCGAGCCAGATCGCGATGACGGTGCGGGCGCGGTGCGCTGACGCGCGCCCGAGCCGGTAGAGGAATTCAGCCATGGGTCGCCTGCAAACGAGTGGTCGGGAGCGCGTGCGCTCAGTTCGTGCCGGTGCTGGACGATGCGCAGTTCATGCCGGTGCTGGACGTTGCGCCGTACCCGGAGCGGGCGGCGGAGATCATGCGCTGGAGGAGGTCGTCCCAGACCCGGCGGGATTCCGCCGTGTCGACCCCGCCGGTCGTCTCCTCCCAGTGCCGGACCACCACCAGCCCACCGCTGACGAGCGCGCCGCACATCAGCTCGACCGTGAAGTCGTCGGCGTCGGGGTGGTGGCGGCGCACGGCCGCGGCCAACCGGGCACTCAGGTCGGTGAAGGCGCGCTCGAAGAGCACCGCTTCGCCGGGGGTGGGGGTCCCGCTGTGCTCACCGAGCATCCGCCGAAGGCGGGTGATCGGGGCGACCAGGTCGGTCCCGCGCAACGCGGCGGAGACCCGGTCGAACATCGGTGTGGCCGATGTTCGGTCCGCGGCTGCGGATGCGTGGCCGGTCGCGGGTGCGGCCGCGACTTCAGCCGCGGGCGCGGCCGCGAGGTCGGCGTCGATGCCGTCGACGATCGTTTCGAGCATCCCGCTGAGCACTTCGAGGATGACGTCGTCCAACGATCCGAAGTGGTTGAACACCGTCCGGCGTGAGACGTCGGCCCGTTCCGCCAACTGGTCGACGGTGAAGTGCGCGCTCTCGAACTCCCCCATGAGCGCGGCGGCCGCGTCGACAATGGCGCGGCGATGCCGCGCCTTCAACGCTGCGTGCCTGCTCTGCGGGGATCCGTTCCGATCGTGCACCATTCCAACCTATTCACCCGATGCACCCAATGCAACGTCGCACTCAGTGCAAAGCACTGGTGATACGCCTCACCCCAGGCTGACCAGGCCGGATCAAGGCTGGCGTCAGGCGCGGAAGTGTATGGGCTCAGTCGCCCCTCAGGCCCGCACCGGGGCCAGGCTCAGCAGGCCGCAGCCGTACGCCTTGGCGCGGCCGATGCCGGTGCGCAGCGCCTCGGCGAACGCCTCGGGATCGGTGACCACCAGGCGGCCGTCATAGCGGGCGGCGGAGATCGTGATCTTGTTGCGGCTTCGGCCCTCCCCCTTGTAGCCGATCACGGGTGGGCACGGGGACACGTTCACCGCCATCCCGCCGTCGCCCCCTGCGGGGACCACGAACCCGCACTGCTCCCCCTTGCGCGCCAGCCAGCCCAACTGCTCCTTGGGATCGTGCAGCGCCACCCGCTTCCCGCGCTCCTCCTTCGGAGCGTCCGGGTCGCGCACGATCCGGGTGGGGTTGGCGGTGAGCCGGAACGCAAGAGCCCGGCCCGGGGCGATCGCCTCCAGTACCCCGTCCATGGGCCGTGTCTGCGCCTCCCCCGCCAGGTAGCCGCTGGGCAGCCGCTCCCAATCCGGCCGGGCACCGCTCTGGACGAGCAGGAGGTAGCCGGTGTCGGTGACGTCCAGGCGCCACAGCAGGCCGTGCTCGCGCCGGGCGGGCTCGCCGCTGACGACCTCGGGCAGCACGCCCATGAGGGTCCGGTGCATCTGCTGCACGTCGGCGAAGTCGCGCCGGAACGCGCGCGAGGCGGTGTTCAGCGGCAGTCTGCTCAGGTACACGTCAAGGACCCGCCTTCTCGGCCTGGGGGATGGGAACGTGGCCGACCCGCACGTACCGCTGCCGGAACTCGCGGTCGCCGGAGGCGAAGGTCACGGGGACGTCGTACCGCTGCTCGGCGCCTGCCGACGCGGGGACTTCGACCACCGTGCGCAGGTACGGGGCATTGGCGGCGTCCTCTCGCAGCTCCGGCCGGTCCTCCTGCCAGGGGTGCCGCTCCAGCACCTGGTCAAGCGTCGCATCCGGGAAGACGCCGGTGCCTGCGTTCTGCTTGTCCGAGAGGATCAGCGGGCTGGCCGGCACGTGCGCCTTGCGGCCGAAGAACAGCGGCCACCGCGGGTGCAGCACGGCATCGCGCAACTCATCCAGCAGCGCCCGCTCACCCTCCAACAGCACCAGGAAGAGGGCGTCCGCCAGGTAGTAGCGGTGGCTGACGACGTTGCGGTGGCCGGTTCCCTTGGTGGTGGGGACGTTGCCGGTCACCTGGTAATCGCGTTCGAGGATCCCCTCGCGCTCCACCCGCACCGCCATGCGCAGGTCGGCAAGCCGCCGGATCCCCTCTGAGTCGGTGCGCTCCACCCCCATCGCGGCGCCCAGCAGGCCGACGACACCGGACTTGGTGGGCTCCGACGAGGTGTCGCGGTAGGTGAACCGGGAACGGACACCCCACGACTGCATGGGCGCGTCGAACCGGAGCGCGAGTACGGCCTCAGCCACGGACCGCGCCCATCACCTGGCCGGTGAACGCGGCAAGGGACTCGGCGCGCTCGTCCTCCCGAACATCAAGCCAGTCGAGGCTCCCGGACACCGACGCCATCGCGACCTTCCGCACCTCCTCCTCGCCGTAGAACCCGCGCAGCCGCTCGAAGTGCTCCCACAGCCGCTCGGTGGAGACGTCCATGACGGAGAGGTCTTTGAGGGACGCCTCCTTGCTGTCGACCGGTTTGAGGAAGGCGTTCGCGAGGTTCCAGGCCCCGCTGTCGCGCACCACGGCGAGCAGGGTGTCGGGCATGGTGCGGGCCGCCATGGAGTTCTGCTTGCCGCTGGGGACCGCCCGGATGAAGGCGTTCAGCCATGCGCTGGTCGCCCGCTCCACAAGATCTTCGTCTACGTCGGTCGCGTCCTTACCGAACAGGTTCTTCCGAAGCTGGGCGAGATCCAGGTTGGCGTAGCGGTAGTAGCAGGCCGCATTGAAGTCGACCGTGCCGATCATGTCGGCACCCGCTTCGGCCTCGGGCTTGAGGTCGTCCACAGCTGTGTAGAAGTCGTACTCGACCCCTACCGAGTGCGTGGAGATTGCGTGGGCCACTTGGGAGGCGGCGTCGATATTGAAGTCCTTGTTGTCGGCGATCATCCGACCGAACAGGGCGATATCAACGGACTTGCGCGCGTTGAGGATCTTCCTGGCCTGGTCGAGGACGTCGCCGGTCGGCTTGTCCTTCTTCTCCTTCTTCTCCTTGGCCCGCTTCGCAGCCGCCTTCACGAGGCTGTCCTTGTTGGCCGCGCAGTAGTCCGCCAAGTCGGTGACCGCGGACTTGCCGACGAAAAGCAGGTACTGGGTGAGGTCGTTGGTATCGAGTTCGAACCCCATCTGCCGCAGGGCCTCGCGGACGACCGTCTCGTGCTCGTCCGTGACCGTGGCCCCTTCCTTCCCGGCCATTTGGACGGCGGCCTCCTGGAGCAACCGTTTCGTGCGGACGGCGGTTTCGCCTTCGGCCAGCCCGACGTCTTCGAACAGGTCCCGCGCCGACCGTTTGAGGCACTGGCTGGAGACCCGGCTGCGGAGCGCGCCTCCGAAGGTGACCGATTTGGGCTGCCCCAGGTCGTCGCGGTTGAGGTTGCTGGTAGGGAAGGACTGGATGAGGTGCAGCTCGATGATCATGACGTCGCTTTCGCTTCCTTGCCGGAGGAGGTGTCACGCGTGTGTACTCGGTGCTGGAAGTCGCGCGCCCAGCGGAGACGCACCTTCCTGGCTGTGGTCTCATCGGCGTCCAACCTGATGAGGTCGGTGAGGAGTGACTCGAAGTCGAGGGGCATCCGCTTCTGTGCTCCGCCGATGAGTTGGACTGCTTGGCGCAGTCGGTAGGCGGTGCCACCGACCTCTGTCGCGGCGATCAACTGGCGGGCTCGCGCATCGGCCGACCCGGACGATCCGGCGTCCGCCAGGGCCGCACACAGACTCCAGCGCTGTTCGTCCTTGCGCGCCGTGGTCGGGTTCAGAGCGAACAACCCCGCTACCAGTAGGCAGTGGCGTTCCTGCGTTTCCAAGACCTTGTAGGGGAGCAGCAACTCGAAGCCGTGCATGGCGTAGCGGTCGTCGGTTAGGCCGCGCCGCAGTCGTGCGAGGATCTTGCGGGCGTTCGCGACCTCGTACTGGTTGGCCGAATCCAGCGAGTCGCCGAGCTTGTAGAGGCGCGTCACGAACTTCTTGCGCCGCTCGTGCGGGGGTCCGGGGTTGTCGTCGTCAGTGGGCACGATCCCTCACCTGGTGCGTTGGTCGACGTCGTGGGTGTACTTCTCGTTGAGCTTCTTCAGGGCGCCAAGAAAGATCATCTCGGTGCTGGCCATAGCGAAGAGCTGGCGCGGCACCACCCGTGGAAACTCATCCACCCACGTCTGGACGGCCTCACGGGCAGTGCCGTCGACGTGCGCCTGCCATTTCTCGAAGTGTTCTTTGAGCCGGGCCCGCCCCTCACGATCGTCGTGGCGATAGGTCTGGACCACGTCCCCCACATTGCGGAGGAGCTGCGCGAATTCGGCGTCCAAGCGCGGCCAGTAGCGTTCGGCCAGGTAGCTCCAGTGCTTGTACTGGTCGAAGTCGCCGCGCAGTTCGTTGCTGTAGTTCTTGGTCATCTGCTGAAGCGCAGCGCCGACCTCGTCGGCCAGGCGCACCGCGTATCCGAAGAGGAGTTCCAACATCCAGTCGATGTTCTGCGCCCGCAGCAGCGCGAGCTTGACCGGAAGCGCCTCCTCGGACCAGTACTCGACCGCGCCGGGATTGGACATCAGCTTCTGTCCGAACACCCTCAGGGTGATGACCTTGTCCGCAGGAAGCGTGTTGTCGACCAGTTCGGCGATGTTCTCGATGCTCAGTGGGCGGAGCCGAACCCCGAGCCCAGCCGTTGGCAAGAGGAGTTCCGCGGCGTGCCGCCACACACCGCGCAAGATCTCCAACCGAACTGGATAGAAGACCTCCTTCTTATTCGGCTTCTGAAAAGCCGCCATCGCTTCGATCTGCTGGAGTTCCGCGCCGAACTGGGTACCCGGCGCAATCACTGTTCCGTCGACCAAAACTCCGTCTTCAGTGTCCCTGCCGTGCAGCAGGATCCGCCGGGATGGCCAGGTAAGCAGGTCCGTCCAGCCCTTCGGGAACTGTCCCTCTTCCACCGGTTCGGGTCCGGGCGGCTGATTCCGTTCCCAGATCGGATGATCCTCGGCCGTGGTGGTCGGCAGCGGTAGACCCAGGTCCGGTGCATACAAGACCATGTTGAGGAGCAGGGTCTCCTTGAGGTTGTCACCTTCGAGAATCACCGTCGCGAAGTGGTTGCACAGCCCGGACTTGGAACTCTTCTTCTTCTCGTAAGGCGTCTTGGTCCCGCCTGTGTCGAATGACTGGACGGTCACCAGCCAACGCGCCGCCACGTCGGCCGGGAGGTCGGGACGTTCCCCGTCCGTGGTGTGGTCGAAGAGCGTGGTGTTGTTGCCCCTGGCCCGGTACAGGAGCAGTTGGGCGGCGGACTTGGGCTCCACCGTGGACAGCCCTGGGCACTGCATGAAGGGCCGGTCCCCACCCAGCAGCTCGAAGGCGTCGGGGTGGTCCTGCCAGTACTTGTCCAGCGGCTCCTTTTCAAACTCGCGCGCCTCCCACAACCGCGACCACTCCTCCAGCGACCTCGGCCCGTCGTAGATTCGGTGGGCGAACGCCAGGAGCATGCGGTAGAGGGCAGCGGTAACGATCGGGGCTTCGGCCCGAACACATCGGAGTTCGTGCGCACGCCCGAAGACATCCTCGATCCCGAGCAGGTCCGGATCACCGTCCAAGGTGACCACCGGAATCCATTGCTGTCTCAGCAGACTAAAGGACAACACCAACACTCCGGGGGATAGGAGGGGATCAACATAGCGTGGGGGTAACGACAATTAGTGAGGACCAAAGTCCGTCAATCGGTGTCCGGTTCGGTGACGCGCAGGCTCTGGTCCGGTCGGCGTTCCACCCGGATCCCCTTGTGCTCCCAGCAGCCGTCAACGAGGACCAGGGGATGGTGGTCGCGGAGCCAACCCGACTCCTTGAATGCCGCAGGTACGCAGTTCTGCTTACAGAGCACGTCGAGAGCTTCCGACCCCAGGTCGACAGGGGCCGAGAGGACCACGACGTTCTCGTCGACGATCTCGATGACCAGCTCGAACGACAGTTCCGCTGCCTCCAGGTCGACGGGCGAACCAGAGCGCGTCGTCGGCAGGTCAGACCCGTTTCCGTTCAGCAGCGCGAACCAGACCTCCGCATAGTCCTGGTCGTACTCATCGCCGTTGGTCTCCTGCCCGTCAGTCACTTCCGGCCCTTCTCTCGGCCGTCGGTGGGCCGGGTTCGTCCGGCAGGACCCGAGCGCCGGGAAAGTCGGAGGATGTCCCGGTGACTGCCGATCAGTGACGTCATCACCGACGACGCCTGGAAGCGCAGCTTCTTCCGCCTCCGGTCGTAGCTGCTGTCGGCGTTGTCCCACGCCCCCTCCCAGCCGTCCTCGATCATCGATTCCTCGGCGACATAGACCCGGTGGATCTGCTTGGCGATCTCATCGAGGGGATCCCAGCGCTCCTGGGCAAGAACTTCACTCAGCACCACTCGGGTGCGGCCAAGGATCAGCGGGGCGTAGATCTTCGCGATGTGCGGGGCGAAGAACATCGACCCCCGGTCGCCCGGTCCCCTCGCTGCCCGCCGCTCCGGATTGACATCGGCGACCAGCAATGTCGGAGTCCCCAGGCCGCTCGGGCGGTGCGTCCTCCGATGCCGGTGCAGGCGGCCGGCCCGTTGGAATAGGAGGTCGATCGGGCAGAGGTCGGAGACCAACAGGTCAGCGTCAATATCCAGGCCGTGTTCTAGAACTTGCGTGCCGACGACGATTGCGTGCCGCTCTTCCGGGGACTTCCCACCGAGCAGAGAATGGACCTGCTCCTCGATCCTCGTCCGGTCTACGCCCTGCGATTCTCCGGTGAAAAGAACCAGTTCCGGGAGATCTTCTTTCCCGACGAGCAGTTTCGCGATCCGGTCTCGGACGTCCTGGGCCCGGGTCTTGGTGTTGAGCACGATCAGTGCCGTTCCCTCATCACCCACCCGGGCCACCACCTGCTCGGCGATGGCGTCCGGAGATTCGTCCACGTGCTCGACCTTGAGTGCCCCTCGGGCCTTGGTCTCGTCGGAGAGGCCGAGCGCCGACGGCGAGCCTGTCCCACCGGTCCAGGCGACCTGCCATGATCCGGGGGCGAGCACACGAACACGTTCCCGGTCGGGCGCCCGGCTCTCGGCCCCCGCCCTCCAGTACTCGACCAGCTCCTCGCGCCGGTTCGCAGGCAGCGTGGCCGACATCAGTACCACCGGCACGCCCATCCACCCGCAGAACCACAAGAACTGGTCGACCAGCCGTCCGGTGTACATGTCATAGGCGTGCGCCTCGTCGATGACCACGACCTTGTTGCTGATGCTGGCCATGCCGAGGTAGTTGTGGCCGCTGCGGATCACCGACTTGAGGAGCTGGTCGATAGTCCCCGCCCCGATGGGGAAAGCGAGTCCCCGCTTCCGGGTGAACCACTCCAGCGAGTTCTGCCCACCGTCGTCTCCGGCGTCCTCCTCCCCCACCGCACTCGGGAGGATCTGCGCCTCAACGCGTTCGGCCCTCATGTCCTTGGCCGCGCCCCCGTAGACGAGGTTGACGTCCAGCGGCGAACCCGTCCCCTCCATGAGTTTGCGGACCTCGTTGAGTGCCTGCCTGCTGAGCGCTTTCGTGGGTGTCGCAAAGTAGAGCCCGCCCAATCCGAGCCTGCGAGCCAGGTCGGCGGCGGCCTGCAAGCCGGCCCTGGTCTTGCCCTCGCCGGTCGGCGCCTCGATCACCAGGACACCAGGGCCGTCGCACTGGTCCAGGCTCGCCTCTACGGCTTTCTGGAGCGGTCGTGGATCCTTCTTGAACAGGTCCCGGTATCCGGTCCTTTCCGGCGGGATCCAGGCCGACCAGTTCGTGGTGCGGAGCGTCCTATCGGCCTGCTCCCGCGCTCGCTCCTGGTAGGCGTGGATATCCTCCGGGTTGGGCTCGTACGCGAAGCGCGAGGAGTCGGAGGCCACCCAGTCCGCGAGGGTGGTAAGACCGGCCAGGCCCACCAGTCCGAGCGCGGTGACCTCCACTTCGCTCCACGCAGGTGTGCCGAAGTCGAGGCCGCGCAGCCCGGCTATCTTCTGGACCAACTCGGAACGCGCCTCCGCCCAACTCCGGTCGCCGAGGTCGTCCTTGCCCCTGGCCGCCCGGACCTCGCCGGGGTTGGGAAACCACCCATGATGGCCGCCGAGGATATGGCCGATCAGGAGTGCGGTGTCCCTGCTCGCCCCGGCGGCTTCGAGCATGTCCTGAAGGTGGACAGCGGTCCCCAAGCCGTGTTTGGTGTCCCAGCGCTGCCCCTTCTTCGCGGGGGCATTGCGCTCCAGGACCGGGTGGTCCTTCTCGGGGAACCGCGCCAGGGCCACCTCCAACACCAGGGACTGGAACGCCGGGGTGTACTTGCCGAGGTCGTGCAGCCCGCACAGCAGCGCCACCCAGTCCCGCGCGGACCCGTCGAGCGGGGCGAAGATCCGATCAAGCTCCTTGCGCACCTTGGGGCCGAGGATGATCGGGTAGAGGCGGTACGCGACCTCCATCGTGTCGATGAGGTGGCAGGCCAGCGCATGCACGCCGTGCTTCTTCGTGTGCTTGGCCCAGGGGCGGGCCCACTCCTGGATCGTCTGCGCGTCGACCAAGTCCGCACTCCTCGGGAAACAGGTTCCTTCGCCGCATCTCCCCGCATCGAACCACCAGCCGCCGACCTTTCGGATGGTTTTCCACAAGCCCTCTGAAAACCGCTCGATATGCGGACCGTTCGGGGGACACAGATTGCCGGATGATCAGGCGTTTCACGAAGACCGCTGTCCGGTTGCGGACTATTGCGTCGTTGCGGTGGCGGGAGTGGGAATTGTCGGCTATATGCCGTGAGCGCAGACGTGCTTAGCGAGGGTTTAGTGGGAATTCGGCCCAGACCGATGTGCCCAGTTCGGCGCAGAACGGGAAGGACACGACCGGGGCGGCGCCCCACTCCGTGGCGAGGGATTCCACCAGCAGCAGGCCGCGCCCACGCTCGGCGGTCTCCCACTCTTCCGCGGAGCGTGCGTGGGGGACTTCGGGGCGGTTGCCCCGGTCGCCGTCGTCGACGATGACCAACCGGATGGTGCCCGGGGTGGGGATGTGCAGGGCGCGGACGACGCGGCCGCCGGGGTCGCCGGAGCGGGTGTGCTCGGCGGCGTTGGCGAACGCCTCGCTGGCGCACAGGACCACGGTCTCGACCAGGTCGTCAGAGATGCCGGGCAGCCCGGCGAGGTCGGTGCGCAGTTCGGCGCGGACGCGGGCGGCCTGGGCGGTCTCGCCGGGGTAGATGCGCGGCGCCCAGCGGCGAGCGGTGGACGTGAGCGGACTCGGGGTGTGCGGGACAATGGTCATGTCGGCAACTCCTGGTTCCTTGATGGGTGTGGGTGTTGCTCGGCCGTGCTCTGGGGGTGTTAGCGCACCCGCCAGAGCTTTTCTGTGGGCGTCGGCCTTGCTGATCTTGACGAAACGGGCCTCTCAACGGCCGGTGAGGGCACCGGTTCGTCAAGATCAGCGGGCTAGGGGTGGGCGGGGCGGGTCGCGAGGTTGCGCAACTGGGCGCCCGAGCCGGTGGGAGCCGTGGTGGTGCCGGTGGTGAGGGCGCGGCGGGGCGGGGCCTGGGCCGGGTCGGCGGCGGCTGCGGCGGCGGCTGCGGTGTCGGCGAGTAGCGCCAGGGAGTCGGCGGCGGACAGGGCGACGCCTTGCAGGGTGGCGAAGAGGTCGGCGTAGCCCTTGATGTGGGTGGCGTCGGTGACGAGGTGGCCGGGCCCGCGCGGGTGCGGGGTGTAGGCGAGGGTGTGGCGGGGGGAGAAGGCCAGGGTCCAGAACGCGCCGCGCAGGCCGGGGTGGTGCGGGGTGCCGGCGGGGATGACGTGCACGGTGATGTACGAGGCTTTCGCGAGTGCGTGCAGGTGGGCGTGTTGGGCGGCCTGGACGTCGGGGGTGGCGGCCGTGCGGTGCAGGGCGGCCTCGTCCACGATGAGGCAGTGGAAGGCCGGGCCGGAGGAGGTCGCCATCAGCCGGGGCACGCGCGGGCGGTCGCCGCAGAGATAGTTCGACTCCATGGGGCGTTCGGCGCGGGTGAGGGCGCGGGCGTAGTCGGCGGTGAGGTAGGCGTCGGGCAGGACGAGGGGGGCGTAGGCGCGGATCTGGGCGGCTTCGCAGTGGAGGTCGGTGATGGTGGCCCCGGCGCGGAGTTGGTCGCTGATGTGGACCTGGGCCCAGGCATCCAGCAGGACGCCTTCGGCGCCGTACTCGGTGTCGAGGATCTCGGTCACGCGGCGGCCGGGGTCTTCCTCGCCGTCCTCGATCTGGCGCAGGGTGTAGTCGCCGACCACCGCCCGTTTCGCAATCTCGGAGAGGCCGAGGCCGCGCTTCTCCCGCGCGGATCGCACCCGCGACCCGAACCGCACCCACGGATCCGCAGGCCCTTCACCCGGCGGGACGGTTCCCGCTCCCGCATGCATGCGGTGTTGCTCCACCATGGCGTCCTCCCTCGAAGAAATCACCGAAGAGCACCATAGTGAACTATGAACTTCATAGTTTTCAAGTCCATAGTTACTTTGGGCAATATGTCTGGTTCTTATTTGAGGGGTTCGTACTACGATCAGCGGCGTATTCCACCGACAGTCCGAGTTCAGGAGCCCTCATGGCAGCGAAACAGCCGTCGCTTCCCACGGTCGGAAAGCGACAGCTCGCACGAGAGCTGCGGCGCAGCCGCGAGGCGGCGAAGTTCACCCTCGATCAGGTGGCCGACGAGCTCGACTGGGCCAAGACCAAAGTGCACAACTATGAACATGGGCGCTGGACCAGAGGAAACCTCACCGACCTGCGAGCGCTCCTCGACCTGTACGGCATCCACGAACCGGAGCGCCGAGCGTCGTTAGAGAACCTGATGCGGGACGCCAAGCGGCGTGGCTGGTGGAGCGCCTTCGGCGACGCCTTCGATGGTTCGCTGCCAGCGTTCGAGGATGAGGCGACCCAGATGAGCAGCTACGAGCCAGTGTTCATCCCCGGACTGCTCCAAAAGCGCGAGTATGCGACCAGCCTCATGAACGCGTATGCCTTTCTGGCACCGGATGACATTGAGCGCAAGGTCGAGGCCCGCATGCGCAGGCAGGAGATTCTGAACCGACAGAGCCCGCCCATCGTCTCGTTCGTCATCGAGGAGGCGGCTGTGCAGCGCATGATCGGGATCCCGAAGGTGTTCGGCCCCCAAGTGCAGCATTTGATCGACCTGGCCCAAAACGCCTCCCACGTCTCGATCCAGGTCATGCCGCTGCGCTCAGGGCTGCATGGCGCCTTGGGCTCTTCGTTTGTGATCCTTGACTTCGCCGGGGACTACGACCTGTCGATCGTCCATACGGAGACGGCCACGCGCAGCGGATATCTTGAGAACAAGGAGGAGGTGGCCCTTCATCGCACGATGTTCACCCACGCGTGTGGAAGCGCTCTCTCCCAAGAGGATTCGTCAGCGCTGCTCACGGGGCTCCTCCAACAGCACACCTAGGAATTACAGGATCGCACCAATGCACCTCTCTATCGAAGACTTCGACAGACCGTTCCGCACCTCCAGCTACTCGTCCGCGGCTGACAACTGCGTTGAGATGGCGGATGGGCGTCGTGGCGTGGCGATCCGCGACACCAAGAACCGTGAGCTTGGCGCGCTCTTCTTCGGGGCCGGGGAGTGGCGGGCCTTCATCGACGCCGCCAGGAACAACGGCCTCTGACCGGCCACGGGAGCACCTCGCGAAGCTCGCGGCGTGCTCCCGCGCTTGGCCCGCGGCCGCTCCACCGCGTCAGGTCGCGCGCAGGGGCCGGAGGGCGCTCTCTGTGCGGGCGAGTTCTTCGAGCATCGCCTTCGCGGCGGTCTGCATCTCCTCGTTCGGGGTGAGGGTGCCGTCCTCGGCCAGGAACTGCGAGACGAACGGGATCGACACCGCCTCGAACACCGGGGTCATCTTCAGTGTCGTGACAACCTGCTTGATCATCTGCGCCGCGCGGGTCCCCGCTGCGACTCCCCCGTAGCTGACCAGCCCGACGGGCTTGTACTTCCACTCGTGGTGCAGGTAGTCGATGGCGTTCTTGAGTTCGGCGTTGTACCCGTAGTTGTACTCCGGCATGACGAACGCGAACGCGTCGGCCTCGGCGACCTTCTCGCTCCACCGGCGCGTGTGGTCATGGGTGTACTGGCCCAGCCGGGGGTGGTGCGGCTCGTTCATGAACGGCAGGTCCACCTCGGCGAGGTCGACCATTTCGACCTCGGAGAACCCGCCATGCGCACCGGCTGCGTCCTCGATCCACCGGCCGACCTGCGGTCCCACCCTCCCGGGGCGGGTGCTGGCGATGATGATCTCAAGCTTGGACATGGTGCGGCCGTACTCCTTCACAATTGTTGGTCTCGCCGTACACGCGGTTGGATGTCGGAGATCCGGCGGTCGGGCGCATCGCGGCGCACGTGCTGCGGCCGACCGCGCACCGCATGATCAACTGTAATGGCTGACCCGTCAACCAATAGCGGAGGGTGAGGCGATGGCGACCGAACCGTCTTGGCTGAGTACGCGGGAGGACCGCGCGTGGCGCGGCAGCCTGCGCATGCACAGCCAGTTGAGCGCACGGCTGAATCAGGACCTGCTCCAGGATTCCGGGCTCTCGGCGTCCGAGTACGAGATGCTGGTCGTCCTGTCCGAACACCCCGACGGCAGGATGCCGGCACAGCGCCTGCGGTCCCAGTTGCTCTGGGAGAAGAGTCGACTCTCACACCTGATGCGCCGCATGGAGCAGCGCGGGCTCATCGCACGCGAGTCCAACCCCGCCGACGCCCGCAGCGCCATGGTGTGCCTGACCCCGCAGGGCCGGAACGCCATCACCGAGGCGGCCCCCGACCACGTCCTCCGCGTACGCCAGCACTTCATCGACCTCATGACCCCCGAGGAACTCGACATCGTGACGGCCATCAGCGACCGCGTCCTCGCCCACCTGGCCGAACTGCCGGAGATCGAGGACCCCGCGGACTGCTGAGCCGTGGCGCCGCCGCGGGGCCGCGCGGCACCTCGACTCGCGAACCGCCGCCGATCCGTTGCGGAAGCGATGCGGGTTGCGTGTACGTCTGGCGGCGCAAAGACTGGGCAGCAGGAACTATGACGCAGAGTCACCATTTTGGGGGGCGTCATGAAACTGGACGAGAACCTGCCCGTCGATCACCGGCTCAGCATGGTCTACCGGGTCGGCGCCGGGCTGACCGGCCTGGTTCTCCTGGCCTTCGGCGCGCTCGGCTTCCTGAACCGGCTGGCCTTCTTCGACACGCAGGGGCAGGAGATCGCGGGACTGTCCAGCAACGGACTGCTGAGCCTGATCTCGGTCGTCGTCGGCGCCGTCCTCATCGGCGGCGCGGTCGTCGGGGGGAACTTCGCGTCCTGGCTGAACATGGTGGTCGGCACCGCGTTCCTGCTGAGCGGGTTCGTCAACCTCGCGCTGATGGACACCGCGTACAACCTGCTGGCCTTCCGGATGCCCAACGTCATCTTCAGCTTCGTCGTCGGACTCATGGTCCTGACCTTCGGGATGTACGGGCGGGTCAGCGGGGGGCTCCCGGACGACAATCCCTACCGGCGCAGGCGCGACGCGGCCCGGGCCGGCAGGGCGACGCGCGGTCCCGCCGCAAAGGGCAGGGGCTAGATGCGGGTCCTGGTCACCGGCGCAACGGGCTACATCGGCGGGCGGCTGGCCCCCGAATTGCTGCGCGCCGGTCACACCGTGCGCTGTATGGCCAGGTCGCCGGAGAAGCTGCGCGACCACCCGTGGCGCGCCGACGTCGAGGTGGTCAGCGGCGACGTCCTGGACCCGGCGAGCCTGGCGCCCGCTCTCGAAGGCGTCGACGTCGCCTACTACCTCGTGCACGCCATGGGGGCCGGCGGCGGTTTCGCGCAGCGCGACAGCGACGCCGCCCACTCATTCGCCGCCGCCGCGAAGGACGCCGGGGTCGGCCGGATCGTGTACCTGGGCGGCCTGCACCACGAGGGCGGGGCCCTGTCGGCGCACATGCGCTCCCGCAGCCAGGTGGCCGACATCCTGCTCGACTCCGGGGTGCCGACGGCGGTGCTGCGCGCCGCCATCATCCTCGGGTCGGGCTCGGCGTCGTTCGAGATGCTGCGGTACCTCACCGAGCGCCTGCCCGTCATGACCACCCCGCGCTGGGTGTCGACCCGGGTCCAGCCGATCGCCGTGCGCGACGCGCTGCGGCTGCTGGTGGAGGCCGCAGAACTGCCCGCCGACACCAACCGGGCCTTCGACATCGGCGGGCCGGACGTGCTCACCTACGCCGAGATGATCCGGCGCTTCGCCCGCCTGGCCGGCCTGGGCCGGCGGGTGATCATCCCGGTCGGTGTCCTCTCCCCCGGCCTGTCGAGCCTCTGGGTGGGACTGGTGACACCGGTGCCCGGCGCCATCGCCCGGCCGCTGATCGAGTCGCTGCGCAACGAGGCCGTATGCCAGGAGGACGACCTCGCCGACCTGCTCGGCGACCACGAGCGGCTGGGGTTCGAGCAGGCCGCGGAACTCGCGCTGCGCCGCGTCGGCGAGGCCGAGGTCGCGACCCGCTGGTCGTCGGCCGCCTGGCCCAGCGCCCCGTCCGACCCGCTCCCCACCGACCGGGACTGGTCCGGGGGCTCCCTCTACGTGGACGAGCGGAGCCGCCCCACCGCGGCGTCGCGCACGGAGCTGTGGGACGTCATCGAGGGCATCGGCGGCGACCACGGCTGGTACTCCTGGCCGCTGGCGTGGGGCGTGCGGGGCGCGCTCGACCGCGTCGTGGGCGGTGTTGGGCTGCGCAGGGGGCGCCGCGACCCGCAGCGGCTGCGCATCGGCGACTCGCTGGACTTCTGGCGGGTCGAGGAGGTCGACCGCGGGGAGCTGCTGCGGCTGCGGGCCGAGATGCGCCTGCCGGGGCTGGCCTGGCTCGAACTGCGCGTCGAGGAGCACAACGGGGCCATCCGGTACCGCCAGCGGGCGCTGTTCCACCCCCGCGGCCTCGCCGGACAGCTCTACTGGTGGGGCGTGAGGCCGTTCCACGGCCTGGTGTTCGGCTCCATGGCGCGCCGGATCACGGCCGCGGCGGAGGAGCAGCGGCCCCAGCCGTCCCCGCCCCGCGAGGGGGCGACCTGAACCATGGAGAAGGGCCGACGTGTCGACCGTCATCCTGCTGTACACGCGTGACCTGCGCGTCCACGACCACCCCGCGTTGCACGAGGCCGTGCGGCGCGGGGACCGCGTCGTCCCGCTGTTCGTCCTGGACCCGGAGATCCTGAGCCGCAGCGCCCGCAACCGCATCCACTACCTCCGCGACGCGCTGGCCGACCTGCGGGCTGCGCTGCGCACCCGCGGCGGCGACCTGGTCCTGCGCACCGGCGACACCGTGACCGAGACGCTGCGGACGGCGGAGCGCACCGGGGCCGGCGCCGTGTTCCTGACCCGCGACGTGAGCGCGGCGGCGCAGCGGCGCCACCGCCGCCTCGTCGACGAGGGCGGCCGCGCCCGCGTCGACGTCCGGGAGTTCCCCGGTGTGTGCGTCGTCCCGCCGCTCGACCTCACCCCCGCGGGCGGCGACCACTACAAGGTGTTCACCCCGTTCTGGCGCGCCTGGGAGCGCCGCGAGTGGCGCGCCGCCGTGCCGACCCCGCGCCGCGTCCCGGGGCCCGGCGACATCCCCGTGGGACGGCTGCCTGGCGCGTCGCTGCTCGGGCAGGGGCGCGGCGAGCTCTCCCCCGACGTCCAGCACGGTGGCGAGACGGCGGCGCGGAAGCGGATGAAGGCGTGGCTGGCCGGGCCCATCGGCGACTACGAGGAGCGCCACGACGCGCTCGCCGCGGCCGCCACCTCGCGGCTGGGCGCGGACCTGCGCTTCGGCTGCGTCTCGCCGCTGGAACTCGCCCGTGCCGCGCGCGACCATCCGAAGGGGGCGGCCTTCGTCCGGCAGCTGGCGTGGCGGGACTTCCACCACCAGGTCACGGCGGCGTTCCCCGAGATCGCGCGGCGCGACTACCGGCCGCGGTCCACCCGGTGGCGCACGGACCGGGACGGCTTCGACGCCTGGCGCGAGGGGCGGACCGGCGTCCCGATCATCGACGCGGGAATGCGCCAGCTGCGGCACGAGGGCTTCATGCACAACCGCGCGCGGATGCTCACCGCGGCGTTCCTCACGCGCGAGCTGCGCGTCCACTGGGTCCACGGCGGCGACCACTTCCACGCGCTGCTGGCCGACGGCGACATCGCGAACAACTACGGCAACTGGCAGTGGATCGCCGGAACGGGCAACGACACCCGCCCCAACCGGAGCTTCAACCTGCTGCGGCAGGCGCGGCGCTTCGACCCCGACGGCGCCTACGTCCGCCGCTACGTCCCCGAACTCGCCGCGCTGAGCGGGGCGGAGATCCACGCGCCGTGGCGGCTCGACCGGCCGCCCGGCGGCTACCCGCCACCCATCACCGCAGCGGAGGGGCCGTCCGGCGGTTAGCCCGGTGGTCGGTCCGACGGCCGGTCCGGCAAGCCGTCGGACGGCCCGCCATCGGACTGACCCGGCCGGTCACGGCGGGCACATGGCTCACTGCGGGCGCATGGCCGAGGCGACGCCGTCGAGTGCGGGGCCGACCCGGCCCAGCCAATCGGCGATGACCGCCAGTTCGGCTTCGGTGTAGTGGGCGTGGACGGCGGTCATCGCGTCGCGCATCCCCGGTGAGGGGACGCGGTCCGCCGGCCGCTCGTCGTTCAGGTGGACGAGGACTCTGCGCCGATCCTCGTCGGGGCGCTCTCTGCGGGCCAGGCCGCGATCGACCAGGCGGTCGATGACGCCGGTGACCGAACCCGAGGCGAGCCGGAGTCCGTCGGCGATCTCGCCGGGGCTCTGCGGGCCGCCGACCTTGAGCAGCAGGTAGCACTGGACGTCGGTGGGGTTGAGTTCGGTGCGGTCCGACATCGCGTGGACCAGGCGGATGAGGCCGATGGCGAGGCGCTGGCCGTCGGTCTCGATCGCGGCGTAGAGGGCATCGCGGGACCGCCCCGAGGCGTCCGTTCCGCCCGGCTCCCCGGAGTCCGGGGGCCGCGGCCGACCGGGGTCCGAGGGTCCCGCTGCGGTATCCATCTCTCACCCCGATCGCGACCGGCCCGCCCGCCGGGCCCGTGATGCGCCGAGCCCGGGGCACGGGCACCGCGCCGATGCGCGGGGCATCGCGAGGTGATCGGGTCCGTGCCTGCGCGCTCGCTGGAACGACACCCCATGTATACCGCCGCGGCACCGGTCAGACGCCCGTGTTGAGCTGCCACACGGCGAAGTTGAGAACGGCGGCGAACGTCGTCCACGCCCAGTACGGGACGAGCAGCGCCGCGGCCCACGGCGTGCGGCGGGCGAAGGCCGCGATCGTCGCCGCCAGTACCGCCCAGAGCAGCACGATCTCGGCGAAGGCCGTGCCGCGCAGGCCCGCGGCGAAGAACAGCGGCGTCCAGGCGGCGTTGAGCAGCAACTGCGCCCCGAACAGGGACAGCTCAAGGCGTGCGCCCCGCCAACCGTGGGCGCGCCATACCCCCCAGCCCGCCACTGCGATGGTGACGTACAGGACGGTCCACACCGGCCCGAACAGCCATGCGGGCGGCGCCCACGGCGGCTGGTCGAGTCGCATGTACTCCTGCGCCGTCGTGGTGCTCGACAGCACCCCGACGAGGGCGGCCGCCGCTGCGGCCACTCCGAACAGGGCGAGCCCCGCCAGAGCGGTGCCGCCCGAGGCCGGTTCCCGGTGGTCGTCGGTTGTCATCAGACGTCCTTCCCGATCGTGCGGCGTGCGCCGCCGCCTGCCCGCCTATCCGGCTACCCGGCGGTCCGGCTACCCGGCGGTCCGCGGTACCCCTGCCGCCCCGCTGGAGGCGCCAGGGGGCGCGTCGTCCTCTCCCGTCCGGTGCGCTCCCTGCGGGGACGGCCCGGTGCCAGGCGTCGGCGGGCGCGACGGCCCGCGGCCCATGCGCCGGGCCGTCATCGCCAGCCCGGCGATGAGCGCCACCTCGCCGAGGTTGCCCACGGCGAGCGGTGCCGACGGCACTGCGGCCGCGGCGAACATGAGCGCCGCGCCCGCCGCCATCCACCCGCTGCGGGAGCGGACGAGCAGCAGCAGGCCGACTGCCAGCAGCACGACAACGGTCGCGATGGACGGGATGGGGGCGGCCGTCTCGGCGGCCGAGTACCGCAGCGCATCGCCCTCGCGGCCGGGGACCAGGGAGAGGCCGACGACCTCGGCCAGCACCCCGTAGGCGATCAGGGCCGTCGCCGCCAGGCAGAACCCCGCGTGGACCGCGCGAGGGCGGGCCCAGGCAAGGCCGTGGTCGCGCGCCGCGCCGGCGGCGAAGACGATGAGCAGAGGAGTGACCAGCGCGTGGATGACGAAGCGCGGCACGTTCAATGCGTAGAGGAGGTCGCCCTCCCCGAGGGTGGAACCGAGTGCGACGACACCGTTGTCGTAGACGAGTCCGGCGGCGACCGCGGCGGCGAGCCAGGCGTGCCGGGATCCGCGGACCGCGGCGATCCGGGCCAGCCACACGGTCAGGACCGCGTGCACCAGGGCGAAGACGGCGAAGACGAGGGAGATCACTGCTCCTCCAAATTATCTCGGTTTTCGAGATAACAGGGCACTACCCGGATCCGCGACCGGCAAATCCGGGCATTACGGCTCCGCCTCGGGAGATCGCCGTCCGGTTCGAGTCCAAAGACGAATGGATCGGCACACCCCTCCCGTCCTTGACCGATTCCTGAGGCGACACAGTGTCTCCGTCCGGGGTCCTTCGGTCACCGAAGGTGATAATTGGGCGTGGTGTCGCAGGTGGGCGGCGCCCCAGGGCTAAGGACGGGGTCGGGACGTGAGCCGAACGGACGGGGCGGCGGGGAGCGGGCGGGTACCGCACCCGCGCACACCGGTGAACGTGACGTCGCCGCGGACGGTGCGCAAGGCCGTGTTCGCCTCGGCGCTGGGGAACGCGACGGAGTGGTACGACTTCGGGGTCTACAGCTACCTGGCGGCGACGATCGGGGCGCTGTTCTACCCGGAGGCGTCGGCGGGCGGGCAGCTCATCGCGACGTTCACGACGTTCGCCGCGGCGTTCCTGATCCGCCCGATCGGGGGCCTGTTCTTCGGCCCGCTGGGCGACCGCATCGGCCGGAAACGGGTCCTCGCGACGACGATGCTGATGATGTCGCTGGGCACGGCCGCGATCGGGGTCCTGCCGGTCTACGAGTCGGTGGGGATCGCGGCGCCCGTCCTGCTGCTGCTCTCGCGCATGGTGCAGGGGTTCTCCACCGGCGGCGAGTACGGCGGGGCGACGACGTTCATCGGCGAGTACGCGCCCGACCGGCGGCGCGGCTTCCTCGGGTCGTGGCTGGAGTTCGGCACGGTCTGCGGGTACGTGAGCGGGGCGTCCGTGGTCACCGTGCTGACCTTCGCGCTGACGGACGACCAACTGGCGGACTGGGGGTGGCGGATCCCGTTCCTGCTCGCTCTGCCGCTGGGACTCGTCGGGCTCTACATCCGGATGCGGCTGGAGGACACCCCGGCGTTCACCACGTCCGAGGACACGTTCGCCGAGGGGCGGCGCCCCGGTCCGCTGCACCAGTTGAAGGAGACGTTCAGCGGCCACCTGCCCGCCGTCGCCCTGTGCGTCGGGCTGGTCCTGGTGTTCAACGTCAACAACTACACGCTGACCGCGTACATGCCGACCTACCTGACCGAGGAGCTGGGGTTCCGCAGCACCCACGGGCTGGTGATCACCCTCGCCGCGATGCTGGCCATGCTGCTGCTGGTGACGCAGATGGGCCGCCTCAGCGACCGGGTGGGCCGCCGCCCGGTCCTGATGTCGGGGTGCGTGCTGACGATCGTGGCGGCGTTCCCCGCCTTCTGGCTGCTTCAGCAGGGTGTGGCGGGCGCGGTCGCGGGAGCGCTGCTCCTCGCGCTGGTCCTGGTGCACTTCTCGGGTGTGGTGCCGTCGTCGCTGCCCGCGCTCTTCCCGACGAAGGTGCGCTACGGCGCGCTGGCGATCAGCTTCAACATCTCCGTGTCGCTCTTCGGCGGCACGACACCGCTGATGGCGGAGGCGCTGGTGCAGTCGACCGGCAGCCTGTACGCCCCGGCGTTCCTGCTGGTCGTGGCGGGCCTCATCGGCGCGGTCGCGGTATGGCGGCTGCCGGAGTCCGCGGGCCGCCCGCTCCCCGGCGCCCGCCCGTCCGCCGTGGACCGCTCCGAGGCCGACCGCATCGCCGCCGGAACCCCCTGACCGGTACCGCCCCGACCAGGGACGGCGGGGCACGGGGGCCGCTCCCCGGTACGGCTTGACCCGATGCGGACCGGGGGTTGGTCTTGGGGTAGTGGGTCATCGGGGATCTATCGCCGTGGGCGCCCGCGCGTTCCCGCACGGGCGCGGGCAGGCCGCCGACCAGGGACGGTACCGCCGGTGGTGGTGATCCGAGCACCACCCGTCCGACCGGCACGACCGAGGGAGACCAGCCGATGTCCGACCCCAACGCCCAGTCCCGTGGAGAGGTGACCACCACCGTCTCCGGGATCCCCGCGCCGAGCGACGAGCACTCCTTGACCGTGGGGCGCGACGGGCCCGTGCTGCTGCACGACACCTACCTCATCGAGAAGATGGCGCAGTTCAACCGCGAACGGGTGCCGGAGCGCGTCGTCCACGCCAAGGGCGCCGGCGCCTACGGCACCTTCCGCGTCACCAACGATGTCAGCGACCTCACCTGCGCCGACGTCTTCCAGCCCGGCCGTGAGACCCCCATGCTCGCGCGCTTCTCCACCGTCGCGGGGGAACAGGGCAGCCCCGACACGTGGCGCGACCCGCGCGGCTTCGCGCTGAAGTTCTACACCCGCCAGGGCAACTACGACATGGTCGGCAACAACACCCCGGTGTTCTTCATGCGCGACCCGCAGAAGTTCCAGGACTTCATCCGCTCCCAGAAGCGGGACCTCCGCACCGGGCTGCGCGACAACACCATGCAGTGGGACTACTGGTCGCTCTCCCCGGAGTCGGCGCACCAGGTCACCTGGTTGATGGGCGACCGGGGGCTGCCGCGGAGCTACCGCCACATGGACGGCTTCAGCTCCCACACCTACATGTGGGTCAACGGGGACGGCCGGAAGGTATGGGTCAAGTACCACTTCCGCACCGACCAGGGCAACGACTTCCTCCCCCAGGACGAGGCCGACCGCCTCGCCGGGGAGAACGCCGAGTACCACCGGCAGGACCTCTACGACGCCATCGACCGCGGCGACTACCCGTCGTGGACGCTGAACGTGCAGGTCATGCCGTTCGAGGAGGCGGCGGAGTACCGGTTCAACCCCTTCGACCTGACCAAGGTGTGGCCGCACGGCGACTACCCGCTGATCGAGGTCGGGCGGATGACGCTGAACCGGGTTCCCGAGGACTTCTTCGTCCACGTCGAGCAGGCGGCCTTCGAGCCGTCGAACCTGGTCCCCGGCATCGGCCCGTCGCCGGACAAGATGCTGCTCGCGCGGCTGTTCTCCTACCCCGACACGCACCGCTACCGGATCGGCGTCAACTACAACGAGCTGCCGCCCAACCGGCCCCACGTGCCGGTGCACGCCTACTCCAAGGACGGGGCAATGCGCAGTGTCCCGCCCCAGGTGGGGGCGGTGTACCACCCGAACTCCTTCGGCGGGCCCGACGCCGGGCGCCAAGAGGGCACCGATCCGGCGTCCTGGCCGGTGGACGCGGGCGAGATCGTCCGCGGCGCCTACACCCTCCGACGGGACGACGACGACTTCGGCCAACCCGGTTCGCTGGTGCGCGACGTGCTGGACGACGCCGCGCGCGCCCGCCTGGTGTCCAACGTCGCCGGGCACCTCGGCAAGGTCACCGACGACGGGGTGACGGGCCGCGCGCTGGAGTACTGGCGCAGCATCGACCGCGAGACGGGCGACCGGATCGCCGCGGCGCTGGACCGCGGGTAGCGGGCCGCCGCGGGTAGCGGGCCGCCGCGGCGCTGGGCCGCGGGTAGCGGGCCGCCGCCCGCGGGCGTTCCCACCGCCCGCGGGCGGCCGCCACGCGGTCCGGTCAGTCGGAGACGAGACGGAGGAGGGCGGTGCCGTCGGCGCCCGACACCAGTTGCAGCACGACCGTGTCGGCCGTCGCGCTCGGCGGCCCGCCCGCGGGGCCGCACGAGCTGTTGGAGCCGCCGTCGGTGAAGAACGCGGTGCAGCCGCTGCCCTTGCCGCTCGCCCCGCCCTTGGTCTCGCCGTTGTCCTTGGTGACCTTGTAGGCGACTTCGTTCTCGCCGACCTTGGTCACGGCCAGCTTCGCGGAGCCGTCGGGGAGTTCGAGGTCGAACGCCACGGGTTCGGAGACCGCGATCTCGCAGGACCCGTCGGTGCAGGCGCCGGTGTCGGTGCCGTCCTTCGCCGTGACCGACGGGGACGGGGATGGGGACGACGACGGGGATGGCGGCGGGGATGGCGGCGGGGAGGTGCCGACCGCACCGCCGCCGCACCCGGCGGCGGCTGCGACGAGTGCCCCAAGGAGCGCGATCCGACCTGCCCACTGTCCCGCCCGCCCGGCTGCTGTCCGCACCAGGTCTCCCGCCCTTCGGGGTGTGCCTTCGATGCAGCCCAGCCGGTCGGGCGGACGCTGATCGCCGGTCGCGCGTGAAGGTCACGAGGAGCGTACGCGGCACGCCCCCACCGCGCCAGTCCCAATCCGGCGGAGGGCGCCCTACCAACGGCCCGGGCCGGGACGCCGGTGGCGGATCCGCCGCCGACCGGCCCCACCCTCGCCACACACGGTGTGCAGGCGGCGTACAGGGTCACGGCCTCCTCCGGCGACCGTGCGCGTGACCCCGTCGCCGCCCCTCCTCTTGCGCCCGGTCGAGGCCCGATCTGCCGGCACCGGCGAACCGGCCGGCCGGACAGGGCGGCGAGGTCGCGCTGCTGGAGCGGGCACACGGGCCGGGCGGCGAAATCCGATTGCCGCCCTCGGCGCGCTTCCTCATAATGGCGCGAATGGGCACTGTCAAGATGCACGCCGACGAGGTCGAGACCACCCCGGAGCTCGTGCGACGACTGCTCGCGGGGCAGTTCCCGCAGTGGGCCCACCTGCCGGTCTCCCTGGTCGAGTCCTACGGCACCGATCACGACATCTACCGGCTCGGCGACCATCTGGCCGCCCGGCTGCCGCGCATCGAGGGTGCCACCAGGCAGGCGGGGAAGGAGGCCGAGTGGCTGCCGAGACTCGCGCCGCACCTGCCACTGGCGCTGCCGGTACAGCACGCCATCGGGCACCCCGCCGAGGGTTACCCCTTCGACTGGTCCGTGTGCGCCTGGCTCCCCGGCGACAACGCCGACGGCACCCTCGCCGACCTGGACTTGGCGGCGGTCGACCTCGCCGCCTTCATTCGGGCGCTGCGCGGGATCGACACCGACGGCGCACCGCCGCGCCCGCCGCACAACCGCGGGGGTCCCCTCGCGGCGGCCGACGAGGGGGTGCGCCGGTCGGTCGGCCGGCTCGGCGGGCGCATCGACGGCGCCGCGGCGCTCCGCTCCTGGCAGGAGTCCCTTGACGCCGACTCATGGGGCGGGGCGGAGGTCTGGATCCACGCCGACCTGCTGCCGGGCAACCTGCTCGTGGTCGACGGACGCCTATCGGCGGTCATCGACTTCGGCGGCCTCAACGTGGGCGACCCCGCGTGCGACCTCACGCCGGCCTGGAACGTCTTCGCCGGTGAGAGCCGCGCGCGGTTCCGGGCCGAACTCCAGGCCGACGGCGCGTCGTGGCTGCGCGGCCGAGGGTGGGCGCTCAGCCAGGCCGTCATGGCTCTGCCGTATTACTGGGACACCAACCCCGGCATGGTCCGCCAGGCGGGGCACGCGCTGACACAGGTCCTCGCCGACCCCGCGCCCTGACCGGCACACGCCCGCGGACGCCGGAAGCGCGTACGGCGGGAATGGCGGGACCACCGTCTCCGCCGTCCAGGCGCGGGCGTCCACCGGCAACCAATGGCTATCCCCGCCACCCGGTCGAACTGCCGGTGCGGTGTCACGGACGCTGGGCGTCACTCGGCCGGGAACCGTCGGCAGTGCGGGGGGTCGGGGCGACGACCGCGCCCTGTGCGATGGCGCACCGGTCCTCGGTCCCGTCGGCGTCCACCGTGTACAGGTCGCAGCGGCACGTGGCGCGGCTGCGGCCGGAGTCGACAACGGTGGCGCGGGCGCGCAGCACGCCATGGTGCGCGGGGCGCAGGTAGTCGATCGTGAACCCGACCGTGAGCAGCGCCGGGCCGAGCACCGTCCCCGCTGCGAAGGTCAGCGCGTTGTCCGCCGCGTACCCCAGCACGCCGCCGTGCAGGTAGCCGTTCTGCTGGCGCAGGTCGTCGCGGATGTCGAGGTCGAGTGTTGCCGCGCCGCCGCCGAAGGCGGTGATGCGCGCCCCGAGCAGCACGCTGAACGGCTGCGCCGCCAGGATGCGCTGGGCCAGGGCCAGGTCCGGCAGGTCGTCGGCCGCCATGGCACCCCCTTCTCACTTCACCAGTGAATTGAGAATGGCGCACCCCGCTCCGCCCCGTCCAGCCGCCCCGTCCAGCTCGGCGCGATGTCCATCGGCCGCGCCCTCGGGCAGCGCGAGTCCGCCGTCACGGCACTGGACCGGCTCGTCCGATGGCAGCCGTGGCACGGCGCCTGCGCCCCGTGGCCCGCTGCCATCGGTATGCGTGTGAGCGGAGCCCGGACCCCGAGTTGATCGTTCGACTATTCCCGCACTATTATCGTGCGGGAATAGTCGAACGATTGCGGGAGGTCCCATGGCGCCGTCGCGTGCCTACATCCATCCGGAGACCGACGAGATCTCGCTCCCCCGGGTCCTCTTCGCCCTGAGCGAGCCGCTCCGGCTGGCCATGGTGCAGAAGCTCGCGGCGGACGGCGAGGTGGACAGCATCGACCTCGGCCCCGACCTCCCGCGCTCGACACTGACGCACCACACCAGCCTGCTCCGGGAGTCCGGGGTGGCGTTCGTCCGCGCAGAGGGGCGCAAGTGCCTCATCTCGCTCCGCAGGGACGACCTGAACGCCCGCTTCCCCGGCGTGCTCGACTCCGTCCTCGCCGGGGCCCAGGAGTGATCCGCCGCATCTGGCCGCTCTCACTGGCGACGGCGTCCCTGGGGATCGACGCCTACGTGCTGGCCGGGGTCCTGCCCGACATCGCGGGCTCCCTGACCACGACAGCGGCTGTCATCGGCCTGGGGGTGACCGCCTTCACCGCCGCCTACGCACTCGCGGGCCCGTTCCTGTCCGGACCGCTCGCGCGCGGCTCGACAAAGCGGGCGCTGGTCATCGCCCTCCTGCTGTTCAACGCGGGCAACCTCGCCACGGCGGTCGCCCCCGAGGTCGCGACGTTCCTCGGCTCCCGCGTGGTCGCCGGTGCGGGCGCGGGGATCCTCACCGCCGTTGCCACCGCGACGGCGTCCGGCCTGGTCGCACCCGACCGCCGGGGCCGCGCCATGTCCCTCGTGACGTTCGGCCTGTCCACCGGCACCGTGCTCGGCGTCCCCCTGGGCATGCTCATCGGCCAGGCCGCCGGATGGCGGTGGACGATGGCGCTGGTGGTCGCCATCGGCACTGTCAGCATGCTCGCCGTCCTGCTCGACAGCCGCCCCTACCCCCGCATCGCGGTCGCGCACGCGGGACGGGACCTCCGGCTGCCGGCCCGGCCCGCGGCCGCGCTCGGCGTCGCCGCGGCCCTCCTCCTGGGGATCGCCAGCCTCGGGCTGTACACCTACCTCCTGCCCATCGCAGCGGACGCCGGACTCGGCGCGTGGTCCTTCGCGTTCGTGTGGACCTGGGGCATCGGCGGCGTCCTCGGGTCGGCCGCGGTCGGCAGGCCGGTCGACGTCTACGGCTCCCACCGGGTCCTCCCGGCCGTGCTCGCGGTCCTGGCCCTCGTCCTCGCCGGGCTCTGGGCCGCGACGAACCCTTGGGCCTGGTTCGTGCTGCTGGCCCTGTGGGGCGCGTGCGGCTGGGCGAGCGTGCCGGCCCTCCAGCACCTGCTGACACGGGCGGCACCCGAATCGGCGCTGCCCATCGTCGCGTTCCAGATGGCGGCCATGTACCTCGGCAGCTCCGTCGGCGCCGCGCTCGGCAGCGCGGCCCTCGGCGCCGGGATGGCCGCCGCGGCGCTCCCCGCCTGCGCCGCGGTCATCGCCGCAGCGGGCCTGGGACTCGCCGTGCTCGCCGTCCGGCGCGCCGACGGCGGCAACGACGGCAGCACCGCCGAGCCCGCACCGGCGGCCACCGCCGTGTGACGCCGCGCCGCCGGGTCCGGGGCTCCCCCGCCCCCGGCGGCGCCGCCACCCTGGAAGAACCCCGTCAGCCGACGATGGGGCGGGCCTCCGGGAACTCGATGCGCCGGGTACGCGTCCGCAGCGCCAGCGCCGCCGCCAGCGTGATGGGCCCGACCCTGCCGATGAACATCAGGAAGCACAGCAGGAGCTGGCCGCCGACCGGGATGTCTGCGGTGATGCCCGTGGACAGCCCGACCGTGGCGAAGGCCGAGATGACCTCGAAGAGGAGCTGGTCGAGGGTGAACGGGGTGATGACCGTCAGCACGAAGGTCGAGCAGAACACCAGGCCGACGGCGAGCAGCGCCACCGTCAGCGCCTGCTGCTCGACCCCGCCCGCGAGCCTGCGGTCGCCCACCGTCACCGACCGCTCCCCGCGCACATTGGCGAAGATCACGAACGCCAGCAGCGCGAACGTGGTGACCTTGATCCCGCCCGCGGTGCCCGCGCTGCCGCCGCCGATGAACATCAGCAGGTCGGTCGTCAGCAGGGTCTGGGTGTTCACCTCGGCGTAGTCCAGGCTGTTGAACCCCGCGGTGCGCGGCACCACACCCTGGAAGAACCCGGCGAGGAGCTTGTCGCCGACGCTCATCGGCCCCAGCGTCTCGGGGTTGCCCCATTCCAGTGCCGTGACCATCACCGGGCCGAAGACCAGCAGGACGGCGGTCACGGCGATCGTGATCTTGGCGTGCAGCGTCCACCGGGCGTTCCTGCGGACCCGGCGCCGCCGCCAGATCTCGATCCACACGGGGAACCCGAGCCCGCCCGCGATCAGCGCCAGGCTGAGCGGGACGATGATCCACGGGTCCCCGGCGAACCCCATCAGGCTGTCGGAGTACAGCGCGAACCCGGCGTTGTTGAACGCCGACACCGCGTGGAACAGGCCGTAGTACAGCGCCCGGCCCAGAGCGTAGTCGTAGCCCGCGAGGTAGCGGCCTGTCAGCACCAGCGCGGTGAGCCCCTCGAACACCAGGCTGAACCCGAGGACGCCGAGCACGACCCGGCGTACGTCGCCGAGTGTGACGGACTTGGTCTCCGATCCCGCGGTGAGCTGCAACCGCAGGTTGATGCGCCGAGTGACCAGCAGGGTCATGACCGTCGCCAGGGTCATGATGCCGAGGCCGCCGACCTGGATCAGGCCGAGGATCACCCACTGGCCGAACACGGACCAGTGCGTCGGGGTGTCGACGATGACCAACCCGGTGACGCACACCGCGGATACCGCGGTGAACAGCGCATCCATGAACTCGGTGCGCTCACCCGCCGCGTGCGAGACCGGCAGCATCAGCGCCGCCGTGCCCGCGGCTATCGCCGCGGCGAACGCGGCGACGGTCAGCAGCGGCGGCCGCCGCCACACGGAGACCGCCACCTTCGAGCGAGGGGGGAGCCATCTGCGGCGGCGCGGCCGCCAGGGCACCCTCTGTTCGAGGATTCGCGAGGCCACCACATCCCATGGTCGTTCGGTCGCACCCGGGCACCACAAAGGCGCCACGCGCCGCGCACCTCGCCGATCGAAATACCGTGACCAGCACAAACTAAGCCACAATACGCATTGGGACAACGACTCCGGCGTTAAGAACGCGTCAGGGTCGCCCGGCGCCGCCACGCGCCACCAACCGCGCGGTCACCCATCCGCGCGGCCCCCCGCCACGTGGGCGGACATCACCCTCCGGCGCGACCATGAGAGCGACGACCGCTGCACTCGATACGTCCTGCGGCCGGAACCGACACCGCCGGGTCCACCCCCGCACCCGACCCGCTACCCGGATCCGATCCGGCACCCGCACCCGCACCCGCACCCGCACCCGCACTCGAGAAGGAGCCCATCTTGGCCCAGGAATCCTGGCTGACCCGCCCCGAAACGCCCGCCGACGCTGTGGCGATCCGCGCGGTGAACCTCGCCGCGTTCCCGACCGCCGAGGAGGCCGACCTCGTCGAGGCACTGCGCGACGACCCGGGCGCGTGGCTGCCCGGGCTGTCCTTCGTCGCCGAGACGCCGGACGGCACCGTCGCCGGCCACGCGCTGCTGACCCGCTGCCACGTGGGCGACGCACCGGCACTCGCGCTGGCGCCCTGCGCGGTCCTGCCCGAGTACCAGGGGAAGGGCGCGGGGTCCGCCGCGATCCGCGCCGCTCTGGCGGCAGCCGCCGACCAGGGCGAGAACCTCGTCCTGGTCTTGGGCCACCCCGAGTACTACCCCCGCTTCGGTTTCACACCGGCGTCGGCGTTCGGCGTCACGGCCCCGTTCGAGGTCCCGGACGAGGCGATGATGGCCTTCGCCCTCACCCCCGCCCGCCCCACCCCCGAAGGCACCATCCGCTACCCGGCCCCCTTCGGCATCTAGTAATCCAGCCGCAGTTCGTGATCGTGCCGTTCGAGGACAGGGTCGCGAACGGGGGCCGGTCACCGGCACGGCGCCCGGCCGAGAAAGCGGCACCGAGAGCGGACGGCGGGCCGGGGCCGGTCACCACCTGCCGGCCCGCTCCTTTCGCCGACCCCGCCTTTGTCCACATCTGACCCGGCGGCGGGACTTTCGGTATTCCACGGGAGGCCAGAGCGCCCCTGCCGACGATGCCTGGGGCAGGGGCGCAGGGGGGACAGGGGCTTTCCCACCGTAGAAGACGCCCGGCGGCGAGAGCGCCCTTGACCCCGTGGGTGAGGAGCCAGGCTGCCGGAAAGCCTGCGCAGCAGCGACGGCCGAAGCACATCCCTGACCTCGACCGCCAGACCCCGATCCCCTGGGCGCGGGAAAACAGCAGGCGCAGGCACGGCAGGGGCCGCAGGCATAGGCCGTGCCGGGCGCAGCCCCGGGGGCCGACCACACGGTCCCGGAGTCTCAGGGGATGCGGTGGCGGCGCAGGGCTCACACCCCTCAGTGGTCGGGTGTGCGGCGGGCCTTGCCAGAGTGCCGGGCCAGGGTTGTGGGGCACCTGCGGGCCGCCTCGGCCGTCGCTGCTGCGCAGGCTTTCCGGCAGCCTGGCTCCTGCTTCCCGGGGCCAGGGGCGCTCTCGCCCCCGGGCGTCTTCTACGGTGGGAAGCCCCTGCCCCCGGGCGTCTTCTACGGCAGGGGCGCTCTCCGCACGCGGCGAGCCCCGGCTCACGACCATCGGGGACTGGTTCCGGCAGATACTCGACGCCGCCGGGTCCGCGGCCGAACTCGTCCGCGTTCCGGAGCACGCGCTCCCCGCCGACCTCGCCATCTCGGGTTCGCACCCCCAGCACCTGCACGTCTCGGTGGCTCTTGCCGAGCGGCTCATCGGCTGGGCGCCGGGCGACCCGGCCGCCCGGGTGGCCGAGTCGGTGCGCTGGCACCTCGCCAACCCGTCGCCGAACGCGTGGACGCCCGAGGAGAGTGCCGCCGACGACGCCGCACTCGCCGCCGCGCACGACTGGCTGGCGTAGTCCCGCGCCCGGGGCGGCCGGAAGCCCGGGCGACCGGAAGCCCGGGCGGTGTCACGGTGCCCGGTCGCCGTCCGTCTCCTCGGGCGGGTCCGCCGTCTCTGGCGGCACCTCACCGGGGCCCGCGATTCCGCGGTACTGCCCGGGCAGCCTGGTCGCGAGGCGGTAGTCGACGCGGACGTCGCGGTAGACGACCCCCGCTCCCACCGGCGTGGGCAGGCGGGTGCGGTCACTTCCCGATGCCGCTTCCTGGTCGTCGTCGCCGGGGAACGTCGTGGCCACGGTCGGCACCTCGCGGAACGTCAACTCCCGCGCCGCCACCACGGCGCTGATCTCGACGTCCGCACGATGCGGCCGCTCCGGTCGAGGCATGGCCGTCACCCCGCCTCGCGCGCCGCTTTGACCGCTCGGGACACCACTCCGCCGGCCTCCCTGCCGACCTGCCGCGCCCCGGCGCGCACGCCGCGGAGCACCTTCAATGCGGTGGCGCCCTTGTCCACCCGACCGCGCCTTTGGGCGGCCCCGTGTGCGCAGCGGTCCGTTGGCGCGCCGCGCTCTCCGGGACCGGCGACGGTCCGGGCCTCGGCGGGCGCGCTGTCGGCGGGCGCGGCGTCGACGCCCGCCGGCCCCTGCCCGCCACCGGGCGTCCCGCCGCCGACCGCCCGCCCTGCCGCGCCGCCGAGTCCATCGACCGCCGCCCCGGCATCGCGGCCGGTCGTTTCGACGGCGCCGCCCGCGCCCTTGCCGACCTCCTCGGCAGAGTCCCCGACCCCCTGGCCGATCCGCGCGGCGGCCTCCCCGGCCCCGCCGCCGACGTCGTTGAGGGCCGACCCGACGCCGCGGGTCATGCCCTCGATGACCTGCGGGTTCTCGTCGATGGTCTGCAACACCCGCTCGATGATCGCCGCGACGTTGTCGAGGCGGACCTTCAAGAGCGCCTGCGCCTCGACCCCCTTGATCTTGAGGGTGACGGACCCGAGGTCGACGTCGGCGCCGACGTTGAGTTTCACCAGGTCCGACACCTCGGCCCGCAAGGAGACGCGCGCCCGGAGCTGGTCGACTTCGAGCTCGATCTCGGCCACGTTCAAGGTGGGGACGTCGAGCAGGACGTCCGGGCCGTCGTCGGCCGCGCCGCTGCCGCCGGTCGTCGCGGCGCGCTGGGCATCGCCGTGCACGCCGTCCCGATCCGGGCGCGCGGGCTGCTCCACGGCCCCCTTCCGCGCCTGAGAGGCCGACCGGATCTCGCGGGGCCCGTCCTCCGCGCCGCGTTCACCCATGTCTCCCCCTCCATACCGTCGCGGGACCGCGGAGCCGTCCGGCGGCCCCCGGCCGTCCCGCCCGCACCGCCCGGTACGGCGGACGCGGACCCGCACTCTCGCGTACCGGTCGCGGCTGCCCCGGATCGACCTGGCAAAACACCGCCCGGCCCGAGCGCTCGGGCCGGGCCGCACCGGTGGTGGTGCGGGAGTCGGGACCCCGCGGCCCGCCCGCCCTCGACGGGGGCACCGCGGCCCGCCCGTCCTCGACCGGGACACCGCGGCCCGCCCGTCCTCGACCGGGACACCGCGGCCCGACCCGGGCTCAGGGGAGGAGCAGTGACTTGCCGACCGTGGTGCGCTCGGCGAGGGACGTGTGGGCGTCCGCTGCGCGCTCCAGGGGGTAGGTCGCGCCGATGGCGGGCCGGATGCGGCCCTCGGCGGCGAGGGCGAGCGCCCGCTCGGTCCTCTCCCGCCCGACCGACGCCGGCTCGTCGGTCTCGTCCGTCAGGGGGTTGGCCACCGTGACGCGGCGCCGCTCCGCCTCCTGCGGGTCGATCTCGGCGAACCCATCGGCGGTGCCGTAGGTGACGAACCGCCCGCCGTCGGCGACCGCGGTGAACGCCGCGGCACCGAGCCGGCCGCCCGCACCATCGAGGACGACGTCCACCCCGGCGCCGCCGGCCGCCGCGCGCACGCGCTGCTCCCATCCCGGCTCCGAGTAGTCGACGGCGACCTCGGCGCCCAGTTCGCGGGCGAGGCTCAGCTTGCGCTCGCCGCGGGCGGCCGCGATGACGCGGGCCCCGGTGTCGCGTGCGAGCTGCACCGCGATGGATCCGGCGCCCCCCGCCGCCGCGGCGACCAGCACCCATTCGCCCTTCTGCACGCCCGCCAGTTCCAGCAGGCCCAGTGCCGTGGGCCCGTCGTGCAGCAGCGCCGCCGCTTCGGGAAGGCCCAGGCCGTCCGGGACGGGGACCAGGTCGGCCACTGCGGCGGTGGCCCGCTCGGCGTACCCGCCCGACATCCGGCCGAGGACGCGGCGCCCGACCCAGCCCGGGTCCACGTCGGCCCCGACCGAGAGGACGGTGCCGGTTCCCCCGTTGCCGGGGACGTAGGGCGGCCGGATCGGGAACATGTCCTTCCCCCACCCGCCGCGCAGCAGTGTGTCGAGGAAGATGACGTCGGCGGCCGCCACCTTCACCACGACCTCGCCCGGCCCCGCTGCGGGGTCGGGCGCCTCCCTCTGCACCAGCACCTCGGGACCGCCGAACTCCCGCACCTCGATGACACGCATGGTGACCACGCTCTCCGTCCGTTTCTCGCTTTTCCCTACCTCCGCAGTCTGTTACCTCAAGTGCTGTTCAGGTCAAGCGGTCCACTAGACCGACCGGTGGGTTGACACGCTTCGGCGGCAGATGATGGAGTAAGTAACCATACCGGTTGGTATACATCGACTCGAAGGAGGCGACATCCATGCGTGCCGTACTGCTCACCGGATTCGGCGGGCCCGAGAAGCTCCAGTACCGCGACGACGTTGCCGAGCCGCAGCCGGGAGCGGGCGAGGTGCGGATCCGCGTCGGGGCCGCCGCGCTCAACAACACCGACATCTGGACGCGCGAAGGCGCCTACGGCTCGGCCGACGACCCGAACGCCGACGCGGGCTGGCGCAGGGAGCCGCTGGCGTTCCCCCGCATCCAGGGCGCCGACATCGCCGGACGCATCGACCGCGTCGGTGCCGGGGTCGCGGAGGACCGCGTGGGCGAGCGCGTCCTCGTCGACCCGATGCTCTACAGCGGCGACGAGCGCGCTGGTCACCACCGACTACCTCGGCAGCGAGCGCGACGGCGGATTCGCGGAACTGGTGACCGTCCCCGCCGGGAACGTCCACCCGGTCGACAGTGCGCTGAGCGACGCCGAGCTGGCCACCTTCCCCACCGCCTACACCACCGCCATGCGGATGCTGAATCGCGCCGGGGTCGCGGCCGGTGAGACCGTCGTCGTCACCGGCGCCTCCGGCGGAGTGGGCTCCGCGCTGATCCAGTTGGCGACGGTCCGCGGTGCCCGCGTCGTCGCCGTCGCGGGCGCGGCAAAGCACGAGCAGGCACGGCGCCTCGGCGCGGCGGCCGTCATCGACCGCGACACCCCCGACCTCGCAGGGGAGATCGCCGCGGCGGCCGACGAGGTCGACGTCGTCGCCGACGTCGCCGACGTCGTCGCCGGGCCCGCGTTCTCGCCCCTCATCGGCGCGCTGCGCCCGCTGGGCCGCTACGTCGTGGCGGGGGCGATCGCCGGGCCGCTGGTGCAGGCGGACCTGCGCACGGTCTACCTCCGCCAACTCCAGCTCATCGGGTCGTCGTTCGGCACACACGACGACTTCGCCCAGCTCCTGGCGCACATCTCCAACGGCGAACTCGAACCGCTGCTCGCCGGCACCTACCCGCTGCGCGAACTGCGGGCGGCGCAGGAGCGGTTCACCTCGAAGAGCTTCTTCGGCAAGCTCGCCGTGCTCCCCGGGGAGTGACCGCACTGTGCGACCCCGCCCCCGCGCGGGCGCGGGCGGGGTCGCGGCGAAACCGCGGTGCCGGGTCGGCCCAACAATCGGGCCGGCCCGGCACCGTTCTGTGAATCACACGCGGCGAACTCCGAATTCAATGTCCGTCTCCAATTCATTTCCACGGCGCCGAACAATTGCAAATTCCTGCCATTCTGCTAATCTCGGCGAAACCGGAGGGGAATAATCGCTGATTCCCGCGACAGGCACACCTTCATCCTTTCTGCGCAGGTGAGAGCCCTGGTGGGCGGGCCCGCGCCGAGGCGGCTGCGGCCTCCGGCCCGCCATCGACCACCGGCCGGAACGCGGCGACCGCCGTCACACCGTGCCCAGTGAAAGGAAAAGAGCCACACGGTGGACGCCGTTTCCGAACTGCTCGCCTATTCCCTCCGCGTCATGCCGGGCCTTGCGCTCATCGCCGGGTGCGCGCTGCTGTCGCGCGGGGTGCGCGACCCCCTTCTGCCCATCGGGCTGCTCGTGCTCGGGTTCATCCTCATCCGCGACGCCATGACCCCGGCGGGGCTGTGGCACCTGGGCCGGGCCGGCGCGGCCGGGGTGTGGCTCCGCCTCAGCGACGACCCCGCCGTCCTCACCGCGTTCGGCGCGCTGACCCTCGTTCTGACCCTGGGCGTGCTGCGGCTGGCACCCGGGCTCGCGGCGCTGGTGGTGTGGGGGCGGCCCACACCCGCGACGCTCGCCCTCGGGGTCGGCGGCGGGGCCCTTGCTGCCGCACCCGTGCTGGCAATGGCGCTGCCGGTGCCGCTCGACGAACGGGGCGGGGTGGTCGCCGCGGGCCTGCTGCCGTTCCTGCTGTTCTTCGCGCTGGCCGGGAACCTCGCGGAAGAGGTCATGTTCCGCGGATTCGTCCAGGGCCGCCTGGAGCAGGACCTCACCCCCGCGCGGGCCGCCCTGCTCTCGGCCGCGCTGTTCGCCGCCTGCCACGCGTTCCTCGCGTCGACCATCACCGATGTCGGCTGGCCGCTGCTGGCGTTCACTCTTTACGAGGGGTTGATCTGCGCGTTCCTGCGGATGCGCCGCGGTGTGCTCCCCGCCGCGCTCGCTCACGGCACGGCGATCTTCCTGCTCGCGGCTGGCTTGGTGTGACCCGGTCGGCCTGGTGTGACCGGGGCTGCCTGGTGTGACCCCGGCCGCCCCGGGGTCACTGCGCGGCCGGCCCTCGCGACCATGCGGCGCACCGCATGCGGGCGATCAGCGTCACCACCGGGAGGCCGGGGCTCCCCCCTCAACGCAGCTGCCGCTGCGCGGCAGCGATGAGGGCGGGGTACTCGCGGTCGCGCTCGGTCTCGGGCGGCATGGCGGCGAGGATGGCGTCAGTCCGCTGCCGGACACGCTCGACCATGATGCGGTCGGTGTGGACGTACAACCGGTCGTTGCGGACGGCGTCGAGGACCTGCGCGCCGACGATGTCGGGCGAGAGACCGTGGCGGTCGAAGAGCGCCGCGGCGGCGCGCAGGCGGTCGTCGTCGCGCATGGTGGCGCCGCCCATGGCGACCGCGGCGCTGTTGAGGACGATGCCGGTGCGCACGACTCCGGGGCAGACCACGGTGACCCCGATGCCGTTCTCGGTGAGTTCGCGCTGCTGTGCCAGCGCCTCTGACAGTCCGACGACCGCGAACTTGGTCATGGTGTACACGTAGTCGTTGTTCGGGGCGAGGCCGGCGCCCGAAGAGGTGTTGACGATGCGGCCCGGCCCGCCGCGGGCGATCATGCGGGGCAGCACGGTCTGGATGCCGTTGACGGTGCCGCCGAGGTTGACATCGGTCACGTGGTCCCAGACGCCGTAGTCCATCTGCGACGGGGGCACGCCGCGGGTGAGGCCCGCGTTGTTGCACAGGACGGTGATGGGGCCGAGCCGCTCCTCGGCGAGGTCGACCGCGCGTGCGAAGGCGTCGCGATCGCGGACGTCGAGGTCGAAGGTCTCGACCCGGGTCGTGGCGGACAGTTCGCGCGCCGCTGCGGCCAGCGGCTCCGCGGCGGTGTCGGCCAGTGCCACCCGCATGCCCGCCCCCGCGAAGGCCCGCGCCATGCCGAGCCCGATGCCCTGCGCCCCGCCCGTGATGAAGACCGTGCCGCCGTCGGTGACCGTCATGGTCCACTCCCCTCTGCCGTCCACCCGCGGGTGGGTTCGATGCTCCTGCGACGAACATACAGTAACTACCAATTGAAAGCTACTGTCAGTTTCGAGTCACTGGCTATCGTTGGTCCATGACTCAGGGGACCGGGCTGCGCGAACGCAAGCGGATCAAGACCATGCGCCAAGTCCAGGAGGCCGCGCTCGACCTGTTCGACCAGCACGGGTTCGATGCGGTGACGGTCGAGCGCGTCGCAGCGACCGCCGAGGTGTCGCCGAGTTCGGTGTACCGCTACTTCGGCACCAAAGAGGGAATCGTCCTCTGGAACCCGCACCAGCAGTCGCTCGGCGAACGCCTCGACCACGCCGTCACGGAGTCGCCGCCGCTGGAGGCCATGCGCAGGGCCATCTCCGCGTTCGCCGCCGACGCCGCCGAATGGGACGAGTCCCGCGACCAGCGCCGCATGCGCTACCTCATGGAGGTCCCGGCGATCCAGGCCGCGGCGGCGAGCCACGTCGCCCCGATGTCCGCCCGGATGGCCGCACTGCTCGCCGAGACCACCGGGCGCGAACCCACCGACTTCGAGGTCCAGGTGGTGTCGGGCGCCCTGGTCGGCGCGCTCCTCGGCGCCATGCACCACTGGCACAGCGGCGGCTACACCGAACCGCTCGCCGACGTCCTCGACCGCACCTTCGACACCGTGGCGAACGGCCTCGACCTGTCGTAGCCCCGCGGCCGGCAGCGGCGCCGCCGCGCGCCTACGCCGCGGTCAGGCGGGGCCGGTTCGCTGTGGCGGGGTCGGCGGCGACGGCCGCGTCGAGGTCGGCGAGGCGCCGCCGGGTCTCCTCGTCAGCGGGGGTGCAGGTGGTCATGCGGACGGTGCGCGCCGCGTCCAGCCACAACCGGGTGAAGTGCAGCCGCAGGAGGCCGACGTGGGGGTTGCGGAAGCCCTTCACCTCGTTGTCGGTGCGCTGGACGTCGTGCCGGTTCCACAGCCGCTCGAACTCCGGCGACTCACGGCGCAGCCGGTCGACCATTGCGAGCCACCCCGGATCGTCGAAGTGCTCCGCCATGGACGACCGCAGCCGGGCGACGATGCTCGCCGACACCTGGTCGTGCTTCTCGTAGGCGGCGGCCCAGCGCGGTTCGAGGAAGCACAGGACCGCGCAGTTGCGGTCGGCGACCGGCCACTTCTCGATGTCGTCGATGAGATGCCGGTAGGTGCGGTTGTAGGCGACGACGTCGAACCGCGCGTTCTGGATGCACACGGGCATGGGCAGCAGGTGCTCCATGATCTCCAGGTGGGAGTCCGTCACCACCGTGCACGCCGGCGACTCCACCACGGCAGGCATCCCCGCGAGCGCGAAGAGGTGCGCGAGTTCGTCGGGGTCGAGCCGCAGCGCCCGCGCGATCGCCGTGAGCACCTGCTCCGAGGCGTTGATGGACCGGCCCTGCTCCAGCCAGGTGTACCAGGTGACCCCGACCCCGGAGAGGAGCGCGACCTCCTCGCGCCGCAGGCCCGGCGTGCGGCGCCGGCTGAAGCTCGGCAGTCCCACCTCCGCCGGTGTGACGCGCTCGCGGCGGCTGCGCAGGAAGGCGGCGAGTTCGCGCCGCTGCGGATCATGCATGTCTCCATTGTGCGTCGTACGGCTCCGCTGTGGCGGGTACCGCTGATACCAGGATCGAAAGGCTTCTGGTAGTGGTACCGGCGGCGACCGATGATCGTCGGGTGACCAGACCGACCGCCGCGCGACTGCCGCGCGCAGAAGACCAGAACGACCAGGACGACACCCGCACCGCCGAACGGGAAGGGCCGGCCGCGCTGCGCGGCTTCGGCCTGTTCACCCTGCTCATCGGCGGGTTCATCGCCACCTACACGTTCTCCGCCGTGAACGTCGCGCTGCCGTTCATCGAGCGCGACCTCAGCGCGCCGCCCGCGGCGCTGCAACTCGTGATGGGGGCCTATGGGAGCTGCTTCGCGCTGCTGCTCATCGTCGGGGGCCGCCTCGGCGACATGTTCGGCCGGCACCGGCTCTTCGGTATCGGCCTCGCGGCGTTCCTGGTGGCGTCGGTCGCAGCGGGCCTCGCGACGGACATCAACGGGCTCGTCGCACTGCGCGGCCTGCAAGGCTTCGCCGCGGCACTGCTGATGCCGCAGATCCTCGCCACCATCCAGACCGCGACCAGCGGCGCCGCCCGGCTGCGCGCCCTCGGCCTGTTCAGCATGACGGCGGGCATCGGCACCGCGGCGGGGCAGTTGATCGGCGGCGTCCTGCTGAGCGCCGACATCGGCGGCATGGGGTGGCGGCCGGTGCTGTGGTTCGCCGCGGTGCTCGCCGCAGCGGTCCTCCCCGGCGTCTTCGCGCTGCCGCGGACGCGGTCGGACGCGCCCGGCCGGCCGGACGTGCCGGGCGCGCTGACGCTCGGCCTCGGCGTGCTCGCCCTGCTGGTGCCGCTGTCGGTGGGGCCGAGCCAGGGATGGCCGCTGTGGACCGTCCTGCTCCTCGCGGCGTCGCCCGCCGCGCTGTGGGTGTTCTGGCGCTGGGAACGGCGCGTCGAGGACAGGGGGCGACTGCCGCTGGTGCCGCCGAGCGTGGTCCGGCACCGCGCGGTGCGCCTCGGGCTGGTCATGGCGGGGCTGATCTTCGCGAGCTACGGCGCCTTCATGTACGAGTTCGCGCTGGTCACCCAGACCGGCCTCGGGTACAGCCCGCTGGAATCGGGCCTGTCGCTGACGCTGTGCACGCTCGCGTACGCGTTCGCGTCGGTGAAGGTCGGTTTCTTCGAGCGGATCTTCGGAACGCGCGTCCTGGCAGCGGGCGGTGTGGGGATCGCCGTGGCACTGGTCGCGATCGGGGCGGTGGTGCTGCTCGGTTGGCCGCACCCGTCGCCGTGGCTGCTGCAACCGCCGCTGATCCTGTTCGGCTGCGCGCAGGCGATGACGTTCGCACCGCTGGTGGGCACGGTCATGGCGGAGGTCCCGCAATCGGTCGCGGGGTTGAGCGGCGGCCTGTTCTCGACCGTGCAGCAGGCCGCCCTCGCACTGGGCGTCGCCGGCTACGGAAGCGTGTACTCCGTCGCGTCGCACGCGCCGTCACTGTCCTTCCCCGGCGCGTTCGCCCTGTGCATGGCGGTCCAAGCGGTGTCAATCACCCTCTTCGTCGTCCTCGCCGCCCGCCTCAGACGCCCCACCCCCAACTGACCGGCAGCAGCCACTCCGCTCCCCCGCGGCACGCCGGCCCTGCCGCGGGGGTCCGTCAACGGGGGTCAAACGACTCACTCGCCGGCGTCCCCGTCCCCCGGATCCCTCGGCCCCTTCCTCCCGAGCCGCACCCGCATGATCCTGGAAATGATCTCGCGCTCCCAGGTCGGCTGCCGCGAGGAAAGATACGAGCGCCAGGCGCCCAGCACCAGAACCCCCATCACGCCAAGATGCTCCGCGGTCACACCTGCCAATTCAACTGACATGCGCCCTCCTTTGCAAAAAAGATTCCACTGCATCAAGGCACGAGCCAACCACAACCAGTGCATTACCCGAGACAGAATTGCATCCTTGATTCCAGATGGAATTATTCGCAAGTCCGGTGATCCGGTGATCCGACGACCCAGGCAGCCGAGCAACAAGCCTGAGAGGAACCTCCCGGCCGGTCGGATCATCAGAAGAAAATAGAATAAAATGGAAGGCCTGAAAGGTGGCGTGCAGCGGCGGCCTGGAGGTATGATCAGCCGCCCCGGCCCCATGTCACTAGCATGCAAAAATGCGGCCCTGACCTGGTGAGATGCCGATTTATCGATCAATACAGCGCCACGGACGTGCACGTACTCGAGGATTGCCTGCGCCGGTCTGCAAGGGCGCACGAAAATGGAAGGTACGACGAGCACCGAACCGCCCCTGAGGACCCTTCGCGTGTGGCACAATCAGTCGACAACCGCGGGCCGCTTCCTGAGCCCTCGATATCCTCTCGTCAGCTTGCCCTGAGGAAGGGGTAGCCCATGCCCTACGGCGTCGAATCCACGAGACAAGTTGTTCCGCTAGACCAGCAACAGCTAGTTAAGGTGTACATCGAGGACCGGGGATGGACCCGTCACAAAGTGGCCATTGATATGCGCCGCATCACGGGCGAATACCTGAAGACCCACCCGAAACTTAAGCAGCATTTGAAGCCAGTCGTCGAGTCGACGTTGTCGCGCTGGCGGAATGACGGACACTCGAAGCCCGTGCATCGCGGAAAATTTGACGCGATTGTCCTCACGGTCCTCTGGCTGGAATGGGAAGTCGCTGGCCATGCGGGCCCGCCCCCAGACCTGCAAGAGGTCGCTAAGTGCTGGAGCAAGTGGCAGGACAACTCGCAACCTGAGAACAGTGCCCCCGTCGAGGCGCCGGTCACTCCTTCGGCGGCCCCTAGCGATCCGGTTTCCGACAAGCCAGCACGAATCAGCACGGACCACGAGGAGACCCGCGTCACCAGGGCCTACGGTCGCACAGGGGCCCTCCTTCTCTCGGCTGCCCGCGACTCGGAAACCGATGCCGCGCTCGACCTCGGACTCTTGCACCTCCTCGATGGGCGCCGCGCAGAGGGCATGCATTTTCTTCAAGATGCACACTCCGGGGGAAGCAAGGAGGCCGCGGAGCTGATCGCGGCTCCTGCGGCGACCGCCGCTGCGACTGCGGCTCGCACAGCGGTGGCACGGGCGAGCCGACTCGGCGGCGCCCCGTCCGACACCGAGCGGAAGGTCGTCCTCTTGGAGCGTGCCGCCCGCAGCGGCTCCATGGAGGCCGCTGAAGTACTCGCCCGCCACTTCGAGCTACTCGGCGAGGCCGGGCCGGCCGGCCGGTGGCGAGCCGTCGCTGGTCAGGACAAGTAGCACCCCCGAACGCCAACAGGAGGAAGCAAATGCGCCCCGCATGGAACGATCCCGACTTGAAGGCCGGCGTACGGGTCCGGATTGCGCTCTGGCTCATCGACGTGGTCGGCGAAGGAGCGACATTCACCAAGGCTGACCTTCGCGACGCCTTCCCCAGAGTGGAGCAGGTGGACCGCAGGATGAGGGAGCTCCGGGAGCACGGGTGGGTGATCCACACCAACAAGGAGGATCCCGGTCTGACGCTGAACACGCTGCTGTTCGCCGAGGCCGGCGAGGAGGTATGGAGGCCCGGGGTCACACGCCGCGCGTCGGCCCTGCTCACCGGCAAGGACCGTACCGCGATCATGGCTGCCGACGACTTCATGTGCACTGTATGCGGGATCGCTGGCGGCGAAACGTATCCCGATTCGCGGCGCGGAGAAACCGCCCAGCTCTCCGTGAGCAGCCGACGGGTAGAGCTGCCCGGCGAAGGGCCTGAACAGCAGTACGTGACCGAGTGCAAGCGTTGCAGGGCCGGTTCCTCCCCAGACATGACACCAACCCTCGCTGGCGTACTCGCCGGCATTGACGACCTCGCTCCGGCCCAGCGCGAGGAACTCACACAGTGGATCAAGCGCGAGCACCGGCAGCTCCGCCCGGTCGAGCAGATGTGGACCGAGTACCGTCGGCTTCCGGCGGAGTCCCGCGCTGCCGTTGCCGAAAGGCTCCGTTCGCGGCCCTGACGGAATTTCGGCGGTCATGCCGAGAGTGCCAACACCACTAGACAGAAGAAGGATGCAGCCCTAGCCATGATCGCAAGCACACCGCGAGGCGACGAGATCCGCGCAACTGTCGAAGCACGGCTGCGGGAAGCGCGCCGGGGCGGAGCAACGCCCGAGACCGTCCGGGTCGTGCTGCGCGGCCAGCCCGCAAATCTCGAGGTCATCACCATGCCGGTGTCGGACCTCTACTACAACCCCCGTACCCGCCGGATCCGTGCGCAGCGCGCACACGACCCCGTGCGCGACGCGGAACTCGACGAGTATCCGTGGAGCGGGAGCAGCCAGGACTACCTGCACGATCTGCTAACCAAGAAACCAGACAACCCCGACGCTCCCGACCCCTCGTTCGACGCTCTTAAGAAGGACCTTGCCGAGTTCGGCCAGAACGACGCCGGGATCATCACCCACAGCGGAATCCTGGTCAACGGCAATACTCGCAAGGCAGCGTTGGAGGAACTCACTCGCCCGAACATGCGAGTCGCCGTGCTTCCTGCCGACGCTTCGTGGCTCGACGTTGACGAGATCGAGCTGCAACTTCAACTACAGACTGACCACCGCCGCGACTACTCCTACATCAACCGGATCCTCGCGATCCATGAGCAGATCGCCGCTGGCCGCGCCGTACCCGAGATCGTCAAGGACTTCAGGACGACCCGTGCCTCGGTCGATGCGGACATGTGGATCTACAGCTTCATCACAGACGCCATTGAACGCAGCAGGACTGAGCTGGCGAGTGGGCACGAGGCCGCACTCCGGCTAATGGACTTCGAAGGCCACCAGGAGAGCCTCAAGGAACTGCACCGGCACCAGAAGGCTGCGGGTCGCCGCGAAGCCGACACCCTCAAGGAGAGCCGGCTGCTCGCCATCCTGATGGATACCGCGAAGACCAAGCTGCGCTATATCGACGACGGCTTCCACAAGGACTACCTCGCCCCGAAACTCGACGCCAGGTTCGCTCCTGTCGCAGAGCCGGACAGAGGAGGCGGAGGCGGCGTCCCCGGCTTCGACCCCGGCGCCGGCCTGGAGCTAGAGGGGGACGACGCAACCGTCAAATCAGCCCGTGCCGCAACCGACGCCGTGCTGAAGGCCAAGGTCAAGCAGGCATTTGCTGGGTCCATCACTCCCAAGGAGGCAGGTGATGCCCAGGAGATCCTCAGCACGGTGAGCGAAGTACTTGAACGTGGTGTCGAACGCGCCGAGGCCACAGCCCGCCGCAACCAGAGGAGGAACGCAGCAGCGGAACGGCTCGCGGAAGTGACGGGCTTGGTCCGGGAGGCTACCCAGCAGGCCGCGCAGGCCCGCAGCCAGGACCTGATGCACCACGAGGCGCTGGACGCAGCGCTTGTCGAGCTGTCCACTGCGCTCAAGCAGCTCTCCCGGGTCGCCTCTCGCGGGGTGGAGCACCCGGGTCGGGGCCTCGTGTGGCTTCAGGAATCGGTCGCCGACCTGTGAAGGGACTCCGTACATGCCGAGCCTGAGCCTGGAGCTGAATCCCCCCGGGACTGCTGTAGTCCTGACGTCCGATGACAAGCATGCGGCCGCGCTTGGGCGGCTGGTCTCCCGGTTCCGCAGCGGCGCGCACCGGTCGCCGGTCGTCGTCGAGGTCCCCCTCGATGACTTCCTCACCCATTTCCCAGCGCTGCGCACCTGGCCTCCTGAGAGTGCAAACGATGTCCACTGGCACCCGGAGCTGACTGCGCTGGTCCGGGACTCCCTTAAGGACGCCAAGCAGGCAAGCGATCGGCTCGCCGAACCGGACGCACCTCCCGTCGGCACGAGCCCCGACGACGTGCGGGAAATGCTCGGTCCGGAATGGAAGGCCGATCTGACCGGGTTCCAGCGGCGCGACATCGCAATGCTCCTGGCGATGCGGCATGGCGCCAACTTCAGCGTCCCCGGAGCAGGGAAGACCCGGGTCGCACTTGCCGACTTCCAGGCCAAGCGGCGCAGCGGCCAGGTCGGACGCATGCTTGTTGTCGCGCCGAAGTCCGCGCACGACAGCTGGCGGGAAGAGGCCGACCTGTGCTTCGAGCGCCCGCTGTCGGTCCACACCGCGGACGGCCGGAGCCTCAACCCTCTGGCCGACGTCGTGCTCATCAACTACGAGCGCCTGCCCGCCGGCCAGACCGCGCTGGGCAAATGGCTGGGCGGCGGGCCGTCCATGCTCGTCCTCGACGAGGCGCACCGCATGAAGCGCGGCACCGCCGGCGTCTACGGAGCCGTGTGCCTGGCCCTGGCCCCTCGCGCGCGCCGCCGCCTCATCCTGACCGGGACACCCGCCCCCAACGGCGCCAAAGACCTGCAAAGCCTCTTCAACTTCGTGTGGCCCGGTCAGGGCGGGCGCACCGTTGAACAGGCAACAGCCAACCGCACCCTCCACCAGGCCAGCAGCATCCTCAAACCGTTCTTCTGCCGAACCACCAAGAGCGAACTCGGGCTGCCCCCGGTCAATGCAAGCGTTGTCCGCGTCCCTCTCAGCGGCCTGCACCGGGACATCTACTCAGCGATTCGCGGCAAGGAGGGCCTGCGCGCCGCCGGCCGGGCGGGCGATGAGCTGGAGAGGTATGGCCGGGTTGCGATGTACCTGATCATGGCGGCTACCACCCCGGGGCTCCTCTCGACGGGAAAGACGAAGTACGACCCGCTCCCCTACGACCTGCCGCCGCTCCCGATCCCCCAGGACAGGCCCTTGGCCCTCTTGATGCAGGACCTACCGCGCTACGAGGACTCCCCCAAGTTCCGGGAGGCTTGCAGGATCGTCAAGGCCAACGCCGAGCGCGGTCGGAAGACCATCGTCTGGTCCACGTTCGTCCGCAGCCTGACGACGCTGGAGCGGATGCTCGGCGGATTCGCCCCGGCAGTCGTGCACGGGGGCACCCCGAAAAGGGACGAGGAGCTCCTGCGGTTCCGCAGCGACCCGGACTGCATGGTCCTCCTGTCGAACCCGGCCACCCTGGGTGAAGGGATCAGCCTGCACCATGTCTGCCACGAAGCCGTTTACGTGGACCGCGACTTCAACGCGGGCCGGTTCCTCCAGAGTCTGGACCGGATCCACCGGTTGGGGCTGCCGCCGGAGACGGAGACCAACGTCAGAATCCTCGTAGCCGAGAACACCATCGACGAGAACGTCGAGACCCGGCTGGCGGACAAGCTCCGATTTATGGGAGCCGTCCTAGACGACCCCGGCGTCGAACAGCTCGGGGATCTCCAGGACGACCCGGCAGCGCCCGCCGGCCTCGAGCGCGCCGACCTGGACACCCTAAAGCGCCATCTCGGCCGACCTCCCGCCGCGTAACCGTCCGGGCCAATGCCGCTCCATCTGAGTTCGCTACGTTCCCACAGTGAAGCCCTTCTAACCGAAAGGCAGAGGCCCCGGCTCCGGCACCACAACGGGGAGGCAATCAGCTAGCCTCCCACCCGTGCACCTCTTCGACATCCCCCCACTGGGCCCGGACGGGCCCGGTGGCAAGCCAACCGGGCACGGTAGCGACCCCGAGCTCACGCAGGTCGCAGAGTACCTGCGAGAACTCGACCCCGACGGGCGCCGGATCGCGGAGGCGCTGCGGCGGACGTTCGACATGCTCTTGGACGGCCAGCACACCGGGCGCTACCGCTGGGATGAGCTGTACAAGACTGAGAAGACCCACTTCGGCACGCTGGTCGAGATCAACCTTCAGAGGGAGTTCGACTTCGCGGGCGGGGACGATCTCGACTACCTCATCTGCGGTATTGAAGTGGACTGCAAGTACTCCCAAAAACTCGGCGCATGGATGCTCCCTCTCGAAGCCGTCGGTCGGCTCTGCCTCGGGTTGTGGGCCAGCGACACCGAATCGCGCTGGTCGGCCGGCCTGTTCCGCGCCACGGAGGGGCTGCTGAACAAGGGCGGCAACCGCGATTCCAAACGCACCCTTTCCGAGAAGGGGAGGCAGTCGGTCCAGTGGCTCTTCTCCGAGGCTCAGCTCCCTGAAAATGCCCTGCTGCACATGCCTGCGCGCGACGTCGCGGCCGTGTTCGCCCACCGGCACGGAACCACGCGAGTCGACGAGCTGTTCCGCCGTGCTCAAGGCAGATTGGTCCGGCGTGCCGTGGTCGCCACCGTTGCGCAGCAGGAGGACTACATGAAACGGGTGCGCGGCAACGGCGGGGCCCGATCGAATCTGCGCCCGGAAGGCATCATCATCCTGGGCCACTTCTCAGCGCACCGAGAAATCGCCGCGCAACTCGGCCTGCCCGAGCCGGGCCCCGGCGAGTTCGTCTCCGCGCGGGTGGTGCGTACAGTCGGCCAGCGCGGCGGGACACCCATCGACGGCACCCATTGGAAACTGGCCTCTTCTAACGATCCGGTCGAGCCAGCCCCCCGGCTGCCGAAGGTATGAATGTGGGAACGGACCCGAAAGACTCTGACAACTGGCAGGCACCCGAGGGCTCTTGGGCCTCATCGGCCGCGAACCGGCGCAGCATGGTCGGCAACCGGAACCGCGACACAAAGCCGGAAATCGCCTTGCGCCGCCTAGTTCACGCTGCCGGACTGCGCTACCGGGTGGCGGCCAAACCGCTTGCCAAGATGCGCCGCACTGCCGACATGGTATTCCGCCCGGTCCAAGTGGCCGTGTTCGTCGATGGCTGCTTCTGGCACGGGTGCCCCGACCACTTCGTCGCGCCCAAGACCAACCCCGGGTACTGGGAAGGCAAGATCGGCGGCAACGTGCAGCGCGACCGCGATACCGACGCGCGGCTGGAGAGCGAGGGCTGGCTGGTGCTTCGCTTCTGGGAGCACCAGGATCCGGCTGAATGCGCTCAGGAGGTGTGCGCGGCGGTCCTAGACCGTAAGGGCGAGCTGGCGCGGGGCCTCCTCAGGCGGCAGCAGCCCTAGACTCCTCTCGGCCGGCGGAACCGCCCCGTCGTCGCCGGCTTTGATGGCGGCCAGGATCCGCTCCCCGACAGCACGGGCGACCGGCGGCGGGAAGGCGTTTCCGACCTGCCGGTAGGCGGCGGTCTTTCGGCCCATGAACTCCCAGTCGGCGGGGAAGCCCTGGATGAGCGCCGCCTGGGCCACCGTCAGCTTCGGCCCGGCCTTGCCGTAGAGATCGCGCTTCTTGTCCTTCATTGCGTCCGGATCATCGGCTACGCCCATAGCGTCGATGCCGAGTTCGGCCCATGCCTTCTTCGCCCGGGTCGGGCCCAGGTCGGCCCCGCCGTGCTTCTTGGAACCCCCGACAAGGGTCGGGGCTACGCCACCGCGCAACTCGGCCTTGTCGAGCCACCTTTGGAATGCCTTCCTGCCCCGGGCCGAAGTGCCGAAGCGCTGGGCCATCGAATCCTTCAGGGCCTCGGCGACGGTGGTGTAGTCGCCGCCAACGCCGCGCGGCGCCTGGAAATGGGCGGCGTAGGGCTCGCGCATAGCGACGAGGATCGCGCGCGGGCGCAGCTGCGGAACCCCGTAGTCGCGTGCTTCGAGCACGTCCCAGCCGCACGAGGTGTAACCCTCATCTCTAAGTACTTCGAGGATGTACTCACGGTAGTCAGCGAACTTGTGGGCGGGTTGCAGCAATCCGCGCACGTTCTCGATCATGACCGCGCGCGGCTTGAGCTCGTGCACCATCCGCAGCATCGCAGGAAACAGGTCGCGCTCGTCTTCGCGGCCCAACTGCTTGCCGGCTAGGGAGAAGGGAGGGCACGGGACGCCCCCTGCCAACAGGTCCAACTTGACCTCGGCAAGCTCCAGATCAGCGACCTTGAAGCTGTTCAGGTCTTCCTCGAGTACTTTGCAGCCCGACCAGCCCAAACGGTCGACGTTGTGGTTCAGTGTCGCGCATGCGTGGGGGTCGATCTCGATCAGGGCCTTGTGCGTGAATCCGGCCGCGTGCAGTCCCACCGCCTGGCCGCCGGCGCCGGCGCAGACCTCTACCGACGTGTACTGCCGCACCTGGCCACTCATTGGCTTCCTCCCCGCCTGCGCGCGCTATAGCCGCACGGCACAGGATCATTAAGGCGAACCGCTACTAATCGAACACGGGATCGATCAGCGTCGTACATGTAGATCGTGCCAGGTTGCTGCTACTGCCTCCAAGTCCGGCTTGAGTTTTCCACAGCCCAGTACCGATATGGGCCGTTCCCCGGACTCCAGGGCCAACAGCTCCGGACACGCGGCGATTCCCAGAGGGGGACCCTCCACGATTCGCCACGACAGTGGCGGCTGGGTCGCGGCAACGCGGTCCATTCATTCGATGAGGCGGCAAGCGCGGGAACCCCGGCGCTCAAGGCGACCGCGATGGTGGCCTCGCGGGCCCGTCTGGGCGACGACCGGTTCCCAGCCGGAGCGGGCCTCGTGCGGGTGCGGGGCAGAATGGCGGCCATGTCCCCCCAGCAGCAGGACCCCCACGCCGCCGTCGACCGCCTCTTCGCAGAACTCGACCCGCTCCCCTTCCCCGCGCGCATGCGCGCGCTCGCCACGTGGGCGCGGACCGCCGCCGACGGCGACCCGGCACGGCTCCGGCCGCTGGTCGACGAGCTGGCCGCGCGCGGGGCGCACGGCCGCCGCCTCGCCGTCTTCGCCGCTGCCGTCGCCGGTGACGCGGACTACGTCGAGGCGCGGCTCACCGACGACGACGCCGCCGTGCGCGGCCACGCCGTGAAGGCCGCGCGGCGCCTGCCGGTCGGCGACGCCGCCTTGGAACGGGCGATGTTCGAGGCGCCCGAAGCCGTGCGCCGGCGCATCCCGTCCATCATCACCGCAGGCGGGCGCGGCGCGCTCGCCGAACGGCTGCTCCCCCGGGTGCGTGCGCACTGGGGCGACGCCGAGGCCGCCCGGCTGCTCGCCGCGTGCGGGCCCGCGGCCGTGGAACGGCTGCTGCCCGAGCTTTTCATCGCGGTGGCCCGCTGGCGGCCCCTTGCCGACCGCCACCCCGACCTGGTGCTGGCGGAGACCGCGCGGCAACTCGCCGAACTGCCCGAGCAGGCGCGCACGCCCTGGTGGGTCCGCAACGCCGAGATCTTCGACGTCACCGCCGAGGCCCGCCCGCTGCGGGTCCTGGAGATCCTGGAGGAGCACGCTCCGGCGCACCTGCCCGGTCCCGTCCGCGCCCAGCTCGGCTTCCTCCTCAAGGCCGCACCGGGACGGACGATCCGCCTGATCACGGCACCGCACCGCAGGGTCCCGCCGCCGAGCGCCCTCCTCTCGCGCACTGCGCTGCGCCGACTCGCGCGGACCGACCCGCCGGAGCTCGCCGACCTCGCCCGCGCGTGGGGCCACACCCCCTCGTCCCTTGCTGCGCTGCTCCGCGCGCTGCCGCCGTCGCGGCGCGGCGCCTGCTACGACGCCGCCACCGCCGGGCGGGCGGCCCGCCCCGAACCCGCCCTGCTCGACGTGCTGCCCCGCACCCGGGCGCAGGCGGAGGCGCGCGTGCTCGCCGCCCAGGAGCGCGAGCGCGGCGCTCCGTGGGTCGCCGTCCTCGCCGCGACCGCCCACCTGCCGGTCGAGGAGGCCCGGCCCGAGCTGCGCGCCGCCGTCCGCCGGCCGGCCGCCGAGGACCGGGCGCTGGCCTACCCGCTCCTGGTCCGCAACGCCGCCAGGTCCCGCGCCACGGACGCGGTCACCGACCTGCTCGGCGACCTGCAACGGCTCCGCAACGAGCAGGACCCGGTGCGTTCCGCCGCACTGGCCGCCCTCGCCGAGACCCCGGCCTGGCTGTTCAGCGACGACCACGCCCCGCTGCTCGACAGCATCACCGTCGCGGCGATCGAGGCGCGCGACAGTTCCGGCCGGACCCGCGCGGCCCTGTCCGCTCTGGCGCCGGCCGTGTTGCGCGAGCACGCGGACAGCGGCCGCCGGACCCTCCTGGACTGGGCCCTCGCCACGCTGGGGCGCCTCAGCGGCCACACCGGCGGCGCCGACCTGGGTCGACTCGACACCTCCCTGCGCAGGGGCCAGGAGTCCGCGGTGTTCGAGGCGCTGCGCCCGATGCTGGAGGCCGCCGCGGACAAGGTCGACCATGGGCTGACCTTCGCGCTGGCCCGGTCGCTGGGGCGCCGCGCCCGCCGCATGCCGCAACTCCAGGAGCTCCTGTGGCAGGCCGTCCAGTTCGGTTCCGCCTCGACCGTGCGCCAGGCGGTGGACCTGTGGCTCGACGACCCCGCGACCCGGGCCGAGCGCGCAGCGGCGGTGCTCGACCTCGACCGCTCGGCGGCCGTGCTGCCGCCGGTCCTAGGCGTCATCACCCGCGTCCGCACCGACCTGCTGGACACCGTCCTCGGCGACACGCCGCCCTACGGGCGCTTCCTCGCAGCGGGGGCGCGCTGGCTGCCGCCGCTCGACGGCGCCGCGCGATGGCTGCCCCGCCAGCATGCCGCCGCCGCCCGCCTCTACACCCGCGCGGCGGGGGACGCCTCCCTGCCCAAGGGGGTCCGCGCCGCGCACATCCGCGCCGCCGCGGCCATTCCCGACGCGGGATCCGCCATTGTCGGCCGCCACCTCGACTCCCCCGACACGGTCCTGGCCGAAGCCGCCCTTGCGGCACTGGTGTGGACGGACCGGCCGGCCGATGCGCTGGCGACGCTGCTCGGCCACACGGGCGACGACCGGGCGCGGGTCGCCCTCTACGCGGCCGCGCGGGCGGCCCGGTTCGTCGCGCCCGCGCGCCTGGCGCCCGTGCTGCGGGCCGCCCTGCTGCCCGAGGAGGGCGGGCCGGGATCGGCCGCCAAGGTCACCAGCCGCAAGGAACTCGTCCGGTTGGCCGGGACGCTGCTGCCGGTCGGCACCGCCGCCGACATCCTCGCCGAGGTGTTCGAGCTGCCCGGGCAGCACCGCGACGTGCAGGCGGCCTGCGTCCCCGCTGCGGTGGAGCTGCTGGGGGCGCCGACCGCGTGGCGGCTGCTGGAGCAGGCGGCGGACGCCGCCCCCGCCGTCCAGGGCGCGGTCCTGCGCGCCGCCCCCTACGACCTCCAGGCAGACGAGCGGCCCCGTTACGCGCGGCTCGTGGGCCGGGTGACGCACAGCGGCGACACCGACACGGCCCGGGCGGCGCTCGGCCTGCTCGCGCGCTGGTCCCCGTGGTACCTCGACGCGGCGGAACTCCTGCTGACGGCGGCCGTCGACCTGGACGACCGCACGTCCTGGCGGGCGGCGGCGGACGGGCTGACGGCGCTCGCCGACGCGTCCGACGGGGCCGACCCGCTGCTGTCGGCGCTGGGCCGGCTGGTCGAGTCGGAGGCGACGGCGCCCCTCCCGGACGCCGAAGAGCAGCGGGACCGCCCCGCCCGCCGGCGCATCGGCCACATCGTCGCCCGGCTCGCCACCAACGCCGTCATGGGCGCCCGGCCGGCGCCCCGCGTCGCGGCCCGGCGCGCGGCCGACCTCCTCGCAGCGGCGCCCGACTTCCTTCCCGAGGCCGCCCACCTGCACGCCAACGCCCTGGACCTCGACGCTGAACCGGAGTCGCTGCACGCCGCGCTGCGACGCCTGGGGACGCTGCACGCCGGTCGTCCCGTCCTGGCCTCGCGCACCGCCGACACCCTGCGGTCCCGCCTCGGCACCGCCCGCCGCCCCGGCGACCCCGGTGTGCTCCTGGAGGTGGCCGGGCGGCTCACCGCCGGCGGCGACCCCGCGTGCGGCCTGTTCGCCCTCGCTCTCACCCGGGCGCTCGGCGAGCGCACCCACTGGTCGGAGGAGTGGCGCGCCCGCCTGCGCGACCTGCGGGGGCACCCCGACGCCGAGGTCCGATACGCGGCCCTGGCGCAGGCCACGGCGGTGGAGTAGGCGGGGCGGCCCGGCTCTCCGCCTGGCGCACCATTGCTCGTTTTGCATATCCATCCGTGAGCATGCATAGTTAGTCCCATGTCCAAGGTTCTCACGTCCCTGCCCACCGGCCAGCGCGTCGGCATCGCCTTCTCCGGCGGCCTCGACACCTCCGTCGCGGTCGCGTGGATGCGCGACAAGGGCGCCGTCCCCTGCACCTACACCGCCGACATCGGCCAGTACGACGAGCCCGACATCGCCTCGGTGCCCGACCGCGCCTCGACCTACGGCGCCGAGATCGCGCGCCTGGTCGACTGCCGCGCGGCACTGGTCGAAGAGGGCCTGGCCGCGCTCACCTGCGGCGCGTTCCACATCCGCTCGGGGGGCCGCGCCTACTTCAACACCACGCCGCTCGGCCGCGCCGTCACCGGGACCCTGCTGGTCCGGGCGATGGTCGAGGACGACGTGCAGATCTGGGGCGACGGGTCGACCTTCAAGGGCAACGACATCGAGCGGTTCTACCGGTACGGCCTGCTCGCGAACCCGCACCTGCGCATCTACAAGCCGTGGCTCGACGCCGACTTCGTGGCCGAACTGGGCGGCCGCAAGGAGATGTCGGAGTGGCTGCTCGCCCACGGCCTGCCCTACCGCGACAGCACCGAGAAGGCGTACTCGACCGACGCCAACATCTGGGGCGCCACCCACGAGGCCAAGACCCTGGAGTACCTCGACACCGGGGTCGAGAGCGTCGAGCCGATCATGGGCGTCCGGTTCTGGGACCCCACGGTGGAGATCCCCGCCGAGGACGTGACCATCGGCTTCGCGCAGGGCCGCCCGGTCAGCATCGACGGCAAGGAGTTCGCGAGCCCGGTCGACCTGGTGCTGGAGGCCAACGCGATCGGCGGGCGGCACGGCATGGGCATGTCCGACCAGATCGAGAACCGGGTCATCGAGGCCAAGAGCCGCGGCGTGTACGAGGCGCCGGGCATGGCGCTGCTGCACGCCGCCTACGAGCGGCTGGTCAACGCCATCCACAACGAGGACACCCTCGCGAACTACCACAACGAGGGGCGGCGGCTCGGCCGGCTCATGTACGAGGGCCGCTGGCTCGACCCGCAGGCGCTGATGGTGCGCGAGTCGCTGCAACGCTGGGTCGGCACCGCCGTCACCGGCGAGGTCACCCTGCGGCTGCGGCGCGGCGAGGACTACTCGATCCTCGACACCACCGGCCCGGCCTTCAGCTACCACCCCGACAAGCTGTCGATGGAGCGCACCGAGGACGCGGTGTTCGGCCCCGTCGACCGCATCGGCCAGCTCACCATGCGCAACCTCGACATCGCCGACTCGCGCGCCAAGCTGGAGCAGTACGCCGGGATCGGGATGGTCGGCGCCGGGCACAACACCCTCGTCGGCGCCGACCAGGCCGCCTCGACCGGGCTGATCGGAGCGATGCCGCGCGGCGGAGCCGAGGCGATCGCCTCCGGCAGCGGCGAGACCCCGGTGGACGACGAGTTCCTCGACCGCGCCGCCATCGAGTCCGGCAACGACTGACGGGTAACAAAGGGGACTGTGTGCCGCCGCGCCCGGCGGCACACGGTCCCCTTGCGCATTAAAGCGTCGATCCCGTGACCACAACGGCCTATTTTCGGTCGCCGATCATTCTTCTTCCGGGTGTCTGCCAATCTGCTTGTTGTTGATCAGACTCTCAGCGTAGAATTGGTGTCTTCCGTGCGCATGTCCAAGCCGAATCGGAGGCGACATGGTTCGAGCGTGGGAAGCCGACCCTTCGGCGCAATTCGATCACCGCCTGGGAAAATCAGCCCGTGAACTGGACCGGTCCGCGATAAAGGACGAATGCCCGGATATCTGGATGCTCGACAACGGCGACGTTGCGGTGATCGGCAGGGACCTTACGGACGCGTACTCCTCCCGCCTGCCGGAGGGCGTGACCCTGGCCCCAGACGAGAGGCTGGTCGTCATCCCGGGGACCATGGTTACGGCAGCGAAGGCAGATATTCCTGATGCGTGACCCGCATGCGCCCGACCTCCCGGTCGAACAGGGTGAAGCCCTGGAACGAATGGTCTACAAGCGGGAATTTCGGGAGCGCGATGCGGCGATCCGCGACCGGGACTCATGGAAGTTCGAGCGCCGCCAGGATTTCACGGAGAAGGACAACCCGAGCTGGGATGCCTTCGTCCGCGGCGACTGGGAGACGTCACTCCGCCTGATCGAGGACGACCGCGAAGCCGTGCTGAGGGCGAACGAACAGGACGCGCTCCACAGGTCCTTCTTCCATCGCGCCCGAATAGTCGAGAAACCGCTGACACCCTATGTGCAATGGTCCCTTCATTCGTTCCGCATGCAGGCTGAATGCGGCCAACGCATCCGCATTGTCGGCGCGGACGCCTTGGCGGCTTCGGACCGGGACAGCGTGCTGCCTGAGGTCGTGGTCCTCGGTGGCCGCACCCTCTACCGCGTCCTCTACGACGAGGTGGGAGCCCCCTACGGGGCGGTCCGCTACACCGACCCGGAGATCATCGGGAACTGGGAGGACTACATCAGGGGCCTCTACGAAGTGGGTGAGGACGTGCGTACCTTCTTCGACCGCGAAGTGGCGCACCTCCCGCCCCCGACGGTTGCGGCGGAGTAGGCGATCAGGGAACCGAGTAG
>NZ_PYGA01000025.1 GCF_003014485.1 Murinocardiopsis flavida | reverse complement strand
CGACATCTCGAAGCGTGGGGGACGGCCGCGTTCTCTGTCCGGGAAACGATTGATCCGGGTAGGCCAGGTCCCCGGGCAAGGTTAAACAACAAGCTGAGAGGGCGGGGCCGCCGCGCCGGGGCTACGATGCTCCGACGTGCCGCGAACAACCCCGGAAAGGGCGGGATGGGGAACATGACCTGGGATCCGCAGCTCTACGCCCGATTCGACACCGACCGCTCCCGCCCCTTCTTCGACCTCACCGCGCGCATCCGGGCTGATGCCCCGGACACCGTGGTCGACCTCGGCTGCGGCACCGGGGCGCTGACCGCCATGCTGGCCCGCCGCTGGCCCGGCGCCGCGGTCACGGGTATCGACTCCTCCCCCGACATGGTCGCCGCCGCGCCGGGGGACGGCTCCGAGCGCCTCGACATCCGCCACGGCGACCTCCGCGACTTCCAGCCCGAGGGCGTCGACGTCGTGGTCAGCAACGCCGCTCTGCAATGGATCCCCGAGCACCGCGGCCTGCTGCGGCGCTGGGCCGCCGGGCTGCCGTCCGGCGCGTGGCTGGCGTGGCAGGTCCCCGGGAACTTCGACGCACCGTCGCACGCGCTGATGCGGCAGCTGGCGGATTCGCCGCGCTGGTCCGGGCGGCTCGGCGGCGTGCTGCGCGGCGGCGAGAGCGTCGACGATCCCGCCGGATACGCCCGCCTGCTGGTCGACGCCGACTGCACGGCCGACGTCTGGGAGACCACCTACGTGCACCTGCTCAACGGGGAGAACCCCGTGTTGCAGTGGGTGCGCGCCACCGGCCTGCGCCCGGTCCTCGACGCCCTCGACGCCGACGCCGCCGCCGACTTCGAGGCCGAGTACGCCGCGCTGCTTCGCGACGCCTACCCCGCCGGCCCGCACGGCACCCTCTTCCCGTTCCGGCGCGTGTTCTGCGTGGGCCGCAAGCGCTGAGGAGCGCGGCCGCCCGCGCTTTCACGACCGAGTGCGGCCGCTCCCGGCCATGAGGCAACACCCGGCCGTCCGGCGGCGTCGAACCCATCATGTCCGCACCCCACCAGGACCCCGCCGACAAGCCCCGCACCCCGTCCGCCGCCGTGGCCTTCGCGCACACACCGGTCATGACCGCCACCATATTCACCTGGCTCCTGCTGACGTCCGACGGCATGCCCGCGCCGATGTCCGAGAACCTGGTCCACCTCCTGCCCGCAGCAGGTGCCGTCTTGCTTGCCTCGGGTCTGTACCTCAAGATGCGCGACGTCCGCCACCCCTTTGTACTCAGCGCCCTCGCAGCGCTCGCGTCGATCTTCTGTGTCGCCTTCTGCCTGGAAGCCCATGCGGCCCGGCCCACGGGCGGGTGGACGCTGCTCTTCATTGCGATCCCCGCCCTCCTGGTCTTCACCGCGCTGAAGATCGTGGCGCGTATCCCCCGCGACGGCCTCCGCCTGCCGGCCGCCATGGCGGCCGTGGCGGCGATGCTCCTCCTCATCGACGGGTCGATGCGCTACGTCGAGGCGCGGGGGGAGCAACGGGAGGCGTCCGAGCAGCTGCTCCGGTACGACACCGTCGCAGTACTCGACGCGCCCGGGTGGACGCTCACCCACGCCTACGCCTCGTCGGACTTCCCCGAGCTCGTCTACCGCGACCTGCTGGGCCGTACGGTGCTGATCGGATCCACGCCGCACCGGCTCCCCGCTGGGCAGGACACCGAAGAGTCCTTCTCGGCCGACGTGCTCGCGCCCGAGAAGTGCGGCACCGGAACCGAGCTGCCAGGAGAAGTGCGCTGCGAGAAACGGGCCGGGCTGCTCGTGGTGACGATGGAGCCGGCGTACACCGATTCCGAACTGGGCGACGACGAGCACCGGTGGCCGTTCGGGTGGACGGAGGTGCGGACGGAGTCCGCCGACGGTCGGTATGTGCGCCTCCGATCCGACGCTCCAGGGGTCGACCTGGTCGGCCTCGCAGGGTCGATCGAGGAAGCGGCACCGACCGCCCCAGAGGCGACCGAGACATCGTGCCTGCTGCGGTGCCCGGTGTGGCGGAACTACTCTTGACGACCGCGGGCAACCGCGTCCGACCAGGTCGGCACCTCGGTTACCAGGGCTGATGGGGCTGCCGGCACGGGTGTCCTGGTTTCAAGCCGTATGAGCGGGTTAGGACTTCTACGTCCTTGATCTGCTCTTTCGGCAACGGAGCCGTGGAGTCACTGCACGGAAGGCCACCGGTGAGTACACAGCACCACATGCTGGATCGCGTCTACGCGCTTTCGAGCCCCGACGAGTGCGAGACCGTCTACGACGAGTGGGCGGAGAAGTACGATCACGACCTCACGGAGGAGATGGGCTACGCGGCCCCCGCGCACGCCGCGGGCCGCCTCGCGGAGCTGCTGCTGCCGGGCTCGCCCGATGCCGAGATCCTCGACGCCGGGTGCGGCACGGGGCTCGTGGGCGTCGCCCTCGACCGCGCCGGGCTGCGCACGATCGACGGGCTCGACCTCTCCACGGCAATGCTCGACCAGGCGCGCGGCAAGGGCGTGTACCGCGCCCTCGCGAAGGCCGACCTCACCGCGCGGCTGGCCGCCGCCGACTCCTCCTACGACGCCGTCATCTGCGTGGGCACCCTGACCGAAGGCCACGTCGGCCCCGAAGCACTGGACGAGCTGGTGCGGGTCGCGCGCCCCGGTGCGCCGGTCGTCGTGACCATCCTCGACCGCATCTGGGCGGCGAAGGGCTACCGCGCCCGGGTGGCCGAACTCGAAGAGAGCGGCGCGGCCACCCTGGAGGAGGCGACCCCCCGGAGCGTTTACCACACGAAGGAAGCGATCACCTGCAACCTGGTGGTCCTGCGCGCCCGCTGACGCGCCCCGGCCCGCGCACACCCGGTCGCGCGGGCCGCACCAACCCCCGTCCCGCAACCGGTCCCGCCCCGGAGGCGCGGAACCGCGCGGCGACGGGCTATTCGGACGGTTCCGGCTGGTACAGGCCCTCGCCCCAAGCCGAGACCGACAACGACGGGCCGTAGCAGTTCTCGGGGTCGTGCGGGCAGACCACGTGCCCCTGGGCTATACGGTGCACCAGCCCGTCCTCGGTCGGCACAAAGCTCTCCTGGATCCTGCCTTCGTCGCATTTGGCGTAGACCTTCGCCTTGTCGACGCCGTTCTGGTATCCGGATTCGCCTTTGATCTGGCCGTCGGGCGACTTGGTGGAATCGAGCGCGACCCACCAGCCGGTGTTGGCGGGCGGATCGAATTCCACGGTCCGGCTGTAGTGGTATCCGGTCTTCTCGAACGCCTCCTCTTCGGGGCCGGCGCCGTTGTCGGCCGGTATTTCGCTACAGGAGTGGCCGGGGCCGTAGGGCCCCGCGGTGAGCGGCCGCTCGGAATCCCAGGAGAGCGGGGCGCCGATCTCCTCCCCCGACCCGGGCTCCTGCCGGGCGTCCACCTGCGGACCGCTGCCGCCGCGCGGCCCCGTGCCCCGATCGACGTCCTGGACGTCCGGCTCCGCCGGTTCGGGCGGCGGGTCGGGCCCGGCCCGCTCGGCGGGCGGGTCGGCGCACCCGCCGAGGTCCAGCAGCGCGCACACCGCCTCGGTGACACTCGGCCGGACGGTCGTCGGGATGTTCACGAGCCCGCCGAACAACGCCGCGGAAAGCACCACGAGAGCCGCATATTCGAGAGTCGACGCCCCTGGATCGGAATAGCCGGAAACCCGCCCCAATACCCGCATGGAATTCCCCCGTAACGCATATTCCAAGTCGGTTCCCAGTAATGTACCCGGCATTTTCTCTTTTTTTGTTTCCATGTCCAGGGTCGGCCATTCCGGAGATCAATGGAACCGGATCGGAGAATGCGATGGCAGCGGCTGCGGGGTGTTCAGGCGCCCAGGTTCGGGGGGACGGTGAGGCGGGCGAAGTGGTCGCGGGCCTGGTCCAGGTGGCGGGCGCCGCCGGTGGGGGCCATGGCGCCGTGGCCGGGCAGGAGTGCGTCCGGGGCGAGTTCGGCCAGGGCCCGGCAGGTCCTCGCGTAGGCGTGCGGTCGGCAGTCCGGGATCGGCTGGATGGACACCCGGCCCTCCGCGAACACCGCGTCGCCGCTGAACAGGGCCCGCTCGCCGCCGATGTCGGCGAGGAGGCACAGGTGGCCGTCGCAGTGCCCGGGTGCGTCGTGGACCTCGACGGTGGCGCCGCCGACGCGGAGCACGGTCCCGCCGGTGATCGGGCGGGCGTCCGCGCACCCGGGGAGCCGGTAGTCCGCCGGGTAGATCCCGGCCGTCCGCGCCGCGGCGACCTGGGTGGTGTACTCGTCGGCCGCCGCCAGGGCGGTGACCGCCTCCGGTGCGGCGCGGACCTCGGCGCCCGTCGCCGCGCGCAGCGCGGCCGCGCCCCCGGCGTGATCGGCGTGGTAGTGGGTCACCAGGATCGTCGTGAGCCGGTCGAGGCAGCCGGTGTCCTCGATGTTGGCGAGCAGCCGCTCATGCGCCAGGCCGGTCCCGCAGTCCACCAGGGCGGCCTCGGTGCCGCCGTCGAGGAGGTAGGCGTGGCAGTCGTGCGGGTCGGTCCCTGCCTGCGGGTCGGTGCCGCTGCCGACCAGCCAGATCCGGTCGGTGATGCGCCGGGCGCTCACGGCCGGCGCCCGTTCGCACCGGGGGCGGACCGGTCGGGCTCCGCGCCCTGGTCGCGCCCGATGCCGACCCGGTCGGCCTCCGCGTCCTGGCCGCGCACGGGGCCCTCCTTCGCGAGGTCGAGCGGGCCGCCTCTGGCGCCGGTCCGCTCGATGGCCGCCGCGATGCGGACCCCCTCGACCGCCTCGCCGAGCGGCATGAGGTCGTTGCCGCGCACGCCCGCCGCGACGTCGACGGCGTAGGCGAGCTCCTCGCGGAGCGCGCCGCCGATTTTCCCGGCGACCGTGGGCCACAGCGTGAGTTCGGGGTGCGCGACCGCGTCGTCGGTGCGCACCGCCAGCCCGTCGTTGGCGAGCCGGTAGGAGGCGGTCCCGCGGGTGCCGAGCACTTCGGCCGTCGCGTCGATGGTGCCCTCGAGGTCCAGGGCGCCCCGCAGTGTCTGCGGCGCGCCCTCGGGCACCAGCCATGCGCTCTCGATGGTCGCCACCACCCCGTTGGCGAACTCCAGGGTCGCGGCGAACAGGTCGGGGTGTGCCCGACCGCTGACCGAGCGCTGCACCGCGTAGCCGGACACGCAGGGCGCCCCGGCGAACCACAGGGCGAGGTCGATGTCGTGGATCCCCGATTCCCACACCGGGTGGACGCGGTCCCCGAACGCGGGGAACCAGGTGCGCGAGAAGTCGCGCCGGAACCGCAGGTGGACGGGGTCGCCCAGTGCGCCCGAAGCGAGCAGGCCGCGGATGTGGGCGTAGCCCGCGGCGAACCGGCTGATCTGCCCGGCGACGACGGCGAGCCCGCGCCGCCCGGCCTCGGCCTCGATCGCCGCGGCGTCCGCCGGGTCGAGCGCCAGCGGCTTCTCCACGAACACGTGCGCGCCGGCGCGCAGCGCCGCGAGGACCAGGCCGCCGTGCCGCGCCTCGTCGGCGGCGACGTCGACCAGGTCGACGTCCTCCGCGGCGAGCAGTGCGTCGAGGGCGGGGTAGCCGCGCGCGATCCGGTAGCGGGCCATGACCTCGGCGCGGCGGCCGGCGTCGGGTTCGGCGACGGCGACGACCTCGGCCGGCAGGTCGGCGAACGTCTCCAGGTGCAGTGCGCCGAAGCGGCCGGCTCCTGCTATCGCGATCCGCACGGGACGGGTCATGCGTGCTCCCTCAAGTCGGCGACCGCCGGGCTCAGCCGGCGAGTCGGTCGGGTTCCTTCGCGCCGTGCCCGGTGGCGAGCACGGCCACCTCGGCGCCGGGCGGCATGGCACCGCTGCGGCGCAGGGCGGCGACGGCTGCCAACGGCGCAGCGGCGGCGGGTTCCAGCAGCAGGCCGCAGGCGCGCGCCGCGACGCGCATCGCGTCCTCGATGGCGGTGTCGTCGACCGCGACGGCGGCGCCGCCGGACGCGCGGACCGCGCGCAGTGTCAGCGCGCCCTCGTCGGTGTAGCCGCGCAGCGGGTCCGCGATCGCCCCGGCGGAGGTGGGCCCGGGGTCGGCAGGGGCCGGTTCGGCGGCGCCCTCGTCGAACGCGCGGACGATGGGGGCGCAGGCCGCCGCTTGGACGGCGACCATCCGGGGCACGGCGTCCAGCAGCCCTCCGGCGTGCAGCGCGGCGAACCCCTGGTGGATGCCCCAGAGCAGCGGCCCGGCCCCGACCGGGACGAGGACCCAGCCGGGGGGCCGCCCCAGCGTCTGCGCCGCGATCTCGAAGGCGACGCTGCGGTGCGCCTCGGCGAGGAAGGGGTTGCGGAAGGTGGTGGTCAGCGTGTACCAGCCGGCTTCCTCCAGCGCGGCGGCCGCGCGATGCGCCGCGCTGAAGTCCCCGGGCACGGCGCGGACCTCGGCGCCCAGCGCGCGGGCGATGCGCAGTTTGGCGCCCCCGGCGGCGGCCTCGGCGCACACCAGGCGGCACGGGACCCCGGCCAGCGCCGCGTAGGCCGCGGCCGAGACGGCGGTGTTGCCGGTCGAGGCGGCGACCACGCCCGGGAGGCCGGGGACGCCCGCCGCGAGGCTCACGCCGAGCGACATCGCCCGGTCCTTGAAAGACAGGGTGGGGTTGCGGGTCTCGTCCTTCACCGCGAGCGCCGCGACGCCGAACCGCTCGGCCAGCGCGGGGCGGTCCAGCAGCGGGGTGCCGCCCTCGTCCATGGTGACGGGCGCGGGGACGGGCGGCAGCGCCGAGCGGTAGCGCCACATTCCCGGCGCGCCACTGTCAGCGGGGACGGCGGAACCGGGCGGCGGCTCCGCCCGGCGCACCCCGCCGCACGCGGGGCAGCGGAATCCGCCGCCGCCCGGTTCGGCCCCGCCGCACGCGGCGCAGTGCAGCGTCCACGGCCGCCCCGCTCCCCCGGTCACGCCGCCGCCTTGACCGCGCGGGTGTGCAGGGTGCGCAGGCCGACGTCGAGCACGAGGGCCGCCACGATGATCAGGCCCTTGAACAGGTCGATGGCGGAGGGGTCCACGCCGAGGATCTGCAAGGCGTTGGTGACCAGGCCGATGATCAGCACGCCCACGAGGACGCCGCCGACGCTGCCGCGGCCACCGAAGATGCTGGTCCCGCCGAGGACCGCCGCGGCGATGGCATCGAGCAGCAGCGGGATCCCGCCCATGTTGGGCTGCACGAGCGGCACCTGCGCGACGAGCAGCAGCGCCGAGCCGAACACGAGGACACCGGCGAGCAGGTACACGGCCACCATCTGCGGCCCGGTGCGCACCCCCGTCAGGCGGCTCGCGGCCTGGTCGGAGCCGTAGGCGTAGGTTCGCAGTCCGAAGCGGGTGCGGCGCATCAGGAACCAGACCGCCGCCGACACCGCGGCGACAGCGAGGACCGGAACAGGCAGGCCCGCGATCGTGCCCTGCCCGAGCCAGGTGAGGAACGGGTCGTCGACGACCATGAGCCCTTGCGGGGCGGCGAACATGGTCAGCCCCTGCACGATCGTCATGGTGCCCAGGGTGGCCACGAACGGGGGCAGTCCGGCGAGCCCGATCAGCACCCCGTTCACCAGGCCCACGGCGGCGGCAGCGGCAAGGCCGCCCAGCAGGGCCGCGGGCAGCCCGCTGCCGCCGGTGAGCAGGCCCGCCATCACCACCCCCGCCAGCCCGACGGCGTACCCGGCGGACAGGTCGATCCCCGCGGTGACGAGCACGACGTATGCGCTGAGCGCCAGCAGCGCGACGGGCACCGCTTGGAGCACGATGTTTCGCAGGTTGACCGGTGTCGCGATCCGCGGGTCCATCAGGGTGAACGCCGCGAGGAGCACGAGCAGCAGGACGACGGGGGCGAGCGCGATCAGGCCGCGCCGGGTGCGCGCCGACATAGCCTAGTCCCCGCTCCGGGTCGTGATGACGATGGCCTGCTGCTCCGTCATCTCCTCCAGCGACCACGGCCCGCCGGTGCGGCCGTAGCCGCTGCCGGTGCCCGACACGCCCCCGGCGGGGATGTTGGGCTCCCAGTAGCTGCTGGCCTCGTTGAGGTTGACGATCCCGCACGGCAGGGACTCCGCGAGCGGGATGGCGCGCTCGATGTCGGCGCTGAAGACGGCGCCGGACAGGCCGAAGTCGCTGCGGTGCACCAGGGAGCGCAGCTCGGCGTCGTCCGCGAAGTGCACCACGGGCGCGACCGGCCCGAACGTCTCCGCCACGTGCAGCTCGGCGTCGTGGGGGACGCCGTCGACCACGGTCGCGGGGACGTAGTTGGGGGTGGGCGCGTCGGGGAGCGCGGTGCCGCCCGCGACGAGGCGGCCGCCCCCGGCGACCGCCGCCTCGACCTGGCCGCGGACCTTCGCCGCGAGGTCGGCGGTGTGCACCGGCCCCATGGTGGTGGCGGGGTCGAAGGGGTCGCCGAGGACGACGGCGGCGGCGTGCTCGGCGATGCGCTCGGCGAGCGGGGTCGCGATGTCGCGGTGGGCGAGGATGCGCTCGGTGGAGGTGCAGATCTGGCCGGCGTTGGCGAAGCAGCCCCCGGCGATCGCGCGGGCGGCGAGGTCCAGGTCGGCGTCCGGCAGCACGATCGTGGGGCCGTTGCCGCCGAGCTCCAGTTGCAGCGGCTTGCCCACGGCGGCCTCGGCGATGCGGTGCCCGGTGGCGGTGCTCCCGGTGAACGCCACCGCGTCGACGCCGGGGTGCCGGATCGCGGCGTTGCCGACGACGGGGCCTTCGCCGGTGACCAGGTTCAGCGCCCCCGCTGGCAGTCCCGCGTCGTGCAGGATCGCCGTCAGTTCCGCCGCGACGCCCGCGACGCTGGGCGCCGGGGTCCACACCAGGGCGTTGCCGGTGGCGAGGCCGGGCGCCAGGTAGTAGATCGAGGCGACCGCGAGGGGGAAGTTCCACGGCGTGACCACGGCGTAGACGCCGCGCGGGCGCCGGGTGACGGCGACCCGCTTGGCGGGGTCGCGGACCGCGATGGACTCGGTGCGCATGGACACCACCTGGTCGGCGGCGTCGCGGAACGCGTTGACGACCGCGTCGATCTCGCCGTGCGCCTCGGTGTGGAACGGCTTGCCGTGCTCGGTGCTGAGCCGGCGGGCGAGGTCGGTGCGGTTCGCGGCGACCGCGTCGGCGAGGCGGCGGCACAGGTCGGCGCGCTCGAAGACGGGCGTGGTGCGCAGGCCGGGGGCCGCCGCGCGGGCGGCGCGCACGGCGAGGTCGACGTCCTCGGTGGTGCCCAGCCGGATGGCGCCGCATTCGGTGCCGTCACCGGGGCTGCGCAGGACCCGCGTGGGACGGTCGGGCGTGTGCTCCTTGCCGTCGATGAACATGGGGGCGACCGGCTGGCTCATGGTGTGGCTCCTTGCGGGCTGGCGGCGTCGGCGAGCACGCGCAGTGCGGCGTCGACGTCGGCGGTGTCGTTGTACAGGTGGAAGGCGAAGCGCACCAGCGAGGTGCGGGCGGCCGCGCGGATCCCGGCGGCGGCGAGGCGGGCCACGACGGCGCCGGGGTCGCCGGCGCGGACGGCGACGATGGGCGAGGGGCGGTCCTCGGCGACGGCGTCGAGGCCGATGCGGGCGAGGCCGGTCCGCATCCGGCTGGCCAGCGCCGTGCTGTGTGCGTCGAGCGCGGCGGCGCCGAACCCGGACACCAGCTCCAGCCCGGCGACCGCGCCCACCAGTGCCGGCCAGGCGGGCGGCTGGTCGAAGCGGCGGCCGTCGTCCCAGGGCCGGTAGTGCGTCCCGTAGTGCCGGGCGTCGTGCGCCGATTCCGGGGAGGCGAGCAGCGGCGCGACGCGCTCCCTGAGGCCGGGGCGCACCATCAGGTAACACAGGCCGCGGGGCCCGAGCAGCCACTTGTACCCGACGGCGGCGATGACGTCGGCGCCGCTGGCTGCGAGGCCGGCGTCGACCCCGAAGGACTGGCTCGCGTCGACGTAGACCAGCGCGCCGGACGCGTGCGCGCGCTCGACGACGCGGGCCAGGTCGACGCGGAGGCCGTCGGCGGACTGCACGCTCGACACGGCCACCAGCCCCGCCCCGCCGTCGATCGCGGCGAGGATCCGCTCCGTTGTCGCGGGCGCGGGGATCAGGCGGACGCGGTCGGCCGGGCGGGAGGTGGTCCACGGCAGCAGGTTCGCCCGGTACTCCTGCTCGGGGACCGCGACGACGGCGTCGGGGAACCGGTGCGCGACCATGGCCGCCGCAGCGACCTGGGACGGCACCAGGGCGACCTCGGTGTCCGGGCGGCCGAGGAGGCCCGCGGCGAGGCCGCGGGCGCGCTCGCCCGCGGCCTCCCACCGCGTGTAGTCGGCGGTGCCGCCGGCCCATTCGCGGACCGCGTCCGACATGGCCGTGGCGGCGGCGCAGGGGCCGACGCCCTGGGTGGCCGTGTCGAGGTAGCGGGTCCCGGCGAGGTCGGGGAAGTGCGCCGCCCGCACCTCTGCGCCCGGTCGCATCAGTCGACCCGCTCGACGTCCTCGGGGGCGCCGCTGGCGACGGAGCGCAGGATGGCGTCGTTGACGGCGACGCCGCGCATGGCGTCGGCGACCGGCACCGCGAACTCGTCGCCGTCGCGCACGGCGGTGGCGAAGTGGCGGACCTCCGCCGCGAGGTCGCCGCGGATGCGGCCGTTGGTCTCGGGCCAGTGCAGGGCGTCGGGGGTGGTGAGCCCGCCGGGGCCGAAGACGCGCAGGCCGTGGTCGCGGACGTCCACCGCGACCGTGCCCTCGGTGCCCATGACCTCCAGGCGGCCGTCGATCCCCACCGGGTCGTCGGAGGTGCGGGTCCAGCCGTTGAAGAGCTGGCCGACCGTCCCGTCCGCCAGGTCGCAGACGGTGAGGATGGCGTCCTCGGACGCCACGCCGTTGGCGGGCATCAGCTTGGACACCGCGCGGGAGTAGACGCGGGTGATGGGCTGCCCGGTGACCCACTGCATGGCGTCGGCGTCGTGGATGCCGAGGTAGAACAGCACGGAGCTGGTCCCCGCCATGCGCAGGCCGATCTCGCGGTTGGCGATCCGGCCCGCGGTGACGTGCAGCGGGGTGCCGATCGCCCCGGACGCGACGGCCTGGGCCGCCCCCGCGTAGCGGGGGTCGAAGCGCAGCAGTTGGCCGACCATGAGGCGGCCGCCGCCCTCCTCCGCCGCGGCGGCGATGGCGCGGGCGCCGTCGAGGGTGTCCGCCATGGGCTTCTCCAGCAGCACGGGCTTGCCGGCTGCCAGGAGGGTGCGGGCGGGGGCGACGTGGGCGCGGTCGGGCACCGCGACGATGAACGCGTCGATGTCCTCGGCGAGCGCGTCCTCGACCGAGGGCAGGTGCCGGGTGCCGAGCTCGCGGGCGAGCCGCCCCCCGGCCCCGGCGTCGAAGTCCACGACGGCGGCGAGCGAGGCGACATCGGACTCCGCCACGGTGCGGGCGTGCAGCCCGCCCATGAATCCGGCTCCCACGACGGCGGTCTTGAGGGTCATCGCTTTCCTTTCGGTTGCCGGGCGCCGGGGCGCCGCGTGCGTGCTGTTCTCAACTGGTGGCTGCCGGGGCGGCCCTGCCGAAGGCGAGGGCCATGACCTCCTCCTCGCTGCTGCCGCGGGGCAGCTCCCCCGCGGTCCGGCCGGCGTGCATGACCACGATCCGGTCGGCGACGCCGAGGACCTCGGGGAGTTCGCTGGAGACCATGAGGACGGCGATCCCGCGGTCCTTGAGGTCGGCGATGAGGCCGTGGATCTCGGCCTTGGCGCCGACGTCCACACCGTTGGTCGGCTCGTCGAGGAGCAGGACGCGGGGCTCGGTGGCGAGCCAGCGCGCGAGGACGACCTTCTGCTGGTTGCCGCCCGACAGGACCCCCGCCGCGGTGCCTGGCGTCGGCGGCTTGACGCCGAGGCGAGAGATCCCGTCCTCGACGACCGCCGCGGCGCCCGCGGGGACGAGACCCCACCGGGAGTGGCGGCGCAGCCACGCCAGGGCGATGTTGTCGGCGACGCTCATCGCCTGGACGATCCCCTCGCGGTGGCGGTCCTCGGGAACGTAGGCGACTCCGGCGCCGTTGGCGCGCACCCGGTCGCCCGGCCGCAGCTCCGCGCCCGCGACGGCGATCCGGCCGCGTGAATGCCGGGCGAGCCCCGCCGCGCAGCGCAGCACCTCGCTGCGGCCCGAGCCCATGAGCCCGGCGAGTGCGACGACCTCGCCGGCGCGGACCGTCAGGCTCGCGTCCCGGAGGCGGCCGCCGTCGCCGATCGCGTCGATCTCCAGCAGCACCTCCCCGGTCTCGGCGGCGCGGTGGGGGAAGACCTGGTCGACGGTGCGGCCCACCATCATGGTGATCAGCCCGGCCTCGTCGATGTCGGCGGTCGCGCGCTCGCCGATGAACGCGCCGTCGCGCAGGACCACCACGCGGTCGCACAGGTCGAAGACCTCCTCCATCTTGTGCGAGATGTAGAGGACGGCGACGTCGCGGGCGACCAGCCGGCGCACCAGCGCGTAGAGCCGCTCGCGCTCCCTGGTGGACAGCGCCGAGGTGGGCTCGTCCATGACGATCAGCCAGGAGTCGTCCAGCATCGCCTTGGCGACCTCGACGAGCTGCTGCTCGCCGACGGTCAGCCCCGCGACGGGGGTGTCCGGGTCGATGCCGAGTTCCAGGTCGGCGAACAGCTTCGCGGCCCTGCGCCGCATCAGGGGCAGCCGCAGCGCGCCCAGCCGGGTGGGTTCGCGGCCGAGGAAGAGGTTGTGCAGCACGGTGAGGTCGGGCACGAGGCTGAAGTGCTGGTGGATGACGCTGACGCCGACGGCGCGGGCGTCGTCGGCCGAGCGCAGCCGCACCGGTGTCCCGTCGAGCTCCACCCGCCCGCTGTCGGGCTCGTGCACCCCGGCGAGCACCTTGACGAGGGTGGACTTGCCCGCCCCGTTCTCCCCCGCGAGGGCGGTCACCTCGCCAGCGCGCAGGCTGAACGTCACGTCGTGCAGGGCGCGCACACCGGGGAACCGCTTGCCGACCCCGGCCAGGGCCAGCTCCCGCCGCGGGCCGCCCGCCGAGGGGGCGCCGCCGGAGCGGCGCAGCCCGCGGAGCAGCCCGGCGAGTTCGGAGCGCTGGGTGGCGAGGACGGCGACGATGACGAGCAGCCCGGTGATCACGTAGATCGCCTGCTGGGGCAGTTGCAGGAAGGACAGCCCGGCGGTGATGACGCCGACGAAGGTCGCGCCGAGCATGGTGCCGCCGACACCGCCCACGCCGCCGGAGAGCTTCGCCCCGCCGACGACCACGGCGGTGATCGCCGCGAACTCCAGGCCCTGGCCCGCGAGCGGCTGCGCGGAGCCGACCCGGCCGATCATGATGATCGCGCCGAGCCCGGCGAACGCACCGGACAGCACGAAGGTGGACATCTGCACGAGCCGGGCCGGGGCCAGCGCCGAGCGGGCGGCGTCGATGTTGCCGCCGACCGCGTAGAGCCAGCGGCCGTAGAGGGTGTACCGCAGGACCAGCGCCCAGCCGGCCATGCACACGAGCGCGATGATCAGCGAGCTGGGCACGGGGCCGACGTAGCTGCCGCCCGGCATGAGCATGGCGGTGCTCTGCACCCCGACCGAGGAGGACCCCGACAGGGCGAGCGCCGCGCCGTTGCCGAACGCCATCGTGCCCAGTGTGGCGATGAGGGGGCTCACCCCGAGCAGGCCGACGAGCACCCCGTTGAGGGTGCCGATCGCCGCGCCCGTCAGGACCGCGGCCGCCATGGCGACGGGCGCCGGCGCCCCCGCCTGGAGCACCAGGGCCGCGACCACGCCGGAGACCGCGAGGGTCGCGCCGACGGAGATGTCGATCCCGCGGGCCACGATGACCGCGGTCATCGCGAAGGCGATGACGGCGACGACCGCGATCTGCTGGCCGATGTCGAGGAACCCTGCGATGCTGAGGAAGTCGGGGCGCAGCACGGCGAACACAGCGACGGTGAGGACCGTGAACAGCAGCAGCGGGCTGCGGCGCAGCACCGCCGCCGCGGCGGCCCACGCGGCGCGAGCCGGCCGGCCTTGGGGTGCGGAGGTGATCATGCGGGTTCCCTTTGCAGGAGAGGGCTGGAGGCTGGGGTGAGGGGCCGCGTCAGGGCCGCACGGTCATGTCCGCGTCGTCGAGGCCGGGGCCGAACTCGTCGCCGTAGTCCTCGGCGATGGCGGCCGCCTCCTCCGGGGTCGCATAGTCGAGGTCCAGGCCCTTTCCGCGCAGCTCCTCGGCGGTGCGGTCGGTGCTCACGACGTAGGACGGCAGGTACAGCTCGCGGGGCAGGTCGGCGCCGTCGGCCAGCCGCGCCCCGACGGCGAGGTTCCAGTAGCCCACCCGGCCGGCGCCCGTGAGCACGTCCACGACCATCGACCCGTCCGCCAGCAGCCCGTGCATATCGGCGTCGCCGTCGTGCCCGGCGACGCGCAGGTCCGCCCGGCCCAGCGACGACGCGGTGGTCTTCGCCGACAGGCACAGCGGGTCGCTGATGCAGGCGACCAGGTCCAGGTCCGGGTCGGTGGTCATCCAGGTGACGGTGGTGTTGGACGCCTTGCGGCTGTCGAACGCGGTGGGCTGCACCGACACCAGGTCGATGTCGGGGTACTCCTCGCGGAGGGTCGTGCGGAACGCCTTCTCCCTGGTGTCGGAGACGTAGTTGCCCCGGGCCCCCACGAGCAGCGCGATCTCGCCCTCGCCGCCCAAGGCGGTCGCCGAGGCGCGGGCGACCGTGGCCATGTTGTCGGCGTCGCGGTACAGCGTGTTGTAGGCGCCCTCGGCGTCGATCTTGTTGCCCATGCTGACCACGGGGATCCCCGCGGCCTCGGCGCGCTTGATCACGGTGCCGAGCGCGTTCTTGTCCAGGGGGTCGACCAGGATCGCCGCGACCCCCTGGTTGATGAAGTTCTGGATGGTGGAGATCTGGTTCTCGACGCTGCCCTCGGCGCTCTGCCAGGTCGTCGCGACCCCGTAGTCCTCGGCGGCGACGTCGGCGGCCTTGCGCATGCCCACGAAGAACGGCGAGGTCAGGTCGATCGCCGCGACGCCGATGACGGGTTTGCCGGTGCTGGGCGCCGGTGCGTCCCCCGCCGCCGTGTCCGCGCCTCCGGGCGGCTGCATCGTGCATCCGCTGAGGGCGATGCACGCGGCCGCCGCACAGGCGATCCGGTTGCGCCAGGTCGTGTGCCGCACTCCCATGACCTCTCCTCGCTCTGCTCCGCAGGGGAGCGATCTCCGCATCGCGGGTGGCACTGCTCACGGTCGGCCGTGTTTCTGGATGGCTCTTTCAGATCTAAGATGAAAATGAAAGACTCTGTCAATACTCGAACCGCGCCGTTTACCGAGCACCCGTCACGACCCCCACAGAGGAGAACCCAGTGACGCCTGCACCGTCCGTGCTGGACCTGACCCGGCAGCTCGTCGGGATCGACTCGCAGAACCCAGGCACCGGCGAACGCGACATCGCCAAGTTCACCTGCGACTACGCGGCCCAGCGCGGCATGGAGGCGCAGGTGGTCGAGACCGCGGAAGGGCGCTGCAACGTCCTGGTCACGATCGACGCCGGACCGGGACCCCGCCTCGGGCTCTCCGGCCACCTCGACACCAAGCCGATCGGCGACGCCCTCCCTGTCTGGCGCACCGACCCGCTGGAGCTGACCGTCGACGGCGACCTCGCCTACGGGCTCGGGTCCTCCGACATGAAGGGCGCCGTCGCGGCGATGCTCCTCGCCGCGGAGCGCTGGGCCGGGCGGGCGTCGCGCGGGCGGCTGACACTGGTCCTGACCGCCGACGAGGAGGCCGGCAGCGAGCACGGCGCCAAGGAGCTGTCCCGGCGCGGCCTCGTCGACGCCGACGCCATCGTGATCGGCGAGCCCTCCGGCATCAGCGAACCGTGGGAGGCCCTGTACGTCGTCTCCCGCGGCATCTGCTGCTTCGAGGTGGTCATCGAGGGGACGCAGGGCCACAGCGGGCTGTCCGAGCAGCTGCCCACCAGCGCGACCGTCGCCGCCGCCCGGGCCACCGTCGCGCTGTCGGGGTTCCGGCCCGGCTCCACCGCGCCCGCCGCCGTCGACAGCCGCCCCACCGTGAACGCCGCCGTGCGCACCGAGGGCGGGGTCTTCTACGGGGTCCACCCCGGCAACGCCGTCGTGAGCTGCGACATCCGCACCGTTCCGGGGATGGAGCGCGGCGCGCTGGAGCGCGAGGTCCGCGCGCTGCTCGCGGACGCGCTGCCGGACGACGTCGCGTGGGACCTGCGCTACGTCCCCGGGTCGCTGGGCTGGATGGAACCCGCCGAACTCGACCTCGCCCACCCCGTGCTCGGCGCCGCCCAGCGGGCCTGCCGCGAGGTGCTGGGGCGCGAGCTGCCGCTCGCCGCATACCCCGGCGGCACCGACGCCACGCACTTCATCCGGATCGCCGGGATCCCCTCCATCACCGCGCTCGGGCCGGGATGGCTCTCGGTGGCGCACGGCCCCAACGAGTGCGTCGGCGTCGGCCAGCTCGACGAGGCGGTCCTGCTCTACGACCGGCTCGCACACGCCTACCTGGGCGGCTGACCCACCCGGCGCCGCCGCGGCGGCGCGCCCGCGCACAACTGCGTCATAGCGCGGCGGGCCGACGATTACTCTTCGCCACAGAGGGCGAGCCCGCCCGGAGCGCGCCCGCCCCCGTGGCGCTCCCACCGATGTCTGAAAGCCAGGTCATGCCAGAACAAGGCGTCAGCCGAGCAGTCCCCGACACGACCACCGAGGGCGCCAAAAGCGGCCCCGCGCGCAACCTCGTCCGCGCGTTCGCCCTCCTCGACGCCGTCGCGACCGACCACCGGGGGGTGCCCCTCGCCGACCTCGCCCGCGTGACCGACATCCCCGAGGCGACGGCCCACCGCCTGCTCAACGTCCTCGCCGAGCTGAACGTCGTGCGCATCGGCGAGAACGGGCGGTGGCGGGTGGGCCGCCACTGCCTCGAACTCGGCGCCGCCTACCTGGAATCGGTGGAGCTGCGCGCGGAGGCGCGCGGCCTCCTGCGGGAGCTCAACGAGGAGACGGGCGAGACCTGCGCGCTCGGTGTCCTCGACGGCGACCGGGTGGTCTACGTCGACAAGATCGACAGCCCGCATCCGGTGCGCGTCAACTCCGGGCTCGGGCGGTCCAACCCCGCCGCGACGACGGCACTGGGCCGGGCGATCCTCGCCTGGTCGGCGCCTGCCCAGGTCGACGCGGTCCTCGCCGAGGGCGTCCCGGAGCGCACCGCCCGCACGACGGTCGACACCGGCGCGCTGCGCGCCGAGCTGCTCGCCTGCCGAGAGCGCGGCTACAGCGTCGACACCGCCGAGAACGAGGCCGGGATCCACGGGGTCGGCGCGCCGGTCATCGACTACCGCGGGATCCCCGTCGCCGCGATCTCGGTGGCCGGCCCCGAGAACCGCCTCACCCTCGACCGGCTCCCCGACGTGGGCGCCGCGACCGCAGAGGCGGCGGCGGACCTGTCGCGGCGCCTCGGGTTCTCCCCGCGGGTGCGCGACGCGGTCCAGGCGCGGCCGCCGGGGTAGCCCGGCTCTCATGGTCGGGGGTGGCGCGCCGCTCACGGCCGGTGGGTCGGGGTGCCCGCGGCGCGGAGGTCGGCTTCGATCTGCTCCAGCGTCCTGCCCTTGGTCTCGGGGATCACCCGGGCGGCGAACAGCGCCAGCGCGGCGCACACCGCGGCGTAGGCCCAGAAGGTGGCGGCCCCGCCCAGTGCCTCCAGCAGCGAGAGGAAGGTCAGCGCCACGAGGAAGTTCATCCCCCAGTTGGCGAACAGGGTCACGCTCATCGCCGAACCGCGCACGCTCAACGGGTACAGCTCGGTCGGGATGATGAACACGACCACGTTCAGGCTGGTGGCGACCGCGACGACGTAGAGCACCACGGCGCCGAACGCCAGCGCGGGCGCCGCCGGGCCGCCGATCCCCAGTGCGACCGCCAGCACCGCCAGCGACACCGCCATGACCGCCGCCCCGGCCGTGAGCAGCCGCGTCCGGCCCCACCGGTCGACCACGTTCATGCCGACCAGCGTGCCGACCACGTTCACGGCACCGATGCCGACGGTCGCCAGGATCGCGCCGGACGCCTCCAGCCCGGTCTCCCTGAAGATCGTCGGGGCGTAGTAGATGACCGTGTTCACGCCGCTGGCCTGGCCGAGGATCTGGAGGCCGATCCCGGCGACCAGGGCCGGGCGCACCCATGGGCGGAGCAGGCCGCGGAGCCCCGCACCGCCGGTCTCGCCGCGGGCGCCCGCGATCTCGGCGATCTCGGCCTCGACGCCGGCGCCGCCGCGCAGCCGCGCCAGCACCGCGCGGGCCTCCTCGGTCCGGCCGGTGCGGATGAGGAACCGGGGGGTCTCCGGCAGGAACACCATGCCGACGCCGAGGACCGCCGCGGGCAGCAGCGCGACGAGGAACATGGCGCGCCACCCGCCGACGTCGGCGAACGCGTAGTTCGCCGCGTAGGCGAGCACGATGCCTATGGTGATCATCAGCTGGTTCACCGCGACGAGCCGGCCGCGCCGGCCGGCCGCCGCCATCTCCGAGATGTAGACCGGCACGAGGGTCGAGGCCATCCCGACCGCGAGGCCGAGGACGACGCGCGCCGCGACCAGCAGGGCCGCACTGGGCGCCGCCGCAGCCGCGACCGACCCGATGGCGAACAGCAGCGCGGCGGCGATGAGCAGCGGGCGGCGGCCGAATCGGTCCGACAGCGAGCCGGAACTGAGGGCGCCGACCATGGCGCCCACCAGGATCGAGCTCACGACGACCCCGGAGAGGAGCGGGGTCAGCGTGAAGTCCTGCTCGATGAACAGCAGCGCCCCGGAGATGACGCCGGTGTCGTAGCCGAACAGCAGCCCGCCGACCGCGGCGACCGTGATGATCCCCCGGGTGCTCCCGCCCGCCGTTCCGGGGTCCGGCTCGCTGCGCGCGACCATGGGCTGTCCTCTCACCGACGTTGACAAAATGGATCGTACCAATAGGCTTCCTTCGCTGACATTCGGTAGAGTTCCTGCGAACTCTGGCAATGTCAAGAGAACCAATATCCATTTAAGTACGTACCAATTGGGGTTCGAGTGAGTAGCGGAACACCCCGCACCGGTGGCCCCGTCCCGAAGTACGAGCGGCTCCGGCGCGCATTGGCGGCCGCCATCGGCGCGCTGGGCGACGACGCCGCCCTCCCGACCGAGCGCGAGCTCGCCGTTCAGCACGGCGTCAGCCGGGCGACGGTGCGCCAGGCCCTCGAAGCCCTCGAAGCCGCCGGGCTCGTCTACCGGGTCCAGGGCGCCGGGACCTACGTCGCGCCCCGCACCGTCGCCAAGACGCTCTCGCTCACCTCCTTCAGCGAGGACATGCGCGCCAAAGGGCTGACCCCCGGTTCCCGCGTCGTCGTGGTCGGGGAGGCCGCTGCCGACCACGACGAGGCCGCCGACCTCGCCGTGGGCACCGGTACCCCGCTCCTGCGGCTGGTGCGGGTGCGGCTGGCCGACTCCGCGCCCATGTGCGTGGAGACCAGCCGGCTGGTCGCCGCGCGCGTCCCCGGGCTCGCGGCGATGGACCTCACCGGCTCGCTGTACGCCCTGCTGGCGGAGCACTTCGAGATCCGGCCCCGGCGCGCCGACCAGGCCGTCCGCTCGGTCGTGACCGGGGAGGAGCAGTCGGCCCTGCTCGGGATCGCGTCCCGCTCCCCCGCCCTGCGGGTCGACCGGGTCTCCTACGACGAGCGCGGCGCCCCCGTGGAGTCGACCACCAGCCTCTACCGCGCCGACCGCTACGAGATCCGGTTCGCCGTCCACAGGGAGGCCCCATGAGCCCGCCGCCCGGCCCCACCGCCATCGGCATCGACGTCGGCGGCACCAAGATCGCCGCGGGGGTCGTCGACGGCACCGGGGCGGTGGCGCACGCGGTGCGCCGTCCCACACCCGGTTCCGGCGGCCGCGACGCCGTGCTCGCCGCGCTCGCCGACGTCGTGTCCGAGCTCCGCGCGCACGGCGGGCCCCGCCTCGTCGGCGTCGGCGTCGGCACCGGCGGCGTGGTCGACCACGCGCGCGGCGTCGTGCTGACGGCCACCGACCTGCTGCCCGGCTGGGCCGGCGCGCCGGTCGGCCCGTGGCTGTCGGAGCGGTGCGGGCTGCCGGTGACGGCGGACAACGACGGCAACACCCACGCGCTCGGCGAACTGCGCTTCGGCGCCGCGCGCGGCCGCGCCGACGTGCTGTTCGCCGCCGTGGGCACCGGTGTGGGCGGCGCGCTGGCGCTGGGCGGCGCCCTGCGGCGCGGCGGGCACCACACCGCGGGCGACATCGGCCACGTCGCGGCGCCCGGCGCCGAGGGGCGCCGGTGCAGCTGCGGCGCGTCCGGACACCTGGAGGCCGCCGCCGCGGGCCCCGCGATCGCGGCGCGCCATCGGGAGCTCGGCGGCGCGGACCTCGCCCTGCCCGCGATCGCCGACCTGGCGCGGGGCGGCGATCCCACCGCCGCCGCCGCGATCGCCGAGGGCGCCGCTGTACTCGGCCGGACACTGGCGGGGCTCGCGACCGCCATCGACCCCGACGCGGTCGTCCTGGGCGGCGGCGTCACCGATATCGGCCCGCTGTACTGGGAGCCGCTGCGCGCCGCGTTCGCCGCGGAGCCCTTCATGCGCTCCGGCGCGGTGCCGCTGCTCGCCGCCAGCCTGGGCCCGGACTCGAGCGTCGCCGGCGCCGCCGCGCTCGCATTCGACCGCGGCACAGACCCGCACCTGGAGGGAAACCGTTGACCGAGCGACCCATCCTGCCCGCGCTGCGCGGCGGCCTCGTCGTCTCCTGCCAGGCCCCGCCGGGCGACCCCCTGGAGGGGCCGGCGTTCATGGCCGCCATGGCGGTGGCGGCCGAGCGCGGCGGCGCCGTCGGCATCCGCGCCGAAGGGCCCGACGACATCAGGGCCGTGCGCGCCGCCGTCACCGTCCCCGTGATCGGCCTGTGGAAGGTCGGCCGCGAGGGCGTCTACATCACGCCCACGCCGGGCCACGCGGCCGCCGTCGCCCGCGCGGGCGCCGACATCGTCGCCTTCGACGCGACCCGACGCCCGCGCCCCGACGGGTCGACACCGGGGGACGTGGCCGCCGCCGTCCACGCCGAGGGCGCGCTCGCGATGGCCGACGTCGCCGACGCCGACGACGCGATCGCCGCGCTCGGCGCCGGGGCCGACATCGTGGCCACGACCCTCTCCGGCAACATCCCCGGCTCGCCCGCGCCGAGCGGCCCCGACCTCGCCCTTGTCGCCGAACTGGCGGCGCGGGTCGCGGCGCCGGTGTTCGCCGAGGGCCGGATCGCCTACCCCGAGCAGGCCCGCCGGGCCATGGACGAGGGGGCGTTCGCCGTCGTCGTCGGCACGGCCGTGACCGCGCCGGGGGCCATCACCGCCCGCTTCGCCGCCGCCCTCGCGCCCCGCTGACCCGCCGCGGCCCGCACGGCTCCGGCGGGCCGCCGCGGGTCCGTCAGCCGAGCAGGACGGCGACGACGAACAGGACGGGGGCCGAGGCGACCGTCGACAGCAGGATGGACTCCCTGGCGAGTGTGGTGCCGGTGGCGTAGGTGACGGCGAACGTGACGATGTTCTGCGCGGCGGGCAGCGCTGCGATCACCACGACGGTGAACAGCGCGGCGCCGGTCAGCCCGAACGCGAAGGCGCCGAGCCCCCAGGCGAGGAGCGGGTGCAGCACGGCCTTCATGGCCGCCGACGCCAGGACGGGCCACCGCTCCGGCCCGGTCGCGGGCAGGCCGGCGCCGTGCAGCGAGATCCCGAACGCCAGCAGCACCGCGGGCACCGCCATCGCCCCGAGGAGCACGAACGGCTCCAGGACGGGAGCGGGGACGGTCCACCCGCTCGCCGCGACCGCGATCCCCGCGACCGAGCCCAGTACCACCGGATTGCGCAGCGGCGCCAGCGCGATGCCGCGCAGGTTCCTGGCACCCCCGTCGCCGGGGCGGGCGACGTCCAGCAGGACCAGGACGGCGGGCGTCACCAGCATCTGGAAGAGCAGGACCGGCGCGATGATCGCCGCGTCGCCCAGGACGTAGGCCGCGATGGGGATGCCGAGGTTGCCGGCGTTGACGAAGCAGGCGCAGAGCGCCCCGATCGTGGTGGGCCCCAGTCCCCAGCGACGCAGCGCACCGAGCGCGGCGAACAGCCCGCCGATGACGACCGTGCTCAGCGCGGTGATCAGCGACGTCGGCGACACGAGCACGGCGAGGTCGGCCCCCGCGAGGATGTGGAACAGCAGCGCGGGGGTCGCGACGTTGAACGCGAGCCGGGTCAGGACGGTATGCCCGTGCTCGCCGAGCACGCCGGAGCGGCCCACAATGTAGCCGACGGCGATGATGGCGGCGATGACGCCGAAGCCGGTGATCACCCCTGTCATCGCCGCTCCTCCGCGCCGCTCGGGCCCCCGTTCCGGGGCCGCGGGACGGGCGGCGCCCCCGGGGGTCTGCGGGCGCCGTGCCGTGCGTCGGTGTCAGCCGGCGGACGCGGCCGGAGCGGCGTCGCCCGCCCGCACGGCCGCCTCGACCTGCTGCGCCGCCGCTGCCACCCGGGCGCCGAACAGCAGGCCGGGGCCGGGGTCGAGCCGGTGCAGCGGGCCCGACAGGCACACGGCCGCAACGGTCTCGCCGTGCAGCCGCACCGGGGCGCTGACCGAACCGACGCCGGGCGCGCGGGCCGCCCGGCTCTCCAGCCACGCGGCGCCGCCGGGGTCGCGCTCACCGAGCAGCACGCGCGCGGCGGACCCCTGCGGCAGCGGGATCATCGCGCCGACGGGCAGCCCCGCGCGCAGCTCCTCGTCGGACTCCACGCTGAGGACGCAGAGCCGGTGGTCGGCGCGGCGCACCCACAGCTGGACGGATTCGCGGGTGGCGGCCTGGAGCTCCTCCAGGATCGGGCGCGCGGTGTCGGCGATGGCCGCGGTGGTGAAGCGCGGCCCGAGGTGGAAGTCGCCGCCGGGGTCGCGGCGCAGCAGCTTGTGCGCCAGCAGCGCGCCCGTGAGGCGGTGCGTGGTGGACACGCTCAGGCCGAGTTCGCGGGCGAGCTCGCTGGTGCCCATGGCGCGGCTCTCGACCCGGTCGAGGATGGCGACCGCACGGTCGAGTACGCCGACGCCGGTCGTGAAGATCTCCCCTTGGGCCATGGTCAAAGAACGTATTTCCACGATGCGGCAGAGTCAATCGGGCTCATCTCGCGGGCGCGGCGGCCGGTGCGGCCGGGATCCGCGCGAGCGCCGAGGCGAGGGAATGGCCGACCAGGGCGGCGAGCCGGTCGCGGAGGGCGCCCAGGCGCTCGGTGTCGATGCCCGTGCCGATGCCCTCGCGGTGGAAGAGGTGGACGAGGTCGTCGGTCGCGATGTTGCCGGTGGCGCCCGGGGCGAACGGGCAGCCGCCCAGCCCGCCCAGCGCGGCGTCGAACCGGCGCACGCCCAGCCGGTACGCCTCCCAGGCGTTCGCCGCGGCCATCCCGTAGGTGTTGTGCAGGTGCAGGCCGAGCCGGTCGGCCCCCACGATGCCGCGCACCGCGGCGACCGTGCGGGCGATGTCGCCGGGCGAGGCGGCGCCGATGGTGTCGGCCAGGTGCAGCCGGCGCACACCGATCCGGGCGTACATCTCGGCGACGGCGGCGACCCGGGCTTCGGGCGTGGGCCCGTCGAACGGGCAGTGGAACGCGGTGGCGACGCAGCCCTCGTAGGGGATCCCCGCGTCGCGCAGGACCGCCGCGGCCCGTTCGATCCGGGCGGCGGCCTCGTCCGTCGGCACCCCGCCGTTGGCGCTGCTGTGCCCGTCGCTGGCCGAGACCACGAGCCGCACGGCGCGCGCGCCGGCCGCGACGGCGCGGCGGGCGCCCTGCTCGTTGAGGACCAGGGTGTGCAGCGTCGCGGGCAGGCCCGCCGACCCGGCGACGACCTCGGCGGTGTCGGCCATGGTCGGCACGCGGCCCGGGTGCACGAACGCCCCGATCTCCAGGTGGCGGAAGCCCGCGTCGACCAGGTCCCCGCAGAGCCGCAGCTTCTCCTCTGTGGGCACCACGACGGGTTCGATCTGGAGCCCGTCGCGCAGGCAGACCTCGGTGATGACGACGTCGTCGCCCATGTCAGACCACTCCCTTCTCGCGGAACGCCGCGGAGTCGGCCTCGGTGTAGCCGAGTTCCGCGAGGACCTCTTCGGTGTGCGCGCCGAGGTCGGGGCCGAGCCACCGGGTGCCCCCCGGCGCCTCGCTGAGCTTGGGGACGGTGCCGGGGAAGGCGACCTCGCGCGGTTCCGCCCCGCCGATGCGCACCGGGTGGCGCTCGTGCATTCCGCGCGCCGCGAAGTGCGGGTCGGCGGCGATGTCGGCGACGTCGTAGATCGGGCCGCTGGGCACCGAGGCGCCGGCGAGGAGGTCGAGCGCCGCTGCGGAGCCGAGGGACCGCGTCCAGGCCCCGATCGCGGCGTCGATCTCCGCTCCGCGCGCCACACGGCCGGTGTTGGTGGCGAGGTCGGGGGCGTCGGCGAGGTCGGAGCGGCCGATCAGGCGCATCAGCCGGACGTAGATGGCGTCGGCGTTGCCGGCGACGATGATGAACTTGCCGTCGGCGCAGGGGTAGGTGTTCGACGGGACGACGCCGGGCATCGTGGTGCCGGTCGGCTCCCTGGTGACGCCGAACGCGTCGAAGTCGGGGGTGGTCGACTCCATCAGCGAGTAGACGGCCTCGTACAGGGCGACGTCGACGGTCTCCCCGCCGCCGCCCGAACGGCGCCGGATCAGCCCCATGAGCGCGCCGATCACGGCGTAGAGCCCGGCGACGGAGTCGGCGAGGCTCACCCCGGTGCGCACCGGCGGCTCGCCGGGGTAGCCGGTGAGGTGGCGGATCCCGCCGAACGCCTCGGCGACCGCGCCGAACCCGGGGCGTTCGCGGTAGGGCCCGCTCTGCCCGAACCCGGAGACCCGCACCAGGACCGCGTCGGGGTTGACCGCGCGGATCTCGTCGGGGCCCAGCCCCCACTTCTCCAGCGTTCCGGGGCGGAAGTTCTCCAGGACGACGTCGGCGCCCGCGATCAGTTCGAGGGCGATCTCGCGGCCCTCGGGTGTGCGCAGGTCGAGGGTCATCGAGCGCTTGTTCCGCGCCAGGCTGCGGAACAGCAGCGACACGTCGCCCTCGTGCAGGCGCCAGGTACGCAGCTCGTCCCCTGTCTTGGGGCGCTCGACCTTGATGACGTCGGCGCCGAACTCGCCGAGCAGCCGCCCCGCGGTCGGTGCCGCGATGAAGTTGCCGATCTCCAGGACCCGGGTGCCGGTCAAGGGCCCGTTGCCGCCACCTGGTGGCTCCGTTCGCATGGATCTCCCGTCGACTGGCGCCGCCGTTGTGCGGCGGCGTGCCCGGACCGGCGGTGCCCCGGCCCGGCTGGTCGTGCTGCGCGCTGAACCCGCCTGCTCGGCCCCGTCGCCCGGACGCCGATTGCTCTTGCCAATATATGAACTTGTATTTCCAATATTCGGCAAGACTGTATATCGGCGGCGGCAGCGGCGACAAGGGGGTGCCGCGGCGCAGCAGCGGGCGAGCCCCGGGCCGGGATGCGCCGATCCGGATACGCCGGGCTGGAGCGCGCCGGGCCGGGGTGTTGCAGGTCACATCGTGCTGTGTACAATCCGGACGTGGTCCGTCCCCGTCGCCCGGGGACCCCCACGCGCGGCCGCCCCGGCCCCACATCCGGCGCGGCCCGCTGCGCACCGCCCGCCCTCCGCTCGCCCCGCCGGCCCGTGCGCCGCTCTGCTCTCTCGTTGCGCCGCAGCACGCGACCCGCGCCGCCGCGCGGCCGTCCCGTGCCGGTCCGGCACCGTACGAGCCCCCGCCGCAAGGCGCCCCGCGACCGCGCGCCGCCGCGTCACCGCGCCGCCGACGAAAGCAGGCCCCATGTCCGACACCGCCGTCCTCTGCCACACCGCGATCGCCATCATCGGCGTCGTGGTGCTGATCCTGCGCGCCCGCGTCAACCCCGCCATCGCCCTCGTCCTCGGCGCCATCTACCTCGGGCTGATCACCGGTCTCGGGCCGGAGAAGACGCTCACCACCATCGGCACCGGGTTCGGCGACCTCATGGCGGAGGTCGGCCTGCTCATCGCGTTCGGGGTGCTGCTCGGCTCGATGATGTCCTCGCTCGGCGCCATCGAGAAACTCGTGCGGCTCCTGGTGCGCACCTTCGGCCCGAAGGCGCTGCCCTACACCTTCGCCGTCACCATCGGCACCGTCATGCAGTCGATCTTCGCCGACGCCCTCCTCGTCATCACGGCCCCGCTGGCGCGGCGGCTCGCGTCGCGGGTGGGCGCCGCCGGTGCCGCCCGCATGGCGGCCGCCATGGCGCTGGGCATCGAGGTCGGCCTCACCTTCGTGCTGCCGGGCGTCGGCGCCGTCGCGCTGGCGGGGGTGCTGAACGTGCCCTTCGGGAAGATGTTCCTGTTCGGTCTGGTCACCGCCACGGTCACCATCACGGCCACGCTGTTCGTCTTCACCGCGCTCGCCAAGCGCGGGTTCTGGAAGCCCGAGCTCGACGAGAACCACGACTTCGCGGAGATCGACGCGGCGGCGGAGCAAGAGCAGACCGCGCCGACGCGGGCGCTGCCGCCCCTCGGCCTGTCGCTGTCGCCGCTGCTGCTCGCGCTCGCCCTCATCGCCTTCGGCGCGATCGCGGAGATGGCCGGCATCGGCGGCCCGGTCGTGGAGTTCTTCGGCAATCCGGTGGTGGCGCTGCTCATCGGCCTCCTCGGCGCCGTCCTCATCGCCCGCTGGAAGCTGACGCGCGAGGAGAACGAGGCGGCGTTCAAGCGCGGCTTCCACGAGAGCGGGCAGATCCTGATCCTCACCGGCGTCGGCGGGTCGCTGGCCGCGACCGTGCAGGCCGCCGGGCTCGGCGAGATCCTGGAGGGCTACTTCGCCAGTAGCACCGTCGCCCCGCTGCTGCTCGTCTGGGTGGTCGCCGCGACCCTGCACATCGCGATCGGCTCGGTGACGATCTCCGCCATCACCGCGGCGGGGGTGCTGTCGCCGATCATCCCCGCCCTGGGCATCGACCCGGTGTTCGTCGCGCTCGCGGCCGGCGCCGGCTCGCTCTTCATCGTGCACGCGACCAGCAACACGTTCTGGCTGCTCCAGACGCTGCTCGGGCAGACCACCCGCGGCACGCTCAAGTCCTGCACGTTCGCCGTCTCCTGCGCCTCGGTCATCGCGATCGTGCCCATCCAGCTCATGGCCCTGGTCTTCTGAACCGCGCCGCGCCCCGCCGCTCGCACCCCGCGCGTTGACATCAACCTCGGTTGAGGTCGGAGACTGCGGGTGAGCGCGGACGCCGTCCGCAACGGAGTGAGGAGTGTGGCGGGCATGCGGCAGATCACGGTGACCCGGTTCGGCGGCCCCGAGGTGCTGGCGGCGGTCGAGGGCCCCGACCCGGTCGCCGGGCCGGGCGAGGTCGTTGTACACCTCGCGGCGACCGACGTCATGTTCTTCGACACGCTGGTGCGCAGCGGGTGGGCCGCCGGCGTCCTCCCCACCGCTCCCCCCTACGTGCCGGGCAGCGGCGGGGCCGGCCGGGTCGCCGAGGTCGGCGCGGGCGTCGACCCGGCCTGGATCGGGCGGCGCGTCCTCGCGCGGACCGGCACGGGCGCCGGGGAATCGGTGAACCCCGTCGGCGGCTACGCCGAGCGGGCCACCGCTGCGGCCGACGAGCTGATCCCGGTCCCCGACGCACTGGGCTTGGAGGAGGCCGCGGCGCTGCTGCACGACTCCCCCACGGCGCTCCAGCTCATGGCGGCGGCCCGGGTCGCGCCCGGCGAACGGGTCCTGGTCGCCGCGGCGGCCGGCGGCGCCGGCACACTGCTGGTCCAGCTCGCCGCCGCTGCGGGCGCCCGGGTCGTCGCCGCGGCCCGCGGCGCGCACAAGCTCCGCCTCGCATCGGAGCTGGGCGCCGAGGCGGCGGTCGACTACTCCGAGGACGGCTGGGCCGAGCGGGTCCGCGCGGCGACCGGCGGCGGGGCCGACGTCGTCTTCGACGGCGCGGGCGGGCGCCTCGGCCGGGCCGCCTTCGACGCGACGGCGCCCGGCGGCCGGTTCCTCACCTACGGCAACTCCGACGGCACGTTCGCCGAGATCGACCCGCGGGCGGCCGAGGAGCGCGGCGCCACGGTGACGGGGCTCTTCGACCTCCCCCCGGTCGACGCCGCCGCGACGCGGCTCCAGGTCGCGGAGGCGCTGGAGCTGGCGGTTGCGGGGCGCCTCAGGCCGGTCATCGGGCAGACCTACCCACTGGAACGGGCCGCCGAAGCCCACACGGCACTCGCCGCCCGCACCACCGTCGGCAAGTCACTCCTCCTGCCCTGAGCGCGGCGGCCGCCGGTCGCGCCGCGGACCGGGTGCCGCGGGCGCGTACCGGCGCGGTGCCGGGGGCGGACGGCGGGCCGGCGGCGGGGGCGGGCCCGCGCCGGGGGCGGACGCCGGGTGAGGGCTGGCTCGGGGCGGGCCGAGGGGCATGGTCTAGGTTGTCGTGCACCGGCAGTGTCAGCGCCGCGCGTCCGCCCGCCGGGCGCGCTCGAACCGCGCAGTGCGGGGACTCCGGACCCGCCCGGCGCGCGAACCGCAGCGGAGGAGGAGTTGGACCCGCAGGCCGGCCCGCGTCGGCGTGCGCCGCTGCGCCCCGCCCCCACGACCGCGTACCCGACGCGTCCAAGGAGTGCCCATGAAGATCACCCGGGTCGAGACCTTCGCCGTGCCCCCGCGCTGGCTGCTGTGCCGGATCGAGACCGACGACGGCGTCGTGGGCTGGGGCGAACCCGTTGTCGAGGGCCGGGCCTCCACCGTGCGGACGGCGGTGCACGAACTCGCCGAGCTGCTCATCGGCAAGGACCCCCTCGGCATCGAGGACCACTGGCAGCTCATGACCAAGGCGTCGTTCTACCGGGGCGGCCCCGTGCTGTCGAGCGCCGTCGCAGGGCTCGACCAGGCGCTGTGGGACATCGCCGGGAAGATCTTCGGCGCGCCCGTCCACGTGCTCCTCGGCGGCCCCGTGCGCGAATGGGTCCGCGCCTACTGCTGGGTCGGCGGCGACGAGCCGGCCGGTGTCGCCGACGCGGTCGGGGCGCAGGTGGCGGCCGGGTTCACGGCCGTGAAGATGAACGCGTCCGGGCGGATGCACCGCCTGGCGACGGTGCGCGACATCGACGCGATGGTCGGCCGTGCCGCTGCCGCGCGCGAGGCGCTCGGCCCCGACCGCGACTTCGCCGTGGACTTCCACGGCCGCTTCTCCGCGGGCAACGCCCGCACGGCCATCCCGCACCTCGCGCCGCTGCGGCCCATGTTCGTGGAGGAGCCGGTGCTGCCCGAGTACACGCACCGGCTCGCCGACATCGTGCGCGACAGCCCGCTGCCCATCGCCACCGGTGAGCGGCTCTACTCGCGGACCGACGTGCTGCCGGCGCTCCAGGCGGGGATCGACGTCCTGCAACCCGACCTGTCCCACGCCGGGGGCATCTCGGAGGTGCGCCGGATCGCGTCCCTCGCCGAGGCGTTCGACGTCCCCATCGCCCCGCACTGCCCGCTGGGCCCGGTGTCCCTGGCGTCGAGCCTGCAAATCGCCTTCTGCACGCCGAACTTCCTGATCCAGGAGCAGAGCATCGGCATCCACTACAACGACGGCGCGGAGGTACTGGACTACGTGGCCGAACCCGAGGTATTCGCGTTCCACCAGGGGCACTTCGCCCGGCCCACCGCACCGGGGCTCGGGATCTCGATCGACGAGAAGGCGGTCCGCGAGGCCGACGGGTCGACCCCCGACTGGCGCGGCCCGGTCTGGCGGCACCTCGACGGCTCCTTCGCCGAGTGGTGACCCGCGCCCGCCCGCGCCCGGCGCGGGCACCGCTGCGGACACCGCTGCGGGACGTGCCGGTGGCCGGCCGCGCGGGTGCGCGGCCGGCCACCGGGCCGGGCTACCTCTTGCCCGGCACGTACATGCGGATGTCGTCGATGTGGGCGCTGCCCTCGTAGAAGTTCATGTGCGGTTGGCCGATGAGGAAGTAGTCGGGGTAGGCCGAGCCCTTGGGCCAGACGTCCTCGTCGACGTAGGTGCCGTTCGGCGAGGGGTAGGTCCAGTCGGCGTTGTGCTCGCCGTTGTAGTCGCCCGCCTTCCGGTTGTGGTGCCAGAGCGGGTTCACGCCGTCGTCGAACTCCTGCTCGTAGCGGAGGGTGCGCTCGCCGACGTGGCGGAACTCGCCCTTGAGCTCCAGGACGTAGGAGTCGCTGCGGCGCTCCACGGCGAACTCGTAGCTCTGCTCCGGCATCATCTCGGGCATCAGGTCGGCCTGGCTGACGATGCCGCCGCCGACCTCCGTGCCGCATTCGCTGTGCATCACGTACTCGGTGCCGGGCTGGTTGGCGTATCGGCGGTCCTTGTTCATGAAGATCATGTTGACGCCGTTGCCGCTGCCCCATTCGTAGGGTTGCAGCTCGCCGCTCTCGGCGTCGCAGTACCGCAGCCCGTTGCCCGTGTACTTGTAGCGGTTGTAGCCGTCCATGACGACCTTGCGGTGGTTGTGGATGAAGACGTTGTTGTGCGGGGCCGGGCGGGCGTAGTCCATGATCGAGAGGAAGTAGAACCCGTTGGAGTCCTTGGTGATGTCGAACCAGTCGCACTCCTCCGGCGTGAAGTCGCCCGACGCGCCCCAGGGGAAGTTCGTCGTGCAGCCGGTGGGCTGGTAGCCGTTGACCTTGCCGTCGTAGTCCCACTCGCCGTTGCGCTGGCCGCCGAAGTCGATGGTCTTCAGGGTGACCTCGACCCGGTACTCCGCGGGCAGCTCGTCGGTGGAGCGCACGACCACGGCGTCGTTGTGGCCGGGGTTGTCGAAGTAGCCGGCCGGGCCCGCACCGTCGAGCACCTTCCTGCTGAACGACGGGCCGCCCTTCCCGACGCCCTCGCCCTTGTCGCGGGTCGCCAGCTCGGCGGTCAGCCAACCGCCCTTGCCGAACTCGAAGGAGCGGCGGTACAGGTCGATGCCCGCGAGGTGCTCCTCGAACGCCTCGCCGCCGATGGTCTTGAAGTACTCGCCGTCGTTGTCGTAGCCGTCGACGTCGTAGGGGCTGCCCGGGCCGTCCTTGTCGGGCTTCCACCCGGTGTCGCCGGCCGGCTTGAAGCGGCTGAAGTCCTCGGCGTGCACGAGCTTCCAGTCGTACTTCCCGCCGCCGCCACCGCCACCGCCACCGTCGCCGCCGCCACCGCGCTCGCCCGCCGCCGCGACCGCCGCTGTCGGGAGCACCACGGCCAGCGCGGCCAGCACCGCGGCGGCGCCAAGGACGCGGGGCATCGTCTCGCCCATATATCCACACTCCTCACGTGAATAACCCAAGCGATAGGTACCCGCTCTTCCCGCGCCAGACGCGCATTACTTTCCGGCAAGGCCCGCACACGCGGCGATCCGGCCCCGAACGTGACGCCCGCGACCCCGCCCCGGCGGAATGCCGCGCCATCCCGGGTGATTACACGGATATGACAGCGACGCTCAGTTCGACCCCTCTGTCCGTCCTGGACCGTTCGAGCACCCGCCGCGGCAGGGGGCCCGCCGCGGCCCCGCGCGACACCGTGGCGTTCGCGCGCCGCGCCGACGCCCTCGGCTACCACCGGTTCTGGGTCGCCGAGCACCACAGCGTCCCCGGCGTGGCCGGGTCCGCGCCGACGGTCCTCGCCGCCGCCGTCGCCGCGGCGACCGACGGCCTGCGGGTGGGCACGGGCGGGGTGATGCTGCCCAACCACCGGCCGCTGGTCGTCGCCGAGCAGTTCGGCGTGCTCGAATCGCTCTACCCCGGCCGGATCGACATGGGCCTGGGCCGGTCGGTCGCGTTCACCGCGGGCATCCGGCGGGCGCTGGGCCGCGACAAGGACGCGGCGGAGGACTTCCCCGCCCAGGTCGGCGAGCTCCTCGGCTACTTCACGGGAGAGCAGGACGCCTACCCGGGCGTGCGCGCGATCCCCGCCGAAGGGCTCTCTCCCGCCCCGTTCATCCTCGCCACCGGCGCGGGTTCCGCGTTCGCGGCGGAGGCCGGCCTGCCGCTGGTGATCGCCGCCGTCCGCGGCGACGACGAGATGGTCCGCCTCATCGACCGCTACCGGGCGGGGTTTCGCCCATCGGCCTGGGCGGACCGGCCCCACGTCGTGGTGTCCCGCAACGTCGCCGTCGCCGCGACCCCCGACCGCGCGCGCCACCTGCTGGTCTCCGAGGCGTGGGCGCACGCCTACTCGCGCACGCACGGGGTGTTCCCGCCGCTGGACCCGGCCGACGACGTCCTCGGCCGGACGATGTCGCCCCGCGAGCGCGAGCGGTTCGACGAGGCGATGGAGGGCCACGTCCACGGCACCGAGGACGAGGTGACCGCGCAGCTCGACGCGCTCATCGGCCGCACCGGCGCCGACGAGGTGCTGATCACCACCAGCACCTTCGACCGCGAGGCCATGGCCGACTCCTACGCGCGCCTCGCCCGCGCCGCCGGGCTCGCCCCGCGGCGGCCCGCCCCCGAGCCGCTCGCCGCCGGGGCGCCCTGAGGCGGTCCGTCGTAGCCCGGTGCCACACTGGGGCGCATGTGCGGAAGGTATGTGAGTGCCAGGGACGATCGCCGGCTGATCTCGCTCTTCGAGGTCGACGAGCGGGTCGGCGACGAACTCGGGCCGTCCTGGAACGTGGCCCCCACCCAGCAGGTGCGGGTGGTGCACGACGAACCCCGCGACGGCGGGTCCGTGCGGCTGCTGCGCAACGCGCGCTGGGGCCTCGTCCCGGTGTGGGCGAAGGACCCGAAGGTCGGCGCGCGGATGATCAACGCCCGTTCCGAGACCGTCACCGAGAAGCCGTCATTCCGCAGCGCCGCCGCGAAGCGCCGCTGCGTGGTGCCCGCCGACGGCTACTACGAGTGGCAGCAGCAGGGCACCGGGAAGAAGACCCCGTACTACCTGCACCCCGAGGGCGATTCCCCCTTGGCGTTCGCCGGGCTCTACGAACTGTGGCCCGACCCCGGCGTCGCGGACGACGACCCCGCCAAATGGCTGTGGTCCTGCACCATCCTCACCCGACCCGCCACCGACGCGCTCGGCCACATCCACGACCGCACGCCGGTCGTCGTACCCGATGCCATGGTGGGCGACTGGCTCGACCGCGGCACCACCGACAAGGCGCAGGTGCGCCACCTCCTCGACGCCATACCCGACCCCCATCTGCTGCCGCTGCGGGTCGGCACGGCGGTCGGCTCGGTGCGCAACAACGGCCCCGAACTCATCGAGCCCGCCGCCTGACACCGCCGCCGCCCGCGGCTCCGGCCGGGTGTCAGCCGGTGCGGGCGAGTCCGTCGAGGAACGCCCGCACCGCCAGCACGAAACCGGCCGGGTCGTCGCGGTGCACCCAGTGCCCGCAGCCGGGCAGTTCGCGCAGCCGGGTGCCCGGCCGCCGCCGCACCATCGCCTGCGCCTGGCGCTCCGACAGCAGCATGCTGCGCTCGCCACGCACCAGCAGCGCCGGCTGGGCCGCCGCCAGCCAGTCGGACCACCAGTCGCCGCTGTTGCCGTGCTGCGCCGCCATCATGTCGTCGTGGTCGAAGCGCATCCGCCACCCGGCGCCGTCGTCGTAGGCGCTGGCCATGAAGTAGCCGAGCGCCGGCATGTCCCGGTCGGCGAGGAACCGCGCGAGCGCGTCGCGGCTCGGGGCCGTGCGCGGCCAGTCGGTGATGTCGAGGACCGGGTGGTCCAGCTCCGACCCGTCGGTCACCGCGCCGATGTCGGCGACGACCAGGGCGCGGACGAGTCCGGGGTGGCGGGCCGCCAACTGGTAGGCCGTCACCCCGCCCAGGGAGTGGCCCAGCACGATCGCCGGGGCGAGGCCGAGGTGGGCCACGAACGCCGCGGCGTCGCCGACGAACGCGTCCCTGCCGAAGTCGCCGCCGTGCTCGGACAGCCCGTGGCCGCGCTGGTCGAGGGCGACGAGGCGGTAGTCAGGCGCGAGCAGCGCGCCGATCTCGGCGAAGTCCAGTGCGCTGCCGAACACGCCGTGCAGGGCGACGACGGGCGTCCCGGCGCCGCCGGTGTCGGTGTAGGCGAACCGGCGGCCGCGCAGGGTCAGCGGGATCCGTTCGGTCATGGGGGTCCTGGTCCTCTGTCGCGGTCCGGGGGTGTCATGCGCGGGCGCGCGCTGCCGTGGGGGCCGCGGGCGGGGGTCTCACCCTACGGGCCCGCCGCCACCGCGGGCACCGGGCCCGGCGCACAGCGAGGGGTCGGCCACCCGGGCACACGATCGTAGTCGGCGGCGGCGCCCGGGCCCCACTGCGCGACCGCCGAGAAGCGGCGCCGTGGGGGCGGGGCCGCTCGCCGCCCCGGCGGCGTCCGCGGGACACGCCCTAGACTTCCGGCCATGGTCCGGCAGAGCGTTCCCCAAGATCCCCGGTTGACCCGGCGCATGCTTCTCAGCCTCGGCCTGGTCCTCGCGTGCTACCTCGGTGCCATCGGACTGGCTCTGCGGCTGGGAGCCCCCTGGTGGGCGATCCTCGCGTTCGCCGCCGCCGCGCTCGCGGCGCAGTACGTCGTCGGCACCCGCGCTGTCGGCACCGGACTCACCAAACACGACCTCGGCGCCGACCGGGAGCCGCACCTGCACAGAACGGTCGAGCGGCTGTGCGCGCTCGCCGGTATCGCGAAGCCCCGGATCCGCGTCATCGAGATCGACGCCCCCAACGCGTTCGCCTACGGCCGCGGTGGACGGGCGGCGTCCCTGTGCGTCACCCGGGGCCTCCTCGACCGGCTCGACACTGCCGAGATCGAGGCGGTGGTCGCGCACGAACTCTCACACGTCGCGAATCGCGATGCCCTCGTCATGACGATCGCATCGTTCCTCGGCCTGGCCTGCGCCCACCTGGCACTGGCACTCGACGCCGCCGGGACCTGGTCGGAGTCGCGGCTGCGCGCGTACGACCGCCGCCACGGGGTCGGCCTGGTCGGCGGCGGCGACTCCGGGGAGGAACAGGCCGCACCGCGCCGGGGCGGCAAGGCCCTCGCGACCCTCGTTCTCATTCCGACGACAGCGGTCTTCTACCTGGGCTTCGGCGGCTTCATGATCGTCTTCGCCATCGTCTCCGCACTCGTGGCGCTCGTCGGACTGCTTTTCACCCTTCCGCTGTCGCGCACACGGGAGTACGCGGCCGACCGCGCCGCCGCCTACCTCACCGGACGTCCTTCTGCACTGTCCAGCGCGCTGCTCAAGGCCGGTGCGGAGCACGCCGGGATCCCCCGTGCCGACGCGCGCGCCCTGCGTCATGCGGCGGCGTTCTGCATCGTGCCGATGACGGAGGGATCCGGGACGACGGTTCGCACGACGGGCGGCGGGCTGCTCTCCAGCCACCCGTCGATCGAGGACCGGATCCGCCGGCTGGCCGTCGTCGCCAGGGAACTCGGGGGCGTCGCGCCGGACGCGCGGGAACCGTCCGGCCGACGCGGCTCCGCTGCACCGCGCTGACCCGGAGCGATGCGCGCGCCATGGCCAGCTGACCGGCGCCGCGCAGCGCCGGCGGGATCCGTTCGGTCATGGGGGTCCGGGTTCGTCGCCGGCGGCGGTGTCACGCGCGGGCGCGCAGGGAGTACATCAGCGGCGCCCGCGGGACCCCGGTCGGGTAGTGGAAGCGGTCGCCGTGCCGCTCCAGGGCGTCGAACCGCTGGAACAGGGTCGTCGGGTGCTCGTGCAGGAACTCCAGCCGCAGCCCTTCCGCGGCCAGCGCGGTGACGACGCTGCCGACGCGGTGGCGCCACTGGACGCTGGTGTTGTGCGCGGTCGCGGCGTCGAAATCGGCGTAGCTGCCCGACATGTCGATCACCTCGCCGTCCTCGTCGAAGTAGTCGAAGGTGACGGTGGTGCCGGTCTCGCCGTCGAGGGCGTCGCCGAAGGGGTGGAACTCGGCGAGGTAGCAGGCGCCGCCCGGTTCGAGCAGCCGGGCGACGACGCCGGCCCACCGCGGGATGTCGGGCAGCCAGCAGAGGGCCCCGACACCGGTGTAGACGATGTCGAACCTGCGGCCGCCGAGCGCCTCGGGCGCGGCGTAGACGTCGGCCGCCACGAACTCCGCGTCGGCGGCGCCGATGTCGGCGGCGAGCCCGCGCGCGCTGCGCACCGCGGGTTCCGAGAAGTCCAGGCCGGTCACCGCGGCCCCGCGCCGGGCGAACGCGAGGGTTTCGAGGCCGATGTGGCATTGCAGGTGCAGCAGCGACTTCCCCTGGACGTCGCCCACCTCGGCGATCTGGAAGTCGGTGAGGGCCTCGGCGCCCGCGCGGAAGCCCGCGACGTCGTAGAAGTCGCTCACCTCGTGCAGGGGGACGCGTTCGTCCCACATGGCGCGGTTGCGCTCGATGGACCGTGCCGTCGCCGGGTCGGCGTGGATCTCTCCGCTCACCGGACCAGGGTAGGGGCGCCCGCCCCGGACGGCGAACCGTTTTCCCGCGCTGCCGGGATGCCGCGGAGGCCGGTGTGCAGCGGGCCGCTGCGCCGGACGCGCCGGGGCCGTTCGACCCCGGCGCCGCCTTAGCGGAGTTTGCCGAAGAACTCCGCGATGTCGGCGGCCAGCGGTCCGGGGTCCGACATCGCGATCATGTGGCTGCCGGCCGTGTTGTCGGCCCAGTGGACGATGTCGTTGCCGCGTTCGGCGAGCCGGCGGAACACCGCCGATCCCCCGTGCGAAACGCCGGTGGGCACCGCGGCCTGGTCGACGGGCATCCCCGCGGCGCCGTCGTAGTAGGTCCAGGACGACGATCCGGCGGTCGCCGTCAGCCAGTAGAGGCTCGCGTTGGTCAGCAGCCGGTCGCGGTCGATGGGCTCCGCGGGCGCGCCACCGTCATCGGGCCACCCGTCGAACTCCGTGAACCGCTCCACGAGGTAGGCGAGTTGGGCGACCGGGGAGTCGAGCAGCCCGTAGGAGAGGGTCTGCGGCCGGCGTGCGAGGTAGGGGGCGTAGCCGCTGCCGCCCGCCCCGTTGAGCATCTCGGCGAGGAACGCGACCTCGGCGCGCTCCCCGTCGTCGAGGCCCTCCAGTTCCGCGGGGTCGCCGGTGGGCATCCCGAGTCCGCCGGTGAGGTGCACGCCGACGACGTGTTCCGGCGCGGCGAGCGCGAGCTGCGGGGATACCAGCGCACCGGCGTCGTTGCCGTGCGCGCCGTAGCGCCCGTAGCCCAGGCGCGCCATCAGCTCGGCCCAGGCCACCGCGACGCGGGCGGCGCTCCACGGCCGGTCGTCGGCCGGTTCTGGGAACGGGGAGAAGCCGAATCCGGGCAGGGACGGCGCCACCACGTGGAAGGCCCGCCGGGGATCGCCTCCGTGTGCGCGGGGGTCGGTGAGCGGCCCGATGACGTCCGTGAACTCGGCGATGGAGTTCGGCCAGCTGTGCGTCATGATCAGCGGGAGCGCGTCGGGTTCGGGCGACCGCACGTGCAGGAAGTGCACCTGCTCGCCGTCGATCACCGTGGCGAACTGCGGAAACGCGTTCAACTCCGCCTCGTGCGCGCGCCAGTCGTAGCCGTCGCGCCAGTACTCGGCGAGCGCCTTGAGGTGTGCGACGGGCACACCCCTGCTCCATTCGGCGCCGGGGAGCCGCCGCGGCCAGCGGGTCGCCGCCAGGCGGGCGCGCAGGTCGTCGAGGTCGTCCTGCGGGATGGCGATACGGAAGGGCTGGATCTCGGCGCTCATCGTGGTCCTTCGGGGGTTCGGCGGCCGTCTCCGGTCCGATCGGCACTGACCCGGCCACGATAGTGAGGATGTAGGGCGACTCCCGTCCTATATCGCCCGCGCCGCCCGCGAGCGCCGACCGTCCTCTCCGCCGACCGGTCCGGCGGTCCCGTGTCGGCGGGACTCAGGACAGCAGGTCGGTACGGAGCCGGTCCAGGCTCCGCGTCAGCAGCAGCCGCACCTGCTCCGGCGGCACGCGCATGGCCGCCGCGATCTGGTCCGGGCTCCTGCCGCCGAGGAACCGCAGCACTACGGCGCGGCGCTCATGGCGCGGCAGCCGTGCCAGCGCCGCCTTCAGCGCGTCGCGGTCGTCAGGGAGTTCCGGGGCCGCGGCCCGGACCGCTCGGGCCCGGATCCGCGCGGCGGGATCGGCGGCGGGCGCATCGCCCCCGGCCCGGGGCCGTTCGCCGTCAGCGGCCGGATCTGCGGAGGCTGCCATAGGCGGTCCTCTCCACGGTTGCCGGCGCTCGACCGCCGGAGCCGACCCGATTCCCGCGCGGCGCATCGGCGCTGCTCGCACCGTGGCACCCGGGAAGACGATGCTCTTTGTGTAGCACGCACAGACGAGTCTGTACAGAACGGTCGATCCGACGCCGCGCCGGGCCATACACTGGGCGCACGATGGTGGCTGATCCCGTGGACCAGGTGCGCGGCACGGCGCGCGAGCGCATCATGGCGACCGCCTATGCACTGTTCTCCCGCCGCGGTATCAGGGGCGTCGGGATCGACGAGGTCATCGCCAAGTCGTCGGTGGCGAAGGCCACCCTCTACAAGCACTTCCCGTCGAAGGACGAGCTCGTCCTCGCCTTCCTCGCGCGCCGCGAGCAGGAGTGGACCCGCGACTTCGTCGAGGACCGCTCGCGCCGCGACTCCCCCGAGGAGAGCCTGCTGGCGGTCTTCGAGGTCTTCGACACCTGGTTCCGCACCCCCAGCGCGTTCGACGGGTGCTCGTTCATCAACGTGCTGCTGGAGATGGGCCCCGACCATCCGGCCGGCCGCGCGAGCGTGCACTACCTCGCCGGGATCCGGACGATCGTCCGGTCGCGCGCCGAGGCGGCCGGGCTCGCCGACCCCGAGGCGTTCGCCCACTCGTTCCACCTGCTGATGAAGGGGTCGATCATCGCGGCGGCCGAGGGCGACACCGAAGCGGCGCAGCGCGCCCGCGCCATGGCCGTCGACCTGATCGCGCGGCACCGGGGGCCCAGCGGCGCGGGGTGAGCCGCGCCGCCGGCGGCGCGCGCTACTTCCCCTCTGCGGCGAGCAGTTCGTCGAGGCGGTTCATCGAGTCGACCACGCCGGTCTCCATGCCGCTCTGGAGCATCGCGTCGCGGTCGGCGACGGACTGGAACACACTGTGGGTCACGACCCGGGCGCGGCGGCCGGCCAGGTCCTCGAAGCGGATCGATTCGAGGCACACGTGCCCCGGCGCGCCGTCGAACTCGAAGGTCTGCACGATGGCCTGGTCGGGGACGACGCTGTGGAACACCCCGTGGAAGCCGTAGGCGTTGCCTTCGGGATCGCTGTGGGTGTAGGCCCAGGTGCCGCCGGTGCGGGCGTCGTACTCCTTCAGGTCCATGCTGAGCCCGCGCGGCCCCTGCCACTGCACGACCAGCGCGGGGTCGACGTAGGCGCGGTAGAGGGCGGCCACCGGTGCGTCGAACTCGCGGACGATCTCGGTGAACGGCGTGCCGGGGGGCGCGGTGATGGTGACGGGCTTGTCGGTCATTGGTCCTTCTCCTTCAGTGTTTCGAGCACGGAGTCGAGGCGGCGGAACCGGTCCTCGGTGTTGAGCCGTTGGGCGTCGATCCAACCGGTGAGCGCTTCGAGCGCCGCCGGTTCGAGGTGGCAGGGCCGCCGCTGGGCGTCCCTGGAACGGGTGATCAGTCCGGCGGCCTCCAACACCTTGATGTGCTTGGACACCGCCTGCTTGGAGATGGCGAACGGCTCGGCGAGCTCGTTCACCGTCGCCGGTCCGCGCGAGAGCCGTGCGACCATCCCCCGCCGGACCGGGTCGGCCAGCGCGAGGAACGCGCGGTCGAGCCGCTCGTCGGCCTCAGTCTCTGATCGCATTTATCAACCGTTTTCTTGATAAATCATTTGGTTGATTACAAGCCCAAGCTACGCCCTTCGCCGCGCGGCGTCAAGCCTCCCGAACAGCGCATCCGCCCGACACCGCGCCTGTGGTCGGCTCCCCCGCGCGCCGAAGGCGGCGGGGACGTCGAACGCCGCCCGCCGCGCGGGGCGGCGCGGGCGGCGGTGGCTCGTCGCCCTGCTGCTCGGCCGGCCGGATCCTGCCGAGCGCCGCCTCGGACATCGCCACGTCGAGCACGACGGGATCGCCGCCGGGCGCGGCGCCCCGATCGCCAGCGGGTCGTCGCCGACGACGCGGGTGGCGCCGCCGGGCGCCGGCATCAGCGGGCGGGTGTCGGACGCGGCGAACCCGACGCAGCCGCGGGCCGCGGCCCGCTGGACGTAGCGGTCGCCGCCGCCTCCGGTGTCGCCGCGCCGGTCGCGGCCGGGCTTACGGCCGCTCCCCGCGGTGTGCCGCCGCGCGCCGCCCGCCGAACAGCTCCGCGGGGTTGGTGCGGGCGATCCGCTCCCTGTCGGCGGCCGGCAGGTGCGCGACCGCGGTGTGCGGGTCGTCCACGCCCATGGGGAAGGGCCAGTCGCTGGCCAGCACGATGCGGTCGGTGCCGATGACGGCGGCGGCGAGGTCGACCACCGCCGGTTCGTGCGCCAGCGCGTCGACGTAGAAGCGGCGGACGGCTGCGGACGGCTCCTCGTCGAGGGGGGCCACCCCCGGGCTGCCGGTCGCGTAGCCGCGCTGCCAGCGGCCCGCGAGCGCGGCGGTGGCGCCGCCGCAATGGGCGAGGATGAACGCGATCCCCTGGTAGCGGTGCAGGACGCCGCCGAAGACGAGTTCGGCCGCCGACACCGTGCTCTCCACCGGATTGCCGAGCAGGTTGCCGAGGTAGTGGCGGGCCAGCCGGGGGTCCGTGGACAGGCCGGGGTGCAGCAGGATCGCGGCGCCGTCTGCCGCCATGGCGTCCCAGAGCGGCGCGAGCTCGGGGGCGTCCATGGCGGGTGAACCGCCGCCCGCCGCGCCGGAGAACCCCGCCCAGGCGGGGTCGCCGCGCCGCCACCGGTACTCGGCGAGCGCCGCGTCGGGGCGGTCCAACGGGAGGTAGGCGAGCGGGCTCAGGCCGCCGTGCCCGTCGACCGCCGCGAGCAGGCCGTCGTTGACATCGGCGGCCCAGCGGCGGCAGTCCTCGGCGGCGCGCCCCTGCCGGAAGAACGGCGGGGGCACGGAGACGATGGCGCGGTCGAGGGCGTGGGCGGCCAGGTGGGCGGTGAGCCCTTCGGGGCGGTAGAGCCCGTCGGGGCCGACCGGCTGGTCGGCGACGACGTAGCGGCCGTCGCGCAGGCCGACCCCGTTGCGTTCGCGCGCGGCCGCGCCGAGCAGGGGCGCGAGGTGGGTGTGGACGTCGGTCGCCGGGTGCGCCGTCATACGAGCGTGCCCGCCGTTGTGAAGCCGCCGTCGATCCGCATCGGAGTACCCGCACTTTCTCCGCTCCGGAGCCCGCGAGCGGGCCGAAGACGGCGTCTTGGGAGCAGTGGCTGTTCAACGCCATCCCGGTGGTAGGGATGGCGTCCTGCACGGCGGCGCGGACGGCGTGCTATGGGGCGCCGCCGCCCATGCCCTTGGGCCGGTCGGGGAGAACGGCGAGGGGCTGATGACGTTGTCGTACCGCAGCTCGGGCAGCCGCCGATCACCTCGAACACGTCGATTCCCGGCATCGTAGTCGACCGTGACCACGCTGCATTCGAGCGGGTCGCTGAGAACCGGCGCCGAGGCCCGCGGCCTCGCGCGGTCAGCCGATCAGGCGCTCCGCGAGGAGGCGCAGCTGGTCGAGTGCCGGCGCGCTGGTGCCGGTGGTCAGGGGTGCGAGGGTGACCTGGTCGGCGCCCGCGTCGAGGTGCTCGGTCACGCGGGCGGCGACCGCGTCGGCGTCGCCCCACGGCACCATTGCGTCGACGAGCCGGTCGCCGAGGCCCGCGACGTCGGACTCCGCGAATCCCATGCGCCGGAAGTTCGCGGCGTAGCCGCCGACACCTGCGAGGAAGCCGAGCGGGACGCGCGCCGCCGCGCGTACACGCTCCGCGTCCTGGTCGACGGCCACGAACTGCTGGATGGAGAGGACCGGTCCGCTCCCCAGGACGGCCCGTGCCTGAGCGGTGTACTCGGGGGTGACCAGCATCGGCACGGCCCCGGCGGAGCGGTCGCGTGCGAGCTCCAGCTTGCGCGGGCCCAGTGCGGCGAGGACGCGCGCCGAGGCGGGGACCGGCGGCGTCGCGGCGTCCAGTTCGTCCAGGTACGCGCCCATGGCGGCCAGCGGGCGGGGGCCGTGGCCCCCGCCGAGCCCGGCGATGAACCGTCCCGGGTGCGCGGCCTCGATAGCGGCGAACCCGGCGGCGACGGTAGCGGCGTCGAACGCCTCCGCTGCGAGGATCGCGCTGCCGACGCCGATCCGCGTCGTGGCCCGGAGGATCTCCGTGATCGGGTCCATGGTCGCCAACTGCCCGCCCGGCAGCCAGATCGTGGAGAAGCCCAGCTTCTCCAGTGCGACGGCGTCGGCCGCGTAGCCGTCGCGTCCGTTCACCTCGATCGAGGCACCGATCGGTCCCAGTTCCAGCCGTGCCATGGTCGGCCCCTTTCGTCACCGCGGCGCCGGGGTGGCCTGTCCGCGTGCTCGGGGACGAACCTAGGAGCTCAACGGCAGTTGAGGTCAACCGGGTACGCCGCCGCACGTCACCCCTCCGGTGCCGCGCTCAGCCGGGCGATGGCGGCGTCGTCCAGGCCGGCCGCGCGCAGGATCTCGGCGGTGCTCTCGCCGAGGCGCTCGGCATGGGGCGGTGCGGGGGCGGGGTCCGCGCCGAACCGGACCGGGCCGCGGACGGTGCGGACGGCGCCCTCGGTGGGGTGCGCCGCGGTCTCGAAGAGCCCGACCGCGCGCAGGTGGTCGTCGTCGAGCAGGTCGGCCGGTGCGACGACGTCGGACACGGGGACGTCGGCCGCGCGCAGGATCCGCAGCCACTCGGCGGTGGGGCGGGTCCGCACGATGGCGCCGACCTCCTCGTAGAGGGCGTCGATGTGCGCGGTCCGCCCGGCGAGGTCGCGGAAGCGCGGGTCCGCTGCCAGGTCGGGGCGGTCCGCCGCGTGGAAGAACGCCGCCCAGTGCCGGTCGGTGTAGGGCATGACGCCGATGTGGCCGTCCGCGGTGGCGTGCGGCCGCCGGTGCGGCGAGGTCACCCGCTGGTAGCCGACGGGGCCGAGCGCAGGCTCGAACGCGGCCCCGTAGAGGTGCTCCGCCATGAGGAACGACGCCATGGTCTCGAACATCGGGACCTCGACCTCGCCGCCGACCCCCGTGGTCCGCTGCCGGTGCAGGGCCCCGAGGATCCCCGTCGCCGCCATGAGCCCGGTGACCTTGTCGGCGAGGACGGTGGCGACGTAGCGGGGCGCCTCGCCGTCGCGGGCCTGCAAGGCGGCGATCCCGCTCGCGGCCTGCATCATGTCGTCGTAGGCCGGCCGGTCGCGGTAGGGGCCTTCGGTGCCGAACCCGGGCGCGGCGCAGTAGACGATGCCCGGTGCCGCGGCGGCGACGTCGGCGTAGGCGAGCCCCAGCCGCGCGGCGGCGCTCGGGCGCATGTTGTGCACGAACACGTCGCAGTCCGCGGCGAGGCGCAGGGCGGCGCCGCGCGCCTCCGCGCGCTTGAGGTCGAGCACGACGCTGCGCTTGCCGCGGTTCAGGTTGAGGTGGGTACCGCCCATCCCCGGGGAGCGGGCCGGTCCGAGCCTGCGGACCGGGTCGCCTTCGGGCGGTTCCACCTTGATGACCTCGGCGCCCATGTCGCCCAGCGTCCGTGTGCAGTAGGGCCCGAGCAGGACGGAGGTCAGGTCGAGGACCCGGACGCCCGCCAGCGGCCCGCGCGCGCCGTCCGGTCCCGGCGCGGCCTCCCCGGCGCCCATCAGTCGCCCGTCATGCTGTTGGGCAGCCACAGGACGAGGTCGGGGAACGCCGCGAAGAGCACGACGACGACCAGGATCGCCACCGCGAACGGCGCCGCGCCGCGGAAGACCTGCTCGACGGGTTGGCGCGCCGCCCGGGCGACGACGAACACGTTCAGGCCGAGTGGCGGGGTGACGAGTCCGATCTCGGCGATCAGCACCACCATGACGCCGAACCAGATCGGGTCCAAGCCGAGCGCCTCGACCACCGGCAGCACCACGGGCACGGTCAGCGCGAGGATCGCCATCTGGTCCATGAAGAAGCCGAGGACCAGGTACATCAGGGCGATGAGCGCGAAGATCGCCATGGGCGGCACGGGCAGCCCGGCGACCGTGTCGACCAGCGCCGGGGTGACCCGGGTGACGGTGAGGAAGTAGCCGAAGATGTAGGCGCCGAAGATGATCATCAGGATCATCACCGTGCTGTTCACGGTCTCCAGCGCCGCCGAGCGCAGCCGCTCGCGGGTCGCCCGTTTGCGGAACACCATGAACAGCAGGCCGCCCAGCCCGCCGAGGGCCGCCGCCTCGGTGGGGGTGGCCAGTCCGAAGTACACCGTCCCCGTGACCAGGGCGAACAGGGCGAGTACGGGTGCGGCGGCGACGAGTGTGCGCAGCTTCGCCGCCCACGAGTGGCGCTCGCCCCTGGGCGCCAGCGCCGGGTTGCGCCAGATGAGCAGCATCTGGGTGGCGATCAGCGCCACGGTGACGAACGCACCGGGGAGGAACCCGGCGACCAGGATCTTGCCGACGCTCTGCTCGGCGAGCACCGCGTAGAAGACCAGGATGATGCTCGGCGGGATCATGGCGGCGAGGGTGCCGACGACGGCGACCATCCCGCTGGCCATCCGCATGTCGTAGCCGGCCTTCTTCATCTCGTCGGTCGAGGTGGTCGCGAGCGTCGCGGCGGCGGCGGTGCTCGACCCCGAGATCGCGGCGAACAGCGCACCGGCCCCGGCGGTGGCGACCCCCAGCCCGCCGGGCACGCTGCCGACCCAGGCGCGCGCCGCGTCGAAGAGGTCGTCGGTGATCCCGCTCTTCAGGACGAACTGCGCCATGAGGACGAACAGCGGGATGGCGGAGAGGGTGTAGCTGGCGACGGGGCCGTGCGAGGCGGCCTCCAGCATCCCGGTGAGGAACGGCAGGCCGCCGTACCCCCAGAGCCCGACGGCGCCGGTGATGCCGATGGCGAAGCCGACCGGGATCCGGATCAGCAGGAGGACGAACAGGAGCACGATGACGGATGCGACGAGCATCAGGTTCCCGCCTCCAGGTCGGCCCGCGCGGGGCCGGATCGGTGCGCCGCGATGGTCGCGGCAAGCCGGAGCAGCAGGACGCCGCAGCCGAGGGGGACGAAGACGTGGGAGGTCCAGACCGGCCAGGACAGGGCGCCGCCGCCGGGCGCGGGGATCTCGCCCAGGGTCCACGCGTGCGCGGTCGTCGCGACCCCCGCCGCGAAGACGAGCGCGAACAGCGCGAACGACAGCACGTCGCCGATGAGCGCCATCGCCAGCCGACCGCGGGGGCCTTGGCGCCGGTAGACGAAGTCGATGGTGACGTGGGCGCCGGTGCGGTAGCTGTAGGACAGGCCGAGGAAGAACACCGCGACCATCAGGTAGTCCTGCACGAATCCGACCGTCCAGCCCAGCGGGGCCGACAGGATGTAGCGCATCACCACTTCGGCCACCATGACCAGCAGCATCGCCCCGAGGGCGAGGGCGGCCAGTGTGGCGAGCGCGTTCTCGATCCCGGTGATGGCGCGCTCGGCCCGGGACGGGGCCTCATTCTCGGTCATCGCGGACACGCTCCAGTTCGTCGTGCATCGAGTCGAGCGCGTCCGACCCCGGGCGTCCGATGCTCTCGACGTGCTCGGCCCATTGCCGCTGGGCCGGGCCGGTCACCTCAGCCCAGCGCTCGCGCTGGGTGCCGGTCAGGCGGTGGAAGACCATCCCGCCTTCGGCGAGGCTCTTGCGCGAGGCGGTGTTCTCCTCGTCCAGGGCCGCGCACAGGTGGCGGGTGGTGTCGCGCCCGGCGGTGCCGAGCGCGTCGCGGAGGTCGGCGGGCAGGCCGTCCCACACGTCCTCGCTGATGGAGTAGGTGTTGGTGAAACTGCCGAGGTTGGCGCCGAGCGTGGAGTGCCGCGCGGCCTCGTCCAGGCGGTAGGGCAGGGCGCTCAACGGCGCCAGGACGGTGCCGTCGACGGTGCCGCGGGAGATGGCCTCGTACATCTCCGGCGCCGGCATGCTCACGGGCGAGGCGCCCAACGAGGTCACGACCCCGTCGATCGTCCCGCCGGAGGACCGCAGTTGCATGCCCTGGGCCTGGTCGGGCGCCGTCACCTCGGTGCTGCCCGTCATGAGCTCGTAGGAGGGGATGAGGCCGATGACGAGCGGGCGCACGCCGTAGCGCTGGAACTCCTCCTCGAACAGCACGCCGCCCTCGGACATCAGCGCCTCGGTGGCGAGTGCGCCCTCGCAGGAGGACGACACCATGCCGGGGAGGTCGGCGACCCCCGACATCGGAAGCTTGGCGGGGACGTAGGCGGGTGCGACGGATGCCATGTCGACGACGCCGGCGCCGGTGAAGTCGATCAATTCGTCGGCGGCGCCCATCTGCTCCGAGGGGTAGTACTCGAACGTGATCCGGCCGCCGCTGAGCTTCTCGGCGCGCTCCATGAAGTACTCGGCACCGTGCTCGGAGATGGGGTGGCCCACCGGGTAGGAGTCGCCGAGGACGATCGTGTACCGGCCGTCCTCCCCCGGTTCGACGGGTGCCGGGGTGCACCCGGTCGCCGCGGCGAGGGCGAGCAGCAGTGCGGCGGCACCGGTGCGCGCGCCCCGGGACGGCGAACCCCGCCCGCGGGACGGGGGGTCTCTCAGCTCACGGCGCCGATCGTGCACGCTCTACCTCCACAACGGTCGGGTGGCGGGCCCGGCACCGGAAACCGACGTCGTTGCCTACCGAACACTGCTCGGCCACGCGTTCTTATATAAGAACTCGATCACGTGACCCCCTGGACAGTAGGGCGAGACGCAAATCACTGTCAATCATGATCGTCGCGGCGGACCCCGACAGGCCCGCCCCACGGTCCCTTCGTGCGGAGCGGCACGGGCACGCCGGATGCCCGGAACACGACCGCCACCGCACCTGCGGACCGAGTGCGCCGCAACGACCCAGGAAGACTCTTCCACTGTTCCTATATACGCACACAAGGTGATCCCGACGCAGCGCCGCAGCCACGCGGCCCGCACCGGCGGGCACGCCGCCTCCCCTGCCCCACTCGGGGCCACATCGGTTACGGTGTCCCTGAGTACGAACGATTGTTCTTATATAAGAACGAACACAGGCGACCGAGAGGGGCAGTCGAGATGCCGCCGTTAGCAGGGATCCGCGTCCTGGACCTGTCCCGCGTCCTCGCGGGCCCCTACTGCACGCAGTTCCTGGGCGACATGGGCGCCGAGGTCGTGAAGGTGGAACCGCCGCTGACCGGCGACGAGACGCGGGGATGGGGGCCGCCCTTCGTCGGCGGGGCGCAGGAGCGCGAGTCCGTCTACTTCATGGCGGCCAACCGCAGCAAGCGCGGAATCACCCTGGACCTGAAGACCGAGGCGGGCCGCGCGATCGCCCGCGAGCTCGCCGCCGAGGCCGACATCCTCGTGGAGAACTACCGGCCGGGCACCATGGCGAAATGGGGCCTGGACCACGCCGCGCTGAGCGAGGCGAACCCCCGGCTCATCTACATCGCCATCAGCGGTTTCGGCCAGACCGGCCGCCACCGCGACCGGCCCGGATACGACCTCATCGCCCAGGGCATGGGCGGCCTCATGGGGGTCACCGGCGCGCCCGGCGGCGAGCCGGTCAAGGCCGGGTTCCCCGTCGCCGACCTGAACGGCGGCACCTGGGGGATCATCGCCGCGCTCATGGGCCTCCAGGCCCGCGAACGCACCGGGCGCGGCCAGTACATGGACCTCTCGCTGCTCGAAGCGCAGATGTCCTGGCACGTCTACGGCGCCGGGATGTACTTCCACACCGGACGCTCGCCGCAGCGGCGCGGTTCGCAGCACGAGATGATCGCGCCCTACCAGGCGTACGCCACCGCCGACGGCTGGATCACCGTCGCCGTGCCCAACGACAAGTTCTGGGCGTCCTTCTGCGCGCTGCTCGGCAACGGCCTCGCCGAGGACCCCCGGTTCGGCACCAACGCGCTGCGGGTCGAGCACCGCGACGCCCTCAACGCGGTCATCGAACCGCTGCTCGCCGAACAGACCTCGGCGTACTGGCTCGACGCCCTCGCCGAGCGGGGCATCCCCAGCGGCAACATCAACACCATCGCCGAGCTGTACTCCGACCCGTGGGCGGAGGAGCGCGAGCAGATCGTCCGGCTGCCGCACCCGGTCGCCGGCACCTACGTGGGGACCGGCTTCCCGTTCCGGGCGTCCGAAACCCCGGCGCGCCCCTCTGCGCCGCCGCCGACGCTGGGCCAGCACACCGCAGAGGTCATGGGCGAGCTCGGCTACGACGCCGCCGCGATCGACGCCCTGCGCGCCCAAGGCGCGTTCGGCCGTGAGGAGGAGTGACACCGTGGACTTCGACCTGACCGACGACCAGCGCGCGATCGCCGACGCCGTCGCCGACCTCGCCGCCCGCTTCGACGCCGACTACTGGGCCGCGCGCGACGCCGCCCACGAGTTCCCGTGGGCGTTCTACACCGCCTTCGCCGAGGCCGGCTGGCTGGGGATCGCCGTGCCAGAGGCCTACGGCGGCGGCGGGCTCGGCATCCAGGAGGCCGCCATCCTGCTGGAGGAGGTCGCCGCCTCCGGCGCCGGGATGAACGGGTGCAGCACCCTGCACCTGACCATCTTCGGCATCAACACGATCGTCAAGCACGGCAGCGAGGAGCTCCGGCGCGAGATCCTGCCCTCCGTGGTCGACGGGAGCCTGCACGTGTGCTTCGCGGTGACCGAGCCCGACGCCGGGACCGACACCACCCGGATCTCGACGTTCGCGCGCCGCGACGGCGACGACTACGTCATCGACGGGCGCAAGGTCTGGATCACCAAGGCCGCCGAGTCCCAGAAGATGGTGCTCATCACCCGCACCACGCCCCGCGACCAGGTCGAGCGGCCCACCGACGGGATGTCGCTGTTCCTGGTCGACATCGACCGCTCCGCCATGGACATCCGGCCGATCCCCAAGATGGGGCGCAACGCGGTCTCCTCCAACGAGGTCTTCATCGACGGGCTGCGGGTCCCGGCCTCGGCCCGCATCGGCAACGAGGGCGACGGGTTCCGCTACCTCCTCGACGGGCTCAACCCCGAACGGATCCTGCTCGCGCACGAGGCCCTCGGGATCGGGCGCGCCGCGCTGGACGCCGCCGTGCGCTACGCCAAGGACCGCGTCGTGTTCGACCGGCCCATCGGCAGCAACCAGGGCGTCGCCTTCCCGCTCGCCGAGTCCCGCGCCCGGCTCGACGCCGCGCGGCTGATGGCCCGCAACGCCGCCTGGCGCTACGACCAGGGGCGCCCGTGCGGCACCGAGGCGAACATGGCCAAGTACCTGTGCGCCGAGGCCGGGTTCGCGGCGGCCGACCGCGCGGTGCAGACGCACGGGGGCATGGGCTACGCCACCGAGTACCACGTGGAGCGCTACTTCCGCGAGTCGCGGATCCTGCGGCTGGCGCCGGTCAGCCAGGAGATGGTCCTCAACTACCTCGCCCAACACACCCTCGGCCTCCCCCGCTCCTACTGACCCCCGGTTCCGAGACCCCTTCCGCACCCCGGCGCCCCGGACGAAAGGGGAGAGCGTCCGCACAGCCCCCGGAAGGAGGGGGCGGCCGCCGTCGCGGTCCCCCGCTGCGCGCCACGCCGCGAAGCGGGCACAGCAGGGGACCGCGAAGCCCCCGGGAGCAGGGGACAGCGCCCCCCGGCAAGAGGGGACCGCAAAGAGGGCGGGACCGCGAACCCCCCGGGAGCCGGGGACCGCAAAGCCCCCGGAAGGAGGGGACAGCGAACCCACCCCCGGGAGCAGGGGACCGCGAAGCGGGCGGGACCGCGAAGCCCCCGGGAGCAGGAGGTATCGGCTGCCGTCGCGGCTGCGAAGCACCCGGCGGCACGAAGCACCACGCTGGAGTGTTCCCACCAGTCGTGCATCTGCGCGGGCGGCGGCCCGGCGCCGGGGCCGAGCTCAGCCGCACGCTCTGCGCACGATGGACTCGGCCTGGGCGAGCACCGGGGCGTCGATCATCCGCCCCTCGTAGCGGAACACGCCCGACGGCTCGTCCCGCGCCGCGGCGAGGACGCCCCGCGCCCATGCGGCGTCGGCGGGTGCGGGGGCGAAGGACGACCTGATGACGGCGGCGTGGTCGGGGTGGATGCACATCTTCGCGGCGAAGCCCGACTCCGCCGCGTCGACCGACGCGGCCGCGAGGCCGTCGAGGTCGCCGATGTCGAGGTGGACGGTGTCGACGGCGGGGCGCCGATGCGCCGCCGCAGCGAGCAGGACGGCCGAGCGGGCGTGCCGGACGACGTCGCGGTAGGCTCCGTCGGCGCCGCGGCTCGACGCGCCGCCGAGGTCCGCCATGAGGTCCTCACCGCCCCAGCTCAGTGCCAGGCAGGACGGGGCCGCGGCGATCTGCGGCGCGGCGAGCACCCCGGCCGCGGTCTCGCACAGCGCGATCACCCCCGCGGGGGCGAGCGCCGCGACGTCCTCCGGCGACTGCGCCTTGGGCAGCATCACCAGCCGCACGCCCGCCGCCGCGACGGCGGCGACGTCGCCGTCCCACCACTCCGTGCCCGGCGCGTTGACGCGCACGACCGTGCGCGCGGGGTCGAGCCGGCCGAGCGCCCCGACCACCTCGGCGCGGGCCCGCTCCTTGTCCTCAGGGGCGACGCTGTCCTCCAGGTCGAGGATGACGGCGTCGGCGCGCCCGGCGGCCTTGTCGTAGCGGTCGGGCCGGTCGCCGGGACAGAACAGCAGCGCGGGGCCCGGCAGCTCCACCGACGGTTCCACCGGCGCGCCCATCAGGCGTCCGCCTGCGGGCGGAGCAGGATCAGAGCGGTGCGCTCGGCGCGCGCCACCAGTTCGCCGTCCTGGTTGTGCGCGCGGTGCTCGAAGCGGACGACCCCGTTGCCGGGGCGCGACCGCGACAGCCGCTTGTCGAGCACGCGGGTCTCGGCGTAGAGGGTGTCCCCGTGGAATACGGGGCTGGGGAACTCGACGGCGCCGAACCCGAGGTTGGCGACCGTCGTGCCCTGGGTGATCTGCGCGACGCTCAACCCCACCAGCGTGGACAGCGTGAACAGGCTGTTCACGAGGGGGCGGCCGAACTCCGTCGCCGCGCTGAAGTGCGCGTCGAGGTGCAGGCTCTGCGGGTTCATGGTGAGTGTGCTGAAGAACGTGTTGTCGGCCTCGGTGACCGTGCGGCCGGGCCGGTGGTCATAGACCGTCTCCGTGCTCAGCTCCTCGAAGTACAGGCCGCGCTGCACCGTCCGCGGCAGGTCGCCGCCTGCTCCGCCGGTCTCCTCGTCCTGTCGGCCTCCGTGCACCGTGCCTCAACTCCCTGCTGTCGGCGCCCGGAGCGACGGCCCCGGTCCGCGGTCGTTTCCCGTTCCGGGAATGTTCTCATATGCGTATGAAGGGACGTATATCCGCATGGCGTCGACGCCGTCAGGAGATGCGGCGCGCGATGTCGTCGGCGGTCGAGCGCACCGCGCGCCCGACGGCGTCGAGCCCGCCGGCCATCCGGTTCGTCGGCCCCGCGCACGCCACGGCGGCGACCGGGCGGTCGCCCAGCAGCACGATCGCCCCCGCCGCGGTCACGTCGGGCAGGGTGTCGCCGCGGTTGTAGGCGACCCCCTCCTCCCTGACCTGGGCGAGCTCGGCGACCACCGCGCCGCGTTCACCCTCGTCCACCGCGCTCACCAGGTAGGAGCCCCGCAGGTTCGGCGGCATGAACGCGAGCAGGCACTTGCCCGCGCTCGTGGGGTAGAGCGGGCGGCGCTGGCGCAGCGGCGCGGAGTAGCGGATCGGCCGGCTCGACTCCACCGAGTCCAGGTACACCGTGGAGTAGCCCACCCGCACGGCGAGGGTGACGGTCTCGTCGAACTGGCGGCGCAGGTGCTCCAGCGCGGGCCGCGCCGCCGAGATCAGCGCGGAGCGGTTGGGCGACAGCAGCATGGTCACAGCGGGGCCCATGCGGTACACCCCTTCGCGCTCCTCCAGGTAGCCGACCGCGGCGAGCCCCTGGACGAGTCCGTACACCGAGGACTTCGGCGCGTCGAGTACGTCGACGACGTCCCGCAGCCGGACACCGCCCTCGGCCCCGGCCACCGTCTCCAGGATCGTCGTGATCCGGGTGACGGTGCGGTGCTCCTTGGCGGAAGGCGAATCGGGATCCATCAACACCTCATGACCGTTCCGCGAGCCTGAATCATCGAATCGGTCCCCATTATGCCCCCGGGCCCCAGGCACCCCGCCGCGCGACATCACCCGTCAACCGCCTGGCACACCCGCCCACCCGCCCAGACCACACCCGGTCCCAACCGCGACGGACGGTCCGGCAGCACGACGGACGGTCCGGCAGCACATCGCCGGTTGGTGTTCGGCAACGGCCCCGCCGGTCGTGTCGCTCGGCTGCGGGGGGCTTCCGGCCTTTCGGGGGCGGCCCGTCCGCGGGGCGGCCTTGTCGCAGTGCCGGATGCGGGCCGCCTGCGGTCGAAAGCAGCAGCAACGGCCGCGGGCGCAGTCGTGTTTCCGTTGTCCGCTTCCCTCGCATTCCCCGCCGATCGCCGCCACTCCGCGTGCGACGGCGGTACCGGATCCGACGAAGCCGTCATGACCGACGCCCGCGCACACGGTGCGCGAGACCGGCCTATTGGGACATGAACGTACTGCTGCGCTGGTCCCGTGCTTTGCGGAACGCTCCGTGAACAAACACTCATCTGGCGTTAATCGGTCTTTCAGTCCCAGGTCCGACTGTGGTCTCCATGAGTCCAGAGCCCCCGACGCCCGCCGATCGGGATTCGCCCGCTGTCCCCCGCCGCACCATTGCGCGCCGCCTCCTCGTTGTCACGGGCACGCTGGCGGCGGCAGGCGGGCTCGCCGCGCTCTACACGCTGCTGCCCGGCGGGCAGTTCGGAGGGCAGTCCGGCGGGCAGTCCGGGCTGACGGACACCGGCCGGGGCACGATCACGGTGTTCGCGGCGGCGCTGGTCGGCTGGACCCTCACCCGGCTGGACGACGTCTTCATCGGACTCACCGCCGCGGCCGCGCTCGTGGCGTGCGGCCTGCTCGCCGAGGAGGCCGTGTTCGGCGTCCTCGGGTCGGAGACGATCTGGCTGCTCGTCGCCGCCTGCGTGATCGCCGCCGGGGTGAGCGCGAGCGGGCTGCCGGCGCGGGCCGCGCTCGCGCTGATCGCGCGGGCCCGCAGCCCGCGCCAGCTCGCCCATATGACCACGCTCGCGGTGCTGCTGACCGCGCTGGCGGTCCCGGCGACTTCGGGCCGCGCGGCCCTCGTGCTCCCTGTCTTCCTGGCCTTGGCGCGGCTGCTCACGGACCGCCCCGTCCTGGTGCGGGCGCTCGCGCTGCTGTTCCCCACCGTTGTTCTGCTGTCGGCGGTCGCCTCTCTCATCGGTGCCGCGGCGCACCTCATCACCAGTGAGGTGCTCGCGGCCATGACCGGGACGGGGATCGGGTTCGGGCAGTGGCTGCTGCTCGGCCTGCCCCTCGCGGTGGTCAGCTCGCACCTGGCGGCCGAGCTGGTGCTGATCACCATGACCGACCGCGCCGAGCGCCGCGACCCGCTGAAGCTGCGGCGGGACCGGTTGGCCGAGCTCGTCGGCGACGGCGCCACCGGACCCCTCACCGGGGCGCAGCTGCGCATGCTCGGCGTCCTCGTCGGAGTCGTGGTGCTGTGGTGCACCGAGCCCCTGCACGGCTTCTCCCCCACGCTCGTCGCGCTCGTCGGCGCCCTCGCCGCGACCGCACCGGGGCTCGGGACGGTGCGCATGTCGGCGGCCCTCGCCTCGGTCCCTTGGGCCCTGCTGCTGTTCATGGTCTGCACGGCCGCGCTCGGCGACGCGCTCGCGCGGTCGGGCGCCGCCGACTGGCTCGCCGGGATCGCCCTCGGCGGGTTCGGGCCGGGCGACGGCACGGTCGTGTTGACCATGGTCGTCACGGTGAGCGCAGCGGCGCACCTGGTGCTCCAGTCGCGTTCGGCACGCTCGGCCGTCCTCATCCCGGTGATCGTCCCCCTCGCGGTCGCGTCCGGACTCGACCCCGCGGCGGTCGCGTTCGCCTCGACGGCCGCGGCCGGGTTCTGCCACACACTCCCGTCCTCTGCCAAGCCGGTGGCGATGTTCGCCGACCTGCCCGACGTGCCCACCTACCGACGTGCCGACCTGATCCGACTGTCCGCCCTGCTGGGGCCGCTGATGGTCGCACTGGTGCTGGTCTTCAGCCATTCCGTCTGGCCCCATCTCGGGCTTCCTCTGCGCTGATCGCGCGCCGCACACCGATTACCGACGAAAGAGGGAACCATGCCTGTTCGCGAGCCGATGAGGATCATGATCGCGCCCAGCGGATTCAAGGAGTCCATCGACGCACCGACCGTCGCCGGCGCGATCGCGGCCGGCGTGCACCGGGTCATGCCGGAGGCGCTGATCGACACCGCGCCCATGGTCGACGGCGGCGAGGGTTCCGCGACCGCGATGGCCCGCAGCACGGGCGGCACGGTGGTCCCCGTTCGGGTCGACGGACCGGTGGGCCGCACGGTGCCGGCGCACTTCGGGATCCTCGGCGGGCCCGGCCCGCGCACCGCGCTCGTGGAGATGGCGGCCGCCGCGGGGCTGCGGCTGGTGCCCCGCGACGCCCGCGACCCCGGTCGCACGTCCACCTACGGGGTGGGGACCCTCATCCGCGCCGCGCTCGACGAGGGGTGCCGACGCATCATCGTGGGCTGCGGCGACTCCGGCACCTGCGACGGCGGAGCGGGGATGCTCCAGGCGCTCGGCGCCGACGTGCTCGATTCCGCGGGCGCGCCCATCGGCAGGGGCGGCTACGAGGTGGCGCGTGCGACCCACCTGGACGTGCGCGGCATGGACCCGCGGCTCCGGGACACCGAGATCGTCCTCGCCTGCAACCCGTGCAACATCCTCACCGGACCGAAGGGCGTCGCCGAGGTGTTCGGCCCGCAGAAGGGCGCCGACGCCGCCCAGGTGCGCCGCCTCGGAGCGGCGATGGACAACTGGGCGGCGCTGCTCGCCGAGCACAGCGGACTCGACCTGCGCACCGCGCCCGGCACCGGCGCCTCCGGTGGGTTGGGTGCCGGTGCCGCCGGGGTGCTCGGCGCCCGCCTCTCCCCGCGCTTCGACGTCCTGCTCGACGGGGTGGACCTCGACGGCCGGCTGGCAGCGGCCGACCTGGTGATCACCGCCGAAGGCGCGATCGACTTCCAGACACCGAACGGCAAGGTGCCGGCGGAGGTGGCACGCCGGGCCAAGCTCAGCGGCAAGCCGGTCATCGCGCTGGCGGGCACGATCGGCCGCGGCGCGTGGCGCACCTATGGCGCCGGGATCGACGCCTACACCGGGATCATCGCCGCCCCGGTGGACCTGGGCGGCGCCATGGAGCAGGCGGTCGCGCTGACCACGGACGCGGCCGAGCGCACCCTGCGCCTGGTGCTGGTCGGCGCCTCGCTGGGCGCCGCGGCAGAGCAGCGTCCCGTCGCCGCTGCCGCCTGCCCCGCATAGAGCGGCCGGGGCCCGGCCCGGGGCGCGGGCCCGGCCCCGGGCCCTCGGGGCGGGTGGTCGCACGGGGTGCCGGGTCCGCGCGTAAGAAGCTGTTGGGATGCCGGTCTGGCCTGTTCCGATCAGGATGCGCTTCGGCGGTCGCTGCTGCGCAGCCGCGACCGCTCTCGGCCGGAATCCGGACCGGTACCCCCAAGAGTCACTGGTGCGGGGGAGCCCATGGTCCTGCCGTGACGCACGGCCATGGGCTCCCCCGCCCTTGTCGCCCGGCGCCCTTCTCGGGAACCCGGGCACCTGGGAACCGCTCGGCTAGGCGATGTCGACGACCTCGTGCAGGCGCAGCCGCCGGTTGAACCCGCCGGCCACCCGCGCGGCGGTGGTGCGGGGCAGCAGGCGCGCAGGCCAGGTCAAGGGCCGGTTCAGGGCCCGGCCCGGGTAGGACACCGGGCGCCGCCGCGCGTAGTCGTCCAGGGTGCGGGCCGCGACGGCGGCCGGTGTGTCGGCGTAGGCGTTGATCGTGGCCGAGGTGCCGTCGAAGAAGCCGGTCGCGATCGCGCCGGGGTGCGCCGCCATGACGTGGACACCGGAGCCGCGCAGCTCCTCGGCCAGCGCCTCGGTGAAAGAGAGCACGAAGGCCTTGGTCGCCGCGTAACTGGCCTGGTAGGGCATGGGCTGGAAGGCCGCGGTGGACGAGACGTTGATGATGCCGCCGGAGCCGCGGGCGACCAGGTCGGTCCCTATCGCGTGAGTCAGCGCGAGCAGGCCGCTCACGTTGAGCCCGATGGAGCTCAGCTGCGGTTGGAGCGGGCGGTCGAGGAATGGGCCCGCGCTGCCCGCGCCCGCGTTGTTGAGCAGCAGGTCGACGGCCAGGCCGCGGTCGTGCAGCTCTCGCACGATCCGCTCCGGGCCGTCCGGGGCGGCGAGGTCGCCGACGAGCACCTCCGCCACCTCGGCCACCTCGCCGTCCGATGCCGCGGTGCCCGATGTCGCGATGTCCGGAGCGGTAGTGCCCGGTCTGCCGTGCCTTCCGTGCCGTTCCCGGATCTGCGCGGCAAGCTCCCGCAGGTCGCCTTCCGAGCGGGCCAGCAGGATCACCCGCGCTCCCCGGCGCGCCAGCTCCAGCGCGTACGCCCGCCCCAGCCCTTTGGACGCGCCCGTGACGAGCGCGGTGACGCCCCGATAGTCGTCTCTCACAAGTCCTCCATTGATTCGAGTCTCGAAGCATTGACGCTAGCACGATCCTTCGAGACTCAAAGTTCCGGTAGGATGGCGGCATGACCGCACCCGACCTCACCGAGGTGGTCGCCGCGATCCACGACATCTGGATGCGGACCAACGACCTCATCGGGCAGGCGCTGGCCGATCACCACCTGACGCCGGCGACGTTCCAGGCGCTGTGGTCCATCGACCCGGCCGAACCGCCGCCCTCGATGAAAGTGCTGGCCGAGCGCCTGTACTGCAACGCCCCGAACCTGACCTTCATCATCAACCAGCTCGTCGAACGGGGTCTGGTCGAGCGCGCCGTGGACCCGGCCGACCGCCGCTCGCGGGTCGTGGTCATGACCGCCGAGGGCCGCCGGGTCCGCGCCGAACTGGTCCGGACTGCGCTGGAGAAGACCCCGCTGGGGGTGCTGCCCAGCAGCGAACTGCGCGAGCTGAAGGTCCTGTTGAACCGGGTGGTCCGACCCGACTGAGCCGAGCGGACGCGGGGCCGGTCCAGCCGACCTCAGGCCAGGTCGGTCCGCGGGTCGATGGTCCAGTGGTTCACCCGTAGGACCCGGTCGGCGAAGGGCAGGTCCTGTTCGCCCGCGAAGTGGAAGCCGAGCGAGCGGCAGATACCGTTCGAGGGGGCGTTGGTCGTGGCCGGGTAGGCATGGATCAGCCCCCACTGATCGGTGTCGCGCGCGGATTCGAGCACGGCGCGGACGGCACGCTTGCCGAGTCCGCGGCCCTGGTACTCGGGCAGCACCATCCAACCGATCTCCGAGATGGTCGGGCCGTCGAGGTCGTGGGACCACAGGCTCACGGAGCCCGCCACCGCCGCGGGCCGCCCGGCGTCGGGGACGATCATCTTGATCCAGGTCTCGCCGGACGCGGTGGTGGCGGCGTCCTTCTCGACCTTCGCCTCGATGCCCTCGCGCGGCGCGGGGCCGCCGAGTTCGGCCATCATGACCGGGTCGCACCGCATCCGGACGTAGGCATCGACGTCGCCGGGTTCGACATCGCGCAAGAGCATCGGTGGTTCCTCCTTGGGACCGGCGGCGGGGCCGGACGCCCCTCCGCCGATCCTCCCGCCCACCACCGACATCCGCGCGCCTCCCCGAGACCCCCCGACCCGGCCGGACCATTGAGGCGACGATTCCGCAGTTCAACGGCCATACGCCGCACTCGATCGCACGTCGCCGGGGTGAGACTCCCGGGATCTCATTCATGTCCGGGACAGAGGGGGCTTTAATTCCTACTATTTAGGTTGGTAAACTTCGATACGAGCGCGCCGACCACCGGGCGCGTCCCCGATCGATGGAGGGCCCCGCCCCATGCACCCGCCCGCTACCGCGGCGCCACCCCGCGCCCCGGCCACGGAGAACGGCAGCGGCGCTCCGCCGCGCCGCCCCGCCGTCGCGCCCCGGCGCCGGAACCGGCTACTGGACCGCTGGGTCAGCCCCATCGCGCTGCTCGTGGGCTGGCAGCTCGGCGCGTCGCTCGGCATCCTCCCCGAGCGCCTGCTGCCCGCGCCGAGCACGGTCGCCGCGACGGCGCTCGGCCTGCTCCAGGACGGCTCACTCGTCGACGCGGTCGGCGTCTCTCTGCAACGGGTCCTGACCGGGTTCGCCATCGGCGCGACAGCAGGAATCGCGCTCGCGGTCGTCGTGGGGCTGAGCCGCTGGGGCGACAACCTTGTCGACCCCCCATTGCAAATGCTGCGGACCGTGCCGATCTTCGGCCTGATCCCGCTGTTCATCCTCTGGTTCGGCATCGGCGAGACGCCCAAGGTCGCGCTGGTGGCCCTCGCGGTCACCATCCCGCTCTACGTCAACACCGCCGCTGGCATCCGAGGGGTCGACCCGAAGTTCCGCGATGTCGCCCATGTCCTGCGCCTCTCCCGGCTCGGCGTCATCCGGCACGTCGTGCTCCCCGGCTCGCTGCCCGGACTGCTGGTGGGCCTGCGGCTGAGCCTCGGTTCGGCCTGGCTCGCGCTCATCGTCGCCGAGCAGATCAACGCCGACGCCGGACTGGGCTTCATGATCAACAGCGCGCGGGAGTTCCTGCGCACCGACATCGTCGTCCTCGGCCTCATCGTCTACAGCCTGCTCGGACTGATCACCGACGCGTTCGTGCGGCTCCTCGAAAGGAGGGCGCTGGTATGGCGGCGCGCTTTCGGCACCCGGTGAACGGCGCCGCGGCGGCCCGCCCGGCCGCCGTGGACGGCACAGCGGATCAATCGGCGGCGCTGGACGGCGGGGCGTCCCGCGCAACCGCCGTGGACGCTACAGCCGACCGCCCGGCCGCACCGGAGGCGGCCGCCTCCGGCGGTGCAGCCGCCGAGGTCCGCGGCCTGTCCCGCGCGTTCGACGGGCGGCCGGTGCTGGCAGACGTCGACCTGCGGATCGAGTCCGGCGAGTTCGTCGCCCTGCTCGGCCGCAGCGGGTCGGGGAAATCCACCCTGCTGCGCGTGCTCGCCGGGCTCGACCGCGAAGCCGAGGGCACCGTGGCGGCCTCCGACTCGGCGATGGTGGCGTTCCAGGAACCGCGGCTGCTGCCGTGGAAACGCGTCTGGGCGAACATCGCCCTCGGGCTCGACGGGACTGCGCCCAAGGAGGCCGCCGTCGCCGCGCTCGGGGAGGTCGGCCTGGCCGACCACGCCGACGCCTGGCCGCTGACACTCTCCGGCGGCGAGGCGCAGCGCGCGTCCCTCGCCCGAGCGCTGGTACGCGAACCGGAACTCCTGCTGCTGGACGAGCCGTTCGGCGCGCTCGACGCGCTGACCCGCATCACAATGCACGACCTGGTGCTGCACCTGTGGCGGCGGCACCTGCCGGGCGTCCTGTTGGTCACCCACGACGTGGACGAGGCGCTGCTGCTCGCCGACCGGGTCCTCGTCCTCGCCGACGGCCGCATCGCGCACGAGGAGCACATCGGACTCCCCCGCCCCCGGCACCGCGACGCCGACGCGCTGCTGCACGCCCGCGACCGCCTCCTCGCCGTCCTCGGCGTCCACCCGACAGGAGACCGATGATGAGACACCTGCTGCCCGCTGCACCCGCCGCGCTCGCCGCCCTGCTGCTCGCCACGTCGTGCGGCGCGGCCGACGGAGCCGTCAACGAGGACGGCTCGGTGGACCTGTCCCAGGTCACCCTGAAGGTCGGCGACCAGATCGCCGGGGCGCAGCCGCTGCTGGAGGCGGCGGGCGAGCTGGACGACGTCCCCTACACGCTGGAGTGGTCGACCTTCACCTCGGGACCGCCGCTGCTGGAGGCTGTGCACGCCAACGCGGTCGACATCGGTCAGGTCGGCAACGCGCCGCCGGTTTTCGCGGCGGCGGCGGGATCCGACATCTCGATCGCCGCGGCGTTCGACGCCTCGCCCGACGGATCCTCCATCGTGGTGCCGCCGAAGTCCGACCTCACCGACCCGGCCGACCTGAACGGGGCGACGGTCGCCGTCGCCAGGGGCAGCTCGGCGCACGCACACCTGCTCGGCGTGCTCAAGCAGGAGAAGCTGGCGTTCGAGGACGTCGACGTGAAGTACCTGCAACCCGCCGACGCGCTCGCGGCGTTCTCCGAGGGGCGGGTGGACGCCTGGGCGGTCTGGGACCCCTACGTCGCCCAGGCCGAGGACAAGGCCGACGCCGAGATCCTGGTGAACGCCGAGGGGTACAGCAACACGTTCTCCTTCCAGGTCGCGAACAACAGCGCGCTGGAGGACCCCGCCAAGGCCGCCGCGCTGGAGGACTACATCGAGCGGATCCACCGCGCCGTGGTGTGGAGCGGTCGGAACCCGGACGAGTACGCCGAGGTGTGGGCGGCGCACAGCAAGCTGCCGGTCGAGGTCACCCGGGTCGCGGCCGAGCGGCGGCACCCGACCCCGCGGCGGGTCGACAAGGAGCTGATCGCCCTGGAACAGCGCCTCGCCGACTCCTTCGCCGAGGCGGGCGAGATCCCGAAGGCGCCGTCCATCGCGGACTTCACCGACGACCGGTTCAATCACCTCGTCCCCAAGTGAGCCCGCGCGCCCCGCCCCCAACGCACCCGCACCCGCACCCGCACCCGCACCCGCACCCGCACCCGCACCCGCACCCGCAGAAAAAGTTACCGCCGCGATTGCGAAGCATCCGGCGGTGCGAGCACCACGCTGGAGTTTTCCCGCCAGACCGTGCGCACAGGCTTAGCGGTCCGGTGCCCGGGCTCGGGTGCCCCGAGTAGTGGGGCGAGCCTGCCGCGAGCGGGGGTGCAGGTCCGGTGGCCTCCTCAAGCGTGGTGTTTCGTGCCGCCGGATGCTTCGCAATCGCGACGGCAGCCCTCTCCCCACCCACGTGCACACCACCCGCACGGCAGCCCTCTCCCCACCCACGTGCACGCCCCTCCCCGCCCACGCGCGCACCACCGGGGCGACAGCCCCTGACCCACAACGTCCACGGCATCGGCCCGACCCGAAGGACCACACCATGAGCCTGACCTTCCACTGGTTCCTGCCAACGAGCGGAGACAGCAGGGGGATCGTCGGCGGCGGCCACGGCGCCGCGCAGGACGCCGCCGACCGCACCCGCGAACCCACCGTCGACTACCTCGCCCAGATCGCCCGCGCCGCCGACCGGCTCGGCTTCGAGGGCGTCCTCACCCCGACCGGTACGTGGTGCGAGGACGCCTGGCTGGCGACGTCCGCGCTGATCGCGCAGACCGAGCGGCTGAAGTTCCTCGTCGCCTTCCGACCCGGCCTGACCTCGCCGACCCTTGCCGCGCAGATGGCGACGACCTTCCAGCGCCTCAGCGGGGGACGTCTGCTGCTCAACGTGGTCACCGGGGGTGAGTCGGCGGAGCAGCGCGGCCACGGCGACTTCCTCGACAAGGACGCCCGCTACGCGCGCACTGGGGAGTTCCTGGAGATCGTGTCGCGGCTGTGGGACGCGGAGACCGTCGACTTCGCAGGCACCCACCTGCGGGTCGAGGGCGCCCGGCTGGGCCGGGTCCCCGAACCGCGCCCGCAGGTGTACTTCGGCGGGTCCTCGCCCGCCGCGCTGGACGTCGCGGCCCGCCACGTCGACACCTACCTCACGTGGGGCGAGCCGCCCGACGCCGTCGCGGCGAAGATCGCCGCCGTCCGGGAACGCGCCGCGGCGCACGGCCGCACACTGCGGTTCGGCATACGGCTGCACGTCATCACCCGCGACACGGCGGCGCAGGCGTGGGCCGAGGCCGACCGGCTGCTCTCCCGGATCAGTCCGGACGCGATCGCCAAGGCGCAGGCCGGGTTCGCCACCAGCGAGTCGGAGGGGCAGCGGCGGATGCGCGAGCTGCACAACGGCCGCACCGACGCCTTGGAGATCCACCCCAACCTGTGGGCCGGGGTGGGACTGGTGCGCGGCGGGGCGGGCACCGCGCTGGTCGGCTCGCACGCGGAGGTCGCCGACCGGATCGAGGAGTACCACCGCATCGGCATCGACGAGTTCGTCCTGTCCGGCTACCCGCACCTGGAGGAGGCGTACTGGTTCGCCGAAGGAGTGCTCCCGCTGCTGCGCGAACGGGGCCGGTGGACTCCCCCGTCCCCCTCCACTGGTTCCACCGGGTCCGTCGCCCCGATGGCAGCGGACGCCGGGGCAACGGACGCCGCCGCCCGGCTCTGAGTCCACACCGCCGACGATGGATGCCCACGCGCCCACCCGCACCGCTCGCCCTCGCGCGGCTCTGAGCCCACACCGCCGACGATGCCCGCGCACCGCCCGCACCGCTCGCCCCGCGCGGCTCAGCGCAACTCTGAGCCCGCGACAAGCCCACCACAATGAACAGGACCGCACCCGATGAGCATCACCGTCGTCGTCGGCAACCCCCGCGCCCACTCCCGAACGTCCGCCGCCGCGCGCACCGCGGCCCGCGCGGTCGCCGCCGAGGTCGGCACCGCGGGCGAGGCCGACGTGATCGAACTGGCCGAACTCGCCCCGGTACTCCTCCAGCCGGGGGAGCGCCATCCCGACGCCGCCCACGCGCTGGAGCGGGTGCTGGCGGCCCGCGTACTGGTCGTCGCCAGCCCCACCTACAAGGCCACCTACACCGGGCTCCTCAAGGTGTTCCTCGACCAGATCGGCACCGGCGGGCTCGCGGGCACCGTCGCCCTGCCGCTGCTGGTCGTCGGCTCGCCGGCGCACACACTCGCCGTCGAGGTGCACCTGCGCCCGCTGCTGGTGGAACTCGGCGCGCTCGTCCCCTCGCCGGGCCTCGCCCTGCCAGAGTCCGACCTGCCCCGAGTGGCCGCGATCGCCGAGGAGTGGGCCGCCGCGGTCGCCCCGGCCGTCCGGACTGCACTGCACCAGGGCGCCATCACCCGCTGATTCGACCGACACCGGCGACCCCCACCGCACTGGACCGCCGACGTCGGCGCCAACAGCGACCCGCGTCCCAATGGACCACGATGCCGCTGCGCGCTGACCCGGCGCCGACGACCCGCCAACGAAAGTCCGGAGGGAATCACCGTGACCGCAGCCAACGCCACCGAGCACCAGGACAGGACCGTGAACGGCTCCGCGGCCGGTTCCACCGATCCGGACGCCGGGCAGGTCGACTCCGCCCGGTTCCGGCAGACGCTCAGTCGGCACGCCGCAGGGGTCACGGCGGTCACCGCGCTGGTCGACGGGCGGCCCGTCGGCCTCACGGCGACGTCGTTCACGAGCGTGAGCGCCGACCCGCCGCTGGTCTCGTTCTACGTCGCCGACACGTCATCGACCTGGGTTCGGATGCGGCGGGCGGACCGCTTCGCCGTCCACCTGCTCGCCGACGACCAGGGCGACCTCGCCACGCGGTTCGCCACCCAGGGGATCGACCGCTTCGCCCCGCCGACACGGTGGACCACCGATTGGAACGGCCCGCCGATCCTCGCCGGAACAAGCGCCCACCTGGTCTGCCACCGCCACACCACCGTGCGGGTCGCCGACCACTGGCTGGTGGTCGGCCGAGTCGCCAAGACATCGATAGACGAGTCCAAACGCCCACTCCTCTACCTCCACCACACCTACGGCCGCTTCACCCCCCTCCCCCGCCCCGACTGACCCCGCACCCGGGGCGATGCAGAGGTCAGGGTGCTACAGCGTCCCGTCCTTGACGTCGCGCAGCAGGGCCGCCCACTGCCCTGTCGGGAAACTCAGGCACCCATCGGCAGGGAAGCGTGAGTCGCGCACCAGCACCCCCTCAGGAAGCTCTGCGACCTCCACGCAGTGGCCACCACTCGCATTGCTATAGCTGCTCTTCCGCCACGCGTGAATCTCAGACCGCATGTTCAAAAACCTCCTCTAATGACCTTTTCGACCAGTTCGCGTGACTGCTGCGGGGGCAACGCTACGCCCCGCAGGTCACCGAAGGTACGGGAGCACCTCCCCGTCGCATCGACGTCATCGACCACCGAACCGCCCAGCGCGGTCTCAAGGTAGACGACTTCACCGACGTCAGGACCAATGATGAGGCGGAAGGCGCCAGAGAGTCCCGGGTGCCTCGTAGTCGAGAACGGGACGATCTGAAGCACGGTCCTCGCATCGGCGGCCATATCGAGCAGGCTTGCCAATTGGTCCTTCATGACGCCGTCTCCACCGATCGGACGGCGAACCGCGATCTCGTCCAGAACGATGAGCATTATGGGCGGTCGGTCACCGGAAAGAATGTCCTTCCGGCGCATCCGTGCCTCTACGAGCGCTTCGATCTCGTCATCGGTGTCATCCGGACGGCCATCGCGAAGGATGGTGCGCGCATAGTCCGCTGACTGTAGGGGGCCGGGGATCAGCAGCGGATCGTACTCACGGAACTCCGTCGCTTGCTGTTCGAGCTCCAGGATGTTCTTGAACCATGATGGCGTCCCCGCACTGGAGGACATGGACTCCAGCAGTCGCCTGAGTTTGCCGCCTGTAGAGAGCGCCAGGTCGATTGCATCGACATAGTCCGATTTCACACCTCGGGTCCCCCTCTCGATCGCACTCAGCATCCCCGCCTGGATCGGGAGCAGCTTGCATAGCTCCTCCTGGGAAAGACCTGCTTGTTCGCGCAGTCGTCGCACTTGGAGGCCGAGCCTGCGCCGCTGGGGGTCGTAGTTTCCTTTCATATAGTAGATAAGAGCACCGAGACCCTACTCACGTCTACACCATGGACTAGATCCCCGCAGGTCAGTAGAACGACTGGAATTCTCCTTTCGGTAGATGGATCATCGATTCTGTGCAGGCCAAGTCAGACACCTAATTCTTTGAGTGACAACGGTCCTGCACTTCGTCTTCGCACATTGGAGGTTCCCCGATGAGTGTGGCCATCCCCGACGGCGTCAGTCTGTCCGTGTCGATCGTGCAGGTCATCGACGGCGGTGAGCCGGACGACAGCGGTCTTTGCTTCGCGGGCATGCGCTCGCCCCTCTCTGGCGGGTTTGGTCCGCATTGCGCGTGCGCGGCTGCCGCCCTCCCCTACGACCTGTGGGAGTCCATAGAACGCCACGATCTCTACTCCCGCGGCACCAGCATCTGGGTGCGGACCATCACCCCCGACGACACGACGCCGCTGCCCGAAGGAGCCGTCGTGCTGGAGACGCATACCGTCATCGTCGGCACTATTTGACTCGCCACCTGGCCGCCCCCGGTCCCCGGGGGCGGCCGTCACGGATGCGGGCGGATCTACGCCAGCTGGCCCGAAATGCGCTCGCGTACTTGCTCGGCGCGGGAGTCGCCATAGTCGGCGAGCAACCTCAACGCCTCGCTCCAGAGGCGGCGGGCTTCGTCAGGACGGTCGTCTCGCACCACGGTCGCGAGCCCGTCGAGTGCCATAGCCTCGTACCAGGCGTGGCCGAGTTCCTGCTGCACCGCGGCCGCCCTGCGGTGGAAGTCGGCCGCCTCGCTTAGGCGACCCAGTCGGCCGTACGCCTCGCCCGCCCCCTGCCAGGCACGTGCTTCACGGCTGCGGTCGCCTTGGCGACGCTGAAGTGTGGCGGACCGCTGGTAGGCGATCAGGGCTTCGTCGAAGTGGCCGAGCGCCTGCTGAGTATCTCCGAACGCCAGTAGCCAATGGCCTTCCAGCACGTGGTCGCGAAGGTCCGCGGCAATCTCCAGCGCATCGTTCGCCGCCTTCGCGGCCTTGTCCGGTTCGCCCCGATCGAGGTGTACCCCGCTGACGATCCGCAAGGCGTTTCCCAAACTCCGCTTGCTTCCCAACTCGCGATGTGCAGCCATGGCCCTGCGGATCGAGTCTTCGGCCTCCTGAAGACGCCCCGCCTGGTGCCGTGCTTCGGCGAGGTTGGCGACGGATACTGCCTCCCAGTGGCGCTCGCCGAGTTCACCGAAAGCCGTGATCGCCTGGGCAAAGCACACCTCAGCGTCGTGCAGCCTCCTCACCCGCAGGTGGATAAGGCCGATGGCGTTCAGGGCTGCGGCCTGGCCCGAACGCTCGCCCAACTCTTGCCAAATCTCCAAGGCTCCGTACTGGTAGTCGAGTCCTTCCGTAGTCCGGTGGATCTGGACATGGCCGAACCCGAGGTTCTCCAGTAATTTCGCTTCGGCGGCACGGTCGCCGATCCTGCGCGCGACGCGCAGGCCGATGCGCCCCATCTCAAGCCAGTCGGTGACGACAGCGGATGGTGCCTGTGCGTTCCAAAGGACTGCGGCCAGGAGCCAGGCGTGCCGTTCGAATCCGGCCTGCTCCGCAGCCCGTACCGCCGGGAGGAAATTGGCGTGCTCTTGCTCAGCCCAATCCACGGCGCGGTCGTAGTCGGGGAAGGACAATGGCGCAGCCGCTTCAGCCGGAACGTCGAGCGGCAGGTGGTCTTCAGCAGGTTCGATCCAGCTTTGTGCGGAGTCGGCGGTATGTAGATACCAATCGAGCATGCGACGCGTCGCCAAATCCCGCTGACCAGCGGATTCTTCATGCTGAGCTTGCTCTGCGGCAAAAACACGCAGCAGGTCATGGAATTCATACCGGTCGGGTGCGGTCTGCTCCAGGACAAAGGCTCCGACCAGTACGTCCAGCAGTTGTCGCACCCGTCGCACACTCGTGCCCGCCAGGGCGGCAGCCGCACCAATGCCGAACTCGGGCCCCGGATGCAGGCCGAGCAGCCGAAACAGGCGTGCGGCCGCCGGCTGCAACGCCCGATAGGACCAGGCGAACACTGACCGGACCGCGTCGGCCTCCTCGTCATCCGTGCTCAACGCCTCCCAGAGTGCCGACTCGTCCTTCAGGTCGCTGATCAGTTCGGCCAGCCGCATATGCGGTCGTGTCACGGCACGCTCCGCTGCGATACACAGGGCCAAGGGCAATCGCGCACACAGGCGGGCCAACTCGGCCAGCGCGTCCGCGTCATCCTCAGGCCGATACCCGGCGATGACGGCACGTAGGAGCGCGACCGCCTCCGCTTCGGGCAGAACCCCAAGGGTGAGACGGTGCGCTCCATCGTGGACCGCGAGACCGGACATCCGGCCGCGACTGGTCACGATGACCAGGCAGTCGGAGTTTCCCGGCAGTAGAGGGCGAACCTGGGTGACCGCTGCGGCATTGTCCAACAGGATCAACATGCTTCGCTCGGCCAGCAGCGAGCGGTAGAGCGCGGCAGCGGCCTCGGTATCCTGTGGGATCGCTTGAACGGGAACACCCAAGGCGATGATGAACCGGTTCAGGGCATCGCCAGCCGCGACCGGTTCCCCTGGGTCATAACCGCGCAGGTTGACATAAAGCTGCCCGTCCGCGAACCGGTCCTGCACCAGATGCGCCCAGTGCAATGCCAATGCCGTCTTACCGGCGCCCGCGGTCCCGGCGATCACGCAGAGGGACACGGCGTGGTGATCGGCTTCTGCGCTCGCCAGGATCGCGTTGAGTCCGTCCAATTCCTGGGAGCGGTTGACAAAACCCCGCACATCCCGCGGGAGCTGCTGAGGTCGGGGAGGCCCGAACTCGCCTGCTCCACGCTGCTCGTGCGCGTGGAAGTGGACTCCACCCCTGACGTTCCCGGCTTGGACTACATCGCGCGACGACCCCGACAGCTCGGAATGCGATCCATTGTTCCGGTCCTCGTCACCACTCCGCATCCTCGCTGCTCACCTATTCTCCGGCCAGCGGCGCGGGGAGTTCGACTACACGGCGGTCCGTGTAGGAGATCACGTCCTCGCCTGCCACGAAGAGATCCTTGATGAAGGATTCCCACCGCTTGGCAAGGTCGGAGTCAGTGAACCGGATTCCCCCGTCCAGGACCCCGGACTCCGTGTAGACCACCTCGTAGAGTGTTCGGCCGCCGAGGACCACGACCTCGGGCAAGAGCTGGAACCTCTCCCATGGGCCCAGGTCCTCTGCCTGGATTACGCGAATCGGGTGCCCACATTCTTCCTGCACACGCAGGGCATGCAACTCCCACTGCAAATACGGTGTTAGTGGTTCCTGCACAACACGCACCCGATGGAAGAGGTGTCCACGTTTTTCATCCTCTAGCGCCGAGACACGCAGTTCATCCCGTTCCGCATCGAGAAGCCTCAATGACTCACGCCATTTCCCTAGTCGAAACGCCTCTCGACTGGGATCACCTTTCTCATAGAAGTACTGTCGCCGCTCAAACTTCCACGAGGGACGGTCGACGACCTCCCCATCTCGCTTCCGAAAGTCGCGGCGGTAGTCGTCCAGGGCAAGTCGTCTTCCCATCGAGGGAGGAAGATCCAGGACGAGGCGGTCACTCATCGGCGATATCCGGCTTCGCAGCGGTGAGCATATTTCCCGGAATGACGACCAACCGTTCATCTGGAGAAATTTGAACGTTCTCCGGGAGACGTGAATTATAGCTATCGGTAAGATCTCTTCCAATTACGGCAATATCACCGTTATCGAGGCGCCAGATGTCCGGACACCCGTCTCTGCCCTTTGAATCCCCCAACTCCTCAGCTGATTTCCCCAATCGCTTCGCGAATTTCGCCGACGGATCGGCCTCCCAAGGACGTTCCATCTCGCCACCCATCTTCGATTCACACGCGTCGTGAATATCGTACGGGCTGCAAAGATCGTATGTAATGCCTTGATCGGATCCGGTGGGAGCTCATTGGGGGCTCCTAACGATCTAGGGTGTAGTTGCGGCCTAATAGGCGCCGAGTGGCCCGGGGCCACCGATCCTCCCAGGTGGGGTGGTCGTCCTGGTAGGAGGACCGTCGGTGGGCCCGCCGCGTGGTGTCCTCCGTGCGGCTACCGCTCTCGGACTGCGTAGGTCAGGTGGGTCACCCGCTGTGTCGGCTCCGCGCGGATCTGTTCCAGGGCCACGCGGCCCGCGTCCACGCCCTCGAACAGGCGGATTCCGGAGCCGAACAGCACGGGTGAGAGCGCGATCGTGAACTCGTCGACCAGGCCGGCGTTCACGTACTCCAGGATCGTTGCGCCACCGCCCGCGATGCGGACGTCGCGATCACCGGCCGCCTCGCGGGCCTGGTCGAGCGCGGACTCGATGCCGTCGTTGACGAAGTGGAACGCGGTCCCGCCCGGCCGCTCCCAGGGGTCGCGCTTGGTGTGCGTCACGACAAAGACCGGCGTGTGGAACGGCGCCTCCTCCGGCCACATCTGCTCGCCCGCGTCGAACATGCGCTTGCCCATCACGCTCGCGCCGGTGCGCTCGAACGTCTCCCGAACGATGTCGTTGTCGCGCCCCTCCTCGCCGCCCCCGCCGAGCTTCAGGTTCTCCCGGAAGAACCGCAGCGGGAAGACCCACCGCTGAAGTTCCATCCACTGCCGCTTCATCAGTTCTTCGGAGGACTCGGGCGCGATGAAGCCGTCCAGCGACATCGACACGCTGAAGAACACCTTTCCGGCCATCAGTCCTCCGCTCCCTTCCGGACGTTCGCGGTGACGTAGGCAGCCAGGTTGCCGAGGGTCTGCTTTCCGGCCTCGATCGCGTGGTACTTCTCGACCGCCTCGTCGCGCAGCTCCTTGGTGGGGAACACCGCGCGCATTTCGATCCGGGTCGCCGCACCGTCGGCCTCGAACCTCAGGACCGACTCGAAGGCGTTCGGGTCATCGCGGGACTCACCGTGGAGCATCGCGATCCGTTCCGGCGGAGCGATCTCGGTCCAGGTGATCCACTCCTGGTAGTCCGTCCCGTCCGGTCCGTGCATCACGAAGTCCCACTCCCCGCCGACGCGGAACTCGAAGGACCGCGTGGTCGTGGTGAACCCCTCCGGCCCCCACCACTGCGACAGGTGCCGCACTTCGGTGAACGCCTCGAACACCAGCTCTCGTGGAGCGTCGATGCCCCGGGAGACCACGACCTCGCGGTCGGCCGTCGCGGACTGCGCCGGCGCTCCTCGTCCTGTCTCACTCATCAGCTACTCCTCCTGCCTTGCCTGCTTCAGGTCCTGCACGTAGGCGTCCAGCCTGTCGAAGCTCTCGTTCCAGAACCGCTCGAACCCGCCGGTCCACTCATGGACCGCTCGCAGCCCACGGGCGTCCAGCTCGTAGAGGCGCTGCTTGCCTGCCTTGCGGTCGCGCACCAGCCCGACCTCCCGGAGCACCCGCAGGTGCTTGGACGCCCCCGGCTGGGACACCCCCATCTCCCGGGACAACTCGGTCACCGACCGCTCACCGGCCCGCAACAGCACCAGGATCTCCCGGCGCTGAGGCTCGGCGATCGCATTGAAGACGTCCGACGTCGTCGCTGCTCGTGCCATGTTAGCCATCATATACCCATATCGGAATACGTTGGACCGGAGAAATCAGGCGGGTTGTGTCGGATGACGATCGCGAGCCGGCCTGCGATGCCGTTCGGGGTGGCCGCTAGAGGGACTGGCCGGGTTCGAGGTGGGCGAGGGCCTGGTCCAGTGCCTCGACGGGGTCGACGTCCGGTGCGTGCAGGGAGTCGAGGAGGGCGCCGAGGCTGACGCCCACTACGGCGTCGGCGAGGGCGCGCACCGCGGGGTCGTCGGGGCCGCGGCCGCACCTGCCAGCGATGAGGTCGCGGACCATGGACCGGCTCTTGGTGACGATCTCGACGTTCGCGGCCCAGACTTCCGGGATCGCGAGCCACGCCAGGTCGCGCTCGTAGCGTGCGGACCGCTCGGCGGGGGTGAGGTCGGCGAAGACCGCGCGGATCGCTTCGCGCAGTGCCCCGATAGAGCCCAACTCGGGCGGCTGCGCCTCGAACGCCTCCCGGGCGGCGTCGGCGAGCGGGAAGTAGTCGGCCAGGACGGCGAGGTCGTGCTTTGCCGGGAAGTAGCGGAAGACCGTGCTGGGGGCGACGTCGGCGGCCTCCGCCACCTGGTCGACGGTGGTGGCCTGGTAGCCCTGCTCGCGGAACAGCCGCAGGGCGTGCCCCTGGATCGCCGTCTTGGTGCGGACCCTCTTGCGCTCCCAGCGCCCGCTGCGGGCGGCTTCCGTCGTTGTGCTCATGCGCGGATCGCGTGTACTCCCGTCTGGCCGTGCGGCGTGCTCGGGGGGATCCCCTGCGAGGTCGCGGCGCCGCAGAGCGCCCACAGCCTATCGGCTGCGCCGCCGATCCGCGGGACGTCTCGTAGCCGTTGGCTTCATCGGACGCTTCGCCCGGACGCTTCGCGGCCGCGGCGGCGGCCACCTCTCCCCTGTGCGGGCCCCCTGCGGTGCGCGGCCCGCACTCAGTCCTCACTCGAACCTTGGTTAGGAGTCTACTCCTATTTTGGTTGTCAACTCTTAAAATAGGAGTACTCTCCTATTATTGTCCGCACGTTCGAGAGGCGCCGTCATGGCCAGAAACCCTGCGAGGACCACCGGGGCCGGTTCCGAACCCGTCGCCCTGCCGACCGGGCGCGCTCCGGGCTGCCCCTTCGACCCCCCGCCCGAGCTCGACCGGCTGCGCACCGCGGAACCCCTCACCCGCATGGCGTACTTCGACGGGCACGTCGGCTGGCTGGTGACGAACCACGCGACGGCGCGCGCCGTCCTGGCGGACCCGCGGTTCAGCAACCGGCCCGACGTCAAGCACACCGTCTTCGCGACGGTTCCCCGGCCCGGAGGCGCGCGGCAGCCGGCGGCGCCCGGCTGGTTCATCAACATGGACCCGCCCGACCACACCCGCTATCGGCGGATGCTCACCGGCCGGTTCACCGTGCACCGCATGCGCCGGCTGGAGCCGCGGATCGCCGCGATCACCGCCGACCGCCTCGACGCCATGGAGCGGGCCGGGACCTCGACCGACCTGGTGTCGGCGTTCGCGCTGCCGATCCCCTCCCTGGTGATCTGCGAACTCCTCGGCGTCCCCTACTCCGATCACACGCTGTTCGAGGAGCAGAGCAGTGTCATGGTCGACCTGGAGAGCACCGAGCAGCAGACCATGGCCGCGTTGGGCACGCTCACCGACTACCTGGCCGGACTGGTGCGGCGCACGCGCACGGCGCCGGGCGACGACCTGCTCGGCGGCCTCGTCGCAGAGGGCGAACTCAGCGACGAGGAGCTGACCAACATCGCGCTGATCCTGCTCGTGGCCGGGCATGAGACCACGGCGAACATGCTGGCGCTGGGGACCTTCGCGCTCCTCCGGCACCCGCGGCAGCTCGCCGCGTTCCGCGCCGACGACGCACTGGCGGCGAACGCCGTCGAGGAACTGCTGCGCTACCTGTCGATCCTGCACCTCGGCGCGCCCACCCGGGCCGCGCTGGAGGACGTCGAACTGGACGGCCGACTCGTCCGCAAGGGCGAGACGGTGATGGTGTCGCTGCCCGCGGTCAACCGCGATCCCGACATGTTCCCCGACTCGGCCGACCTCCGGCTCGACCGGACGGGGGCCCGCCGCCACCTCGCGTTCGGGCACGGCGTCCACCAGTGCCTGGGCCAGCAGCTCGCCCGCGTCGAGATGCGCATCGCCTACCGCGCACTGTTCGAGCGGTTCCCCGGGCTGCGGCTGGCGGTCCCCGCCGCCGAGGTCCCCCTCCGCGAGACCTCGGCGGTCTACGGGGTCCGGCGGCTCCCCGTCACCTGGGCGGCGCCGTCGTGAGGATCGGCACCGACCGCGAGGCGTGCGCGGGGGCGGGGATGTGCGCGCTGACCGCCCCCGCCGTCTTCACACAGGACGACGATGACGGCCGCGTCGTCGTCCTGGAACGAGAGCCCGACGGGGAGGACGCCGAGGCGGCGCGGGCCGCCGTGCGGCTGTGCCCCTCGCGGGCGATCACACTTTCCGACTGACGACTGACAGCGGCGCCGGGGCCGCGGCGCCGCGCAGCAGGCAACACGCCCCGGCGCCGCGGCCTGGCTTGCTGGACCAGGCGTCGCGGGACTTCTGCGGGGTGGTCCCGGCGGCGTGGTCCCGGCGCCGTGGCTCAAGGGCCGCCGAGGCGGGTGGTGATGCGGTCGGCCGCCGCGCGGCAGGCCGTCCCGAGCTCGTCGGGGTCCTTGGGCATGCGGTAGTCGGGGCCGGTGATGTTGAGTGCGGCGACGCAGCGCCCGGCGGCGTCGAAGACGGGCGCCGCGACCCCCGCGAGGCCCTCCTCGAACTCCGAGCCCGCATAGGCCCAGCCGCGTTCGCGCACCCGGTCGAGCGCCTTGGCGAGGACGCTGGGGTCGGTGATCGTCCACTCGGTGTACCGCTCCAGCTCCGTCTCCAGCGCTGCCGGGCGCCCGACGGCGAAGGCGAGGAAGACCTTGCCGTCGGAGGTGGCGTGCAGGGGGAAGCGGCGGCCGAGCCACTGCCGGGCGCCGATGACGTGCCGCCCGGGCGCCTCGGCGATGTCGATGCTGCGGTCGCCGTCGACCTGGGAGAGCGCGACGGTCTCGCCGACGCGCTCCACGAGCGCGTCCATAATGGGCCGGGCCTCGTTCAGCAGGTCGGGGCTCGTGAGGCCGAGGAGGCCGAGGCGGCGCAGCTCCGGGCCGACGCGGTAGCGCTCGGAGTCGGCGGAGCGCTCCAGGAACCCGCGCAGTGCGAGGGTCGCGGCGAGCCGGGACGCGCTGCTGTGGTGGATCCCCAGGCTCGCGGCGAGTTCGCCGACGCCGAGTTCGCGGTGGTCCTGGTCGAACACCTGGAGGACCTGAAGCGCCCGGTCGACGGTTTCCAGCGGTTTCATGCGTTCAAGTATGGCGGTCGACGGCGCGGTGTTGACGTTCGGTACCGTGCTATATGAGCATTGCCGTGCAATTTGAGCACAACGAAGGAGGTCCCGGTGATCGACTGCGACGTGCACAACGGGTGGGACTCCGCCCGCGTCCTCCTCCCCTACCTGGATCGGAGCTTCCGCGACTACCTCGACCGGGGCGAGCTGCCCGGCGGCCGCGACTCGTTCCCCCACGGGCACCGCGCCTGGCTGCACCCCGAGGGCTACATGCGCTACGACACCCTCCCGCCGAGCGGCGGCGCCCCCGCCACCGACTACGCCTACATGTGCGAGCAGCTGCTGGACCGCTACGACCTGGACTACGCGATCCTGCTCGGCGAGGAGGGCATGGAGGTGTCCACGCTCGCCAACCCCTACTACGCGAGCGCGCTGGCGCGCGCCCACAACGACTGGGTCCTCGACACCTGGGCGCCGCTGGACGACCGGCTGCGGATCTCCATCACCGTCGCCCCGCAGGACCCCGAGGGCGCCGCCGCCGAGATCCGCCGGGTCGGCGGCCACCCCAGCGTGTCGCAGGTCGTGGTGACGTCGGGCTCGCAGCGCCCCTACGGCGACCCCTTCTTCCACCCCATGTGGGAGGCCGCATCGGAGATGCGGCTGCCGATCGCCGCGCACCTCGGCGGCCAGGGCGGCGTCAACGCCAACCCCACCGGAACGGGCCCGCCCACCTTCTACTGGGAGACCCACGCCATGCTGTGCGAGACGGGCATGGGCCACCTCGCCAGCGTCCTCGCGCACGGCGTCTTCGAGCGCTACCCGCACACCCGGCTGGTCCTGGTCGAGTGCGGGGTCGCGTGGCTGCCCGCCGTCCTGTGGCGACTCGACGCCGACTACACGGCGCTGCGCAAGGAGACGCCGTGGCTCAAGCGGCTGCCCAGCGAGTACGCCCACGAGTTCGTCCGCGTCACCACCCAGCCGCTGGAGCGGCCCCGCAACCCCGACGCGCTGTGGACCGCGCTGGACGACATCGGCGGGCGCGACATGCTCATGTTCGCCTCCGACTACCCCCACTGGGACTTCGACGACCCGTTCACCACCCGCTTCCCCGCCGAGTGGCGCGACGCCGTCCTCGACGGCAACGCCCGCGCCCTCTACCGGCTGCCCGCGGCCCGGCCACGCGAGGAGGCCGCCGGTGCGGGTGCTTGACAGCGACACCGACGGGCGGGTGACCGCCTGCCGGGAGGACGAACTCGGCGACGGCGAGCGGCTGCTCCTCAAGGTGGGCCGCCGGCGGATCGGGCTGTTCCGCGTCGACGGCCGGTTCTTCGCCCTGCACGGCGTCTGCCCGCACGCCGGCGGCGCGCTGTGTGAAGGCCCGCTGACAGGCACCACGCGCACCGCCGACGACTTCTTCGGATTCGAGTACGAGCGCGAGGGGCGCGTGCTGCGCTGCGCGTGGCACGGCTGGGAGTTCGACGTCGAGAGCGGGCAGTCCCTCGCCGACCCGGGGCTCCGGGCGCGCTCCTACCCCGTCCGGATCGACGACGGCGCGGTCGTCATCGACCTGCGGCCGCCGCGCCGCACCACCACCTAGGAGGATCGACCATGCGGACCGTGAGCTTCCGGCAGATGTCCGAGGGGACCAAGGAGGACTACCTCTTCCTCGCCGAACGGGAGACCGAGATCAAGCGCGGGCTGCCCGACCGGCTCCTCGCCGCGCTGGAGTCGCTGAAGGACTCCTTCGACGGCTACCAGGTCACCCGCTACGAGCACAGCCTCCAGGCCGCCACCCGCGCGCACCGCGACGGCCGCCCCGAGGACTACGTGGTGGCAACCCTGCTCCACGACCTCGGCGACGACCTGGCCCCCGACAACCACAGCGAGATGGCGGCCGCCATCGTGCGCCCCTACGTCAGCGAGCAGGTGCACTGGATCGTCAAGCACCACGGCGCGTTCCAGATGTACTACTACGCCCACCACTACGGGGACGACCGCAACGCCCGCGACCACTTCGCCGACAGCCCCCACTACCAGGCGTGCGTCGACTTCTGCGAGCTGTACGACCAGGCCAGCTTCGACCCCGACTACGACACGCTGCCCCTCGACGTCTTCGAGCCGATGGTTCGCCGGGTGATCGACCCCGAACGGCCCTGGACCCAGGGCGCCTGACCCGGGCACGGGGCGCGTGACCCGGGCCCCGCGGATGCCCCCCGTGTCACCGGGGCATCCGCGGGGCACCGTCCCCCGCCGCTACCTCCCCTGCCAGCGCGGCGGGCGCTTCTCGGCGAAGGCCCGCGGCCCCTCCTCCGCGTCGGCCGACCCCAGCATGGCCCGGTAGCGCGGCAGGTCCCCGGCGCGCAGCCGCCGGTAGGCCGCTGCCAGGTCGTCGCCCTCGGTGGCGTCGAGGATCTCCTTGACGGCCGCGACCGCCAGCGGCGCGGCGTCGGCGATGGTCCGGGCGAGCCGCGCCGCCGCAGCGGCCGTCTCGCCCTGCGGCACCACCTCCGCCACCAGGCCGTGCCAGTGCGCCTCCGCCGCCGCCATGCGGCGTCCCGTGAAGAGCATGTCGGCGGCGACGGCGCGCGGGACGCGGCGCGGCAGCCGCAGCACCCCGCCGGAGTCGGCGACCATCCCCATCGTGACCTCGGTGAGCGCGAACTCGGCCGTGTCGGCGGCGACGATCAGGTCGGCCGCGAGCGCGAGCTCGAAGCCGCCGCCGAGCGCAAGGCCGTTGACGGCCGCGACCACCGGCTTGTGCAGGCCGAAGAACTCCGTGAGCCCGGCGAAGCCGCCCGGGCCGTGGTCGGCGTCGATGGCCTCGCCCTCCGCCGCGGCCTTGAGGTCCCAGCCCGCGGAGAAGAAGCGCTCGCCCGCCCCGGTGACGACGGCGACGCGCAGGGCGTCGTCGTCGCGCAGCCGCGCGAACGCCGCGTACAGCTCCCTGCTGGTCGCCACGTCGATCGCGTTCGCCTTGGGGCGGTCGAGGGTGATCGTCAGCACCCCGTCCGCCGCCGTTGTGCGTACCGCGTCACCCATCGCCGTCCTCCTCCGTGTCCGGTTCTGCCGTTCCCACCGCCGCGCCCGCGCGCACGGTGACCACCGCGTCGACCGCCACCGCGCCCTCCGGCAGCACCAGCAGCGGGTTGAGATCGATCTCGGTGACGCGGTCGGCGTCCGCCGCGGCGAGGTCCGCCACAGCGGCGATCGCCTCGACCGCCGCCGCCACGTCCCCCGCGGGCCGCCCCCGGTACCCGGCGAGCAGCGGCCAGGTGCGCAAAGAGCGCAGCGACGCCCCGATGTCGTCGCGCGACACCGGGAGCAGGCTGGTCGCGCTGTCGCGCAGCAGCTCAACGAGCGTCCCGCCCGCGCCGACGGTCAGGGCGGCCCCGAATACCGGGTCCCACCGGACGCCGACGATCAGCTCCGCCACCGCGCCGCCGGCCATCCGCTCGACGAGGAACCGGTCGCCCAGCCCGCGCATCGACTCCAGTGCCGCGGCGAGGTCGTCGGGCGTGCGCAGGTCGACCCGCACCGCGCCGGCCTCGGTCTTGTGCGCCAGGTGCGCCGCCACCGCCTTGAGCACGACCGGGTAGCCGAGGTCGGCCGCCGCCGCTGCGGCGCCCGCGCCGTCGGCGACCAGCCGCCCCGCCGGGACGGCGACGCCGTGTGCCGCGAGCGCGCGCTTGCTCTCCCACTCGTCCAGGCGGCGCGTTGCCGCGGGCGGCGGGCCGGGCGGCGCGGGCGGGCCCGCGCGGGCGCGCCGCTGCGCCGCGCCGACCTCGGCGGCCGCGCGGACGGCGTCGAGGCACTCCGCGATCCCCTGCATCGGGGCGATGCCCGCCGCGAGGATCTCCCCGCGGACGGACTCCGGGAGGCCCTCGGGTAGGGAGCTGACCACGCAGGCCGGAACGGGGTGCGCGCGGTGCGCGGCGATGAACGCGTCGAGTGTGGTGCGCCAGTGGTCGGTGCCGCAGACGTCCGGACGGGGGAAGTCGAGTACCAGCAGGTGCGCCGCCGCCCCGCTGCCGAGGAAGGCGGCGAAGCAGGCGGTCTGCGCCGCGAGGTCGCCCCAGATGTAGCCGTGGTAGTCGAGCGGGTTGGCGACCGGCACGTGCGGCCCGAGGACCCCTTCGAGCCGTTCGCGGACCGGGCCCGGCAGCGGGGGCATGCGCAGGCCGCGCGGCTCGGCCAGGTCGGCGACCAGGGACGCCTCTCCCCCGGAGCAGCTCGCCGACGCGACCTCGGCCGCTGCCAGCCCCCCGTGCACGGCGAGGAGTTTCAGCGTCTCCAGCAGCCCGGCCGGGTCCGGTGTCCGGGCGATGCCCAGCCGCCGGAACAGCGCGTCGCTCAGTTCGTCGGGGCCTGCGAGGGAGCTGGTGTGGGAGAGCGTGGCGAGCGCGCCGAGTTCCGACGCGCCGGACTTGAGCACCGCCAGCGGCACGCCGCGCTCCAGTGCGCGCAGCGCGGCGCGGGAGAAGGCGGCGACGTCGCCGATGCCCTCGATGTGCAGGCCGATCGCGTCGACCCGGTCGTCGTCGAGCAGGGCGTCCACGACGTCGGCCAGGCCGGCGCCCGCCCCATTGCCGAGCGAGACGACGTGCGTGATCGGCACCGACCGGCGCTGCATGGTGAAGTTCAAGCCGATGTTGCCGCTCTGCGACACGATCGCCACCCCGCGGTCGACCCGTTCGCCGCCGTGCTGGTCGGGCCAGAGGGCGACGCCGTCGGCGTAGTTCAGGACGCCGTTGCAGTTGGGGCCGATCACCACGGTGTCGCCGGCGGCGTCGAGCAGGGCGCGCTGGAGTCCGGCGCCCTCCTCCCCCGCTTCGGCGAACCCGGAGGTGTGGCAGACGATGCCGCCCGCGCCCATGCGGGACAGCCGCCCGGCGACCTCGACCGCGGCAGCGGGGGGCACCGCGAGGAGCACGGCGTCGGGCACGCCGGGCAGGTCATCGACGGTGGGGACGCAGGGCACGCCCTCGATGTGCGCGCGGCGGGGGTGCACCGCCCACACCGCACCGGTGTAGCCGACCCGGCGGCACTGCCGGATGGCCTCGGCGGCGGCGTCGCCGCCCACGACCGCGATGCTGCGGGGGGCGAGCAGACGGCGCATCCCCGCCGCCCGGCGGGCCGCGGGGGATGCCGGGGTTGCCGTGGTTGCGGGGCTTGCAGTGGCTGCGGGATCCGCGGTGCCGGCCGCGGCCGTCGCGCCCCCGCTCATGCGCCCAGGGGGCGCAGCAGGGAGCGCGCGATGATGTGCCGCTGGATCTCGCTGGTGCCGTCCCAGATCCGCTCGACCCGGGCGTCGCGCCAGAACCGCTCGATCGGCAGTTCCGCCAAGAGCCCCATCCCGCCGTAGATCTGCACGGCCCGGTCCGTGATGCGGCCCAGCGCCTCCGACGCGTAGAGCTTCGCCATCGCCGCGTCGCGGTCGGTCATGCCGCCGTTGTCGAGCTTCCAGGCCGCGTGCAGCGTGAGCAGCTCGGCGGCCTCCAGTTCGGTGACGGAGTCGGCGAGCTGGAAGCCGACCCCCTGGAAGCGCCCAACGGGCTGCTGGAACTGCTCCCGGGTGGCGGCCCACTCCGTGGTCATGTCGAGGACCCGGCGGGCCCGGCCCACGCTGGTCGCCGCGACGGTGAGGCGGCTCGCGCCCAGCCACTCCGACATCAGGTCGAACCCGGCGCCTTCGGCGCCGAGGCGCTGGGCCTCGGGCACCCGGCAGTCCTCGAACGCGATCTCGCACTGGTGGTAGCCGCGGTGCGAGACGGCGGCCGACCCGCGGCGCACGGTCACCCCCGGCGCGTCGAGGTCGACCACGAAGGCGGTGATGCGCTTCTTGGGTCCGCGCGGCGTGTCCTCGGTGCCGGTCGCGGCGAAGAGCACCACGAAGTCGGCGGCGTCGGCGTGGCTGATGAAGTGCTTGGTCCCGTTGATCAGGTAGTCGGTGCCGCTGCGCACGGCCGTGGTGCTCATCGACCGGATGTCGGAACCGGCGCCCGGCTCGGTCATGGCGAGGCAGTCGTGGCGCTCGCCGCGCACCGCGGGGAGGAGGTACCGCTCCCGCTGCTCACCCTCGCACGCCTGGAGGATGTTGCCGGGCCGGGCCACGAGCATCTGCAAGGCGAAGGACGCCTTGCCGAGCTCGCGCTCGACCAGGGTCATACTCAGCCCGTCGAGGCCGCCGCCGCCCAGCTCGGCGGGCATGTTGGCGGCGTAGAGGCCGGACGCGACGGCCTTCTGCCGGATGGATCGCGCCAGGTCGGGCGGGACGTCGTCGAGGCGTTCGACCTCGTCCTCGTGCGGGTACAGCTCTGCGGTCACGAAGTCGCGGACGGTCTGGACGATCATGTGCTGCTCGTCGGTCAGCGCGAAATGCACCGTGGGCCTCCTGTGGTCGTGATCGGCGGCGCGGGGGCGGGAATCGGCGGGGGTGGCGGGACGCGGGCGGGAATCGGGGGACGCAGGCGCGGCGGTGCCCGGGCGCTCGGGGCGGCGGCCGCGCGCGGTGTCAGGACGCGCGGCCGGGACAACGGCGGGGACCACGGCGGGGTCGTCCGAACCACGAGGACGGGTCCGTGCCGGGTCGTGCGGCAGAGGGGGTCAGGACGCGCGGCGGGGGATCCCGATGACGTGGCCGACCTCGTCCGGCACGGACAGCGCAGCGTGCGCCGCGCGGATCGCCGCGAGGCGCCGCTGCAACGGCTCGGGCATCGGGGCCGTGCGCCCCGACCCGGTCGCGACGTGCAGCAGCATCTGCTCGGCGGTGGCGAGCAGCGCCCCGGTCTCGGCGTTGTGCATGGCGTGGAACACATGCAGCCGCTTGGGGTCGTGGTCGAGCAGGTGCAGCGTGAGGCGCAGCGGGTCGTCGGCGGCGGCCTCGCGGCGGTTGAAGATGTGCGTCTCCACCGTGTACAGCGAATGCCCGGCCGCCCGGTACGCCTCGTCGATACCGATGTAGCGGAAGAAGGCGTCGGAGTCGTCGCCGAAGACCAGCAGGTAGCACGACTCGCTCATGTGCCCGTTGTAGTCGAGCCATTCGGGCCGCACCCGGGTCTCGTGGACGCACAGCGGCGCCGCGATGGGCGCGGCGTCGTCCCACGCGCGTGCGGCCGCGCCCTCATAGGGGGTGACCACGCGATCGGTCCGATCGGTCTCCGTCATGGGCGGCGCCCTCCTCATTGATCGCGGGTCGGTCAGCAGCGCGCACTATGTTCGCATTATGCGATGCTTGTTCGCATCATGCAATACGTGGATGCGCGGTCGTCCCTCGCCGCACGCCCGCCCGCCACCGCGGTCGCCTCTGCGGTGGACGCCGTCTCGGCCCGCACCCGTGCGGCGGCGCGGCGGACGGGCGGGCCGACCGCCGGACCGCCGATACGCTGGGGACTCCGGTGCCGAGCGTGGAGCAGGGGGAGACCGATGGGACCCGTTCACGTCAACGGCGGCGAGCACGCCGCCCGCGCCGCACCGGGGTCCGGACGGGTGCAGTCGCTGGAGCGCGCGATCGCGCTGCTGACCGCCGTGGCGGCCAGCTCCCCCGACGGCGAAACGGTGGCGGACCTCGCCGCGGCGTGCGGCCTGAACCGGGCCACGGCGTGGCGGCTGCTGGCGACCCTGGAGCAGCACGCGCTCGTCGAGCGCGATCCGAGCACCAACCGCTACTCGATCGGCTTCGCCATCGCCCACCTCGCCGCCTCGGCGCGGATGGACGGCCTGATCCGGCGGGCCCACGGGGTACTGGAGCGGCTGTGCGCCACCACCGGCGAGACCGCCAACCTCGCGGTCACCCAGCGCGTCGGCCTGACCTACATCGACGAGGTGGCTCCGCAGGCGGTGCTCAGCGCCCGCTGGCTGGGCCACCAGGCATCGCTGCACGCCACCTCCACCGGCAAGACGCTGCTGGCGTGGCTGCCGGAGTCCGAGGCCGAGACCATGCTCGCCGAAACGCTGTCCGCGCACACCGGCACCACCATCACCGACCCTTCGGTGCTGCGCGCCGAACTCGCCGCGACCCGCGGCCGCGGCTACGGGGTCAGCGTCGGCGAGATGGAGTCCAGCGTGTTCGGCGTCTCGGCGCCGGTCCTCGACTCCCGCGCGCGGCCACTCGCCGTACTCGGGATCTGGGGCCCCGACACCAGGGTCCCGGAGTCGCGGTTCCCCGAACTGGGCGAACTCGCCAAAGAGGCCGCCGAAGAGATCGCCCGCTCCATCACCCCCTGATCCGAACCGGCACGCCCGGCAGAGGGGGAGCGCGACGACGCCCGCCTGCACCCCAGCCGAACGCGTTCCCCGGAACCCGCCGTCTCGGCGCCCCCCCGCCCCAGGACTACTCCGTTGGCTTCCCCCAGCGTTCTCTGAGCGGAATCGGCGCCGGGCGGCGTTGGCGCCCAGCGGGCTCCGGGCATCCCCACGCCCCACCGGGAAGCCGAAAGTCCACCCGCAGGTGAGGGAGCCGTTTCCGCGCGATCAGGCTTGGATGGTGCCCGGGGTGATCCGGCTGCGCACCACAGGCTGGACGGCGTCCACACGCGCGATCGGGCAATGGCTCGGCGAGACCCTCGCCATCGGCCGCGCCTCCGGCGCCGTCCGCGACGACCTCCCCGCCGAGTTGCAGGGCCGCCTCACGTTCGCGGTACTGCGCACTTTCGACGAGTGGACGATGCACCGCCACGCCGACCTCGAACCCGCCCAGGCGCGCGCCCTGGTCGGGGCCCAACTCGACACCCTCAAGCGCCTCCTGACCCCCACCCCCCAACCCTGAGCCGCCCGGCCCAGTGCCCTCCGCTGGGCTCCGGGTGCCCGTCGGAAATTTCAGTACCAAGAGTATTCAATACCTTGGGTATGCTATGGTTCCCACTATGACCGGCAACGAGCCCGCTCCCCCAGGTCCGACCCCGCGCACACCCCGCGAGGAGGTACGCCGCCGCCTGCTCGACGCCGCCACACAGGTCTTCGCCGAACGCGGCTACGCCGACAGCCGGCTGGCGGACATCGCCCGCGCCGCCGGGTTCACCAAGGGCGCCGTCTACTCGAACTTCGCCAGCAAGCAGGAGCTGTTCGGCGCCATCCTCAGTGAGCGCGCCGACGCCGAGCTCGCCACGGTCATGACCGGCATCGGCGACGACCCGGGCGGCGCCGCCGCACGGGCGGCCGGCGTCGTCGCACAGCGGATCACCGGGGACACCGAGCGGGGCCAGCTCGGCCTGGAGTTCGCGGCCCGGGCGGCGCGCGACGAGCAGACGCAGGCGATCCTCACTCCGCTGCGCCGCGCCCAGCGGGCGGCGGCCGCCCGGTCGATCGGTGCGCTCGCCGAGCAGGGCGGGACCCGGCTCACCGCCGACCCCGATACCGCCGCCCTGATCCTGCACTGCCTGACCAACGGCCTGTCGATGGAACACCTGGCCGACCCTGAGGAGGTCGGCGCCGACCGCGTCGAGCAGGCCCTCGCCACCGTCCTCACCGCCCTGACTGCCGTGCCTGCTGCGCCTGCCGCGCCTGCCGACGACTGAGCCGCAGCCCCGCCCGACCGGCCTCCGACCCTCTCCCACCCGCCTCTCCCCTGCCCCGACCGCGGCCGCCATGAGCGGCCACGGCACCTGACCCGTCCCCGCCGCTGCGCACCGATCCGCGGCGTCGCCACCGGCCGTGCCCTCTGCGCGCCGCACGGAAGCACCTCATACCCCCGATTCATTACCCTTTGGAGTCTTCTCATGACGTTTCGGAATCGCCCGCGCCGCATACCGCGCGCTGTCGGCGGGACCCTGCTGGCGTTGGCGACCCTCGCCGCGTGCGGCGGCCCCGCCGAGGACGCCGCCCCCGAGGAGCGCGGGTTCGGTCCGGTCGGCCCGCGCCTCACCATCGCGGTCGGCAGCGGCGAACTCGACGTCCGGCCCGCCGACGTCGACGAAGTCACGGTGCGACGCTGGTTCACCGCGTGGTCGATCACCGGCACCAAGGCCGAGCCGGCCTGGGAGTTCGAGGACGACCGGCTCACCCTCACGGCCGAATGCGGGCCCGCGGTGCTCAGCGGATGCGATGCCCGCTACGAAGTACGCGTCCCCAGGTCGACCCGGCTCACGGTCGACGGCGGCAGCGGGGCGGTCACCGCCGCCGGCTTCGACACGCCGCTGCGCATCGACTCCGACAACGGGGCGGTCCGCGTCGATGACGCCGCCTCTCCCCTCTCCCTGCGCACCACCAGCGGAGGGCTCCGCGCCACCGGGATCAGGTCGGACCGGGTCGATGCCCGTTCCGAGAACGGGAGGATCCACCTCTCCTTCGCCGCGGTCCCCGACGACGTCGAGGCCGCGGCGGAGAACGGCGGGGTGACCGTCGAGGTGCCCGAGGCCGCGTACGACGTGACGACCGCGACCGACAACGGCGAGGTGCGCAACGGCCTCGGCAAGGACTCCGGGAGCCGGCACCGGATCACGGCCCGGACCGACAACGGGGCGATCCGGCTGCGCACCACCAGTTGAGCCGCGTGCACAGGCGCCGTCCGCCTACCGGAACCGGGGCACCGCGGTAAGCGGCCCCGGGGATATTCGACCGCGAAGGAGAATCCTCATGCGGAAGCATTACATCGACCGGCTCCGCAACGCCGCCATCCTCTTCCTGTTCCCCTATCACGCGGCGCGGGTGTTCGACGACATCTCGCCTTTCTACGCCAAAGGCGCGCCGAGCGCGGCCGCCTCGGTCCTGGTGCATTCGTCCTTCTGGTTCATGCCCCTGCTCTTCCTCCTCGCGGGGATGTCGAGCTACCACGCATTGCAGCGGAGAACGGCGGCGGAATTCGCCAAGGAGCGGTTCGCGCGATTACTGGTCCCGTTCTTCTTCGGCGCGCTGGTCGTCGTCCCACCGCAGGCGTACTACGCGATGCGGTTCCATCTGGGCTATCGAGGCGGATACGGCGAGTTCCTGGTGCGGTACTTCACCGACTTCTCCGACTGGTCGGAGTACGCCGGGGGGATCTCACCCGCGCACCTGTGGTTCCTCCTCTTCCTCTTTCTGATCTCGATCGCCCTGCTGCCCCTCATGCGCTTGGCCGCGCGCGCCGGCTACGCACCCGCCTGGCCTCGGCACCCGCTCCTCGTGCTGCTGCCCTTCGCCGGGCCGGCCCTGCTCTCGGTGCTCCCGGACGCGAGCGGCAAGAACATCGCGGTCTACGCCGCATACGTCATGCTCGGCTACTTCATCGCGGCCGACGACGCGGTGACCGACATGATCGAAAAACACCGGGCCGGTTACCTCGCCGGGGCGCTGGCGGGGGCGGCGGGGATCCTCGCGGAGACATACACGGTCGGCGCGCAGTCGAGCGCGTTGTCCACTGCGGCGCATTTCCTGGTCTGCTGGACAACACTGCTCGCGATCCTCGGATACGGCAGGCGGTACCTTTCCGGGGGATCGACATTCGACACGTATTTCAACCCCGCCGCGCTGCCGGTGTATATTCTGCATCAGACCTATCTGGTCATTGCCGCCTACTATATTATCCAGTTCGCCGACAGCGGCCCTGCCCCATTCATCCTCATCATGATATCGTCCTTCGGTTTGAGCATTGCGAGTTATGCGGCGATCCGCAGAATCAGGCCGCTCAGGGTCGCGTTCGGGTTGCCCGAGCGGTCCGCGGCGGCAGCGATGGGAAGCAGAGGGCGAACACAATGACGCGAACCTATGTGGTGACCGGGGCGGCCTCCGGTATCGGCCACGCGCTTGCCGCGCGGCTGCGCGGCGAGGGGCACACCGTGCTCGGCGTCGACCTGCGCGACACCGACATCCTCGTCGACCTCACCACCGCGCAGGGGCGGGCCGACCTCGTCGTGCAGGCGGGCGAGCGCTCCGGCGGCCGGATCGACGCCGTCGTGGCGGTCGCCGGGCTGGCGGCGCCCGTCCCGGCGACCGTCGGGGTCAACTACTTCGGTGCCATCGCCACGCTGGAGGGCCTGCGGCCACTCCTCGCGGAGTCACCCGCTCCGCGCGCCGCTCTCGTGTCGTCGCTCGCCGCGATCGACCGGGTCGACCCCGACCTGCATGCCGCGCTGCTGGCAGGGGACGAGGTGCGGGCGCTCGCCCTGGCCGCCGCCATCACCGAGGCGTGGACCGCCGAATCCGAGAACTCCATCTACAACTCCACCAAGAACGCGATCGCGCTGTGGCTGCGCGCCCAGGCGCCCACCCCGGCGTGGGCCGGCGCGGGAATCCCGCTGAACGCCGTGGCACCCGGCGTGATCGAGACCCCCATGACCGCCGAGGTGCTCGCGAGCGAGGAGGGCCGCGCCATGCTCGCCGCGGGGGCTCCGGCGCCCTTGAACGGGCCCGCCGCCCCGCCCACGGCACCGGCCGACCTGCTCGCGTGGCTGGTCGGCGCCGAGAACACCTACGTCACCGGCCAGATCATCTTCGCCGACGGCGGCGCCGAAGCCCTCCGCCGCCCGGGCGTGGTCTAGCGGCCGCCGGGCCGGGTGCATCCCCTGCTCAGGCCCCATTCGGCGAGGATGTCCGCTACTGCCGCCGCGTCCGCCGCGCGCAGTGGGGTGATCGGCGGGCGGACGTCGCGGGAGCAGAGCCCCAACTGGTGCAGGGCCTCCTTGACCACCGAGACGTTGTTCTCGGCGCCCGAGCGGAGCCGGAGGTCCTCGAATCCGCGCACGCCGCGCCACTCGGCCATGGCCGCCCCCATGTCGCCCGCGCGCAGCGCCGCCAGCAGGCGCAGGCTGCGGGCGGGGTCAACTCCGACGAGTCCCGAGGTGAACCCGGTCGCACCGGCGATCGCGAAGAACGGCGCCCAGGTCTCGGCCGCGCCGCAGAGCCAGGTCGCCCGCGCGCCCTCGGTGTGCGCCACGAGGTCGGCGAACCGCGCGGGATCGGGCACGGCGTACTTCACGCCGACCAGAGTGGGGCACGCCGAGGCCAGCGCGGACATCGCCGCCGCGTCGACCGCAGGATCCTTGACGTAGGGGACCATTCCGATGTCGGGGACCGCTGCGGCGATCGCCGCGTGGTAGTCGACCCAGCCGTCGAGGCTGCGGAACGGGTGCGGCGGCTGGTGCACCATGACGCATCCGGCGCCGGCGTCGCGCGCGGCACGCGCGTCCTCGGCCGCCGTTGCGAGGTCGAGCCCGACACCGGCGACCACCAGGCTGCGCGGGGCCGCCGTCACCGTCCGCGCCACGAGGGCGCGCCGCTCCGCCGGGCTCAGCGCGTAGAACTCCCCGGTGTTGCCGTTGGGGGTGAGCGCCGTGACCCCGCCCTCGGTCAGCCGGTCGAGCAGGACGGTGTGGGCCGCCTCGTCCACCGCGCCGTCGGGGCGGAACGGGGTCACGGGGATGGCGACCACGGTCGCCAGGGCCGCGCGCACCCGGTCGAGGCCGTCGGCCGTTGCCGCGGCTGTGTCAGTGGCAGGACTCATCGGGCGACCCCTCCAGCGCACCCGGAGCACCCGGATCCGCGTGGTATACCAATATTATGTGTGCTGATATGCAGGTCGGATCGAGCATGCCCCCGCTGGGCACGACGACCTCCCGCTCGGACCTGGTCGCCGAGGCCATCCGGGACGCGATCTTCTCGGGGCGCCTCGATCCCGACGAGGTGCTTGTCGAGCGGCGCCTGGCCGAGATGCTGGGCGTCTCCAAGACCCCCGTCCGCGAGGCGCTGATCATGCTGTCCAGTACCGGGCTGCTGACCATGACCCGCAACCGGGGCGTCGCCGTCCGGCGGCTGACCCTGACCGAGGTGCGGCACGTGTACGAGGAGCGGGCGCTCCTCGAACCGTGGGCGCTGGCCTCGGCGATCCGCGCCAAGGGCGCGCTCGACGTCGCCGGGCACCTCCCGACCATGGACGAGGCCGACGCGTTCACCGCCGACGACGACGCGACGGCGCTGGCGACCGCCAACCGGAGCTTCCACCGCGGCCTCTACTCCCAGTGCGAGAACCCGTTCGTCGTCAAGGCCCTCGACGACCTCCAGGACCTGACCGCGCTGGCGACGGTCGGCGTGCTCTGGGAGAACTGGCCGACGTGGCGCGCCGAGGCGGCCGAGCACCACGAGATCCAGCAGGCCGCCGCGGCGGGCGAGGCCGATCGCGCGGAAGACCTGATGCGCACGCACATCGAGCGGTCGATCGCCCGGCTGCGCAGCGCGGCCGCACCCGGCTGACCGGCGGCCGCGGCCGGACCCGGCCGACCGCCGCGCACCGCTGCTGCGCGCCGCCGCGGTGCTCACGGAGCCCCCCGGTACTCCCGCAGGGTCCGCTCGTCGGGCGGGTAGGTGCCGCGCAGCGGCCGCCCCTCGTCGATGCGGGCCAGTACGAATTCCTCCACCGCCTCCTGCGCCGCCGCGTCGTGGGCGACCGACGCGGCGAGATGGCGCGGGACGCAGATGACGCCGTCCTCGTCGCCGACGATGACGTCGCCCGGGTAGACCGGCACCTCGGCGCAGCCGATCGGCTGCTGCATGTCCACGGCATGGTGCTGGGCGAGGTTCGTGGTCGGCGCCGCGCCGCAGGCGAACGTGGGCAGGTCGAGCCGCGCGAACCCGGAGAGGTCGCGCACCGCGCCGTCGGTGACGATCCCCGCGCCGCCGCGACGCAGGAACCGGGTCGCGAGGATGTTGCCGAGTGCCGCCGCGCGCGTCCGGCCCCGGGCGTCGATGACCAGGACCGATCCCGGTGGTGCCGCCTCGAAGGCGCGGCGCTGCGGGTGGTCGTAGTCCTGGAACACCGACACCACGTCGATGTCCTCGCGGCCCGGGATGTAGCGCAGGGTGAACGCCTCGCCGACGACGCGGCGCCGGGTGGCGCTGAGCGGCCGCGGCCCCTGCATGAAGGTGTTGCGCAGGCCGCGGTCCATGAGCTGGGTGGTCAGCGTCGCCGTGCTGACCGTGTGCAGGGCCGCCATCGTGTGCTCGTCCAGCGGCTCGGCGGCCGCCGGCTCCCCGCTCTGCGCGTGCGTCGACTCGGGTGTGCTCGCCATGTCGGTCCTGTCCGGGTTGGGTCGGTGCGGGGTCAGGTCAAGTCGGGTCAGTTCGGTGCAGGTCAGGTCAGTTCGATGCGGGTCGGTGCGGGTCGGTGCGGGTCGGATCAGTGCGGATTCAGTAGCCGACCGCGGCGTCGACCACGCCGAGCAGCGCGGCGCCGTCGCGGTAGCGGCGGATGTTCTCGGCGAGGCGGGTGTCCAGCGCCGCGGCCAGCGTCGCAGTGGGGTTCGCGACGTGCGGGGTGACGATGGCGCGCGGATGGGTCCACAGCGGGTGGCCGTCGGGCAGCGGCTCGGGGTCGGTGACGTCCAGGGCGGCGCCGGCGATGCCGCCGGTGTCCAGGGCGTGCAGGAGCGCGTCGGTGTCGACCAGCGTCCCTCTTGCGACGTTGACCAGCCACGCCGTGCTCTTCATCCGCGCCAGCCGCCGGCCCCCCACGAGGTGGTGCGTCTGCGCGGTCTGCGGCGCGGCGATGACGACGTGGTCGGCCGCGGACCACACGTCCTCCGCAGCGTCGGCCGCCACCGTGCGGGCGGCCCCGGGGACCGGGCGCCCGCTGCGGTTCACGGCGATGGCGTCGGCGCCGAGTGCCGTGAGGGAGGGGATCAGGGCGCGGGCGATCCCGCCGGCCCCGATGATGGCGACCCGCGCCCCCGCCAGCGTGCCGACGCGCGGCCGCAACTCGGTCTTGCGCCATGTGTCGGCGGCCAGGCTCTCCGGGAGCCGCCGGACGCCCGCCAGGAGCAGCATCAGCGCGTGCTCCGCGACCGGCGCGGCGTAGGCGCCGGCGGCCGAGGTCCACACCCGTGCGGCGTCGATGGTGCCCGCCGCGAACCACGCCTCGACGCCCGCCGAGGGCAGTTGCACCCACCGGACGCCGTCGGGGAGTTCGGTGGGGAACCGGGCGGGGTCCGAGACCGTCCAGGCCAGCGCCTCGGCCTGGTCGAGCGGCACCACCTCGGCGCCCTCGCCGCGGGCGGCGGCCGCCACGCGTCCGTCGGTGTCGGGCGCCACGGCGATCCGCAGACCTCGTCGACTCATCCTTGCCCTCTCTCTAGGCCGCGGTTATGGTATACCACCATATCAAGATATGACTGTGACGCAGCTTACGTGCGTGCCATCACCCAGCACGCACACTCCCAGCACCTCCCCGCACCCACCGCGCCCCCGCCCTTCGCGGAGCGGCACGGCACGGAGCCCTCGACACAGAGGAGTCACCATGGCCGAACCCGGCGACACGGGACGCGACGCGCCGGCGGACCGCCCGGCGGCACCGCCCGGAGGCTGGGACGGCGGGGTGCCGGTCCCGCCCTCCGTCGCCGCCGAGACGCCCCGGCCGGCACCGGTCCAGGGATCCTTCCTCGGCTACGTGAAGTCCTTCGGCCCCGGCATCGTCATGGCGCTGAGCTGGGTGGGGACCGGCGACCTGATCGACAACTCGGTCGCGGGCGGCAACTACGGCTACGCCCTGCTGTGGGTCCTGCCGCTGACGCTCGTCTTCCGCTTCATCTTCGTGAACAACCTCGGGAAGTACCCGCTGTACAACCTCCAGCGCGACCCGAGCATCGTCCGCGGATTCGCGCGGACCCACCCGATCTTCGGCTGGGTCATGCTCGTGTCGTTCGTGGTCTACACGCACATCCTCATGGCCTTCACGCTCAGCGGCGTGGGCGTGGCCCTGCACGGGCTCTTCGGCGTCCTGTCGCCGTTCGTGTGGACGCTGGTCGGCGCGGCCTCGGTCTTCGTCGTGACGTTCAAGGGCACCTACCTGCTGATCGAGCAGATCTTCAAGGTCGTCCTCGCCGTCATGGTCGGGTCCTTCGTGGTCGGCATCGTCATGGTCGGCATCAACTGGGCCGAGTTCCTGCGCGGCTTCGCGTTCGAGCTGCCGCCGCAGGAGGGGATCTTCGACTCCGGCCTGGTCGCCTCCAGCCTGGTCCTGGCGACGCTCGGCTCGATGGCCAACCTCTTCTACCCGCAGTTCCTGCACGAGAAGGGCTGGACGACGCCCGCGCACCGGCGGGTCCAGCGCTACGACCTGCTGTTCGGGATCGCGGTCGTGTTCTTCCTCGCGGTCGCCGTGTGGGCCATCGGCGCGGAGGTGCTGCACGGCAAGAGCGGGGTCGAGACCGCCGACGACATCGCGGGCGCCCTCGGCGTCGCGATCGGCCCGGCGGGGCCCTACATCTTCTACCTCGGCCTGCTCGGCGCGGCCTGGACCACCGTCGCGAGCTCGATCTTCGCCCTCAGCAAGATGAGCGTGGAGGCGCTGCACGTCGTCCGGCCCGCCCGCGCCGCCCGCACGGGCGGCGAAGCGAGCAGGGACGGCTTCTACACGCTGATGGTCTGCTGGGGCCTGCTCGCCGTCGTCTGGTCGCTGCCCGGGGCGCCGGGCTTCGTCGTCCTCGTCGTCATCTCACACGTTCTCACCTCGCCGTTCCTGCTGATGATCGTCATCGGCATGGTGTTCATGATGAACCGGCGCGCGATCATGGGCGACCACGTCAACACCTGGAAGGACAACCTGGGCCTCGGACTCATCGCCGTCTTCGTCGCCGCTGCCGCCGTCCAGGGCCTCGGCAAGGCGGTGGGCATGCTCGGCTGACGGGCAACGAGACGATCGGCGCACACACGGCGACGGGGACGGCGACAGGGAACGAGGGACCATGGAACGGCTGGGCGGACACGCCGTCGTCGAACAACTGCTGGAGCACGGCACCGAACTCGCGTTCTGCGTGCCCGGCGAAAGCTACCTGCCGGTGCTCGACGGCCTGTACGAGGCGCGCGACCGGATCCGGCTCATCACCGCGCGCCATGAGGGCGGCGCCGCCCTCATGGCCGCCGCGCACGGCAAGCTCACCGGCAGGCCCGGCGTCTGCCTCGTGACACGGGGCCCCGGCGCGGCGAACGCCGCCATCGGGGTCCACGTCGCCCACCAGGACGCCGTCCCCATGGTGCTGCTCGTGGGGCAGGTGGACACCGCGCACCTCGGACGGCGGTCGTTCCAGGAGGTCGACCACCGGTTCACGTTCGCCCCTATGGCGAAGGCGGTGCTGCACGCCGACCGGCCCGACCGGTTGCCGGAGCTGGTGGCCCGCGCGTTCCGGACCGCCGTCTCCGGCGAACCAGGGCCCGTTGTCGTGGTCCTGCCGGCCGACGTCCTCGCCGCCACGACGGACGCCCCGGTCGTCCCGCCGGCCGACGAGACCCACCACGCCCCGTCGGCGGCGAGCGTGGACGCGTTCGTGCGGATGGTCGCCGCCGCCGAGCGTCCGCTGCTCGTCGCGGGCGGCAGCGGGTGGACCGCGGCTGCCGCCGACGGACTCCTGCGGTTCGCCGACGCCCTCGGCGCGCCCGTGGCAACGGCGGTCCGCCATCAGGACCTCGTCGACAACGACTCCGACGCCTACGTGGGCACGCTAGGGCTGAACACGACTCCGGGGCTCGCCGCGGCGGCACGCGAGGCCGACCTCGTCGCGCTCATCGGCACCCGGCCCGACGGGCTCACCGCCGAAGAACTCGACCGCGCGCTCACGCCGGACGGCGGGCCGAGCCTGCTGCACGTCCACCCCGACCCCGATGTGTTCAGCACCGTGTACCGCGCCGACCTCGCCATCTGCGCGCGCCCGGCGCAGTTCGTCGCCGCACTGCCGAACGCGACGGCGGCAGCGAACGCGCCTGCGACCGCACCGGCACCGGCACCGGCACCGGCACCGGCACCGGCACCGGACACATCGTGGCGCCGGAGGCTCCGGGAGGTCTACCTCCGCGCGCACGAGGCCCCGGCCGCCGACGGCATCGACCCGCGCCCCTACATGCGAGAGCTGAACGCGCGTCTGCCCGCCGACAGCGTGATCACAGCGGGCGCCGGAATGTACACGGCGTGGCACCAGCGCTACCGCCGCTACACCGCCTACCCGTCGCAGCTCGCGACCCAGTCGGGCGCCATGGGCTACGGCCTGCCGGCGGCGATCACCGCCCGGCTGGTCGACCCGCACCGCACGACCGTCGCCTTCGCCGGCGACGGCTGCTTCCTGATGACCGGCCAGGAGCTGGCCACCGCGGTGCGGTACGGGCTCCCCATCACCGTCATCGTCGTCAACAACGCCCGCTATGGCACCATCCGCGACCACCAGGAACGGCGGTTCCCCGGCAGGGTCGTCGGCACCGACCTCGTCAACCCGAGCTTCGCGGTCTTCGCCCAGGCGTTCGGCGCGCACGGCGAGCAGGTCCGCACCCCCGCCGACTTCGCCGCCGCCCTCGACCGCGCCCTCGCCACCGACACCCCGTCCCTCATCGAGATCACGCCCTGAACCCGTCCCGGTGAGCAGAGCCCCCGGCCCCCCACCCACACGGACCTCGCAGAATTCTCGATCTCCTACAATTCCGCGTAAATCATGCCTTTTCGACGGTCACCCGCATTAGCATGCCCTCGTGGAGGGCCGGTGGCAGCCGATTCCCCTCTCCTCGATCAGCAGACCCGCGTCCCCCGCTCGGCCGCCCCACTTCACAGGAGCCCCTGTGTCCACGAGCAAACACCAAGGCGGCGACGCGGAGCCGCGGTACCGGTACAACCCGCCACCCAACTGGCCGGCTCCCCCGCCCGGGTGGACACCGCCCGCCGATTGGCGCCCCGATCCGGCGTGGGGACCCGCGCCGAACGGGTGGCCGTTCTGGGTGGAAACGGCGTCGGGCCGACCAACGGCCGCGATCCGGCACCCCCACCTGCCCGCCGTTCAGCAGCCGCCCGCCGGCACCCCGCCGATGGCCGTCGCCCCCGCGGGGGCACCGCCTCCGGCGGCGCCGCGCACGCGCGGCGCCCACGCCCGCCACGCGGACAACGAGATCGGCATATTCGGCGCGCGCTCCAGAGCGAAAGAACTCGCGATCGAGGTCGCCCACCTGACCGAGGAGAACACGCGGCTGCGCGCCGACCTCGAACGGTTCGGCGCGCTCGACGCCATCCGGCTCGAAGAACTGAAACAGCGCTTGGAGGGTGAGACCGCGGCCCTGCGGGTCGAGCAGGCCGAGGAGCGCGGCCGCGCCGACACCGCCCGCAAAGCCGCCGCCTCCCAGGCCGCGGCCGAGATCGAGGGGTTGGAACGTCATCTCACCGATCTGCGCCGGACCATCGTCGTCACCGAAGACCTCGCGGCGCTCCAGGAAGCGGGGGTCTACGAGTACACGCACCCGCTCGACGACTCGGTCGCCTACCGGACCGCGCTCGCCAAGCTCAAGGACGAGATCAAGGCGATGAACCGCAAGGACGGCGGCGCGGTCACGGCCACGACCTCCTTCACCATGAACGGCTCGCTTCCCGAAGGCCGGAAGATGGTCGGTGAGTTCTCCAAACTGCTGCTGCGCGCCTACAACAATGAGGCCGACAACCTCGTGCGCGGCATGAAGGCGTACAAACTCGCCACGTCCGCCGACCGCCTGGACAAGACCAAGGACACCGTCGAGAAGCTCGGCCGATCGATGGACATCGGCATTTCCCGGCGCTACCACCGGCTGCGTCGGCGCGAGCTGTCACTGACCGCCGACCACCTCAACAAGGTCGCCGAGGAGAAGGAGCGCGAACGCGAGGAGAAGGCGCGCCTGCGCGAGGAGCGCCAGGCGCAGGCCGAACTCGAACGCGAGAAGAACCGCCTGGACAAGGAGCGCCGGCACTACGAGAACGCCCTCGCCGCCCTCCGGGACAAGGGCGACCTTTCGGGCGCGGACCGGCTTCGGGAGCAGATCCACGGCATCGAGCAGGCCATGTCGGACGTCGACCAGCGCGCCGCCAACGTCCGCGCGGGCTACGTGTACGTGATCTCCAACCTCGGCTCGTTCGGAGAGCAGGTGATCAAGGTCGGCATGACCCGCCGCCTGGACCCGATGGACCGCGTGCGCGAACTGAGCGACGCCTCGGTGCCGTTCAACTTCGACGTGCACGCCATCCACTTCTCCGACGACGCGGTCGGGGTCGAGGCGGAGATGCACCGGCGTCTGGCCGAAAAGCGGGTCAACCGCGTCAACCACCGGCGCGAGTTCTTCTACGCCACCCCGTCCGAGGTGCGGGACCTGCTGGCGAGCGTGGCGGGCGACCTGCTCCAGTACGACGAGACCCCCGAGGCCGCGGAGTACCGGCAGAGCATCGACCCAGCGGCCGCTCCCGGCGGGCGCCGTTCGGCCGGGCGATCGGGGTGAGCGCTACTCCGGGGCGGGGATCGCGAGGGTGCGGGCGGCGTGGTCGATCCAGGCGGCGCGGAAGCGGTCCGGGCCGAGGTCGCCGGGTGTGTGCCCGATGAGGATCGCCAGCAGCGGATAGTAGGTGAGCGACGAGACCAGCACGGTGGCCGTCGCCTCCGGATCCGCGGCGGCCAGGACGCCGCGGTCGCGCTGCACGGTGATCCACCGCGTGCACTCGCTGTAGAGGCCCGCCGCCACGCCCTGCCACATCTGCTCGAAGAGCTCGGGGAACGCGGTGAACTCGCGCAGCATGATGCGGACCAGGTCGCGGTCTGCGTCGATCACGCCCCACACCGCGTCCGCCATGAGCCCCAGCGCCTCGCGCGGGTCGTCGGGAACGTGCGCGACGACCTCCTGGGTGCGCCGCGCCATCGTCTCCAGGTTGCGGCCGACCGCGGCCTCGAGCAGGGCCCGCTTCGAGGGGAAGTGCTTGTACAGCGCACCCGACCCGGCCTTCAGCCCGCACGCGACCTGGACGTCGACGACCGAGGTCGCGTCGTACCCCTGCTCGGCGAACAGCCGGACGGCAGCGTCGAGGATGCGTTCCCGTGTCACACCGGGGGTGGTTCTCGCCATGGAAAGAGAGTACTCTCTTTCCATGGTAGAAGTGACCGTGGCCGAAGTCATCCGCTGCACACCCGAGGAGTTCCTGGCATTCGTGCTGGACCCGGAGGCCTATGCGCGGGTCGACGACAAGATCGGCGCGATCGACTGGGTCCGCCGCGAGGGCGACCTCACCGAGTTCAGGTTCCGCCCGAAACTGCCGGGCGTGCCCGGCCCGGCACCGAAGCTGGTCTCCCAGATGCGGCTCACTCCGGGCGAGCGCGTCGACGTGCGCTACGCCCCGTTGCCGCAGAACCGGCTCAACCACCGCCTGTCCCGGTTCGCCGCGAGCTTCGCGGCCGCCCCCGCCGACGGCGGCACCCGGGTCACGCGAACGATCTCGATCGACTTCGCCCCCTTCGCCCGGTGGCTCCTCGAACCGATCCTGCGCCGCACCCTCCCCGCCGACGTCGCCAAGGAGATCCACGCCGCAAAAGCCCACCTCGAAGCGCGCTAACTGTACTGACCTGAGAGGTTAGGTACGCGGGTGGCGGGAGGGCCGCTGATCGCGGTGTGGAACCGGTGGTGATTGTAGTGGTGCAACCACTCCGG
>NZ_PYGA01000024.1 GCF_003014485.1 Murinocardiopsis flavida | reverse complement strand
ATCGGCACCACCGACACCGAACTCCTCACCCGCCACACCAACGGCGAGAGCTACCGAGAAATCGCCGCCACCCTGCCCATCGGCCCCACCGCCGTACGCACCCGCATCCTCAACGCCTTCAAAACCACCACCGAGCCGCCCCAGGCAGCACCCGCCCCCCGCACCGGATAACCACCCCCACCCCCGCGTGCGCGGGGCTTGGCGCTTCACCGACGAGACGGCCGCGCTCGCCTGGGGTTCACCCCCGCATGCGCGGGGCTTGGGGAATGAGGGCCCGGCCGGAGCGGCAGTTCTACGGTTCACCCCCGCATGCGCGGGGCTTGGGCCGATGTCGCCAAGAACCCGAAGAAGCTCAACGGTTCACCCCCGCATGCGCGGGGCTTGGAGTTAATGACCTGGCACTTTGTGGCGCGTTATTGAAATGTGATGTCGGCCCATCGCCATCCATCCCATCCCGCTACCTCAACCGAACGGCGTGCTCCATCGTGACCCAGCCACGATCGAGCAACGCGAGAAGGAAAGACCTCTGCCAATTCACGGACACGGCCTCCCGAGTGAACCACGCACACTCCCACCACCGGAAGGCGATCTCGGTTCGCAGGGCGGCCTTGTCCGCTGTCGACGCCCGGTTTCTGGTGGGAAGAGCAGCACCAAAGGCGACAGGGGCGAGGCTCGGCTGGATCGGCCGGGTTTCCCTTGGCCCCCGCGGGGTTACCCCGGGGTCGCCCGCGCGTAGCCGCGCCCCCGGCAGCGAAAAGCACGGCTACCTGCGCAGAGCCGCCCCCATGGAGGGTGATTCGGGGTTTATGTTCCTTTCGGCAGCGCGATTCGCGGCGGAGGGGCGCTGATTCGGGCCCCGCGCCAAGATCATGTCCAGCACGCGGACGAGGAACCAGCAGGAACCGCCTCCACGCGCCCGGATTGCAACGTGGTGTCCGGTTTTCGTGGACAGGGCGGGCCTGCGGGGCGGCGGGGTGCCCATCCAGACGTCATTCGGGTGCTGTCTGGATTGTCCCTCCCATCGGGTTCTCATCATGTGAGACGCCCCGGGTAATAGGGAGCAGCACCCGGGCCGCTGACCTGCCCTTTTATGCAGGACTCGGCAGCGCGGTGGTCCGACGCCCCCGGCCCCATGCGCAGCGGTGGCCTATCCGCGCGCATCCCGGCCCACCGCCGGCCGTTGCTGCCCCGTTGCCCACGCTGGCCCCCGCGCACCCCGGCCGATCCAGCCGGGCACCGCCCCCTGCCGCCTTTGCTGCTGCTTCTCCCATCCGCACACCCGACCCGATCCAGCCGGCCCCAGGCCCCCACCCGCCTTCGGTGCTGCCTTTCCCCACAGACCACCCGCACCCGGCCCTGCGACAGGGCCGCCCAGCAGACGGACCGACCCTAAAAACCCGCACGATCCGGCCAGGAACCTGCCCCTTCCGCCGTTACTGCTTCTCATCCCCACCGCGCATCCCCACCGCACCCCCACCGCGCATCCCGGCCGGTGGAGCCCAGGCCCCGAGTCCCCCTCGCTCCCGCCCTTGCGCGCCTCCATCGCCCCCGCGCCCGCGTCGGCACCCCGCGCCTCGCGAGCTTGCCAGCACACGCGTCCCGTTCCAGCGCATCGTGCATCGCGGCAGTACCAGCACCGTGCGCTACCGACGCGCGATGACGATCCCGGCCTCGGCCGGCCCTCCACCCGCCCCAGCTCCGGACCGTGCGTGAAACGCACCTGAATCGGCGCTTGCGAGGGCGCTCATGCCTGCGCGTATCCACCGTCGGCGAAGAACTCGGCGCCGTTGACGTAGCTCGACGCGTCCGAGGCGAGGAACGTCGTCACGGCGGCGATCTCCTCGGGTTCGGCAAGCCGGCCGAGGGGAACAGCGCCTTCGGCGTCCTTGAGCATCTCGGGTGTGACCAGATCAAGCAGGCCAGGGGTACGCGTCCCGCCCGGGGACACGACGTTGACCCGGAAGCCGTGTGCGCGTGCGCTGAGAGCCCAGCCGCGGGCGAGGGTGCGGACTGCGGCCTTCGACGCCGCGTAGACCTCAAGTCCCAGGTTGGGCCGTGTTATCGCGGTCGAACCCGTCAGGATCACCGAAGCGTTCGTGCTGAGCAGCGGCAGCGCCTGCTGGAGAGTGAAGATCGTCCCCTTGACGTTGGTGGCGAACACCGAGTCGATCAGATCCTCCGTCACCTCGCCGAACGGCGCCGCGGTGCCGACGCCTGCGTTGGCGACCAGCACGTCGATGCGTCCGGCCTGGTCGCGCACTGTGCCGTAGAACGCATCGAGCTCTGCGGGCACCGAAGCATCGCAGACCACTCCGGTCACGCCAGGTCCGAGCTCGGCAACCGCGGCGTCGAGCGCGTCTTTGCGGCGGCCGGTGATGAACACCGTGGCGCCCTCGTCGCGGAATGCGCGCGCGGTCGCGAACCCGATGCCGGTGCCGGCCCCGGTGACCACGGCGACCTTGTCTGCCAAGACGGCCATGCCGTCCTCCCTCACATTATGGACTGTTGCGTCCATAATAGTGCCTGATATGGACCGTGCGGTCAATATTGATTCGACATCAGGGCTTCCCGGCGCGGTCCAGTAGACGGGCTGCCGGTTGCAGGGCTAGGCGGTACAGGTCGGCCGGTGCGCTGCCGCTACTGCGCCGGGGTGGGCAGCAACCGTGCCAGGGCGGATTGGGCCACCACGGCGAGCGCTTCGATATCCATGCCGGTGCGCCCGAGGGCGATGAGGCCGAGTTGCGCGACGAGGGCCGCGCGGGCGGTCTCCGAAGGGTCGATGTCGGGGTCGAGGTCGCCTTCGCTCTGGGCGCGCTCCAGCGCCGCGGTGAGGACGGTGGCGATCGCGTCGTAGCTGCGGCGAGCCTCGGCTGCGACGTCCGGGGTACTGGCGGAAAGCTCGGCGTTGCTGTTGGCCAGCAGGCAACCCCGACGCGCGACCGCCCCAGTCGGGTCGCCGGTCAGGCCGAGTACGAACTCGCGCACCACGTCGATCCCCCGCGCCGCGGAAACCTGGCGCTCGCGCAGCGCCAGCAGGTTCGCGTCGTCGTAGTCGCGCAGCACCCGCAGGAACAGGCTGCGCTTATCCCCGAACGCCCCGTAGAGGCTGCCCTTGCCCAGCCCGCTCACGCGCAGCAGGTCGTCCATTGATGTCGCCGCGTAGCCCTTGTCCCAGAACTCGTCGCGGATGGCGAGGAGCACACGGCTTTCATCGAACTCACGAGGTCGAGGCATACCCGCACACTACAAGTTCTGGACCGAATGGGCCACAATAGGCTCCGGGCCGCCATGTGCCCGGCTCGGCGCGGGAAAGGTCAAGCCGAACACCGGTCTGGCGCTCCTCCTGCCCCCGGGGCCAGGCAGCGGACAGCCCCACCACGCGACCCCACCCGCCAGGACCCGACCTGGCCCCGCCGCGAATGCGGCGGGGCCAGCGCACCACGATCCTGATCAGTCCTCTAGGGCGTGACTCGATGCATGTGGAGCCATCCATTGATGGCGGTGACCTCGGATCGGGGCAGCGTCACCCGGACCGAGGGTCGAGCGGTCAGGCGTGTGCGCCCTGCCAGCCGGTGCACTTCACCCGGTTGCCGCTCTTCTTGGTGTAGCAGGCCCTGAGATACACCGGCGCACCCTCGTTGATCCGCTTCAGACTCTTGTGCGTGCGCTGGTTGTACCCACAGGACGTGGTGGTCCAGCTGTGGTCCTGGTTGATGATCTTCAGTTCGGCCATCAGGCAGTAGCCGTCCGCCTTCAGGTCGTAGGAGTTGATGTAGTCACCCTGGTGGGTGAAGGACACCTCGCCCCCGGCGACGTCGATGCGCTCGTCAGTCCCTGCGTACGCAGTGGCGGCGACTGCGAGGGACATCGTGGCGGTGAGCGCAACCACGCCCATCCGAGCGGCGAATCTCCTCATGCTGGGCACGTTGTTCCCCCCTGGTGGAAGTGTCAGAAAAATTGAACCGTGCGAGTTTGTCACACTCTGTACGCCTACTGTTCACAGGGCACCCTTGCCCACGGTCAACACCCGGTTCCCGGTGGGCAAGGCAGCACCAAAGGTGGGCGAAGGGCCGGCCCCGGCGAGGTCGTGCCGGGTGCCCGGTGGGGAACAGCAGCACCAAAGGCGGGGAGGGGCCGGGCTCCGGTTGCATCGGCCGGGGTGCGCGGGGGCAGGGGCGGGCGATCGGAGGCGGGGTTTCCCGGGGTCACCCGCACGCATGCGCGTCCCTGCGCAGCGAAAAGCACGGCTACCTGCGCAGAGCCGCACCCGCGGAGGGGGATTGGCGGTATATGTCCCTTTTAGTGGCGTGATTCGCGGCGGAGGGGTGCTGATTCGGGCCCTGCGCCAAGATCATGTCCATCATGCGGACTGGTGATAGGCCGGAGCCCTCTTTACCTGCCCGCATTGCGGCTTGGTGTCCGGTTTTCACGGGGGTGCGGGCCTGCGGGGCGGCGGGATGACCATCCAGACGTCATTCGGGTGCTGTCTGGGTTGTCCCTATCATTGCGTTCTCATGATGTGAGACGCCCGGAGTCGTGGGATGCCGCCCCCGGGTCGCTGACCTGCTCTTTTGCGCGAGCTTCCGCACCGCAGCGGCTCAACGGCCCCAGCCCCCTGCGCAAAGATGGCCTATCGCGCACACCCCGGCCCACCACCGGCCGTCGCTGCCCCGCCGCCCACCCCGACCCCCGCGTACCCCAGCCGAAACAACCGGACCCCGACCCCTCGCCGCCGTTGGCGCCGCTTCTCACCACAGACCACCCGCACGCGGCCCAGCAACAAGGCCGCCCAGCGAACAGACCGACCCCAGAAACCACCACCCCGGATCGCTGCTCGCGCGGGATCGGTCGTGGCCACCCGCAGCGGTACGGACTCAAGGGTGACTTTCGGGGTGGGTGAACGATCACTCGCGGCCGGTGTCTCGGTGCGCGCCGATCTCTAGGTTCGGGTGTGGCAGCAGACAGCACCACGCTCACACGCACCCCGCGACGAAAGGGTTCGCACATGTTCGACAGTCGTAGCCGCAGGTGCCGGGCCGGGCGAAGCCGTGGACGAGGCATGGCGCTCGCCGGGGCGGTGGGGGCCGGCGCGTTCATGGCGGCGACCGCGCTGGCCGCACCGGCGAACGCGATCATCGGCGGGGCCGACGCCACTGAGCACTACGGGTTCATGACCGCCCTGTACGACGACAAGGACGCACACTACTGCGGCGGTGCGCTGGTCGACGAGCAGTGGGTGCTCACTGCCGGGGCTGGGGAATGGCCGACGAGTTCGGCGAGGAACCCAAGCCGGACATCCTCCAGGAACTCGACACCGAGGTGGTGCCCGTCGACCGGTGCGCGGAACTGGACGCCAACAGCGACCTGTGCTCCGAGCACCCCACCGACGAGGCGCAGGTCTGCACGACCGACTCCGGCGGCCCCCTGATCCGCGGCGCCGAGGGCCGCTGGGAGCTGGTCGGCGTCGTCAGCCGCGACGGCGACTACGATGTCAGCCCCCTCTGCGTGGGCCCGTCGGTCTTCACCGACGCCGTGGCACACGCGGACTGGATCACCACCACGGTCGCGGCGTAGGCCGCCACCGGGCCTCGATCACCGCTCGACAGCCCGGACTCCGGTGGGGCGAACAGGGACCCTGGCGCACCAGGGTCCCTAGCCCGTGGCGCCGCCGTTCAGCTCCTGCTCTACCGAGGCGATCTTGCTGGTCAGACCGTCGTTGACACCGTCGCGGATGTCGGCCTTGAGGACCAGGCTGACCCGGTCGGAACCCTCACCCGCCGCTTCGACCGCGCGCTTCACGACGTCCATCACCTCGTCCCACTCACCCTCGATGCTGGTGAACATGGCGTCGGTGCTGTTCGGCAGTCCGCTGTCGCGGACGACCCGCACCGCGCGGGCGACGGCGGGGGCGACGGAGTCCGTACCGGCGGTGCCGTTCATCGGGCTTACGGAGAATGCGACGATCATGACCTGACCTCCACAGGTGAAGGGGCGCCGGTGCTCCGGTACCCCGCGTCCGTTCGGTTCTGCGCGCCGCCTACCCGCGCGGCGGGGCGTCCATGCCCCGCACGGCAGGGCACTCGTGCCAACCCACGCCCCCCACCCGGCGGGACGCCCATGCCCCGCTCACGCCCCGCCCGGCGGGATCGACTCCACCCAGGAGCGGAATCCGGTCAGGGCACTCTCGCTCATCGCCAGCTCATAGACCGCGGCGGTCGGCGCGGAGCCGTCGGCGTGCGACCAGCCCACGCCGATCACCGCGACATCGGGGGTCAGGCCGCCGAGGTCGGCCGGGGACGGGCTGCGCCGGTCGACAACGAAAAGACCGCGGCGCGACAGTTCCACTGTCGGCCGCGGCCACAAAGAGAACACCCGGTACCAGCGCAGTACCTCCGAGCCGTACCGGGCGAAGCCGATACGCCAGGGCCGGGCGCCGTCGGCGGCACGGAGGTAGCACTCCACCCCACCGCCCCGGCGCTCCAGCGCGTAGCGGCGCAGCGCCACAGCGGTGAGGAAGGCGAGGGTGAGGACGACCGGCGCGACGAGCAGCCACTCGGCGGCCGCCGGCACGGACCCGCCCATCAGCCGCTCCCGCACCACCGGGCGCCCGCGCTAGACGGGCTCGCCGGTCCCGGCCGCAGCCAGCCGGCTGCGGGCCCGCGCGGCGCGCGCGGTCGCCTCGGCGTCGTCGGCCGTGACGGTCCCGACGTTGTCGAGCGCGGTCTGCGCGCGGGAGACGTCGATCTCCTCGGCGAGCTCCGCGATCTCGGCGAGCACCGATACCCGGTTGTCCGCGACGGAGATGAACCCGCCGTGGACCGCGGCCCGCACCTCGCCGTTCTCCCTGCCGCCCATGACGCGGACGACCGCGCCCGGCGCCAGCAGGGAGAGGACCGGGATGTGTCCGGGCTGGACACCGAGGTCGCCCTCGACCGTCTTCACGATGACCATGTCGCCCTCGCCCGCCCACAGCTCACGTTCGGGCGAGACCAGTTCGACGAAAAGCTTGTTCGACACTGCCCCACTACTCCGATTCACCCCTGCACGCGCAGGGCTCAAGGCCGCGGACCGTTGCACCGGGCGGGCCGGCGGCCCGCCCGGTCAGCAACTAGCTCGCCAGCGTCTCGGCCTTCTCCACGGCCATGTCGATGTTGCCGACATCGAGGAACGCCTGCTCGGGCAGGTGGTCGTACTCGCCGTCGCACAGTGCCTTGAACGAGGAGATGGTCTCCTCCAGCGGGACGAACACGCCCGGGTTGCCGGTGAACTTCTCGGCGACGAACATGTTCTGCGACAGGAACCGCTCCAGGCGCCGCGCCCGGTTCACGATGATCTTGTCCTCTTCGGTCAGCTCATCGATACCGAGAATGGCGATCTGGTCCTGGAGGTCGTTGTTCCGTTGCAGGATCTCCTTGACCCGCTGGGCGACGTCGTAGTGCTCCTGGCCCACGTACTGCGGGTCGAGGATGCGCGAGGTCGACGTCAGCGGGTCCACCGCCGGGTAGATGCCCTTCTGCGAGATCGGCCGGGAAAGCTCGGTCGTCGCGTCGAGGTGGGCGAACGTGGCCGCCGGCGCCGGGTCGGTGTAGTCGTCCGCGGGCACGTAGATCGCCTGCATCGAGGTGATCGAGTGGCCGCGGGTCGACGTGATCCGCTCCTGGAGCAGGCCCATCTCGTCGGCGAGGTTGGGCTGGTAGCCCACAGCGGAGGGCATGCGGCCCAGCAGGGTCGACACCTCCGAACCCGCCTGGGTGAACCGGAAGATGTTGTCGATGAACAGCAGGACGTCCTGGCCCTGGACGTCGCGGAAGTACTCCGCCATCGTCAGCGCCGACAGCGCCACCCGCAGCCGGGTGCCGGGGGGCTCGTCCATCTGGCCGAAGACGAGAGCGGTGTCCGGGAGGACCTCCATCTCGCCCATCTCCAGGAACAGGTCCGTGCCCTCACGGGTGCGCTCACCCACACCGGCGAACACCGACACACCGCCGAAGTTGCGGGCGATGCGGGTGATCATCTCCTGGATGAGGACGGTCTTGCCCACACCCGCGCCGCCGAACAGGCCGATCTTCCCGCCGCGCACGTACGGCGTCAGCAGGTCGATGACCTTGATGCCGGTGACCATCATCTCGGTCTTCGACTCGAGCTGGTCGAACGGCGGGGCCTGGCGGTGGATCGGCCAGCGCTCCGTCACCTCCAGCTCGGACTCCGGGACGTCCTGGGGCTCGCCGAGGGTGTTGAACACGTGGCCCTTGACGACGTCGCCCACCGGGACGCTCAGCGGAGCGCCGGTGTCGCGCACCTCCGCGCCGCGCACCAGACCGTCCTGGGGCGCGAGGCTGATGGTGCGGACGAGGTTGTCACCCAGGTGCTGGGCGACCTCCATCGTGATGGTCTTGGTCTCCCCGTCGAGGGTGACGTCGGTCTTCAGGGCGTTGTAGATCGGGGGCAGGGCGTCGACGGGGAACTCCACGTCGACGACGGGCCCGGTGACCCGGGCGATACGGCCGCTGGCGGTGCCGGGCGCGGCCGTCTCTTCAACAGTCGCAGTCACTTCTCTTACTCACTTCCCGCGCTGGCAGAGGCGAGCGCGTCGGCGCCGCCCACGATCTCGCTGATCTCGTTGGTGATCTCCGCCTGGCGCGCCTGGTTGGCCTGACGGGTGAGGGTGTGGACCAGTTCCTCGGCGTTGTCCGTGGCGGCCTTCATGGCGGCACGCCGCGAAGCCCACTGCGAGGCCGCGGCCTCCAGCAGCGCAAAGTAGATCCGGTTCGACACGTACTGCGGCAGGAGCTGGTCGAGCGCCTCCTCAGGAGAGGGCTCGAAGTCGTACAGCGGGACGGCTCCGCCCTGCTGCTGCTTCAGCTCCTCGGCGTCGACCTCCTCGATCTCCAGCGGCAGCACGCGATGCGTGGCCGCCCTCTGGGTGATCATGGAGACGAACTCGGTCGAGACGACGTGGATCTCGTCCACCCCGCCGTCGGCGGTGTCGGCGGTGAACTTCTCCATCAGCGCCGCACCGATCTCCTTGGCGTCCATGTAGGACGGGCGTTCGGTGATGCCCTCCCACTCCCGCTCCATCGGCCGGTCGCGGAACCGGTAGAAGCCGACGCCCTTGCGGCCCACCATGTAGGTCAGGACGTCCTTGCCCTGGTCCTTGAGGAGCTGCGACAGCGACTCCGCTTCCTTGATGGCGTTGGTGGTGTAGCCGCCTGCGAGACCCTTGTCGCTGGTGATCACGAGGACGGCGGCCCGTGTGGGGTTCTCGGCCTCGGTCAGCAGCGGGTGCTGGCTGTAGCGGCCGGCCACCGCCGAGACGGCGCGGGTGATCTCCCTCGCGTACGGCCCGGCCGACTCGGCCGCCCGCTGCGCACCGCTGATCCGCGTCGTGGCGATCAGCTCCATGGCACGGGTGATCTTCGCCATCGACTTGGTGGAGCGGATCCTCCTGCGGTAGACGCGAAGCTGTGCACCCATATGTCAGTTCCCGCCGCTCTTGGCGACCTTGATGGTCTCCTGGCCGACCTTCTCGGTCTCCATCGCCTCGGCCTCCTCCTCGGTCCCGAGGATCGAGCCGGCGCTGGTCTCGAAGGTCTTCTTGAAGTCGTCGATGGCGTCGCTGAGGGCCTGCGCGGTCTCCTCCTCGAACTTGCCGCTCTCGCGGATGGTGTCGAGGACCTTGCCGTGCTCGCGGCGCAGGAAGTCCAGGAAGTCCTCCTCGAAGCGGCGGATGTCCTCGACCGGGACCTCGTCGAGGCGGCCGGAGGTGCCGGCCCACATCGAGACGACCTCGGACTCCACCGGGAACGGCGAGTACTGGCCCTGCTTGAGCAGCTCCATCAGCCGCTGGCCGCGCCCGAGCTGCGCCTTGGACGCGGCGTCCAGGTCGGAGCCGAAGGCGGCGAACGCCTCCAGGTCGCGGAACTGGGCGAGGCTGACGCGCAGCGAACCGACGACCTTCTTCATCGCCTTGGTCTGCGCCGCGCTGCCCACACGCGACACCGAGATGCCGACGTTGATCGCGGGGCGCTGGCCCTGGTTGAACAGGTCCGACTCCAGGAAGACCTGGCCGTCGGTGATGGAGATGACGTTGGTCGGGACGTAGGCGGACACGTCGTTCGCCTTGGTCTCGATGATCGGCAGCCCGGTCATGGACCCGGCGCCCATCTCGTCCGACAGCTTCGCGCACCGCTCCAGCAGCCGCGAGTGCAGGTAGAAGACGTCACCGGGGTACGCCTCGCGGCCCGGCGGGCGGCGCAGCAGCAGCGACACCGCACGGTAGGCCTCGGCCTGCTTGGTGAGGTCGTCGAAGACGATCAGGACGTGCTTGCCCTGGTACATCCAGTTCTGGCCGATGGCGGAACCGGTGTAGGGGGCGATGTACTTGTACCCGGCCGGGTCGGACGCCGGAGCGGCCACGATGGTGGTGTACTCCATCGCCCCGGCCTCCTCCAGCGCGCCGCGCACGCCGGAGATGGTGGAGCCCTTCTGGCCGACCGCGACGTAGATGCAGCGCACCTGCTTGTCGGGGTCGCCGGAGTCCCAGTTGGCCTTCTGGTTGATGATCGCGTCGATGCAGACCGCGGTCTTGCCGGTCTGCCGGTCGCCGATGATCAGCTGGCGCTGGCCGCGGCCGATCGGGGTGATCGTGTCGATCGCCTTGATACCGGTCTGGAGGGGCTCGCCGACCGGCTGGCGCTGCATGACCGAAGGGGCCCGCAGTTCCAGCGCGCGGCGCTCGGTGGTCTCGATGTCGCCCTGGCCGTCGATGGGGCGGCCCAGGGGGTCGACCACGCGGCCGAGGTAGTTGTCGCCGACCGGCACGGAGAGCACCTGGCCGGTGCGGCGCACCGTCTGCCCCTCCGCGATGTTGGTGAAGTCGCCGAGGACGACGACACCGATCTCGCCGATCTCCAGGTTCAGGGCCAGGCCCTGGGTCCCGTCCTCGAATTCGAGGAGTTCGTTCGCCATCGCCGAGGGGAGACCGCCGACACGGGCGATACCGTCACCGGAGTAAACAACGGTGCCGATCTCTTCGCGCGCGGCGGCGTCAGGCTCGTACGACTGGACGAAACGCTGTAGCGCGTCCCGGATCTCCTCCGGCCGGATCGTCAGCTCCGCCATCTCAGGTAAGTCCTTTGTCTTGGGTTACACGGCTGGCCTGCCGGCGCCGTTTGGCTCGTGCTAGCGGCGCCGGTTCGCGCGGCACCCTGCGTCTGTTGCGTGAATCGGTGGTCTCAGCCGGCGAGGCGCCGCCGGATCTCGGCGATCCGTCCGGACACCGTCCCGTCGATGACCTCGTCGCCGATGCGGATGGACATCCCGCCCATCAGCTCCGGTACGACCTCGATGTTCAGGTGGATCGTCCGGCCGTACTTTCGGCTCAGCGACGCCTGCAAGCGCTCCTGCTGGGCGTCGTCGAGGGCGACGGCCGTGCGCACCACCGCGATGTAGCGCTGCGCCCGCTCGGCAACCAGCTGGGCGAGCTTCTCCAGGGCCTGTTCCAGGGTACGCCCGCGCGGTCGGACGACCGCCTCGGTGACGAGCACCAGGCTCGCGGCGTTGACCTTGTCGGCGAGCAGGTCCCGCAGCAGCTCACGCTTGTGGTCGACGGACACGCTCGTGTTGGTGAGCGCGGCCCGCAGCTCGGGCTGCGCCACCACGATCCGGCTGAACCGGAAGAGCTCGTCCTCCAGGTCGTCGAGGCGCTGCTGCCCCTCAGCCGCGGAGACGGTCGAGTAGACCGCCATCCGCTCGACGGCGTCGATGAGGTCGCGGCGCGACGACCACTTCGCGCGCACCACGTCGCTCACGATGAGCACCGCGGACGGCGACACCTTCGACTCCAGCAGGCTGCCGACGAGCCCGGACTTGGCGTCGGCCGAGTTCGCCGGGTCGGCCAGCCAACGGCGCAGCGAGTGCTGCGCCGTGAGCAGGCCCACGACCTCGAACAGCTCCTCGCCCAGCACGGCGGCGTTCGCCGACGGCAGGACGGCGTCGAGCCGCTCGGTGGTCTCGGCGAGCGACGCCCGGCTGACCCCGCGCATCAGCGCACCTCAGCCGGACGGTCGCCGCGGTCGAGATCGTCGAGGAACCGGTCGATGACCCGGCCCTGGGTGGCGCTGTCGCCCAGCGACTCCCCGACGATACGGCTCGCGAGGTCGGTGGACAGCGCCCCGATCTCGGTGCGGAGCTGCGCCATGGCATGCTGGCGGTCGGCCTCGATCTGGGCGTGCGCCGCGTCGATGATGCGGCGCGCTTCGACCTGGGCCTCCTCGCGGGCCTCCGCGATGATCACGGTGCCCTGCTCCTTGGCCTTCTCCAACTCCTGGCCCGCGGCGCGGTGCGCCTCGGTCAGCTTGTCGCGGTACTGCTGGCGGATCTCCTCCGCCTCGGCCTCGGCCTTCTTGGCGCGTTCGATGCCACCCTCGATCTGGTTGGCACGCTCGTCCAGAGCCTTCGTGAACCTCGGCCACAGCTTGGTGACCACGCCGAGGATCAGCAGGAAGGCGATGAGGCCGAAGGTGAATTCATCCCAGTGGATCCGCAGGATGTTCTCTTCTGCTGCCATTTCGACCATGGCTGGCATCCCTTCGCGTCAGTCTCGCTCTACCGGAACGTCGAAGGTCAGCTTCCCGCCTGGATGAAGGCGAGCACGAAGCCGAGAATGGCGAGGGCCTCGATGACGGCCATACCGAGGATCATCTGGCCCTGGAGCACGCCGCGCATCTCGGGCTGGCGGGCGATGGCCTGCACGCCGTTGCCGAAGATGAGGCCGACGCCGATGCCGGGGCCGATGCAGGCGAGGCCGTAACCGATGGTGGCGAGGGTACCGGTCATGTCAGTCGTTCCTTTTCTGGGTTGGGTCACGCCGACGGGCGGTGTGCCGTCGAACTGCCTGGATTTAACGGACTGGTGTCAGGGAGGACGCGCAGGCCGGGGCCTAGTGCGCGCCCTCGATGGCGTCGCCGATGTAGAACGAGGCCAGTAGGACGAACACGTACGCCTGGAGAGCCATGATGAACAGCTCGAAGGCGGTGAAGACGAGGAAGCCGATCAGGGCGATGGCGGAGTAGCCCACCGAGATCCCGCCCCAGATCCCGCCCGCGTCGGGGTTGAACAGGTAGAACCCGCCGGCCGCGAACACCGCGAGCAGCATGTGCCCGGCGAACATGGTGGCGAAGAGCCGGATCGCGTGGGTGAGCGGCCGGAAGACGAAGTTCGAGATGAACTCGATGGGGATCAGCAGGGGCAGGATCCACTTGGGTGCCCCGCTGGGGACCAGCTTGCCCTTGAAGTGCCCGGCGAACCCGTGCTCGCGCACGCCGACGTAGTTCCACAGCACGTAGATGCTGAGGGCGAGGACGGCGGGGAACGCGAGGTTGGACGTGACGGGAAGCTGGAATCCGGGGATCAGCCCCATGACGTTCATCGCCAGGATGAACGTGAACAGGGTGACCATCAGCGGCATGTACTTCTCGCCGGCCTTGCCCATGGTCGTGCGGACCATCTGGTCGCGCACGAAGCCCACCAGCGCCTCGGCCACACCCTGCGCCCGCCCCGGGACGACCTTCGCGTTGCGGGTCGTGAAGTACCAGAAGGCGGAGACGAGGAGGACGACGACGATGAGCAGCGCCGTGTACTTCGTGAACCCGGAGGTGTACGGCAGGTCGTAGGAGAACCACGGTGTGGGGAAGAACAGGCTCACACTGGGGGCCTGGAACGTGCAGCCCGCTTCGTTGAAGATGTGCGGATCGGCGCAGTGCTCTTCCGCCGCGGCGAGAATGGTGCGCGCGTCAGCACTCACGGCGAACCCTTTCGTCGTGACGCAACAGGAATCCTCGATGTATAGGTCGGCGCGCGCATGCCTCGGGCGAGACGGACGGCACCGGACGTGGTGGTCAGGAGCGGACGAACTGGGTGATGATCAGGTACAGCGAGCCGACCATGCCGATGAGCAGGCCGATCGGCAGGAACAGCGTCTCGTATCCGAACGCCCAGTCCGCGAGCCAGCCGATCCCGCCCCAGAGCGCCAGACCGGCCAGAAGGTAGGAGACGATTGCCATCCCGTCGGGGCGGCGGCCCTGATCCGGGCCGTCGCTGGTCTGATCGTTCATCTCGCTCCGGAACATAGCAGCGGCCCCTACCGGCGGGAACACCGCCCCGGCCGAGCATGGTCACTGCCTCTCCTCGACGGGGGCCTCGGATTCGGCCGGTTCGTCGGATTCGGCGGGTTCGTCGACGTAGAGCCGGCGGACCCGGATGCTGGCGACCGAGTGACCGGTGAGCCAGGTGACCACGCACAACGCAGCCGACAGCGCGAACGACGGACCGTCGAACGCGGTGGTGCCGCCGAAGAGGACCAGGACGATCCCCAGCACCACGACCTTGATCGTATAAGCGGCGAAGGCCCCCATGAGCAGCAGCTCCGGGCGCTTCTGCCCAAGCCAGGCGAGGAACAGCGCCGAAGCCCCGAAGAAGGCCAGGGCCAGCAGCGCGCCGATGAGGGCGCCGACAAGGCCGTTGACGTCCTTGAGGAAATACGCCACTGCCATTGCGGCGGCGCCGACGATCGCGGTCGGAATCGCGGCGCCGCGGAGAATCCGGGCGTCGTGTTCCTGCATGTATGTGCTCCGGTGGCTGTTCTGCGGGGTGCTTGCTCGTGAAAGCTATCACAAGCTTTTCGGACCCCGATCCGGGGTGGCCTTTACCCTGAGCTTACCGGCTCCGGAGACGTCCGATTACCAGCCGTTTCCAGCGGGAATGTCGGCTGTGTCACGCATGCCGCACCCTCGCCGAACGGACGCGGCGGCCCAATTCGGACCCGGGCCCCGCAGCGGACCGGTGACGCTCCGCTCATGACGGACGTTCCGAATTGTGATCTTTTGTTAGCGCGGCGTTCGCGCTCCCCCGCTCGGCCTGCGCCCGCCGCATCGCCTGGCGGCGGCGGAACCTCGGCAAGGTGATGAGTCCCACCGCGCACGCCCCCACCAGCACCGTCACCGTGAGGACCATGAACGGGGCGTTGAACACCGACAGCGACACCGACGCGAACGCGATGATCGCCGCCCACAAGTACATCAGCAGCACCGCGCGGGCATGCGAGTGCCCCAACTCCAGCAGCCGGTGGTGCAGGTGTTTCTTGTCGGGCGCGAACGGCGACTTGCCCGCCATGGTCCGGCGCACCACCGCCAGCGTCATGTCCGCCAGCGGCAGCGCGAGCACCAGCAGCGGCAGCAGCACCGGCAGGAACACCACGAGGCCGACCGCGTTGAACTCGCGCGCGGCGTTCGCGTCGAACTGGCCGGTGACGGTGATGGTGATGGACGCCAGCAGCAGCCCGAGCAGCATCGACCCGGTGTCGCCCATGAACACCCGCGCCGGGTGGTAGTTGTGCAGCAGGAAGCCCACGCACAGCCCCGCCAGGATGATGGCGATCATGGCGGGGTAGGACTGCCGGTCGAAGCCCTTGTCGACCGCGACGACGTAGTAGTAGCCGAAGAACGCGAACGCGGAGATGGCCACCACCCCCGCCGCGAGCCCGTCGAGGCCGTCGGCGAAGTTCACCGCGTTGATGGTCGCCACGATCAGGAACACCGACAGGATGGTCCCCAGCACCGGGCTCAGCACCAAGGTCATGCCCGGCAGCGGCAGCCACAGGAGCTGCACCCCCTGCCACACCAGGATCCCCGCCGCGGCGATCTGCCCGGCGAGCTTGCTGATGGCGTCCATCCCCCACCGGTCGTCGATGACCCCGACCACCGTGATGAGGCCGCCGGCGAGGATCAGCCCCCGCCAGGTGTCGTAGAGGAACACGTCCTGGAGGTGCGGCAGCCCGCGCGCGATGAGCATGGCCGCGACGAACCCGCCGTACATGGCGATGCCGCCGAGCCTGGGAATGGGCTCGGTGTGGACGTCGCGGTCGCGCACCGGCGGGACCGCGCCGAAGATGACGGCTGCCCGCCGTACGAAGGGCGTCAGCAGGTAGGTGACCGCGACGGCGATGACGAAGGTGAGCGCATACTCACGCACTGGAGATCCGGGGGCCTTCCATGCAGGCGGCGACGCGGGACGGGAACACGCGGCGCGGCCGGATTTTCGTGGGCGACGCCATTGACGCTAGCACCCCGAGCCCCCTCGCGCCCGCCAACAACAACCCCCGCCGCCACCCGACCGACCACCGTCACCCCGAAGCCCACCCACCCCGGGGTGGCCCCCGATGACGCGAAGACCGCAACGTCGACGGGAACGACCATCACCACGAGAACGAGAACCGCCACCACAGCCAAGCAGCGGCGGCACGAAACACCACGGCCCGCCTCGACCGCCAGACCCCGGCCACGGGACGGCCGCGTACGGTACCCGGGCTTGCTGGAGAGGGCCCATCGCGGTGCTCCGCTCGTCCCGACGCCTTCTGACAAGCGAATCATCGCGCGACCCCACGCCCTGCTGCTGGGTGCCTGGGCTCTGGTGCCAATAGTGCAGCGTGGTGCTTCGTGCCGCCGGGTGCTTCGCAACCGCGACGGCAGCCAGACCCCCGCGTGCCTCCGCTGCGGTGGCCTTACCCCCCACCTCCCGCAGGTGCGGGCGGGGGTGCTACTCCGTGCAGTGGTGCGAGGGGTCGGTGCCGACCGGGGTCAGTTGGATCTCGGCCGCGCGCCACGCGCCCTTGGCGTCCGGGCGCATGGTGAACCCTGCCCAGAGGACGTCCTCGGCCGGATCGGGGCGCCGTTCCGCCGGTCCGCCGTCGGCCGGGCGCAGCCGGACGTCGCTCTGGTCGACGCAGACGTCGATCTGGAGCAGGTCCGCCGCGTACCCGCTCACCTCGAAACCCCGCAGCACGTACGTGCCCGCGGGCACGCTCGCCGCCGCCTTGGCGTCCTCGACCCGCGACTCCAGCAGGTCGGCGGCCGGGCTGCCGGGCGCCGCCAGCGCGAGGACGGCGCCGGGACCGTCACGCTCGTACTCCGCACGCGCCAGGACCGCTTGGAGCTCCAGCACACCGCGCGCCGCACCCTCGTAGTCAAAGCCGCCGCGGTCCACCGGCCCGCCGCGGACCAGCACCCGGACGTCGGCCGGAAGCTCGGCTTTCGGCCGCCACTGGTCGGCCGAGGCGGCGGGCGCCGACCGCTCGTCCCCGGCGGAACCGCCTGCACCGCCACACCCCGCGGCCGCCACCAGCAGGAATGAGGCGATCACTGTACCGACCGCCGTCTTCAGCACCATCACACGCCTCGCACTCGGACCCGGGCTGCGCGCGGTCGGCGAGAGCCGCGGACCGACGCGGGCGGACGACGGGCCGCGGGAGGCGCGCGGGCCTAGCGTGCGACGTCGTCGTCCGTTTTCTCCGCGCTGTCTGACGCGGCGCGCTCGGCGGCGGTTCCCCCATGATCGGATTTCACCGAGGAGTGTGCGGAACCGTTGGCGCCGGACTCGGCTGGGGTCGGTTCACCGACGCTCGTAGGGCGGTCGGATGCCGCCGCGGCAGCGGCGGTGGCCGCGGCGTCGTCCGGAGCGGTGTCGGGCGCCGCAGCGGCCGACTCAGTGGCGCTCGCGGGGCGGTCGGATGCCGCCGCGGCAGCCGCCGTGTCCACGTCGTCCGCAGCGGTGCCGACACCGGATTCCGCGGCGGTCGGCGCAGCGGCGGCCTCTGCCGACGCTGCCGACGCCGCTCCGCTGTCACCGGTGGCGGCCTGCTCCGCGCCCTCAGTCGCCGGGCCGCTGCCGCCGGTCGCCGACCGCTCCGCGCTGTCGGCGGCGTCGGCCTTCTGCCCCGTGCTGTCCGCGGCAGTGGTGCTCTCCGCCTCTGTGTCGGCGTCGGCCTCCTCGGCGGGGGTGCTCTTCTTGGAGCGGGGGCCCGAGACGCCGATGACCGTCCCGCACACCGAGCGCAGCCGCTCGATGGGGATGGCGCCGATGCGCAGCACGCGCGGCACGGCGTAGGTCAGGTCGACGATGGTCGAGGGGACCTCGTCGGCGCAGGGGCCGCCGTCGAGGTAGACGGCGACGGAGTCGCCGAGTTGCTCGGCGGCGTCGGCCGCTGTCGTGGCCGGTGCGTTGCCGGTGAGGTTGGCGCTGCTCACGGCCATGGGGCCGGTCTCCTTGAGGAGTTCGAGCGCGATCGGGTGCATGGGCATGCGCACCGCGACCGTCCCCTTGGTGTCGCCGAGGTCCCACGAGAGGCTCGGGGTCGCGGCGCACACGATGGTGAGGGGCCCCGGCCAGAACTCCTCGATGAGGTCCTGGCCGTGCGAACCGAGGTCCTCGATGAGGGCCTGGGCCGCGCGCACCGACCCCACCAGGACCGGCGCCGGCATGTCGCGGCCGCGCCCCTTGGCGGTGCGCAGCGCGGTGACGGCGGGGGGACTGAACGCGTCGGCGCCGATGCCGTACACGGTGTCGGTGGGCAGGACCACCAGTTCGCCGCGGCGCACAGTGGAGGCCGCGTCGGCGACACCCTCCTTGCGCTGGTCGTCATCGGCGCAGTCGTAGCTGCGGCTCACGCGCGTTCACCCCTCGATATCGGCTGGATCCCCACCCGTTCTACACCCGCGGCGGGACCGACCGGCCCGGAGTCTCCCCGCTCGGCGCGGCGCGGACGGCCCGACCGCCGCCCATCAGAGCCACGCGGGACGGCCCCTGGCGCCGTTCAGTCGTCGGCGCGGCGTACGACCACGAAGCGGTCGCGGCGCGCGAGGTCCTTCATGTTGCGGACGTCGCGCCAGCCGAGTTCCTCGGGGAACAGGGCGGGGATGTCGATGCCCTGGTCGTCGCCGTGCTCCACGGCGAGGGCGCCGCCGGGACGCAGCAGCCGCCGCCCGACGTGCTCCAGCTCGCGGATCATGTCGAGGCCGTCGGCGCCCGACCACAGCGCGAGCGGCGGGTCGTAGCCGCTGACCTCGGGCGGGATGACGGCGGAGTCGGCGGTGGGGACATAGGGCGGGTTGCTGATCAGCAGGTCGACCCGGCCGTCGAACTCGGGCAGCGCGGTGCGCATGTCGGCGTGGTGCGCGGTGACCCGGTCGGCGTGCCCGCACGCCTCGATGTTGTGCCGGGCCCAGGCCAGCGCCCCGGCGTCGACCTCGACCGTGTGCACCTGCGAGCGCGGCACCTCCTGCGCGATGGAGATGGCGATGGCGCCGGAGCCCGCGCCGAGGTCCACGACGAGCGGGTCGGCGACGTCCATGGCACGCAGTGTGCCGATGGCCCAGTCGACCATGATCTCGGTTTCGGGGCGCGGTACGAAGACGCCAGGCCCCACCCGCAGCTCCAGGTAGCGGAAGTACGCGCGGCCGGTGATGTGCTGGAGCGGTTCGCGCGCCGCCCGCCGTGCGACGCACTCCCAGTACAGGGCGTCGAAGTCGGCGTCGGCGACACTGTGCAGCTCTCCCCTGCGCACGCCGTGGACGAAGGCCGCGAGCTCTTCCGCGTCCGTGCGCGGTGCGGCGACACCGGCCTCGGCCAGCCGCAGCGTCGCGCGCGCCACCTCATCCAGCAGGAAGTTCATTACTGGGCTGCTTCCAGCCTCTCCTTGGTGTCGGCGTCGATGAGCGCCTGGAGGACGGCGTCAAGCTCTCCGTTGAGGACCTGGTCGAGGTTGTACGCCTTGAAGTTCACCCGGTGGTCGGAGATCCGGTTCTCGGGGTAGTTGTAGGTGCGGACGCGCTCGGAGCGGTCGACCGTGCGCACCTGGCTCTTCCGCTCGGCCTGCGCCTCGGCGTCGGCGCTGGCCTGCGCCTCTGCGAGCAGCCGGGCGCGCAGGACGCGCAGCGCCGACTCCTTGTTCTGCAACTGGCTCTTCTCGTTCTGGCACGAGACGACGATGCCGGTGGGCAGGTGCGTGATGCGGACAGCGGAGTCGGTGGTGTTGACGCTCTGCCCGCCGGGCCCCGAGGAGCGGTACACGTCGACGCGGAGCTCGTTCTCGTGGATCTCGACGTCGACCTCTTCGGCCTCGGGCACCACCAGGACGCCGACGGCGGAGGTGTGGATGCGGCCCTGCGACTCGGTGACCGGCACGCGCTGCACCCGGTGGACGCCGCCCTCGAACTTCAGCTGCGGCCACACGCCCGTGCCGGGCTCGGGCGCGCCCCGGTTCTTGAAGGCGATGGTGATGTCCTTGTACCCGCCCAGGTCGGAGTGGGTGGCGTCGATGACCTCGGTCTTCCAGGAGCGCTTCTCGGCGTAGCGCAGGTACATGCGGACGAGGTCGGCGGCGAACAGCGCGGACTCCTCGCCGCCCTCGCCGGCCTTGACCTCGAGGATGAGGTCCTTGTCGTCGTTGGGGTCGCGCGGGATCAGCAGGGTGCGCAGCCGCTCGGTGAGCTCTGCCGCGCGCCCGGTGAGCTCCTCGGCCTCCTCGGCGAAGGCGGGGTCCTCGGCCGCGAGCTCCTTGGCGGTCTCGATGTCGCTCTCGACCCGCATGAGCTCCCGGTAGGCGGCGATGATCGGGGTGAGCTGGGAGTAGCGGCGCCCCAGCCGGCGGGCGAGCGACGGGTCGGCGTGCACAGCGGGATCGGCGAGCTGCTGCTCCAGCTCGTAGTACTCGCCGAGGAGGTCGTCCAGCTTCACGTCTCGCCGCTCTTTCGTCGAATGCGTCCCGCCGATGCCCGAAGTGCCGCCCAGTGCCGCGGCGCCGGCGCGCGGGGACCCGCGCACCGGCGCCGCGGCGGGCCGGCGCTACTGGCGCTTGCCGAAACGCTTCTCGAAGCGGGCGACCCGGCCGCCGGTGTCCAGGATCTTCTGCTTGCCCGTGTAGAACGGGTGGCAGGCGGAGCACAGGTCGGCGCGGATGGCGCCGGACGCGACCGTGCTGCGCGTGGTGAACTCGTTCCCGCAGTTGCAGGTCACCTTGGTGACGACATACTCGGGGTGGATCTCGGCCTTCACGTGGATCTCCTCGCTATGGGCGGTCGCCGGACGCACGCTTCGAGTGGCGGGCGATGGAGTTGCGCGCGCACTCGGACACCCCGAGAGGGGATGCGATGGTGGGCATGCGCGAACCGGTACCGCGGCGGTCGATATACCAGTTTGCCAGACCTTCCAACCAGAACCGACCGGTGGTTGTTCCCGCAGCGCTCAGGAGCGCCCGCGGTCGTGCTCGGGTCCCGTGACGGGTTCGCTCGGGAAGTCGCTCGGCGAGGGTTCGGGCTCCTTCGGCGCGTCGGCCGGGCACATCGCCGTCTCGATGATCTCCCACGCCGGCGGGTCGGGGTTCTTCTGGTACCGCGCCTGGAACATGGTGAAGTGCCGCTCCTTGCTGTGCACGCTCCAGTTGCGGAAGCCCGGGATGTTGCCCGAGTGCATCCAGACCTTCACCCCGCAGGTGAGCGTGTAGTGCTTGGGGCCGAGCCCGTAGCCGACGCCCTGGGAGTCGATGGCGACGACGGTCTGCATCTCCTTCAGCATCGGCTGGTCGAGCACCTGCCCGCCGAACAGAGCGGCGTAGAACGTGTTGATGTCGCTGACCGTGGAGACGATCTGCGCGGTGCCGAACCACCGGCTCGGGTTGAACTCGGTGATGTCGAGCGGCTGCGGCGCCATGCCGGACGACGGGGGCACGGCCAGGTAGGCGTGCAGCGCGGGGTCGGGCATCACCGGGTCGTCGGGGATGGACGTCTCGGTGAGGTCGAGCGGCTTGAGGATCCGGTTCTCGATCTCCGTGCTGTACGGCCGGCCGGTGAGGGCCTCGATGACCATGCCCACGAGGACGTAGTTGGTGTTGGAGTAGGCGACGTCGGTGCCCGGCTCGAACACGGGCTCGTGCCGGTTCGCGACGGCCACCAGCTCCTCCGGGCGCCACACGCGGTCGCGGTCCGACAGGACGCTGGGCATGTCGCGGTTGTAGCTGAAGAGGCCGCTGGTGTGGCTGAGGAGCATGCGCAGGGTGATGGTGTCGCCGCCGTGCTCCAGCACCCCGGGCAGGTGCTGGTCGACGGGGTCGTCCAGGTCGGCCTTCCCCTCGCCGACCAGTTGCAGCAGGACGGCCGACGCGAACGGCTTCGACAGGCTCGCGATGCGGAAGTGCGCCCCTGGGTCGACCGGGACGTTCCTGCCGCGCTGGGCGACCCCCGCCACCCCGTTCCAGACGTCCGACCCGCCGGGGTTGGTCTCGACGAGCTCGGCGACCGCGCCGCTCGACCCGTCCGTCACGACGTTGTTGAGGGCCCGCTGCATGCGCAGGCGCTCCTCCGCCGTGAGCCGCGGAGGCGGCGGCGCGGTGTCGTTGCCGGCGACCTGCTTCGGCGGCGTGTCCCGCGAGCCGTCATCGGCCGGGCGGGTCACCAGGACGACGGTCAGCGCGAGCACCGCCGCGATCGCCACTGCCGCGCTCACGAAGATGAGCGGCGCCCCCCGGCCGGACGGGGATCGGAACACGGAACGGAGGATTTGGCGTACAAACCGGCCGTCTCTCAACGCGTCATCCCATCTCCGATAAATCTTGAGAATTGTGGCAGACCCCGCGGAGCACCACGTCGGCCGTCGACGGCCGCAGGGGCAGGACAGGCGGGAACGGTGATCCGGCGTGACGGAGGTCACCACCGAATGCGGGCGCAGAGGGGGGCACGCACACCGCGAAGCACAGAAGGCGCCCGGTGGCCGCACGCCGTTCTACAGTTCTACCGCCCCGGCGCAGTTGCTCGCGACTCAACCCGCGAAACACCCGGTGTCACGCGGCCCCGCGGGCCCGGTTCAGCCCTTCGCGGCCCGTTCCGACCTCCGCAGGCCCACCGCGAGTGCGACGAGCCCTGCCACCAATGCGATGAGCAGACCGGTCCCAAAGTTCAGTCCGAATCCGTAGACGGACAGATACGCCAGTGAACCGGCCATGAGCAGGTAGTAGACGAGCGGGATGGCGCTCTGGCGGATGAGGTCGCCCTCGCGCCCCACCAGTCCGACGACGGCCGAAGCGGCGACGACGTTGTGCACGGTCACCATGTTCCCGGCGGCTCCGCCGACGGCCTGCACAGCGACCACTGTTTCGGGCGGCACCCCGATCTGTTCGCCCGTAGAGAACTGGAAGAGCGAGAACATCAGATTGGAGACGGTGTTGCTGCCGGCGACGAACGCGCCGAGCGCACCGATCCACGGGGCGAACAGCGGCCATGATCCGCCCGCGACCCCGGCGGCGCCTTCGGCCAGGGTGAGCGGCATGCTCTCCAAGTCGGTCGCGCCGAAGTCGGCACCGGTGTTGATGAAGACCCGCACCAGCGGGACCGCGAACAGCAGGGCGACCGCCGCTCCCGCGAGCTGGCCGCCGGCGAGCTTCCACGACGCGACGACCTGCTGCCGCGACATCCGCTGAACGGCATAGGTGATCAGGCAGACCAGCAGGAAAACGGCTCCGGGCGAGTACAGGACCGCCACGCCGTCCCCGATGCCGGTGCCGAACAGGTCGGTCACCCCCAGCTCCACGCCTTCCAGCCACCCCTTCACCTGCGGGATGACGCGGGTGGCCACCAGGATCGCCGCGACCAGCAGGTACGGCAGCCATGCGCGGACGATCCCCATCCGGCGCTCGGCCGCGACCTCGGTCTCACCATTGCCAGGGGTGAGATTGCCGCTCCAGCGCTCGGGCCACGACGAGCGCGGCGGGAAGTCCCAGGTGGTCTTGGGCAGCAGGAAGCCGCGGCGGGCCGCGAACACCACGATGAGCAGTCCCGTGAGCCCACCCAGCAGCGAGGTGAACTCCACGCCGACCACGATGTTGAAGAACACCGACGGCAGCACCATCGCCAGGGCCGAGAACAGCGCGAACGGCCACACGGCGAGCCCTTCGCCGAACCCGCGGCGGCCGCCGTAGAAACCGCAGAGCAGGCAGCACAGGAAGACCGGGATCAGGGTGCCGGTGACAGCGTGCATCAGCACGGTCTGCATGCCGACAATGTCGACCAGGCCGGCGACATCGGTGCCCAGGACATCGGCGCGCGCCGCGACGTCGGCGGACCCGGCGAGGCCGTCGTTGACGCCCACGAGGATGGGGGTGCCGACCGCACCGAAGCTCACCGGGGTGCTCTGGATGACCAGGCCCACCATCACCGCCGCCATGGCGGGGAACCCCAAGGCCAGCATCAACGGGGCGACGACGGCGGCGGGGGTGCCGAATCCCGACGCCCCTTCGATGAAGCTGCCGAACAGCCAGCCGATGATGACCGCCTGCACCCTGCGGTCGGGGCTGATGTCGGTGAAGGTCGACCGGATGGTCTGGATGGCGCCGCTCTGGGTCAGGGTCGCGAGCAGCAGCAGCGCCCCGAAGATGATGTAGAGCAGCCCTACCGCGAGGATCAGCCCCTGGATGGTGGAAGCGGCGATGGCGGCCCACTCGGCCTGCCACACGGACACCGCGATGACGACCACCACGACGTAGCCGATCGGCATCGCGTACTTCGCCGGCCAGCGCAACCCCACAAGGAGCACTCCGACGACCAGGATGGGCGCCAAGGCGAGCAGGCTGAGTACGGCGAGGTTCCCCATCCGGCGTCCTTTCCGGCCCCGAGGGACGCGCTGCGCGCCGCGGACGGGGAATCTCGTCAGGTGCGGTCCGCAGCACGATAAGCAGAGAGGCCGGAGCGGGTAAAGGGGCCCGTGTGAACGACGACACAACTGTGATCCGGTGTCCGGAAACAGATACAACGCGGCTCCGGACGGGACGCGCGGTGCCGTACGTGCCATCCGGAGCCGCACAGCCGAGCGGCCCTCCCCCGCCGTACGGGGAAGGGCCGCTCGCAGAAGCCGCTACGGCACCTGTGGCAGGGCCGGGTCAGTGGTCGTTCGGACCCACCGTGGTCTTCTGGATCTGCAACAGGAACTCGGCGTTGCTCTTGGTCTCCTTCATCTTCTCCAAGAGCAGCTCCAGCGCCTGCTGGGTGTCGAGGGCGTGCAGCACCCTGCGCAGCTTCCAGACGATGCCCAGTTCGTCGCCCGCCATGAGGATCTCCTCCTTGCGGGTGCTGGAGGCGTCGACGTCCACAGCGGGGAAGATGCGCTTGTCGGCGAGGGAGCGGTTGAGCTTCAGCTCCATGTTGCCGGTGCCCTTGAACTCCTCGAAGATCACCTCGTCCATGCGGGAGCCGGTCTCGACCAGCGCCGCGGCGAGGATGGTCAGCGAGCCGCCGTTCTCGATGTTGCGCGCCGCGCCGAAGAACCGCTTCGGCGGGTACAGCGCGGTGGAGTCGACACCGCCGGACAGGATGCGCCCGCTCGCCGGTGCGGCGAGGTTGTAGGCGCGGCCGAGCCGGGTGATGTTGTCGAGCAGCACCACGACGTCGAGGCCCATCTCGACCAGCCGCTTGGCGCGCTCGATGGCGAGCTCGGCGACGGTCGTGTGGTCGTCGGCCGGCCGGTCGAAGGTCGAATGGATGACCTCGCCCTTGACCGTGCGCTGCATGTCGGTGACCTCTTCGGGCCGTTCGTCGACCAGCACGACCATGAGGTGGCACTCGGGGTTGTTCTCCGTGATCGCGTTGGCGATCGTCTGGAGCACCATCGTCTTGCCGGCCTTCGGCGGCGAGACGATCAGGCCGCGCTGCCCCTTGCCGATGGGCGTGATCAGGTCGATGATCCGCGTGGTGAGGATGCCGGGGTCGGTCTCGAGGCGCAGCCGCTCCTGCGGGTACAGCGGCACCAGCTTGGAGAAGTCGGCGCGGTTGCGGGCCTGGTCGGGCGCCATGCCGTTGACGGTGTCGAGGCGCACCAGGGCGTTGAACTTCTCCTTGCGCTCGCCGTCGCGCGGCTGGCGCACCGCCCCGGTGATGGCGTCGCCCTTGCGGAGGCCGTTCTTGCGGACCTGGGCCAGCGAGACGTAGACGTCGTTGGCGCCGGGCAGGTAGCCGGTGGTGCGCACGAACGCGTAGTTGTCGAGGATGTCCAGGATCCCGGCGACCGGCAGCAGGACGTCGTCGTCACTGATGACGGGCTCGGGCTCTTGGCGCTCGTTGCGCCCGCCGCGCCGCTCGCGGCGGTCGCGCCTGCGGCCCCTGCGGCGGCCGCTGCCGAACTCGTCGTCGTCGCTGTTGTCGCGGTTGCCGCGGTTGCCCTGGCCCCCGCCCTGGGACTGCTGCTGCTCGGAGCCGCCGCCCCCGCCGCCGCTGTTGTCATCGCGGTTGCGGTTGCGCCGGTTGCGCTGGCGCTCCCGACCCCCGCCCTGGTTGCCCTGGCCGCTCTGGCCGTTGCTCTGGCCGGACTGCGTGTCCGAGCCGCTGGTCTGCGAGGTGCTGGATGTCTTCGTCACGCTGCTCGTGGAGGTAGTGGAGTCGGTGCCGTCGGCCGCCGGGCGCCTGTCGGCTGTGGTCGTGTTCGCGTCGTCGTCGCCGCGTCTGCGCGACGAGCGGCGGTTGCCGCGGCCGGACTTCTCGGAACGCTCGGCCTGGTCGGGCGCGCCGGCCGGGGCCTGGCTCCCGGCGCCGCGGCCGGCGGCCTCGGCGGAGTCGGCCTTGCCGGGGGCCTCAGGCTGCTCCGGCGCCTTCGGCGGCTTCGCGGCGGACGGGCCGGACGACTTGCCGCCGCCGCCCTGCGTCTTCGCCTCGATGGCGGCGATGACATCGCTCTTGCGCATCCGCCCGGTGCCAGAGATACCGAGATCCGACGCGACCCGTTGGAGTTCGCGGAGCGTCTGCGCCGCAAGGCCGGTGCCGCCGGAGCGGCTGCGCGCCCGTCCAGCGGAGCCCTTGTCCGCTGCGGGCGCGGATTCGGCGTCCGCGTGGAGTTCGGTGGTGTCGCTCACTAAGGGTCCTTCCCAAGGAGCGGGCTGAGGCCGACAGCGTTTCGTGTACGGCCAGCCCGGTATTGCGATCCGGACAATGCCGGGTCGGGCTTGCCTCACCGGCAATGCTCAGGGGTCCGAAGATCGGACTCCTACCGAATCGCGGCGGGCATGTGGGTACAGCCAGACGTGGGGACTATGGGCTCGATTGGTGCTGCCCGTGGACCATCCTGTCGTTCCCATACGAGGAACCGATGAGATCGCTGGGGAAGGCGGAGCCACAGGTGAACCGTGAACTCGACACAGCGGCAACCGTGCGCATCACTCGAACCGACGATCATTCGGGTGGAAGACCTGGCTGACACTGTGGCGGATGAGCACACGCCCCGCACTGGGGCATCTGGTGCTACCTCCAACACTAACATCACCGGGGCCCACAGCTATTCCTCGACACAGCTCTATGAACGGGGAGAACTGATATACACCCCGGCCAGATCGATTCTTAAGGGGCGTATGTGCCAACCACTACCCGCTCGCCGCGCGATCGAATCCGCCGCCGTCCCATCGATTTCCGCGGAACCCTCGGCCTGGCCTGGGATCGAGGCCGGTCCGCCGGGGTCTTCGCCCGGCGCACAAGCCAGCACGAGCACCGTCGGACCCGCCCCGGACACGACCGCGGGTAGCCGCGATTCGACGCGCAGTTCTTTGATGAGCGCCGCACTCCCGGGCATGGCGGGCGCACGGTACGCCTCGTGCAGCCGGTCCTCGGTGGCGTCGAGCAACAGTTCAGGATGGCCGGAAACGGCCGCGGCCAGCAGGGCGGCGCGCCCCGCCGTGAACGCCGCGTCGCTATGGGCGACCGACTTCGGCAGCAGCCCCCGCGCGAGTTCGGTGGACAGCTCCGCGTCGGGGACGCACACCACCGGCCGCAGCCGCGGCGACGGGTCCATCGACAGCGCGCGCCACTCGCCGCCCGCAGCGGCCCACGCGACGGTGAACCCCCCGTAGACGCACGGGGCGACATTGTCGGGATGGCCCTCGATGTCGGCCGCCAACCGGTAGACCCGGTCGCGGTCGACGGCCTCGCCGTCCCCACTCAGCAGGCCCAGCGCCGCGCCGACCCCCGCGACGATCGCCGAGGACGACGACCCCAGCCCCCGCGCGTGCGGGATCCGGTTCGTGCAGTGCAGGTCGATCCCCGGCATGGGGACGCCGGCGGCGTCGAACGCCGCGCGCATGGCCCGCACCACCAGGTGCGAACCGTCCAGGGGGACGACACCGGCACCCTCGCCCTCGACCGTAACCACGGTCCGCCCGTCGGAGCGCGTGCGGACCTCGATGTCGTCGTACAGGCCCAGCGCCAACCCCAGCGCGTCGAACCCCGGCCCGAGGTTTGCACTCGTGGCAGGCGTGCGAACGCTGATACCTGCATGGCCCATGGGCGGTCTCCAATGCCGTTGACGTAACGGGTCAGCGGGTGTGTTCACGGCCCCCTGGTTCCCTCAGGCGAAGGGGTGGGTTCACGCCCCTACCGCCCTCAGGCGAAGGGGGTTGGCTACCGTCGCGGCTGCGAAGCACCACGCTGGAGTTTCCCCGCAAGTCGTGCATCCCTGCGGGCGGCGGGTCTGTGTCCGGGGTCTGGCGATCGAGGCTCGCCGTGGTGCTTCGCGCCGCCGGATGCTCCGCACGCCCCTACTGCGCCCGCTTCGCGGAGTATCGCGCAGCGGGGGCCCGCGACGGCAACCTACGTCTCCACTCGGACTCACACCAGGCCGAGCGCCGACGCCGCGCTTTGGGCGTCGACCGGCACCGTGACAGCGGACGACGCGCCCGCGAGCGCCCAGTCGGGGTCCTTGAGCCCGTTGCCGGTGACCGTGCACACGACGCGCGAGCCCCGCTGGATCTGCCCGGCGCCGACCGCCTGCATCAGCCCGGCGACACTCGCGGCGGACGCCAGCTCCACGAACACACCCTCCTCCGCTGCGAGCAGCCGGTAGGCGGCGAGGATCTGGCGGTCGGTCACCGCGTCGATGCGCCCCCCGGAGTCGTCGCGCGCCTTCTCGGCGAGGTTCCACGACGCGGGGTTGCCGATGCGGATGGCGGTGGCGATCGTCCGCGGCTGGATCACCGGGGCACCGTTGACGATGGGCGCCGAACCGCTCGCCTGGAAGCCGTGCATCCGCGGCACGCGCGCGGCGACCCCGTCGGCGGCGTACTCCTGGTACCCCATCCAATAGGCGGAGATGTTGCCCGCGTTGCCGACCGGCAGGCAGTGGACGTCGGGCGCGTCGCCGAGCTCGTCCACGACCTCGAACGCCGCGGTCTTCTGCCCCTGGAGGCGGTACGGGTTGACCGAGTTGACCAGCGCCACCGGGTAGTCGACCGACAGTTTGCGCGCGAGTTCGAGGCAGTCGTCGAAGTTGCCGTCGACCTGGAGCAGCTTCGCGCCGTGCACCAGCGCCTGGGCGAGCTTGCCCATGGCGATCTTGCCCTGCGGCACCAGCACCGCGCACGTCATGCCGGCGCGCACCGCGTACGCGGCGGCGCTGGCACTGGTGTTGCCGGTCGACGCGCAGATGACGGCCTTCGCGCCGTCCTCGGCGGCCTTGGTTATCGCGACGGTCATGCCGCGGTCCTTGAACGAACCGGTGGGGTTGAGCCCTTCGACCTTGAGGAACACCTCGCAGCCCGTCAACTCGGAGACCCGGGTCGCCGGGACCAAGGGCGTCGCGCCCTCGAAAAGGGTGACGACCTCGGTGCTCTCACCGACGGGAAGGCGGTCGCGGTACTCCTCTACGACACCGCGCCACGCCCGTGCCATGCTCACGACGGGGCCCTTTCGCAAAATGAATGAATCCAGCGGAGTCCGCTGCCTCCGGGGCGGTGCCCCGGAGCGGTCGGCACCGCGGCCGCTCGCGCGGCGCCGTGGCGGTGACCTCCCGCAAGTCTAGAGGTCACCGGCGTTCCAGGCCCAATCGCCACCCACCCGAACGCGGCGCCGACATCCTCCGGCACACCGGGCCGACGGCTCCGCTCGCTACGGGGTGTTCTCGTCGGTGAACGCCTCGACCCGCATGACGCTCGCAACGGAACGGACCTCGGCGAGCGCGTGCAGGCGGCGGACCGTCTCGGCGAGCGCCGCATCGGGGGCGCGGTGGCTGACCAGAACGAGCTGGGCGTCCTCACCCGAACCCTCCTGGCGGACGTTCTTGATCGACACGTCGTTCTCGGCGAACACGTCGGCGACCCGCGCCAGCACACCGGGGCGATCGGCGACGTCGAGCGCCACGTGGTAGCTCGTGGTCGTCACGCCCATGGGGTGGACCGGCAGCCCGGTGTCGTGGGCGCCCTCGGCGACGAACGTCCCGGCGAGCTTGTTGCGCGCCACCGCGACAAGGTCGCCGAGGACCGCGCTGGCGGTGGGTTCCCCGCCCGCGCCCGCGCCGTAGAACATCAGCCGCCCCGCCGACTCGGCCTCGACGAACACCGCGTTGTAGGCGCCGTTGACGGTGGCGAGCGGGTGCTCGCGCGGCAGCATCACGGGGTGCACCCGCACCCCTACCGACGCGCCGCCCTGCGAGCGCTGGCAGATCGCGAGGAGCTTCACGACGCAGCCCATGTCCTTGGCGCTGGCGATGTCGGCGGCCGAGACCTCCGTGATGCCCTCGCGGTGCACATCGGCGGCGGTCACCCGGGTGTGGAAGGCGAGCCGCGCCAGGATGGCGGCCTTCGCCGCGGCGTCGAACCCCTCGATGTCGGCGGTGGGGTCGGCCTCGGCGTAGCCCAGCGACTGGGCCTCGTCGAGCGACTCGGCGAACCCCGAGCCGATGGAGTCCATGCGGTCCAGGATGTAGTTCGTGGTGCCGTTGACGATCCCCAGCACCCGGTTCACCCTGTCGCCCGCCAGGGAGTCGCGCAGCGGGCGCAGCAGCGGGATGGCGCCCGCGACGCTCGCCTCGTAGTAGACGTCCACACCGGCCTCGCGGGCCGCGGCGTGGATGGCGGCGCCGTCCTCCGCCAGCAGCGCCTTGTTCGCCGTGACCACGGACTTGCCCGACTTGATGGCGGACAGGATCAGCGACCGCGCCGGTTCGATACCGCCGATGACCTCGACCACGAGGTCGATGTCGGGGCGGTTCACGAGCCCGATGGCGTCGGTGGTGAACAGGTCGGGGTCGAGGCCCGTGTCGCGGGCCCGGTCGAGGCGGCGCACCGCGACGCCGCCGATCTCCACGGGCGCACCGATCCGCGCGGCGAGCTCCGCCGACTGCTCGCGGACCAGCCGCACCACTTCCGAGCCCACAACGCCGCAGCCGAGCAGCGCCACCTTCAGTGCCATAAGGGGGTGACTCCCACTTCCTGCATGATTTCGATGGATCGGCGCGAACCCTGGCCGCCGCGCCGGTGTGCCGGCCACTCAGCCTACGTCGAGGCGGAGCAGGTCCTCCTCGGTCTCCCTGCGTACGAGCGTCCGCGACTCCCCGCCGCGCACGGCGACAACGGCCGGGCGCGGGAGGTGGTTGTAGTTGCTCGCCATGGAGTGGCAGTAGGCGCCGGTCGCGGCGACCGCGACGAGGTCGCCGGTGCGCAGGTCGCTCGGCAGGTAGAGGTCGCGCACCACGATGTCGCCGCTCTCGCAGTGCTTGCCGACCAGCCGCGACAGAACGGGGTCGCCGTCGCCGGTGCGCGACGCGAGGGAGCACGTGTACTCGGAGCCGTAGAGGGACGTGCGGATGTTGTCGCTCATCCCCCCGTCGACGCTGACGTAGCTGCGGATGCCCTCGACGTCCTTGATCGTGCCGACCTCGTAGACGGTGATGCCGCAGGGCCCGGCGATCGCCCGGCCCGGTTCGACGGCGATGCGCGGGACGGGCAGGTCGTGCGCCTTGCACTCGTGCTGCACGATGTCGAGCAGCGCCTCCGCGATGGCCTTCGGCTCCAGCGGGGTGTCGCCGGGGACGTAGGCGATGCCCAGCCCGCCGCCGAGGTCCAGTTCGGGCAGCAGCACGCCGTGCTCGGTGTGGACCAGGGTGAGGAACTCGGTGAGGCGGCGGGCCGCCATCTCGAACCCCGCCATGTCGAAGATCTGCGACCCGATGTGGGAGTGCAGGCCGACCAGTGACAGGTGCGCCGACTCCAGGACGCGCCGCACGGCGTCGGCCGCCGCCCCGGTGTTCAGCGACAGCCCGAACTTCTGGTCGTCGTGGGCCGTCGCGACGAACTCGTGGGTGTGCGCCTCCACGCCGGTGGTGACCCGGATCAGGACCTCCGGCACCTTGCCCTGCCGGGCGGCGAGCCGGTCCAGCCGCTCGATCTCGTCGAAGGAGTCGATGACGATGCGGCCGACGCCCACCTCGACCGCGCGGGCCAGCTCCGCTTCGGACTTGTTGTTGCCGTGCATCCCGATGCGCTCCGCCGGGACCCCCGCGGCGAGCGCGACCGCGAGCTCGCCCCCGCTGCACACGTCGAGCTTCAGGCCCTCCTCCATGACCCACCGGGCGACGGCCTTGGTCAGCAGTGCCTTTCCGGCGTAGTAGACGTCGGCTCCCGCGTCGGCGAAGGCGTTGCGGTAGTCGCGGGCGCGGGCGCGGAAGTCGTCCTCGTCCAGCACGAACAGCGGGGTGCCGTACTCCTCGGCGAGCGCGGTGACGCCGATCCCGCCGACGGTGATCTCGCCGCCGACCCGGGCGGCCGTGTGCGGCCACACGCGCGGGTCCAGCTGGTCGAGGTCTGCCGGCGGGCTCGGCGGGTTGTCCTCCGGAAGCACATCGGCGTGGCGCTGTCCGGCGGGGTGGGCGTAACGGCTCATTGGCTGCGACTTTCAGGCATGGATCCGGGCGCGGTCGGTGGGCGGGGCGTCGGCGGGCGGTGCCGCCGCGGCACGGGGTCGGCTCCGCTCACAGCCTTGTGGGCGCGGAGACACCGATCAGGAACAACCCCGTTCTGAGGACACCGGCGGTGGCTGCGCAGAGTCCGAGCCGCGCGGCGGTGGCCTCCCTGCGGTCGGCGGCGGCCGGGTACCGGTCGCCGAGCTCCCCCGAGCCGAGGCCGCAGGTCTCCCGCCAATCATGGTAGGCACTGGCGAGGGTCTCCAGGTAGCGGACGAGGATATGGGGTTCGCCTCGCCGCGCCGCGGACGCCAGCGCACCGGGGCCGTCGAAGAGGACGCCGACCAGCGCCGCCGCGGTCGGCCCGTCGAGGTCCGCGACGGCGGGGGCCGTGAGCGCGCCGGGCGGCAGCGGGTGGAACTCCCCCGCGTCGCGCGCCCACTGGCGGCTCGCCGAGGCGTGCGCGTGGGCGTAGCGCAGCGCGAACGCGGGGTTCGCGGCGGTGAGGGAGGCCCAGTGGCCGGGCGCCTCGGCGGTGGGCAGGGCCGGCAGGCCCGGGCCGGACTCCTCCCGTCCCCCGTCGGCCCGGCAGAACGCGACACGTGCCGCTGCCGTGCCGACAACGGCGAGCAGCCGCGCGGCCGGCGTCACCGCGCCGGCCGCGCCGTAGAGGGGGTCGCGCCACCCGGTGCCGGGGTCGGCCGCCCGCAGTGCAGCGGGCTCCCGGGCGCCGGGCGGGCCCGCGGCGAGGTTGACGCGGGTCCTGGCGTCCTCCCGGGCCCACTCCGCGGCCCGCGCGGCGGAACCGGCCTCCTCCAGGGGGGAGCACCGCCACAGGTCCGAGTCGGTTTCCGCAGCGTTGGCCGCGCTGACCGGGGTGCCCGTGTTAGCCGCGCTGGCCGTGTTGCCCGCACTGCCTGTGCTGCCCGCACTGCCCGAGTCCGCCCACGCGGTGGTGGCCGTCAGATACCCGAACCCGTCGGCCGCGGCGGCGGGCACGAGGGCGGCCCGCGCAGCGGGGGTCAAGGTGATGTTGACGAAGCCGACACCCTCGACAGCGGCGTCCACGACGTGCGGGCTCGCACGCAGCAGGACCGCGGTCCGTTCGGCGACGGCGGTCCCCGATTCCCGTGCGGTACCGGACAACCGAATCGGCAGGGCGCTGGCGTAATGACCCGACCGCCCGGCGGGCACCCGCCGCGGAGTCGACCACGGCACCCGCTTCGGGTCGACACCGGTGGCGGCCGCCGCAGCGGACCGGATCAGCCGGTCCACCCACCGGGGCGTCCCCAGATCCCCCTCGAAAACGGCCGGGCCATCGGGCACGCTCGACGAATCCCCATCGTGGGCGGCCGGGCTATCGGGCACGCTCGATACCTGCGAGTTCGCGGACGATCCGGATCAGCTCGGCGGGGTCGAACGGCTTGGTGAGGTAGGCGTCGACCCCGACGTCCTCGCCGCGCCGCAAGTCGTCCTCCTGGGCGCGGGCGGTGATGAGCAGGACCTTCGCTGACCGGGTGACCTCGCGCTCGCGGAGCCGCAGCGCGGTGACCCAGCCGTCGAGCCGCGGCATCATCACGTCGAGCGTGATGACGTCGGGCCGCAGCTCAGCGGCGCGTTCGAGGCAGTCCCTGCCGTCGACCGCCGTGTGGACCTCGAACCCCTCCAGTTGCAGATTGACGGCAATGAGTTGCCGAATCACCTCGTCGTCGTCGACCACCAGTACCCGCGTCAGCGCTTCACCCACGGCCGTGACCCTAGCTTCCGTACGCCTGTTCCCGCTGGCGTATACGGAACAGGACGATAACGACTTCGCGTAACCGCACGACCGAATCCACGGTGCGCACCGGGCCCGAAAACTGCACGACCCACCCGCAGGGCCCTGCTAGCATTATGCTCGCAGCACGCCCCCTTAGCTCAGGGGATAGAGCATCGGCCTCCGGAGCCGGGTGCGCAGGTTCGAATCCTGCAGGGGGCACCACAGAGATGGGAACACTGTTTAGTTTGTCCTTCATCTCCTGATTTTTCCTTTCAGGCTGGTCGAGTACTCGGTCGGCCGTCTGCTGGAGTTCGGGCACCGTCTCCGCGGCCAGAGTCACCCGGATCGTCACGGTGTTGACGGCCTTGTCGTAGATGAGTTCAAGCCGAAACGCCTCGAAAAGTTCGCGTAACAGCGCCTCGGGCACCTCCCCCAGTTCCGCGCTGCCCAGCGGGAGCGCGTCGAGCAGCTCAGGAGCCGCCTGCCGCGGCGGCGCCCCTTCCAGTTCGCGGAGCCGATCGCGCAACGCGTCGCGCTCCCCGTAAAGCGCCCCCGCCTGGGACCGGATATCGACCGCCAGTTCGGAGCGCGGGTCGTCCAGGAACTCCATCTGCCGCAGCAGTGCCGCCCTCCGTGCCTCCACATCCTCGATCTGCTGTTCCACCGAGGCGACGGCCGCCTCATACTCCCGACGCCCCTCCTCTTCCGCGTCAGGAAGCAACCCGGTCAAGCGCGCCCGCCGAGACGCCCCGAAGATCCGCACCGCGAAGAAGTCGAGCACCACTCGGAGGAGATACTCCTCCCGCACCCACACACTCCGGGGGTGCCCCTCCGGGGTGTATCCCTTCGGGGGCTCACAGGCGAAGTAGCCCGTCTCTCTGCGCGTCTTGCCGAACATCCGCCGCCCGCACGCGTGGCAGCGGACATAGGAGCGCAGCGGGTAGACGCGCTTGGTCGCGGGATGGCGATTGGCCCCGCTGCCCGACCGCGATCGTTCCCGCCGCGGAGCCACGCGATGCGCCGCGATGAACATTTCCTTCGTGACCAGCGGCTCGTGCGTCGGGTCGGAGGACCAGACCCACTGCTCCGGATGGTTGTGCCGCCCCCGCCCCGTCTTGGTGGCACGCCGATTCCACACCATGTACCCGCAGTACTTGGGGTTGGTCAGTACTCCGCGCACCGCGCTGCCGGTCCAGTGGCCCACGGCCCTCGCCGGGTCGACCGGCTCGGGCGGCGGGAACCGGTCCGGCTGGAGGTTGAGCACGTCGGCGATCGCCTCGTATCCCAGTTGCTTGCGCACACGCAGCTCGAACATCCATGTGACGACCGGACCGCGCACCGGGTCCGGGGCAAGCCGGTGCTTGCTCGACCCCTCGGCCCTGCGCGCCGGCACCGGGTGCGGAACACGGTGCGCGACATAGCCGTAGGGCGGGCGCCCGACGTTGAACCCCTGCTCGGTGTGTGTCTCGAATCCGTCCCAGGACTTCTCCAGCAGTTCGAGCACGTACCACTCGGCCACCCCCTGCTTGACGCGCCGGGTGAGGATCTGCGAGGAGCGTTTGCCCGAGGCCACGATGGGCTCGTCGGAGGCGAACAGGACAACGCCGAGCTGCTCAAGCTGGTACTCGATCTTTGTGCCGATATAGGTCCGCCGGGCGATCCGGTCGATGGATTCGCAGATGACCGCGTCGAAGCGGCGGTCGGGTCGGGCCGCTTCGTCGAGGAGTTCGCGGATTCCCCCATCACGGGGAACAGGGATGGACAGGTGCTCGTGGGCCCTACCGTTGCCCCGCTCGGAGAGGTCCTTTCGGCCAGACTCGATGTCGTAGAAGTGCGCCACGATGCCTGCTTGGGGAGGCAGGCTGCTGCGGGAGTTGGCGAGCTGGCGGGGAATGGACAGGGTCGGGTCCTGCCGGTCATCGGTCGAGGTTCGCCCGGCGAACGCAACCCGGAGCAGCCCTCCCCTCATCTCCCCGTTGAACCGCTTGGCGGGTTGCCGGGCGGTTCCTCGGCTGAGGACGTCGAGAGGGATCGGCGGTGCCGCTTCTCCGTGTACACCCATTCCAGGATTTCCTTGACAGCTCGCGTCTGTTCGGCTTCAAGCTCGCGCCCGGGCAGGCCGTGCTCGACCTGGAGCGCCACGGTGACGTTGATCTCGCCTTGCTGATGGCCGGGGTCGTTTATCGCTGCCCCCGACTCGTCAGGGTAGGCGCTTTCACCACCGACAACCCCGTGTTTTAGCTGGTCAGAAGCACCTTCTTCCTGTTTGGTCATAGCGGCATCACCAGGAAGCAAGGGTCCGGTCCGGCAATGCCGCGGCATCGCCGGCCCCCCGAGACACCAAACGATCGGCAGGCGCTGCACGTCTCTTGGCGACGGCGCGGCGAATCGGCTGCGACTGTCCGGCGAATGGCCCTCGGCTGCGTACCGTCCGGCAGCGGGTGGCAACGCCGCACGGCGTCGGCACCCGGAGTCCCGGCAACCCACAGCGGCAAGATGGGGAACGCGTCGGGTGTGCGAGGGGTCATGGCGCCTCCCACCGGGTTCGGGCCGGGCCGCGGGTGTGGGGGCGACGGGGCGGGTGCCAGTCCTCGCGCGGCGGCAATGCCGCTGTCGGCTTCCAACCCGCGGCACGCAGCGACGTGCCAGGCTCGTCGGCACGTGTGTAGGTGATCAGCCGCCGGTAGCCCAGTGCTCGGGCAGCTCGCCTGGATGCCGCGTACAGCAGGGAGCACGCGTTGGGGGTGCCGTCGGTCGCCAGGCGAGTGACCTCCAGAGTGCGGCCGTCATTGAGAGCGCGAGCGACGGGGCGCCCGACCATGGCCACCGCGACCAGCACCCCGGGCTCCTCGGCGGCGCCGAGGCTGAACTTATGGCCGCGCGGCGGCCCGAGGTGGCGATGCCAGACCTCGACGAAGGCGCGCGCCTCGGCGAGGCTCACCGGGATCAGGCGCAAGCTCATTGCCGGCCTCCATCCTGGTCTGCGGCAGCGATGCCGGCGAGCAGGCGGGCGATCCCGTAGGCCGCCTGTTGGGGGACGACGCCGTTGCCCAGCGCCCGCAGTTGTGCGGCGCGACTGAGCCCCAGTTCCGGGTCGGTGGCCCAGCCAGGTTGGAGTCCTTGCATCCACTCCACGAAGCGCGGGCTCAGTCGGGGTCGTCCTGCTCGCCCGGGTTCAGTGGGAGCGGGGGCCGGTCGTCCCAGGACGTGTTCCCAGCGGCAGATCGCGGCGGCGTAGCGTCCCCATCCCCGGTCGACCGATGGGGACCGCTCTGGGCAGGAGCGCCGGGTGCGGGGATTTGCCCGTGTCCGTGAGTGCTCAGCCGCGCAATGGCTGCGGGCAGGGTGAGGTCGCCCTTGGAGCCCGTGCGGTTCGGGCTGCCCTTGGTGGCGTCGCTGGCCAGCGGAGTGGGCAGCAGGTTCCGCTGATCCGCGCGTGCGGGGGCGCAGGCCGCATCCGGGCAGGTGGGTTCGCGGCTGAGGTGGCAGGCCGCATCGCTCAGCCGCACCTGCCGACCGCGCGCACGGCGGCGATGCGGGTCGGCCGGGCCGCGCGCTGCGTCGCTCGCACATGGGGTGGGCAGCAAGGAACACCCTTTCGCGGCGGTGCGGGGCGCCGATGTCGCTGGCGCGAACGCTGCACCACTGCGTGTCATACCCCGTGCGGGCCAGGTCTGCCAGTACTCGGTCGAGTCCGCGGCCTTTCCATCGCAGGGCCGCCACGTTCTCCACGAGCAGGAGGCGGGGTCGTAGACGGCGAACGGCCTCCACCACAAGGTTCCAGACACTGGATCGTGCTCCCTTCTCGATTCCGGCCCCGCGGCCGGCTGCGGAGATGTCCTGGCAGGGGAACCCGGCGGTGATCACGTCCACGCGTTCCACCTCGGACCAGTCCGGTGAGGCGAGGTCGCCGAGGTTGGGCACACCGGGGAAGCGGGCTGCGAGGAGCCGGGTGATGTCGGGGTCGCTGTCTGCGGTCCAGCACAGGCGGGCGCCGCCCAGCGCGGCGGCGGCGCCCATGTCGAGGCCGGCGTAGCCGCTGCACAGGGATCCGATCGTCAGCCCGGATCCGCTGTCGTGCGTCGACAGGAGCGGCATGTGGGGAGCCTGTTCCCACGTGCGCTCGGTCCTGGTGGGCTCGGCGGTGGCGGTCATGCGGCACCGCCGCTGGGCGACTCGGTGCCGGGCTGTTCGCCGCGGCAGGCCCACGGCGAGCACCCCTCGGGCTCAGGGCCGGTGTCGGTGCCGAGGTCGACCTCGGAGAGCGGAACCCGGTGCCGGTGCAGGTAGTAGGTGCCGCGCTGCGGCATGCCGCGCGCTGCCGCGCCGGGGTGGCCCTGCCGGATGGCGGCATCGAAGTCGACCGCGTCCTCGAAGGCGGCCGGGTCGGTCGCCTTCAGCTCGGCCCAGGACTCGTTGGAGCGGTAGGGGCAGCCGATGCAGGCCGAGCGCGGGGTGTCGGCCAGGCCGTGGGCGGTGAGGTAGGCGCGGCAGTCGCGCCGGGTCCAGCCGATGTCCAGCAGCGGGAACCGGTTGCGCAGGTAGCGCACATCGGCGTCCTTGGCCCGGTGGACCTCATCGGTGCTGATGCCGATGGACTGCTCGGCATAGACCCCCTCGGGCACCCGGGCGGGGTGGGGGTAGCCGAGCAGGCGCCGGGCCTCCTTCTTCAGCGGGCGGATCTTGTACTCGCTGGTGCATTGCCGCCGTGCCATCCCTCTCTCACCGCGGGGTCCTGTGACGTGCAGCGGCATGGAAGCGAACCGGTGGTTCTCGTCCAGGGCGTCGTGGCGGATGTTGCCGGCGCTCACGCGCAGGATCGGGATACCGGCGTCGGCGGCGACGCTATCCAGGCGTTCCAGGTGGCGATAGACCGCGGGGGGTTCCCAGCCGGTGTCGGCGAACAGGGCGTAGTCGAAACCGGGGATGGCGCCTTGGGCGGCGAGCAGTAGCAGGGTGCTGGACTGCACGCCCGCGCCCAGCGACAGCAGTTTCAGGGCGGGTGGCGGGCGGTGGGGGTTGCGTGGGCTCATCGGCGGGGTGTCGGCGGCGGCCGGGAAAGCGTCCTCATGGGTAGAAGGCGATCGGGTACCCGGTTTGCGCTCACCCGCGACGCCGAAGGCGTGTGTTGGCGGCCCTGGAGGGCAGGTGCGCACGCACCGCGTTCGCACACATAACGGTGAGTCCCGAACTGAATTGGCTGCGCGGTCGCTGAGTTTTTCCGGCGCACACCGAGCGCACGCATTGATTGCGCCTTTCCTTGCAGCTCATTTGCTGCGCATTTTCTGCGCACGGGGTTATGCCTTCATGGTCGCTTCCCGATGATTCGAGGGAGTGACCATGGCCAATTTTGCTGATTCCCCGTTCGCTGTTCTCCGGCGGTCCTACCGACTCCTGATTTGCGGACCCACACCGCCGATGTTGGACCTGTCTGAACTCGGCGGGCCGGCCCGGTCCTGTTCGGCGGCCGAACTGGACCGGCATTTGCTAAGCGCGCCGCGTGAGGTGGCTGATGCGGTGTGGCGGGTGCTGCTGCGACGCGCACGCGAGGACGATGCCACCTGGACGGTGGTCGCCGCCGGATTGGCACTGCCCGGGCTCTACGGGGCACGCCGCTGGCTGCGCACAGGTTTGGGCGAGGGCGTGGACGACCTGGAAGCAGAGATGCTGACTGCCCTGGTGGAGGAGATGCGCCGCACGGACCTCTCCCGGAGCGGGGTGTGCGGCCGATTGGTCTATGCCGCGCGCAAAGCAGGCCAGCGCCACCGCTACACCGTTCTGCGCGCTTGGGACCGTGAGCGGCCGTGGGAGCGGGAGCGGGCCGAGCCTTCGCACGCGGGACACGGCGCGGTGACCTTGCTGGCCCGCGCGCTCGGCACTGGGGCTTTGCGCCCGCTGGAGGCGGAGTTGATCGCGCGGACCCACCTGGAACACGCCCCGTTGCGGCAGGTCGCCGCAGAGTTAGGCCTGTCCTACATCACCGCGCGGCGCTACCGCCGCCGCGCCCAGGAGCGCCTGGCCGCGGTGTGCACCGAAGAGCAATCGGCGGTGTAGGGGAGCGCGAACGCGTGCGCAATTCTGCGTTCTTCTATGAGGGCAATTCAGGGCCCTCACCGCACGCGGGGCGGGCGCGGCCGGAATGCGTCCTCATTTTCCACCGCCGCGAGAAAGGAGAAGCCGGCGCCCCGCCCCGCCCTTCGGAGGTTGAACACTCGTCCGTGTTTTGAGGAGACGGCAATGCCGGTCCCGAAGAAAGCCATTCTGACGTTGATCGCGCTCACCGCGGCGGCCGGTGCGGTCGTGCTGGGTGACGCCGCGGTGGTACTGGCCGCCGATGCCGAGGAGCCCGGGGTCGACGACCTGGAAGAGGTCATCACCAACATCCGCAACTGGATCATGGGGCTGCTGATCGCCTTCGCAACCCTGCTGCTGACCATCGGGGGCCTGCGCTACCTGCTGGCCGGCGGGGATCCCGGCGAGGTCAACAAGGCCAAGGACACGCTCAAGTTCAGCGCCTTGGGGTACGGGGTCGCGATCCTCGCGCCGCTGCTGGTGGAGATCCTGCGCGGCTTCGTCGGGCTGGAGTAGCCCATGACCGCCCGATACCGGACCGGCAGGGCCGCTGCCGTCGCGGCACTGGCGTTGACAGCGGCGGCGCTGGCGGTGCCAGTCCCGGCAGCCGCGGCCGCGACACCAACAACCGTCGCTGCCACCGAAGCGGAACCGCCCTCCCCCTCCCCTGGGCCACCGCCGGAGCCGCCACCGGAGGAGCCCACCGAGCCCGCCCCCGAACCGGAGCCCTCGCCCGAGCCGTCGCCCTCCCCGGGCCCCGAGCCCACTCCTCCCCCGGCCGACGACGGCGGCGAAGCCCCGGACGAGCCCGCACAGGGTGAGGAATGCGGGATGTTCGACTACGCCTGCAAGGTCCAGCAGGCGTTCATCGGATGGCTGGCCTCGATGGTCGCCGATGCCGTCAACGCGAAGCTGGCCGCTGTGTGGGTGGAGTACCTGCACACCCCGGAGCCCACACCAGGTGTGGAGTCGTCCTGGTCAATGGCGCGCGTCGTGGCCAACGCCCTGTACGTCCTGGCCGTGACGGCGGCCGGGGTTCTGGTGATGACCCATCACAGCGTTCAGACCTCGACCGGCCTCAAAGAGGTGCTGCCGCGGCTGCTGCTGGGCTTTGTCGGCGCGAACGCGTCCTGGTTCCTGTGCACCATGATGGCGGACTTCGGCAACGCGGTCTCGCTGTTCCTGCTGGGTGAGGCCGCCTCACCCGAGGCGGTGGCCAAGAGCATCGAGCGGCTACTCAACGACCCTGCGGAGATCGGCACCCTGCTGGTCCTTGCGGTCATCGCCGTCATCATGCAGTGGGTCTTGGCGTTTGCGGCGATCGTGCGGATCATGCTGTGGCTGCTGCTGAGCGCCGCCGCGCCGCTGGCCTTGGCCGCCCACGCCCTGCCCCAGACCGAGGGCCTGGCCCGGTTGTGGTGGCGCGCGATCGGCGCTCTGCTGCTCATCCAGGTCGCCCAGGCGTTCGTGCTGCGCATGGCGGTGACGATCTTCCTGTCCCGCGACGGGATCCTTGTCGTGGGCGATGGGGGGATCGGGGCCGCCTACCTGGATCTGATGATGGTCATCGCCTGCCTGTACGTGCTGGTGCGCATCCCGTTCTGGGCGTTCAAGCGGGTGTTCAACTACCAGAACTCCCCGCTGGTCAAGGCCGCGAAGTTCGCAGTGCACGTGCTGGTGCTGCGCAACATCGGCAAGGCCATGGCCAGCGCGAAGGCCGCGAAACCGGCTGCGGGATGGCCTGGTCGGGGCGCGGCTTCCGGCGCGGGTCCGCCGCGCGGGCCCCGCCCTGCCGGGCCGCGCCCGGCCTCCAGCCCGTCCGGGAGCCCGGGTGGTGCACACGCCGGCGCACGCTCGGGCGGCAGTGCCGGGGCTTCCTCCAGCGGCGGCAGGCACCAGGCGCCGCCGCGCGGCAGTGGCGGGTCCTCCGGGGGCGCCGCACCGACGGGCGGCCGTTCCTCATCCACGAGCGGGCCCCCGGCGGGCGGCGGACGATCGTCCTCCACGCGTGGATCACAGCAGCCCGGACAGGCCGGGGCTGGGTCCGGGGCCGCGCCCAGGGGTGGTGCGGGACAGCGCGGTGGTCGCGGGCGCGGCGGAGCCCCCGGCTCGGCCGCACCGGGTGCGGCGCCGCATTTCGCAGGCACACCGCGCCACTTCCCGGGCGGAGTCTCCCAGCACCGGCCCCCGCCCCCGGGTCCGCACGACCCGCCGCCTGATCCCACCAGGTACCGCCCGATGCGGCCGAAGAACATCCGGCTCCGCCCACCGCACCAGCAGCGCAGCGACTCACCGCCCCGAGGCGGACCGGGCTCCCGCCCGGTCCGGCCCCGGCCGCACCACTACCGCCGCCGCCCGCGAGGAGGTTCGTAATGGGACGCGTGCGCATGCCCGCCGACGTGGAACGCGAAGACAAGATCCTGGCCGGACTCACCGCCCGCCAACTCCTGATCATCGGAGTTCCCGGTATCGCAGCCTGGGCCGGACTGACCGCACTGAAAGACCTGGTCCCACTTCCGGTCCTGGCCGCGATCGCCGTCCCGGTCATCGGCGCGGCGGTGGCCGCGGCCCTGGTGCGCCGCGACGGGCTCGGCCTCGACCAACTCCTACTCGCCGCATTCAGGTTCCACCGCTCGCCCAAGCGCCGCGCCACCGGCACCCCGGCCCCGGCCGAGGTCCCGTCCTGGATCGGGGCCGAGACCGAGGCGCTACCCGCCCCGCTGGCGCTGCCATTGGAGGCGATCGGCGACGACGGGGTGATCGACCTCGGTACCCACGGCGCCGCCATCGTCCTGTCCTGTTCCACGGTGAACTTCGGGTTGCGCACCCCAGAGGAGCAGGCCGCGCTCGTCGCCGGGTTCTCCGGCTACCTCAACTCCCTGTCCGCACCAGTGCAGGTGTTGGTGCGGGCGGAGTCGGTGCGCCTGGATCCGCTCATTGCCGCACTCGACCGGGAGGCACCGGGACTGCCGCACCCGGCACTGGAGGCCGCCGCGCACGATCACGGCGACTTCCTCGCCGGGCTCGCCGAGTCCCACGACCTGCTGTACCGGCACGTCCTGCTGGTGCTGCGCGAGCCCTCCGGCACCGGACGGCACGGCGCGGCAACCGTGCGCCGCCGCGCCGATGACGCGATCCGCGCGCTCGGTGCCGCCGGCAGCTCCGCGACCGTACTCGGCGGTCCGCAGGCCGCCGCCGTGCTCGCCGCAGCGGCCAACCCCACCAACCGCGACGGAACACCTCCGGACGGGTTGGCCGCCCCCGATGCGGTCATCACCGGCCCCCAACCGCCCCAGGAGGACTAGACATGCCGGCACTCTTCACATCCCGCACCGCACCGCCCGACACCTCACCACAGGCGGTGGACGCGGAGGTCGACATCCAGGCGCGCCGCATCGACCTCGGCGACGGCTTCGCCGAGGCCTTCGTCGTCACCGGCTACCCGGCCGAGGTCGGCCACGGGTGGCTCGAACCCCTGCTCACCTACCCCGGACGCCTGGACGTGTCCCTGCACATCGACCCCGTCCCGCCCAATGTGGCCGCCGACAAGCTGCGCCGGCAGATGGCCCGCCTGGAAGCCTCCTCCCGCACAGGCGCGGAGAAAGGCAAGCTGGAGGATTTCGAGGCCGAGGTCGCCGCCGAGGACGCCCGCGACATGGCCTCCAGCCTTGCCCGGGGTGAGGGCAAGCTGTTCCGCGTCGGCCTGTACATCACCGTGCACGCCGCGGACGAGCAGGCGCTGGAGGAGGAGGTCGGCCACGTCCACGCGCTGACCTCCTCCATGCTGCTGGACGCCCGGCCCGCCACCTACCGCCAGCTCCACGGCTGGACCTCGTGCCTGCCACTGGGGGTCGACCTCCTCGGCCAGCGCCGCAGCATGGACACCGCCGCCCTGGCCGCGTCCTACCCGTTCGCAAGCCCGGACCTGGCGGTGGAGACCTCACCCACCGCCGTCCTCTACGGCCTCAACGCCGGCTCCTCCGGGGTGGTCGTGTGGGACCGGTGGGCCCTGGACTCCTACAACACCGTCATCCTCGCCCGCTCCGGCGCCGGGAAGTCCTACTTCTGCAAATTGGACCTGCTGCGGTCGATGTATGCCGGGGTGAGCGCCGCGATCATCGACCCCGAGGACGAGTACTCCCGGCTGGCCGATTCGGTGGGCGGCACCGTGATCCGCCTCGGCGCACCCGGTGTGCACCTCAACCCGCTCGACCTCGCCCTGGATCAGGCCGCCAAGCGCGACGCGCTCAGTCGCCGCGCCCTGTTCCTGCACACGCTGCTCGGCCTCATGCTCGGCGGAGCCCTGGGCGCGCGCCAGCGCGCCGCCCTGGACAAGGCCCTGATCACCACCTACCGCGCCGCGGGAATCACCGCCGACGAGCGGACCTGGACCCGGCCCGCGCCCCTGCTCGCCGACCTGGTCACCACCCTCCAGGGCGAGGACGACGACCACGCCCAGGATCTAGCCGTGCAGCTCGCCCCCTACACCACCGGGTCCTACGCCGAACTGTTCAACGCTCCCACCAGCCGCCGTCCCGTCGGGCACCTCGTGTCCTGGTCCTTGCGCGACCTGCCGGATGAGCTGAAGGCCGTCGGCACCCTGCTGGCTCTGGACTCGGTCTGGCGCACCGTGGCCGACTCCACCCCCGACCACCCGCGCATGGTGCTGGTCGACGAGGGCTGGCTGCTCATGTCCGAACCCGAAGGCGCCAAGTTCCTGTTCCGCCTCGCCAAAGCCGCCCGCAAACGCTGGGTCGGCCTGACGGTCGCCACCCAGGACGCCGCCGACGTGCTCGGCTCCGACCTCGGCAAGGCCGTCGTCGCCAACGCCGCCACCCAGGTGTTGATGCGCCAAGCACCCCAGGCCATCGAGCAGATCACTGCCGCCTTCGGACTGTCGGAAGGCGAGCAGCAGCACCTGCTCACCGCCAACCCCGGGGACGCGCTGCTGTGCAGCGGAGATCGCCGAGTCGCCTTCCAGGTGGTCGCCAGCGACACCGAACACCAGTTGGTCACCACCAACCCGGCCGAACTCACCCCCGACTCCGAGCACACCACCGATGACTCCCTGGACCTGAGTGTCGGCGACGAGGAGGACGACCTGCTATGACCAGCCTGCTTCCCGACCTCGACGACCTGCCCGCCGCACTGGCCAATCTGTTCGTCACCCTCGTCACCATCCACGGCTGGACTCTGCTGCTGACCGGGCTCGGTGCCATCACCGCCCTGATCATCCTCCGGGGCGCCGCCGGGGTGCTGCGGCACCGCGTCTGGGCGCGCGAGGCGCGCCTGGTGGACATCCTGCCGCCGCCCGAAAGCGACCTGTCCGGCGCCGAGGCCCTGTGGACGCACATGCTCGGCCTGCTCCGACCCGCCTGGAAACGGGTCCTGTTCGGCCAGCCGCACGTGGTGTGGGAGTACGCCATGGACACCCACGGGCTGCACGTGCGCCTCTGGGTGCCCGGCCCCACCCCACCCGGCCTGGTCGAGCGCGCGATCGAAGCCGCGTGGCCTGGCGCCGCCGCCACCGCACGCCCCGTCCCGCCCCGCGACACCACCCGCGCCCACGGCGGACAGCTCCGATTGGCCCGCCCGGATCATTTCCCGATCGCCACCGGCCACGACGACGATCCGAGCCGCGCCCTGATCGGCGCCGCCGGATCACCCGGCCCTAGAGAGCAGATCCTCATCCAGGTGGCGGCTCGCCCGGTGACCGGGCGGCGGCTGCGCCGCGCCAACCAGGCCGCGTCCCGACTCCGCCAAGCCCACAGCGCGGGCGGGGTGTTCGATGCCCTGACCCCCGGCGGAACCCGGCGCAGCACCTCGGCGATGGCACTGCGCCCCGAAGTGTCCGGGGAGATCCGCGCGATCCTCGCCAAGTCCACCGCGCCGCGGTTGGAGACCAGCGTCCGCTACCTCATCACCCACCCCGCTGACGGTGCTCAGGGGCGGGAGCGGCGCCGGGGCCGCGCTCATGCCGTGGCCGGCAGCTTCGCGGTGTTCACCGGCTTCAACCACTACCGCCGGCGGTGGGTGCCGCTGGTCGCCGACCGGCTCGCCCACGCACGCTGGCTGGGCCGCGGCGACCTGCTCTCGGCCAAGGAACTCGCTGTGGTGGCACATCTGCCCGTGGATGAGACCGTGCCCGGCCTGGAACGGGCACCCGCCCGGCCCACCGCTCCCCCGCCCGGCATCGCCGCCGACGCCCCCGACACCCGGCTGCTCGGTGTCACCGACGCCACCAAATCCCGTTCGGTCGGGGTGCGCATTGCCGATGCGCGTCACCACATGCACGTCATCGGCGGCACCGGGACCGGGAAGACCACCTGCCTTCTCAACATGATCCTGGACGACATCGCCAAGGGCCGCGGGTGCGTGTTCATCGAGCCCAAGGGCGAGTCCGATCTGCTGCTGTCGCGCATGCCCGAAGAGGCGGCCGACCGGGTGGTGCTGATCGATCCCGACGACAACGCCCGGCCACCCGCCCTCAATGTGCTCGCCGGGCGCCGCGGGGAACGGGAACGCAGCGCTGACATGGTCACCGGGATCTTCCGGCGGATCTTCGCCGACTCCTGGGGGCCGCGCACCGAGGACATCCTGCGCTCGGCCTGCCTCACCCTGGCCGGCACCCCCCACGCCGGGCTGGCCAACATCCCCCGCCTGCTGGAGAACGCGGCGTTTCGGCGCCGCGCCACCGCCCACATCACCGACCCCGTCCTGCAAGGGTTCTGGACCTGGTACGAGGAACTGTCCGAACCAGCGCGGGCGCATGCCACCGCGCCGCTGGCCAACAAACTCCGAAGTGTCCTGCTGCGGGGCTTCGCCAAGGACCTGCTCGCCACCACCGACCGCGGACTCGACCTGCGCCGCCTGCTGGACGAGGGCGCGATCGTCATCGCCCGCCTACCCAAGGGCGTCCTCGGCGAAGACACCTCCAGCCTGCTCGGCTCGCTGCTGCTGGCCCAGGTGTGGAACGCGGTCCTGTCCCGCGCCCGCCAACCCGAGCCCGAGCGCCGCGACATCGGGATCTACCTGGACGAGTGCCAGAACTTCCTCACCCTGCCCTACGGCATCGACGACATGCTCGCCGAAGCGCGCGCCTACCGGGCCGGGCTCGTCCTCGCCCACCAAGACCTCTCCCAACTCCCCCGCGAACTGCGCGAAGCCGTCTCCGCCAACGCCCGCTCCAAGGTGTACTTCGACGTCTCCCCTGAGGACGCCCGCAGCCTCGCCCGCCATGTCCGACCCAACCTCGCCGAGCACGACCTCTCGCACTTGGCCGCCTACCAGGCCGCCACGCGTCTGGTCTCCGGCGGCGCGCTAAGCCCGTCGTTCACTCTGCGCACACGCCCCCTGCCCCCGCCGGTGAAGGGACGCGCCACCGCCGTGCGCAAAGCCGCCCGCCAACACGCCCAAACCACCCCGTAGGAAGGATCCCGTTCATGCGCACCACCCGGCCCGATCACCGCGCCCCCGTCCGCCCCCGCACCACCCCCGAGGCCATCCGCGCGCTCATCGCCCGCCTCACCCCCCGCGACCTGCGCATCATGCGCCTGGTGTGGCAGCACCGGGTGTTCACCACCGACCAGCTGGCGAAGCTGGAGTTCGGGTCCTACAACACCGCCAAGAAGCGCCTTCCCGTCCTGTACCGGCTGCGAGCCCTGGACCGGTTCCGGCCCTGGACCCCAGTAGGCACCGCCCCCTGGCACTACATCCTCGATTCCCCCGGCGCGGAAATCCTCGCCGCCGAACACGGCCAGACCGTCAAGCAGCTCGGCTACCAGCGCGACCGCGCCCTCACCATCGCCTACCGGACCTCCCTGACCCACACCCTCGGCCTCAACCAGTTCTTCGTCGACCTCACATCCCACACCCGCACCCACGACACCCACCTCGCCTGGCGCACCACCCGCGAATGCCAGCACCAGTTCGGCGACATCGTCCGACCCGACGCTGCCGGCCGATGGACCGACGCCAACAAGGCCATCGACTTCTTCCTGGAGTACGACACCGGCACCGAGCCCTTGCGCCGCCTGGCCGACAAGCTCGACGCCTACCACGAACTCGCCCGCATCACCGGCACCCGCGGCATCGTCCTGTTCTGGCTGCCCTCGGCCGCGCGTGAAAGCAACCTTCGCCACCGGGTCCCCAACCCGCCGGTGCCAACCGCGACCGCGGTGTATGGTGCCCACCCGGCCGACATGGTCTGGACCCGTCTGGACGGTTCCACGCAGCGCCGACTGGTCGACCTCGCCGATGTCGGGCCGCAACAGCCGTTCCTGCCCGGATGGGAGGAGGCCGGCAGTGGCTAGCCCCGGATGCCTGGCCGCCATCACTGCCATCCCCCTCGTGCTGGGCCTCGCAATCTCCGCATTCACCGCCGTGCTCGACGACGGCGACACCACCTCCGCACCCGCGCACGTCAAGGGCATCCCGGACACGCTGCTGGACGCCTACGTGCGCGCCGCACAAGCCTTGGAGAGCGCCGAACCCCAGTGCCCGGGGATGCGGTGGCAGATCCTCGCGGGCATCGGAAAGATCGAATCGAGCCTGCTTGCCGGCCACGACATCAGCCCCAGCGGCGACGTGTCCCCACCGATGATCGGCCCCCGCCTGGACGGCTCCGGCACCGGCGGCAACACCACACCGCACTACGACACCGACAGCGGCAAGTGGGACAGCGACACCGCCTACGACCGGGCGGTCGGCCCGAACCAACACCTCCCGTCCGGCTGGGACACCTTCGGGGCCGACGGCAACGGCGACGGCACCAAGGACCCGCACAACGCCTACGACTCCGCCGCCGCATCAGCCCGGGAGCTGTGCCTCAGCGCCGGGGAGGGTGGTGTCGACTTCACCGACCGCGACCAACTCGACACCGCCCTGTTCCGCTACAACCGCAGCCGCGACTACGTCTCCGACGTCCTCGCCGAGATCGACACCTTCGATGTCCAGCCACCCATCGCCGACGGCGGACCGGGCAGCGCACAAGGCCGCAAGGCCGTCGAATGGGCACTCCAACACCTCGGCAAGCCCTACGTGTGGGGCGGGGTCGGACCTGACGGGTTCGACTGCTCCGGACTCACCATGAAGGCCTGGGCCGCAGCCGGAGTCGACATCCCCCGCGTCACCACCGACCAGTACCAGGCAGGACAACGCGTCGACAAGGATGCCCTGCAACCCGGTGACCTGCTGTTCTACGACACCGGCGGCCCCGGACCTCCCCCGGCCCATATGACCATGTACGTCGGCGATGGCGAGATGATCAACGCCCCCTCCACTGGAAAGAACATCCGAATCGACCCTGTTGACTCCAGCTACTACTCGCCGAAGTTCATGGGAGCAGTCCGCCCCGGAGAGTTGTAGGTTCCGATTAGAGATGTCATTTTCCGCCTCATTGCGCGACTGCGCCAGTTCGACCAAGTCGGATGAGTCACGAGCTCGGTCGAAGATGACGGATCCTGGCAGAGTCGAACAGCGCCGGGGCGCGGTCTCCGGACGCCACCGCACCATCTACACCCTCACTCTGCAAGGCATGCAGTACAACTCAGCACCGAACGAGCGGCCCAAGACCACGCCGCCAATGCTGCGATGAATCGCTCATCGGCGTCGCATGCCGTTCCGCTATTCGGAAACTTTTCCAAAATGACAACGCTGACGATTTTTTTGAGAGGACGCCGCGCGGGTCCTCAACGAACACCGTTGCCGCAGATAGGCAACCGGCGAGGACTACCATCCCCACCTGAAAGAAAGTCGGCCGGTCAGCGAAACCTGCGAGCACGGAGGTTACCGCCACGGCACTCGCAAGTCCCGACCGCCAAAGAGGATTCCGCCGCTGTCGCTGGGACGGACGGGAGGGAGGAGTGACACGGCTCACGCTAGGGAGGCTAACAGGGGATGCAGCACCTCCGAACCGGGGCGGCAACATCGACCAGAATCCGCACGGCTATAACCAAGCATCAGGCGCTCTGCGAGGAAGCAGCCGAGGCACGTGAAGACCACTGCAACGAGAACGTCCTTCAGCAGTACCGAGTAAACCAATGGGCCTCCTAAGCCCGCGACGGGGGCGATAGCGCACGGTAAACTGATCGCTGGCCGCCTCGAAGTTCCTTGCTTGGTCGCTAGGGATGTGAACGGCCCGAGGGTCGGCCGGGCTTAGCCCGGCCGACCCTCGCTGTGTGCGTTGTCCGACCGCAGGACCCTTACTTGCCCTGGTCGTCTTCGGGAGGGGTGTCGGCCGCGTCAGCGGCCTGACGCAACTGCGCCGCCCACTGCCGGGCGGTGGCCGGTGCCAGGGGGATGAGGTGGGCGAGGTGGCCGGGCGCGCTCACCCACGCCATCACCCGGTCAGCACCCGGGTCGACCGCCGCCCCTACCATCGGCGCGGCATCTGAGGTTAGCCTGGACATCGCCTTTCCTTGCGGTTCTTTGTGAGGGACTGGGGATCAGGTGGTACGCGGGGCCGGTCCTGTCCGACCGGTCCCGCTCTGCTGCTCAGCGCGGCAGCGCCCGATCCGCGGGCAGACTCAGGGCGTGTACCGCGTCGGGATCCGCGCCCACAGCGCTTTCGACGTGGGCGAGCACGGTCATGTCGCCGATGCGCCGCCCCCCGTCTACGGGCGGGAACGCGACGATCCAGCGGCGCCCGTGCTCGGCGAAGGAATCGCCGACGCACAGTTCATCCACATAAACCTCGGTGATCTCGCGTTCGGCGAACGCCGGGCGTTCGCCGCGGATACGCAGAACCGCGTCGAGGCCCTTGCCGGTGAGCCGGGCGTGCGCGGCGTCGTTGTGTCCGCCGTTGTCGATGTAGTCCGCGGCGGCGAGTCGTTTGAACGTCGCGGGGTTGACCCCGCGCGCGTCGCCGACGCTCTCGGGCTCGCGCTCGTCGGCCAGTGCGCACAGCACGGCGCGCATGGTCGGGGTGAGCCGCTGCCAGGTGAGCGCGCCGACTTCGTCGCCGGCCAGGGCGGCGCGTCCGGCGCGAGTGATGCGGTGCGGCTGGCCGTATTCCTTGGGCATGGTGTAGCCGAGGTCGATCAGCGCGGCGATCGTGATGGTGGGGGCTTCTGGTCGGAACAGTCCGCCGGGGGTGGTGTCGGCATGGGTTAGTTCGGTGTGCTGGCGTTCACTGAGGCGTATTCGCACGTGTCGTCCTTCCCGATCGGGTCGGGGCTTGTCAGGTGTTGGCGGGGTGGTCCCGGAGTTCGATCAGCGTGAAGCTCCAGGCTGCGAACGGTTCCCAGAGCGCTTCGTGGGTGTGTTGGGCGGGGTCGAGCAGGTCGCGCACCGCGTGTCCGGCCGCGGTGTGGTCACGGTCGCCGCAGTCGATGGTGAGCACTGCGCCGCGCGCGTGCGGGGCCACGTACCAGCCGGTGATGCGAAAGGCCCGGGTCGCCGGGATCGCCACGGCGGTGGAGGCGATTAGCCGGTCCAGCAGGTGAGCCGCATACGGGCTGGTGGTATCGGTGAAGCGGTCGTGACCGGCCGGGATGCGCGCGTCGATGGTTGCGCTGTAGCGCCTCACGCCACCTCACCGCCCTCGTCGGGCTGCTGATGGGCGGTGCTGTCGGTGCGGCGCTGCAAGAGACCGAAGGCGTGGCGCATCTGTTGGAGGCGGCGCATGTCGGATGCGATCTGGATGGTTTCCGCGCGCTCGGCGAGCGCGCGGGTGATCCACTCATCAGACAGGGTGTCGCCCACGCCGATGACCACGCGTGGGCCCAACTCCCACAACACGGCGTTGACGGCCAGGCACGCGACCGCCAAGGGGTCGATGTCGTTGGCGACCCACGTTGCCGTGGCGGGGTCGCGGTCGGCCTCGCGCATGACCTGGGCGGCGGCGCGCAGCATCCCGCCGGTGCCCGCGGCCGGCTCATGAATGGTCTCGCCGGCAGCGATGCCGAGCATCGCGGCCATGAGGTGGGCGAGCGGGCTGGGCGTGTAGAACTGGCCGTGCGCGCCCTTGGCGTTGCGGCCCTTCATCAGGGTGAGCAGCACCCCGAACAGGTCGACCTGCCAGCGCGTTTCGCGATCCCCGGTCAGGTGGAGCTGTCCCGCCTGCAACGCCGCGCGCGCCGCACCGCGTGCGGCGTCCAGGGTGGTGCCGGTGATGGGGTGTTCTCCGTGCCACACCAGCAGCAGCGGGGCGGCGGGGTTGAGCAGGTCGGGGCGCAGGGTGACGAAGCCGCGCCACTGGCGGCGCATGAACGCCGCGAACGCCGCGCTCTCCATGCCGCTGATCTCGACTGCGACGGCGCCGCGCTGGTTGAACGGCGGCGCGAGGAACGCCAACGCGGCGATGACGGACAACGGGACTTCGAGGTGTCCATACCCGTGGGCGCGATGCCACGCAGTGTCGACGGCATCGGCGATGGCATGGGCGTGCTCGTCCACGGTGCGCCCACGTTGGGACTGACGATTCGTCTTCCTGGAGTCGGGCATGACGGGCCTCCGTCCGTGGCGGTGAGGGACTGGGAAGGAGGTGGGGGCCGGTCCCTGTCCGGACCGGCCCCCACCGGGCGGGTTAGGACAGGCGGACGGGCATCAGCACGTGCCGGTAGGCGGTGCCGTCGCCGGGGCGCGCCCCGGTCTCGGTGATCACGACCGGCTTGGTCGGGATGGTCTGGGTGTGCACGGTGGCGGTGTCACCGGTGATCGCGGCAAGCGCATCGGTCAGGTATGCCGGGTTGAACGCGAACCGGATTGCGTTCGGGTAGCCGTCGGTCTTCGCCGTCAACTCGGGGGGTGCGACGTCGGTGGAGCGCTCCGAGAGCAACGGCGCGACCACCAGGGCGCCCGCGTCCACGGTTATGGTGACCAGCGGATTGGCCTCCCGTTTGGCCTTCGAGATCGCCTGCGCCTGCTCGACCAGCGCCAGCAGGGCGGCACGGTCGGCGGTGAACGAGGCGGGCGGACTGGGGATACGCGCGCGGTACTTGACGAACGCGCTGCCGATCGGGCGGGTCACCGCCGTGACGGCGCCGCTGGACAGCGACACCAGGCCGCGGTCATGGCCCAGGGTGAGATGTTCGCCCGTGAGCTTCTTGGCGACCTTGTCGAGCAGCGACCCCAGCACCAGCATCGTGCTGGGCGCCGCGGCCGAACCGGGCACGGTGGGCACATGGGCCACGGCCAACCGATGCTGGTCGGTCGCGGCCAGCGTGAGCCCCTGGTCGCTGAGTTCCATGTTCACGCCGGTCAAGGTGGGAAGCGTGACGTCGTCGCCGACTGCGCACAGCACCCGCCCCAGCTCCGCGGTGAAGGCGCCCCGGTTGAACTGTGCGACCGGCGGCGGCGCGTCGGGCAGGGTCGGGTAGTCGCCGAGCGGATAGGCCGTCACGGGGACGGTGTAGCCGTTGACGCTCATACGCGGGGCGTCGGGGGCCGGTGCCGTGATGGTCACCGGGGTCGCGTCCGCCTGGCGCTTGCTCTTGCCCTTGACCAGCGCGGAAAGCACCCGGACGGTTTCAGAGTGGTCGATGAGCACGCGCCCGGCAACGGTTGCGGCATCGGGGATCGTGACCGTGATCACGGTCTCGTAATCGAAGCCGGAGAGGGTGAGCCGCCCGTCGTCGCGCCCTTCCAGCAGGACGGCGCCCAGGAGCGGGACGGCGGGGCGCGTGCTGATCGCGAGTCCGACCGTGGCCAGTGCGTCAGCGAGTACGGCGCGGCTGGTGGTGAAGGTTGGCGCGGACGCCGGGGCGGTGGGGTCGTTGGTAGTGGTCATGGTGGTGTTCCTCCGATCCAGTGCGGGTGATTCGGGGGGCGAGCGCGGCGGGCACGGTCCCGACGACGTAGGTTCCGGGGTGCAGTTCGGTCAGGGCCGCGTGCGGGGCGGGCTCGCCGGGGTGCGGGGTGTGCAGGAGCAGGCAGCCGGCCAAGTCGGATTCGGCGTCGTCGGGGATGCGCGTCACGGTGAAGCAGAACGCGCCTCGCGGGTCGCCGACGGACAACGCGACGGTGACCGCGTCGTCGGACTCCTCCGTGGTGATCGCGGCGGAGTTGCACCAGGCGAACGGGATCGGCGCCGGGTCGTGGGGGCCGGTCTGCTCATGGCCGGTGTCGTCGTCGGGCTCGAACAGGAGGCACGCGCCGTCGCCGTCGTCGGTTACCCAGCCCGTCATGGTGCGGGTCAACTCGTCGCCGCAGGCACGGCACCGGTGGGTGGGGCCGCTGTCGGGGTTGAAGTCCAGTGCGGCCGATTCGGTCTCGTCGTCGCAGGGGGCGGGGGTGCCGTTGATGCTGAGTACAGGAAACACGGGGGGGTTCTCCCATCGGGTGTGAGGGACTGGGTTCCTCGTGTGGGGGCGGGCCCTGTCCGACCCGCCCCGGCAGGACTAGTTGTCGCTCATGTGCACGTGGGTGCATCCGGCGTGCAGGTGCCAGCCCTCGAAGGCGTCGGGGGTGTCCTGCATGGCCGCTTCCAGGCGTGCGGCGATGACGTCGGTCGCCTCCTCCCCGGAGGGGCCCACGCACAGCGCTTCGACCATCGCGGCACCCCCGTAAGGGGTGATCGCGCAGGTGAGTACGGGAAGCGCGCTCTCGGGGGTCCCGGTCAGCGGCGCGATCGCGTCGCGCAACGTCGTCTCGATGAAGGCATCGGGCGGGAACGTGTCGGGGTCGGTGTCCTCGGGGGCGTGGGCGAAGATCTCGACCGTGAGCACAGCCACGGGGGTTCCTTTCGCGGTGTGTGAGGAACTGGGGTCCGGGGTGGGCCGGCCGCTGTCCCGGCCGCCCCACCCCGTGCGCGCCTGACGTGCCGCGCGGTCTCAGCGCGGCTCGGGTTAGGTGTCGTGGCGCTGGTAGAACTCGACCCAGCCCCGGGGACCCATCCACAGCTCGGCGCGCACCGTGCGCGCGTTCAGGTCGAGATTGGGGGCTGCGGCCAGCGCCGCCGCGTAATCAAGCGGGCCGTCGCCGGTGAGGGCGAACGTCTGGAGTTCCGGGATGCCGTGCTGGTCGAACCCGCGCGCGACGTACTTCTTCTTGCGCTCTGTTTGGGTGACGATCGCGGCGATCTCGTACTCATTGGCAAGCTCGTCTATGACGAACTCCTCGTTGAGTGGTTCCCCGGCGCGGTCGCGGCATTGGGCAACGAAGTCGCGCATCACCTGCTGAGCCGTGAGGTCGACGGGGTGGAACTGTGAGCCCATGCGCCCGTCATTGGCGATGACGCCGAGCTTGGTACGCCCGTTGCGCACCACGGCCGACCAGGCGACGCCAACGCCGATGTCGACCTGGTCCAGGCGGGTGACCCGGATCCGGTCCGTGGGGACCTGCATGCCGGTATGAATCAGCGTGGTCATCGGTTCTTCCCTTCTGCTCGATTGATGTGAGGGGCTGGGGTTCTTACGCCGCGTTCGCGGCGCGGGGGGTCTGCGTGGCTGCGGAGGACTCCAACGCGCTCACGACCTCATCGGCGACTCTCAGGACGCGTTCAGCGCTGGCACGGGCGGTCTCGGCAGTCCCGGCCCAATGGGCGACGTAGGGCACCGAGTAGGCCAAGGAGTCCAGTCCGGCCACCGCTGCCACCACGCACGCCACCGATTCGGCTTCGACCTCGCACAGCGCGCGGGGCGTGGTGGCGCTGCGCTGTTCGTGTTCGCACGCGATGTGCGCCAACTCGTGAACCAGCGTCTTGACGGCTTGGGCATCATCGACGGTGGCGCGCACGCGCACAGTGCGGGTATCCCACCGGACCCAGCCGTAGGCGTCTCCGCAGTCCCCGCGCTCCACGGTGAAGCCGCGTGCCCGAATCTGGGCGGCAATGCCGTCCCGCAACTGTTCGGGGGCGGCGCCGTGCAGTTCCTGGGGTACGGCTCCGTTGTCGGCGGGAAGGGGGTCGCCGTCGGTCTGGGAGACGTCGAAGACGCTGACCAACGTGAATCCGCGCACCTGGTATCGCGGCTGGCCGGTGTCGTCGGTTTCGGTGTTGCCGTCGTCGTCGCGCGCCTTGTAGCGGCACGGCGCGAAGATCCGGATGCCCGTTTCGCCTCTGCGGACGTGGCGCCCGGTGTCCTTCCACTGCGAGAACGATCGAACGTCGCTCGCGTTGGGGCGTTGGGAGATGATCATCATGACGTTGTTGAGCGAGTAGCGGCGCAGCCACGAGCGGGCCGTGATCATTGCGCGCCAGCCGTCGGAGGTGAGCAGTCCGTCTACGGCGTCCGATAGGCGGTCGTGCGCGGCTTTGAGGCGTTCTTGTCGCTGTTCCGGTGTCAGCGCGTGTTTCCGTGAACCCATGTGATCATTCCTCCTCATCTTCTGGGCCGCAGTGGATGCACGTGAACCCGTCGTCGCAATGGCATTGCGACTCGCACGCCCAGCAGCCGTAGAGCATCCCGGGGGCATGCGGATAGTCCACATGGAAAACGGTCGCGTCGCTCATCTCGCATCACCGAATTTCGGGTCGCGTCCCATTCGGGATCCGATCGGGGTTCACATCGCGTGTGGTGCGAATCCGGAACGGATCCCGGACCGGGGAGGCGGGGCGCGCCGACTATTTCCAGGCGGCGCGCCCCTGGGTTCCTAGTCCTCGACCCGGTACGGGGACAGGTCCATTACGTCGGACCCGTTTTCGTCATACAGGCACATCGACAGAGTTTCTGCGTTCTCTGCGCACCATGCGCGCTGGTCGGGCGTGTAGTCGGCGAAGTATTCTTCGTCGGTGTCCCCGGGTTGCAGCGTGAGCCACAGCAGCGCGTGGGCGGCAACTTCGTCTTCGGTGACCCCGGAAGGGCTACCGAGATCGGACCCGGCAAAGATCAGGCGGTCATCGCAGAACAGCTCATAGGACCAGCGTTCCCGCATGTCCGGGCAGACGCCGGCGGGGGCGATGATCAGCGTGTGGATTTCGGGCGTGAATTTCTCAATAACGAACGTCGACATGGCACACCTCAGGCATGAACGGCATTTCGAAGAACAGGGTGGGGTTACTCGAATCGAACGCCGCCGCGCGGGCCGAAGTAGGCGCGACGCTCGATGCACGACAGGTCAGCGTCGGCGGAGCGGTACAGGTCGATGTAGCTCGTTTCGTCGACACCGGGCGTGAAGACGCGTTCGGGGTCGCGTGCTACGTAGTCGAATTCCTGCCGCCAGTTCGCGCCGTGGAAACGCGACTTCAGTGCGTCGGCGACGTCTGCGAGCGAGCGGAAGCGCTCCATGTGGCTCGCGTCAGAGTACGAATACCCGGACCCGCCATGCCAAAGGCCAAACCAGGACATGAGTGCCCTCCTCGAACAGTTCCGTTTGCTTGGTCATTGGCATTCATACCCGCACTGAAAGATCAATTAACGCCGCACACTGGAATTGGTCCACCCTTTTTGCAGCCATAGAATCAGCGCCGAGTCAGAACACTCGCACTCCCACGGCCGAGTGAACACCCAACCAATCCGCAGTCATTAAGGAAGAGGAGAACAAGGGGAGAGCGTCGACAACAAAAGACAAAGGAAGGAACGAGAGTAGAATACGGGGACAGGAAGACTTCCAGGGGCAACCGACAAAAATGGAAATTTCGCAACCAGAGAAATGCAAACGAAGCTCTAAACGACCCGTCAGCATCCACCACCAGGAGAGTTTTCTTGAAGCTTCGCACCTGTCGGGCAGCGCACCGACCAAGCCAACGAAGCCCTGACCAGGTCTGTTCTGGAATCAGGGGTGGTCGGTCATACGGGCCGAGGGAACGGCCAGCGAATCGAGTGCCCATCAGAGGGGGACACGGACACCATTAGCACGACGAACAAGAACAGTATCGTTCCCCGATAGTCAGCACATTCCTAATAACCGAAAGAATCAAAAACAAAGACGCAAACTTGGGCCCATCGCTCTACAGCCAGGAAATACTTGTGGAACTGGAGTACCGATATGTTGGCTTCGTTCTTCGGCGAACACGACCAGACGGATATTGCTCAGTCTCGAATCTCAGAATAATGGCTGTACACACATCGGTGGGGTTCTATCGGAGAGAATTATCCGATGAGGTGCTGACCAGGTCGCGAATTCGCCTTCCCGGTTCGACACCGATCTCGTGCAGCGCGTCTTTGTGGGCCTGGTAGACCTCTGCGGCGGCGCGGGTGTCGCCGGTGTCGAGGTGGAGCCGGATGAGTTCTAGGTGAACCGGTTCGTGATGGGGGTCGATGACGGCGGCCCTGGCCAGGAGCGCGCGGGCCGCGTCGTGGCCGCATTGGTCGGCGCAGCGCACCGCGGCGTCGATGAGGCGGCGGCGCAAACGCGACCGGGGTTCTTCGGCCCAGGCGTAGCCGGCCTCCTCGGCGAAGTCCCCGTAGTGCTCCAGGATGGGCGCCAGTGCCTTGGCCGCCTCTTCACGCGTGTCGCCTTCGGCTGTGCTCAGTGCCGCTTCCATGTGTCGCAAGTCGACGTCGACGCTCTCGGGATTGAGCCGGTAGAGGTCGTTCTCGTGCAGAACAGCCGGGCTCTGCTCTCCGAGGAACGGGCGCAGGGCGGTGCGCAGGGCGCTGGTGGCGTCGTGGAAGCGGCGGGTGGCGCGGGCCGCGTTCTCTCCCGGCCACATGTCCTCGATGGCGCGCTCCATCCGGACGCCGTCAGGGCGGGTGGCGAGATAAGCGGCCACCTCGAAGGCGGAGCGGCGGCGCAGAGTGAGGGCTTGCCCGTCGGCGGTGAGGGTGATGCGGCCGAGCACGCGCAGGGTGGTCGGCGCTGGAGTTTCTTGGGCCGGCTGGCCGCTGGAGGGTTGCGCGGGGGCGGGGGTGGGACTTGGCGGATTGGAGGCGGTGCTCTGGCCGCTGGGGGTGCGGGGTGGCAGGTCGGAGATGAGCGTGCGGAAGTGGTCGCGGCCGGTAGCGGGCCAGTGGGCGCTGAGGAGATGTGCCAGGGGTGGGCTGGCTTCGGTGATGGTGTGCGTGCTGTCGATGGTGCAGGTGCCGCCGGGCCAGTCACCGAGCAGCACGGCGCTGATGGCGCTGGCGTCGGCCTGGCCGAGCAAGGTGGTGATCTCGGGTGTGTGCTCCGGGGTGGGGGTGGCCAGGAGGAGGAATGGCGCCGTCTCCTCTTCTGCGGTCTCCGATTCGGGCTGGGTCTCGTCGTCGGCATCGCCGTCGACGCGGGACAGGAGTTCGGTGTGCAGCACGGTAATGGCCGCGTCAAGTGAGGCGGTTGATGTGACTGCGGGGGTGGCGTGCTCGGCGAGGTAGGCGGCTCCCTCGTCTCCCAGCAGCAGGCCCAGGTCGCCGGACGGGATGATCACGTGCAGTGGCGTCTCGTCGGGGTGCAGTGCGGTGGCCAGCAGGCTGCGGGCGGCGGCGTGAGCGCCGGGGCCGGTGATCCCGACCCCGTTGCGCAGGTCGACGATGGCCCGGGGATCGATTGTGGAGTCCGGGATCACGGCATCCGGGGGCGGCGTTTCGGCGTCCGTGACCTCGGTGTGCGCGCCGGGGTTCGCGCCCGATACTTCATCCTTTTCCTCAGGGTGCGCTGAAGTGCGGTTGCGGCGGCGTCCGAGTGCGAAGCCGCCCAGGACGCCGGCGGCGGCCGTGGCAGTGAGCAGCAGCCCGCCGGGCAACTCCAGCACGAGGACGGCCCGCCGCTCGTCGCTTCCGGCTCCGTTCTGCTCCTGCTGCGCTGGTGCGGAGTCGGGCTTCGGGGTTTCCCGGGGCGGTGTGGGCTCGGGGGAAGGGTAGGCAGTGAGGGCGTAGGAGATGTCCACACGGCGCTGGACGGTATCCGGGGCGCCGTCGAGGAGGTGGTCGGCGCCGAGTCCGCGGGTCTGCACGACGGGTGCGGTGTCCCCGAGTTGGCTTCGTAGGTGCTGGGCTACTGCGTCGGCGCGGCGCTGGGAGAGGTCGCGGTTGTAGTCGGAGGCGCCGGCGGCATCGGTGTGTCCGGTGACGACGACGGGCGCGCGGGTGCTGCCGTGGGTGCGGATCATGTCGATCGTCGGCTTCAGGTCCTCTTCCATGTCCGGGGTGAGGGCGGCGGAGTCGTAGACGAACCCGTCGATGACGCGTTCGCGTTCGACGAGGCGGCCTGAGGAGTGCGGGACGTCCTGCTCGGCGGCGCCGGGGTTCGCGTGCTGTGCGGCAGGGGCGGCGTTCGCGGTGTCTGGTTCGGCTTCTGCGGGCCCGGGTGGGGTGGCGGCGTGGGCGGGCGGAGCGGTCAGGGCGGCGCCGATCGCTGTGGCGGTTAGGAGTTGCAGCGGGCCGAACATGCGCGTACGAACTGGGTGACCGCGCAGCCGTGCCGTGAGTTCGGTGAGCAGGGCGAGGAGGTGGAGGCCCCACACCGCCCAGAGCCCGGTGATGAGAGCCGCGGTAGCGACGCCCGGGGGCAGCGAACCCCCACGTAGGTAGGCCAGCACGCTCACCCAGCTCAGCTCCGGGGTGGGCCAGGCCAGCGGGACAGTGGCCGCATACGGCAGCCCGGCCAGCAGGGCGATGGTCACCAGCAGGGCGCCGGCTTGGCGGAGTCCACGTCTCACGGCTGCCTCACCTCATGGTTTGGGGGTTCATGGGTCGGTGTGCGGGCTGGCGCTGGCGGTCCCGCTCAGGGTGCGGGTGCCCAGCGGGAGTAGGGAGAAGGTGTAATTCAGGTGTGCGGTGGCGGTGACGGTGTCGCCCTCGACGTAGGCGGTGCCCTCGGCCCCCGAGCGGTGGAGGAAGTCCTTCGCTGCCTGCGCGGCGGCGTCGGTGTCGAGGGTGATGTCGTCTCCGGCCCGGTAGGCGTCCAGATCGATCTGCTGGGCGCCGGCGCGCGCCGCTTCCTGGGCCAGAGACAGGGCGCGGCTACGTGCACCGAGCGCGGCGCCGCCCTCCAGGACCAAGGCGAGCAGCAGCACCAGGGCGAGGGCGATGATGACGACGAAGGCGGTGACCTGACCGCGGTCGTCGCGCCGGGTCATGGCCGCCCCCGGTACACGTCGACGACCGCGCTCGCGCGGCCGTGGGCGTCGTAGGTGCCGGGCACGTCCATCCCGGAGAGGTCGGCCAGGTCAGCGTGGCAGGTCAGAGTCGCGGTGACGGTCGATCCGGGGACGAGGTCGGCGGTGTCCAGGTCGAGTGTGTAGGTCGCGCAGCTCAGATCATGCGTGCGCAGTGCGTTCGCCACCGCCTGCTGCGCGGCACTGTTCGCCTGTTCCGGGCTGCGTTGCAGGGTGGCGGCGCGGGCGGCGGTATGGGCAACGGCATCGGCGGTCATGTCGGCGGAGACGACCCGGTAGGCCACAACGACCAGGAGCGCGAGCAGCACCAGCAGCGGGGTGAGCAGCGCGAGTTCGACCGAAGCCCCGCCCTCGTCCCGGCGCGGCCTCACGGGACACCCGCAATGCGTTCCACAGGGGCGCTCTTGTCATGGGCGACCGGCCAGGACATCCCCGGGATCACCGACGGCACCCGCGCGGTGACGGTGATGCGGGCGGTGGTGGCGCTGCGTTCCACTGTGATGTCGAGATCGGTGACCAGGTCGCCGGCGAGCTGGTCGGCGACCTGCTCGGCCGTGGTGTTCCCCTCGGTCTCGGTCGTGTCAACGGCGCGGGCTGCGGCGAGGCCGTGATGGGCGATGGTCTCGGCCACGTGTCCGGCGTGAGCCCATAGCGCGGTCTGCACGACCAGCATCACCAGTAGGAGGAGCAACGGGGTGGCGATGGCCAGCTCGGTGCTGCCCCGGTCGTCGCGGCGGCGCGAGCGACAGGAGGCCACGGCTTCACTCCAGGGTGATGGACTCGGCCTTGTCCATCACCGCGTCGCTGATCAGGGCGAGTGCGCCGAGCGCGAGGACGGCGAGAAGCGCGATGACCACGACCGCCTCGGTGGAATAGCCCGCATCCGCGCGGCGCGTGCTCATGCGTTGCACCAATGGAGCGGTGAGTCGGTTCAGCATTCTGGTCATTCCTCCATGGGGGTCTAGAGGCTGGTCAGGATGAGGCTGAGGGCCGGGAAGCCGATCAGGAGCAGGAACCCGGCGAACAGCAGGACGACCGGCAGGCTCATGCGTTCGGTGGCGGACTGGGCGTCGGCGTCGAGCGCGGCCAGGTGCTGGGCGCGCAAGGACTTGGATTTGGCGGCCAGCGAGGCGCGTACCCGGGCGCCATCGGCCCCGGCGAGTTGCAGGCTCGCGGCCAGCTCGGCGAACTCGGCGACGTCGTAGCGCTCCCCGAGCGCCCGCAGTGCCTGCCACGGGGGTTCGCGACGCACGGCCGCAGCCCGCAACGCGGTGCGGATCCGGGTCATGGCCGGGCTCGTACTGGACTGCGCGGCATCATGCAGTGCGCCGGTGACACCGGCGCCGCCGGCCAAGGCGATGACGACCAGGTCGGCGAAGACCGCCACGGTGTGGCGCATCGCGGTCCGGCGCTTGGCCGCCGCATCGCGCAGCGACAGGTCCGGGGCGAACCAGGCGACCGCGGCAAAGAGTGCCCACACCGTGAGGCCGTACAACGAGGCGGTGTTGATCCCGCCGAGCAGGAGCACCGCGCCCAGCAGCGGCGGGACAACGACGCCGAGGAGCCCGGTGGTGGTCTTCTCTGCCAGGTATCCGGCGACGTCACGCTCGCAGACGGCGAGCCGGGTACCGGTCCGGGCGGTGGGCAGGCCCAGCGCCGAAAGTGCCGGGGCGCCGGCGGCACCGAGCCGGGCCGTCCACCCGTCCGACCCTGATGTGCTGGTCCGCGGCGGTGGCGATGGGGGCGGATCGGTGAGGAGTTCGGCCAACCGCGGCCGGGCGAAGCGCAGAGCGAGCAGAACCCAGACACCGGCGGCGAACACGGCGCCACCGGCCGCGGCAAGCAGGAGCGGGCTCATGCCCCCACCCCCGCTTGCGCCGAGGGCCGAGGGTCCAGGATGCGGGGGCCCAGGTCGGTGCGTGAAAGGCGGGCCAGCCACGTCAGCGCGATCGCCCAGAGGACCCCGATCATCGCAAGCACCACTTGGCCGAGGACCCTGTCGTAGGGCGCCAGGTAGGCGGGGTTGAACACCAGCAGCCCGGCGGCCAGGCCGACGGTGACGGCAACGATGATGCGCATCGCGGTGCGCACCCGCGCCCGGCTCGCGGCGATGCGCACCAGCATGGACGCCTGCTCCCGGGTCGCCTCGGCCAGGCTGGAGAGCAGCGATCCCAAGTCGGCGGCATGGCGGCTGGCCGCGCTGGACAGGGCTGCGGCCACCAGATCGGCCGTGGGGGTCGCGACCGCCTTGGCGAACTCCGCGAGCGCCGTCTCCGGCGATCGGCCGGCGCGAAGCTGGTCGGAGAGCCGGGCGACCTCGGATCGGATCGGGGCCGGGGCAATCGGGGCGGTGGCGGTGATGGCGTGCTGTAGCCCGGAGGCGCCGGCCATCAGGTCGCGGATCTGCTCGGTCCAGGAGGCCACCGCCTCCACCCGGGCAAGGCGCTGAGCGTGGCCTCGGTCGGGGCCGAGCAGCACGGGCAGCCACCACGCCCCGGCGGCGGCGAGAAGCGCGGCGACCGGCCAGCCGGTGAGGACCCACCCCACGAGGCCGGCGCCGAGTGCACCGGCCAGGCGCGCCACGCGGCGGCGCCGATCCTCCGTAGCGAAGTGCGCCCGTTCACGCGCTCGGCGCAGCGGCACCGCGGCGCACAGCAGGCACAGCCAGACACCGAGCCCGAACGCGGCACCGCCGAGCACGGCGGTCAGGACCACCACCGGGGGGCTCATGCCGACCACCCCTCAACGCCGCCCACCAGGCGGGCGATCTCGAAGCCGTGCTCGGCCAGCACCTCGATGGTCTCGGGGCTGGGCGGGGCGGCGGGCACCACCTCGCCCGCGCGGCTGCGACGATAGATCTCGTTGGAGACCACCCGCTGGCCTTCGGCGCCGACGACTTCGCGCACGCTGGTCACGACCCGATCGCCTGCCGGGGCGGCCGACAGATGCACGATGAGGTGGACCGCCGAGGCGATCAGCAGCGCGGTGGCTTCCAACGGCAACCGCTCGTCCGACTGGGCGGCATAAGCCCCCAGTTTCGATGCCGCGCCCTCGGATGAGGCGGCGTGCAGGGTGGTGAGTGAGCCGTCGTTGCCCTGCGACATGGCGGTGAGCAGCGGAACGGTCTCGCTTCCGCGGGTCTCCCCGACGATCACCCGGTCCGGCGACATGCGCAGCGCGGCCCGCACCAGCTCAGCCACCGTCACCTCCCCGGCGCCCTCCACATTGGGCGGGCGAGCGTGCAACGCCACCGCATCCGGATGCGCGGCGCGGTCGCGCTCCAGGCCAAGCTCGGCGACATCCTCGATGGTGACCAGACGTTCCGATGATGGGACCTCGGCGGCCAACGCGCGCAACAGAGTCGTTTTCCCGGCGCCGGTGCCGCCGGTGATCACGATGTTGCGCCGGGCCCGCACCGCGGCCCGTAGTAGTGCCACCAGTGTCGCGTCCACCGTGCCCAGGCCCCGCAGTTCGCCCAGAGTGGTGGTGCGGTAGCGGTGGCGACGGATGGAGACCGCCGGGGCGCTGGACACCTCCATGACCGCGTTCAACCGGGACCCGTCGGAGAGTGGCATGTCGAGGATGGGCGCGGCCGGGTCGAAGCGCCGCTCCCCCGCCGGCGACTGCGCGGCGATACGGCGCACCAGCGCCACCAGTTCCTCACCACTGCCCACCACCGCCGGACGCTGCTCGCGCCGACCGTCGGCGTACCGCACCCACACGGCCGTGCCGGTGAGGTTGATGTTCTCGATGTCACGATCGTCCAGCAGCTCTTGGAGCGGCCCAAGTCCGCACACCTGGGCCAGGGCCCGGCGCGTCACCTCTTGCTCCGTGACCGCATCCATCACCGGCCGGCCCTGGGACAGCGCCCGTTGGGCACTCTCATCCAGCACGTGGCGGATCGTGCGCTCGGCGCGGCGCCGGTACTCCTCGCCCTCCAGCACATGGCCATCGGCGACATCAGAACTGAGCCAGCGCACCACTTCGGCGCTGACGTAACGGCTCCAGTCGCGCACCGTCTTCTCGTGCGCGGGGTCGACCAGGCGCGCCGGGCCGATCCTCATCGGTTCGGTCATGGTGTGCTCACCGCCACCGGCTCCGGCGCGACACCCTCAGCGATCGTGTGGCCAAGGCGGCGGGCCGCGGCCATCAACGGACGACGGCGCAGCTGGGAGGCGGCGCCACTGCCACTAAGAAATGCCGCAGCCCGTACGTCCTGGGGCAGCCGTGCCCACACCGGGGCGGCGATCGCCTCCGCGATCTGCCAGTCCCCGTTTCCGTTACCTGCGACCACAACACCGAACCGGCGCAAACCGGCGCGCAGCGCGGGAGCAACCTCCTTGGCGCGTTTGAGCTGGGCGAGATCGTCACCGACCACGAGCACCGCCACATCCGCAGCGGCGGCCAGATGCGCCGCGGCCGAGCGCGGCGTCATCCGTCCCACGTCCACCACGACCACCGGCCCCGAGGCTGAAGCGAGGACGGCCGGGTGCTGGGCGATCAGGGTGACCGCCCCGCCGGCGCGATCCGCTGTGGCCGGCGCCACGCACACCCGCTGCCCACCGGGCAGCGTCTGCGTGCATCGCAGCAGTGTCTCGTCCTGCTCCGGTGCGAACGCGGAACCGGTGCGCGCGGCAGCGGCCAGGTCCACCAATCCGGGGGAGGTCGGCATCCTGCGCCAGGCCGCGATCGCGCCCCCGGACGAATCGGCCTCCACCAGCACGGTCGAGCCCTGCGCGGGCCAAGTCGCGGCCAAAGCCAACGAAAGCGTGGTCACGCCCGGGGCGCCCCCGAGGGAGAACACAGCGATTGTTGTGGCGGCCATCAGCGCCCACCCCCCGAGACCTCGACGACAGTGAGGGATCCGCCCGATGCGGCACGGGCTGCCTCGGCCGCATCTACGGAATCCACCACCAGCTCGACCCGGGTCACCTCGCCTCCGTTCCCCGGCGGGGCGATCGATTGCACGCGTCCATCAATGGCCTCAGCGCTCGGGGACGGCGGCGAGTTCTCCGTTGATGCGTCGCCGCCACTACCGCGCTCACCCTGGTCGGCGATGACCAGGGAGACCTGGGCGCCGCTGCGCAGCGACGCGGGAAACTGGTTCGCCGCGAGGCTCGCGCCGACGACCGCCTCACCCGCCCCGGGATGCTTGGCACCCTCCCCCACCGCCGATTCCGCAATGAGGGACCGTTCACCGACCGGGGTCAGTACCGTTTGCCCGACCAGAGCGCCGAGCCGACCCGCCGGGATCACCGCCAGGTCGTCTGCGCCCGCGACCTGGGCCACCATCAGATCTCTCTCGCCCACGACGTGGCCGGGTTCAAGGTCGCGGGCCGCAACCACTACGCCGCTGCGCTGGTCCATCTGACCCAGCGCCATCACGGTGGCCAGCGCACCCAGCACCATCAGTCCGGCGCCGGCTGCGAGCCACCGCCAGCGGCGCGGTCCTGCTCCCACTAGCCGCACTGGCGCATCCTGATCGCGCGTTGTCTTGGTCTTCTCTGCTGCTCCTGCCATCGACCTGAACTCCTCCCTAAGTTCAGGGCACCCCCACCTACCCCGCGTCCTCCACTAATCCGTGCGATTCGACAACATCCAGGTCCTCAGACGCCGAGGTGACCAGCGGTTCGAGTTCACCGCCGTCGCCTTCCGAGGACTCCCAGGTCACCTCCCATGTGACCTCCACCCCCACCCGATAGGCGCCCTGCGGCTCCCCTGCCGAGGCGCGCGTGTAGGTGTGGCCGCATTCCGGTGATTCCGCCGCCGGGTCGTCGCGTCCCGCGGTGAACGGCACCCCAGGGCCCTCACACGAGACTGTTGACCCATCACCCATCGACCAGTCCGCCACCGTCGGCGTTGCGGTCACCGACACCGACCCGCCCGGGACCTCCGCCTCAGCCGACTCCGAACGCCAGGACTCGTCATCCACCCACAGCCACACCGGAACCCGGACCAGCACCGGCGCATCCGCACCCGGCGACGTGGCCATCCCCGGTCCAGGCAGCACGAGAGAGTCGCGGGCGTTGTTGGCCACCTCGACCGGATCAACGGCAGGTTCATCACCGCTCAGCCCCGCCTGATCGAACCCGGCCTCGCACTCCTGCGCGCCAGCGCCGACCTCCTCACAGGCCGGCTCGGCTTCCGCAGCCGCTTCACCGCCGCCCGGGTTCCCGCCCGCGCTTGGATCACCGCCGGAGCGCCCAGCATCGCCTGGATTGCGCTCCCCCGACTCCGCACCGACCTGGCATCCGGGACCCGAGCCGTCCGATCCGCATTCGGTCTGGCCTGAAAAGTAGTCGGGGTCAGCCCACGCCACAGCGGGAATCAACGCCGCTCCGACTGCAACCACGCATACCCGTTTCGCGCCTCTCAGCATGAGCCCTGCTCAAAGATGCGCAGTTGGGAGATCCGCCAAGTGAGCCCGTCGTAGTCGGCCGTCGCTTCTACCGTGCGGCGAATCGGGCTAGTGGGTTCCTCTTCGATCAACTCGCCAGTATCGGCGTCTTCGCGCAACCAGTTGGTCGAATCCAAGCAGTCCTTGATCTCAGCGGAGTCGTTCTTCTCATCAACTGAGGTGACCTCAGGCGAGAACTCCGGCTCGCCACGTGCAATCACATTTTCACCGGACTCGGCTCCCAAACCGTGCTTGGCAAGCTCCAGCGCCTCACCTTTAGCGAACCGATCGAGATCGGTGACATCCGGCTCCGTGGTGTGCGAATTCTCCACCACGATGCTCCACATGCCCTCATACGCTTCCAGGGCGGCGTCCTCAGTGCTCAACGTCGACTTCGACGGAGACGGGTTTCCGGAAGGTGCAGGTGAGGCCGACGGTTCGTTCTCACTCATCAGCGCACAGCCGCCCAGCGTGATCATCATCAGCACGCCCGCGCCCAGTGTGACGAAAGAACGCCCCAAAACCATCGGCTACCTCACTACACGACTTCAACCTCACCCATCCGGAGTGCCGACGCTAATACGGAGAGCAACAAGGATCCAATAGTAACCGATTACTGGATGCACCCATAAGGAAGATATAACCATAAGGTAAGTGCTACTTGCGAATACTGCCGGGAGAATTTCGCGTTCGTCGGAACTTCTCTAGCGAGCACAGAATTCACCATGACAGGCGCCCCGCACCGCTCCATGGTTCCCAACGATTAGCGATAGCGCGACGAAAGTGCTTTTCGCGGTTGCGGGCTGACTGCTGCGGCGGGACACGCGGTCCTGTGGCTGTCGGGGGTCTGGCGAGACGGGGACCTCGAACGCCCCAAGACGCACGTCGACTACCCGGGGACAATCCGGGTTCGGTTGCCTGTGAGATATTCGGAGTCGTCCCGGGATGGCGCGCGCCGTCCAGTGCCGGGCCCGATACCGCTGGCAAGATAACCGATCTCGATTGTGTCGAACGGGCCGAACATGTCCGGTGCCGTCATGATCTGCCTGCCTCTGTTGACTCCGCTCCGCTCGTCCCCTCCTGCTGAGAGAATGGGGCTCTTCCGATGACGTCCGAAAGGCAGCTGCATGTCGATCCCGCCCGAGCTCGTGCTCGCGTTGCTGTACGCCGGGTCCGACGCGGTAATCCTCCGCGGCTCAGACGGCGCCTTGGAGGTCGTTCCCGCGACCCGCGCTGAAAGCGACGGGCAGATCCTCTACAGCCAAGAGCAGCTGCTCTCCGAAGGCATTGCTGGCCTTGGCCTCGTCGCTTAACCGACGTTTGCACCTGGCGGCCAGACTCGTCGTGAAGTTGGGGAGGTACCCGTGGACGACCTGATTAAGTTCCTGCGCACCGTGCTGGACGAAGACGCGAGAACCTACGCGACGCTTCTTCACAGGGCTGCCGACCTTCCGCCCGGTGTACATCCCGCACAGCTCTCCGCTGATGTTGAGGCCAAGCGCACGATCGTGACTGCGGCCGAGGACGCGTTTGACGACAGCGCGACTACCCAGGGCGGCGTACTGGCGTGTCATGAGGCGACGCTTCGCCGACTCGCTGCCGCCTACGACTCTGACGAGAGGTATCGGCAGGAATGGCGGCCGTAATCGCCCAGAAGTGGTGCGGCCCGCGGGAACTGTGGGCGGAGATCGGCGCCGCGCGTGCCGCGTGGGTGACGGCGGGCAGACCGGGGAGGAACCGGCTCGGGGTGACCGTGGCCCTTGGCGGGAAACACTGGTTGTGGGTGGATCGGCTTGAGAACCGCGTCATCGAACACTGATCCACCTCTGCGACGGCCCGCTCCCGCCACCACCGGTCTCTAGTACTCCGAGGCGTTCAGTCTGGACCCGACCTCGATCCAGCAGAGAAGAGTGCGCCCTACAGAACCCAAGGAGCCTGCCATGCTCACCGTGACCTGCCCGTACTGCACTTGGACCAACCCCGAGGACAACGCACTCGGCGGGTTTCTTCGTGAAACGCATCTCATGCTCAAGCACACCGAGAAGTATCTCGAAGACCATCCCGGCACCGCCGACGAGATCGCGACAGTGCGAGCCATCATCGAGCAGGACAAGGAAGGTCCGTGACCGAAGCGGCCGCCGACGTCAGAGTCACGCGGGCGATCATCGGCGATGGGAGGCCCGCATGGTCGAAGCGGAGGGATTCTCGATCGGGTCGTCCTCACCCAGTGGGACGTGACGCCGACCACCGGCTCCGGCGGTGTGCCCGCCTTCAGCTTCGCTAAGCCGGAGGCTGATGATGGCCAACTCCGACGAGAGCCCACGAACGGTGAGCTTCGCGCCTTTGGTTAGCTGGGGCACGTCGGCGAACCGCCGCGTAACCCCGCCTGGCCGGGACCGGCCGGTCCCGCTGACATCGCGCCACCGACCGGTTACCGTCGTGCCAGGACCGCCCCATCTCAGGAGGCCACTATGGGCAGTCACGGCAACCCTGACCAGCCGACCGACTCCGGGCAGGGCGGCAGCGGGGATGGCCAGGAGGGCACCAAGCACGGCTCCGAGGGGGTCCCGCCGCAATCCGGCGACGGGCAGAAGCCCAAGTGACGCCCGCTGCACCCGGGTCGCGCATCGCTCGCGTCCTGTCCGCCAAGGGCGCCATCCAAGACCCGGCCTGGCACCGCGTCGTCCTCTCCGTTTCGCGGGACGCGTTCGTGCCGGCGACCGTGTGGGCCGACACCGGCGGCGACAACGAGTACCGCCCCTACCCTCGCACCGATTCCGACGTGCAGCGCTGGCTGGGTGAAGACGTCAGCCTCATCACCCAGGTGGACAACGGCCGCCCGTCCGACAGCCTCGGCCGCACCCCCACCAGTTCCATCAGCCAGCCGTCGCTCGTCGTCGCCATGCTTCACGCGCTCGACATCGAGGACGGGCACAAAGTGTTGGAGATCGGCACCGGTAGCGGATACAACACCGCGCTGCTGTGCGAACGCGTGGGATCCGACAGCATCGTCTCCGTGGAGGTCGATGAGGAGGTCGCCGCGGCGGCGCGGGAGAACCTGCACTCGCTGGGGTACAAGCCCACGCTGATCGTCGGCGACGGCGAGGCCGAGACCGGCCGCGGACCCTTCGACCGGTTGATATCGACCGTCGCCGTACGCGATATCCCTACGACGTGGCTGGATCAGGTCCGCCCCGGCGGGGTGATCGTCACCCCGTGGGCGCCCGGCCCGGGTTTCGCCGAGTCGGCGCTGCTGCGGCTGGAGGTGGTGCCCGGCGCCGGTGTGCACGGTCGCCTGGTCGGAGACGCCGCGTTCATGATGCTCCGGGCGCACCGTCCGGAGTACCTGGGGCCGTCGGCGTTCGTCGACGAGTCCGACCCGGCCACCGTGAACGGGACGACCACCACGTCTCCCCGGTGGGTGACGGACCGCAGCCCGGGGTGGGCGATCGTGCTCGGGCACCTAGTGCCAGGGCTGGGATACGCCTCCTACGAGGCGGCTGAGGACAACACGGCGGCCGCCGGAGAAGCCACGGTGTACGTGTTCGACCGTGCGGGCGGTGGGTCGTGGGCGCTCGGTGAGTACACCCCGGCCAGCGGGCCGTATGAGGCGAAGCGGTGCGGCCCGCGGGACCTGTGGGCGGAGATCGGCGCCGCACGTGCCGCGTGGGTGGCAGCGGGCCGACCAGGGCGGGACCGCCTCGGGGTGACCGTGGCTCCCAGCGGGAACTGGTTGTGGGTGGATCGACCGGAGAACCGCATCAGCCCATCCGAGAGCCCTCATCGGGCCGACCCGACAGCGTAGGCTCACCTATAGCAGAAGGGGTTCCCCGCCAACAGGCATGGCGGGGAACCCCTTCGTCGCTACAATGCGCTGACCTTCACCGCAGCAACCAGCGCCGCCCACTGGGCAGACGGCGCAACTATGTGACCGGCCTGCCGGTTCTGCGTGTCACGCACCGCAGAGAACCCGGGGGTATCGGCCACCTCGACACAGTTACCGCCCTGGCTACCGCTGTAACTGGACTTGCGCCAGATACCGGGCGGGATCTCGTTCACTTGCTACTCCTATCGGGGGTCCTATGCATAGCGCTCGTCCATGATCCTCTGAATGAGCTTCACGGACTGCTCCGGATCCAACGCGACTTCCTGGAGCCGCTCGAAGACGCGACTGAACCCGGAGGTTTCGGCTTCGTCTTCGAGGTACAGAGAGCCCAGCTTGTACTCCACGTACACCACGTCGACGAAGTCCACACCAGCAATAACATTCGGAAACTTCATAATCATGAAGCTGTTCTCACTCGCGGTGTGGACTCCAGCATCAAATGGGAGGACTCGTAGGTCGACGTTCGACAGCTGCGACTGTTCAAGGAGCGACTCCAACTGGTGCCGCATGACGTCAGGTTCGCCCGCCTGACGATGCAGCGCCACCTCATCAAACACCGCAGAGAGGTGCACGGGGTTCTCTCCGACCAAGCGCTCTTGTCGCTGTATCCGAACCTCGACTTGGTTCTCGATCTGCTCTGGGGTACCAGCGTCTACATCGGCGGAGAGTAGAGCCCTCGCGTAATCCGCTGTCTGGAGCAGTCCAGGGATGGTCGTGTTCTCACAACTTTGAAGCTGCTCAGCTTCGGCCTCGAACGCAACGTAGCTTGCGAACCAATCCGGAATCTCCCGGTAGACGTGCCACCATCCCAGGGCCTTCTGCCCAGCAAGATCACACAGCTTGTCTCGGTCCTCAGGGGTCAACCCGTAGTAGTCAGCCAGACGGTAGACCACTGAGACCGGGAAAGGGTTCTCAGAACGCTCGTACTTGGACAGCGTCCCCTGCGCGAACCCGGCCCTGGCGGACGCGTCGGCGGCAGTCTTGCCGGCCCTTGTTCGTGCATCGCGCATCACTCGGGCGACGATCCGCTGCGACACCGATGCCGCACGAGACACAGGGAACCTCCAGGAGAGTTGAGTACGTCCCAGTCTCCCCCATCCAACCCCGTGGAACCAACTCCCGCATATAGTCCTGAGGAATAATTCCCTCGTACTACTTGCGACTAGCGACTACGCGTGTACATACTCTCACCCTAACGAGATGTTTCTCACGGATTAGCGTCTCAACGGAATCAACCCCAAGTTGAGGTGATTCAAGATGGTGGTGACGATGCAGTGCCCGCCGAGCGTGTACGAGGTCGCGTTCGCCGGCGTCCCAGGTGGCGTGGCAGTAGCCCGTGAATGGGCAGTTGCTGTCTCCAGGCTGACTGGCGACCGGGCCGACGTTCTGAGCCTGCTCGTCTCTGAGCTGGCCACCAATGCCGTCAGACATTCCAGAAGCGGCGACGAGTACGGGGCTTACACGGTCACCGTCGCGGTGAGAACAGACGCCGTGCTAGTCGTGGTCGCCGACACCGGGCCGCGGCCTGAAAAACCGACCGCACCGCTCCCGTGCCTTATCAGCCCATTTGCCGAGGCTGAAGGCGGTTACGGTTTGAGCCTGGTCGTGGCAATCGCCGACGCGTGGACCATCAGCTCCTCACCAGGCCGTACCCAGGTTGGATTCGAGCTTCGGAAAGGGGAGGGCAACCTTGAGGACACCCTTGCGGCATAAGCATCCCGAGACCCCTTGCGGGGTACTCCTCACTCTTGCGACTCGTCACCCCGACGCGCCACAGACGGGACCGCCTCCTGCCCCGCGCTGACCACCATGCTCCGCGCGCTGCCTGCGGGGGGAGCGGCGCGCGGACCCCAGGACCCACGAGGGGGCGCCTGGGGCGAGTGCCGCCCGCCGCATCCCCGGGCGGGCGGCACCCCGCAAACGACCGCCCGACCCCACCCCCTCCCCGGGGCCGGCGGTCTTCCACACCAGAACCCTGGCGGGCTTGATGCAACCTCCGCTCCCCGACCCACCGATGTCCTGTCCGGTGTGCGGCCGCGAGATCGGCACGACGTGCCGGTGTGTGCCGTCCGGGTTCTGGCAGCGCCCTGGGGTCGCTCGCGCGGTGGCCGACCTCGACCTGGTCCGGGTGGTGCAGATGCTGCGCGCCCAGGTCGACATCACCCAGGAGAGGATCGCGCTGATCACGGGTCTCGGCCCGAGCACGGTCTCCCGACTGGAAGCGGGCAAACCGGTGCACGATCTCGCCAAAGCGCGCCGCGCTCTGCACCGGCTCGGTGCACTGGTCCCCCACGAGCCGACCTCCGCGGGAGCCGAGCCTCCCGAGACCGCAGCGCTGCGCCGGCTCGTGGCCGTCTACGACCTGCCCGACGACGGCCCGGTCCGCCCGATGCCCGCTCTACGAACGGCCGTGTCCGAGGTGGTCGGCCACCGCCTGAACTCCCGGTATGCGCAGGTCACGTCTCGGTTGCCGTTACTGATTCCTGAGCTGACCCGAGCCCTGGAGCGCCAGCAAGGCGCCCGCCGATATGAGATCGCCCGACTCCTGGTGCAGTGCTACCGGGCCGCCGATGCGGTCGCGGACAAGAACGGGGCCTACGACCTCTCGGCGCGGATCATCCAGGTGATGCTGTGGGCGAGCGAGCAGGCCGAGGACCCATGCACCCGCGCGGCCGCACAGTACGTCCGCGCAGAGGTCTTCTTCGCATCGAGCGGCTTCGAGGACGGGCGTCGAATGCTGGAGCGGGCCGCCGGCGGTGTCCAACCCGGTGATTCGGTTCGGGCTGCCGCGGCGTACGGGGCGCTGCACATGCGGGCGGCGGTGCTCGCGGCGCGCGCCGGAGCGGGCGGGCGCGCCCGAGACCACCTGGCCGAGACCCACGCCGTCGCCCGGCGGGTCGATGAGGCGGTCTATGACGGTACGGCCTTCGGTCCGGGATCGGTGCGGATCCACGAGGTCACTCTCGAATTGGGTCTGGACTCACCGGAGCGGGCGTTGGCGGCGGCCGCCGGCTGGGTTCCCTCGCTTTCCATCCCCGCGGAGCGGCGGTCGCATTTCCACATCGACCTTGCGCGCGCCCACCTGCTCACCGACCGTCGCGAGTCCGCACTGGACGCGCTGGAGGAGGCGCACAGGATCGCGCCCGAACACGTCCGGCTTCACCCCGACGTGCGTGCTGTCCTGGCTGCTCTGGCCAGGGCCGAGGGTTCCGGGTCGGAGTCGGCGCGGACGTTCGCGCATGCGGCGGGCTTCCTGGCGGTCACTGCGGGCGAAGGAGGTCCGGAAGTTCGGTGAGGGAGTCGATCACCTGGGCTTGGGAGGTGACCGCGGGGTCGTCGGCCCACAGGTGGCCCCAGGGCCCGCGGCGGATGAGGACGGCCCCTAGCCCGGCCGCGCGCGCGGGGATGATGTCCTGATCCCGGTGGTCGCCGACGTAGACGATCTCGTCGGGCTCTCCCGGGGCCATCGCGATGACCCGCGCGAAGAATTCCCGGTGGGGCTTGATGACGCCCCATTCGCCTGAGGTCGCGATCGCGTCGGCGGGCAGATCCAGCCCTCTCAACAGCGCAGCCGCGCGGGCCGTCTGGTTGCCCGCGACCCCGACCCACACGCCGCGTTCGCGCAAGCGGCTCAGCGCGGGGCGCACGTCCGGGTACAGGTCCTGGTCCTCGATGAGCTCCCCGACGCCGGCCGCCTCGCGGCGCTGCAACTCGGCAAGCCGGTCGAAGCCGCCCGGCCGGAAGTACGCAAACGTCTCGGCGTTGTTGCGCCCCTGGGAGACGACGGCGCCGAGGACCGCGGAGAACGTGTGGTGCGGGACGCCGATCCAGTCCGCCCACCGGTTCCATTCCCTCGTGTCGTCGATCAGGGTCTCGCCGACGTCGAAGACGACAGAGCGGATCATCAGGCGCAACTTCCTCGATCGGGTGGACGGGCACCGCTACCTACTGTCCCATCCGGGCGACGACCCGCCCGAGGCGGCCGCCGTGTAGCAGATTGTGCGTCCCCGGTCCATCCCGCTGTGGGCCGGCGCCCCTCTCCCGGTGGATGGCCCTTCGGCCGACGGCCTTCGACACTCGGCCCCATGTTCTTCCTCTTCTTCCCGCGCGGGCGACGCTTCGCGCGCCGCGATCGGCGGCGGCCCCCCGGCCCCCAGCCGCGCCGCACCCGGAGGCTTCGATGAACGACCTCGATCTGGATCTGCCCAAGCGCACGCCCGGACTGCACCTGCGGCGCGCCCCCGGCGACGACTGCCCCCGGATCCTCGTCGTTGACCACTCCATGGTGTGGGTGCGCCGCCCCGCGGCGCCCCGCCCGGACCTGTCGGACTGGCACGGCGCCCTGTACGACACGTGCCGCGCCGCCGGCGAACCCATCATCGCCATGGACCTGGTGATCCGCACGGCCATGCCGCGTGGCGTCGTGAGGCCCCTGATCTCCGACCTGGTCCGCGCACAACTCCTGGACATGGGGCCCGCCCATCCGAGCCGAGACACCCTGGGGAGAGTGCTGCGTGAACTGGAAAACCTCTGAAACTCCCGAGGCGGTGAAGATCGTGGTGGCCGGTGCCTCAGGCGCCGGAAAGACCACGCTCATCGGCGCCGTGTCCGATATCCCGCCGGTGCGCACGGAGGACCGCATGCGCCTCGTCGATGACGATGACGACCCGCCCACCGCCGTGTCGATCGCCGTGCCGATGGACTTCGGGCGCACGGCCCTCAACGCCGGCTTGACGCTGGCCTTGTTCGGTGCCCCGGCGAGGATCGATTTCTCCTTCATGTGGGACGACCTGCTGCGCGGCGCCGCCGGCGCGATCGTGCTCGCCCACCCGGCCCAGGTCGCCTCCGCTTACGAGGCTGTCACCCTGCTGGAACAGCACGGCACCCCGTACGTGGTGCTGATCAATGACCTCGACGGCGTTGCGATCCCCGAGACCGCCCGCGTGCGCCAGCTCCTGGACCTGCCGGAGACCGTGCAGATCGTGGTGTGCGACGTGCGCAACCGCGCCAGCGTCGTCGGTGCGCTGCGCGAACTGCTGCGTTACGCCATTCATAGGGGCGAGGCCGCCGCGTCAAGCGCGGTCACCGAAGGGGCGGCGCGATGAAGGTGATGGTCGTCGGCTCGGGGCAATCGGCGCTGATGCTCGCCCATGGCCTGCGCGGCCGGGGTATCGACGTCGAGTTGTTCAGCCAGCAGACCCCGGCGGAGATCCGGCGCGGGCCCGGGGTGCTGACTCAGCTCACGCTGCCCACTACGCTGCGGGCCGAGCGTGCGGCCGGGCTCGACTTCTGGTCGAGCGAGTCCCCCTCCCCCCTCGGGGTCGCCCCGGCGTTCCGGTCGGTGAGCCTGGCGATCAGCACTGCCGAGCACGGTGAGCTGGAGTTCACCGGGCACCTGCCCAGGGCCGGGGGGATTGCGGTGGATCCGCGGATCAAGCGCTCTGACTGGTTGGAGGCGCTGGAGGACCGGGGCGGCACGATCTACACCCGCGGCGTGACACTCGACGACGTGAACGGGTTCGGGCGCCTGGGCCGCTACGACTTGATCGTCATCGCGGTCGGCAGCGGCGATTTGGGCCAGCTCTTCCGCACCGACCCCGGCCGCCGGACCTCGGTTGTGCGCAGCCGCGCCACCACCCAGCTCGTCCTGCACGACGTCGCCCCCGGCGCGGCCGACACCACCGTGCTCAGCACCCCGCACGGCGAAGTGTTCGTGGTGCCGACCCTGACCGCGCACGGCCCCGCCCACGCGGTCCTGATGATCGGCGCGGCCGGCGGGGCGTTCGACTGCTGGCCGGGCTACGAGAAGCGCCACGCCGACCTGACGCGCGAAGTCGACCTGACGGGCGAACTGGCCGACCGGCTGCGGGAGTTCGCCCCCGGTGTCGCCGAGCGGTGCCGCGCGGCGGTGCCGCAGTCCCCGCCCGTGCACACCCGGGTGGTACCGGCCGTGCGGCGCCCGGTCGGCTGGCTGCCCTGCGGCGTCCCGGTGCTGGGGCTGGGCGACACCCTGCTCGACGTCGACCCCGGTTCCGGGCAGGGCTGGATGGCCTCGACCATCATGGCCGCGGTGTACGGGGAGCAGATCGTCGGCCGCGCCCGCACCGGAGGCGCTTTCGACCAGGCGTTCATGGACGACACCTTCGACGCCTACTGGCAGGTGCACGGGCGCGCGCTGCGGTCTCTGGTGGACATGGTGGTGGGTTTCCACTCCGGCGCGCTGCCGCCGGAGGTCATGGCGATGGCCGCCCGAGCCGCCGCCGATCCCGCGCTGGCCGACCGGTGGATCGCCGCCCTGGACAACCCGACCTCATTCGCCGACTGGCTCCTGCCGGTCTGAGACGCACCACCGCCCCGCCCTCCCCACCCCCACAGGAGGCTCCGCCATGCCCGACAACGGTCCGCTCCCGCCATCCTCCAACGGCCGCCTGTACAGCCCCGGCAACCTGCGTTTCGCCTATACCCCGCTGGTGATCCGCCTCAGCCACCCGTACCTGTGGGGCATCCCCAACGCGGTGCTGCACCGGCTGTACCGCGAGTGCGTCGGCCGCCACCACCTGGAGGTCGGGCCCGGCAACGGCCACTTCCTCCGGCGGTTGCCGCAGTTCGCGCGGCCCGAGGTCCTGCACCTGCTCGACGTCCACCCCGGCCCGCTGCGCGTGGCCGAAGCGCGGCTGCGCTCGGAGGCAAGCGTGCGCACCCACCTTGCCGATGCGCTCGCCCCGTGGCCGGTGGAGCCGGGCAGCCTCGACTCCGTGGTCGCGTGCATGGTCATGCACACCCTGCCCAGCGAAGACGTCCCTGGGATCCGCGGCAAGGCCGCGCTCGTCGCCGAAGCCGCCCGCGCCCTGCGCTTCGACGGGGTCTTCGGCGGGGCCGCGATCCTGGCGGGCGGGGCGGGGGTGCGCCCCACCCGGTACGGGCCGCGCGCCATGGACAACTACAACAAGCGCGGATGGTTCGACAACACCGCGGATACCCGTGAGGACCTGGAAGCGGTGCTGCGCGGCCACTTCCGCCGGGTCCGCCTCACCCTGCACGGGTCGGTCGCGGTGTGGAGGGCGGTGCGGTGACCGGGACCCGCGTCGCGATCACCGGCATGGCGTGCCGCCTGCCCGGCGCGATCACCACCCCGCAGCAGTTCTGGGCGGCGCTGGCCCAGGGCCGCGACCTCATCACCGACCCCGCACCGGACCACCCGCGCGCCCCGGTGCTGCCCGCCGGGATCCTGCGCCCCGACGACCTGACGGTGGACGCCGCGCACTTCGGGCTGACGGCGGACGAGGTTGCGGCAATGGACCCCCAGCAGCAGGTCCTGCTCGAAACCGCCGAGGAAGCGCTCCAGGATGCCGGGATCGCGCCGTCAAGCCTGCGCGGCTCCCTGACCGGGGTGTGGGTGGGGTCGTCCTGCCCGGACCAGGTGATCCTGCGCATGGGCTCCTACGGCACCACCATGGTCGACACCGCGGGTGCCCTGCCCAGCATGCTCGCCAACCGCCTGAGTTGGGCGTTCGACCTGCGCGGCGGGGCCGAGGTGGTCAACGCGGCCTGTTCGGCGTCGCTGGTCGCGCTGCACCGCGCCCGCCGGGCGCTGGCCGCCGGGGAAGTCGACCTCGCGATCGTCGCCGGCGTCAACTGGCTCGGCATGGACGCCCATACGCGGATGTTCGAGACCTCCGGGGTCATCGCCCCCGGCGGCCGGTGCCGCCCCTTCGACGCCGCCGCGGAGGGGTTCGTCCGCGGCGAGGGCGCCGGGGTCGTGGTGCTGGAATCGGCCGAGCACGCCGCCAAGCGGGGCGCGCGGGTCCGCGCCGTGGTGGCCGCCAGCGCGCTCAGCTCCGACGGCCGCTCCCCGGGCGGCCTGGCCCGACCGGGACGGGACGGGCAGATCGCGGTGCTGCGCCGCGCCTACGCCGAATCCGGCCGGGACCCGGCGGCGGTGGGGTACGTGCAAGCGCACGGCACCGCCACCCGTGAGGGTGACGCCGTCGAAGCCTCCGCGCTCGGCGCGGTCCTGGGACGGCACCGCCCGGACAGCGACCGCCTGGTGGTGGGCTCGGTCAAAGCCACCCTCGGGCACCTTGAGGGGGCGGCGGGGATCGTGTCGCTGATCGCCGTGGTCCTGGCGGCCGAGCACGGCCAGATCCCCCCGACCCCGCACCACACGCACCCGCTCCCGGCGCTGAGCCGCTTCGGGCTGGAGGTCGCCACGCGCCTGCGACCCTGGCCCGAGCGCGAGGGCGTGCGGGTGGCCGGGGTGTCGGCGTTCGGCCTAGGCGGCACCAACGCCCACGTCATCATCGAACACACCCCGGCACCCGACCCCGACCCGGTCACCGGTGCCGAGGACGGGGACCGGGCGGTGGCGGTGCCGATCTCCGCGCCCGACGGTGCGCTGGCCGCAACCGCCGCCCGGTGGGCCGCAGCACTCACCGACCCGCCCGCGTGCACGGCGGGTCTGGCCGCGGTGGCGGCCACCGCGGTGCACCGCCGCGACCACCTGCCCGAGCGCGCGGTCGTGGTCGCCACCGGTACCGGCGAGCTGGCCGCCGCGCTGGAGGCCGCGGCCGCCGGGCGGGCCCACCCCGCCCTCATCGGACCCCGCACCGCGGAGCGTCGTCCCACGGTCGTGTTCGTCTACGCCGGGCACGGCGCCCACTCCCCCGGTATGGGGGCCCGCCTCACCACCATGGAGCCCGTGTTCGCCGCAGCGGCGGGCAGCGCCCGCGCCGCCCTGGACCGGCACCGCCGCACCCCCGCCCCCGAGGACGCCCTCGACCTCACCGTGGCGCATCCGGCGCTGGTCGCCCACCAGATCGCGCTGACCGCGCTGCTGGCCGCCTGGGGTGTGGTCCCCGATGTGGTGCTGGGCCACAGCCTGGGCGAGGTCGCCGCCGCCCACACCGCGGGCGCACTCACCTTGGACGACACGGCGCGGGTGGCGGCCGAGCGCTCCGCGCTGCTGGCCCAGGCCGCCGACGAAGGCGGGATGCTCGCCACCGACCTCCCCGCCGATCGTGCCGCCGGCATCGCCCGCACATCGCAGGTCACCCTCGCCGCCGTCAACGGGCCCGCGTTCGCGGTGTTCTCCGGCGGGCATGACGACCTCGCGGCCCTGCGCGCCCGCCTGGACGCCGCCGGGATCTGGGCGAAAGAGGTCCCCGGTGCGCCCCCGGCCCACTCCCCGGTGCTGAATCGCCACGCGCACCGGCTCACCGAGCGCCTGGACGGACTCGCCCCCCGCGACACCACCACCCCCGTCCTCTGGTCGCCGGGGACCGCGACCCCGGTCGCGGGATCCGAACTGGGCGCGAGGTACTGGGGGTTGCAGCTCCGGGCGCCGGTGCAGCTGCATGCGGCGATGCAAGCTATCGACACCAGCCTCGGCCAGGCCGGGGACCACGACCTACTAGTCATCGAGATCGGCGCCCACCCCGTGCTCGCCCCGTCCCTGGCCGCGACCCTGACCCAGCGGCCCGCCCACGGCGAACCTTCAGTACTGGCCTGCGGCGACCCCGCCACCGACGAGCACACCGCCCTGCTGCGCACGCTGGCCCACACCTACACCCGCGGCCTCATACCCCACTTCCCCACCCCCGCGATGCGCCCCGTGGTGGCGCTGCCTCCGCACGCGTGGTCGCGCCCCGGACCCCGACCAGCCCCGATCGACACGGCGGCGGTGCTGGTCCAGGCCGTCGAACGCCACGACCACGACGCGGTGATCGCAGCGGTGCGCGTGCTGCTCGACACCGCGCTCCCGCAGCAGCGCGGTGCACACATTCCCGATGACGGGGACCTGACCGACGCGGGGCTCGATTCCCTGTCCCTCATGGGGCTGCGCAGCCGCCTGCAACTCCTCCACCCCGAACTGAAAACCCTGACCGCAGCCGAGCTGACGGGCGACCGCGGCGCACCCACCCTCACCACCATTGCAGCGGCCGTCACGGCGCGCCTCACCCGAACGGAGACATGAATGGACCACGCCCTGGGCGCCCTCGCCGCCGCCCTCAACCGCGGTGACGCAGCCGCGGCCCTTCACGCCTTCGCCCCCGGCGCACGCGTCGCCGACCCGATCGGGTCCGACCCTGTCAGCGGCGCTGACCTCGACGACTACGTGCGCGGCCTCGTGGACGCCCACACCCGCATCGAAGCGGGCGAGGTCCGCTCCAATGCCGACGGCACCGTGGCCTGCATGCCGGTGCGGATCGAGCGCGACGACGCCGACCACCCCGGTTATCGCATCCGGGTCACCGCGGCACTCCACGCCGACATGGACCCCGCAGGGCGCATCAGCATGCTGCGCTCCATTTGGGGGCCGGACAACATCGCCCCGACCGATTTCGAGAGCCCCCGCTACGCCGCGTCCCTGGCGCGCCTTCGCGAGCCGGCGTAGTCCGGTGGCCGGCCACCCCCTGCCACGCACACCCGAACCGGAGTCATGAACCCCAACCGCCGCAAACCCCCTGACGAGGCGACCCAGCGCCGCCAGCGCCTGAACGCCGCCTGCGCCAAACACGGCCTGCGCACCAGCGAGGCGACCGATTCCATCACGCTCACCCGGTTCGGCCGCGAGGTCACCGTCACCCTGCGCACCGACGCGGCCGGGCACCTGCACTGGTGCCTGCCCAGCAGCACCTCGACCGCGCCCGACGCCATCGAGTTCGTCGCCCCGGACGGAGCAGAGGACGCCCTCGCCGCCCGGGCCGCCGCCGTCCTCGACTCCGCCGCGCACCGGGCCCGCAGAGCCCTCATCAGCGGAAGCCCGCCCCGATCCCCTGTATCCAGTTCCACCCCGTGACGCACACGATTGGCCGCCGATGACCCACACGTCGCCTACCGCGCCCGCCGCCATTGCCCGCCTCTACCAGGATCAAGAGCTCCGTGTGGTCGACATCGCCGCGCGCACCGAACTCAGCGATGGCCAGATCCGTGCCATCCTCACCGACCAGGGCATCGCCTTGCGCCGCAGGACGACCAGCCGCGTGCCACCCGAGGACCGCCCCTCCCCCGCGGATCTGGTGACTGCATATGACCAGGGCGCCTCGATCCGCACGTTGACGCAGCGGACCGGCATGTCCTACGGCTACATCCACAGGGCGCTGGTCGGCGCCGGGGTACGATTCCGCGTCCGCGGCGGCCAGCGGCCCCGAGCGGTCGGGGTGCGCCGATGACGGGCCTGGGACCACTGGAATCCGCCCTCATGGAGGCCCTCTGGCAGACAGGGGCGCCGATGACGGTGCGCCAGGTCTGCGAGGCCATGACCCACCACCACAGGCGGCGCGATTACAGCACCGCCTCCGCGGCGTTGATGGTCCTGCACAGCAAGGGTCTGGTGCGACGTACGAAGGTCAATCGGGCTTGGTTGTACTGGTCGCGCACCACCCGCGCGGAGCACATCGCCGACCGGGTCCACGGCCTGCTCGCCGATGCCGGGAGCGCCCGCTCGGGGGTGATCGCCCTGCTCGTGCGGCAGTGCACCGCGCTGGACCGCGATGATCTGCGCGTGGCGTTGGCGGAGGTCGAGGACGGCGCTCTGCCTGCTGGCCCTGACAGCGCGGACGCCGTCGGGGCGGGCTCGGCGGCACCGGAGGGCGGCCGGTGAGCGCCCACACCATCCTCGCCAGTACGGGCTCCCCCGACCAGGACACCGTCGCGGGGCGCCTCACCGAACTCATGGATGCGGGATAACGCCCGCCTTCCCTGACCGGCCGCCCGGCCTCCATCCCTCCCAGAGCCGGGCGGCCCTCGATCGTCGCGGCCGGGCGGGTCCGATCCCAGCTGGCGCTGGGGCCGCTGTCGCTCCCCGCCCGGCCGCGACACCCAAACCCGCGAATAGGAGAACTCTGTTGGTCCGCCTCCTTTTCCTCCCCATCGTCCAAACCGCCATCCAGCCATCCGCGGAGGTGCTCCCGTTGACCCCCTTGCACGAGGTCGCCACGACCACAGGGATCCCGATAGAGATCATCTCCGACCTCGCCGCGCACGCCACGATCCCCACCGAGCTCGTTGCCGAGCAGGTCCACATTCCCGACCATGCCCTCACCCTCCTGAGGCAGGCACAGCGCAGGCCCGAGCGCCGCGACACCGCGATCACCGACACCGACCGCACCAGCGGATCACTCACGACCGAGCAGGTGGCGGGATTCTTCAATGTCCACCCGGTAACGGTCAACCGGTGGGTGACCGAGGGTCGGCTGAGAACGCTGCGCACGCTGGGCCGCAGCCACCGCTATCCCGTCGCGCAGCTCCGCGAGATCGTCACCGCCCGCCGCATCGCCGAAAGTGAACAGAGCGGGAGCCGATGACCGCCAACCACATCTCCGGCGCACACGGGGTCACGGTCCAGGCCGGGACGATCCACGGCCCGGTCACCGTGGCCGCGCCGCACTGGCGGCCGCCGCCCGTACCGCGCCAGCTCCCACCCGATCCGCCCCGCTTCACCAACCGCCGCTCCGAACTGGCCCAGCTCCACCGCGCCCGACGCACCACCCGCCTCCTGGTGCTCGTCGGAATCGGCGGCGTCGGCAAGACCTCGCTCGCGGTGCGGGCCTGCCACGACATCGCGGAGCACTACCCCGATGGGCACCTGCACCTCTCCCTCGGCGGCGGATCCGGTAGCCCGGTGCCCCCAGGAGAACTGCTAGGTGCGGCGCTGCGCGGGCTCGGGGTCGCGGCCGAATTCGTCCCCCACACCATGTCGGACCGGGTCGCGCTCTACCGGTCCCTCACCCACAGCCGCCGGATCCTCGTCCTGGCTGACGACGCCGCCACGACCGACCAGATCCGTCCACTCATCCCCTCGGGCGCGGACTCGGTGCTCGTGGCAACCGCGCGCACCCACCTGCCCGCCCTGCTCGCTGACGGCGCCGCCTACCTGCGCGTCGACCCGCTCCCTGAATCCGGCGCGACCGAACTCCTGCGCCGATTGCTTCCCGGGACCATCACCGCCGCAACGAACCTCGCCCCGCTCACCGCCCTGTGCGCAGGCATGCCGCTCGCGCTGTGCACGGCCGCCGCACTGATGGCCATCACCCCTGACCAGCCCATCGAGACGGTCGCCGCCATGATCACCCGCCACCGCTCGACACGAACCGGACCCGCAACGGAGGTCTCCATGCACACCGGACTGTCCGCTTCCTACTCCCAGGTACCCGACCCCGGCGCCCAGCGCCTGTACCGGCTGCTGGGCCTGCACCCCGGCACCCGCTACACCGCACCAGCCGCCGCCGCACTCGCCGACACCACCATTGACCAGGCACACGATCACCTCGTCCTACTCACCGCGATGAGCCTGACGCACGTGGACGGCGACGCGTGGACCATGCACGATGTGACCCGCAACCACGCCCGCGACCTCGCCGCCGAACTCCCTGATGAGGAGACCAACGCAGCGCTGGACCGGCTGTTCGACCACTACCTGCTCACCGCCGCCGGTGCGGACCGGGCGCTGAACCGCAGCCGGTGGCGCCTGGCCGAGGTGTTCACCCGCGCCGAGGTCCCCCGCTTCACCGACCGGGCTGAGGCGCTGGCCTGGTGGGACGCCGAAGGCACCACGGTGCGGGCACTGGTCAAGCTCGGCTGGGACCTGGAGCGCTACCGGCAAGTCGGGGAGCTGGCCGAAACGTGCAAAGCCTGGGGGTCCATCCACCGCCCCTACGAGGCATGGGAGGAGATCACCGGGCTCGCGGTGGCCTCCGCGACCGCGCTCGGCGACACCCGCGCCCGCGCTTATGCACTGCTGCTCCAAGCCGCTCCAGCGATGTGCCAGCACCAATTCGCGGTCGCCGCATCGCTTGGCGCCGAGGCACTATCGCTCTGGCGGGCCCTGGACGACCCCCAAGGCACCGCCTCCTCTCTGGAGGTGATGGCCGTGGCGTTGACGGCCTCCGGCCGCCCCGAGGAGGCGCTGCCCAAGCATCAGGAGTCGATCGAGCTGCACGAAGCTATCGGCAAGCCGCGCGGCATCGCGCTGCAACGGCGGCTCTACGCCCGCTCGCTGGCACGAGCCAATCAGCCCGACGCCGCGTGCGAACAGAGCGAGTACGCCCTGGAGGGGTTGACCACCCTGGCCGAACCCGACCCGTTCCAGGTGGTTCAGACGCTCATCGATCGGGTCGCGATCCTGCTCGCCCTCGGCCGCCACGAGGAGGCCGAAGACACCGGTTCTGATGCTGTGCGAGAAGCGCAGCAGGCCGGGCACCGGTTCCAGACCGGCGCAGCGATGCGCGCCCTGGCCGACGTCGCCGCCGCACGCGAGCGCCCTGAGGACGAGAGCCGGTGCCTGCGCGACGCACACGACATCTTCGCCGCCCTGCACGCCCCTGAGGCGGCCCAGGTCACCGACCGGCTCACCCGCCTCGGACCGGCGACACCCTGACCCCGGCCCGGCCCGGCTTCCGACCCCAGGTCCGGGCATCCCACCACGCCCACTGCTTCCGCAAGGCGGCTCGATGAGTCATCGGCCTGGGCCACGCCCCGGCCCTACGCAAGGCGGAGGTGACGTGCCGGGCTAACCACAGCGAAGCCGCCCCCGCCACAAGGAACCCGCTAAATGATCACGAAAATCACGCGGGGTTATTCGGCAATCCCAATTCCAAATCCATTTCCTATTCTGCCCGGTTGATGGGTAGTGGTGGATTTGTTACTTTCGAGTTTCGCGTCCAACAGAAGAATGGAGACACCAATAATGTCCGTGGTTCTGATCGAGGACGACCCCTTCGTTCTCGATGTCCAAGTCCTCGAAAGCGAAACCGCCGAGAGCGATCCGATGGCCTGCACCACCAACGACAACTGCCCCCCGAGCTGCGCCTCCAGCTGCCTCAGCTCGGTCTGACCGCCATCTCCACCCGGGTTGCCGAGGGTACCTCCTCGGCAACCCGGCCTCACGAGGAGCAAGGAAGGGACGGAAATGACCGGGATGATCTACCGCCACATGGGGCAAGCGGTATTGCGGGCGGCGCGTGCCTCCTACAATTCCTCTCCTGAGAGCTGGCCCCACCTGCACACCGGCGACGCCGACCAACTTCGGGCGTGGGTGGGGCAAATGTGGTCCCGGCCCGACACCGTCGAGGCCGTCACCCTTGCCAGCCCTTCCCTCGCCCGTCGAATCGGCGAGATCACCACCGGGAACCAGGCCACAGAGAAGGACATTCGCCGCGCCGCCACCGCGCTCACCCGCTACCTGCTCCGCGAGACCGGGCGCCCGACCCCTTTCGGAACCTTCGCGGGCGCTGCACCGGTCGCGCTCGGCACTAGAACCAAGGTGCGATGGGGCCGCGACCACCGCCCCCGTGCCCGCGCCGATACCCGGTGGGTCACCGACATCGTCACCCAGCTCGAAGCAAGCCCCGAGCTGCTCAATGACCTCACCGTGGTGCTGAGCACCCTGTGCACCAGGCGGGGCAACCACCTGCTCCACCCTCACGGGTCCGGCCAGGTGCAGATCCGGCGCACCTCGGCAGTACGCGCGGTCGAGCGCGCCGCCACCGCCCCCATCCGGTTCGCCGCCCTGGCCGACCAGGTCGGCGCCGAGTTCCCCGGCGTCGCGGATGCGACGGTCGCGGGAATGCTCACCGAACTCCTGCACCAGGGCTTCCTCGTCAGCAACCTCCGCGCCCCCGGCACCGCCACCGATGCGCTGGCGCACGTGCTCGACCAGATCGACACGCTCGGCGCCAACCCCCCGGTGCCTGTGGCCGACCTGGTCAGCGAGTTGCGCTCCGTCCACGCCGGAGTGGACCAGCACAACGGCGCCGCGCCCGAGCGTCTCGGCCCTCTCCGGGATTCCCTGGTCCGGCGGATGCGCGGCCTGTCGCAGGCATCGCGCACCCCGCTCACGGTCGATCTGCACCTGGACTGCGATGTAGAACTTCCCCCCGCCGTCGCCGAGGAGATGGAAGCGGCAGCCTGGGCACTGCTGCGCCTGGGCGCTACCCCTCACGGTGCGCCGGTGTGGCGCGCCTACCACGCCGCGTTCCTCGCCCGCTACGGCACCGGCACCCTCGTCCCCCTCACCGACGTGGTGAACCCCGACACCGGACTCGGGTACCCCACCGGCTACCCAGGAGCGCCGTTCACCCCGGCGGAACCGCCCCTCCCCGACTCCGGCCGCGACACCCGCCTGCTGGCACTGGTGCAGCAGGCCGCGATGGATGGGACCGGGGAGATCGTGCTCGATGAGGACACGATCACCCGACTCGCCGCCGGGGACATGCGCGCTGTGGCGGTGCCGCCGCACCTGGAGATCAGCGCCCGTATCCACGCGGCCTCACTGGAGGCGATCGAGGCGGGCGAGTTCACGCTCACCGTGTCGCCGGCCCGCGCCGCCGGGACCATGACCGGCCGGTTCACCGACGCCGCCAGTGACCTGGCCGCGCTCTACGCCGGTCTGCCCACCGCCACCGCCGGTGCCCTCCCTGCCCAGGTGTGCGTCCCCCCGGCCTACCCCCACGCCGAGAACGTGTCCCGCACCCCGCAGTTCCTCCCCCACCTCATCTCCCTCGGTGAACACCGTGAGGCCGACGAAGGGGCAATTCCGCTTGATGACCTCGCGGTGACCGCCGACCGGGACCGGCTCCACCTGGTGTCGGTGTCCCGCCAGCGCGTCGTGGAGCCGCTGGTGTTCCACGGCCTGGACCTGGTTAAACAGTTGCCGCCGCTGGCCCGGTTCCTCATCAACCTGCCCCGAGCGCTCAGCGCGACCTACACCCGGTTCGACTGGGGTGCCGCTTCGACCCTGCCTCACCTGCCGCGTGTGCGCTACCGGCGCTGCGTCCTGTCCCCCGCCCGGTGGAACCTCGACCCGACCAACCTGCCTCCCGCCGGGGCCGGGTGGGAGAACTGGTATCGCGAGCTGCACCAGTGGCAGCGGCAGTGGCGCATGCCCGACGAAGTGGAGCTGCGGGACCAAGACCGAGTGCTGCGCCTGGACCTCGCCGAGCCCGCCCACGCCGTCCTCCTCCGCACCCACCTGGACACCGCCGGGCCCGCTGTGCTGACCGAGGCCGCCGACCCGGCCGGGCTGGGGTGGGTGGACGGCCACGCCCACGAGGTCGCCGCCCCCCTGGTCTCCACCCGGGCGCCGGCCCCCTCCCCGCTCGCCGGCGGGCGCGCGCTGGTGCCGATCCGCGCCGACCACGGGCACCTGCCCGGCGGCCAGCGGTCGGAATGGCTCTACGCCAAGATCTATGCCCACCCGGACCGCCACGACGAGATCCTGGCCACCCACCTCCCGCTCCTGCTACGGCTCATCGGCGGGACCCCGCAGTGGTGGTTCCTCCGGTACCGGTCCCCCCACGAACAGGACCACCTGCGCCTGCGTATCCGCGTCACCGGCCCCCTCACCCACGGCACCTACACCGCCGTCATCGGGTTCTGGGCGGAACGGCTACGCCGGGATGGCCTGATCAACGGCCTTGAGTTCGCGACCTACCTCCCCGAAATCGGCCGGTACGGGAACGGCCCGGCCATGCGAGCCGCGGAGATCGTGTTCACCGCCGACTCCGCCGCCCTTCTCACCCAATGGGTGGAGGTGCCCGACTCGGCCGCGGATCGACGCGTCCTCGCGGCGGCCGCCATGATCCACACCGCTGCGGCGTTCACCGGCAGTACCGCGGCGGGCATCGCCTACATCATCGACCACCCCCACGCCCCGCCCAAGCCGCCGCTGCCCCGCGCGGTCACCGATCAGGCGGTCCGGCTCGCCAACCCGCGACACGGTTTCGCCCACCTGCGCGGCCTCCCCGGTGGAGACGACCTCCTCGCCACCTGGCACACGCGCCGGCAAGCACTCGACACCTACCGGCGCCTGTGCTCCCCGTCCGGAGGGGACACCGTGCTCGAATCGCTGCTCCACATGCACCACATCCGCGCCCTGGGGGTCGGCCGGGACAGCGAACGCGCCTGCCGGCGCCTCGCACGTGCGGCTGCGTTGTCGTGGCGGGCGCGGGACGGGCAGCGATGACGATCGACCTGCCCACACCGCTCACCAACCCGCCGCCGTCCGACCCCAGCATGGGTTGGGGGCACTCCTTGGCACGCGGCGCCCCCGGGGTTCTGCTGTTGCACGCCGAAAGCGCGCGGGCCACCGGCGACTGGCGGGCCGCGCACTCCTGGGCCTCTGCATCGACCCGGACCCCGGTTCCGGCGACCCCGGGCAGCAGTCTGTTCCGCGGAGCGCTGTCCGTGGCATTCGCCCTTCACACCGCCGCCCATCCCGGCTACGCCGATGCGCTGCGCACCTTGGATCAGGCGGTCACGACGCTGCTTCGCGGCCGCCTCGACCGAGCCCACACGCGCATTGATAACGTGGACCTCCCGGCGTTGGGCGAATTCGATCTGGTCAGCGGCCTGACCGGCTTCGGCGTTCTCCTGCTCCACCGCTCAGACGACGACGGGCTCCGCGCCGTGTTGTCCTACCTGGTGCGGCTCACCGAACCCGTCCACGTCGACGGGGAGAACTTGCCGGGGTGGTGGACGGCCAACGGCCCCGCCGACCACCCCGACGGCCGCTTCCCCGGCGGGCACGGCAACCTCGGCATGGCCCATGGTGTGAGCGGCCCTTTGGCGCTGCTGGTGACCGCGATGCGGCGCGGGATCACCGTGGATGGCCACGCGAACGCCGTGACACGCATTTGCGCCTGGTTAGAGACCTGGCGCCAGGACGAGGGCACCAACGCGTGGTGGCCGCCGTGGGTCACCCGCGACGAGAACCGCACCGGCCGAAGAACATTCCGTGCCGCAGCACGCCCCTCCTGGTGCTACGGCACGCCCGGAATCGGACGCGCCCTCCAACTCGCCGCCATCGCCACCAGCAACGCCGCGCTTCAAGACACGGCGGAGGCGGCGCTCCTTGGGTGCGCCACCGACGGGCACCAGCTCGCCCAGATCACCGAGCCCGGCCTGTGCCACGGGTGGGCCGGGCTCCACCATGCGGTGAACCGCGCCGCAGCCGACGCCCGCACTCCTGACCTCGCAGCGTCCCTGCCGGCCCTCGCCTCACGACTGAATGCCACCGCCCCGCCCCAGGAGGTCGGACTACTTGACGGCCGGGCGGGCGTCGAACTCGTCCGCCACACCATCCAAACCGGCGTCCCACCCGCCACCGAGTGGGACGCCTGCATGCTCCTCAACGGCTAACGACCGACTTCCCGGAAACTACCGACACGACCCATGACCTGCGAAATAGACTGCGAGCGATGATCGACACCGACCACACCCCCGAGTCCCTGCGCGCTGCTCTCGTGGACCAGCTCCGCGCCGACCACTACGTCCGCAGCGCCCGCGTCGAGCGCGCCTTGCGTGAAGTGCCCCGCCATCTCTTCGTGCCCGACGCGAGCACTGCGGACGCCTACGCCAACGAATCCGTCACCACCCACCGCGACGGGACGGGGACCATTCGGAGTTGCGCCTCGGCGCCCTCCGTCGTCGCGATGATGCTGGAACAGCTCGATGTGCAGCCCGGCCACCGAGTCCTGGAGATCGGCGCAGGCACCGGCTACAACGCGGCGCTGCTCCGCGAACTCACCGGCCCCGGCGGTCAGGTCACGACGATCGACATCGACACCGATGTGGTCGAGGGAGCCCGCACCGGCCTGGCCGCAGCCGGGTACGACGACGTGACGGTGCTCGCCCGCGACGGCGCACTCGGCGACGACGCCCACGCACCCTACGACCGGATCATCGTCACTGTGGGCGCCTGGGACGTGCCCTCGGCCTGGCGCGACCAGCTCAGCGCAGCGGGGCGGATGGTGGTTCCGCTGCGGTTCCGTGGCACGACGCGCACAATCGCCTTCGCCGGATCCCCAGATCGGTTGGAAAGCCGCTCCATGCAGCTCTGCGGTTTCATCCCGATGCGCGGTCACGCTGATGGGGAACACGCCCTCGCTCTCGACGGCGACGACGTCACCCTCTACTACGACGAAGACCAGGAGATCGCCCCCGCCAGCGGCATCCTCGACCAGCCGCGCACCGAAGCATGGTCCGGTGTCACGGTCGCCGGCAGCGAATCCTTCGATGGTGTGTGGCTGCGCCTGGCCACGGCCGAACCCGGGACGTGCCGCATTACCGCGACGCCGTCGGCCGTAGAGCGTGGCCGGGCGACCCCGGCGATCCCGAGCCTCAGCCCCGCACTTGCCGAAGGGGCTTCATTGTCCTACTTCACCTACCGGCGGCTCACCGGCGACGGCCCAGCGCGAGCCGAGCTGGGCGCCATTGGCCATGGCCCCGCCGGGGACGACCTCGCGGAACGGATCTGCAACCAGATCCGGGTATGGGACCAGGACCGCAGCGCTGTACCCACCGTGGAGGCGGTCCCCTCCGGTACTTCGGACGAGCAGCTTCCGCGGGGCTTCGTGGTCGACAAGCGCCACTCCCGGCTGGTTCTTAACTGGCCTACGACCTGACGTTATCCACAAAAGAAAACCTCAGGTGGTGCCCTGAGGTCGGGGCACGCACTCTGGAGTGACAGGGCCGAGTAGGGCACCGGTCGATTCCCGCAGGGGACATTGAAACGCGCCCCCGCAGCCGATGACGGTTGCGGGGGTGTGGAGGGACCGCCCTCGCGTAATTTCGGCAAGCAGGCGGGCTGCCCAACGCAGGATGTCCACGTCGGCCTCCTTCGTATATCTCCAGGATTCAAAGATATTGCACTTTGTATACTGTATCCAAAATACGTATACTCTGTGCGGTGGTGACCTGCCCTTCCCGGCCGCCCTACGGGGGATGAGAGGGCCCGGATGACGGGGGTCGTCCGGGCCCTCTTCGTGTTCCGAAACGGTCACAACCCAATCGTCCGCCCGGGATCGTGCCAAACTGAATGGCCTCCGCGCCGCTCGCTCCGGTGCTCCCCGCCCCTAGGGAGTTCAGATGCGCAGAATCGCGTGCGTGCTCGGCTTAGCACTACTGCTGTCGGGATGCAGCAGCCAACTGCCCGACGAGGCCCCATCGGAGCAGGAGCCCGTACGAGTCGACGTCCTGGTAGCCACAAAGTCGGGGAAGATCGGCCAGAACCACGACGACGTGTACTGCCTGTGGAAGGGCACCACGTACGTGTTGCGGAACGGCAATGATGAGACGGTCGCAACCGGAGATGCGGACAGTTGGCACAGCATCGAAGCGAAGGTCGGCGGGGAGTCTGCCGAGCCCGGCGAAGTGGCGTCGGAGGACCCGTATCGATGCGAGATGCAGTTCTCGATCGACGACGTATCGGCAGCCGAATTCTACGAGCTCACGGTAACGACGCAGGAGCCCGCAGGGATTGAAGAGTTCACTGAGACCGTGACCTTCTCGCGGGACGAAATCGAACCAACAAATCCGATCGAAGTCGAGTTCACCAAGTAAAAGGAAACCGATGCAAGCGGTCTGGCAATGGCTCTTGTCTTTCATAATTTTTCTCGGGTCCGGGCTTGGGAACGCGTTATCCAACACTGAACTGTGGAGTGGACTAATCGGTGCGGCTTTCGGCGGTTTCCTGTCTTTCTGGGGTGTTAACCGGCAGACCGAGAAGATGCTCGCACACGAGAAGAAGATGGCTGACGATGGGCGCGCAGAGGCGCGTCAGGATGAGATACGTGTTCGCGAGGAGCGTGCACTTGGGGAGCTACTTCACTCGCTGTTCGTCTTCGAGGATGGGTTCGATATCTTGAAGCCACAGTGGTTAATCGCCCAATTCCGTCAGGCCGGAGATCCAGAGCCCCCTGAAATGTTACGCCGCCGAGAAACGATTGCAGCTTTAGGGTATGGATTGCGGGTGGCCTTGCCTTTGATCCCCGATAGCGTGGTCCGGAGTCGATATCATGCGCTTTGCGATGTGGTGCAGCAGTTTCGAAATCTTCCTTTGCACTCCGATGATGAGCGCGCCGACCAGGAGCGGGCGGAATTGGATATCCGCAACTACATCCGTTATCTTCGGCACACCATCAGGGCTGTGCTCCGGGACGAACTAGTCCCGGAGCACAAAGAAAGACCGGCGCTCCTTCGGCACGACGGCGCCCCGTGGACGCCTCCCGTCCGCGATCCGGAGAATGAATGGTACCCGCTATGACCAATCGAAGTTCAGCTTAACCGCGTTGAACGAGCCGATACTCCGCCTCAATGTGGTCCAGATGCCTAGAACCGAATGGCGACTCCAAGTGATTCAGTTTCGTCAATTGGATAAATTGCTTCTTCCCATTCGGAAGAAGACGCTCAATTATATCCCCTCCCTCGACGTCAGCATCTATAGGGAGGAAAACAAGATTAGAGTCAACAAAGGCTTTAATCTCATCCGTTTGGTCAGCACCACCAGGGACCTCTCGGGTTCTGGTCATACGTTTGTAAATATTGCTGAGCGGCAATTCAACCCTCCCCAACTTATTTTCGACGCGCGCTCGACCGTGACCGTAGTCGCGACCTCACGGATGAAGTCTTAACGAGCGGTTTCGTGACCGTAGCTGACGGGGCGGACAATATCGACCAGCAGCGCTCTCATTGCTGCCGGATCGCCGGAGGCGCGCCGGTACTGTGCGTACAGGCGGTGGGAGTCCTCTGGACCCCCACCTGTGGGATTGGCGCTGCTGGGGCGAGTGGTAGAAGGTGCCACAGGTCAGCGGTGCCGTGACACGGTTCGCGAGCGCGTGTGGAGAGCGCGATCACCCACGCCTCATCCTCCTGGCCCTATTCGGTGAAACGCGGGTTCAGAGGGACGTATACGTAATGGGCGTCTGGCAGGACCGCAGTGCCGCCGCCGGGGTATCCCGGGTACGGGCCTGGGTGAGCGCCATACTCGTCTCCGGAGCGGCGCCTTTGAGAACCGCCCGGGTCGGCTCGGCGGCAAACCCGCGGACCATCAGGTGCGGAAGTGCGACGGCGCCCCGAAGCGTAGCGGCGGCCCGTCCACCACGACCAGCTCGACATCGCCAGGCAGGTCGGTGTCGTGCCACCGCTGTAACCGAAAGGCGCAGATCCGCAGCTCGCGTGCTGATCACGACACCTGTCAGAGCGATGTCCAGTTGGATGACAGATTCTCGTCAGCCTTCGACAGTGCAGTGTCCGGTATCCGGTCAGAGGCGGCCCTCACCGTCGGTTCCGACAGCCTGTTCACAACCGCGAACAGGCGCGGCGAGAGGACACCGCAATGGATCAGTGGCTGCACACCCCGGTGGGGCTGAACGCCCAGCGCTGGGTAACGCGCCCCGGATGCCGCACCGTGCTCGTGATGGTCCACTCGGTCGCCTGCGCGCAACGCCTAATGGACGTCGTCGCGCTACTCAAGGCCGATGGCCGTATCCAGATCGTGTTCACCATGGCTCCTTCGATCTTTCATCGGGGCGTGCCCGAATGGCTAGCCGCCCTGGACTGCGTGGTGATCCCGTGGTCCCAGGCCGAACAAACCCGCTTCGACCTGGCAATCGCGGCGAGCTACTGGGGGATCGAACGCATTCACGCGCCGCTGGTGCTCCTCCCCCACGGAGCCGGCTTCGGCAAGTTCATGACGCCCGCGCTCACCGGCGTCGCCGCGGCACCGCGCGGAACCTTCGGACTCGATCGCCAGCGCCTCCTGCACGACGGCCGGGTAATCCCCTCGGCCCTGGTGCTCGCGCACGAACAGGAGCGGCGCCGACTTGCCGAGGGCTGCCCCGAGGCCCTACAGCACGCCCAAGTTGTCGGTGATCCGGTGGTCGATCGTCTTCTGGACGCGCGAATGGTCCCGCAGAGGTTCCGTGCGGCGCTCGGTGTCGGCAGCGATCAGCGCCTCGCCGTGATGGTCTCGACCTGGGGTCCTCACTCCCTGCTCGGCGCCCGCAGCGACGCCGTGGCGCGGCTGGTAGAGGAGGCCCGCGAGCAGCACGGTTGGCGGGTCGCGTTGCTAGTGCACCCCAATGTGTGGGCATCGCACGGGACGTGGCAGATGCGGGCGTGGATGGCGGACTGGGAGTCCTGCGGGTTGATCGTCCTGCCGCAGCGCACCGACTGCGTGGGGGTGCTGGCCGCCGCCGATGTGGTGATCGGCGACCACGGGTCCACCACGCTGTATGCAACGCTGCTCGACCGGCCCCTGGCGATGGCGGGCGCACAGGAGGCCGACGTGGATCCCCATGCGCCCATCAGCGAACTGCTTCTGCGCGCCCCGACGATCGCCGAGTCCGGTCCGGTGCTGGCGGGTGTGGAAGGGATGACGGCCCGGTTCAGGCCGGGGACGTGGGGGTCGGTGGCGGCGCAGATCAGCTCGCACCCCGGGCTGTTCGCTACGCGAATGCGCCGGGTGCTGTATGAGCAGGTGGGCCTCGCCGAACCGCAGTGGCAGGCACACCTTCCCCACGCGGAGATCGCCGGGCTGCGCACAGCGCGTGGAGGTGAGGGCAGTGGATGAGAGTCCGCACGTCGTGGTCGCCGGCGTGGCCAGCCTCGGGATCGTCGCACGGGTAGGCGCTCCCGGTCCCGATCCCGCTCGGATCCGCTTCGCCGAGTGGATGGAGGCCGGGGTCACCGGTGTGGGGGCCAACGTCGCCAAGACGCTGCGCGCGTTGGGAGCGCGGGTGGAGTTGTGCACGGTGATCGGTACGGACATCGCGGGTGCGGCGATCCGCGCCGACCTGGAGGCCTACGGGTTGCTCGGTGCGGGCGCAGTCGAAGGAGACGGGTCATCCCTGGCGATGTCGCTGACCGGTGACGGCGGGCAGCACACCGACCTCGCACTGCACCAGCAGGTCAACCAGGTGAAGTACCCGGGTGCGGTCTTCGAACGGCTCGGCCACGACGCCGACCTGGTCGTGCTGAGCACCGCGGCGTTCACCGAGGAACTGGTGGGGGTAGCAGGGCGGCTCGGTGTTCCCGTGGCCTTCGACGCCCAGGTGATCGCCGACGTCAACGACCCCCGGCGCGCCAAGTGGCTGCAAGTCGCCGACATCGTGTTCTGTTCCCACCGCCGGCTGCCGTGCCCGCCCAAGGAGTGGATCGCGCAGATGTTCGCGGCCTACCCAGGGTGCCTCATCACGGCGATCGGGTGCGGTGCGCTTGGGGCGGTGATGGGGTTGGCCGACGGAACCCTGGTGCGAGCCGTGACCGAGGCGCCGCGGCCGGTGGTGAACACGCTCGGTGCGGGGGACACGTTGTTCCCGACATTCCTGCACTCCTGGCTGTCGGCCGGAAACCCGGTCCGGGCGCTGGGCGAGGCGGTCGTGCACGCCTCCTACAAGGTCGGCGACGGGTTCCCCTCGCGTGGGCATCTGGATGCGGCTGCGCTGGCAGGGCTGATGGCCAGCCACCCGGTGCGGATCTCCCTCGACCGGTGGGCGCAGTGAGGTCGCTGCTGCGGCTCACTCGTGTTTGCCCAACTGGCCCGCGCGCTGCTCGATTTGGGCGGCGATGTCAGTGGATCCCATCTGCATCAGCAGCCGGACAGCCTTCCCGTAGTGCGCACGCGCTCCAGTCGTATCCGAACGGTACGCGGCGAGGTCTCCAAGTGCTTCGTAGGCCTCGGCTTGGGCGACCAGCGAGCCCCGCTCCTGGGCTTGGTTCAGGGCGGCGTCCAACGTGCCCAGCGCCTGGTCCTGGTGAGTGGTCATCGTGGCCCGGGCCAGCGCGATCGTCGCGCGGGTGGTGTGGTTGGCGTCGCCGACGCGCTGAAGCGTCTCCACGGCCCGGCGCAGCAGCGGGGCCGCGTCCTGGACCCGCCCGGTCTGGTTGAGTGCCCTGCCCATGCCCAGCAGGGTGATCGCTAGGTCGTGCGGCTGGTCCAATTCTTCTTGCAGTGTCCGTGCCGCCTGCAAGTGTTCAAGGGCGCGCGAGGAGTGTCCTAAGCCCAGGGCGAGGAGCCCGCGGCGCTGGCGGGTCTGCGATACCCGCCAGGTGTCACCGAGTTGCTCCCAGATCTGTTCGCACTCGTCGAAGGCTGTTTGCGCCTCGGTGTGGTGGCGGAGGTATCCCAGCGCGAGTGCCTGCTTGCTGAGCAACCGGGCCCGCGTCGGGGGGTCATCGATCAGTCCCATCGTCGCGGTGGCTGCCTGCAACCAGCCAGCGGCGTCGCGGCGGTGCAGATAGAGCGGCCACAATCCTTCGGTGATTCCCAGGGCCGCAGCGGTGTGGGAGTGCGAGGCGGCGTCCTCCACCAGGGCGAGGAGGTTGGCCCGTTCGGACTCCAGCCAGTCCAACGCCTGTTCCGGCGAGGTGAATGTCGGAGTCATCGGTGGGCCGGCGTAGGGGCGTAGGGTGCGGTCGGCTGCACGAGCACGTTCAGCGTGCTCGGTGGCCAAGCGGTGCAGCGCGGTGTCGCGCGCCAGCGCGGTCTCCTCGTCCCTGGCTTTGTCACGGGCGTGCAGACCCAGGAGATCGTGGAACCGGTAACGGCCCCCGCCGTGGTCGGTCAGCAGGCTGGCCGCGGCCAGAGTCCGCAAGGCGCGTGTGCACTCAACCTCCGTGTTGCCAGTCAGGGATCTCGCGACGGGCACGGTGATGTCGGGGCCGACGTGCCAGCCCAGGCGCCGATAGGTGCGCGCCGTGGCTGCGTCAAGCGCGTCATAGGACAGGTCGAAGGCCGAGCGCACCGACTCCTCCTCTTGGCTGAGCACCGAAAGCCGGCTGACGCGGCGCGCGAGGTCCGACTCCACAGAACTCAGTGGAAGGCCACCGGCGGCTTGCACTCCGACGGCGTTGAGCGCGATTGGCAGGCCACCGCACAGGGTGGCGACCCGGCGGGCCACGTGTGTATCGGCGGTGTCGGCCGATCGGGCGGTGAGGCGGATCAGCAGCGCGGTTGCGTCGCTGGTCTCCAACGGATCGAGGTGGACGAAGTGCGCGCCGTGCAGCGTCAGGCCGGCCAGGCGTGCGCGGGAGGTCACGACGACGACGTGGGATCCGGGGCCGGGCAGCAGGGCGCGTACCTGGGCTGCGGAGAGCACGTTATCTAGAAGGATCCCGAGGCCGCGTCCGGTGGTGGCCGAGCGCCACCAGGAGGCCCGGGTCGCCAAGTCCGGTGGAATCGCTCCGGCGGGTACAGCGAGAGCGCGGAGAAACCGATGAAGGACTTCGGTGGGCTGGATGGTCTCATCGCGGGCGAAGCCGCGTAGGTCGACGAACAGGTGTCCAGTGACGCGGCCGCCGAGTTGGCGAAGGAACCGCACCGCGAGTTCGGTCTTTCCGATACCGCCGAGCCCGGCCACGCTCAGCAGAACGGTCTGATCCGCACCGCGCGTCTCGGTGGCAATGCCCGTCATATCCTCCAGCTCTTGGCTGCGGTTGACGAAGTGCGGCGAGACAGGGGGAAGCTGGTGGAGCAAGTCGGGGGTCGTGGTGGCGTGGTGGAAGTGGACGCCGCCGTAGACGGAGCCGGTTTGAAGGGCGGCGCCGTGGACATCACCGTTGACCTGGTTCGACGACAGCCGCGGTTTTCGATCCCACCCGTTTTCCTGGTTCCCGGACCGGGACATACTCCTCCACCCCAACGCCGCTTATCAGTACTTTACAGCGATAGGAATTTCTGGGCGTTCCGGACCTATTGCCAACAAACTCTCTAGAGAACCAGATGCACATGAATACGTCATTGCATCCGCACATGCATCAGGAACCCATCAATCCATAGGGATTTCGGGATACGAAAAGGGTGGCACCCGAACGGGCACCACCCTTCGAACTCCTTTTCGTTCAAGCATGCCTCACAGGGGAGGCGTCATCGATTCCACGGGCACACTCCACACGCCCGCCCACCCGAGAGCCGCGGTGACAAGGAGAGTGCGCCATGCTAGCCTGAGCAATTCATTGTCCTTAAATGGTTTTCCGGCAATTCGCAGTTTGCCCAAACACAATTGCCGGGAATTGGATGATGACAACAGAAAAGCGCGTGGGGATGCCCCTTTACCCGAACACGGGGAAGGGGTGTCCCCCCGCGTCACCGGACAACGCCACTGCGAATGGTTATCGCGGCGGACGCACGAGTGATTCTTGCACAGGAAAGCGCCGAAACAAACCGAAGTTCGAGCCTTTTACCCTTGCTATGCTTCGTGCAGCATGTCGAGCATTATCCGGACGCTGTCAGCCTCCGGCGCACTGAGTTCGGTGAAGACCTGCTCGGCGAGTTCCCAACGCAGGCGCGCGTCGTCGGGCGAGCCCGTGTCCAGGAGCACGCGTCCTAACGCGGTGAGCGCCTTGCCGCGCTCATGGCGCAGTCCTGCCAGGTCGGCCTCGTCGTGGGCGCGCGCAAAGAGCGCATGGGCGGCCTCGGTGCGGCCGTTGGTCATCTCGACCTCGCCCAGGCCCAGCAGTGTCTCCACGCTGATGCCGGGGTTTACATAGGTCGCGCACAGGCGCTGACTGTCGTCGAAGCACTGCGTCGCCTCGGCGAGTTGTCCGAATTTCAGGTGCACGCGGCCGAGATTACTCAAGGTGACCGCTTCTGTCCATGGGTCGTGGACCTCCCGGTGGATATCCAATGCCGCGTGGAAATGGGAGAACGCCTGCTCGTTCCTTTCACGGTATGAGGCGATTTCACCGAGATTGGTCATGATTATCCCTTCGCGTCGCCGGTCGCCGAGTGCGCGGACTCCCTTAAGTGCTTCCAGGCTCAATGCGGTGGATTCGCGGTGGTATCCGAGTCCGTGATAGGCCCCGGCCAGATGGATCTTCGCGGTGATCGCGGTATCGGGGTCGCCGAGCAGGGTGTGGTGGCGGAGCGCGTCGCTGTGGGCGGCGATCGCCTCGTGGAAGGCTCCAGTGCGCAGGTGGCACAAGCCTCTGCGGTCCAGGCTGAGAGCGATGCCGAAGCGGTGGAGCCCTTGTTCGAATAGCGCCTGGGCTTTCCGATGGAGGTCGATCGCGCGGGCGTAGGCGCCTGCAACGGAGGCGGTCACGCCTTGTTGATCGAGCACCCACGCTTGACCCACCAGGTCGCCGAGATCGCCCCACAACTGCGCCGCGGTGTGGATGCACCGGTCGGCCTCGTCGATACTGCCGGCGTGCAGCAGCGCACGCGCGAGCTCGTAGGTCGCCTGGGCGGTCGCGCGTCGGCACTGGCCGCCCCGGCGAATCTCCAGGGCCCGGCGATGCAGGCCCACGGCCGCCTCCCACGGGCCGTGGGCGTCAAGGTGCTCGGCGAGCACATGGGTTAGGCGCGCGGCGTGGTGCGGGTGCCCGTTATCCACAGCGTGGTCGATGATCAGCAGCACAGTGGGAAGGCGCGTCGTCAGCCACCGGGCGGCGGCGTCCTTGGTCTCCATGTTCGGCAGTGCGACCTCGGCACCGCCCGCAGGTTCGCGGTCGAGTCTCAGCCGGTAGGGGTAGAGCACCGCATCAGCCCGGGCGCAGATGTCGGTGTAGGCGTCCAGCATGCGTGTGCGCAGGCTGTGCTGCTCGATGGGCGGCACCTCGCTGCGCGCGGCGCGCAGGGCGAAGGACTGGACCAGGCTGTGCAGCCGGTAGGTCATGTCGGGGCCGGTATCGAGCAGGGAGGCCCCGATCAGCTCTTCCAGGACCAGGTCCGCCTCCTCCGGGCTACGGCCGAGCATCGCTGCGGCGATATGGCGGTCGATGACTGGAGCCGGGTGCAACCCCAGATGCAGCAACGCCGCGCGCGCCGGGGAACTGAGGCTGCGCAGTGACACGGCGAAGGCCGCGTCGAGGTGGCGCTGCCCCGACCGGAATTCGCCCACCTTGTCTGCGGCGGCGCGCAGCCGGGTGAGGACCTCGGTCGCCCCCCAGGTCGGGCGCAGGTCCAAGCGGGTGGCGATCAGCCGCATGGCCAGCGGTAGTTGACCGCAGAGCTGCACGATCTCCGCGATGTGCGCCGCGGTGCGCAGGGAGCGGCCCGGCGCCGCGATTGCGGTGAACACGCGGGCGGCGTCCTCGGGCTCGGGCACCGCGACTCTGAGGTGCTCGGCACCGTCGAGTTCGCGGAGGTGGCGCCGACTGGTGATGATCACCGCGCACCGGCTCCCGCTCGGCAGAAGCGACACCACCTGCTCGGCATCGGCGGCGTCGTCCAGGACCAGCAGGAGTCGCCGACGCGCAGTGTGATCGCGCCAGGAAGCGACACGCTGCTCGACCGAGTCACCGGGAGCGGGCGGGGGCAGGCCGGCCAGTTGGATCAACTGGCCCAATGCCTGTTCCGTACTCAAGGGCCGGTGGTGCTCATGGTGGCCGTGCAACTCCACGATCAGGCTGCCGTCCGGAAAGCTCGTACCCAACTGGTGGGCGGCGTGGACGGCGAGGCTGGTCTTTCCTACCCCGGGCATCCCGCTGAGGACGCACACCCGGGCCGCGGCCGCTCCTTCGGCAGGGTCAAGAGTGCGATGGATCCGTTCAATGTCTGCGGAGCGGTCGGCGAAGTCGGCGATGTCGCGGGGAAGGTTGCTGGTGATCGGGACGCCCGGCGCGGACACGTCGTGCTCGGGCGGATGAACCGGCTTCTCAGTCGATGGCGCATGGGCATTCTGCCCGCGCATGATCTCCTGGTGGGCTTTGAGAAGATCAGGGTGGGGATCCGCGCCAGTCTCCTCGACAAGGCGGTGCCGGATCCGGTTGTAGGTCTCGAGGGCATCGGCGGATCGCCCGGCGCCGTGCAGGGCGCGCATCAGGTGGACCGCGAGCGCCTCGTTCAGGGGGTAGAGTCCGGCCGCCTCCGAAAGCCGGTCGGCGACGTCCTCCAGGGGATGCAGGCGGGGGGCCTCACGTGCCCATGCCGCCAAGGCGGCCTGGTGAGCGCGTTGCATGGTGGTGCGCAGGTCGTCAGCCCAGCGCTCGGGGAAACCGGGCATCGGCTCGCCACGCCAGAGCCGCAGGGCCTCGCCGAGGATCTCAACGGCGGAGTGGACCTCTCCCCCGCGCAGTTGCGCCGCGGCACGCGAGCGCAGCGCGGAGAAGCGCAGCCAATCGACATCGTCGGGAGCGACGTCGAGCATGTAGCCGGCGGTGCTCTGGCTCAGGCGCGTGCGCGAGTACCCCGCCGCCTCCAGGCTCCGCCGCAGCCGGGTGATGTAGGTGTGCAGTACAGAACGCCATGTCGATCCGGGGTCGCCGTCCCACAGCCGTTCCCCGAGGGTTTCCGGGCTGACCGGCCGCCCGCCAGCCAGCGCGAGCGAGACGAGGAGGACCATCGACTTGTGCGGGGCCGCAACCCGGCGGCCATCGACGGTTGCCTCGATCGATCCAAGTACGCAGATCTGCATGTGGGACCGCCCCTCACCCGACCTCACATTCCGGAATCTCAATAATCGCATCAGGGAATTTTATTAGAACAGCCGAAACCAAAGGAGAACCACGGCACATACACGCCCACCAGGGATATCACATCCAGCTCCGGTTAAACCAACCAGACCAGAATCGGCCGAAGAATCCCATCGGTCAACCCAAAATAGCTACGGTGACGCATATGCAAATGCACTCGCAATGCAAACGCTGACTGCACTTGCATCACTCACTCGGTCGAGGCGATAGATAAGATCAACTTTCGTTCTTCTCGAATGATCATCGAGCGATAATATGGCGATGGTTTCGCAGTACTCAGCTCACACCAGCCGCTACTTCAACGACGGTACGGGACTCAGCCGGGACGGCACGGCGCGTGTGCACCCCCTTGACCGGTCTCGATTTCCCCTCGTGGGAGCTATACGGACACCTAGGATGGCCCCGCCCGCCTGCTGCCATTGCTGCACCTCGTAGGAACGATAAGGATTGCCCGCAGTCGGGTTCGTCGAATACGAGAACGAGTTGCAGTTCCTCGTAGGAGCGATGAGGACTTTGCAGGGAGTGCCGGACGATCTGGCGAACCCCGTATTGCTACTCCCCGTAGCAGTCGCGACACTCGCCGCCAGAGACACCATCTACTATTCCGCGATATGGGTATCGAAGACAGCGGTCTGCACGTGACAAACACGGTTTCAGGTTCCCACTACGGCGTGCAGGCCGGGGTGATTAACGGTGACGTGCACTTCCATGCCGAGGCCCCGGATAAACCTACATCGGTTACCTTGCTGTGGGAGACCTGGGTCACGGCTGATCGTCGGGTGAAAACGGACCACCACCGGTCCTCGGTTCACCTCCACCCGTGTGGAGAGCAGGTGAGGAGCTGTTCCAGGTGGCTCAGGTGCTGCGGTTCACCTCCACCCGCGTGGAGAACAGCAGAAGTCGGCGAGCCGGCCCACCGTGTAACTCGGTTCACCTCCACCCGCGTGGAGAACAGGTACCCGAGTGGCTGCGCGCCGCCCTGACCTTCGGTTCACCTCCACCCGCGTGGAGAGTAGCTCGGCTACAGCCTCGCCATCGTCATCCCGTCCGGTTCACCTCCACCCGCGTGGAGAGCAGTTCACCAAATCTTGCACATCTGCCTGTTTCACCGGTTCACCTCCACCCGTGTGGAGAGCAGCGGGCGGCGACCGCTCCCCGTGAGACGACGGACGGTTCACCTCCACCCGCGTGGAGAGCAGATGCACCAGGCGAGGTTGGTAGCGGTGGTGGTCGGTTCACCTCCACCCGCGTGGAGAGCAGCAGAGCCCTAATCAAGCCAAAACCCAAAGCGGCGGTTCACCTCCACCCGCGTGGAGAGCAGGATAGCGATAGGGCCGCAGTTGGTACACCATGCGGTTCACCTCCACCCGCGTGGAGAGCAGCGCAAGGACTTCCTGCGTGCCCGCGACGACGGCGGTTCACCTCCACCCGCGTGGAGAGCAGCGTGTCGGCCGGGAGTTCCCCACGGCCGAGGTCGGTTCACCTCCACCCGCGTGGAGAGCAGTCTGCCGACCAGAACGCCGACTGCGTGAACCCCGGTTCACCTCCACCCGCGTGGAGAGCAGGCGTACCTGCTCGGCGGTGGCTTCGCGCAGCGCGGTTCACCTCCACCCGCGTGGAGAGCAGAGGGTCCGGGAAGCGTCGGCGGACACGGGGGACGGTTCACCTCCACCCGCGTGGAGAGCAGTTCATTCAGTTGGTCTTCAGGTCCTGCATGTACGGTTCACCTCCACCCGCGTGGAGAGCAGCATGATCAGCCCGCATCACTGCGACCGTTCGCCGGTTCACCTCCACCCGCGTGGAGAGCAGCGTGGTCAGGGTGTTGCGCAGCACCGTGTTCCGTGCCGGGTTCTTTAGAGGCTCGGAACCAACGCTCTATCCTCTGCTGACCCGAACTCCCGCTGGTAGTGATCGGCCTCGAACTCCGCGGGCGG
>NZ_PYGA01000023.1 GCF_003014485.1 Murinocardiopsis flavida | reverse complement strand
TGGAGGCGGGCGTGGTCAGGGGTGGGGGCGCCCGGACCTGTGGGTGGTCGGGGCGTGGTTGGTACGGGTGTGGGCGCCCGGCCCCGCGTGGGAGGGGTGGAGGCGGGGCCGGGCGCGGTCTGCGGTCAGCCGGGGTGTCCGGCCGGGGTCCGCCGGTGGCAGGGCCGGGCGTGGTCTGCGGTCAGCCGGTCGTGCGCTCGGCTGGGGGTGGCGGCATGCGGAAGTAGCGCTTCGTGCGGTCGCGCCGGGGCAGTGCTGGGCGCAGCCGGGGCAGGACGGCGTCGCGTTCGTCGGTGTCGATCTGCTCCAGGCGGGTGCGCAGCCCGCGCAAGGTATGGACGGTGACGGTGTTCGGGCCGCCGGTGCGGGGGCGCAGCCGGGTCGCGGTGTACATCCGTCCCGGGTGGGGGCCGGTGATCAGCCACGCATGGCCCCACTCCCGCGAGAGCCGGGCCCGGGTCAGCGCCGACACGACCGTCCTCCGCCCGAACGGGTCCCGGGTGTCGTGAGGTGGATGGCGGCCGTGTAGCCCGTGGCGGTCGCGGTGACGACGGGGCCGCTCTCGTCGGCGCATGCCTGGATGATGGCCAGCCCTCGGCCGCCTTCCTCATCGTGGTCGCGGTCGGCGCAGCGGGGGAAGGGGATCGCGGCGGCTCCTTCGTCCATCACCCAGATGCGGACGTGGTCGGGGTCGGTTTCCAGGGTGAGGGCGTAGGTCCCGCCGCGCCCGCTGCGGGTGTGGCGGACCGCGTTGGTGGCCAACTCGCTGATGATCAGGACCGCGTCGTCGATGACCGGGGCCGGCAGGGGCGGGGTGACCGCGGCGAGGGTGGCGGCGGCCCAGCCGCGGGCGGTGCGGATGCTGCTCTCGGCCCCGGGCAGCCAGGTGCACGCCCGGTCCAGGACGGCGGTCATCGCGCGATCACCCCGGTCCGCCGGATCACGTAGGGGCGGATCCGCGACGCCGCACCGTGTCGCGGGGGCGGACGGCGGTGGCCGGTAGCGTTCTTCATGGTTCCTCATTCCTGGTCTGGTTCAGGGTGGGGAGCAAGGCCCTGCCCGGTGCGTGCAACACCGAGCAGGGCCGTACTTCTGCGCTGCCTCGGGCTGTCCCACTCCGATCTGGATCGTCTAGAACTATGCCCTGAGCTCACCGTGCCATCACCTGCGTACCACTGCCCATAGCTACCGCCAGACAGAGAAAATAGATTGGTAACTGCGATAAGTGGCGGTACTCTGGTGGTAAAAAGCTGTCTCATGGTGGTGAACATGAAGCACGCACGACGTCGCTTCGGCCTGGACCTCCGTCGTCTACGTGAGCAGGCTGGGCTTACGCAGACGGAAACCGCCTCTGCGGCGCTGCTTTCGCAGACGATGCTTAGTGATCTGGAACGGGGGACCAAAGCGACCAAACGGTCCACTATCGTCCTGCTTGACCAAGCCCTTACCGCTCAGGGAGCGTTGCTCCGTGCGTGGGAGAGTCTGAACACGTCCTCGGGTGTACCTGAGTGGTTTGAAGGCGTGGCACAGCTACAGCGCGACGCATCGGCCTTGAGGATCTTCCAACCGCTGCTGGTGCCGGGATTGTTGCAGGCGCCCGACTACGCGCGGACTCAACTCCGACTCGGCAACGAGGATGCGACGGATGCTGAGATCGGTGACCTGGTGGGCACGCGGATCGAACGCCAGTCCATACTAAAAACTGACCGTCCCCCAAAGCTCATGGTTGTCCTCAACGAGGAGGTTGTGCGTCGTCCGTTTGGAGGGCATGAGACAATGGCTGCTCAAGTTGACCAGCTAATCGCTCTCTCGAATAAGCAACGCGTCACTATCCAAATAATCACTGCTAACCACGGGTTTCATCCGGGGCTAGATGGTGGATTTCAGATAATTGACGTTCCCGACTTGGGCCACGTGGTCTACCTCGAAACTTCTGCTTCAGGATTTCCGCTGAGCGATGCGGAGTCCGTGGAGAGGTTCACTGGATTGTTCTCGGACCTACGTGGCTTGGCGTTGCCTCCCGATGCCTCGCGTGAGCTGATGAAGAAAGCTAGGAGTGACTTCGATGATTACAAGTAACTGGCAGAAGTCAAGCTACTCGCAGGGTGGCGACACAAACTGTGTTGAGGTTCGGTCGCTCCCATCGCAAGAGATTGATGTCCGCGATACGCAGAACCGGGATTCCGGGCACCTGTTGGTCTCCTCGGCGGAGTGGACGGCGCTGCTACGCGGTGTTCGGTCGGGTGACCTGTAGTCGACCGCCTCAAAAAATCCTTGAGTTTCTCGACTCGGTCGCGGACGTTCAACGGTACCGGCGGTTCAGTGGTTCGGGTTCCAGTCCTCGGCGAGGAGGCCGAGGACCACCTCGTCCAGGAACTCGCCCATCACCCACGACGAGGAGCGCAGTACGCCCTCGCGGACGAAGCCGTTGCGTTCGGCGGCGCGCAGCATCGCGGCGTTGTCGGCGAGCGTCTCGATCTGGAGCCGGTGCAGGCCGCGCACGACGAAACCGTAGTGGGTCAGCACCGCGACCACGTCGGTGCCGTAGCCCATGCCGCGGCAGGACGGCAGCAGCCCCAGCCCGATGTGCGCGGACCGGTGGTGGGTGTCGATGTCGTACAGGGTCGCCATGCCGATCAGCGTCTCGCCGTCCAGCTCCACCGCGGAGAACTGGACGAGCCCCTGCGCCTTGTCGTCCACAACGAGCCGCGGGTCCTTCGAATCCGGTGTCATGGGTCGCCACGGCCGTCCCTCGGCCCGCGAACCGTTGACCACGTCGTCGTAGAGCTCGGTCCGCAGAACCTCGATGTCGTCCTCGTAGCGGGCCCTGAGCCCGACCTTTGCGCCCTTTAGCATGCACGTTTCATACCGGACCGGGACAACGGGTGGCAAGTCGTCAAAAGGGCTGGTCGCACCGTACGAACGGTCCGGCACCACCGTGTCGGGCGCCCACGGCGGCATCGCCGCGGAACGGCGCCGGCTACTCCGCCGCCTTGAGATAGCGGTCCAGGTCGTCGAGCGTGAGCCGCTGCCGGTCCAGCGGCTCGGCCGCGTCCAGCGCCACCGCGTGCAGGCCGCCGAGGAACAGCTCCAGTTGCTGGGCGATCAGCAGCTCGTTCAGCTCGGCACCGATGACGGGCAGCGGGCGGGACAGCTTGATGGTGCCGAGCATGATGTCGATGGGGGTGACGCCCTCGCGCAGCTGCCCGTCCTGCTGGGCGGCGCGGATGAGCGCGCCCATCCGCTCCAAGAGCTCGTTGCGCCGCACCTTCAGCGTGCCCCCCTCGCCGCGCAGGTCGCCCTCCAGGCTCTGCGCGAGCACCGGCATGAAGACACCGAGCCGCAGGTCCACCATGCGGCGGATGAGCTGCGCCAGCGCGCCCCAGGCGTCGGGGTGCTCGGCGGTGGCGCGGTCCATCTCCGCGCGGACCAGGGCCATGTTCTCCAGGGCGACCTGCCGGACGAGCGTGTGGCGGTCGGGGAACCGCCGGTAGAGGGTGGCGATGCCGACGCCGGCGCGCCGGGCGATCTCCTCCAGCGACGCGTGGGTGCCCTGCTCTAGGAAGACCTCGCGGGCCGTGCTGATGATCTGCTCGCGGTTGCGGCGGGCGTCCGCCCGCAGCTGCGCCGTGTTCTCGGTCAACCGGAACCTGTCTCCTCAAGATGTGGAGGGAACCCCTTCGATTGTGCTAGCTTACCCGCACAAGAAAAGCGAAGGATTTCCCTCCACTTGCGAAGGAGTGTCCGATGCCCCCGACCACGTCTCCCGAATCCATGACCTTCCCCTTCCAGCGGCAGTGCCCGTTCGCACCGCCGCCGGAGTACGACCGGCTGCGTGCCGGGGAACCCGTCGCCAAGGTGCCGATGGCCCTCGGTGGCAGCGCCTGGCTGGTGACCCGGTACGAAGACGTCCGGACCGTGCTGAGCAGCCCGGCGTTCAGTGCCGACGGCACCCGCCCCGGCTTTCCCAGGATCCTCCCGGGGCAGGCGCAGATCCTGGAGCGCCCGCCCTTCATCCGGATGGACCCGCCGCAGCACGGCTTCTACCGGCGCATGATCATCCAGGAGTTCACCCACAAGCGCATCAAGACGATGCGGCCCGCCATCCAGGCCGCTGTGGACCGGCTGCTGGACGACCTGCTCGCCGGGCCCCGGCCGGTGGACCTGGTCGAGGCGTTCGCACTCCCCGTCCCGTCACTGGTGATCTGCGAGCTGCTCGGTGTGCCCTACGACGACCACGAGTTCTTCCAGAGCAGGAGCAGGGCCGCCCTGACACGGGCGAGCACAGCGGAGCAGTTCGCGACCGCGTTGGGCGAGCTCCGCGCCTACATGGACGGGCTGATCACCCGAAAGCAGCAGGACCCCGGCGACGACCTGATGAGCAGGCTGGTCACCGATCACCTGGAGCCCGTCGGCGAGCTCGGCCGGGACGAACTGGTGATGATGTGCCTGATGCTGCTCAACGCGGGGCACGAGACCACCGTGAACATGATCTCGCTCGGCACCATGGCGCTGCTGGAGCACCCCGACCAGCTCGCCGCGCTCCGGTCCGACCCCGAGCTGCTCCCGGGCACCGTCGAGGAGCTGCTGCGCTACCTCAGCATCGCCGACTTCGTCACCGCCCGGATCGCGGCCGAGGACACCGAACTCGGCGGTGCGGCGATCCGCGCGGGCGACGGGGTCATCGCCCTACTGGCCGCGGCCGACTGGGACCCCGGGGCGTTCCCCGAGCCCGAGCGGTTCGACGTCCACCGCGGCAAACGGCACCACGTCGCCTTCGGCTACGGCGTCCACCAGTGCATCGGGCAGAACCTCGCCCGGATGGAGCTGGAGATCGCGTTCTCCTCCCTGTTCGAGCGCATCCCCACGCTGCGGCTCGCGGCGTCGGCGGACGAGCTGCCCTACAAGCACGGCACCCTCCTGTACGGCGTCCACGAACTCCCCGTCACCTGGTAGGCGAATCATGCGGATCACCGCGGACACCAGCGTCTGCATCAGCGCCGGAATGTGCGTACTCACCGTGCCGGAGGTCTTCGACCAGTCCGACGACGACGGACTGGTCACGGTGCTCCTCCCGGACCCCCCGAAGGACCTGCACGGGGCCGTTGCGCAGGCCGTCCGCCTCTGCCCCAGCCGCGCGATCGCCATCAGCCGGGAGTAGGCATAGGACCTGATGTCCGGGACTTTTCGCCGAGCGGGGAGGAGGGTCAGGCGGGGCGGGGGATCCGGGCGAGGGTTGCCTTGATCTCTTCGGTGCCGGGGACGTCGGCGGCGGTGCGGAGGTCCAGTGCCGCGCCGAGGTGGGAGCGGGCCGATTCGGTGTCCCCGAGAGCGGCGTAGGCGTCGCCCAGCCCGACGAGGGCGATGGACTCGGATTCGCTGTCGCCGAGGTCCCGGAAGACCTGGAGCGCCGTCGTGTACTCCGCGACGGCGTCGGTGTGCCGTCCCGCCGAGATGAGGGTGCGGCCGGTGAAGCACCGGGACCACGCGATGGTCCAGGTGTCGGTGGTCTCGGTGAAGATGGCGGTCGCGGCGGCGCAGTACTTCAGCCCTGCCGAGAATCGGCCGGTCGAGCGCTCGCACTCGGCGAGGCTGAGCAGCGCCATACCCTCGCCGCGCCGTTCGCCGGACCGGCGGAAGGTGTCGATCGAGCGCCGCAGCAGCGCGCGGGCTTCGTCGCCGTCGTGCCGGTTCCACCGGATGGACCCCAGCGTGCGGAGTGCGAAACCGGTGATCCAGTCGTCGGCATCCGCCTCGATCAGTGCCTCGTAGTGCGCGATGGCGGCGTCGGTGTCGCCGGAATTCTTCTCGAAGTCAGCGAGGGAGATGCGGGCGCGAGCCGCCCCGTACCGGTGGTCGATCGCGCGGGCGGCGGCCAGGCCGGACTCGGCGATATCGCGCCACTCGTCCCTGTGGTTGTGGAAGTCCAGCAGGGGGGCGACCGTGACCGCCATCCGCCACGCGAGGTCGTCCGCGCGGAGGGCACGCGCGGTGTGGGCGGTGCCGACGAGGTTGGTCCGCTCCTGGTCGAACCAGGCGAGTGCGGCATCGGTCGACTCGAACGCCGGTGGCGGTGTCGGCGGCTCCGGGACCGGTCCGGTGACGTCCGCAAGGGGGAAGTTGGGCAGTACCCACCGGACGGCATTGCCCGCGGACCGCAGGTACCAGGCGGCGAAGCGGCTGATCACCACCGTCCGGCTGTCGGCGGGTTCATCGGCGTGGAAGCGCTCGACGGCGTAGAGCCGGAGGAGGTCGTGGAGCCGGTAGCGGTCGCGGCCCACCTGCTGGACGAGGCTCGCCCCGATGAGCCGTCCGAGAACGGGGCGCACGTCGGCTACGGCGCATTCGATGGACACGGCACAGGCGTGCGCACTGATCTCGCCGCCGGGGTGCGTGCCGATGCGGCGGAACAGGCGGGCGGCATCGGCCGGCAGCGCCGAGTAGGAGTCGGCGAATACCGCTCGGACGTCGCTGAGTTCGTCGTCGCCGGTACCGAGGATGTCGAGCCGCCGGTCCTCGGTGGCGAGGTCGGCGGCGAAGGCGCTCAACGGTGAATGGGGGCTGCCGATGATCCGGGCGGCCAGGATCCGCAGCGCCAACGGGAGGTGGTCGCAGTGGGCGACGAGGGTGTGTGCGGCTTCGGGCTCGGCGTCGATGCGCTCCGCTCCGGCGACTTCGCGGAACAGCGTGAGGGCTTCCCCGGTCGAAAGCGCGTCGAGGGTCATCCGGCGCGCCCCCTCCCGTGCCACGAGGCCGGACAGGGTGCTGCGGCTGGTGACCAGGACCAGGCAGCCGGGTGCGGCGGGCAGCAGCGGGCGGACCTGGTCGGCGGACACGGCGTCGTCGATGACGATGAGCATGCGCTTGTGGGCGAGATGCGACCGGTACAGCGCAGCCCGGCCGTCGAGGTCGAGGGGGATCTGGTCGGGCGGGGCCCCGAGGGCGCGCAGCAGTGAGCCGAGTGCCTGGGCGGTGTCGAGCCGGGGCCCGGGGCCGTGGCCGTGCAGGTTGACGTAGAGATCGCCGTCGGCGTAGCGGGAGCGGACGCGGTGTGCCCAGTGCACGGCGAGTGCGGTCTTGCCGATTCCGGGTGTGCCGCCGATGGCGGAGATGACGACCGCGCCGCCTGCCTGACCGGCGGCAGCGCCGTCCTCGTCGGAGATCAGCGCGTCGAGCAGGGCGATCTCGTCGCTCCGGTTGACGAACCCGGTGACGGACAGCGGGAGCTGTCGGGGTGTGGCCGCTGCCGGGGACGCGGCCGACGAGGTGATGTGCACATCGCCGTGAACGGATCCGGTCTGCACAACGGCGCCGGTGTCGCCGGTGACCTCGTTCCGAGGACCGGGCGGCTCGGGCGTTCCGGCGCCGGTGCGGCCTTCTGTCAACGCGACGGTCCCTTCGCGCTCAACGGGGACGCATGTAGGCGTCGAAGCGGGATTCGTACTCGGTGTAGGGGATCGACAGGTGCTTGGCGCGGTCGCGCCAGACGTTGGCGGCGACGATCTCGTTCGGGTCGTCGACCAGCACGGGCGCATGAAGGGAGCCGTCGGGGTTGTAGTCCATGCGCACCAGCCGGTGCGAATCGAAAAGCCAGTAGTCGAGGTGGGGAATCCCCTCGGGCCAGTCGCCCTCCTTGACAGGCAGGATGCGGATGTCCTCGCCTGCGGTGACGTTGTGCCGGTAACCGGCCGCGCACTCGAACCTCAGGTAATCCGACAACGGTTCGGTGACCACGTGGACCCGGCTGTGGAGAAGTCCTCTGGATGCCTTCTCCCGAATTTCATCGCCCCATTCGATGAGATCCGGAGCGAATTCGAGGTGGCCCTCGGACATGAACCGTTCGAACGGTCGGCGCTCATCCGGCGCCGCGTACTCTTGCAGCGTCTCCAGCCTGAACGCGGTGTGATTGAAATCGTGGAAATAGCGCCCGAACACCTCCCTGCTCACGGGTCGTTCGGACTTATCTGTCGTCATAGTGGCCTGTTCTGTTCGTAGATCCGAATCGCCTTCAGGACGACCTCGGGGGAGATCCGAACGGCGGCCTCGCCGGGCAGCGGGTTGTGCAGTTCACGCAGATCGGAAGCGTCAAGCTGGAAGCCCTGTACGACGAGTTCGCCGGTATCGGACATGTAAACGGAAGGACAATCACCTTTTTGGGACTTGTCGTCCTTGGCGAGCATGGTGAGTTTCATGATTCCCCTGTTGATAGAACACGGGACAAATGGGTAGTCACCCTAACACTGGATTATATAACACAGCAACTGCCGTTCAGGTTTTTGCTAAGATTCGTGACCGTTCCTGATCTCGGCGACGGCCTCGGCGTCGTTCTCCTTCGACGCCCTGACCAGCCTCTTCAGGTCATAGGCGAAAAGGACGGATTGCACCTCCTCGGCCAATCGGTCCGTTTCTTCGTGTTCCGTGTGATCGTTCGCTGGCATCCGTCCTCCTCGCCGGTAGAGAGAGCCGTCGCGCCGGGGTCTCGAAGGTAACCCGTGGCGCCTTCTGTTCGGCGGGTTTTCGCCGTCCGGGCAGGGGTGCTGTTAGCGGGACGTGGGTCCGACGTCCGACATGCCCGCCATGGTGGTTCCCATGCCCGCAATTGACCGGCTACTGTCTGTGAAATTACCTGGTAGAGCTGTTTTCGACGGTCGGCCGAGCAGGGTGTACGCAATCGTGCCGACCCACACGTGGGGAGGGACATTGCGCGACGACGCAGTGCCGGCGCCGGAGGCGCCCCGGCTTGTTCTCAGGACGACCGCCGCCCGGGGCAGAGCCCCGCTGAACGAGGGGGAGCGGTGACTCCGGCTGAGGCCCCCCGCATCCTCGGAGTCCCCGCCGTAGTCGCCCTGGGCGTGCTCGCCTCGGGGTTCGCCCTGCTCGCCGCGGCGGTGCTCGCCGCATCGGTGTGGACCTTCGCAGCCGGTGCCGCCCTGGTCTACGCGGCGACCGTGTTCGTGCAGCTCCGAGCGCCGCGCGCGCTGCGGGAGCTGTCCAGGTACCGCCTCGGCTCGACCACTCAGGCGCTGCTGCGCCAGGGCCTGCTGCTCGCCCTGCTGGGCACGACCGGCGCAGCGGCCGGAATCCCGCTGTGGGCCGCCATCGGCGCCATGATGGCGCTGTTCTGCCTCCAGTTCGGCTACGACGTCGTCCTGCGGCGGCTGCGCCGGTACCGCAGCCTCCCCGTCGTCACCAGGAACATCGACCTGGACCCGCTCGACATCCCCGACGGGCCGCCCGCGTTCCTGGTGACCGGTGCGCTGCGCCGCCTCCTGCTGCTGGACGCGGCGGTCCTCGCCGGGGTCCTCGCCGGACTGATCACACAGAGTGAGATTCCGGCGCTCGCGGGGCCCGCGCTCGCCGTCGTCGCGGGGACGGCGGCGCTCGCCGCGCTCGTCCCCTACGCCGTCGCGGCCCGGCGCATGGCGGTCGGCGAGGAGGTCGTCGCCTACATGCAGACCTGGATCGACGGTTACGGGCCCGAGGTGCTGCTCTACTACGCCGGGACCGACACCGGAATCCACCGCGCCGACATGTGGCTGGAGCCGCTCGTGCGCCAAGGCGACCGCCGCAGGCCGCTCGTCGTGCTGCGCGACCGCTCCGCTGCGGCCCACCTGGCGCCGACCCCGCTGCCGGTGCTGTGCGTCCCGGACGCAGAGGACCTGGCGGCGCTCGACTTCGGGCGGGCGCGGGTCGCGCTCTACCCCGACAGCAATGCCGCGAACACCGACCTGCTCCGCAACCAGCGGCTGCGGCACGTGCTCGTCGGCCACGGCGACCGCGACGGCGACGCGGTGCCCGACCCGGTCTGCCGCGCCTACGACCAGGTGTGGACCGCGGGCAAGGGCGGCCGCGACCGCTACGCGTCGGCCCGCTCGGTCCTGCGCGACGACGCGTTCGTGGAGATCGGACGGCCGCAGCTCGACGCCGTCGCGCGGATGTCGGTGCATGCGACGGCAGGCCCCGTCCCGACCGTTCTGTACGCCCCGACCTGGGAGGGCACGGCCGCCGCGCCCCGCGGCACGTCACTGGTCGACGCGGGGGAGGCGCTGGTCGAACTGCTCCTCGGCGCCGAACCGCCGGTGCGGGTGCTGTACCGCCCGCACCCCGCAACGGGGACGCGCGACCCGCGCGCCGCAGCGGCGCACCGCGCCATCGTCGCCATGATCGAGGACGCCGGACGCGCCGCGCCCGTCAGCGGGACGGCGCCGGGCGCCCGCCGCCTCGCGGCGATCGAGGAGCGCATCCGCGGCTCGGCGGAGTACCACCGCAAGCGGGACGAGGCCCGCGGCTCGCGCGACGACGGCGCGGTCGGCTCGGGCGAGGTGGAGGAGCTCCAGCGCCTCGAACGGGAGTGGAACCGGCTGTACTGGCTGGGCCGCGCCCCCGGCGAGCACCTCGCCGTGCTGGACGGCAGGCCCGACCTCTACTCCTGCTTCGACCACGCCGACCTGCTCATCAGCGACATCTCCGGGGTGATCACCGACTTCATCGCCACGGGCAAGCCCTACGCGGTCGCCAACTGCGCCGGGGTGCCCGACATGGAATTCCGGACCGCCCACCCGACGGCTGCGGCCGCCTACCTGCTGCGCCCCGACGGGCGCGGCCTCAAGGAGGCGCTGCGAGCGGTCGCCGACACCGAGGCAGACGTGTACGCCGGCCCGCGCGCCAAGCTGGCGAGCTACCTGCTCGGGCCGGAGGAGCCGACCGCGCAGGAGCGGTTCGCCGACGCGGTCGACGCGCTCTACCGCACGGCGGCGGCCGAGATCCCGCAACGGGAGCCCGCGATGCGGCACGGCGCCGACGGTGGCGGGGACGGTGGCGACGAGGCTGCGCCCGTGGTCCGCGGCGCCAACGGGCGGTCGGCCCCGCCGCGGCACGCCCGCGGCGCGGCAGCGGCGCGCGCCGGGAACGGGAGGGCACCCGACCCGGTCGCCCGCCCCTGAGGCGTGCGCCGCCGGGTGCTTCGCGGTCCCCTGCCGCGCCCGATCCGCGGATCGTCGCGCAGCGGGGGCCGTGGCGGCCGCCGCCCGCTGGGGGCGGCCGGTATTCCTCGTCGCGGCGGCCCGGCGGCCCGGCGGCCCGGCGGCCCGGCGCGCGAGGGGGATCGGGGGATCGGCAAAGACATGCATATGGCGAGAATTTAATATCCGGTTCCAATACCGGGCATTCCGCTACCGGGAATTCAGGGCGCTTCGTCCTAGTATCAATCCGTGGCTAACGTGGAATTGCTCCGGCAAATCGGCCGGATCGGCGCATTGGGCGTTGTCGCCGGTCTGCTCGTTACGGGGATGGTTCTCCCTTTTGTGGGAGGGACGGCGTTCGCGGTCCGGAACATGGCCGTCGGATTCCTCGACCTGCCATCGGAACTCGACGCCCCGCCGCCACCGCAGCGGTCCGTCATCCACGCCGCCGACGGCTCCGAACTCGCCCAGATCTACGACAAGAACCGGCAGCCCGTCCGCATCGGCGCGATCGCGCCGGTCATGCGCGACGCGATCATGGCGAGCGAGGACCGGCGCTTCTACGAGCACAACGGGGTCGACTTCCAGGGCACCTTCCGCGCCGTGCTGGCGACCCTCCGCGGTGAGACCCAGGGCGGTTCGAGCCTCACCCAGCAGTACGTGAAGAACGTGCTGCTGGAAGGCGCGGGCACAGAGGAGGAGAAGCAGGACGCCACCGAGGTCACCATCGCCCGCAAGGTCAAGGAACTGCGGTACGCGATCGGCATCGAGAAGCGGATGGCGAAGGACGAGATCCTCGCCGGCTACCTCAACGTCGCCTACTTCGGCGACGGCGCCTACGGCATCGAGTCAGCGGCCCGCCACTACTTCGGCGTCGCGGCCGCGGACCTCGAACTTGGCCAGGCGTCGATGCTCGCCGCGCTCGTCCGCTCCCCATCCGGCTACAACCCCCTGCTCCACCCCGAGAAGGCGATCGACCGCCGCAACATCGTCCTCGACCGCATGGTCGTCTCCGACATGCTCGGCAAGCGCGAGGCCGCGGCGGCCCAGGACGCCGACCTGGTCCTGGACGTCAACAACTTCGAGAACGGCTGCATGTACAGCGACGCGCCGTTCTTCTGCACCTACGTGGTGAACGAGATCGAGCGGAACCCCCGCTACGGCAAGACCAAGGAGCAGCGCGCCCGCTGGCTGCGCACCGCCGGCCTGCGCATCCGCACCACCCTCGTCCCCCGCGCCCAGGAGGCCGCCCAGGACGCCGTGGACCGGTACGTGCCGCGCCGCAATGAGTCCGGCAAGGTGGCGGCGCAGGCGCTGGTCGAGCCCGGCACCGGAGCCGTGCGGGCGATCGCGCAGAGCCGCGACTTCGGCTACGACGAGAACGTCCGCGGCCAGACCGCCATCAACTTCGCCGTGGACGCCGAGTACGGCGGCGGCACGGGCTTCCAGGCCGGGTCGACCTTCAAGGCGTTCACCCTCGCAGCGGCCCTCGACCAGGGCATGGGCTACGGCACCACCTTCAGTTCGCCGGGCAGCACCACGGTCAGCGGGCTGCGCACCTGCGGCGGCGACCGGCTGTCGCCGTGGGACGTCAAGAACTCCGCGGAGAGCGACTCCGGGCGGCTCGACATGATCGAGGGCACCAAGGGGTCCGTGAACACCTACTTCGCCCAGTTGCAGGCCGCCGTCGGGCTGTGCGACACGGTCAAGACGGCGAAGCGGCTCGGTGTGCACCGTGCCGACGGCGCGCCGCTCGGGCAATGGGCGTCCTTCACCCTCGGCGACCAGGAGGTGTCGCCCCTCACGATGGCCGGCGCCTACGCCGTCTTCGCCTCAGGGGGGACCTACTGCCGTCCCGAGCCGATCGCGTCCATCGACATCGAGTCCACCGGCGAGCGCATGGACATCCAGCCCGAATGCCGCGAAGTGCTGTCCGAGGAGGTGGCGAACGGCGTCAGCCACGTCCTCGCGCAGACCTTCGACGGCGGCACCGCCGACGGGCTGGGGATCGGCCGGCCGGCCGCGGCGAAGAGCGGGACCACCGACGGCGCCGCGTACTCGTGGTTCGCCGGGTACACGCCGCACCTGTCGAGCGCGGTCGCGGTGGGCGACCCGCGGGGCGGTGAGAGCCACCCGTTGCGCCACGTGAGCCTCGGCGGCCGCTACTTCCGCATCGTGTACGGCGCCGACATCCCCGGCCCCATCTGGCGCGCGACCATGAGCGAGGCGTCGGCCGGGCTGCCGGCGAGCGACTTCACCGACGGCGTGCACAACGGCGGCGCGGGCGACGACCGCAAGAACGGCCCCGCCGGGCGGCGGGGCGACGGTGCGGCAATCCCCGACGTGCTGGGCCGTCCCAAGGACGACGCGGTGCGCGCGCTGAAGGACGCCGGCTACACGGTGCGCGTGTCCCCGCGCACCGTCCGCTCCCCGGGCGGCGCGGGAACCGTCGCCGCGGTCAACCCGAACCCGGGTTCGACCCTCCCCAAGGGCTCGGTCGTCCGCGTCTTCGTGGGCCGCCCGTAGTACTCGGTTCCCTTGGCCGCGGGTGGAGTTTCGGTGTTTGTGGGCCGCAGGCGGGCCGACCCCGATAGGGCGAAAGCCCACCCGCGGTTGCGAGACACGCTTCGGCACGTTCGACGTCCGGGACCTCACACATCTGACGTCCGTGGCGTTTACGGGGTGCGCCGGTGCGGAAGGCACGGCGCTCCCGGGACCGCGACAGGGCCGGGAACGACATGGCCGCGGCGCGCCGCGGCCCTCGAACCGAAGGGCCCACCCATGGATCTCCGACTCACCGACCGGGTCGCCGTCGTCACCGGAGCCTCGAAGGGCATCGGACTCGCCACCACCCGCTTGCTGCTGGACGAAGGGGCGCGGGTGGTCGCCGTCTCCCGGAAGTCCACACCGGGCCTCGACGCGCTGGCGGGTCCGGCACTGGTCCACGTATCGGCGGACCTCATGGACCCGGATGCGCCCGCTCAGGCCGTCGCCCGTGCGGTCGAGGAGTTCGGCGGCCTGGACATCCTGGTGAACAACGCGGGCGGGCCGCCGCCCGGCACGACGATGCCGCAGTTCGGGTTCATGGAACCCGGTGACGACGACTGGCGCGCGATGTTCGAGTTCAACCTGTTCTCCGCTGTCCGGGCCGTCCGCGCGGCGGTGCCGGCGATGCTGGCGCGCGGCGGCGGCGCGATCGTCAACGTGTCGTCCGCGCACGCCCGGCAGCCGAGCGGCGTGAACGTCGACTACGGCGCGGCGAAGGCGGGGCTGAGCGCCCTCACCAAGTCGCTCTCCGAGGAGTTCGGCCCGCAGGGGATCCGGGTCAACACGGTGACGCCGGGCCCGGTCCGGACGCCGTGGTGGACCGAGGAGGGCGGCGCGGCCGACGTCTTCGCGGCGGCGGTCGGCACCGATCGCGACACCGTCATGGACACCGCCGGGCCGGAGATGATGCGGCTGACGATCGGCCGCCTCCTCGACCCGCGGGAGGTCGCCGACGCGATCGTCCAGCTCGCCTCCCCGCGCTCTGCGGGCACGACGGGCGCCGATGTCGTCGTGGACGCCGGGATGCTCAAGGAGGTCTGAGGCGCACCGGCGCCGCACCCCGCGGCCCCGCCGCCCGTCCCGCGGAAGCGGGAGGGCAGCGGGGCCGCTGTGCGTGCGCGGGGCCCTGGGTGTGGTGCGGGGTGTGCGGGCGGGGTCCCGGGTCCGCCGAACGGTGCACGGGCGCTGGGCGCGGGTGGGAGGCGGGCGCGTCGAACGCTGCGCGGGCCCGATCCGGCCGGATGTGGCCAGGGCGGTGGGAGCGTGGTGTGCGGCTGGGTGCCCGTATCGGGGCGATACGGCGCCCGGCACTATGGCCGACGGCGTCGCCGCAGGTCGCGGTGAGGAGTCTCCCTGTTTCGGCGCGGTCGAAGCGCATCGCGCGGTCGTCCGTAACCGGAATGGACGCATCGCGACGATGCGGCAACGGCGCGAATTAGTATGATCGCTGCTGTCCCCCGTTGCTTTGCGCCTCATGTACCGCAACCGTCCCTGGCCGTTGAGCGTCGATATACCAGAGAACGGCCCGGCCCACCCACGCCCGCACCGCCACGACCCGCCCACGGACAGGATTCCCCCGCCGATGCGCACAGCCCTTCCGCCGCGCCGCGGTCGAGGCGTGCCCGGAGGGCCGGCCGTGTCGGCGCCGGAGCCCGCATGAGGCGCGGTGCCAAGCAGCAGAAGCCCCACAAGTCGCCGGTCACGCTCGTCATCGCCCCCGACGAGCGGCATGCCGAGATCACCTTCAAGGACGACCACCGCTGGGTCGGCGGCGCCGGTCCCAAGGAGACCCGCCGCGCGGCGCTCGACGTCGCCGTCGAGCACGCCGTACGACTCGGCCGCCCCGTGCGCATCCACGCCGCCGACGCCTCCAGCGAATGGCAGCTCACCGCCACGCCCACCGGGGTGGTCCGCGCCGCCGAGGCCGGGACCTCCGGCGGCGGGCGCCGCAGCGGGCTGCTGGTCGCCGCGGTCGCCGTCCTCGTCATCGGCGGCCTCGCCGGTACCGGCACCCTCGCCTACCGGATGCTGCCGCCGGGCTGGCCCGAGTCCGCCGACGCCGCGACCACGCCCGAGTCCGCCTCGTTCAACTCGCGTCCGGCGCCTCCCGGGTTCACGGAGGACGCCCTCTGGAAGATCCCGCTGGCGCCCGGGTCGCGGCCGTCCGTCGCCGAGGACGGCAGCGTCGCGGCGATCGTCGGCGCCGACGGCAAGATCGCCGCCATCGGTCCCGACGGCGTGCGCAAGTGGTCCGAGGAGTCGCCCCTCCCGCCGGCCGAGGTCAAGAGCGGCCTGCGCATCAACGGCGGGGCCGACGACTTCAGCGTCTCCCTGTCCGACTCCGAGTCGCTGTGGGTGTGGGCGTCCGGCGGCGGCGACCCCGAGCGCTTCGAGCTGCCCAGCGGCGGGCAGGTGAGCTACGGCGGCTCGGCCCCCATGGTCCTCACCGAGGGGGCGGCGTTCGTGCCGTCCGACGGCGAGCTCGTCGAGGTCGACACCCCGCAGGGGACCGCCGGCCTGCTCGCCAAAGGCGATTCCGTGCTCGCCGCGTCCGCCAACGGGCCGTGGTCGTGGGTCCGGCCTGCGGGCAAGGCCCGCGAGGTCGAGCCGGTACCCCCGGACCAGGCCACCCGCCTCGAACGCGTACTCGCGGCCTCCGACGACTACGTCATCGTCCGCTGGGCCGCGGCGGGCGGCGGCCGCACCATCCTCGCCGTCCACGACTCGCAGGACGGTTCGGTCGCGAGTTCCACCGCGGTCGCCGAACAGGCCCTCGTGGACGCCCGCTGGGTGGTGGGCGACGGCGTCGGAGCCTACGGCCCGCTGCTGGTCGACCTCGAAGCGGGCGAAGGGCGCCTCCTCGGCGGCTTCCGCCCCACGAGCGCGGCCGGTCCCACACTGTACGGCGAACGGAAGGGCGTCGCGGTGGCTGTCGGCCGCGACGGTTCGCCCGAGAACCTGGAGACGGGCGCCGCCCGTCCCTGGGGCCTGCTCGACGGCCATGCCATCGTCATGGCCGACGACGACCTGTACGCCCTGACCCCCGCATGAACCCCCAAGTGAAGGAAAGGAGCAGGATGTCCAACACAGCACGTTTCGCCGGCATCGCGACCACCGCGCTGCTGGCGTTCGGATTCTCCTCGGCGACCGCGTTCGCCGAAGAGCAGCCCGAGTCGCTGCTGGACGTGGGCGTGTCCGTGGGCGGCGAATCTCCCGTTGACGTGGACGCAGGTGTGAACCTCGACCCCGTCCTCGACCCGATTCTGCCGGACCCGCCGCCTCCGCCGGCACCGCCCGCCCCACCGGACCCGGATCCGCCGGACCCGCCTGACCCGCCGGACCCCCCGGACCCGCCGGACCCGCCGGACCCCCCGGATCCGCCCGACCCGCCGGACCCCCCGGACCCGCCGACGGATCCCCCGACGGATCCGCCCACGGACCCGCCGGACCCGAGCGACCCGCCGCCCGACCCGAGTGACCCGCCGGACGGCCCCGACGACGAGAACCCGCCCCCGGGCAAGGACGCAGGCAGCAACCAGGCGCAGACCAGCCAGGTCGGCGAGGCCAGCTCCGGCACCCAGCCCTCGGCGGACGGCGAGGACGAGGAGCTGCCGGTCACCGGCTCCGAGCTCACCGGCTTCATGCTCGCCGGCGCCATCGCGACCGGAGTCGGCGCGGTGACGATCTACGCATCCCGCCGCCGCCAGTCGGCGTAGGACGCACCCGCCCGGCCGCACCCAGCGGCCGCGCACCGCACGAACCGGCCGCCGCCCGCCCTGACGAGGGCGGACGGCGGCCGTTGTCGTTCCGCGGCCCACGGAGGCGCCGGTTGGGCTGTGTCAAACTGACGCAGTCAACGACTATCGTCGTGCTCATTGGACGGGAGAGCCGAGGGGGCCGCATGTCTCAGCCGGTCGACCACGACGAGCCGCTGTTCCCTATGCCACCGGTGACCGAACAGGCGCTCCGGGTGGCCGTGAAGCGTCTGGACTTGACTGCGGCGGTCCGTTTCGAGACGGAGTTCCACGCCGCATGGCAAGAAGCGGTACAGACCGACAGCACGGTGCCCATGCACACATTCCTGGATCGGTGGGCCGTGTTCGTCGCGCTGCGCCGCCACCCGGTTCGGGCCCGTCGGCTCCGCGAACTCGAACACGCCGCGGCTCAGGCAGCGGACGTCGCCACCGCCCGCGCCAAGTCGGAGGAGATCGCCGCACTGCTCGACGAAGCAATGCGCGAGGCCGTCGCATGAACGACTGGACCTGGGAGTTCCTGCCCGACGCGGAGAACGTCGTGGGCGGGCTCGAACCTCAGGTGAAGGTCGATGTCGAGCGTCTGGCACAGAGCCTCGCTGACGCCGCGTCGGTCAAGTACATCGGTCAAGTACATAGGTGAGCCACCCGTTGCAGAAGCGGGCCTATCGCCGGTGCTCGACCACGCGGAGGGACGCCTCATCGTCTGGTTCATGGAGCAGCGACGCTTCGGCATTGTTTTCGTCCTGCGTGTGCAGTACTGGCCCGTCGAGCGTGACGAGTGACCACGATCGCGCGTGACCGCCGTTGAGGCGTGCGCGGCACATTGCTGCGGGGCCGCTCCGTGCCGCGCACGGGTGGGTTACTTCTCCCGGCGGGTCGAGGCTCGGTCGATGGCTGTCTCCACTGCGGCCACGCGGTCGGCGAGGAGGCCGACCGCGCCGACGGCCCGGCTCATCGGGTCGCCCTCGCTGCCGCCGAGCGCCCGCGCCCGGAGGTGGCCCGCCTTCACGTCGTCCCACCGCTGCCGCTGCTCGGGGGTCAGCACGCCGCGCAGTTCCGCGAGTTTCAGCAGGTTGGACTCTGCCCCCGTCGTGAGGGTCTGCGCCTCGCCCACGTAGTGGTCGTCGATGACCGCTTCGAGTTCGGCGTCGTTCATGACCGGCACGATCCGCTCCGCGAGCTTGTTCATGTTCCGGTAGGAGCCCTGCAACTGGAACGGGGGCTCGGTGCGCGAGGCGTCCGCCTGCGCGGCCGAGGCGATGTACGCCTGGTTGTTGGCGAGCACCACCTCTTGGGCGCGCAGCAGCTTGCGGAGCACAGCGAGGACCTGGTCGAGCTCCACCGAAGAGTAAGGGTGCGCCAGCTGGTCGGCGCGCACGCCGGAGTCGCCGCGCGCCAGGCGGACCAGCAGCCGCACGTCGTCCCGGTCGCGGGACGACAGCGGCGCAAGCACGGGGTTGGACGTGAGCGCGTTCTCGATGTAGCTGAGTGCGAACTGCTCCTCGCGGCCCGACAGGACGTCGCCCAGGTTCCACACGTCGGCGCGGTTGGCGAGCATGTCGGGGACGCGGAAGCGCTGCCCCGACTCGGTGTAGGGGTTGCCGGCCATGCACATGGCGAACCGCTTGCCGCGCATGTCGTAGGTGCGGGTCCGCCCGTTCCACACACCCTCCATGCGGCGCTGGGCGTCGCACAGCGAGATGAACTTCTGGAGCAGTTCCGGCGAGGTGTGCTGGATGTCGTCCAGGTACAGCAGGACGTTGTTGCCGGCCTCCAGGGCGAACGAGATCTTCTCGACCTCCTGCCGCGCAGTGGCGTTGGGCGCGTCGGCCGGGTCGACCGATGTGACGTCGTGCCCCAGCGATGGGCCGTTGACCTTGACGAACACCAGGCCCAACCGGCTCGCGACGTACTCCATGAGTGTGGTCTTGCCGTACCCGGGCGGCGAGATCAGCAGCAGCAGGCCCATCTGGTCGGTGCGCTTGGCGTCGCCGGCCGCCCCGAGCTGCTTGGCGAGGTTGTCACCGATGAGCGGCAGGTACACGTCGTCCAGCAACTGGTTGCGCACGAACCCGCTCATGACCTTCGGCGTGTACTCGGCGAGCCGCAGCCGGTCGCGTTCGGCGGCGACAAGGGCGTTGCGGCGCTTCTGGAACGCGCGGAAGCCGGGCACCCGCTCGTCGCGGAACCGGCGGGTACGGGTGAGCAGCTCGTCCAGGCGCACGTGCAGGCCGCGCCCGTCGAGGCGCGGGTGGGCGCCGAGCAGCCCCGTGACGGTCGCGGTGAGCTCGGCCGAGGAGTCGCGGGCGGCGAGGTCGCCGCCGCACAGCTCCACGGCGACCGCCTCGGGGACGTCGGCCGCGAACGCCGCCGCGTCGTCGTCGGCGGACGACTCCAGGAACGACCCGATCCACGCCGACACGAGCTGGTGCCGGTCGAGGACGCGGTCGCCGAGCCCGGCGAGGTCGGCGTCGAAGTCGCCGCGCGACGCCGACCGCGAGCCGTCGAGGGCCCGGCCGAAGCGCTGGAGGAGGTCCCGCGCCCGTCCGCTGACGACGAACTCCACCGGCGCCCCGGGTGCGGCGGTGGCGAGCTCCTCGAACAGGTACTCGCCCGCGAGCCGCCGGACGGGTGCGTCGTCCGCGAGTCCGGTGCCGGGCAGTTCCGCGTCGAGGAAGCCGCCGATCGCGTCGGCGAGTTCGGCGGTGAACGCGCCGATGGCGGGGGAGCGTCCGAACGCCGCGCGGGCGCGCGCCAGCGAGCGGGCGCGCGCGGTCCACCCGGTCCGCTCGGCGCCGGTACCGCTACCGGCGTCGGCACCGGTGCCGAACGTCCAGAACAGCAGGGCGGCCGCACGCGCGGCCGACGGGTAGCGCAGCAGCCCCGCGGCGGAGTGCAGGCGCAGCAGGGCCGCGAGGATCGCCGCGGCGTCGTGGTCGTGGACGCCGCGCTCGTAGCCCTCGTCGTAGCGGGCCTCGGCGACGCCGCGCACCAGGCCGAGCAGGTCCTGCCCGGTGCCGCCGGTCTCCGCCGCCGCTGTGTCGCGCTCCGCCGCGGCGTGCAGCTCCGCCAGCGAGGGCCCGGTGCCGTCGGACTCGGCGCCGGAGAGGATCGCCGCGGCCAGGTGCTCCGCCCGGTAGACGTCAGGGGTCTCCGACGGCAGCAGCTGCTGCCAGAACGGGCGGGTCGCGTCGAACTCCGGGTCCTGGACGGGCGCCCGGAAGTCGGTGCCGGTGATGGCGAACGCCATGGTCTCGCCGTTGGGGACGAGGGTCAGGTCCACGGGCTGGGTGTTGACGGCGAACCGGTGGTGCCCCAGCTTGATGGTCTCGCCGCCGTCGGCGTACAGGTCGAGCCGGTCGCGCAGCGACCGCCCGGCCTCCTGCCGGGCGGCCTTCACCCGGCCGTCGACCTCCTCCGCGCGCACCTGGTCGCCGAGGGAGCGCAGCTCCTCGGCCGTGGAGCGCAGCCGGGCGATCATGGGGTCGGACGCGAAGTAGGTGTTCACCTCGTCGATGGAGCCGAGCGCGGCCACCCGCCGCTGCACGCTCGCCAGGATGCGCTCGGCGGACTCCACGAGCCGGTCGGCGCGGCGGCTCCGCTCGTCCAGCAGGGCCTGCTTGCGCGCCGAGAACGCCTCGTAGACCTCCTCGCGCTTGTCGCCCAGCTCGGTGAGGAAGTCGTCGAACTCGCCGAACCGCGACTCCAGGTTCTCCAGTTGCAGCAGCAGCCGGCCGAGCTGGTCGTCGCAGCGCTCGGGGGTGTCGGCGACGGCGAGCGCGCCGGTGACGGCCTGCCCGAACAGGGCGAACTCCGCGGCGAACTCCGCGCGCCCCTCGGTGGCGAGCAGCTCCGTGCGGCGCGCGGCGAGGGTCGCGCGGGCGCGGTTCACGCCGCCCAGCACCTCGCCGATGCGCTCCAGGATGGTGGTGCGCACCGTTGCGTCGCCGATGTCGAGGGAGCCCACCACCTCGGTGACGATCTCCAGTGCGTCGGAGCGCTCGGCCAACCGGTCGGTGACGGGTCCGGCGTCGGCGACGCTCGCGATCGACTCGGCCTCGGCGACCAGCGCGGCGACGTCGCCGTGGTACCCCGCGAAGGCGTCGTCGCCGCGCAGGAACTCCACGGCGCGCCGCCCGGCGGAGTCGAGCTGCTCCGCGAGCTTGCGGTCGAGCGCGTCGATGCGCGCGGTGTCGACGTAGCGCATCTCGCGCAGGGTGACGAGGTGGCCCTGGGATCGGCGCAGCTCCGCGAGCCTGCCGACCCAGCCGTCGGCGCCCTGGGGCGCCTCGCCGCGGGTGCGCCGGATGAGGGTCAGCGCCGCCGCCTCGGCCTCGGCGAGCGCGTCGGCCGCCTGGGCGGTGAGGGCCTGGACCTTCTCGAACTCGTCCAGGACCTGCTCGGCGGTGCCCCGGACGCCCGCGAGGGGTTCGCCGGGCCGGTCGAGTTCGTCCTCGCCCAGCCAGTGGTAGGTGTCGGCCGTGCGCTTGGCGGCGGCGATGAGCGCCTCGAACACCTCGGCCGACGGCGCCATCTCCTCGATCATCCGCGCGACCGAAAGGCACTCGGAGACGCCGCGGACCAGCTCGGCGTTGCCGATGCGCTCCAGCGGCCCGGTTCCGACGGGCTGCGCGGCGGCGTGGTCGTCGGTGCAGAACGGGGTCTGCCACACCTGCATGGGGTGCACCCGCGTCGGCTCGTCGGAGTCGGCGCGGAACACCACGAGCGTGCCGTCGTCGAACACGCTGAACCCGTGGCAGACGATCGGGGCGGCGACCTCCTTGCGGATCACGTTGTAGGGCAGCAGCAGCGACCGCCCTTCGCCGCGCGAATGGAAGACGTAGAGGACGTCCTCGCCGTTGGGCGACCGGACGAACCGCTCGAACTCCAGGTCGGTGACGTCGGTGTCGAAGGTCCGGGCGATGCCGGTGGCGAGGTAGGTGCCGCCGGGGAAGATCAGCCCCTGGTCCTCGGGCAGCCGCCGGCACGCCCGGCCGATGCCGTCGAGGCGGACGACGTCCCTGGTCCTGGTGTTGAACACCAGGTGCCGCCACTCCGTCTCCTTGTACGGCAGCACCCGCAGCAGGACGAGCGCGCCGACCTCGGCGTAGTGGACCTCGGCGTCGGCGAGGCTCTGGAGCGGTTCGTCGACGGGTTCGCTGTAGATGCCCGCGCCGGACTCGGTGTTGTTCTCGACCTTGATGGTGAGGTCGCCGCCGACCGTCTCCACGAACACCTGGTCGAGGATGGAGATGTGCGGGTGGCGGCCCAGGACGTGCTGCTCCCGGGTCGTCTCGACCCATTCGAAGTCCTGCTGCGCCGGGAACACGTGGTCGCGTTCGCCGCGGCCGTCGAGGTAGCGAACGCCGCCGTCGTTCTCGACCTGCCAGCGGAGGACCCGGATGTCCTCGGTGCGTTCGCCGGTCTGGAACACGGCGAGGAGCTTCGGGCCGACCCGGCGCAGTTGCAGCAGGCGGGTGTCGCGGTAGTAGCGGTACAGCTCGGCGAAGTCGCGCCGGAACTGGGCGTCGTCCAGGAGGCCGGGCAGTTCGCCCGGCCCGGCCTCGGTGAACGGGGGCTGCCCGCCGGGCTCCGCTGCGGGGTCCGGCGGGGTGAAGCGGTGCAGCGAGAAGACGTCGGCGACGGTCGTCTCCTGCTTCAGCCCGATGAAGACGTTGTACCCGAAGAGCATGAGGTCGCCGACGGGCACGATGTCGCGGGGCACGCAGTTGTGCCCCGTGCGGATCCGCTCGGTCCCGGTGAGACGCAGCTCGGCACCGCCGAAGACCGCCAGCCGCCGGGCGTTGAGCGATTCGGCCCGGCGGGCGAGATCGGCGGCCTGCCCCGCCAACCGGGTCCGCAGGACCTCGTAGGTCCCCTGGTCGAGCCCTTCGGGGGCCGACCCGGCGCGGGCGGCGGGACCGTCGGGCCCGGGCGCGTCCGGACCGGGTGCGGCCCCGTTCGGCTCGGCAGGTGCCGAGGCGGCAGTTTCGACGGTGTCGGTCACGTCTGCGTCACGCCTTCGCGGTCGTCTCGGCGGAGTTCAGGCGGGGGCCGGTGAGGGCCGACACGGGCGAGTCGGCCACACCGAGCCGGTTCGCGGTGCTCAGCAGCTCGCGGAGCTTGCCCTCTTCGGCGCCGCCATTGTTGATCAGCTTCATGAGCAGCGCCGACAGGGTGACGTTCTTGACGTCCTCGGTGCGCACCGAGCCGACCAGCCGGGACAGGTCGTTGGTGAAGTCGGCGGAACCGTCCAGCCACGGCCCGGCGAGGGTCTGCGCGACCTGGGAGTTCTGCATGAACCCGTCGACGGCCTTGCCCATGCCGATGGAGCCGGTGAGCCGCTCGAAGAACGCGCCGTCGCCGCCCACGATGTCGATGTCGGCGGACTGGAGGCCGGTGGACAGCACGGCGGCCTGCGCCTCGGCGACGTCCTTCTGCACGGTGATGCCGGCGAGCCGGATCTCCTTCTCGGCGTCGAGCCGCAGGCGGTACTCCTCGTGCCCGCGTCCCGCCTCGTCGAGCGCCGCGATGGCCTCGGCCTTGTCGTTGATGCCCTCGGCCTCGGCCTTGAGCTTCTCGCGGATGCCCTCGGCGTCGGCGAGCGCCTTCTCGCGGCTCACCGCGGCCTCGGCGCGGCCGTGCTTGTCGAGCGCCTCGGCGGTCGCGACGCCCTTCTCGCGTTCCACGACCGCTTCGGCGCGGCCCTGCTTCTCCAGCGCCGCGGCCTCGCGCTCCAGCACCTGGGCCTTCGCGAGCCCTTCGGCGGCGGCGTCGGCCTGCTTGCCCTCGGCGAGGCGGATGGCGGCCTGGGTGTCGAGCTCGGCGGTCTGCTGCCGGGTCTCGGCGAGCCGCAGCTCCTCGCGGGCCTTGTGCGCGGACGCCTGCTCGGCGGCCTCGGCGGCCTTGATGTCCTTGACCAGGGCCTCCTGCGCCTCGGCCTCGGCCTGGATGATGATGGCCTGGCGGGTGCGCTCGGCCTCCTCGACCGTCCGCAGCTTCTTGATGGCCTCTTCCTGCTCGGCGACGGTCTTGTCGACGGCGATGCGCTCGCGGATGGACTCGGCGATCTCGCGCCGCTCGCCCTCCAGCTCCTTGTCCTTGGAGATGCGGGACAGCTCGGTCTCGCGCTCGCGGCCGATGACCTCCAGCATCCGGTCCTTCTCGATGCGCTCGGTCTCGATGGCGATGACCCGCTCGCGGTTCTTCTGCGCCACCGCGATCTCCCGGTCGCGGTTCTGCTGCTGCACGCCGACCTGCTCATCGGTGCGCACGCGTGCGGTCTCGGACTTCAGCAGCTCCTCGGAGCGCACCCGTGCGGTCTCGGCCTCCTCGCGCGCCCGCAGGGTCTCGACCTCGCGCTGCTGCTTGGCCTCGGCCTCCTCGCGGCGCCGCTCCAGTTCGAGGATCGCCTCGCGCGCCTCGACGTTCTGCCGCTCGATCTCCTTCTCCTTGTTGCGCGCGTGCTCGTTGGTGTGGATGCTCTGCACGGCGGTGAGCTCGGTGATCTTGCGGATGCCCTGGGCGTCGAGGATGTTGTTCTCGTCCAGGCTGTGCAGCGGGGTCTGCTCCAGGAAGTCGATCGCCGCGTCTTCGAGCTGGTAGCCGTTGAGGTCCACGCCGATCATCTGGATGATGCGGTCGCGGAACTCGTCGCGCTGGGTGTACAGGTCCTCGAACTGGAGCTGCTTGCCGACGGTCTTCAGCGCCTCGGAGAACTTGGCGTTGAACAGCTCCTGGAGGGTGTCCTGGTTGCTGGCGCGCTCGGTGCCGATGGACTGGGCCACCTTGATGACGGACTCGCGCTGGTTGTTCACCCGCACGAAGAACGAGATGCGGATGTCGGCGCGGATGTTGTCGGAGCAGATCAGCCCCTCCTTGCCGGTCCGCTCGATCTCGATCGTCTTCACCGAGATGTCCATGATCTCGGCGCGGTGCAGCACCGGCAGGACGACCATGCCGGTGAAGGTGACGTCGACCCGGTTCGTCTTGGAGACGATCAGGGCCTTGCCCTGCTCGACCTTGCGGAAGAGCCGGCTGACGACGATCACCAGCCCCAGAACGATGACGAGGACGACGGCGATCAGAATGCCGAAGCCCGCGGAGATCACATCCATCGATAAGTCCTTAGGTCGGGGGGTGCCTGCGGCGGCAGGCGGGGACGTGCGGTGCTCGCCGGCGCCGCGGCTGTGCGCGGGGCCGGTGTGGTGCGGGGTCCGCTGTCAGCGGTTCGGGTCGAGCGCGGGGTCGAACGCCGACACCCAGAAGAACTCTCCGGCGTCGTCGTAGGCGTAGACGAGTGCGGTACTGCCGGCGGTGAGCGGGTCGTCGCCGTGCTGGCGGACCTGGATCACCGAGGTGGATCCGTCCTCCGACGCGGCTTCGGCCTGCCCGAAGTCCATGGTCACCTTGCCGGTGCGGATGGTGCAGGTGCGGCCGACGAAGTCGTGCAGGGAGGACTCGCGGGCGTCGGGCAGGGCCTTGCGCAGTCCCATGACGATGAAGGCCGTGACCAGCCAGGCGCCCATGAGCGCCAGGGCGAGGACGCCGACCAGGATCACGATGAGCCAGGTGGGCGACAGGCCCCACCCCGTGGCGAGCGACGCGCCGGAGAGGCTGAGGAACCAGGCGACCGCGATCACCAGCGACACCGAGACCGTGCCGGGAACACCGCCGAGGCCGATGCCGCCCAGCAGTCCGATGGCGCCCCCCGAGTCGGGGACGTCGCCGTCGAGCATGTCGACCTCGGCGCCGCCGACCAGCACGAGAACCCAGTAAGCAACGACCACCACCAGTGAGAACGTGAACAATACGGTCGGGAAACCCAGCGCTGCCTGAACGAACGCGCCCATCGGCGGTGAGGTCCTCTCCACCCGCGGGTGAACGGTGCGGTCGCGCGGCCGTGCGGCCGCCGCGATGGGACACGGCGCGCAGGCTTCGGGGGACGACCACCGTGCTGGCGGGAAACGTTACGGTGCTCCCCCATTGTCTGCCACGTTTTGTCCGTCATCGGCCATTCACCTTGGAAGACGCTGAGAATCGGGACGGTTCGGGCGGTGGTGCCGGCTGTCGCGCGGTACCGCCGCCCTACGGGGCGGGGCCCCGTCTGTGCACTGCATTCCTCCGACGCAGCGGTGCCGGGCGGGGTTCCCGCGCGGCAGCGGAATGCCGGGGTTTTCGGATGGGAATCGGCGCGCGTTCCGGACCGCTCGTGCCGCGCCGTGCGCGCGCTGGCGCGGCACATCGGCCGGTGCCGCCAGTCGTGCCCGGATCCGGGGAACCAGCTGTGGTATGCAGTTCGTTGGCCAGGCAAGATCGCTGATAAAACGGGGATACCGCACATGGGGAAACCGAAGCGCAGGCGCCGCCGGATCATCCTGTCCGTCCTCCTCGCGCTCGCGGTACTCGCGGCCTGCGGTACGGGCTGGGTCCTGTCGCGGCAGGACGGCTACGACCGCAACATCCAGCGCATCGCCGACGCGCTGCCGACCGCGTCCTCGAAGCGGCCGCTGCCCGACGCCGGCGAGAACTGGCTGCTGGTCGGCTCCGACATGCGCGGCGATTTCACCGAGACCACGTGGCGCAAGGGTGAGGCCCGGTCCGACACCATCATGCTGCTGCACGCGCCCAAGGGCCGCGACGACTCCTACGTCGTCTCGATCCCGCGCGACTCCTGGGTGGAGATCCCCGGCCACGGCCGCGCGAAGATCAACGCGTCCTTCGAGCGGGGCGGCCCGCGGCTGCTGGTCGAGACCGTCGAGAAGCTCACCGACGTGCGGATCGACCATTTCGCCGCGGTCGACTTCCAGGGGTTCAAGACGATGACCGACGCTCTCGGCGGGGTCGACGTGCACCTCGCCGAGGACGTCTACGACCCCAGCAACGAGTGGTCGTGGGAGGCGGGGAAGAACCACATGGACGGCGACGAGGCGCTGCGGTTTGTCCGCGAGCGCAAGGGGCTGCCCGGCAGCGACTTCGACCGTGTGAAGCGCCAGCAGGCGTTCATCAAGGCCATGGCGGAGAAGGCGGCGAGCACCGGAGTGCTCACCGACCCGGCCCGGCTCGACGCGTTCCTCGAGGCGGCGAGCGGGGCGGTCGCCGTCGACTCCGGCACCACCATGGGCACGATGCGGTCCCTGGCGGCGCGCATGGCGCGCGGCGGTCCGGAGGGCATCGAGTTCATCAGTCTCCCCGCGGCCGAAACCGGCTACGAGGGCAGCCAGAACGTCGTACGGCTCGACACGTCCGCCGTCAAGGACTTCTCCGCCGCGCTGCGCGAGGACCGCCTTGACGAGTACATCGAGGAGCACGAGCTCGCGAACGACGTCGACAAGGTCAACTGACCCTCGTCACTCGAATGACGCCGCGTGGACACGAGGGGGTGGGCCGCCGCCATGACCGCCCACCCACCTTCTCCCGGGAGAGCACACCCGCCGCCTCTCACGGGCCCGCACGCGTGCGCGTGCGGGCGCGTGCGCGGCTCCCGAATTTCCGGTGATTTTCACGAATAGGACGCCGTCACATTCTTCTGGTGCGTGTTGCGCAATGAGTTGCGTATGGCGCTTCAATCCGGTTGGAAAATTTTCGAGATCCGACTGGTGTCGGCCGCCAGATTGACGAATTTCGCGCTTCTGACCTGCTGTTTTAACGCAGGGTGGAGGCGGTGCACTTGAAACGATTCGTCAAGTGCATTTCAATGAAAAAGGCGAAATCCCACCCCTGTCCGCCGTGTTCGGGCTGCGGCCGGGGTCATTTCGAGTGTGAGGAGTCGACCTATCAAAGGGCAGGACACGCAGGGTTTTGGCACCGACCCGCTCGCTGTTCGCGAAACCGACCACTACAAAGCCGAATATGTCACGGGCTTCGTCGAGAAGTGGGACGAGCTGATCGACTGGAAGCGGCGCTACGCGAGCGAGGGCGGCTTCTTCATCGAGCAGCTCAAGGCACGCGGTGTGCGCGAGGTGCTCGACGTCGCGACCGGCACCGGGTTCCACTCGGTGCGTCTGCTTGAAGAGGGCTTCGACACCGTCAGCGCCGACGGCAGCCCCGAGATGCTGGCTCAAGCGTTCTCCAACGGCCTCACGTACGGCGGGCACATCCTCCGCGTCGTCCAGGCCGACTGGAGATGGCTCAACCGTGACGTGCACGGCACCTACGACGCCATCATCTGCCTCGGCAACTCGTTCACCCACCTGTTCTCCGAGCGCGACCGCCGCAAGGCCCTCGCCGAGTTCTACGCGATGCTCAAGCACGACGGCGTGCTGATCATCGACCAGCGCAACTACGACGCCCTGCTCGACGGCACCTACGGCAACTCGCACACCTACTACTACTGCGGTGAAGAGGTGTCGGCCGAGCCGGCGCACGTCGACGAGGGCCTGGCCCGGTTCCGCTACCGGTTCCCCGACCAGTCCGAGTACCACCTCAACATGTTCCCGCTGCGCAAGAACTACGTGCGGCGGCTCATGCGCGAGGTCGGGTTCCAGCGGATCAACACCTACGGTGACTTCCAGGAGACCTACCAGGGCGAGGAGCCCGACTTCTTCGTGCACATCGCGGAGAAGGCGTACCACTCCGACGAGGACGCCGCCGAGAACTACTCCACCGCGGTGCAGACCGCGCGGGAGTACTACAACTCCAGCGACGCCGACGCGTTCTACCACTCGGTCTGGGGCGGCACCGACATCCACGTCGGCCTCTACACCGCCGCCGACGACGACATCGCCGACGCGAGCCGCCGCACGGTCGAGCGCATGGCGGACAAGCTGGAACTCACCCCCGACACCGCGGTGGTCGACCTGGGCTCCGGCTACGGGGGCTCGGCGCGGTTCCTCGCCCGCACCTACGGGTGCCGGGTGACCTGCCTCAACCTCAGTGAGGTCGAGAACGACCGGAACCGGGCCATGAACCGGGCGGCGGGCCTCGACCACCTCATCGACGTGGTCGACGGGTCGTTCGAGGAGATCCCGCTCCAGGACAACGGCTTCGACGTCGTGTGGTCGCAGGACGCGCTGCTGCACAGCGGCGACCGCGCCCGCGTGGTGGAGGAGGCGGTCCGGGTGCTGCGCCCCGGCGGCCGGCTGGTCTTCACCGACCCCATGGCGGCCGACGGCGCCGCGAGCGAGGCGCTGCGCCCGATCCTGGAGCGCCTGCACCTCGACACCATGGCGACCCCCGGCTTCTACGAGGCGGAGGCCCGCCGGCTCGGGCTGACCAAGGTCGAGTTCGACGACCTCAGCCCGCAGCTGCCCCGGCACTACGGCCGGGTCCTCGCCGAGACCGAGGCCCGGGAGGCCGAGCTCACCGGGCAGATCAGCACCGAGTATCTGGAGCGGATGAAGGTCGGCCTGCGCAACTGGGTCAACGGAGGCGACTCCGGCGACCTCGCGTGGGGCATCTTCCACTTCCGCAAGTAGCCGCTTTTTCGGGCCGCGACGCGCGCCCCTGCCCCGATCGGGGCAGGGGCGCGCGTCGCGTACTGGGCGGGAACGGGACCCGGATTGAGGCTGTGGTCCCTGTTCGCTGACAGTAAACAAACCTAAACTCTAGGAAAAGCCACTAAAAATGACACCATAAACAACATGATGCCAACTCGTGGTGCGGGCATCGAGAGGGCCGTTATGGCTTCCGTCAATGCAAGGTTCCGGTCGCGGGCGCGGCGCTCCGAGTCGGGCGTGTCCGTCATCGAGTACGCGGCGATGATCGTGCTGGCCGGCGTCATCATGGGTGGAGCAGGCCTCTACCTGCTGGGCGACCGTGTGGCCAAGCACGTACCGCCCGCGCTGTGCGTCCTCCTCAGCGCCGGCCAGGCGGACTGCGACGGCGAGGGCGGGGGCGGCGACGCCGGCCCGAAGCCACCCCACCCGAGCCCCACTGCGGGCCCGTGCAGCGACGGGCGGCCCGGGACCAAGAAGGACGACGCGTTCAAGCCGCCCCTCTGCGAGAAGCTGTACGAGAAGGAGTACTCGAAGTCCACGTACAAGATGCTGTTCATCAAGATCACCGATGAGTTCGCGTTCATCCGCCAGGAGTACTCCGACGGGACCGTGCGTCTCACCGCCCTGTCGACCGGCCACCTCGGGGTCGAGGTCGAGTCGGGCCTGAACGTCTTCAAGAGCGGCGGGGTCGAGGTCGGCGGCAAGATCGGCGGCGGACTGAACATGGCGGTCGGCGACACCTACGTCTTCAAGAACAAGGGCGAAGCCGACGACAAGATCGGCGAGATCAAGTCCTACTACAACAAGGTGCGGCAGGAGCAGGGCCGGGCGCAGACCAAGTTCTGCGCCGACAACCCGATCATGTCGTCGTGCAAGGTGTCCGACCCGCCCGACATGGACGATCCGCAGATCACCACCAAGTCCGTCGGCGGCGAGGGCTCCGGCGGGCTCAAGCTCGGCAACATCACCGACAAGAAGGACAAGAAGGGCGACAAGGGCAAGAAGGACGACAAGGACGACGAGGGCGGCGATTCGCTCAGCCTCAACCTCCTCGGCGGCGAGGGCAAGATGGCCGGCGAGACCATCGAGGAGAAGGACAACCGCGACCCGAAGAACCCCAAGACCTCCAAGATCTACTCCTTCACCGTCTCGGGCGAGGGTACGGCGGGCCTGCTGCACGGCAAGGGCAGCAAGAACGTCTCCCTGAAGGTCACCCACGACAAGGACGGCAAGCTCGTCGGCATCGTCATGTCCGAGGCCGTGGAGTCGCCCAGGGGCGAGGGGTTCAACCTCGACGTCGCCGGCCAGGTCGGTCCGGTCAACGGCAGCTACGGCAAGACCGAGCGCAAGGGCCGCTACGACGTGCGGACCGCCCAGTTGGAGGTGACCGACAAGAACCGCTCGGTCGTCGAGGACTGGCTGACCGGCCAGAAGTCCGGCGCCGGCGACCTCGCCGACGAGGTCGGCGAGCCCGTCGATATCAACAAGGACAGCACCGACTGGGACAAGGTCAAGAAGGAGTTCTACGACCACGGCAAGGTCAGCAAGGTGCTCTACGACACCGAGTTCGAGTCGGAGAGCGTCGGCTGGGGCGTCAGCTTCCTCGGGATGGAGTTCGGCGTCGCCGCGGAGTGGGGCCGCGAGGGCCGCGAGTCCATCGCCGCCGACTTCCTCGGCGCGCCCGACGGCAAGAACCCGCGCGACTGGGTCGACTTCCCCGAGTGCGTCCACAAGGACGGCGGCGACGACGGCAAGCCCCCGCCCCCGCCACCCCCGCCGCCGGGCTGCCCCACGAAGAAGGACTGACTGAGCCGTCCCGCGACCAGGGCGCCCTCCGCCCTGGTCGCGGGACGGCGGTCACGGTGTCCCGGTGGCCGGCTCCGCTGCGGTGTGCGGGGGGAGCCGCAGGGTGACGGACAGGCCGCCGCCCTCGCGCGCCGCGGCCGTGATCCTGCCGCTGTGGGCGGTCGCGATCGACCGGGCGATCGAGAGGCCCAGCCCGGTGCCCGCCTTGGCGCGGTGCAGCCGGGCGTCGCCGCCGCGGTGGAACGGTTCGAACAGCCGCTCGGCCTCGGCCACCGCCTGGCCGGTGTTGCGCACCCGCAGGACGGCGTCGCCGCCCCGGACCCCGGCCGCGATGGTCACCTCGCCGCCGGGCCGGTTGTAGCGGACGGCGTTGTCGACGAGGTTGCCGACGAGCTGCTCCAGGAGCAGCCGGTCGCCCGAGACGACGGCGGGGCCGAGATCGGACCGCAGCGTGACACCGGCCGCCGCGGCGTCCTCGGTGCAGGAGCGCACCGCGTGGCGCGCCGCGTCGGCGAGGTCGACCGGCTCCGGTTCGGCGATCCCCTGGTCGGACCGTGCCAGCAGGAGCAGCCCGGCGATGAGGCGCTCGCTGCGCGCGGTCGACTCGACCACCCGGTCCAGTGCGGGGCGCAGTTCCTCGGGGACCCGGCCCTGGGCCAGGGGCACCTCGGCGGCGGCCCGTTGCACGGCGAGCGGGGTCCGCAGCTCGTGCGACGCGTTGGCGACGAACCGCCGCTGCGCCTCGAACGCGGCCTGGAGGCGCTGGAGCATCCCGTCGAACGTGTCGCCGAGCTCCTTGAACTCGTCCGGCGGCCCTTCGAGGGCCAGGCGGCTGCCGAGGTCGCGTTCCGACAGCCGCCGCGCGGTCTCGGTGACCTGGTGCAGCCGCCGCAGCGGGCGTCCGGCGATGATCCAGCCGGCGAGAGCCGCCAGCAGGGTGACGGCGGCGAGCCCGAGACCGGAACGCAGCAGCAGGTCGGACAGCACCCCGGTCTGGTAGTCCTCGATCACCTCCGTGGGGATGGCCCGCGCGCGCAGGCCGGGCCCCGGGTCGGTGCGGGAGAAGGGCTCGCCCGAGACGGTCTCCGACGACCCGTCGACCGGCCCCGACACCGTCGTGGTCTTGGCGAGTTCCACGCCCCGCTCGGCCAGGCTCGCCGAGACGATCGAGTAGTTGAGCGCGAGCAGTAGCACACCGCCCACGAGGAACACCCCGGTGTAGATGAGCGCCAGCTTGCCGCGCACGGTGAAGGGCGCGCGGGCGAGGCGGGTGCGCGCGTGCCGCCATGCGCGCCGGGGCTCGGTGGCCGCCACGTCAGATCCGGTAGCCGTGGCCGGGGACGGTCGAGATCAGGGGCGGGTCGCCGATCTTGCGGCGCAGCCCGTGCACGACGACCTTGAGGACCCCGCTGAACGGGTCGAGGTGGGCGTCCCACACCTTCTCGATCAGGTGGGCGGTCGTCACGGGCGCGCCGTCGGCCTTCAGCAGCTCCTCCAGCACGCCGAACTCCTTCGGCGACAGGGCGAGCGCCCGGCCGTCGCGGCTGGCGGTGCGCAGCCTGCCGTCGAGGCTGACGCCGGCCCGGTGCAGCACCGGTGGTGCCGCCGGCCGGGTGCGGCGGCCCAGGGCGCGGACCCGCGCGACGAGTTCGGCGTAGGCGAACGGTTTCGCGAGGTAGTCGTCGGCGCCGCGGCTCAACCCGTCGACCCGGTCGCTGACCTGGCCCATCGCCGTGAGCATCAGGACGCGGGCGTCGATCGAGGGGTCGTCCGCGACACGGGCGCAGATCTCGTCGCCGTGGATGACGGGCAGGTCGCGGTCGAGCACGATGACGTCGTAGCCGTGCACGGTCGCCATCTCCAACCCGGCGTCGCCGTCGGCGGCGACGTCGACGGCCATGCCCTCGCCGCGCAGCCCTTCCGCGACGGTCGCGGCGAGCGACGGCTCGTCCTCGACGATCAGCACCCGCACTACGGCCCCCTGTCGTCCCACCGCGCCCGCGCGCGGCGGCTCCAACGATTACCGGTCCCCGGTTAGCGGGAGGTTAGGGGTCGGCGAGAACCCGGTGCGAGGCGGCGGTTCGGCGCGCTAACCACCGCGTAACCGGGGGAGCGGTGGCATGGGGACCGCCCCGGTGCACTCCGGGGTCTTCCCACGACGCTGCGAGGCGGAGAGCGACATGACCATGCGAACGATCACCGGATACGCGGCGGCCGCCGCATTGGCGGGACTGCTGATGACGGGGTGCGCCACCCTGGGCATCGGCGGGGCGGACAGCGGCGGCGACAGCGGAAAGGGCGGCGGCGCGGTCGGCGGGCGGGACGCCGGATCGGAGACCCAGGACGCCATGCTGAAGTTCACCGAGTGCATGCGCGACAACGGGGTGGACATGCCCGACCCCAAGGGGGGCGAGGGCATGATGCCGGCCGTCCCGCTCAAGTCCTCCGGCAAGGACAAGGAGGCCATGGACAAGTGCGAGAAGCACCTGCCCGTTGACGAGAACCCGCCGTCCGACGAGGAGATGCACGAGTCCAACCTCAAGGTGGCCGAGTGCCTCCGGAGCGAGGGGATCGACGTCGAGGACCCGAAGATGGGGGAGGGCCTCGGCCTCCCGATCGACGACGCCGAGAAGATGCGGGAACCGATGCGCAAGTGCGCGGAGAAGGGCGGCCCCGGCGGCGCGGGCGTCACCATTCAGAAGGGGCAGTGAGTGTCCTGGACGGCGTCGGGCCGCGGCCCGACGCCGCCGACGACGTCCCTGCCGATGTGCCGCCCGCGCCGCGCCGCCCGTGGCGCCGGGCCGCGGCCGCTGCGCTGGCCGTCACGGTGATCGCCGCGTTGGCCGCCGCGGCGTGGACCGTCGGCTGGTCCGGGCAGCGCGAGAAGCCGGCGGACGCCTCGACCCGGCCGGATGCGACCACCGATGTCGAGCGCACGGCACTGGAGGAGCGGAAGACGATGGACGGCACGCTCGGCTTCGGCGGCGGGGCGACCGTCTTCGCCGGCGCCGACGGCGTCATCACCGACCTGCCGAAGGAGGGCGACACCGTGCGCCCCGGGCAGTCGCTCTACGAGCTGGACGACCGGCCGGTGGTGCTGCTGCGCGGCGACCGCCCGGCCTACCGCGTCCTCAAGTCGGGCGTCACAGGGTCCGACGTGCGCCGGTTCGAGCAGGCGCTCAGCGAACTCGGTTACACCGGGTTCACCGTGGACGACGAGTTCTCGCACCTCACGGCCGCGGCCGTGGAGCGGTGGCAGGAGGACCTCGGCGTGCCGGAGACCGGCCGCGTCGACCCCGCCGACGTGTGGTTCGCAAAGGGCGAGGTGCGGATCTCGGGGCTGGAGGCGAAGGTCGGCCAGCGCGCCGCGCCCTCGGGCCCCGTCCTGAAGACCGGCTCCACCGAGCAGATCGTCCGCGTGGACGTGAAGGTGTCGGACCGCGACCTGGTGCGCGAGGGCGACAAGGTCGAGGTGACGCTCCCCGGCGGCGGGACCGCGAAGGGCGAGGTGTCCTCGGTGGGTTCGGTGGCCGAGGAACCCGCGGCGGAGGAGGGCGGCCAAGGGGACGGCGAGCCCACCTTCGCGGTCGTGGTCACGCTGGACGACGGCGCCGGGGAGGAGGCCGAGTCCTTCGACCAGGCCCCCGTGGAGGTCGGGTTCCGCAGCGCGCGCAAGGAGAACGTGCTCGTCGTGCCCGTCAGCGCACTGATCGCGCTGCCGGGCGGCGGCCACGGCGTGTCCGTTGTCGACGGGAACGATGTGCGCGACGTCCCGGTCGAGACGGGCATGTTCGCCGGCGACCGCGTCGAGATCAGCGGCGACGGGATCGCCGAGGGCACGACGGTGGCGGTGCCCGAATGAGCGCCGCAACCGGTACCGCCCCCGGGCCGGCGGCGCCGGCCGCCGAACTGGAGGACGTGGCGCGCCACTACCCCGGCGGCGTGCGCGCGCTGGACGGTGTGAGCGTGCGCATCGAGGCCGGTGAGCTGGTCGGCATCGTCGGCCCGTCCGGGTCGGGCAAGTCCACCCTGCTCAACCTCCTCGGGACGCTCGACACCCCCACCGCCGGCGCGATCCGGATCGGCGGCCACGACGTCGGCGCGCTCGGCGACGACGCCCGCTCCGCGCTGCGGGCGACCGGGATCGGGTTCGTGTTCCAGCAGTTCCACCTGGCGGCGAACATCACCGCGCTCGACAACGTCGCCGACGGGCTGCTCTACACCGGGCTGCCGATGCGGCGGCGGCGGGAGAAGGCGGCGGCCGCGCTGCGCCGGGTGGGGATGGCCGACCGGGCCGGGCACCGCCCGCACGAGCTCTCGGGCGGGCAGCAGCAGCGGACCGCGATCGCCAGGGCGGTGGCGGGCGACCCGGCGCTGATCCTCGCCGACGAGCCCACCGGCGCGCTCGACACCGCGACGGGCGAGGTGGTCATCGGCCTGCTCCGCGAGCTGAACGCGGAGGGGGCGGCGGTCGTCGTCATCACGCACGACCGCGAGGTCGCCGCCGGGCTGCCCCGGCGGATCCAGGTCAGGGACGGCCGGATCGCCGCCGACGAGCGGACCGACGGGGCGCGATCGGCGGCGGTCGGCGGGGTGCGGCCGTGAGGGGGCGGCGGCCCGTGGGCGGGCGGCGCCGCGGTGCGCCCCGCGCCCCTGTCCCGGCCCGGCTGTCGCCGGTCGACCTGCTCCGCACGGGGGCGAGCGGGCTGCGGGCCAGGCCGCTGCGCGTGGTGCTGTCGGCGCTGGGGATCGCCATCGGCATCGCCGCGATGGTGGCCGTCGTCGGCATCTCCGCCTCGAGCCGCGCGGAGCTGGACGCGCGCATCGACCGGCTCGGGACCAACCTCCTCACGGCGACCCCTGGCGACTCGATGTTCACCGGGGAGACCGCGAAGCTGCCGAAGGGCGCCGCGGCCCACGGCGAACGGGTCGGGGGCGTCCGGCGGATATCGGAGGTCGCCCAGCTGGACGACGCCTCGGTGTACCGGAGCGACCGCATCCCCAAGGGGGAATCGGGCGGGATCACCACCTACGCCGCGGACCTCGGCCTGCTCGACACGCTGGAGGTCGAGATGGCGCAGGGCGCGTGGTTGAACGAGGCGACGTCGCGGTACCCGGCCGTGGTCCTCGGCGCGAAGGCGGCGGCGCAGCTCGGCATCACCGAGGCCGGCCCCGGCACCCTGGTGCTCATCGGGGCCGAGTACTACAGCGTCGTCGGGGTGCTCGACCCGGTGGAGCTGGCCCCGGAGCTCGACCGCGCCGCGCTGGTGGGCTGGGGCGTCGCGGGCGACCGCCTCGGTATGGACGGCCACCCCACCACCGTCTACGCCCGCGCCGACCCCGAGCGGGTGGACGAGGTCAGGGAGCTGCTCGGCCGCACACTCGACCCGGAGAACCCCAACGAGATCACGATGTCCCGGCCGTCCGACGCGCTCCAGGCGAAGGAGGCCGTGGACGCGGCGTTCACCGGCCTGCTGCTGGGGTTGGGCGGTGTGGCGCTGCTGGTGGGCGGCGTGGGTGTCGCGAACACGATGGTCATCTCGGTGCTGGAGCGCCGCGGCGAGATCGGCCTGCGCCGGGCGCTCGGCGCGACGCGCGGCCAGATCCGGGGGCAGTTCCTGGTGGAGGCGATGGTGCTGTCGGCGCTGGGCGGCGTGGCCGGTGCGGTACTCGGCGGCCTGGTCACCGCGTGCTACGCGCTGTGGCAGGGGTGGCTGGTCGACGTGCCGCTGTGGGCGCTCGCGGGCGGGGCCGCCGTCCCCGTCCTCATCGGCGCGGTCGCCGGGTTGCTCCCCGCGATGCGCGCGGCCCGCACCCCGCCCACCCAGGCCCTCGGCGCAGGCTGACCGTTTTCCGGGTGCCGGTCCCCGCGAGCCGTCCGCGGGAGCCGGCACCGGCGGGGCGGCAGGGGGCCGGGCCGGGCGGTGCGGCCCTCCCAGTGCGCCGGCGGCCCCGCCGCCCCGGGGCGGTTCAGCCCCGTCACCGTGTCGGCCGGCGCGAACGGTGCGGGAGCGAATGCGTCGTGCGGGGTTTCATCGAGATTTCATCGGTGCGGCGTAGCGTCGCCGGTGGATCGGCCCCGCGGCGCACGCGGGTCGACTCGGCGTCCCGCCGCCGGGTGTGCGGTCGCGCCGCCCCCGCCGCGCCACCTTCTCGAACGCGGGCATCCGCGCCCCCTGCACGACCGAAAGCGAGCCATGAGCGGACGCGCGCCCGACAACGGCTGCCCCCTGGCCGACCCGATCATCCCGGCATCGCCGTCGCCACGGCCTTCGCTCCTCGCTGTGCCCCAGGCGCTCGTCCGGGCGCGGGGCGGTCGCTGAAGCCGCCCCGGTGGCGTACCGGACCACCGGGGCCCCGATTGTGCCGCGCGTCCGCCGCGAATCGCCGCATACGCCGGATTTGCGGCTGATTCGCGGCTGATTCGCGGTCGCCTCGCTTTGATAAGGTGCGCCGGTGTCCGAACGGATTACACCGGTTTCTCCCACGCATATTCGGTTCGCCGTGCTCGGCCCGATGCGGGTCTGGTGTGGTGCCGAGGAGCTGGATGTGGGCCCCGTCCGCCAGCAGGCCGTGTTGGCGGCCCTGGTGCTGCGCTCCGATGTCACCGTCAGCCAGGAGCAGCTGCTCGACCGGGTGTGGGGCCAGGACCCGCCGAGCACCGGTGTCCGGAACATGCCGGGCTACGTGTTCCGCCTGCGGCGGTGCTTGCAGGCCAACGGCGTGGACGCGAAGTCGGTGATCGTCAGCGACCGGAGCGGGTACCGCTTCGTCGGCAGCGGCGCCCTGCTCGACACGGTGCGCCTGAACGAGCTCGCGGCCGAGGCCGGCGGTGCTCGGCAGAGCGGTGACCTGGCCGCGGCGGTGGGCGCGTACACCCGCGCGCTCGCGCTGTTCGACGGCGAGCCGCTGGCGGGACTCCCGGGGCCGTTCGCGGAAGGGGAGCGGCGCCGGCTGGCGGAGCGGCGGGTCGCGCTGCTCCAGGACAAGCTCGACGCGCAGGTCCGCCTGGGACGCTACGACGAGGTGGTTGACGAGCTGCCCGAGTGGATCGAGGCGTACCCGCACGCCGAAGGGCTCGCCGCCCTCCTGGTGCGTGCCCGTTACGGCGGCGGGCAGCAGGCCGACGCGCTGCGGGTGTTCCCCCGGCTGCGCGACCGCCTCGTCGAGGACCTGGGGGTGGAGCCCGGCGCGGAGATGCAGAGCGTCCACCAGGCGGTGCTGCGCGGGGACGACGCGTCGCTCGGTCTCGCCGACAGGAGTCAGGCGGCCGGTGCGCCCCCGGCCCCCGTTCCGGCCGACCGGCCGCGCGACGAGTTGCCGGTCGGCATCGGCGAGCTGATCGGCCGGGAACGGGAACTGGCGCTGCTCGCAGCGCCGATCGCCGCCGACGCGGTGACCACCGCGGCGGTCGACGGGGTGGCGGGAGCCGGGAAGACCGCGCTGGCGGTGAACGCCGCGCGAACACTCCGTGCCGACTGCCCGGACGGATGCCTGTTCGTGGATCTGCACGGGCACAGCGGGCGCAGGGCACCCGCCGTGGAGCGCGTGCTGCGTCGGCTGCTGCGGGCGGTCGGCGTGGACGACAGCGGTACCCCGGACGACCTCGACGAACTCGCGGCGTCGTGGCGCGCCGCCACCGCCTCGCTCCGCCTGGTGCTGGTGCTCGACGACGCGTGGAGCGCCGAGCAGGTGCGCCCGCTGCTGCCGGCCGGGGCGGGCAGCAGCGTCCTGGTGACCAGCCGCCGGCGGCTGGCGGGTCTGGACGCGGAGCGCCGGGTCTCGTTGGAACCGCTCCACATCGAGGCTGCCGCGGCGCTGCTGAACCGCATCGCCGGTGCGTCGCGGGCGGGCGGCGAGCCGGGCGCGGTGCGTGCGCTGGCCCGGCTGTGCGGGCGGCTGCCGCTCGCACTGTGCATCGCCGGAGCGCGCCTCCAGACCCGTCCGGCATGGACGTTCGAGGACCTGGTGGCGCGGCTCGCCGACGACGAGGGACGGCTCGGCGGCCTGACCGCGGGGGACCGCAGCGTCGAGGCCGCGTTCCGGGCCTCCTACGACCAGCTTCCCGACGCCGATCAGCGGGCGTTTCGCGTGCTGGGCCTGTCGCCCACGCCGGAGCTCGACCGGCTCACGATGGCGGCGATGCTCGACTGCCCGCCGCGCGACGCCGACCGCTCCTTGGAGCGACTGGTGGACGCGAGCCTCGTGCAGCAACCGGCCGCCGACCGGTACCGGCTGCACGACCTTGTCGCGGTGTTCGCGCGCCGGCTGGCCGCCGAGGAGCCCGCGGAGGCGGGCGCAATGGTCACCGCACGGGTGTTCCGGCTCTACATCGCGGCCGGCCGGATCGCGAGCGAGTGGGGCGCCGCGAGCTTCCCGACCGGGCCGGAGCCGGGGGATGCGCCGTTCCGCGGTTGGGAGGACGCCTCGGCCTGGCTCGACAAGGCCGGCGACTTCGCCGATGTGGTCGGCCACGCCGCAGCCATCGGGCAGGTGGGCCACGCGTGCTGGATCGCCGAGGCCGTGGTCGACTTCCTCGTGCGCAGGGGCAGGATCCACGAGTCCCGTGCCGCTGTCGAGATCGCACTGTCGCGGGTCGGCGATGCCGCCGACCCCCGGATGGCCCCTTCGCTGTACTTCTGCCTGGGCTTCGCCTATGGCATGCAGGGCCGGTACGACCAGGCCCGCACGTGGTTCAGCGCAGCCCTCGAAGGCGGCCGGTCGGCGGGCGACCGGCGGGTCGAGGCCCGTGCCCGCGGCGGCCTGGTGATCTCCGGAGCGGCCTCAGGGCGGCACGGCGGCGTGCTGGACGACTTGGCCGCGGTGATCGAACTGGCCGAGGAGCTCGGCGACGACTGGCTCGTCGAGCGGGCGACGTCCGGCCGCGGCTACATCCTGCTGCTCCAGGGCCGCCCCGAGGAGGCCCTCGACTGCTTCACCCGCTCCCGCGCGCTCGGAGAGGCGATCGGCAGCCCGTCGATGGTGGGGCGGGCGCTGTGCAGCGTCGGCAGCATTCTGCTCCAGCTCGGTCGCCCGGCCGAGGCCGCGCCCGCGCTGCGGCAGGCGGTCGACCTGGCCGATCAGGTCGCGGACGTCACGCTGCGCGTCGGCAGTCTGACCCGGCTGGCCGCCGCGATGCAGGAACTGGGCGAACCGCACACCGCGATCGCGCTCTTCCATCAGGCTCTTGCCGTCATCTCCGACCAGACCGCCGTCCGGCTGGAACTGGAGCTTCGGGACCGCTTGGGCACGTGCTACCTCGCGATGGGTCGCCGCGCGGATGCGCAGGAGCAGTTCGAGGCGCTCCGGTCGCTCGGCGCGATGACCGCCGCCGATGACGACCGCATCCAGCGGATCCCGTTGACGGGGAAGTGCGTGGCGGCGGAGTAGCAGGCGGTTCCGCCGCCGAAAGAGTCCCCGCCCGATCGGCGCGGGCCGCGGCGCGCACGTGCCGCCGACCGCCAATGAACGCGCACGTCGAGCGGCATTTCAACGAGACTTCATCGGCCTTCCCTAGCGTGGCCGCGTCGGCGGCGCCCCGCACTCGCGGGCCCCTCTCTGCCGCCGCCCCCTTTTCCCGACCTGGAGGTCACGTGAGCACGTTCCGTCCCACCCGCAGGGGCGTCCTGAAGACCGCGGCCGGAGTCGCCACAGCAGTGGCGATGATCGGCGGGATCACCGCCGTGATCTCGACCGAGAGCACTCCCTTCACCGCAGCAGAGCCTGCCGCCAACGCGGTGCAGGACGCCGCGGGGCTCCGTGTCGTGGAGCGCGAGGAGAGCGATCCCCGCATGAAGTTCTTCCGGTTCGAGACCGAGGCCGTCGGCTGGAACCCCGGGGTCAACGTCATGCTCCCCGACGACTACGAGACCAGCGGCCGCACCTACCCCGTCGTCTACCTCCTCCACGGGGGCGGGACCAGCGAGGACTTCCGGTCCTTCGATGAGATGGGCATCCGCGACGTCGTGTCCGGCGACCGGGACGTCATCACCGTGATGCCGGACGGCGGACACGCCGGCTGGTACTCCGACCCGGTGAAGTCCGAGGCGGGCCCGCGCAATTGGGAGACCTTCCACATCAAGCAGCTGATCCCCTGGGTCGACGCCAACTTCCGGACCTACGACGAGGCCGAGGGCCGGGCGGTCGCGGGCTTCTCCATGGGCGGCTTCGGCGCGCTCAAGTACGGCGCGAAGTACCCCGACCACTTCGCCTCGATCAGCTCGCACTCCGGCCCCGCCAGCATGCGGCGCGACGCCGGCCTGGTCACGCACTGGGCCAACGTCTCCTCGGGAGCGGTGGAGCTGGCCGGAGGCACCGTCTACGGGGCGCCGCGCTGGGACGAGAAGCGGGTCACCGCCGACAACCCGGTCGAGAACGTCGAGGACTACCGCGGCAAGCGCGTCTTCATGGTGGCCGGGACCAGCCCCGACCCGGTCAACCTGTTCGACCGTGCGAATGAGACCCAGGTTCTGGCCGGCCAGCGGGAGTTCCGCGGCCTCCTCGACAAGGCCGGTATCGAGCACGAGGCGCACGAGGCGGAGGGCGGCCACGTCTTCCGCAAGGAGATGTTCACCCGCGACCTCGACGGGATCATCGAGCGGCTGCGCAAGGCGTGACGCCGCACGGGCGGGGGCCGGACCCCGGCCGGGGTCCGGCCCCCGCCCGTCTTGCGCGGCTCAGCCGGCGGCGAGGGCCAGGCCGAAGGTGGTGAGGGCGAGGCCGCCGGCGAGGTCGATGCCCCGGCGGGCGCGGCGGCGGCGCAGGACGGCGGTGATCCGGGTGATCGCCGCGACGTAGCCGGCCCACCACGCGACGGCGAGGGTGACGACGCAGGCGCCGAGGAACAGGGTCTGCGGGGCGGCAGGGCTTCCCGGCGCGATGAACTGCGGCAGAAAGCCGAGGAAGAACACCAGGGCCTTCGGGTTGAGGCTGTTGTTCAGCAGCCCTTGGGCGAACGCGGCCCGCAGCCCCGCGGTGGAGCGCGCCGGGCGCGGGCCGGCCGGGGCGTCCGGTGCGCGGTGCGCAGCGGCGGGGTCGTCCGGGGTGCCGTCGTGGCGACCCCGCCACAGGGTGATGAGCGCCCCGGCGCCGAGGGCGATGAGGTAGAGCGCCCCGGCGAAGCGCAGCACCGAGAGCGCGGCGGGGTTCGCGGCGATCAGCACGGTCACCCCGGCGGCGGCGAGCGCGGTGTACCCGGCCAGCCCGGTGGCGATACCGGCGGCGGCCGCCAGGCCCGCGGCCCGCCCGCGCGCCACCGTGGTCCGGGTGACCACCACGAAGTCGGGGCCGGGGACGACCAGCACGACGATGGTGGTCAGGAAGAAGACCGGCAGGTTCTCGGGCATGGGTCCCTCCTGGGCGCGGGGCGGCGGGTACCGGTGGGCGCACGCAAGGGCGGGCACCGGTGGAATGCCTCCAATTCTGTACGATTGCCGGATTTCTATCTGCAATATCGGTTATAATTCGGCACATGCCTCAGAATCTGCGTCTTGATCCGGTCGACCTGGAGATTCTGCGCCGTTTGCAGAACGATGCGCGGACCACGAACAGGGAACTCGCCGCGGGCGTCGGCATCGCGCCGTCCACCTGCCTGGACCGGGTGAACCGCATGCGCGAGGCTGGTGCGATCCTCGGGCACACCCTGCGCGTCGACCCCGCGATGCTCGGCCGACCCATCCAGGCGTTCCTGGCCATCCAGGTGCAGCCGCACCGGCGCCCGCTGGTCGAGCCGCTGGTCGCGCACATCCTCGCCCAGCCCGAGACCCGCGCCGTGTACCACCTGAGCGGGCCGGACGACTTCCTCGCGCTGGTGGCGGCCGAGGGCGTGGCCGCGTTGCAGCGCCTCGTGCTGGACGAGCTCACGGCCCGCTCGGAGGTGACCCGGGTGCAGACCATGCTGGTCTTCCAAGGCTGGGACGGCGGCCCGCTGCTACCGCCCGCCCCGGCCGGCCAACCCGTGCCGTGAGTGCCGCCGCCGTAACGGCATCACGGCCGGGAGGGGCTAGGAGTTGGACTGGACCGGGATCTGGGGGCCTTCCGAAGCCTGGACCAGTACGAAGCCCTGGCCCTCGAACGCCAACTGGGCGGCTTCGCCGCTGCCCCTGCCGATGAGCGCGCCGGCCTTTACCGTGCGGCGCACGCCGGTGCGCAGGGAGGACGACCATGCGACCGCGGAGTCGGTGTCGACGAAGGTCGGCTGGTCGACGTTGAGGACGACGGGCGTGCCGTGGCAGGCGATCGCGAGCCGCCCCGTCCCGGTGAACACGGTGTTGAACAGCCCGCCCGAGGCCATCCCGGCGCCCTCGACGCGCTTGATGTCCCACTCCAGGCCCGACTCGAACGCGAGGACGTTCTCGCCGTTGACGGTGACGGAGTCGCCTTCGAGGTCGACGACGTGCACGTCCCAGGCGTCGCGCGCGAGGAAGACGTCGCCGCGGCCGGTGACCTTCATCAGCGGCAGGCCCTCGCCGGTCACGGCCTTCTTGAACAGCTTCCCGAGCCCGCCCGCGCCCTGGTAGGCGAAGTCAACGTCGCCCTGGTAGGCCACCATCGAGCCCTGGCGCGCGAAGAACTCCCCGTTGAAGCTCATCCGGAGCATCTTCGTGTTTTGCAGACTCATCCCCGGCTGCTTGTTCTCCTGCGCCTGCTCGAATAGTTGACTGCGCATGTCCGCCCTCTCTACGGCTGTGGTCCTCCATTAGTAGCGGGTGCCGCACACCGCCGGCACCCGCCGCGGACGGGCGTCATCGGCCGGTTCAGGTCATTTCCGGTACGTTGTCCGCAGTTCGGACGGTTGCGGCGGACGCGGAGAGGACGGCGCCATGGCCCTGGCGATCAAGGGTGTCTCCTACACCACCGAGGGGATCCCGGCCGACGCCGTGCGGCGCGATCTGCGCACCATCCGCGACGACCTGCACTGCACCACCGTGATGCTGAGGGGCACGGCGGAGGAGGGGCTGATCGGGGCCGCGCGCCACGCCCTGGAGATCGGGCTCGACGTCTGGCTCCAGTCGCACACGGACGATCGGCCGCACAAGGAGACGCTGGCCCACATCGGCGCTATGGCCGCCGCAGCGGAGGAGCTGCGGGTCGTGTACCCGGGGCGGGTCACGCTCGTCGTCGGCTGCGAGTTCTCGCTCTTCGCACCGGGCATCGTCCCCGGGCCGGCCACCTTCCTCCGGCTCCAGGTCATCCTGCGCTGGCGGCGCCTCTTCGACCGGCGGATCACCCGCAGGCTCAACGCCCTGCTCGCCGCCGCCTGTGCCACGGCCCGCGCGTCCTTCCGCGGCCCCGTCACCTACGGCGCGGCGTTCTGGGAGGACGTCGACTGGTCCGGCTTCGACATCGTCGGCGTCAACCTGTACCGCCTCGGCACCGACACGGCCGAGTACGCGGGCCGCGTGCGGGCGCTGGTGCGCGGCGCGGGCAAGCCCGTTGCGGTCACCGAGTTCGGCTGCGGCTCCTACTTCGGCGCCGAGAAGGCGGGCCCCGGCGCCTTCCGCATCGTGAACTGGTTCGCCGATCCGCCCCGGGTCACACCGGGGCATGTGCGCGACGAGCGCACCCAGGCGCGGTACGTGGGCGAGCTGATCGACCTGTACGAGTCGAGCGGCGTACACGGCTGCTTCGTCTTCACCTACGCCATGCCGGACTTCCCGCATCACGAGATCCCGGCCCACGACCTCGACATGGCCGGGTTCGGGATCGTCAAGGTGCCGTCGGACGACCCGGAACGGCGGACGCCGAAGGAGGCGTTCCACACGGTCGCCGCCGCCTACCGCTGAGGCGCCTGCGACCCGCCGTTCCCCCAGCGCGCCGGGCCCGCCGCCGTACCGCGGGGCCGCCCCCGGGGCCCCGGACCTCTGGCGCCGCGGCGGGTCCCTCCCGTGGCGCCGACGGGGCACGGCGGTCACTCGATGTCGGTGAACCCGTACTCGGCGGCGAGGTCGGCCACCGCGATCGTGCGGCCCGCGTGGCGGGCGACGTCCGGGTCGGCCAGCAGCGCCCTGACGGCGCGGCCGGCGAACTCCACGGAGTCGGTGCCCGGCGGCATGTCCGGGACCGCCGCCGCGATCGCCTCCGTGCGGGTGATCCCGGGGGAGACGGCGAGCGCCGTGACCCCGTGCGGCCGCAGGTCGTGGGCGAGCGTGCGCGCGAGCCGGCTGGTGGCGGTCATCGCCAGGTCGTAGAAGACGTGCCCGCCGATCACCTCGGCCCCGGGGTCGTCGTACCCGGTGAGGACCAGGAGCCCGCGCCCGTGCTCGATGAGCAGCGGCGCCGCGCAGTGCGCCGCGACCAGGTGGCCGCGCACACCGCAGTCGATCATGTTGTGCCAGTGCGCGAGCGGCAGGGTCCAGAACGCGCCGGAGTGGAACGGCAGCGCGTTCCCCGCGGTGGCGTTCGCGACGAGGAGGTCCAGGCCGCCGTGCTCCGCGCGCACCCGGGCGAACAGCGCGGCGACGGCGCGGTCGTCCGTGTGGTCGAGCGGGACGGCGATCCCGCGCCCGCCCCGGTCCGTGACCTGTTCGGCGGTGTCCTCAACGGTCCCGGGCAGGTCCTGCACCGTGTGCGCCCTGCTCTCGCGGTCGGTGACGTAGACCGTCGCCCCGGTCGCACCGAGGACGAGGGCGATGCCGCGCCCGATCCCCCGCGCACCGCCCGTGACGACGGCGACCGTTCCGTTGTCCGAACCCATTCTCGGCCTCCTCGGCGGTGCGCGGAGTGCGCGGCGTCAGCCGTCCGCTCGGTTGATGGTGATCGACTCCAGGACGACGTCCTCGGCCGGGCGGTCGTCCGGGCCGGTCTCGACCTTGGAGATGGCGTCGGCGACCTGCTGGCTCTTCTTGTCGGCGACCTCGCCGAAGATGGTGTGCTTCCCGTCGATGTGCGGCGCCGGGGCGGTGGTCACGAAGAACTGCGAGCCGTTGGTGTGCTTGCCGGAGTTGGCCATGGCCAGCTTGCCGGGCTCGTCGAAGGAGAGGTCGGGGTCGATCTCGTCCTCGAAGGTGTAGCCGGGGCCGCCCGTCCCGTTGCCGAGCGGGTCGCCGCCCTGCACCATGAAGCCGGGGATGACGCGGTGGAACAGGGTGTCGTCGTAGAACCGCTTCGCCCCGGTCTTCGGGTTCTCGGCCTTGCCACCCTCTGCCAGCCCTGCGAAGTTCGCAACGGTCTCGGGCGCCGTGTCCGGGAACAGGGTGACCTTGATGTCGCCCTCGCTGGTCTTCAGGGTGGCCCCGGTGACGCCTTCGGACTCCGCCGCCGCGTCGTCGGACGCCCCGCCACCGCACGATGTCGCCGTGAGCAGGGCGGCGCCGAGCAGTCCTGACAGCACGGTCGTGGTGAAGCGGTTCATCGAGGCGTCTCCTGGTGTTGTGCCGCGCGGTCGGGGCGGGCGTCCTGAAGGGCCAGGGTAGCGGTGCCGCACGGGGGGTCCCCGACGGTGGCGCTACCGGTCGCCGTCGGCGCCGTGGTCCTGCCGCCGCTCGGCCCACGCGGTCATCGAATGGCCCTGGATCGCCGCGGCCATCAGCTCGGGGAACGCGTCGGGCGTGCACGCGAACGCCGGGACGCCCATCGCGGCCAGCGCCGCTGCATTGTCGCGGTCGTAGGACGGCGCCCCCTCGTCCGACAGCGCCAGGAGCACCACCACCTGCACGCCGGCCGCTGTCATGGCCGCGACCCGTTGCAGCATCTCGTCGCGGATCCCGCCCTCGTACAAGTCGCTGATCAGGACGAACACGGAGTCGGCCGGGCGGGTGATGAGGCCCTGGCAGTAGGCGATGGCGCGGTTGATGTCGGTCCCGCCGCCCAGTTGGGTGCCGAACAGCACCTCCACCGGGTCGCTCAGCTCCTCGGTGAGGTCGACGACTGCGGTGTCGAAGACGACGAGCGACGTCCGCAGGGTGCGCATCGAGCCGAGGACGGCGCCGAACACGCTCGCGTACACCACCGACTCGGCCATGGACCCGCTCTGGTCGATGGCGAGCGTGACGTGCCGCTGCACACCGTGCGTGCGCCGCCCGTACCCGACCAGGTTCTGCGGCACGATCGTGCCGTGCTCGGGCAGGTAGTGCTGGAGGTTGCGGCGGATGGTGCCGTTCCAGTCGATGTCGGCGGCCCGGCGCGGGCGGTGGGTGCGCGCCGACCGGTCGAGCGCGCCGCGCACCACCGAGCGGGTGCGCTGGGCGAGGCGCCGCTCCAGGTCCCGGACCACCGCGCGGACGACGGCCCGCGCCGACTCGCGGGCCCGCTGCGGCATGACCTGGTTCAGCGACAGCAGGGTGCCGACGAGGTGGACGTCGGGTTCGACGGCGTCGAGCATCTCCGGTTCGAGGAGCAGCCGGTCCAGGCCGAGGCGCTCGACCGCGTCGGCCTGCATCACCCGCACCACGCTCGACGGGAAGTACGTGCGGATGTCGCCGAGCCAGCGGGCGACCCTGGGCGCCGACGCGCCCAGCCCGGCGCTGCGCGGCCCGCCGGTGTCGTCGGCGCCCCCGCCCCCGCCGTTGTCGTAGAGGGCGGCGAGGGCGGCGTCCATGCCGGCGTCGGCACCGGCCAGGCCCGCGCAGTCCGCCTCGGCGGCGGCGCCGAGGACCAGCCGCCACCGGCGCAGCCGCTCCTCGGGGGCCGCCGCTGCGGGGATGTCGTGCGTCGCCGTCGTCATCGTGTGCTCCTCCTGCTGCGCGGTGCCGGGTGACGTCTGAAGGGGGCCGGTGCGGCGGGGCGCCGCGGGCCGGCCGGGCGCCGGGTCACCCCGGTGCCGCCGGTCCGCCCACTCCGAGCAGGGCGGCGGCCGCGGCGAGGGCCGGTGCCGCGCGCTCGGCGTCGATGGGCTCGGCGGGCCGCTCCGGCGCCGCACCGTCGCCGAGGCGGGCCGCCTGCTCGCCGATGGCGCGGCGCTCGGGCTGCGGGAAGGCGCCGAAGGAGCGGCGCAGCAGCGGAAGGACGTCGGTGAACGCCTGCGGGGCCAGCCCGGACAGCCAGCGGTCGATCAGGGTGAGGAGGTCGGTGTCGTGGACCAGCAGCAGGCCGCTGCCCGACAGGAACCCCTCGATCCACGCCGCGGACCGGCCGGGCGGCACGGCCGCCGACGTCGCGCGGCTCAGGCGCAGCGCCAGGGTCGGCGCCGAGAGGCGGCCGGTGTCGCGCAGCAGCCGGTGGACGCGGCCCGCCAGTTTCCCGGGGACGGAGCCGCGCTCGGCGAGCCGTTCGAGTGTGTCGAGCCATTCGGCCTCGGCCGCGCCGCCCAGCTGCACGGCAGCGGTGTGCACCCCGTCGACCGCGGCGACCATGGCGGCCGCGGCGTCGTCGCCCAGTGCGCCGACCGCGGGCGCGAGCCCCGCGCAGACCCTGCGCAGCAGCTCCACCGCCACCCGCCGCAGCGCGTCGGAGTCCAGCCGCCGCACGCTGCCGTAACGGGAGGAGCGGGCGAGCGGCGGCAGCGCCGCCATGAGGTGCGCGATGTCGGCGCCTTCGGCGGCGCGCGCCGCGACGCGGTCGAGCACCGCCGGGACGGCGTCGTGGAGCTCAGCGAGCAGGCACTGCTCGGTGAGGGCGGTCAGGCCGGGCAGAGGGGCGTGCGCCGCGCGGTCGGCGGCGCGGGCGGTCGCGGCGCCGTCGACCGTCGTGCCCCACGCGCTCGCCTCGATGAGGGTGATGTCGAGGCCGGGCTCCCAGCACAGCGACCACGTCTCGCGGAAGGTGCCGCGCGAACGGTTGTCCTCGCTTTCCGGCGTCCCCCAGTCGACGCCGAGCAGCGCGAGCCGGTGCAGCAGGACGCTGCGCCGGCGGTCGAGGTCCTTGCGCAGGTCGAGGACGAGGTCGCGGCGCAGCGCCTCGGGTTTGAGCCGCAGGGAGCGCTGCTGCGCGGTGAGGTCGCGCTGCAACGGGACCATGGGCGTGCTCTCGGGCACCGCCCCCAGGCGTTCACCGATGGCCATGGACCGGTGGACCAGGGCGGCGCGCGACTCCGAGCCCTCGCACAGGACGGCGGTGGTCGCCTCGGCCACCTCGGCGAGCCCCGCCAGCGGGCGGCCGCGCAGCACGGCGAGGCTCGTTGTGAGCCGCACCGCCTCGATGACGTGCGCCGACGAAACCGGCTGGTCCTCGCCGCGCAAGCGGCGCGCCGCCTCGGTGAGCCAGCGCTCGACCGGCCGGTCGGGCGCCGTGAACAGGTGGTGGTACCAGCCGGGCGAGCGCACCCCCGCCCGGTACCCGCTGCCCGCGGCGAGCCGCCCGTGGCTCCACGGGATCCACGTGGTGGCGGTCTTGACCTTGGGCAGGCCCTTGAGCAGGGCGGTGTCGTGCCCGGCCGGTGGGAGGTCGCGCAGCGCGGGCGCGTGCCACGCGCCGCACACCACGGCGATGCGGCCGCTCCCGGCGCGCATGGCGCGGCGCAGGGTCTGGCGCATGTGCGCCTCGCGCCTGGCCTCGCGGTCGTCCCAGGGTTCGGGCGCCAGTTCGCCGCGCACCGCGCTCATGGCGTCGAGGATGGCGGGGAAGGGCGACGGGCCCGCGCCGTCGCGCTGCTCCACGACGTCCTCCCACCACCGCTCGGGGTCGTCGAACCCGGCGGCCTCGGCGAGCACGCCGAGCGGGTCGACGCGCGTGCGCCGCTCGGGGTCGTCCTCGTCCTCGGGGCCGGTGGTGGGGCCGCTGTCAGCCGGTTCCTCCTCGGCGAGGGTGTGCGCCGCGGGGAGGTCGCAGAAGTCGGCCTCGGCACCGTTGTCGGCGGCCCAGCGCAGCGCCTGCCACTCGGGGGAGAACGCCGCGAACGGCCAGAACGCCGCCTGCGCCGGGGAGTCGGCCCGGTAGGCGAGCAGCGCGACCGGGGGTTCGAGGTCGGGGGCGAGGCCGGTGAGCGCGTCGGCTTCGGGCGGGCCCTCGATGAGCACGGTTTCGGGCCGGATGGTGTCGAGAGCGGCGCGCACCGCCCGTGCCGAGCCGGGGCCGTGGTGCCGTATCCCCAGGACGTGGACGCGTTCGGGGTCGACCAGGGTCATCGGCGCTCCGTTTCGCGGCAGGCGCGGTAGAGGTCGTCCCAGCCGTCGCGCTCGCGCACGACGGTCTCCAGGTACTCGCGCCAGACGACCTCGTCGGACACGGGGTCCTGCACGACGGCGCCGCGGATGCCGGCGGCGACGTCGAACGGCCGCAGCGTGCCGTCGCCGAAGTAGGCTGCGAGCGCGATGCCGTTGGTCACCACCGAGATCGCCTCGGCGGTGCTCAGGGTCCCGCTCGGCGACTTCACCTTGGTCCGGCCGTCCTCGGTGGTGCCGCTGCGCAGCTCCCGGAACACGGTGACGATGCGGCGGATCTCGGCGAGGCCGGTCGGCACCTCGGGTAGTTCGAGGGAGCTGCCGAGTTGGGCGACCCTGCGGGTGACGATGTCGACCTCGTCATCGGCGGTCTGCGGGACCGGGAGCACCACGGTGTTGAAGCGGCGGCGCAGCGCGCTGGACAGGTCGTTGACGCCGCGGTCGCGGTCGTTCGCCGTGGCGATGATGTTGAACCCGCGCTGCGCCTGCACCTCCATGGCGAGTTCGGGCACCGGCAGGGTCTTCTCCGACAGCACCGTGATGAGGGCGTCCTGGACGTCGGAGGGGATCCGGGTGAGCTCCTCGACGCGGGCCAGGCGGCCGTCGGCCATGGCGGTCATGACCGGGCTCGGCACCATCGCCGCCTCCGACGGGCCCTCGGCGAGCAGCCGGGCGTAGTTCCAGCCGTACCGGATGGCCTCCTCCGCCGTGCCGGCCGTGCCCTGCACGAGCAGCGTGGAGTCGCCGGAGATGGCGGCGGCCAGGTGCTCCGACAGCCAGGTCTTCGCGGTACCGGGGACGCCGAGCAGCAGCAGCGCGCGGTCGGTGGCGAGCGTGGCCACGGCGACCTCCACGACCGACCGGGCCCCGATGTACTTCGGGGTGATCTCCGTGCCGTCGGGCAGGGTGGTGCCCTGGATGTACTCGGTCACCGCCCACGGCGACAGCTTCCAGCCGGGCGGGCGCGGGCGGTCGTCGGCGGCGGCGAGCGCAGCGAGTTCGGCGGCGTGGCTCTGCTCCGCGTGCGGGCGCAGGGCCTCGGCGGCCGGAGTGGGTGCGGGGGCGGTGGCGGTCACAGCAGCTCCTTGTGCATGGTGGAACGGAGGCGGAGGCGGTCGGCGAGGACGGCGAAGTGCTCGCCCTCGTCGCACGGCAGCCGATCGTGGAACTCGGGGGGCATGAACCGGGCGGCGGCGTCGCAGAGCAGGGTGGCGGTGTACCAGGCGGTGGTCCCGTTGCGGGGGCGGGCGCCGCGGAGAGCGTCGACGACGAACACGCTGAACTCGTCGGTCCACGGGCGGCGGAGCAGCCATCCCGGCGGCACGGCACCGGCGGCGAGGGCCCACCGTTGCACCGCCGCGCACCGCTCCCCCTCGGGGAGCACGTTCAGCAGCGCCGCGGCGAGGTCGGTGCTGCCGCCCCGGCCGTTGCGGAGCAGGGCGCGGGGGTCGATGCCGTTGTCCTCGTCGAAACCGTGCCGCCGGGCGACCGGGCCGATGAGGGCGCGGGCCCAGACGGGGTCGCGCTGGAGGACCGCCGCGACGGCCAGGGCGTCGAGCAGGTCCCCCATTCCGGCGGTGCGCGCGGCTTCGCCGATGGCCCCGGGGTCGAGCCCCAGGTGGCCGGGCCAGACCGGCAGCGGGGTCTGCACGACGACCGCCCAGTACAGGTCGCGCCGCCGCCGGTCCGCGGACACAGGGGAGCCGGAGGAGTCGCCGCCCGCCGTGATGTCGAGAAGGGGCGCGGTTTCGGGCGCCGGTTCGGGCCGCCCGACGTCCAACGGGGCGCCGTCGCCGGGCCGGACCAGCAGCCGCGCCTGCTCGGCCACCGCGGCGCCGTGCCGCGAACCGGGGAGCCGGGCGAGCAGGCCGAGCGCCTCGGCGCGGACGTTCGCGCTGCGGTCGCCCGCGGCGCGGGCGAGGAGCGGTTCGTCGTCGGCGGACAGGCCGTCGGTCATGACCTCCAGCAGTCGGCGGCGCTGTCCGGCGCGCTCCGTGGGCCACGCCGCGTCGAGGAGTTCGCGTGCGGCGGCGGGGTCGTGTGCGCGCAGCACCGCCAGGTGCGCGCGGCGCTGCGCGGCGGTGCCGTGGTCCCATCGCGCCGCGTCGAAGGGTGCGGAGCCGGTGCGGAGGAACGCCCAGTCCGGGTTCAGCCGGGCCAGCCACGCGCCGCGGACCCCGGCGACCCGCGCCAGCGGCGCGCGGAGTTCGGCGTGGCGCTCGGCGCGCGCCAGCAGGTCGGGCAGGGACTCGGGCGGCACCCGGTGACCGGTGTCGGCGGCCAGCGCCAGCCACTCGGGCAGCAGATCGACGCCGGTGCCGCCGAGCATGGTGGCCAGCCGCCGGGCCGCGGCGGCACCCACGACGGGCGCCGACTCGCCGGGCGCCGGGTCGATCGGGGCGACACGGCGGGGGACGAGGCCGGCCCGGCGCTGAAGGGTCGCCTGCGCCGCGCGGTCGAGCAGGGTGCGGGCGGGATCGGCGCCCGGTACAGAGGGCAGCCCGGCGGGCTCGGGTACGGCCCGCCGTGCGGTGCCGACGAGCGCCGTGGACACGAGGTCCGCCCATGCGGAAGCGGGGGTGGTCTGGTTCATGGGGAAGGAGGCCCTTCGCTGGATCGGGGCTGGTGATCCGGGGACGGGAGGCGTGCGGCCGCCGCACGGGCCGCTGCGTGTGCGGGCAGGCCGGGGGCCGGGGTCAGCGGGTGGCGGGCCGACCGGGTTGCGCGGCGGGAACCGGAGCGGTGCGGCGGGGGCGGCCCGGGATCAGGCAGAGGCGGCACCGGAGGCGGTGCGCGGGGTCGGCGGCGCGGTGCGTGCCGGGTTCATGGGCCGCGGCCGGGTCGTGCTGCTGCGGGCGGACGGCGCTGGGCATTGCCCCTCCAGGGAGATCGGTGGTCGGGCCCGGCGGCGGACCCGGGGGAACGGGGACGGGCGGGCGCGGCGGGTTCACAGGGTCGCCGCGCGGCCCTCGGAGTCCCACACGGTCAGAGGGCGAAGGCCGTCGGGGGTGAGCTCGGCGGCGAGGGTGGACTGTGCCCCGCCGGTGACGGCGGCGAGGCGCCACGGCGGAACGGAGTCGGGCAGCAGCGGGAGGGCGTCGCCGGACGGGTCGGCCGCCCACCAGCCGCCGTCGCGGGCGAGGGCCGCCCGGTCGAGCACGACCGGCCACGCCTCCAGCCACGGGTCGTCGGCCAGTGCCGCCGCGTACGACCGCAGGGCGTCGGCGACGGTGCCGCCCGCGGGCGGCACCGCGGGGTGCTCGGCGTGCCGCGCGGCGACGGACGCCCGGTGGTCGTCGGTGTGGAACAGCAGTTCGGCGTCGACCTCGGTGCCCACCCGCACGGGGGACTCGGGGGTGCCGCCCTGCGGCGCGAAGGAGAGCAGGTGCGCGGTGCGGCCGGAGTCGCGGCCGCGCAGCCAGAAGCGGCGGCCGCGGAGCTCCTCGGCGGTGAAGTCGTGGCGGCCGAGGACCGTCCACACCTCGCGGGGCGCCGGGGCGGGTTCGGGCGTGCCGGCGAACCCGATGCGCGCCCGGACCGCGGCGCGCAGCCGCGGGGGGAGGGACTCGCGCCGGTGGCCTTCGCACAGCAGCCGCAGCAGGCCGAACTCGGCGAGGACCCGGTGGGGCCAGCCGGGCTCGGCGGTGGCGCCGCCCAGCTCCCTGACCCGTGCGGCGACCCGGCCGGCCTGGCAGTCGACCAGCCGTTTCGCCATGGTGTCCCAGTGGGCGTACCCGAGGCGGGGCAGGCCCGCGAGGCCCGCGGCCGCCTGGTCGGCCAACCACAGTTCGAGCTCGGCGAGGCCGTCGGCGACGAGCCGTTCGCGGCGCTGTGCGCGCCGCGCCGCCGCGGCGGGGTCGGCCGGTGCGGCGGACTTCGCCGCACCGCGTCCGGCCCGTTCGGCGGTGGCCTGCCGCCGGGCGAGCCATTCGGCGACCCACTCGGGGCCGTCGGACGGCCCGGAGTCCTGCCCGCGGGCCCAGAGCAGCAGCAGGCCGAGGACGTGCTTGCACGGGAACTTGCGGCTGGGGCAGGTGCAGCGGTGGCCGGGGGACCCGGCGGCCGCGAGGTCGACCGAGACCTGGTACACGGCGCTGCCGCTGCCGGAGCATTCGCCGAACACCACGGGGTCCGTGCGACCGGGTTCGGCACGTGAACCGCTGACGGGCCACAGGGCCGGTTTGGCGACCTTCGCGGCCGCCTTGCCCGAGGCGGAATCGGGGGCGAGGGCAAGGACGTCGTCGGTGCTCCATCGTTCGCTCACAAAGGAGACTCTAGGCGCCGGGTACGACATTTTCCCGGGGCCTCGAACGGGCTGGAATCCCTGCGTACAAGGGATTCCAGGCGCCGAGAACGTCCCACCGGCGTGCTACTGGCCGTACGTCCGGCACAGCACGATGAGGGTGGCCAGAACGGAGAACACGAGCAGCACGGCGGCGGCGATCTTGACCGCGCAGAACCGGCGGCTAATCGGCGGCGCGCCGGAGCCGGAGTGCGCCCCGTGCTCCCGGCAGGCGGGACGTCACAGCGTTGCGGACCGGGGGCAGGGCGGCGCCGAGAGTGATCAGCAGGAGCATCGCCGCCCCAGACGCCACCCAGAGCGCCATCGGCACCGCGTCGCCGGCGCCGGCGCTTGCGTCGCCGAAGACCACGAACAGGGCCGACCCGCTGTTGGTCGCGCCGTGGGCGATGACGGCGGGCCAGAGTGAGCCGGAGGCCAGCCGCAGCCAGCCGAGGATCACGCCCATGAGCACGCACCACGCGGTCATCGCCGCGAGCCCGACGGCGTCGGGCCGGCCGAAGTTGTACCCGAGCAGGATCACCGGCGCGTGCCACAGGCCCCAGATGGCCCCGTGGAGCAGCAGCGCGGGCAGGGTGCCCAGGTGAAGCAGGGCGGGCAGCAGGTAGCCGCGCCAGCCCCATTCCTCGCCGAACATCATGGGCAGGCCGGCCGCCCAGCCGACCAGTTGCAGTGCGGCGAAGAGGCCGAGGGCGGCGAAGGGGACCCCGGTGCCGTCCGCGTCGCCGACCAGCCCCAACGGGGCGGCGAACGCCCGGAAGGCGGAGAAGTCGGCGAGGTCGAGCCGGTACGTGCCCGCGGCGGCCGCGGCCAGGACCCCCACCAGCATGACCAGGGGCGGGATGGCGAAGCCGATGACGCAGTAGCGGATCAGGGTCCGTGCGGGGCGCAGCGGCGTCATTCCGGTCGCGCGCGGGATGCTCGCGGGGCGGGCGACGAACCGCAGGACGAGGAACGCGGCGACGGCGGGGGAGAACATCATCCCCATGATGAACAGCTTGGCCTGCGGATGCGCCAGGCCCGCGCCGCTGATCCACAGTGGAGCGGCGGCGGCCCACGCGAGACCGAAGGACAGCAGGCAGAAGACGGTGATGGCGATCCTGGAGCCGGGCACGGCGGTGCCGGCCGGTGGCGGTGCTGCGGGCATGGCTGATCTCCTTATGGCGGTGGCGGTGGGGTCGCGCGGGCATGGCTCCGCCGGTGCGCGGCGGCACGGATGGGGCGGGGCGGCGGGGGCCCGGCCGGATGGGCGCGGGCCCCCGCCGTGCGATGAACGCGGAGCGGCGCGGTCAGCAGTGGTCGGTGCGGTCTGTCGGCGGTGGCCGGGCGGGGCTACTCGGGGCCGAGCGGCCCGGCGCCGAACTGCCAGCCGTACTGGGTGGTCTCCAGGTCTCCCGACAGCCCGAAGACGATGACGACGGCGAGGGCCGCGAGGGCGCCCAGGGTCAGGCCGAGCACGAGCCAGATGGCGGGGCGGCCCAGGTTCACCGTCCACCCGAGGCCGGCCGCGCGCTTGGGCAGCAGGATCGCGGGGTCGGCGCGGTTGATGTAGACCGTTCCGGCCAGGTGCCAGTACCGGTCGTCGTCGCGTTGCACGAAGCCGGTGTCCTCGCCGGTTCCGTCGCGCATCCGCCAGCCGCTCTGCCCGATGAGCAGCCCGGCGCCCGTGAGCAGCGCGGCCCCGGTGAGGAGCGGGACGATGACGACGGCGGCAACGGCGGGCCCCGCACTGGCAAGGGAACCCGTCCAGATGATCAGCGCCAGCCCGCCGAAGGCCACGTTCAGCGCGAAGACGGTCGCCAGCAGGCAGTACGCCCAGATCCGCAGGAAGCGGCGGTGGCGTTCGGCGCTTTCGCGGGGGTTGGCGGCGTCGATGTCGGCGCGGGCGCGCACGCTGAACCGCAGGATCAGCAGCAGGAGGGCTGTGACCAGCACCTGGATGATGACGAGGGCGAACGCGCTCCCCACAGTCGTCGCCGCGGTCGAGTAGTCGGTGCCGCCTTCGTGGTAGCGGACCGAGATCACCAGCCGCTCGGGCAGCCCCGGGTACAGCACCGCGCCCGTGATCGCGACGACGGCGATGACCACCAGTGACGGTAGCGACCACAGCCATGGGACGCGTACCGGGTCGGTGCGCAGCCCGGTGTCGACGGCGACGCCTTCGCGCAGCCCCGCGTACCAGTGCTCGCGGTCCTTGGCGCGCCGGACGGTGCGGTGCGCGCCGGCGTAGGCGCCGATACCGCCGGCGACCAGGAGCGCCGCCCCGCCGCTCATGGCGGTCTCGGCCGACATCAGCGGCCACAGCACGGCGCTCGCCACGACGGACAGCAGGCTCACGCAGAGGACGGCGGCCCGGTAGCCGCGGGTCGCGGCGGTGATCGCGGGGTCGGCGGTCCGCCCGGGCGGGACGCGGACGCCGAACGGCAGCGTGTCGCGGCTGGTCCGCGGCAGCAGCCACATGAGCGCGGTGACGGTGACGACGATGACCAGTTGGACGGTCAGCAGCACGGCGGTCATGTCCCTCTTCCCTTCTCGGCGCCGCGGAGCGATCCGAGCTGGTCGCGGCAGCGTTCGATGATCTGATCGGGTTCGACACCGTGGGCTATGGCCTCGGCGAGCAGCACGCCCATGCGTGCCTCCCATTCGGGGTAGAAGGCCGGGTGCGGCGGGCCGGACGCGGGATCGCGCTGGATGACGGCGCCGGTCTTGCGGTTGAGCCGCAGCAGGCCCTCGCGGCGCAGCAGGTCGTAGGCCTTGTTGACGGTGTGGAAGTTGACACCGAGGTCGGCGCCGAGCTGACGGGTGGCAGGCAGTGAGCTGCCCTCGCGCAGTTCCCCCGACGCGACGGCGTGCACGATCTGGTCGCGCAGCTGCTGGTAGATCGGTACCTCACTGTTGAGGTCGATGTTCAGGATCACCCGTGCCCCCTTGGCGTGCACCGTGCGTGGCATTCCCGATCCCACCACAGCAGGCGCGACGGGCGACCGCGTCGGCGGCGCTCCCGGTGCCTGTCCGGCCCGCGTCGAGTCGCATTCCGATCCCCTCCTTGTTCCATCTACTCTAGTTGTTATATCTCCAATAGAACAAAAAGACAAGACGGGGGTTGGACGAGTCGGCCCAATGAGGCGCGCGGTGGCCAGGGTCTGGCGGGGATCCGGCGGCGTGGTGCTTCGTGCCGCCGGGTGCTTCGCAGTCCCCTACTGCGCCCGCTTCGCGGAGTATCGCGCAGTGGGGGCCCGCGACGGCAGTCACCCCCTGGCGTGGGGGTTGGGTTCCGGTCAGTCCTTCGGGGTGCCCAGCTCTACTCCGGCCGCGAACAGGTCGGCGACCTCGGCGACGGTGCTGAAGGCGACGTCCTCCTCCGCGATCCGGTCCAGCCACTCCTCCAGCCGGAGCAGCCGGTGGCCGCGGCCGATCACCTCGGGGTGGCAGGTGACCGTGAGGACCCCCTGCGCGGTCTCGCGCAGCATGTAGCGGAGGTCCAGCTCCCAGTTCGCGAACATCTCCCCGGGGTCGCGCAGGCCGGGCAGGGTGCGCGCGGGCGACGACAGGAACTCCAGGTACGGGAGGTCGTCCAGGGTCCAGCTCACCGGCACCTCCACCAGCGGGGCCTCGGCGCCCCACACGGTGCCCGCCGCGTCCACCCGGTCGCCGGTGCGGCACCAGTACGGCGCGTGGTCGTGGCCCATCATGCTGCTGTCATAGCGCAGCCCGCGCTCGGTGAGCAGCGCGACCGTGTTCTCGGAGAGGTCCCACGCAGGTGCGCGGAAGCCGCGCGCGGGGACCCCCGTCACCTCGGTGATCGCGGCGATCGACCGGTCGAGGACGGCCCGCTCCGCGTCCACCGCCATCGTCGCGACGTTCTCGTGCGCGTAGCCGTGCAGGGCGATCTCGTGCCCGTGGTCGCGGATCTCCCGGCACAGGTCGGGATAGGTGTGCGCGGTGTGGCCCGGCACGAACCAGGTGGCGGCCAGCCCGCGGCGGGACAGGGTCTTCAGCAGCCGCGGCACGGCCACGGCGGCGAACTCCCCGCGCGACCGCGGCGTGGCGGACAACTGGCCGCGGTCGACCCAGACCGACAGCGCGTCGAAGTCGAAGGTGAGGCAGACGTATCCGGAAGGCATTGCGGGTGTTCACTCCAGTGGGACGGCGTCGGGGCGTGGGACGGGCCGGGGACCGCCGCGCCGCCCGTTGCGGCGGGCCCCAGGCCCCACCCGCTCGTGCGGTGCCGCCCGGCGGGACAGGGGCGGCGGAGGGGCTAGGACATCGGGAGCGCGGCGCTGCCCGCGCCCACGCCGCCGTCGACGGTCAGGGTGGACCCCGTGATCCATCCCGCGGCGTCGGAGCACAGGTAGCCCACCGCCGAGGCGACGTCGGCCGGTGTGCCCGGGCGCGGCAGCGGGCGGCCGGCCTCGATGGCGCGGACGTACTCCGGCCGCAGCGGGTTGACCTCGCTGGCCACGTCGATGAACCCCGGCGAGACCGCGTTGACGCGGATGCGGTGCTCGGCGAATTCCAGCGCGAGCGCCTTCGTCAGCATCGTCAGCCCCGCCTTGGACGTGCAGTAGTGGGCCGCACCGCGCCGGGCCCGCTCTCCGGCGCCCGAGGTGACGTTGACGATGCAGCCGGGCCGCCCTTCCGCCGCCAGGGCGCGGCCGAACTCGGTCGCCAGCGCGAACGGCCCGTCGAGGTTGACGGCGAGGACGCGGCGCCATTCGGCGTCGTCCATGTCGAGGAGCGTGCGGCTCGGGTACAGGCCCGCGGCGTTCACGAGGACATCGGGCGGGCCGGTGCGCGCCCACGCGGCGCGCACCCGCGCCCGCGCCGCCTCGGGGTCGGCGAGGTCGGCGGCGAGCACGTCGACGCGGTCGCGGGCGGGCAGCGCATCGGCGACCGCGGCGCACCGCTCCCCGTCCCGGTCGCTCAGGACGACGGACGCGCCGTCGTCGAGGAACCACCGCGCTATCGCCCCGCCGATCCCTCCGGCGGCCCCGGTGACCAGAACCGTGCGGCTCACACGTCCTCCCATTCGTCGTGGCGGCTCATCGCCCTTCGCAGGGCCAGGTATTCGGGTACGGACATGCGCGGGGGCGACTCCCCGAGGACGTGGCGGGCCGCAGCCGCGCCGTCGCCGAGCAGGTCGATGACCGCGCCCGCGAGGTACAGGGCGGGTTCGACCGCCGCCGCGCGGTGGTCGCGCACCCGGTAGTCGGCGCTGTGGTGGTCGCCTTCGGCGCCCCCGGTGTAGGGGTGGGACACGGGCATGACGTGCCCGAGGTCGCCCATGTCGGTGCATGCGCCCAGGTGGCGGCCGCGCGCGGTGCCCGTGCCGCCGATGACCCGGTGGGCGTTGCGCTCGACGATGTCGTCCAGTGCGGGGGCCGAATCGAGCGGCAGGTAACCGAGCAGGGTGTCGACCTCGACGCGCGCCCCGAAGGCGAGTGCTCCGGCGCGCACGGTCCGGCCGACCGTGGCCGCGGCCGTGTGCAGCGCCTCGACCGTCCGCGCCCGGACGAGGGTCTGGAGCGTCGCCGCCGACGGGACGGACCCCAGGGCGCCCTGGTCGTGGGCGAGGAGGTAGTTCAGCCGGACGGCGTGTTCGTCGGCGAAGGTCTCCCGCTGCGCGTCGATGCCGTGCGCAGCCAGCCCCGCCGCCTTGAGGGCGTTGACGCCCAGCCACGGGCTCGACCCCGCGTGGGCGGAGCGCCCGCGGAACCGCGCGCGGGTGACCAGCGAACCGTTGAGCGTGTCGCCCACGGAGAAGCGCGGCCCGCCGCCGCGCCCGGTGTGGACGAGCAGGGCCATGTCGACGCCGTCGAACGCCCCTTCGCGCAGCAGTTCGGCCTTTCCCACGGGGAACTCCGGCCCGCCGCCGGACGGGCGGGCTCCGGCGGCGGCGTCGAGGTGGCTGTCGAGGTCGCCGAGTTCCTCCGCGGGTGCGGCGATGAGCGCGACCGACCCGTCCAGTTCGGCCATGACGGCGCTGAGGCCCAGCGCGGCACCGGCGACCGCGGCGAGCTGCGCGTGGTGGCCGCAGGCGTGCGCGGCCCCGGTGCCGGGGTCGGCCAAGGGGTGCTCGGGCAGGGTGAGCGCGTCGAGTTCGCCGACGAGGGCGACGCAGGGGCCGTCGCCCCGGCCGGCCATGGTGGCCAGCACCCCGGTGCGGGCCAGCCCGGTCCGTACGGGCAGGCCCATGCGCGTCAGCCGTTCGGCGAAGTGCGCGGCCGTCGCGAACTCGGCGTATCCGGGTTCGGGGCGGTGCATGAGGTGGTCGCTGAGCGCCGCGATCTCCTCGGCGTGCCGCTCGATCGCGGCGTGCGCGTCGTCCTTGAGGCGTGCCGCGTTGCTCATGCGTGCCAGTATCCGTTCCGTGGCCCGCCGGGGGATTCAGACGGGGCTCTCAGCTTTCGTGCCGCGGCTTGTCGGCTGGTCCAAATCGGCGCGGCGGAGGTGCAGGGCCGCGACGAGCCGCTCGTCGGGGTCGTTCAGGTCGATTCCGCAGATCGGACCCATGCGGCGCAGGCGGTACCGCAGCGTGTTGGGGTGGACGTGCAGGGCGCGCGCTGCGGCGATGACGTCGCCGAGCGCGTCGAGGTACGCGGCCAGGCTCGCCGCGTACCCGGTGTGGTGCTCGCGGTCGTAGGCGAGCAGGTCCGGCACCGGCCCGCGGGCGAACCGCGGCCTGCTGCCCACCTCGTCGGCGAGCGCCAGGACGTCGGCAGCGGCGCGCACCTCCTCGGGCCGGGCCACCCGGGTCTCGGCGGCCCCGCTGCGGCGCAGCACGCGCAGCACCAGGTCGGCCTCTGCCAGCGAGTCGGGGACCCGCTCGGCCCCCGGGACGACCGGCCCGAGCGCGGCGAGCACCGCGGCGCCCGACGCCGCCGCGGCGCGCTGGACGACCTCGCGGGCGGCGGTCGCCAGTTCGGCGGCGTCGCGCCCGCCGAGCTGGCACAGCAGGACGTCCACCCGTCCCCGCGCGGGCACCGGCACGGCCACGCAGTCCATCGCGGGCAGGTGGACCGAGAGCAGGCCGGCGAGGGAGCGGGCGTCGCCCTGCCCGGTGTCGGCGAACACGCAGCTCATGGCGGCCGACGGCTGGTCCCAGTCGAAGTCGAGCCATTCGACCACCTCGTCGTCCGTCTCGCCGCCGAGGACCCGGCGGGCGATCGCCTCGGTGGCGTGGCGCCGGGTGTGGGAGCGCGCACCCAGGCGCGACAGGTACTGCGCGGCCGACGCCGCGGCGCCCCGCAGTACGACCTTGGCGTCGGGGTCCAGCGGCGCGCCGCGCTCCGCGACCCAGATGGAGCCGAGGATTTCGTCGCCCGAGCGCACCGCGACCGCGATGCGGCGCCGCACATTGCGGTCGGGGACAGCGGGGATGTCGACGACGTCGTCGCTGCGCCACAGCCGCCGGTACACGCCGTGTTCGCGCAGCCGCGCCCGGTACCAGGCGGGGCCGCGCTGGTCGAGGACCGCCTGGCGGCGCATCGGGTCGTCGGACTCCGCCAGCCGGGAGAACGCCAGGACCTCCTGCTGCGGGTTGAAGATCATCACGGAGCCGCCGACCGACTCGCACAGCGCGTTCGCGAAGTCGGCGAGCTCCCGGGAGGGCGGCCCCGCCGGGCCCGCGTCGACCTCCGCGCCGGTGGTGGTGAGCAGGCCGCGCAGCTGCCCGGTGAAGCGCGCCCAGCCGACGTCGGCCGCCAGCCCGAGCAGCGCCACCCCGGCGCGGCGCGCGGGCCCGCTCAGGCACGCGCGCAGCTCCGGTGTGGCCCGGACGACGACGGCGGTCACCTGGTGGCGCGCAGCGGCGTCGATGACGCCGACGGCCGTCGCCGGGTCGACCCCCACGGCGAGCAGCAGGTCGCCCGGGCCGGCGGCGAACTCGGCCGCGGCGTCGTGGATGACGACGTCGTCGCAGCGCGCACCGGGGTCCGCCGCGTCGACCCACACCGCCATGACCGTCGTGCCGAGGGTCTCGGTGACGGTGCTCAACAGTGGTCCCTGCACGTACTCCTCCTTGTCGTACACGACAAGTTCCGTGCCGTTCTTCATACCAACGGATCATTACAGCGCGTCAGTCACTCGCCGAAACTGTTCCCTACCCGTCGCGAAGGAGATCCGTCCATGGCCGAGGACTTCGCCGAAGCGCTGCGTGCGCTGGTCGAAGCGGAGTCGCCCTCCGCCGACCTCGGCGCGGTCGAGGAGTGCGGGGACCTCCTCGCCGACCTCGGCGAGCGGATCACCGGGGCGCCTCCCGAGCGCCTGGCGTCGGAGGACGGCCCGTCGTCGCTGGTGTGGCGCAACGGGCCGCCGGACGCACCGGGCCGGGTCCTCCTGCTCGGCCACCGCGACACCGTGTGGCCGCTCGGCACGATCGCCGAGCGGCCGTTCCGGGTGGACGGCGGGCGGGCACTCGGTCCCGGCGCGTTCGACATGAAGGCCGGCCTGCTGGTCGGCCTGTACGCGATGGCGGCAGTCGGCCGGCGGGTCCCGGTGACGTTCCTCGTCACGGGTGACGAAGAGGTCGGCTCGGCTGCGAGCCGCGCGCTGATCGAGCGGGAGGCGCTGGCGGCGCAGGCCGTCCTCGTCCTGGAGGGCGCCGCTGACGGCGGCGCGTTCAAACGCGCCCGCAAAGGGTGGTCGATCTACACCCTCCAGTGCCGGGGCCGGGCGGCCCACGCCGGCCTGGAGCCGCACAAGGGCCGCAACGCCCTGGTGCGCATGGCCGAGCTCGTCGCAGAGTCGGTGCTGCTCAACGCGCCGGAGGACGGGCTGACCGTCACACCCACCATGGCCAGCGCCGGGCGGACCGTCAACACCGTCCCCGACCGCGCCGAACTCCACCTGGACGTGCGGGTCGGCACTGCGGCCGACCAGCAGCGGGTGGACACCCGCATCCGCACGTTCGCAGGGGCGGCGGGCGGCGTCGACGTGCGCGTCGAGGGCGGCCCGAACCGGCCGCCCATGGAGGAGTCCGCCGCCACCGCGCTGCTGTCCCGCACGGCCGAGCACGCCGCGGCGCTGGGCCTGCGGCCGCCGGAGTCCGCCGCCGTCGGCGGCATCTCCGACGCCAACATCTGCGCGGCCCTCGGCGTCCCCACACTCGACGGGTTCGGCGCCGTGGGCGGCGGGCCGCACGCGGCACACGAGTGGGTCGACCTCCATGCGACCCGCCAACGCGTGCCCCTGGTCGTCGCCCTGGTCACCGGCTTGGCCGAACGTCCGCTCACCGGGCCCTGACGCGATAAGGATCCTCAATGACGGACACCGGAACCCGACCTCCATTCGACGAACCCGCCGAGGACGAGCCCTTCGAGGAGGACCCGCGCTACCGCGTGGCCGAGCGCGAGATGTACATCGCGGTCGGCTACTGGGTGGCGTTCACCGTGGTGGTCACCGCGACCGCGTGGCTCATCGGGGGCGGCAAGAAGGCCGAGGAGCTGACGTTCGTGCTCGGCTTCCCCGACTGGTTCTTCTGGTCGGTCCCCGTGGCGTGCCTCGTGTTCTCCGGGATCGCCTACGTCCTCGTCCACCGGTACTTCACGGACATGCCGCTCTCGGCCGACGAGGGCGCCGAAGCCGACCGGGCGGGGAGGTAGCAGCCGATGCGCTGGGGCATCATCATCCCGATCCTGCTCTACGTCGCGATCCTCATGGTGATCGCCTGGTGGAGCTACCGGCGGCGCCGCGAGGCCGCCGAGGGCACCAAGACCGAGCACTACTACATGGGCGGCCGGTCGCTGGGCTGGCTGCTGCTGATGTTCACGCTGCTCGCCAGCGGGGCGAGCGCGGGGACGTTCATCGGCGGCCCCGGCCTGGTCTACGGCGAGGGCTACGGCTGGGTGCTGGTGTCGATCTTCCAGGTGCCCACGGCGTTCATCGCCCTGGCGGTGCTCGGCAAGAAGTTCGCCATCCTGGGGCGCAAGCTCAACGCGCTGTCGATCGTGGACATGCTGCGGTTCCGCTACGAGAGCCCGTTCGTGGTGATCCTCAGCTCGGTCGGCATCGTGCTGTTCCTGACCGCCTACATGGTCCCGCAGTTCGTCGGCGGCACCCGGCTGCTGGAGGCGGCGACGGGGGTCGACTACACGCTGCTGCTGGTGTGCCTCGCCGTGGTGATCGGCATCTACACGACCTTCGGCGGCTTCCTGGCCGACGCGATCAGCGACGTGTTCCAGGGCATCATCATGCTCGTCGGGGCGGTGCTGGTGTGGGTGGCGCTGCTCGCCGCCGCCGGCGGGATGGGCCCGGTCAACGACCACGTCATGAGCACCGCGCCGGAGCTGTTCGAGCTGCCGGGGCCGGGCGGGTTCACGCCGCAGATGATCGCCTCGTACTCACTGCAACTGGGCCTGATGTTCGCGGTGCTGCCGCACCTCGCGGTCCGGGCGATGAGCTACCGCGACTCCAAGGCGGTGCACACGGCGATGAAGGTCGGGCCGCTGGTCATGACCGTCATCACCCTCGGCTTCCTCACCATGGGGATGATGGCGCGCTACTACCAGCCGGACATGGAGGTCGGCGACCTGGCGCTGCCCACCACGATCATCGAGGTGCTGCCCGAGGGCATGGCGGGGATCCTGTTCGCCGCGCCACTGGCGGCCGTGATGTCGACGGTCGACGCGATGATCCTGGTCGTCTCGGGCACGATCATCCGCGACCTCTACACCAACTACGTGAACCCCCGCATCAGCGACGGCCGCACGTCCGTGGTGACCTCGGCCGCGACGCTGGGTTTGACGGCGCTGGTGCTGTACCTGGCGCTCGACCCGCCGCCCTACCTGGAACTCCTGGTCATCTACGCCATCGGCGGGCTGGAGGTGGCGTTCTTCTTCCCGCTCGTCCTCGGCCTGTACTGGAAGCGCGCCAACGCCTTGGGCGCCGGGCTGTCGATGGTGGGCGGGATGGCCTGGTACGTCCTGGTCAACAACTGGGCGCCGGCGCTCGCCCTCGGGATGTTCCCCATTGCGACGTCCTCGGTGGTGGCGCTGGTGCTGTTCCTGCTCGGCAGCTACCTCGGCCCGCCGCCGCGGCGCGCGGTGCTGGTGAAGTTCTGGGGCACCCAGGCCGAGATCGACCGGTTGGGGGAGACCGTGCACCGGACACGCTAGGCGGCGCCGTCCTGCCGCCCCGGGGGCGTGGAACTCCCTCTTGCGCCCCCGGTCCACCGGACCGTACCGCCATCCAGCGCGTACGGTCCCGCCGCGGGCGGGGATCCCCGACCCTCCCAGGGGGTCTCCACCCGCGGCCAGACACCGCGGGCGGGGATCGCCACCCTCCCAGGGGATCCCCGTCCGCGGCCCGCCCCGTTCGGCGGCGCGTCCCGCGCGTCATCCGCGGCCGCGGATGACGCCTCAGCCGTCGGAACCGGCCGCGGCACTGCGGTACTCGGTGCCCGGGAGTTGGTACTCGGCGCGCCGGTACCGGGTGTACTCGGCCAGCGCGGCGTCCCAGGACTCCGGGCTCGCCCGCTGCCAGCGGCGGGTGCCCGCGTTGCCCATGGCGAACAGGGGGACGAACGGGGCGGCGTCGGCCGCCTCGATCCCGAGCGCGTCGGCGGCCGCGTCGCCCTGCATCAGCCGAAGCAGCGCGGCGAGCAGGGTGCGCACCGACGGGTCGGGCAGCGCCAGGGCCTTGCCCATGGGGACGGCCAGGGCGTCGAGCAGCGCGCGGACGAGGGCGCGGGCGGTGTCGTCGGGCGGGTCGTTGGCGGCGTCGACGAGCGTCAGCAGCGCGTCCGCTGACGCGTGGTCGTGCACGCGCGCGGAGAACCGCCGGTCCACGCCGACCAGATCGGCGACGTGCCGCCAGTAGCGGTAGAGGTCGGCCTCCTCCTCGGCGGTCAGGGTGACGCCGACCCGCTCCAACGCCCTGAACGGGACCACGGTGAAGTCGAGCCAGGTCCGCGCCGCGTCCACCGCGTTGATGGGGACGCCCCACGCCCCGGTGTCCCAGCCGGTGGCGAGCGCGTTGGCGCGCACCCGCGCGTGCAGTAGCCGCACCTGCACGGTGTCGGTGTAGCCGGGCGCGCCGCGCAGCAGCCCGCCGGGCAGGATGGCGTTGGTGCGCCACAGGCCGGTCTCGGCGAGGCGGCGGGCCGCGCCGTCGGTGAGCCGCCCCGTGCCGATGAGGACCCGGGCGATGCCCGGGGCGCTGTAGGTGTGCACGAGGGAACCGAGCGCGAACGCGATCCGGCTCCAGAACGGGTCGACGCCCAGGTTGGCGAGGTCGCCGCGCTCAAGTTGCGCGGTGTCGGCCGCCGCGATCGCGTCCTCCGACGCGCGCAGCAGCGCCGCGACGGCGGGCGGGGGGTCGGCGAGCGCGTCCAGACCCTCGGCCAGCCCGGTGGCAAGCGCCGACCGGGCCGCCCGACCGTGCTCGGCGAACTCCGCGATGACCGCGTCGGCCAGCGGGTCGCCCTCGCCCAGCGCGCCGACCACGAGGTCCAGTTCCGCGGCCCCGTGCCGCTCGCGCACCTCGGCGGCGTTGTACAACCGCAGCGGCGCGGCCGCATGCCCGGACCCGATCACCATCGCGCACCTCCATGGAAATGTCCGCAGGAACCCTACCGACCGGCGCCCGCCGTGTCCTCCCGGGCGCCGGCCGCCGTCCCGATCGGCGCGCCGCCGGGTGCGACCCGGTCGGCCGAGAGCCGCCCGGTGCCGACGATCCACGCGCACACCGCGGCCATCGGCACCATCGCCAGCAGCATCACGGTCAGGTCGGGGATGCCGCCGGCCTCGGTGAGGAGCACGCCGTTGAGCAGGGCGAGGACCATGTTGTTGCCCGCATGGGCGAGGCTCGCGGTCCACACGCTGCCGCTCGACAGCCGCAGCCAGGTGAGGATGACCTCCTGGAGCAGGAACGAGCCGGTCCACACGGCGAGGCCGAGGGCCACGTTGTCGAACTCGATGTAGCCGAGGAAGGCCAGCGGGTAGTGCCAGACCGCCCAGATGAGCCCCGTGGCGACGGTCGCCGCGCCCGGGCGCCCGGGGAACAGGCGCAGCCGCAGGTAGCTCGTCCAGCCGAACTCCTCGCCCCAGTACAGGAGCGAGAGGACCGGCATGGCGGCGACCAGCAGGAGCACGAACAGCCACCCCGGGACTCCGGGGACCATGCGGTCCAGCGGGGACAGGTCCGGCGTCCACCACCCCAGCGCCGCCGCCAGCCCCGCCGTCGCCGCGACCAGCGCGAGCGGGCCCAGCCCGGCGGCGACGTAGTGGACCCACCCGCTGCGCAACCGCAGCGCCATCCCCGCGTCGGCGAACCCCTCCCGCGTCACCCAGGCGCGCACCGCCACGGCCGCCAGCGCGGGGACGAAGGCGAAGGCGAGAAGCTGCACCATTGGGTCGACCAGCGAGTACCCCAGCGCCTTCGCGCCGAACATCCCCGCCCACGACACGCCGAACGTCAGCGCGAGGAACACCGCCACTCCGCGGATCCGCATGCTCACCGTGATCGCTCCTGTTCCCTGGCTCCGGAGGTGAGGCGGTCGGCACACAACCGGTTCCGCCCGCCTGACCGGGTCTGCGGCCGTGGATTCGGCCAGGGACAAGGCAATCAGCGCAGCGGCGCCCGGGCACGGGGGATGCCGCCCGTGTGCGGGTAGGGGTAGGGCCACCCGTTCAGCCGACTCGGGCGGTGCGGTCCGCTGCCGTCCGCCGCCGAGGCGATAGCGTTGGCGGCAACGGCGCCTGTCGGCGCCGGTCGCCGGTCGGCCCCACCGGCAAGAGCAGGACTGGAGACGACGCAATGCCGCGACGGTCCACCATCGCGACCGCGATCAGGCGCATCCTGCTCGGCGCGCTCGCCGCCCAGTTCGCCGTGGTCGCGGTCCTCGTCGGCATCGACACCTGGCGCAAGCGGGTCCGGCCGCGCCGCGCCGACTTCCCCAGGACCGCGCCCAGGGAACTGCCCATCGGCGAGAGCGCGGTCACGGTCTACAGCTACGGCCAGGACGTCTACAACGACATGCTCGACGCGATCCGCGGCGCACGGCACCGGATCCTGTTCGAGTCCTACATCGTCAAGAACGACGCGACGGGCCGCGCGTTCAAGCGCGCGCTGATCGACGCCGCCGAACGCGGCGTCGAGGTCTACGTCATCTACGACGGATTCGCCAACCTCGTCGTCCCCCCGGCGTTCTTCCGGTTCCCCCCGTCGGTCAACGTCATGCGCTACCCGACCTTCCGGCCGGGGATCCTGCTGCTGAACGTCCGCAAGTCGGGGCGCGACCACCGCAAGATCCTCACTGTCGACGGCGAGGTCGGGTTCGTCGGCGGCTACAACATCGGCTCCGTGTACGCCACCGAATGGCGCGACACCCACCTGCGCCTGACGGGGGCGTCGGTGTGGGAGCTGGAGAACGCGTTCTGCGACTTCTGGAACATGAACCGCGGCGCCCACCAGCCGCGCTTTTCCGACTCGGGCACCAAGCACTGGGACTCCCGGATCCGGGCGCACCGCAATGTCCCCGTGCAGCTGATCTACCCCATCCGCGCGATGTACCTCGAAGCGATCGACCGCGCGGACGACCACATCTACATCACGGCGGCCTACTTCATCCCCGACCGCGAGATCCTCGCCGCCCTGATCGGGGCGGCGCAGCGGGGTGTCGACGTCCGCGTCCTCGTCCCGGAGACCTCCAACCACGTCGTGGCCGACTGGCTGGCGCGCGGCCTCTACTCTGCGCTGCTGCGCGGGGGCGTGCGCCTGTGGCTGTTCCAGGACGCCATGGTGCACGCCAAGACCGCGACGATCGACGGCAAGTGGAGCACCGTCGGCACCGCGAACGTCGACCGGTTGAGCCTCACTGGCAACTACGAGATCAACATGGAGATCTTCGACGACGGCGTCGCGCGGCACCTGGAGGAGGTGTTCGCCAACGACAGCACCAACGCGCGCCCGCTGTCGGAGGAGGAGTGGCACGGCCGCCCCCTCGTCGCCAAGTTCAGCGAGCTCGTCCTCGCCCCGCTCCGCCCCCTGCTCTGAGCCCCGCGCGGGTCACGGACCGGCGTCCGGGGCGCCGCGGCGGTGGCGCTGCGGGGCGCCGCCGAGGAGGGCGGCGACCCGGTCGACAGCGGTGTCGGCCTCGGCGCGGGTGAGCGCGCTGCCGCGGGCGTAAGCGGCGGTGTAGGCGGCCTCGCCCAGTGCCTCCCGCGCGGCGGCGGTGACGCGGTGGATGTCGACGCGCTCGGTGGGCGAGACCGGCCGCCCCGCTTCGTCGCGCGCAGCGGCGGCGGCGCCGAGGAGGACCGCGGCGTCCTCGGCGCGCCCGGTCAGCGCGCACGCGCCCGCCAGGCCCGCGACGGCCCCCGCGACGTCGCCGGGGGAGGTCAGCTCGCGCCCGATCGCGCGGGCCTCCAAGTGCAGCCGCGCCGCCCCGGCGGGGTCGCCCCGCTGCTCGGCGAGGAAGCCGAGTTCGACCAGGACCATCGGCAGGTACAGGGCGTGGCCGGCGCCGGTGTCGTCCTTCGGCGCGTTGTCGCGCAGTTCGTGCAGGTACTTCTCGGCGTCGTCGAACCGGCCCTCCTTGCGTGCGGTGAATGCGCGCACGAGGTCGGCGAGCACCAGTGTGGTCGTCGACCCCTGGTCGACCGCCATGCTCCTGGCCTGGGTGCTGAGTTCGCGCGCCTGCTCGTAGTCGGCGGTTTGCAGGGCGATCCAGCTCAGCCAGCACAGGCCCGAGGAGATCTCCGGCCACAGGCCCAGCGCCTCGGCGTCGCGCAGGCCGTCGCGTTGCAGGCGGTCGGCCCGTTCGTAGTCGCCGGTCATCTCGGCGAGCGCCGACAGCCACGCCGTGGCCTGGAGCTGCCCCCAGCGGTCGCCGAGCCCGCGGAACAGCTCCGCGCTGCGGGCGGCGTAGCGTTCGAGCACCGCGAGTTCGCCGCGGACGTGGGCGTGCTTGGCGCGGACGAGGAGGACGGCGGCCGTCCCCCACGCGTCGGCGATCGCGTCGAACCCCGCCGTCGAGCGGTCGAGCAGCGCATCGCCCGCTTCGAGGTCGCCGGCGTCGCTGCCCGCGAAGGCGAGGAAGCACTCGGCCCGTGCCCGCCCGGCCGGGTCGTCGACGCCGTCGAACAGCCGCAGCGCCGTGTCGCTCCGCTCGGCCCACCGGGCGGTATCGCCGTTCAGGAAGGCCATTCCCGCCGCCCAGGACGCCGCCCGCGCCCGCGGCGCCGCGGGCCCGGCGGGGTCGCCGCCGTCGGCGGCCAGCGCGGTGTCGAGGAAGCGGCGGGCCTCGCCCAGCCGGCCGCGCAGGAACCAGTACCACGCCAGCGACGCCGCGAGCCGGAGTGCGACCGCCGCATGGCCGTCGGCGACGGCGCCGTCGAGCGCGCCCCGCAGGTTCGCCGCCTCGGCGGTGAGCAGCCGCAGCCACCGGCGCTGGTCGTGCCCCCGCAGGTGGGGTTCTGCCCGCTCGGCGAGGTCGGCGTAGTAGCGGTGGTGGCGCAGGCGGACCTCGGCCGTCTCGCCGGCGTCGGCCATGCGCTCGGCGCAGTAGGCCGCCACCGATTCGAGCAGCCGGTACCGCGACCCCTCCTCGTCGTGGACGGCGACGACGAGGGAGCGGTCGACCAGCCGGGCGAGGAGGTCGAGCACGTCGGCGGCCGGGACGTCGCCGCCGGCGCAGACCGCCTCGGCCGCCTCGGCGGTGCACCCGTCGGAGTGCGCCGAGAGGCGGCGCAGGACCGCGCGCTCGGGGCCGCTCAGCAGCTCCCAGCTCCAATCGATCATCGCCATCAGGGTCTGCTGGCGCGGCGGCCGGCCCCGGTGCCCGGTGGCGAGCAGCCGGAACCGGTCGTCCAACCGGTCGACCAGCCCGTGCACGCCCAGAGCGGGGACGCGGGTCGCGGCGAGCTCCAGAGCGAGCGGGATGCCGTCGAGCCGGCGGCACAGCATGGCGACGGCGGGGCCCGTCGCGGCGTCGAGCGCGAATCCCCGCGCCGCCGCCCGCGCCCGGGCCACGAACAGCCGGACCGCGCTGGAGCGCTCCAGCACGGCGGGGTCGGCCGCAGCGGGCAGCGCGGGCACCTCCAGCGGCGGGACCGCCCAGACGACCTCGCCGCCGACACCGAGCGGTTCGCGGCTGGTCGCCAGGATCCGCACCCCGGGGGCGGCCCGCAGCAGCCGGTCGGCGAGTTCGGCGGCCTGCTCCACGATGTGCTCGCAATTGTCCAGCACCAGCAGCAGCCGCCGGGAGCGCAGCGACCCGGTGAGCCGTTGCAGAGGGGATCGCGGGTCGCCGGGGTCGACGGAGTCGTGGATGTCGAGCACCGCGGTGACCAGGTCGATCAGCGCGCCGCCCGGTTCGGCGGACGAGCCGGGGTGGTCGAGTGCGGCGAGTTCGATGAGCCGCACGCCGTCGGGGAAGGCGTCGTCGGCCTGCGCGGCGGTCGCAACGGCGAGCCGGGTCTTGCCCACGCCGCCCGGCCCGGTCAGCGTGACCAGGCGGTCGTCGGCGAGCGCCGCGCGGACACCGGCGACCGCGTCGTCCCGGCCCACGAGTTCGCCGAGCGCGGTCGGCAGGTTCGTGGTGTGCTGCCGGACCCGCACGACGGGCGGCCGCGCGGGCGGTTGGAGCTCCGGGTCCTGGCGCAGGATCGCGCCGTGCAGTGCCGCGAGTTCGGCGCCGGGGTCCAGCCCCAGTTCGTCGGCGTGCCGCCGGCGCAGGTCCGCGTAGCTCGCCAGCGCCTCGCTCTGCCGTCCGGAGCGGTAGAGGGCGCGCATGTGCGCCGCGCGCAGGCGCTCGCGCAGCGGATGCGCGGCGACGAGGTCGCCGAGCGCCGCGACCAGCGCGGCGTGCTCACCGAGGGCGAGCAGCGCCTCGGCGTGGTCCTCCTGCGCGGTCAGCCGGAGCTCCGCCAGCCGGGCCGCCGCCGCCAGCGTGAACGGTTCGTCGGCGAAGTCGGCGAACGCCGGGCCGCGCCACAGCGCCAGCGCCGCTGCCAGTGTGTCGGCGAGCGCGCGGGGGTCGGCGCACGCACGGGCCTCGGCGATCAGGATCTCGAAGCGGTGGGTGTCGCGCGCCTCGGCGGGGGTCTCCAGGCGGTAGCCGGCCGGGCCGGTGCGCACGAGCGCGCGCCCGCCGGGTTCGGCCTGCTCCAGCGCGCGGCGCAGTTGGGAGACCTTCGCCGACAGGGTCGCGGCGGCGCTGCCGGGCGGCGACCCGCCCCACAGGTCGTCGATGAGCCGGTCGGCGGGGACCGGTCGCCCCTCGTGCAGCAGCAGATCGGCCAGGAGCGCACGGACCTTCCGGCCGGGGACGGGGACCGGCGCGCCGGCGTCCGTCCACACGGCCAGCGGACCGAGTACGCAGAATCGCATGGGCGCAACGATAGCCGGGGCGGCGTTGGACCTTCGTTGTCCGGCATCGTCGCAGGTGACAGCATCGGAAGGGCGGGTCGGCAACCGGCCGTAAAGAAACCGAAAACCCGGTCGGGCAGATTCATACCCATCGGAACCGGCGGACGGAGAGGGGGTGCAGGGCCATGGCGGAGGACGAGCCGCTGGGCGTGGCGGTCATCATCGGCAGCACCCGCACCGGCCGGTTCGGCCCCACGGCGGCCGAGTGGTTCGCGGCGCGTGCCCGCTGGCACGGCGGGGTGCGCGTGGACCTCGTCGACCTCGTGGACGCCGGGCTGCCCGCGACACTGGGCGACCCCGACGACGACCTCCCGGCGCAGGTGCGGGCGCTCGCCCCGCGGCTCGCCGCGGCCGACGCGTTCGTCGTGGTGACACCCGAGTACAACCAGAGCTTTCCGGCGCCGCTCAAGACCGCCATCGACTGGTTCTACACCGAGTGGCACGCGAAACCGGTCGGCTTCATCACCTACGGCAGGGAGTCCGGGGGTGTCCTCGCCGCGGCCCAACTCCGGCAGGTCTTCGCCGAACTGCACGCCGTGGCGGTCCCGATGGCGGTCAGCCTGCCCCGCTACTGGGAGCAGTTCGCCGCCGACGGCAGTTGGCCCAAGCCGAGCGCCGAGGCGAACACCACCGTCATGGCCATGCTCGACCAATTGTGCTGGTGGGCCCGCGCACTGCGGGACGCCCGCCTGAAACACCCGTACACGGCATGACCCGGAGCGGCGCCCCGGTCCCGGCCGCCGCTCCACCACCGACACAGCACACCGGAAACCGGAGAAACACCATGAGACGAGTCATCGCCACCACCCTGATGTCCCTCGACGGCGTCATCGACCACCCCGAGCAGTGGGCCTTCGACTCCATGAGCGAGCAGGTGCAGCAGGCCAACTACGACCAGCTGTTCGCCAGCGACGCGCTGCTGCTCGGCAGGGAGACCTACGTGGGCTTCGCCGAGACGTGGCCCTCGATGAGGGACGACGAGGCGGGCTTCGGCGAGCGGATGAACAGCATCACCACCTACGTCGTCTCCACGACCCTGGAGAAGGCCGAGTGGAACAACGCGACGATCATCAGCGAGAACGTCGCCGAGGAGGTCGCAAAGCTCAAGGAGCTGCCCGGCGAGGACATCCTCATCTACGGGGTCGGCCGCCTCGCCTACTCCCTGCTCGACGCCGGTGTCCTGGACGAGTTGCGGATCTGGGTGCACCCGGTGCTCTTCGGCAGCGCGACCACGGAGGGCATGATCACCCGCGAGGGCCCCAAGACCGCGCTGGAGCTCGCCGGGACCCGCACCCTCGACACCGGGATCGTCATCCACACCTACACCCCGAAGAAGCCCGCCTGAGCGGACCCCGCCGGACCGGCCGACCGCGGACACCCCGCGGCCGGCCGCACCCATGTCAGGTGCCGCCCGGGTCCCGTGCGCCCCGGCGGCGCATGGCGGGTATGGACCCGGATGCGGACCGGCCGTAGTATTCCGCCCTCCGGCCTCTCCCACCTCCTCACGTCAGGGCGTGTTCCCGTGCGCAATCCCCCACCGCCGTCCGACCGGGAGCGCCCCCCGCATCTTGGTCCGGCCGCCCCCGAGACCCGGTTCGCCTCCATGGGACGGCGCCTGCTCGGCTTTCTCGTCGACGCGGTGGCGGCCCTCGCGGTCAACTACGCGGTCATGTTCGGCGCGGTCGCGCTGGCCCGTACCGGAGGAGGATTCGGCCCTGTCGAGGCCGCGCTGGTGGTCGTCATCAGTGCGCTCCTAGTGGCCGCCTACCACGTCGTGCCCACCTGGCTCGCGGGGCGCACCCTTGGCAAGTGGATCGCGGGGACGCTAGTGATCAGCGTGCGGACGGGCAGTACCCCGGGCCCGGGTGCGGCCGTGGTGCGCTTTCTGGTCTTCGCGCTGTGCATGGCCGTGTTCCCGGTGATGCTCCTCGTCGCCCTCGTCTCGATGGGCACCGGGCGCATGCGCGCACTGTGGGACAGCGCGGGCGGCACCTGCGTGATCAGGCTCCCCGCGCAGCACCCCTGACCAGGGCGAGGCGGCGACGACGGGTGCCGCCGCGAGCGGGTGTCAGGGTTCCGGGCGGTGCTTTGGGGGCGGCGCGAGTGCAGGCCAGTGCAGGTGCATGGCGGCGCGCATGTCCGTGCAGAGGCGGCCCAGTCCGCTCAGCGCGGGGCGGTCCGCTGCCAGTTCCGCGACGACGCCGAGGCGGTGGGCCAGCCGCTCCCTGGCACTCACGGTGCCCCAGGTCCAGTCCTCGTGCGGGATCCGCGCGAGGTGGTCGACCGGCCCGCGCCGGGCCCGCTGGACCAGGGCGTCGCCGCGGATCAGCCAGCCCGCGCAGGCGTCGGCGAGGTCGCCGCCGAGCGGGGTGCCGGTCGCGGCGTGCCAGGTCGAGCGGTACGCCGCCGCGGCCCTCTCCAGCAGAGGGGCCGGGGCCGCGGTGACGCACCAGCACGTGGGGAAGCCGATGTGCAGGTAGGCGAGTTCCATCAGGCCGTGGCCGAGGGACGCCCCTTCGAGGTCGATGAACCGGACGCCGTCGGCGGTGTGCAGGTCGTTGCCCGGGCACGGGTCGCCGTGCAGCAGCGCGTGCCCCCGCGCGCGGCCGAGCCGGGTGACGAGGCCGTGCAGTTCGTCGGACGCGCCGACGGGCACCGCGACGCCCAGTTCCGTTGCGAGGGCCAGGAACGCGTCGGCGTCCGCACGCGTGGGTCCGACCCAGCGGGGGAGGGCGCCCGCGTCGCCGGGCCCGGTCGCGGCGTGCAACCGGGCGAGCGCGGCGGCGTAGCCGACGATCCAGTCGTCGCCCGGGTGCCGGTGGTCCAGCCGTTCCAGGACGAGCACGTTCTCGTCCGGGTCCGTGCCGAGCAGCGCCGGGACCACGGGTGCCGGACCGCGCCCGGCGAGGCGCAGGGCCGCGGCCTCGCGGGCGAACCGCTCCCCGGCGTCGGCCCCGCCGACGACCTGCTTGACGATGGCGGGGACCCCCGCCAGCTCGACCTGCCACACGTGCGACCTCGGGCTGCTGTCCAGCGGGCGGGCCCGCTGCGGTGCGCCGAGCCGTTCGCGCAGGGCGCGGCCGAACGGGACGTCGCGGCTCATGTGCGGTCCCCTTCCGTGTGCGCGGCGGGCGGCGGCCCTCCGCCGGACGAACGCCCGGCGCCGCGCGGCCGCCGCCGTCCGATGCTGCCACGCGACGGGGCCGCCGCGGCTGCGCGGCGCCCGGCGGTTCGGCGGTGCCGCGGGCGGGTGCGGGTCAGCGCAGGCTTCGGCGGGCCGCGGCGACGGCGGCCAGCCCGCTGCCGATGTCGGACGGGGTGCTCGCGCCGTAGCCGAGGACCAGCCCGGGCGGGTGCGGGCGCCGGCAGTGCCACGACAGCGGCTGCACCTTCACCCCGCGGGCGAGTGCCGCCGCGGCGAGGTCGGTGTCGGCGAACCGGTCGGCGTCGAAGGTGATGGTCAGGTGCAGCCCCGCGGCGGCGCCGTGGACGGCGGCGCCCGGCAGATGGGCGCGGATCGCGTCGATCATGGCGTCCCTGCGCCTGCGGTGGTGCCTGCGCACGAAGCGCAGGTGGCGTTCCATCGCCCCCGACTCCAGCAGCCGGGCCAGGACCAGTTGCGGGAGGACCGCGTTGCCGAGGTCGGCGAACCGCTTGGCGGCGACGAGCGCGTCGCGGTACATCGGCGGCGCGAGCACCCATCCCACCCGCATCGCGGGGGCGAGCAGCTTGGAGACGCTGCCGGTGTAGCAGACCCGCTCCGGGAGCATCGACCGCAGGGCGGGCACCGGCGGGCGGTCGTAGCGGTGTTCGGCGTCGTAGTCGTCCTCGATGACCAGCCCGCCGTCCGCGGCCCACCGCATCAGGGCGCGGCGCCGCTCGCCGCCGAGCACCACCCCGGTCGGGAACTGGTGGGCGGGGGTGAGCAGGACGGCGGGCGCGCCCTCGGCGCGCAGCGCGTCGACGTCCACCCCGTCGGCGTCGACCGGGACCGGCGGGGTGGCCAGCCCCCGCGCGTGCAGGTGCTGGCGCGCGCCGAGCGAACCCGGGTCCTCGACCGCGACCCGGTCGACCCCGTCGGCGCGCAGCACCTCGGCGAGCAGGCCGAGCGCCTGGGCGACCCCGGCGACGACGAGCACCTCGCCGGGGTCCGCCCGGATCCCGCGGAACCGTGCCAGCCAGTCGGCCACGGCGCGGCGCAGCGGCAGCGCGCCGCGGGGGTCGCCGTACCCGAAGTCGGCCGCCGACAGCTCCGCGAGGACGCCGCGTTCGGCGCGCAGCCACGCCGCCCGCGGGAACGCGGCGAGGTCGGGCACGCCCGGTGTCAGGTCGACGCGGGCCGGTGCCGCGCGCAGCGCGTCGAAGGCGTCCGCGCCGGGCACGGCGGCGAAGGGGCCGCCGGACACCGGTGCGGCGGCGGCCCGCTGCGGTGCCGTCGCCGGTGCCGCGACGACGACCGTCCCGCCCCGCCCCCGCCCGGCCGCGTGCCCGTCCTCGACGAGCCGCCGGTACGCCTCGGTGACGACGCCGCGGGAGACCCGCAGCTCCGCTGCCAGCACCCGGGTGGCGGGCAGCCTGCTCCCGACCGGCAGGCGGCCGTCGGAGATCGCGGTCCGGAGCCGCCGGGACAGCCAGTCCGCCAGCCCGCCCGGCGGCGCGTCGCGGGTGTCGAGCTGGAGGAAGTCCGCCCCGTGCGGTATGGACCTGTCAAAGGGGTCCTTTTTGGACCTGTTCATCGGTCCACGGTAGCGGCAGTGTGATCGGGGCGGGCGGCGCGGGCGTGCCGCCGCCCGTCCCGATCCGCCGTAAAGGGAGTCCCGTGGGTATCGAGTTCCTGGTGACATCGCTCATCGTCGTCGTGACGCCGGGCACCGGCGTGCTCTACACGATGTCGGCCGGGCTGTCCCTCGGCGCCCGCGCGAGCGCCGTCGCGGCGGTCGGGTGCACGCTCGGCATCGTCCCGCACATGCTGGCGGCGATCACGGGCCTCGCCGCACTGCTGCACACGAGCGCGCTCGCGTTCCAGCTCCTCACCTACGCCGGGGTGGCATACCTGCTGTTCATGGCGTGGAGCACGCTCAGGGACAACGGGGCGCTCACCGTGGCGGCCGACGCCGCACCGCGCTCAGCGGGGCGCCTGATCGGTTCCGGCGTGCTCGTCAACATGCTCAACCCGAAGCTCACGATCTTCTTCTTCGCGTTCCTGCCGCAGTTCGTGCGCCCCGGCGATCCCGCCGCGCTGCCGCGCATGATCGAGCTGAGCGCCGTGTTCATGCTGCTCACGCTGGTCGTCTTCCTCGGGTACGGGCGGTTCGCCGCCGCTGTGCGCAGCCGCGTCATCGCCCGGCCCCGCGTGCTGACCTGGCTGCGCCGGACCTTCGCCGGCGCGTTCGTCCTCCTCGCCGCGCGGCTCGCGGTCGCCGAGCCGTGACAGGTCGACCGCCGGACGCCGCCCCTTGGGACCGGACCGGGGGTTTGACGCGGCCGCCGCCGCGTGATGGCATCAACCTATGCTGATGCCGGAGGATCCACCGGTCGAGACCGCCGTGGTCAAACTGCTCGGCGACCCCCTGCGCGCCCGCATCGTCCGGCTGCTCGCCGAGGAGCAGCTCTGCACCTGCCACCTCATCGAGGAGACCGGCGCGCGCCAACCCACGGTCAGCCACCACCTGCGGGTCCTGCGCGAGGCGGGGTTCGTCGCCACCGAGCCGCACGGCCGCTACACCTACTACAGGCTGCGCCCCGAAGCGCTCTCCGTGCTCGCGCGCAGCCTCGGCGACCTCGCCGCCCGCGCCGAACAGGCCGCCCTGTCCCGGCGCCCTTGCGACTGAGCGGGACCGGCGCCCGGGGCGGGCCCGCCCCGGGCGGCGGTCGGGCCGGTCACCAGGCGCGCTCCAGGAGGCCGGTGACGTCGCTGTGGGACGGGGCGACCGGGGTGTTGGCCGTCACCGGGTCCGCCAGTGTGTCGGCGGCGAGCGCGTCGATGCCGTCCTCGGGGACGCCGAGGTCGCGCAGCCGGGCCGCCATGCCGACCCGGGCGGCCAGCTCCTCGACCCGCTCGATCGCGGCACCGGCGTTGCGGTCGTCGCCGCGGTCGGTCCGGCCGACACCGAGCGCGAACGCGATCCGCGCGGTCCGCGCCGTGCGGGCACGCAGGTTGAAGCGCAGCACATCGCCGAGGACCACCGACAGCGCGAGCCCGTGCGCGATGCCGTAGCGGGCGCCCAGCGGATGGGCGATGCCGTGGACCAGGCCCAGCCCGGTGGACGCGAAGCCGATCCCGGCGACGTGGGCCGCCAGCAGCATCGCGGAGCGCGCCTCCAGGTCGGCGCCGTCGGCGACCGCCCGTTCCAGGTGGGTGCCGACGGTGCGGACGGCCTCCAGCGCGATCCCGTCGCTGTAAGGGTTGGCGCGCACCGAGCAGAACGACTCGATCGCGTGGGTCAGCGCGTCCATCCCGGTGGCGGCGGTCGGCGACGCGGGCAGGCCGAGGGTCAGGTCCGGGTCGAGGACGGCGGCGCGCGCCACCGTCGAGGCGTTGCCGATGTACACCTTGCGGCGGGACGCGCTGTCGGTCACCACGCCGAAGCCGTTGACCTCCGACCCCGTTCCGGCTGTTGTGGGGACCGCGACGATGGGCAGGCCGCGCGCCGACGCGAACCCGGGCTCGCCGAGCCGGGCCGCCGGCACGCCCGCGGCGGCGCCGAGGGCGATGGCCTTCGCCGCGTCCATGGAGGAGCCGCCGCCGACGGCGACGATCGCCCCGGCGCCGCTGTCGGCGACGGCCCGCACGCCCGCGTCGACCGCTTCGGTCGTCGGGTTCGCGACGACGCCGTCGAACAGGACGGTCGCCGTCCCGGCGGCCTCGACGGCGTCGCGCACAGCGGCGATCACCGGGGTGCGGGCCAGCGCGGCGTCGGTCACGAGGACGGCCGTCGCGCCGTCGGCGGCGGCGCGGGCGAGCGCCCCGGTCTCGGCCACGGCGCCGGACCAGAAGACCGTTTCGGGGGCGGGGGACAGGCGCAGCTCGGTGCGGCTCAGCGGGTGCGGCGTGCACTCCGCGGCGCCGTCGCCCGGGCGCGTTTCGGGCTCGGTCATGGTCACCTCGGTTCCGGATGTCGGACGGCGGTCGGGCGCGCTCACTGCGCGCGGTCCTCGTGCCGCTCGGTCTCGGCGGTCTGCTCGGCCACGACCTGGGCGACCACCTGGGCGGCGAGCTGCGGGGTCTGCTCGTAGGCGAGCCCGTCGCCGCCGCGCTGGTCGGGGAGGATCTCCTCGACAACGGTGGCGGCCGTGCGCAGCGCGCCGCCGATGATGTCCTCGTACAGGCGCACCGGGCTCATCTCACCCGCGGCGTCGCCGTACGCGGCGCGGGCCCGCCGATAGATCTGCTCCACGAGGGCCGACAGCTCGGCGGGGACGTTGAGGTCGCGGGCGAGGTCGACGGCGAGGCCGAGGTCCTTGCACGCCAGCGCGATGGCGAACCCCTCGTCGTAGTCGCCGTGCTCCAGCACCGACATCACGTCGCGTTCCAGGAACGTGGAGTTCGCCGGGGAGGCGAGCAGCGAGGAGCGCAGCACGCCGAGGTCGACACCGGCGCGCGCGCCGATGGCGAGGACCTCCGCCGTCGCGACGAGCTGGGAGAACCACAGCAGGTTGATCATGAGTTTGACGGCGTAGCCGGCCCCCGCGGGGCCGACGTGCAGGATCCGGTCCGGGTCGCCCATGCTGCGCAGGACGGGGAGCAGCGCAGCGAACTGCTCCGCTGTGGCGCCGACGAAGATCTGCAAGGTGGCGTCGCGGGCGCCGGCGCTCATCCCCGACACGGGTGCGTCGACGATGTGCGCGCCGCGCCCGGCGACCGCGTCCCGCACCTTGTCCGCCACCGACGGCACCGAGGTGGACATGTCCACCCAGTAGCAGCCCGGTGCGAGCCCGGCGACGAGCCCGTCCGCGCCGAGCGCCACCTGTTCGACGTGCCGGGGCGCGGGCAGGGAGGTGATGACGACGTCGCTGGCCGCGGCGACCTCAGCGGGCGTCGCGGCCCACGCCGCGCCCTCCGCCAGCAGCGCCTCGGCCGATTCCCGGCGCAGGTCGTTGACCGTGAGCGCGAATCCGGCGCGCGCGATGTTGCGCGCCATTCCGGCGCCCATACTGCCCAGCCCGATGAAACCGATGCGCATGCCGCTCACTCCTTGCCGAGGTCGATCCAGGTGGTCTTCGCTGCGGTGTAGGACTCCAGGGCGCCCAGTGACCGGTCGCGCCCCGCTCCCGACTCCTTCACCCCGCCGAACGGGGTGATGAGGTCGGCGGCGTCGTAGGTGTTCACCCACACGGTCCCCGCGCGCAGCCGCCGCGCGACCCGGTGGGCGGTGGCCAGGTCGCGGGTCCAGACGGCGGCGGCGAGCCCGAACCGCGTGCCGTTGGCGATCCGGACCCCCTCCTCCGCTGTGGTGAAGGTGTGGGTGGTGAGAACGGGCCCGAAGACCTCCTCCTGCCCGAGATGGGACGCCGGGTCCACGCGGGTGAGGATGGTGGGCGGCACGCACAGGCCCGGCGCCGCCGCGGCGGCACCGGCACCGCCGAGCGCGGCCGCGACCCCCGTGTCCGCGGCGTGGTCGAGGTGCGCCAGCACGGCGCCGTACTGCCGCTCGTCCACGATCGGCCCGATCCGGGTGGCGGGGTCGAGCGGGTCGCCCACCGCCATGGCGGCCGCCACCGCGGCGACCCGCTCCACCAGGGCGTCGTGCAGGCTCTCGTGGACGACCAGCCGCGACCCCGCGTGGCAGGTCTGCCCGGCGTTGTAGAAGATCCCCCACGCGACGCTCTCGGCGACGGCGTCGAGGTCGGCGGCGTCGGAGAGGACGAGCTGCGGGGACTTCCCGCCCAGCTCCAGCGCGACCTGCTTGCCGTTGCTCTGCCCCGCGTAGCACTGGAACATCCGGCCGACGGGGACCGAACCGGTGAACGCGATCTTGTCGACGTCGCCGTGCAGGCCCAGCGCCCGCCCGGTGACCTCGCCGGGGCCGGGCAGCACCGCGAGGACCCCGGGCGGGATCCCCGCCTCGGCGGCGAGGCCCGCGAGGCGGATCGCGGAGAGGGAGGACTGCTCGGCCGGCTTGAGCAGCACCGAGTTCCCGACGGCGAGGGCCGGTGCGATCTTCCACCCGCTGATGATGAGCGGGTAGTTCCACGGCACCACCGCGCCGACGACGCCGAGCGGCTCCCGGGTGACGGTGACCAGCGCCGAGTCGGGTCCGGGTGCGACCTCGCCCGACACCTTGTCGACGGCCTCGGCGTACCAGCGCAGCGTCCGGGCCAGCGAGGGCACGTCCACCGCGACCGTGTCGGCGATGGGCTTGCCGGTGTCGAGGCTTTCGAGGAGGGCGAGCTCGTCGAGGTGCGCCTCGACCAGGTCGGCCAGCCGGTGCAGGACCTCCTGGCGGTGGCGCGGGTCGGCGCGCGACCAGATGCCGGAGTCGAACGCGGCGCGGGCGGCGCGCACCGCGTCCTCGACGTCCTCCGGCTGCGCCGCTGCGACGCGGGCGATCTCGGCGCCGTCGCGCGGCGACACCGAGGGGAACGCCGCGCCCGAGCGGGCCGCGCGCGGCGCGCCGCCGATCATCAGGCCGCTGTCCGGGCCGCTGTCGGTGAGCAGTGCGGCACGGTGCCGCCAGTGGTCGAGTGTGGTGGCCGGGCGGGGGTCGGTCATGCTGGCACCTCGCAGTGGGTCGTGCGGTGCGGGCGGCCCGGGGGCGGCGCCGGGCCGGGCCTTCACAGCCGGTAGCGGCGCAGCGCGTCGTCGTCGAGGACGGCGCCGAGCCCGGGTTCGTCGGGGACGGCGAGGTCCCCGGCGGCGTCGATGTCGATGGGGCGCTCGAGCATGAAGTCGCGGCGCTCCGGGCCCCAGAACGGGGGATCGTAGGGGAACTCCAGGTACGGGCCCGCGCCGACACCCGCCGCGACGTGCAGGTTGGCGAGCAGCCCGATCCCGTTGCTCCAGGTGTGCGGGGTGAACTGCCGGTGCCGTGCCGCGGCGACCTCGGCGAGGGTCCGGGCGCGGTGCATCCCGACGGCGAGGACCACGTCGGGCTGGTAGACGTCGAGGGAGTCGGTGTCGAGCAGGCGCAGCAGCTCGTTGAAGCCGCGGACCATCTCGCCCCCGGCGACCCCGATGCCGGTCTCGGCGCGCAGGTGCGCGAACCCGGCGGTGTCGTACTGCGGCAGCGGCTCCTCCAACCAGAGGACGCCGAGGTCGCGCAGCCGCTCGGCGAGCCGCCGGACCTTGGGCAGGGCGAGCGCGGGCGCGGTGTCCCCGGCCATCCGCCAGGTCTGGTTGAGGTCGACCATCAGGTCGAAGTCGTCGCCGACGGCGTCGCGCGCGGCCCGCACCGAGGCCACGCCCTCCTCGATCCGGTCGCGGCTGATGCGGATCTTCATGGCGCGGAAGCCGCGCTCCTTCGCCGCGAGGGCGCTCTGCGCGCGCTCCTGCGGGGGCAGCAGCATCCCGGACGACGCGTAGGCGGGCAGCCGGTCGGCGCTGTTGCCGAAGAAGTGCGCGACGGGCAGGCCGGCGGCCTTGCCGATGATGTCCCACAGTGCGACCTCCAGCGGCCAGTAGCGGCCCGCGTGGAAGTCGATGGTCTCGATGCTGCGCACGTGTTCGGCGATGCGCCGCGGATCCTTGCCGAGGAACAGGTGCTCGAAGGCCGCGAACCCGTCCATCGTGTCGCCGGAGCCGATCCCGGTGATGCCCTCGTCGGTGGACACCCGCACGACCGTCGCGTCGAAGCGGCGGCGCGGTTCGGGGTCCCACGCGGCGGGGAACGGGGGGTCGAGGGGGAGGCGCAGGCGGTCCAGTCGGATCTCGGTGATCTTCACCTGTGGGCGTCCTGTTCTGATCGGTGCGGTGTGCGTTCAGCCGGCGGGTGTGTAGAACGGGTTGCGGACGGCGTGCCGTTCGGCGAGGACGGCGTCGACGCCGGGCAGGCCCGCGGCGCCGTTGCGCAGCGCCTCGGCGACCGCGCGCCGGTTGTTGGCGTAGACCGCGTCGGCGTCGGCGGCCTCGGGGTTCACCCACACCGCGGCGACGAGCACCCAGGTGTCGGCCTGTTCCCGGGTGATGACGCCGTCGGCGACCGCGTCGGCGACCCCTCCGGCGATCCCGGCCTGGGCGGCACCCCAGGTCAGCTCCCCGTGCGCGGTGCTGACGGCGGCGGCCTTGGTCACGAACAGGGTCAGCGGTTTCACCGGCAGGGAGGGGCGCAGCACCGCGACGAACGGCACGTGGCCCGCGCTCGGCGCCGCCAGCGCCCCCGCCCAGGCGGCGCCGGCGGGCCCGCTGCGGTCGCCGAGGACGGTGTTGACGTGGGCCGCCTCGGGCCCCTCGCTGATGAAGGATTCACCGATCTGGACTGTCGCGGACATGGGGATCCCCTTCGCGGTGGTCGGTGGGTGCGGGAGCCGCGGGGGCCGCGCCCGTATCGGCGCGGCGTCCCGTCATCCGCAACGTAGTTCGCCGCGCCAGCACTGACAACACGAGTTGTGCCAATGGCAACAACTCGTGCACCGAATTGCGAAATGCCGCCTGACCAGCGGAAACAAGGTGTGAAAAACGGGCCGTCCAGGCCCGGTGCGGCGCCGCACCGGGCCTGGACGGCCCCCTGCTCGCTGCCCCCTAGTCCAGGAATCCCTTCTCGCGGAGCCAGTCCTCGGCGATCTCCTCGGGGTCGTCGCCGTAGTAGTCGGCGCGCTCCGCGAGGGCGAGGATCTCCTTCTCGGTGAGCTCCTTGTTGATCCGCCCCAGCAGCTCGTCGATCTCCGGGTGTTCCGCTGCGAGTTCGCTGCTGTACGTCGGGGTGGGGTTGTAGTTGGGGAAGAAGGCGCGGTCGTCCTCCAGCGTCGTCAGCCCGAGCGCCTTGATCCGGCCGTCGGTCGCGAAGACGTCGCCGAACGCGCAGGTCGACGCCTTCGCCAGCTCGGTGAAGATGATGCCGGTGTCGACCATGTGCACCCGCTCCTTGTCGACCTCCATGGAGTAGGCGTCGAGGAGCCCCGGCCAGCCGTCGTCGCGGGTGGAGAACTCCGTCTCGATGCAGAAGGTGGCCTTGTCGGGGTGCTCGCGCGCGAACCCGGCCAGGTCCGAGAGGGTCTTCAGGTCCCACTTCCGCGCGAGGTCGGTGCGCACGGCCATGGCGTAGGTGTTGCTGAACCACGCCGGGGGCGCGGTCCAGTGGATGCCGTTGTCGGCGAGGTCGCGTTCCGCGACGGCCGTGAACTGTTCCTCGGGGTCCGGCAGCGGCTTGGTCTCGCCCAGGTAGCTGATCCAGGCCGTCCCGGTGTACTCCCAGTACATGTCGACCTCGCCGGCCTCCAGCGCGGCCCGGGTGTTGCTGGAGCCGACCATGTCGACGGGCACGGCCTCGGCCCCGAGGGTCTGGAGCGCGTACGCCGCGATCCGGGCCAGGATGCGCTGCTCGGAGAAGTCCTTCGCCGCGACCTGGAGCTCCAGCCCGGCGAGCGGCCCCTCGGGTTCGACGAACTCCCCGCCGCTGCCGCACCCGCCCGCCGCGAACGCCAGGGCGACCGCCGCGGCGGCGAGCCGGATCCCGGCCGGGCGTCGGGTCTGCGCGTCTCGCATGGCCATGTCACATCCCCCGGGGGCGTAGCAGGTCCTCGGCGAGGCCGCCGAGCCAGTCCACCAGCAGCGCGATCGCCGCGGTGAGCACACTGCCGGTGACCAGCACGGTCATCCGTTGCAGCTTGATGCCGTTGACGATGATGTCGCCCAGCCCGCCCGCGTTGACGAACGTCGCCAGGACCGCGACCCCCACGCACAGCACGAGCGCGGTGCGCAGCCCGGCCAGGATGACCGGGACGGCGAGGGGGAACTCGATCCGGCGCAGGATCTGGGCGTCGGTCATGCCGACGCCGCGCGCCGCCTCGACGGTCGCCGGGTCCACCTGCTGGAGGCCGACCACGGTGTTGCGCAGCGTCGGGAGGAGCGCGTACAGCACGATGCCGACCATCGCGATGGTGAACCCGATGCCGAACACGATGGTGAGCATCGCCATCAGCCCGATCACCGGGACCGCCTGGCCGACGTTGCCGAGCGCGAGGATCACCGGGGCGAGCACCCGGGAGCGGCTGGCGACCACCCCGAGGGGGATCGCGATGAGGACGACGAGCGCCCCCGCCACGAAGGTGATCTTGGCGTGCTGCAAGGTGTTCGTGACGATGTACTCGGCGTTGAGCGTGCGCTGCTCGATGCTGTCGAGGTCCCGGGTCGCGACCCAGGCGAACAGCCCGGCCAGCACGAGGAGCACCCCGAGGGGGGTGATCAGCCGGCCGGGGGTGCGGATGCGCTGCCAGCGGGACGCCGCGGGGTCCGGGCTGCGGCCGGGTTCGGCGATCGCCGTGCTCACTCACGCACCCCCGTTCGATGAGGTGTGCGCGGCCAGTGCGGCGGCGATCGCGGCCAGGCCCAGGGAGCCCACGACCCGGCCGCCGTCGCGCACGGCGATCCGCTCGCCGCAGGAGGAGACCAGCAGGTCCAATGCAGTGCGCAGGTCGGTGTCGGGGTGCACGCCCGCGGTGTCGGGCGCCTCGGACGCCGGGCCGAGCTCCGCGTCGGCGACCCGCACCAGGCCCAGCCCGGTGAGCGCCGCAGTGGAGCCGATGAACGAGGCGACGTAGTCGTCCGCCGGTGCCGCCAGGACGCGCCGCGGGGTGTCGTACTGCACGATCCGGGAGCGGTCGCCCAGCACGGCGATCCGGTCGCCCAGCCGCACCGCCTCGGCGAAGTCGTGGGTGACGAAGACGATCGTCTTGCGCAGCCGCCGCTGGAGTTCGAGGAACTCGTCCTGCAAGCGCTCGCGGGTGATGGGGTCGGTGGCGCCGAACGGCTCGTCCATCAGCATGACCGGCGGGTCGGCCGCCAGCGCGCGGGCGACGCCCACGCGCTGCTGCTGCCCGCCGGAGAGCTGGCGCGGGTAGCGGTGGGCGAACACGCCGGGGTCCAGCGCGACCGTCCGCAGCAGTTCGTCCACCCGCTCCGCTGTGCGCGCCGCCGACCAGCCGAGCAGCTGCGGGACCACGCCCACGTTCTGCGCGATCGTCATGTGCGGGAACAGCCCGATCTGCTGGATGACGTAGCCGACCCGGCGGCGCAGCCGGACCGGGTCGAGGGTCAGCACGTCCTCGTCGCCGATGGTGATGGAGCCCGAGGTCGGCTCGATGATCCGGTTGATCATCTTCATGGTGGTGGTCTTGCCGCAGCCGGACGGGCCGACGAACACCACGAGCTCGCCCGCAGGGATGTCCATGGTGAAGCCGTCGACGGCGGGGGCGGAGCCGCCCGGGTAGGTCTTGGAGACGTCGGTCAGGCGGATCCCGAGCCCGGTGCGCGACCCGGCCGCCTCCTCGTCGGGCGCGGATTCAAGCAGCCGGTCGGACACGGATCCCCCTCGGTGTGGTGGAGCGGCGGATGAGGATGAACAGGGCGTCGAGCAGGAGCGCGAGCACGACCACGCAGACCGTCGCGACGAACGTCCGGTTGAGCGCGTTGATGGACCCGAGGCTGGCGAGCCCCTGGAAGATGTCGTTGCCGAGCCCCGGGCCGGACACGTAGGCGGCGACCGTGGCGATTCCGACGATGAGCTGGGTCGACACCCGGATCCCCGTGATGATCACGGGCCACGCCATCGGGAGCTGCACGCGCAGGAGGGTCTGGGTCCGGGTGTAGCCCATGCCGAGGGCCGATTCCATGACGGCGGCGGGCACCTCCCGCAGCCCAACCACGGTGTTGCGCACGATCGGCAGCAGCGCGTAGAGGACCAGCGAGACCACGGTCGGCGTCCACCCGATGCCGAGGACCGGGATCAGCAGGCCGAGCAGTGCCAGCGACGGGATGGTGATGAGGACCCCGGCGACTCCGAGGGACACCGAGCGCGGGAACGGGCGGTTCCACACCAGCGCGCCGATGGCGATGCCGATCGCGGCCGCGATTCCGACGGACAGGGCGACCACGACGAGGTGTTCGGCGGCCTGTTCCAGGATCCGGTCCCATCGCCTGAGCAGGTAGGCGTCGAGCCCGTGCAGGGTCGTGCCGTCGAGGGGTTGTGCCTCCAATGCGAACTCCTTAGTCCCGCCGGTCGAGGCCGGGAAAACGTGAGGTGGACGGCTTAGACGGTAGAGTCGGGTTAACCAATGAGCAATGGAGGTTGCGCATATGGCAACCAAACGCGGGGATGGTGACCCGGCGGTTACCGGAGGCCATCGCCCCAACGCCTCCGGCCTGCGCCGCGACGTCGAGCTGCTGGAGGCCATCGCCGACGCCGAGTCCGCCACCGGCGACGGGCTCGGCGTCCTCCGCCTCGCGCAGCGGGTCGGCCGCGACAAGAGCCAGGTGTCCCGGGCGCTCGCGACCCTCGCCGACGCCGGCATCATCAGCCGCGACGAGGACACGCTCACCTACCGGCTCGGATGGCGCCTGTACGCCATGGCGGCCCGCACCTCCGAGGCGCACCTGGTGCGCGCGGCGACCCCGCACCTGCGCCGCCTCGTGGGGATGGTCAACGAGACGGCCCACCTGTGCGTGCGCCGCGGCGGCGGCGCCGTCACCCTCATCTCCGAGGCGCCGCGGCACGCCTTCCGCGGCCTCGGCTGGGAGGGTATCGGCGTGCCCTTGCACCTCACCTCGGCGGGCCGGGTGCTCGTGAGCGAATGGGACCCCGAGACGCTGCACGGCTGGTTCAGCGCGCAGGAGCTCGCGGCGACCCCGGGCGGCGAGGGCGTCTACGGGTACGAGAGCCTCGCCGATGAGGTCGACCGGATCCGCCGGAACGGGTTCGCGATGGTCGACGAGGAGTTCGAGGCGGGGCTCGTGGGCGTCTCCGCGCCGGTGCGCGACTTCTCCGGGCGGATCGTCGCCGCCGTCAACATCTCCGCGCCGAAGGCCCGCCTGGGCGCGCGCCTGGAGGGCGCCGGGGCGCTCACCCGCCAGGTGGCGCTGGAACTCTCGGCCGAACTGGGCTGACCGGCGGCACCGGGCGGTCGGCGAGGTGGTCGCCGCGGGGGCCGCCGCGGGCGGCCCCGGTGGTCAGGTCGGGTCGGGGTGGGGTTCCCGCATCGCCCAGGCCGTGTCGACGTCGGCGGCCGAGCGCTCCAGCAGGGCGCGCATGGCGTGCTCGGACCGGGCGGGATCGGCGGCGGCCACCGCGTCGAGCACCGCCTCGTGCTCCCCGACCGCGTCGTGCGCCAGCGTGTCGTGGACGAACGCGTCGCGCACCTGGAGGCCGGTCTCGACCACCGGCGACAGGTGGTCCAGCAGGCTGTTGTGCGCCGCGGCGAGCAGCGCGGCGTGGAAGGCGACGTCGGCCACGACGTGCGCCTCAGGCGAGTCGCCGCGGGCCGTGCGCATCGCCTCCAGCGCGTCGCCGAGCGCGGCGAGGTCGTCGGGTGTGCGGCGGAGCGCGGCGAGGCGCGTCGTCATGGGCTCGACGATCAGCCGGACCTCGAACAGCTCGTCCAGGAACCCGGGGTCCGGCGGGCCGGAGAACCGCCAGCGCAGCACATCGGGGTCGAGCGACACCCACTCCTCGCGGGCCAGCACGTAGGTGCCCAGCCGGGGCCGCGCGTCGACCAGGCCCTTCGCGGTCAGGACGCGCAGCGACTCGCGGACGACGCTGCGCGAGACGCGGAACTCCCGTTCGAGCGCCACCGGGTCGATCGGGCTGCCGGGCGGCACCCGCCCGGTGACGATGCGCGTTCCGAGGGTGTCCACCACGTGCCCATGGCGGCCGCGGCTGGGGTATCGGGACATACCGGCATGGTGCCACGACCACCACCAGCGGCGCCGCACTTTCCGGCGTAATTATCTGATTAATGGTTGACATCACATCGCGATCCGGGTTCAACTGTCGCAGCACCCGACTCGGCCGGGCGGCGCGAGCGCCCCCCGACGTCCCGTGCCGGAGTGGTGCGCAGACCGTGCCGCGACCCTGAAGGGCTGTTATGGACAAGCACGCGCGCATGCGGAAGTTCCGCGAGCGCATCGGCGGTCTCGCCTACGGCGGCGACTACAACCCCGAGCAGTGGTCGCCCGAGGTCTGGGCCGAGGACGCCAAGCTCATGCGCGACTGCGGGGTCAACGTCGTCACCCTCGGGATCTTCGCGTGGGCCACGGTCGAACCCGAACCCGGCACCGCCGAGTTCGGCTGGCTCGACACCGTCCTCGACCTCCTGCACGACCACGGCGTGTCGGTCTGCATGGCCACCATGACCGCGTCGCCGCCGCCGTGGCTGTCGCACCGCCACCCCGAGACCCTGCCCGTCACCGCCTCGGGCACCACCCTGTCGCCGGGGGGCCGCCAGCACTACTGCCCCTCCAGCCCCGTGTACCGCGCGCACGCCGTCCGGCTCGTCGAGAAGCTCGCCGCGCGCTACGCCGAGCACCCTGCCATCGGCATGTGGCACATCGGCAACGAGTACGGGAACCACGTCCCCGCCTGCTACTGCGACGTCTCGGCGGCCGACTTCCGCCGCTGGCTGCGTGCGCGCTACACCACCATCGACGCGCTGAACGCCGCCTGGTCGACGGTCTTCTGGTCGCAGCGCTACACCGACTTCGCCGAGGTCCTGCCGCCGCGCGAGGTGTCGGCCTTCGCCAACCCCGCGCAGCAGCTCGACTTCTGGCGGTTCAGCGACAACGCGCTGCTCGCCTGCTACCGCGGCGAGGAGGACGTCCTCCGCCGCGTCACCCCGCACATCCCCATCACCACGAACTTCATCGGCGTGCACAAGCCGGTCGACGGGTTCAACTGGGCCCGGTACCAGGACGTCGTGTCCGTCGACTCCTACCCCGACCCCGTCGACACCGACTCCTGGCGCGACGCCGCGTACTGCTACGACGTCACCCGCGGCGCGGGCGGCGGCGCGCCGTGGCTCCTCATGGAGCAGGCGCCCTCCGCGGTGAACTGGCGCGGCGTCAACGCGCCCAAGCCGCCCGGCGGCCTGCGGCGCGGCAGCTGGCAGGCCGTCGCCCAGGGCTCGGACTCGGTGCTGTCGTTCCAGTGGCGGCAGTCCCTCGGCGGCTCCGAGAAGTTCCACTCCGCGATGGTGCCGCACAGCGGCACCGACACCCGGGTGCACCGCGAGGTCCGCGCGCTCGGCGCGGAGTTGCGGCGCGCGGCAGGGATCACCGGAACCGTGGCGCGCAACGAGTGCGGGCTGCTGCTCGACTGGCACAACTGGTGGGCGCTGGAGATCGACTCCCACCCCTCCGCGGAGGTCACCCAGCAGGAGACCGCCCAGGCGTTCCACCGCTCGCTGCTGCGCCGCGGCGTCGGCTGCGACGCCGTGCACCCGGGCGGCGACCTGTCCGCCTACCGGGTGCTCATCGCCCCGGCGCTGTACCTGCTGTCGGCGGAGAACGCGGCGCGGCTGACCGCGTGGGTGCGCGAGGGCGGCGTCCTCGTCGTGACGTTCTTCTCCGGCATCGTGGACCAGGACGACCGGCTGCACACCGGCGGCTTCGCGGCACCCCTCCACGAGGTCCTCGGGCTCGCCGTCGAGGAGTTCGCCCCACTGCCCGACGGCGTCTCGGCCCCGCTGGACCCCGGCGGGCCGGCGTGGACCGGCACCCGGTGGTCGGAGGCCGTCGTCCCGCAGGGCGCCGAGACGGTGGCGTCCTTCGGCACCGGCGACCTCGCCGGTCTGCCGGCCGTCACCCGGCACGCCTTCGGGTCCGGCACCGCCTTCTACACCGCCACGCTGCTCGACCCCGTGCCGATGGACGCCGTGCTCGGCGACGCCCTTGCCGCCGCCGGGGTGCGCGCCCCCGTCGAAGCGCCGCCCGAGGACGTCCAGGTCGCCGAGCGCCACGGCCCCGACGGCCCCTACCTGTTCCTGCTGAACCACGGCGGCGAACAGCGGACCGTGCGGCTGCGCACGGCAATGACCGACCTGCTCACCGTCGGCGCCGAGGCGGCCGACCACGTCGCACTGCAACCCGGGGGTGTCGCGGTCATGCGCTGACCGGTACCGCGGCCCCCTCGATCCAGCCGCACTCCACCCTCCACCCAAGGAAGGTCGCGATGGCCATCCGCACGATCGACAGACGGACCCTGCTCCGGTGGGCGGGGACCGGGGTGCTCGCCGGGGCGGGGGCGTCGGCGCTCAGCGCCTGCGCGCCGCCCCGGCGCGTCGCCACCGAGCCGAAACCGCCGCCGCCCGCGGGCGAACGCGTCGAACTGGACTTCTGGACGTGGCTGCCCTGCAAGCCCAGCGTCGAGCTGTGGAACAGGCAGAACCCCGACATCCAGGTACGCCTGCGCGTGATCACCGCCGGTCCGGAGGGCGGCTACCAGAGCATGTTCTCCGCGCTGGAGGCGGGAACGGGGCCCGACCTGGCCCAGGTCGAGTACGAGCAGCTCCCGGCGTTCCTGCTGGAGCAGGGCCTGGAGAACCTCAGCCTCTACGACGTCGAGCAGTACAAGGACGACTTCATCGACTGGCAGTGGGAGATGTGCTCCTCCGGCGGCCAGGTCTACGCCATCCCCCAGGCGTCCGGGCCGATGGCCTTCTACTACCGTCACGACCTCTTCGACGAGTGGGGCATCGACGTCCCCACGACGTGGGACGAGTACCGCGACGCCGCGCGGGCGGTGCGCGAGGCGGCCCCCGGCGTCCGGATGGAGACGTTCTCGCCGATCGGCGCGCAGTGGATGATGGCGCTGGCGCACCAGGCGGGCGCGCACTGGGTGCGCACCGACGGCGACACCTGGGTGCTCGACATGGTCGACGCCACCACCCGCAAGGTCCTCGAGTTCTGGGCGGGGATGATCGAGGACGACCTCGTCGACCTCGCCCCGATCTCCACGGCCTCCTGGTTCAAGCAGTTGCAGACCGGGGACGCCCCCACGCTGCTCGGCGCGTCGTGGTACGACGCCATCATCAAGGGCAACGCCCCCGACACCGAGGGCTCCTGGCGGGTCGCCCGCATGCCGCAGTGGGAGGCCGGGGCCAAGACCTCGGCGAACTGGGGCGGCTCGGCAACGGCCGTCCTCCGCTCGTGCGAGTACCCGCGCGAGGCCGCGGCGTTCGCGCACTGGCTCAACACCGACCCGGAGTCCATCGACCTGCTGGTCAAGGCGGGCTACGGCTGGCCGGCCGCCGTCGGCGGGTTCGACGGCTCCCTGCTGGAGGAGCCCGACCCGTTCTTTGATGGGCAGGTCTACAACGAGGTGTTCGCCGAGGCCGACCGGAACATCGACACCAGCCAGCGGTTCCCGCCGACGACGCTCCAGATGTACAGCAACATCAACGACGCCGTTGCCGCGGCCGTCGCCGAGGGGACCAGCCTGGTGGGCGCCTACGAGCGCGCCGCCCGGCTCTCGGGCGACGACCTGCGCGCCAAGGGCCTCGACGTGCGGGAGGCATGATGGCGACCAAGCACCCGCCGCGCGGCGGACCCGCCGGCCGGCGCAACGGCGCCGCCATCGCCGTCCTCCTCGGCCCGTTCCTCGCCCTGTTCGCGCTGACGTTCGTCGGCCCGATCGGATACGCGATGTACCAGAGCGTGATCGGCGTCGAGCGGATGGGCGCGCTGGGCCTTGAGGGCAGCCGGACCGTGTTCGTCGGCCTGGACAACTACATCGAGGCGTTCAACCAGCTCGGCTTCATCGAAGGATTCGGGACGGTCGCGCTGTTCGCGCTCGTCCAGGTCCCGTTGATGCTCGCCCTGGCGACGCTGCTGGCGCTGCTGCTGGAGACGCTGTCCGACCGGTGGGCCGGGCTCTTCCGGGCCGGGTTCTTCCTGCCCTACGGGGTGCCGGGCGTCATCGCGTCGCTGCTGTGGGGCTTCCTCTACACGCCGGGGACCAGCCCGATCACCGAACTGCTCGGCCGGGCCGGGCTCCAGGTCGACTTCTTCGGCTACGACACCGTGCTGTGGTCCCTCGTCAACATCGCCGTCTGGCAGTTCGCCGGGTACAACGTGCTGGTGCTCGTGGCGCAGCTCAAGGCGATCCCGCGGGACCTCTACGAGGCGGCGGCCATCGACGGCGCGTCGCTGTGGACCATCGCGTGGCGCATCCAGATCCCGCTGATCCGCCCCGCGCTCGTCCTGACGGCGGTCTTCTCGATCATCGGCGCCATGCAGCTCTTCTCCGAGCCGCTGGTACTGCAACTGCTCGCACCCGCCATCACCGACGACTACACGCCCAACCTCAGCGCCTACAAGGAGGCGTTCACCAACAACAACCCGAACCTCGCCGCCGCGCAGGCCGTGATCCTCGCCGTGGTGGCGGGGGTCCTGTCCTTCGGCTTCCTGCGGCTCGTCGGATGGAGGAGGACCTGATGGCGGCCGATGTGCGGCCCGCTGCCGCCCCGCAGGAGAGCCCGGCGAACGGCACCGGACGGCGCGCCCTCGGCGCCCGGCGGCGCCCGAGCACGTCGCGGATCATCATCGTGGCCGCCCTCACTCTCGCGGCCCTGTACTTCCTCATCCCCGCCTACTGGCTGGCGGTCGCCGCCACCAAGAGCCTCGGCGGGCTGTACGGCAGCTTCGGGCTCTGGTTCAGCGAACCGCAGCTCTGGGCCAACCTGACCGCGCTGTTCACCCACGACGGCGGGGTCTTCCTGCGCTGGTCGGCCAACACCCTGCTGTACGCCGGTGTCGGCTCGGTGGTGGCGACCCTGCTGGCGGCGTCGACCGGGTACGTGCTCGCGAAGTTCGAGTTCCGCGGCCGCGACACCGTGTTCAACGTGGTGCTCGCCGGGGTGCTGCTGCCCGGCACGGCGCTCGCGCTCCCCAGCTTCATGCTGTTCACCGAGCTGGGGCTGTCGAACACCGTGTGGGCCATCCTGCTGCCGAGCATGGTCAGCCCGTTCGGCGTGTACCTGTGCCGCATCTACGCCGCGGCCGCGGTGCCCGACGCGCTGATCGAGGCGGCGCGGGTCGACGGGGCGGGCGAGATCCGGATCTTCGCGACGATCGCCCTGCGCATCATGACCCCGGCGCTGGTGACGGTGCTGCTGTTCCAGTTCGTGTCCATCTGGAACAACTTCTTCCTGCCCCTGGTGATGCTCTCCGACGACCGGCTGTACCCGATCACGCTGGGCCTCGTGACGCTGAACTCCATCAGCGAACGGGTCCCCGAAACGGTGGGCCTGGTGGTCACCGGCTCGTTCGTCGCGGTGGTCCCACTGGCCGTCATGATGATCGTGCTCCAACGCTTCTGGCGCACCGGCCTCACAGAAGGAGGCGTTAAGTCCTAGCCCTCACTAGCCCTCACTGCCGAGCGCGCCGAGCCGTAGGACGTCCGCCCGCGGCGGTGCGCCGCCCGATCACGGCGGCGCACCACGTCACCGGGACCGGTACGCAGCGTCGACCGCCGCGCGAACCTGTTCGCGGGCGGCGTCGCAGGAGCCGACCCCGATGAGCACGTAGTAGGCGAGTCCCTCGGCGAGTGCGGTCAAGCCGACCGCCGCGGTATCGGGTTCCAAGGACGCGGGGGCGCGCCCTGCGTCCTGGTCGCGGCGCAGGAGATCGGCGAGCCGCCGGTGCAGGCGCGCGTACTCCGTCCGCAGGCGCGCAGCGATGGCCTCGTCGGAGAGTGCGAAGGCGGCGAACGCCTGGCGGACGCGCATGTGGGCGCGTGTGGCGGGGTCGTGGGGGATGAGTTCGGTGAGGACGGCGCTGAGCACGTCGCGCGGGGCGGCCGATCCGGGGTCGCTCCCGACCAGGGCACTGATGCGTGCGCTGCTCAGCGCGTTGCCGCGGTCGAAGGCCGCCGCGATGAGCCCGTCCTTTGCCGGGAAGTAGTGCTGGACGCGGCCGGGTGAGACGCCGGCGCGCGCGGCGACGGCGCTCAGGGACACGGACGCGAGGCCGTGCTCGGCGACGATCTCCAGCACGGCGTCGGCGATCTCCCGGCGCCGCACGTCGTGCCGGATGCCGGGCCCGCGTGTGCGCCCGCCCATGTCGCGTCCTCCCCGGATTCCGCCGCTTGGCCGCTGTGGCCGGGTTCGATGCGTTGAATCTAGCAGATCAATGTGATCATATTGATTTGGTAGGGCTGCCCGGGTGCCGACGGGGTGGTCCGGCACCAGACGCCGTAGGAGAGAGGTGGGCCGCACCATGACGGAGCGCAAGCCGCCCGGGGTCGAGTTCGAGACCTGGGTCGACAAGCAGATCCGGGAGGCGACCGAACGCGGGGAGTTCGACGGTCTGTCGGGAGCCGGGAAGCCGATCCCCGATATCGACCGTCCCCGCGACGACATGTGGTGGGTGAAGAAGAAGCTCCGCGAAGAGAACGTGTCGCTGCTGCCGCCGACGCTCGCCCTGCGCAAGGAGGCCGAGGAGGCGCACGCCGAGGCGATGGGCGCGCGGACCGAGGCGGCGGTGCGCCGGATCGTCACCGAGATCAACGCGAAGATCACCGCCATGAACGCACGGCCGCCGGCCGGCCCGCCGCTCAACCGCATGCCCTTCGACCCCGAACGCGTCGTCACCCAATGGCGCGAGCACAGGGAGGGCACGGAGGGCGAGTAGTACCTCGTCATGCCCGTTCGTCACGTCCGCTGGGCGGCCTTGTCGCCGGGCCGCGTGCGGGTGTGCGGTGGGGACAAGCAGCACCAACGGCGGCGGGTGGGCTTCCGGCGTTGTCAGCGGCCTCCGTGAAGTAATTTCCACTCCTAGGCGCCCGAAGTGGAAATTGCTTCACGGAGGCCGGCCGCTGGGATGGACACGGCGCTCTGCAACGCTGGCACGCTGCGGGTGACCGCCGACCGGACCCCACCGCCGCCTTTGCTGCTCTTCACCGCAGACCACCCGCATGCGGCTCGGCGGCAAGGCCGCCCCGCAGGCGGTCCGTCCCCACGAAAGCCGAATCCCCACCCGGCGCATGCGGCGTGGGCGTGGGCGTGGTCGGATTCCGGGGATCTCTTTGCGGAGTGTTCACCATCGTGCGTTTTTGAAATGCGTCTTTGCAGATAAATGACCGGGTACGGGTGGATGATTTCCGATCCGCGGCGAGACGCTGGCCACCGACAGGCGCGATACCGCTTGCCGGAATTCGCGGCGCGATCCCGGGGTCGACGACGGCCCCGCGCGATGAAGGGAAACCACATGGACACCGGCGACCGGTCCAGGGCCGCCTCATCCAACGGATGGGCGATCTTCTCCGCAACAATGATCCTGATGGTCGGCGCGATCAACCTCATTCAGGGGTTCGTCGCGATGTTCGTGCCGGACTACTACCTGAGCGCATCCGGCGACCTGCTCTTCTTCAACTTCCAGATTTGGGGCCTGGGCCTCGGTATCTGGGGGATCGTCCTGCTCGCGACCGGGTTCTCGCTCATGAGCGGCCGAATGTGGGCCCGCGTCCTCGGTGTGGTCCTCGCCGCGCTCAACGCGATCGCCCAGTTGGGGTTCCTGCCGGCGTTCCCGCTGTGGACGATGGTCGTGATCGCCATAGACGTGCTGGTGATCTACGGCCTGACCGCCGGATGGCCGTCGGTGGATGAACGTGCTTCTTACCGGTCCGGCCACGCCGACGCCACGGGTCACGTCGACACCCGGTCCGACGCCACCGGCCACGCCGACGTCCGTTCTGACAGCGCCGGCTCTGACGCCACCCGCTCCGAGCCCGCGTACTCCGACGCCACCCGCTCGGACGCCGCCCGCTCTGAGTCCGCCTACTCCGACGCCGCCGTTCGCGGCGAGCCCGAGTCCCGGGGCACCCATGCGTCGCGCGGCTCGTCGCCCGCGTCGGCCGCCGAACCCGAGCCGCACGGCGTCCCCGAGCGCCCGACCAGGGGAGCCCACGAGGCGACTCCCTAGGCACCGCTCCCGGCGCGCCCTCGTCGGGGCCTGGCGTCGTTGGGGCCCGACGCCCTGTTGGGGCCCGGGGCACGGCGCCATTCCGCTCATCCCGCGCCCGTCTCCAGGGGCCCGGGGTGGGCGATGGCCGTTCCCATGCGTGCCGGGCCGAAGTGTGTGCCGACTTGTAACGTATTGCGCTTGAACGGTGCCTGTGTGTGATATTGGGTAGCGGGGTCGGCACCGGAACGGACGCGGGTTCGGTGCCGCGCCATGCGGCGCCGGTCCGAACGTCAGTGCCATCGTGCCGCGCGGTGGCCGATTGGAGAACCTGCATGACCAGTACCCGGACCACCACCAGCACGCGCGCTTCCAACCAGGACAAGCGCACTCATCACCGCCTCAGACACGAGGTCCGCGACCCCAGGGTGCGGCCGCGCCCGGTGCCGCCGACCCGGTCGCGGGGCGGCGCGCCGAACGTCCTCGTGATCCTGCTGGACGGCGCCGGATTCGGGGCGGCGACCGCGTTCGGCGGACCCGTGCGCACCCCGACCGCCGAGCGCCTCGCCGCGTCCGGCCTCCGCTACACCCGCTTCCACACCGCGGCGATGGGCCCGCCCACCCGCGCGGCCCTGCTCACCGGGCGCAACCAGCACTCCGCCGGAATCTCCGCGGCCCCGCTCGCCGAGATCCTGCGCCGCAACGGCTACAGCACCGCGCAGTTCGGCTCCTGCCATGAGGCGGCGGCCTGGGCGCCGGGCGCCGCCGTCCCGTACCAGCCGGAGTCCGGCGTGTTCGCGCGGTGCTGCGGGGCCATGGACGCCGAAACGGACCGCCGGCGGCCGCTCCGTGCCGAGGGGGCCGCCTCCTCGGGCGGCCACCTGGTGTCCGAGCTCGCCGACACGGCGATCGAGTACCTCCGGACCCGGCGGCACCGCGCGCCGGACACCCCGTTCTTCGCCTGCTTCGCGCCGGGCGCCGCTCACGCGCAGCACGTTCCCGAGGACGTGGTCGGCCGCTACCGGGGCCGGTTCGACGGCGGCTGGGACGCGCTCCGCGCGGACACCTTCGCGCGGCAGCGGGAACTCGGGGTCATCGACCCCGGTTCGGTGCTGACGCCGCGCCCGGACGCGCTGCCAGCGTGGGACGACGTCGCCGAGGAGTGGAAGCCCGCTCTGCGCCGCCGGATGGAGGTCGCCGCCGCGAGCCTGGAGTACGCCGACCGCCAGGCCGGCCGGGTGGTAGACGCGCTGGAGGAGACCGGCCTCCTGGCGGACACCCTCGTCGTGTACATGGTGGGGGCGCCGTCGGACACCGGGCCGGACGGCGTGCCCCTGCCCGCCGCGGCCGCCCGCAACGGCGAGCCGGCCGCACCGCATCCCCCGCCGGACGGGCCCGACGCCGCCGCGGACCACGCGGCGGGCTGGGCCCATGCGCTGTGCACCCCGTACCGGTGGACCCGCGAAGGGGCCTCCCACTACGGGGGCACCCGCAACGCGACCATCGTGCACTGGCCGAAGGGGATCGAGGAGCGCGGCGGGCTGCGGCACCAGTGGCACCACGTCATCGACATCGCCCCGACGGTCCTCGAACTGGCCGGGATCACCCCGCCGGAGACCGTCGACAGTGTGCCGCAGGCGCCCATGCACGGGACGTCGTTGGCGTACTCGTTCAACGCGCCCGACGCGGCCGAACGGCACCACACCCAGTACTTCGAGCTGATGGGCGACCGCGCCATCTACGACCAGGGCTGGACGGCGGTCACCAAGCACCCGACTCCGTGGGACGCGCTCGCAACGGGCGGCGGCTTCAGCGAGGACGCCTGGGAGCTCTACGACACCCGCACCGACTGGACGCAGGCCCGCGACCTCAGCAAGGAGCATCCCGAGAAGCTCGCCGAGTTGCAGTTGAAGTTCATCATCGAGGCGTCGCGGTTCGACGTCTTCCCGCGGGACGAACCCCCGTGGGGCGAGGCCCGCCGGGCACGCCGCGCAGGCGCGGGGCGATCCGGGGCGGTCGCACCCGGGGACGTCCCCGCTCAGCGGGAACGCCACGGTGAAGCCCTGGCCGACGGCGGCAGGCCGAGACACCGGTAGGCGCGGGAGTCAAGGCACCGGTAGCCGCGCGGTCCGAAGGAGCGAAGCCCGAAGGCGCGGGGCCCGGGGGAACGGGGCCCGAAGGAGCGGCCCGGGGGAGCGGTGCTCGGAACGTAGCCCGCGGCAGCGCCGTCCGGACCGATACTCCGGCCGGACGAGAGCGCGGCGCCGTGCTCAGGTCGCGGCGCCGCTCCGCAGGGCCTCGATGCCGTCGCACAGCACGCCGAGGCCGACCGCGAAGTTCTCCCGCGCCTCGCGCTCCTGGTAGAGCATGCCGTCGTCGGGATGCTCCTCGGCGCCCTCGGCCTGGAGGCGGCAGAGCAGGGGAAAGCGCTCGGCGAAGTCGTGCGCGGTCTCCGTGAGCAGGGCCGAGCGGGAGTACCACCAGTCCTCCTCGGAGACGCCGGTCGCCTCGGCGGCGTGCCGCGACTCGGCGATGGACTGGGCGGCGCCGCGGACGAAGTGGGGCAGGGTGCCCACGATGCGTCGCAGTTTCACGGGGTGCAGTCCGGTCGAGACGACGATGCGGGTGAGGGTTTCGAGCTCGGTGTACTCGTTGGGCCCGAGGACGGGCCGGACTTGGGACACCTGGAGCATCCACGGGTGCCGCACGTAGAACGCGCAGACGTCCCCGGCCCAGGAGGTCAGCGCCGGGCGCCAGCCCTCGGCGAGGTCGTAGTGGGTGGGCAGCTCGGCCATGCAGTGGTCGTACATGAGATCGATAAGCTCACTCTTGCCAGGCACGTAGGTGTACAATGCCATGGCAGTCCGCCCGAGCCGTTCGCCCACTGTGCGCATCGAGAGCGCGGCCATTCCGTCGGCGTCGGCAACGGCGATTGCGGCGTCGAGGATCCCGTCGACGCTCAGCCCCGGTTTGGGCCCTGGTCCGGTCCGCTCCTCCGCACCGGCAGTACGCCACAGCAGCGCCATCGCGCGCGCGGCATCGCCCTGCCCTGCATAGACGACCAATTGCATCTCCTTATGCCATAAACTAATCTCATCACCTTATCTCTATACAGTCTAAAGTTTTCAGGGGAGACACGTATGGATGCCGCCGCCCACCGCATGAGATCCCCCGAGACGGGCCCGGCGACCACCGCGCAGCGGACCGCCGCCGACAGCCACGACCGGATCGAGATCCGCGGCGCCAGGGAGAACAACCTGGCCGACGTCTCGCTCGACATCCCGAAGCGCCGCCTCACCGTCTTCACGGGTGTCTCGGGCTCGGGGAAGTCCTCTCTCGTCTTCGGCACCATCGCAGCGGAGTCCCGCCGGCTGATCGACGAGACCTACACCGCGTTCCTCCAGTCGTTCATGCCCAGCCTCGGCCGCCCCGACATCGACGGCCTGCGCAACCTCAGCGCGGCGATCGTGGTGGACCAGGAGCGCATGGGCGCCAACTCCCGCTCGACGGTCGGCACCGCCACCGACGCGCACACCATGCTGCGCATCATCTTCAGCCGCATCGGCACCCCCTACGTCGGCACCTCGACCGCGTTCAGCTTCAACAGCGCCGAGGGCATGTGCACCGAATGCGAGGGGCTGGGCCGGGTCGGCGAGATCGACGTCGACCAGATCGTCGACGTCGACCGCTCGCTGAACGAGGGCGCGATCCTCGCGCCCGGGTTCCCGGCGGGCTCGTGGTACCTCCAGATCATCGCCGAGTCCGGGTTCGTCGACCCCGACATGAAGCTGCGCGACTACACCCCCGAGCAGTGGCACGACCTGCTGTACCGGCCGGCCGCCACGATCAAGATCGGCACGAGCAACATCTCCTACGAAGGGGTCGTGCTCCGGGTGCGGCGGAGCTACCTCGGCAAGGACCGTGAGTCGCTGCGGCCCAAGGACAGGGAGTTCGCCGACCGGGCCGTCGCGCTGGCGGAGTGCCGCGCCTGCGGCGGCAGCCGGCTCAACCCTGAGGCGCTGTCGGCGAAGATCCAGGGCCGCAACATCGCCGATTGCGGCGCAATGCAGATCAGCGACCTCGCCGAGTTCCTGCGCGGCGTCGAGGACGACACTGTGGGCCCGCTCCTCGACACCCTGCGCGAGACCCTCGACTCGCTGGTGGAGATCGGCCTCGGCTACCTCAGTCTCGACCGCGAGTCCGGCACGCTGTCCGGCGGCGAGGCGCAGCGGGTGAAGATGGTGCGCCACCTCGGGTCCAGCCTGACCGACGTCACCTACGTCTTCGACGAACCGACCGTGGGGCTGCACCCGCACGACATCCAGCGGATGAACGGCCTGCTGCTGCGGCTCCGCGACAAGGGCAACACCGTCCTCGTCGTGGAGCACAAGCCCGAGACCATCGAGATCGCCGACCACGTGGTCGACCTCGGGCCGGGGGCCGGGGCCGACGGCGGGCGGCTGTGCTACGAGGGCGACGTCGCCGGGCTCCGCGCGTCCGGCACCCTCACCGGGCGCCACCTCGACCACCGGGCCCGGCTGCGCGAGGAGGTGCGGACCCCCCGCGGGCACCTGTCCATCACCGGGGCGACCCTGCACAACCTCAAGGGCGTCGACGCCGACATCCCGCTCGGCGCGCTGACCGTGGTCACGGGGGTCGCGGGGTCCGGCAAGAGCTCGCTGATCCACGGCTCCCTCCCCGGCAGGGACGGTGTCGTGGTCGCCGACCAGTCGCCCATCCGCGGGTCGCGCCGCAGCAACCCCGCCACCTACACCGGGCTGCTCGGCCCCATCCGCACCGCCTTCGCGAATGAGAACGGGGTCAAGGCCGCACTGTTCAGCGCCAATTCCGAGGGCGCCTGCCCGAACTGCAACGGGATCGGCCTGATCTACACCGACCTCGCCATGATGGCGGGGGTCGCCTCGGTGTGCGAGCAGTGCGAGGGCAGGCGGTTCACCGCCAAGGTCCTCACGCACACGCTGCGCGGCAAGGACATCAGCGAGGTCCTCGCCATGTCGGTCGCCGAGGCGCGCGACTTCTTCCCGTCCGGCAAGGCGCGGGTCATCCTCGACCGCCTCTCCGATGTCGGCCTGGGCTACATCGGGCTGGGCCAGCCGCTCACCACGCTGTCCGGCGGCGAGCGGCAGCGGCTCAAGCTCGCCATCCAGATGGCGAAGCCGGCGGCGGTGTACGTGCTGGACGAGCCCACCACCGGCCTGCACCTCGCCGACGTCGACCGCCTGCTCGCCCTGCTCGACCGGCTCGTCGACGACGGCAACACCGTCATCGTCATCGAGCACCACCAGGCGGTCATGGCGCACGCCGACTGGATCATCGACCTCGGCCCCGGCGCCGGGCACGACGGCGGCCGCGTGGTGTTCACCGGCACCCCGACCGAGCTGGTCACCCGCGGCGACTCCCTCACGGCCCGGCACCTGCGCGACTACGTGGGAACGACCGCCTAGCCGAGCCTAGGCCCCGGTGTCACTCGGGGCGGCGGCGTGCACGGCGCGCGCCGCCCCGATGAGGCCGGAGTCGGTGCCCAGTTCGGCACGGCGGACGGGCGGCGCCCCGGGGCGCGATGCCGCGTTCCTTGTCATCCCAGGGGAACCGGCCGGAATTTCGTGCGGGTAGCGGCATAGATGAACGGCCCGGGCTCGTCAAGGCAGCGCAAGATGTTCTGCCATCGGCACATGATCAGTTCTAGTTGTGCGAAGGTGCCCACAGCCTCGACCCCGCTTAGTGCGACCATCCGGGCGCCGTGCTCGCGAACAGCGTTGACCTCGCGGGTGTGGTTCTGGATCATGCTGTCCCGGGTGACGATCAGCCATCCTCGCGAGGTCACTTCGGGGATCCACACGTCGTCGCTGGTTCGTGTCTCCTTGATCGGGCACGGCGGCCGACTGCGCTTGAACTTCACTCCGCCGGGATCACCGGGATACGTGATGTCGGAGCGGAGAGCAGCGAATACGTGTGCCAGCCCCAAGACGTCAGCGTCGAAGTAGAAGCGGACATCGGCGGGCTTTGTGCGGCTCACGCGGCGCGGCGGGAGTTCTCATAGGACAACGCCCAGCGCACATCAGTCATGTCCAACTGGTACACGCGCGCGATGTCCTCGACCTCCTCGCCGGACTCGGATTGCTCCCAGATGGCTTCGGTGCTGACACCCTGAACGGCAGGGCGTCCGAATCGGATCGTGGGGCTGATGAGTACCGACGACTGCGCGTGGGGGTCGGGACGCCACGCTGCGGCGATGTCATCGTCCCAGGTGATCCTGTCGAGGAACGACTCCGATGGCGGCGTCAGCAGCAACTGGTCGTTGGCGACGGCCACCAGGCAGAACTCCGGGTCGAGCCCAGCTTTGGTCTGCGCCTCGTATACCAGTTCCCGCCCTGAGATGTAGGGTCGCCGATCCGCCAGCGGATAGGGCACCCCGAACTTCTCCCGAAGCATGCCGACGAACTTGCGCAGCTCGATCATGGGCACCTTGTGCTTGCGCCGGTACTCCCGAAGGAAGCTGGCCTCGACGAACTCGGCCCAGGTCACGGTCCTCACATGACGCGGCGACTCACGGATGATCGGCGGGTAGCTCTTGCCTGCGCGCTCGTCGCCTTCAAGCCAGTAGTGCAGGGTGGATTGGGCAACGCCAAGTAGCCGGGCAGCTTCGGCCTCGGGGTACATCTCGCGTTCCAACACGCTGGTCACGTCGTTATTCTCCCACTACAACCCATGGACACGAAGGAACCACAGTGTGGTCGAGCCAGGATCACCGGGGTAGCTGTTTGCACTTGCTGGCCGGATCCGGCCGGAACGACGCTGAGATGCGGTCGTTCGTGAAGCGCTTGAAGCCGACACTCGCTGCGGAGAAACCGAAGTACATCGGACTACTCCCAATTGCCGCGGGGATGATCCCTTCCAGCTCGGCCCCCCACCATCATTGCTGCTTTCCTCTCAGGCCACCCGAATGCGGCACTGTGACTTGGCCGTCCCGCAGCCGAACCGCCCCCGGGGTCCGAGCGTGTACTGGAGGACGTGCAGGTCGGAGGATGACACGTAGACCTGGTCGCTGACGTACCCGGAGCCGCCGGGGTCGCCCCAGAGGTGGCGCGCCGCATCGGTGTGGCGGATGACGGTCGGGTGGTCGTAGGTCGGCCGCGGGGTGGGGCGGCGGATCGCGGAGGTCATGGGTGTGTCCTTGTCAGGGTTGCGGCGAACCGGTAGGCGTCGCTGCGGTACACGGTCTGGGTGAGTAGCACCGGGCTGCCGGTCTGCGCGTAGGTGAGGGCTTCGCCGATGAGCACGGGCGCGCCCGGTTCGAGGTCGAGCAGCTCCGCCGTCTCGGCCTGCGCGGCGGCGGCCCACACCATGAAGTCGCTGCGGACCACGCGGACACCGGAGTGCTCCTCCAGCGCGGCGTGGATCGACCGGTCGGTCATGTCGGCGGCGGCGAGCTGCGGGGCGACGCCGCGGGGGATCTTCGCGGTCTCGACGCAGACCGGGCGGTCGTCGAGCCCGCGCAGCCGCCGCAGCTCGATGAGCGGTGCCGCGGGGCCGAGGACCAGCCGGGCCGCCTCCTCGTAGCCCGCGGGCCGCTCGGTGCGGTCGAGGACGCGGGCGGTGGGCCGCAGCCCGCGGGCGCGCGCCATCTCGGTGAAGCTGATGAGTTCGCTGGCCGGTTCGCTCACCATCTGCGAGGAGCCGACGTACCAGCCGCGGTGCGGTGAGGGTTCGATGCGCTGTTCCTCGGCCAGCCGGGCGAGGACCTTGCGGAGGGTCCCCCTGCTGATGCCGAGGCGGCCGGACAGTTCGCGTTCGCCGGGCAGCCGGCTGCCGGCGGCGAAGACGCCCCGGTTGAGTTCGTCGCTGAGGACGCGGTGCGCCCGGGCCACGACGTCGAGCTGCCCCGGTGCGCCGGGCGCCCGGTCGGGGTCCGATGTGTCATCAGCCATGACGGCAGAGTACACCAGGTAGACCACTTGCTGTATGTTCGGACCACCTCATAGAAATTGGTACATCTGGTCTAAGGAGTATGGTCATGAGCGTCCCGACATCGGTGTTCGCGACACCCGCGGAACTGGGCGCCGCACTCGCCACCGAGATCGCCGACGGCATCGCCGCGGCGCAGCGCGAGGGGCGCCGCTACGTCCTCGGGTGCCCCGGCGGGCGCACCCCGCGATCCACCTACCAGGCGCTCGCCCGCACGGTCGTTGATCGCGGCCTGGGCCTTTCCCACGTGGTCATCGCGATGATGGACGACTACGCGGTACCGGCGGCCGACGGCGGCCTCGCACCGGCACCCGCCGACGCCCACTACAGCTGCGCCCGGTTCGCCCGGACGGAGATCGCCGCGCCCCTCAGCGCCGCGGCGGCCGACGGCGGCATCGGCCCCGACCGCGTCTGGCTGCCCGACCCCGCCGACCCGGCCCGTTACGACGACCGGCTCGCCGACGCCGGCGGCGTCGACCTGTTCATCCTGGCCTCGGGCGCCTCAGACGGCCACGTGGCGTTCAACCCGCCCGGCACCCCGTTCGAGGCGCGGAGCCGCACGGTCGAGCTGGCCGACACCACCCGGCAGGACAACCTCGTCACCTTCCCCGACTTCGGCGGCCTCGACGACGTCCCCCGGCACGGCGTGACGGTCGGGCCGCGCACCATCGCCGACCAGAGCCGCCGCGTCGTCATGGTGGTCCACGGCGACGACAAGCGCGCCGCGGCGGCCCGGATCTCCGCGGCGGACGGCTACGAACCCGAGTGGCCCGCGACGGTGATCGCCGCGTGCACCCGACCCGACCTGTACGTGGACGCCGCGGCCGACCGGTGAGCCGGACACCCCGCCGCGCGGAGCGCACACCGGGCCGCGGCCCGGCGATGAAAGGGCGAGACATGGACTCTGCCGTTACAGCGGACGCAGCGAACACAGCGGAGCACCCGCCCCGCGCGAAGGGCCACGTCTACCTGGTGATCGCCGTGGCCGCGATCGGCGGCCTCCTGTTCGGCTACGACACGGGGATCGCGGGCGGCGCGGCGGGCTTCGTCGCGGAGCAGTACCGGCTGTCCGGGTTCATGGAGGGCGTGGTCGTCAGCGCCGTCCTCGTGGGCGGCGCCGTCGGCGCGCTCCTCTGCGGGCCGATCGCCGACCGCCGCGGGCGGCGGCCGACGATCATCGCGTCCGGGCTGGTGTTCGCGCTCGGCGCGCTGATGTAGGCGCTCGCGCCCGACCTCGGCGTCCTGCTCGTGTCCCGCGTCGTGATCGGCGTGGGCGTGGGCGCGGTCTCCGTGCTGGTGCCCGTGTACATCGCCGAACTCGCGCCCCCCCGCGTCCGCGGCGCCCTGGTGTCGGCGTTCCAACTGCTCATCACGATCGGGATCCTCGTCGCCTACGGGGTGAACGCCGCTTTCGCCGACACCCAGGCGTGGCGCTGGTCGCTCGGCCTGGCCGCCGTCCCCGGTGTGCTGCTCGCGCTGGGGATCCTGGCGGTCCCGGAGTCCCCCCGCTGGCTCGTCACCGCAGGGCGCACCGACCAGGCGAGGGCGGTCCTCGGCCGGCTGCGCGGGGCGGGCGGTGTCGAGGCCGAACTCGCCGAGATCACCCGCGTCGGCAGGGAGAACGCCGACCAGGGCGCGTGGCGCGACGTGTTCGCGCCGCGGGTCCGGCGCAGGCTGGTCGTCGGCATGCTGATGGCGTTCTTCGCGCAGGTGTGCGGGATCAACGCGGTGATCTACTTCGCGCCGCAGATCCTCCAGAGCAGCGGGTTCGACACCGCGGCGGCGCTCCTCGCGACGGTCGGCCTCGGGGTGGTCAACGTGCTGCTGACCGTGGTCGGCATGCTGCTCGTCGACCGGGTCGGACGCAAGCCGATGCTGGCCATCGGCGTCATCGGGATGACCGTCAGTCTGGCGGTGCTCGCCACGACCTTCACCGTCGGAACGGGGTCGGGCTGGGTCGCCTTCGCATGCTTGGCCGTCTACATCGTGGCCTACGCCGTCAGCCCTGGCATGCTGTGCTTCGTCGTGATCTCCGAGATCTTCCCGCTGCGCCTCCGCGGGAAGGCCACCAGCCTGTCGCTGCTGGTCAACTTCGTGGCGAACCTGATCGTCGCCCTGGCGTTCCTGCCCATGCTCCTCGCACTCGGCACGGCGGCGACGTTCTGGGTGTTCGCCGTCGTATGCGCCGCGTTCCTGGCGTTCACGATCCTCCTGGTCCCCGAGACCAAGGGCCGCACCCTGGAAGAGGTCGAACGGGACCTCGGATAGTGGTGTAGCCGAGGCCTCGCTCCCAAGCAATCAACACTCCACAGCCCACGCGGCCCGGGAACCCAGGGGTGGCCTGAATCGAAGGTGCCCCGAATCCGGGAGCCCAAGGGCGATGAGTTTTGCCGTGGTGCCTCCTCTGTATCCATGACACATCGAATGTCGACGGGGCCGTCGACCGGCAAGGAGGACATGTGGGAAAGGTCGCCTGGGGGTTCACGTGCTCGATCGACGGTTTCATCGCCGGACCGGGTCACGACATGAGCTGGATGTCCGCCGGGGAACCGCTGGCCGAGGGCACCATCGAGCGAATGGCGGGAGATGTCGCAGTCATCATCTCGGGCCGGGCCGGCTACGACGCGGCGAAAGCGCAGCAGGACGAGCGGGACGAAACGACATCCGAGGCATACGGCGGCGCGTGGTCCGGGATCGAGTTCATCCTTACCCACCGGCCGGAGGAGATCGCCGACGACCCGACCATCATCGCGCTGAACTGCGACATCGTGGAGGCGATCCGTCGCGCTCAGGAAATCGCCGGCGACCGGGATGTGCAGATCATCAGCGCCGATATCGCCCGGCAGGCGATCGAGCACGACCTCATCGATGAACTACAGGTCTTCGTCGCCCCGGTGTTCCTCGGTGATGGCATCCGCATCTTCGACGTTCCTGGCGGGCAACGGGTCGACTGGGAGTTGGTGGAGATCTACGAGGACAGTCCGCGGAGCTTCGGGCGGACCTACCGCCCGAAGCGGCGTTAGCCGGTCGGCCCCGTGTTCTCTGCCGATCCTGGGCGCGGTGATGTGTTGCCGCCCCCTATACGCCCCGAGCAGTCGCGGCTACACAGCCCACACGACCCGGAAACCCGGGGGCAGATGAGTTTGGGCGTGGGTCCCCCTCTGTATCCACAACACGCCATCAACCGCGCTCAAGGAGAGTTCCATGACCGCCACCTACACCTGGGACGTCTTTTCCACCCTCGACGGCTACGGCTCCTACGGCCCCGACGGTGATTGGGGCGGCTACTGGGGGAAGCAGGGCCCTGAGTACCTTGCCGACCGCCTCGCCGTGATCGGCGAGGAGCAGCGGATGGTCCTCGGGGCCACCACCTTCCGGCAGTTCGTGGAGTTGCTGGGCCCGATCTCAGAGGCCGACATCGACCCGGTGAACTCCCGGATGCGAAGCATGCCGACAACGGTGGTGTCGAACACGCTCGAAGGACCCATCACATGGCCGGACCTCACCGTCGAGGCGGGCGACGCCGTCGACGTCGTCGCCCGGCTCAAGGAGGAGTCCAAGGTGCCGCTGCGCTCGCACGGCAGCCTGTCGTTGAACCGGGCGCTGATGGCCGCCGGGCTCGTGGACCGCGTCCAGTTGACGCTCTTTCCCGTGATCAGCGGCCAGACCGGCACCGACCCGATCTTCAAGGGCGCGGCAGACTTCGACCTTGAACTGATCGACAGCCGAACGTTCGACGGCCGCACCCAGGGACTCATCTACCGCCCCACCCTGCACCGCTAGCCCCCGCACCAGTCCCAACCACCAGCCCTGCATCGGAAGCCCGCAAAGGCTGACAGATACCTGTCGGTCGGGTGTGGATGTCTGCGGGCGTTGAGTACGGGTGTGCTGGCGGGGTCCGGTTGTGGTGGGGGCGTGGGTGTGGCCCGCCGGGGTGGGGGTCCCGGCGGGTCATTGCTGGTGTGGGGTGGGTCAGGGCCTGGGGGGTGGCGGCCCGGGGGGATCGGTGGGGGGGGGGGGGGTGCGGGTGCGGTGGAGGTCTTTGCGGGCCCGGCGGTGTTCCTTTTCCAGGTTGTGCGCCCGGCACAGCGGCTGGGCGTTGGAAAGGTCGGTGGTGCCGCCGTCCCACCAGGCCTGC
>NZ_PYGA01000022.1 GCF_003014485.1 Murinocardiopsis flavida | reverse complement strand
GCATCCGCGCACGCGGCCGCGTGCGCGGCGGCCGAGGCGAGGGTGCGGCGCACCCCGGCCAGTCCCCTGTCGGGGGGTGGCTCGTGGGGTGTTCCATGTTCGAACATGTTTCCAGTATATGCGGTATTGCCTGCGTCGACCAGGTATGATTCGGCTGATCTGGTGGTGTTTCGGTGGTCGTTGCGCCATGGGTGCGGGCGATGGATTCGGTCGTGATTCGGGGCGCGGCGAACGTTTCCGTGTTGGTGCAGGTCAGGGACCCGAGGCCGCCGGGCGGCGCACCGGATGGTGGATGGCCGGCGTACGTGACCCCGAATCGGTGACCGAGCACTCCTGGCGAACCTCGATCATCCCGTCCGTGATCGCGGGATTGGAAGCCACCGACCCAGCGCGGGCGGCGCTCCTCGCGGTCTGGCACGACTCTCAAGAGACCCGGGGAGGTGATGTGAACCATCTCGGGAAGAAGTACATCGAGCGCCCGGCTGACCCTGTGGCAGTAACCGAGGACCAGACTTCGGCGATGCCGCCGACGCTGGCGGCGATGATTCGCGGCGTGGTTGCCGAGTACGAGGCACAGGAGAGCGCGGAGGCGCGATGCGCGAAGGACGCCGACAAGATCGAGTGCATGCTGCAAGGGCTGGAGTACCGATCGCAGGGATTCGCGAATGCCGAGCGTTGGATCGACAACTCGCGTGCCCGGGTGAAGACGCCGTCGGGGCAGCGACTGGCGGATGAACTGCTCGCGCAAGGCTCGTGGGACTGGCTGCGTACGGCAATGGGCGAGATGCCCAGTGCTCCCCGCACGCGCGGGGGTGGTCCCCGCAGGAAGTTCGTCTCCGCCTTGCGCTGGAAGTGCTCCCCGCGATTGCGGGGGTGGGGGTCTGTCAGGGCTTGTGGGGGATGTGCATTTCGATCTCTACGCCTTCTCCCGGGGTGGAGACGATGTCTACTGTGCCGCCGGCGTCGTGGATGCGGCCCTTGATGCTTTGGGCGATTCCCAGCCGACCGGCGGCCTCGGCCTCGGCTATGCGGTCTGGTTCCATGCCAGGGCCGTCGTCGCGGACCGTCACCGTTGCGGCCTCGGTCTCGTCCTCGACCAGGACCCAGGCACGGGTGTCCGGGCCGCAATGGCGCTCGACGTTGGCCAGTGCCGCTCCCACCGCGTCCGCCACCTCCGCGGCGATGTGCGCGGGGAACAGCACCGGGGTCGCCGGGGTTGAGACGGTCACCGACGCCGAGGCGTGGGCGCCCAGCAGCGGACGCAGGTCCGCCGGGCCGCTCGGGTGCCCGGCCACCTGATCCCCACTCGCCGTCCGTTGCGCCGACTGCGCTGAGCCGCGCGCCGCTCGCCACGCCGCCAGCGTTCCGCCTCCCGCCGTCCGGCGTGCCGACTGCGCCCCCCTACCCGACCGGGCCGCCCGGGCTCCGCCGGTCTCCCTGGACGTGAGGAGCGCACCGCCGACTGCCACGTTGGTTCCCGTGTCGTCGGCGGCGATCAGGCTGCGGAGTTTGGCCTCCTGCTCGCCCGCGAGGCGGCCGAGCTCCGCCGCCTCTCCGCCCGCTTCGGAGCCGCGCCTCTGCACCATCGCGAGCACCTGGAGGACGGAGTCGTGGATCGAGCGCGCCAGCCGCTCGCGCTCGCGGGTGCGCGCCTCCATGGCGGCGGCGAGCGACAGCCGCTCCTCGGCCTCCGCCGCCACATGGACCATGTACCCCACGGCCAGCCCGGCGAGGACCAGCAGGATGACGCCGCGGGCGGTGGCGGCGGACACGTCCATTTGCAGGACCAGCCGGATGACGTTGTCGGCGACCCCGTACGCCAGTGGCACACCCAGCGCCCACCCGCGCCCCCGCACCACAACGGCGGCGAGCGCGGCGGCGCCGAACCAGGTGGCGGTCAGCGGCGGGGCGACCTTCAGGTAGGCGGGGGTCGCCGCGACGATCGTCGCCATGAGGCAGCAGCCTGCGACGAGGAGGTCGGCCCAGACCATGGCGTGCCGCTGCCGATCGCCCGAAAGCCGCGGATAGGTGCGGGTGGTGACGGCGGTCCAGCACGCCATGACGGCGAGGACGGTCCACGCGACCCACGGGACGTCCAGGTGCCGGTGCTGCTGAACGACGATGGCGACGGCGTAGACGAGCGACGCCACGCGGAAGACCGCGATACCGCGCCACAGCGGAGCCTCGAACCCCATTCAACGCCCTCCCGGTCCGCCGCCGGCCGCACGGCGTGTGCCGGGCCTCACGGGGCTGGTGTCTGCTTGCCTGCCTGCTTGCCCGCCTTCTTCTCGGCCTTGCGCTTGGCCTTCTCGGCCTTCTTCCGCTCGCGCTCGGCCCGCCTGCGGGTGCCCGCGTCGGCCTCGGCGCCGGTCCCGGACTCAGCTGCCCCAGACCCGGCCGCCCCGGACTCCCCGGTCCCGGACCCTGACCCGGACCGGGCCGTTCCGGACTCCCCGGCCCCGGACCCGGCGGCCGCGGCCTTCGCCGCCTGCCGCTCCGCCTTGCGCTCTTCCTTCGCCGCGGCGTCCAGCTCGGCCTTCACCGACTGCGCGTAGCGGTCGACGTACTCCTGCCCGGACAGCTCCATGAGCGAGTACATGATCTCGTCGGTGATGGCGCGCAGGACGCGGGGGTCCTTCTCCATGCCGTAGTAGCGGGAGAAGTCCAACGGCTTCCCGAAGACCACCTTGGGCCGGATGCCGAGCTTGGGGATGGTGCGCCCGGGCGGCATGATCTTGTCGACGTTGATCATCGCCATGGGCACGACCGGCGCGCGCGCCTCCAGGGCGATCCGTGCGACACCGGTGCGGCCGCGGTACAGGCGGCCGTCGGGCGACCGGGTGCCCTCGGGGTAGATGCCGAGCAGTTTGCCCTGCTTGAGCACGCGCAGGCCGGTGCGCAGCGCGCCCTCGCTGGCCTTGCCGCCGGACCGGTCGATGGGGATCTGTCCGACGCCCGTGAAGAACACGCGGCTGGCGAACCCTTTGAGTCCGCTGCCGGTGAAGTACTCCGACTTGGCGAGGAAGGTGATCTTGCGCGGGAGCGGCAGCGGGCCGAAGAAGTGGTCGGAGAAGGACAGGTGGTTGCTCACCATGACCGCGGGACCGTGCCGCGGGACGTTCTCGACCCCGTAGGCCCGCGGCTGCCACAACACGGCCAGCACCGGACCCAGAATCGCCTTGACCACCCAATAGAACACTGCGGCTCACCCCTGCTCACGCGGGGAGATCTCACCCTGAATCGGCACGTTCGCCTTCCCGCTGCACGAACAATCGCGGTCATCTTCCCACCGCTGAGCTCCGACTACCAATGCAGGACACCCCCAGCCCGGTTACCGACCGGTCGCGCGACGGTTCCGTGACCCGGTGTCACCCGTGCGGGGTCCCCGTGAGCGGGGGTCACCGCCACGCGTGTGCGGTACTTCCGGACTGCGTCACGTCTGGGTTAGTTTCGTGGTGTTGCGGCTTCCACCCGGATTCGCGCACCCGCTCACCACGCCGGCCCGCCATCACCTGGGGAACACCCATGACGCTACTGCCCGGAGCCGATCCGTTCCGGCACTCGGGAGGACCCACGGGGGTCGTTCTGTGCCACGGGTTCACCGGCACCCCGCAGTCCCTGCGTCCCTGGGCCGAGCACCTGGCCGCCGCCGGGCTGACCGTGGACCTGCCGCGCCTGCCGGGCCACGGCACCACCTGGCGCGACATGGCGCGTACCGGCGCCGACGACTGGCTGCGCGCCGCCGAGCAGGCGTTCGAGCGGGTCCGCGCCGACTGCGACGACGTCTTCGTCATGGGCCAGTCGATGGGCGGCTGCCTCGCGCTGCGCCTCGCCGAGCTGCACCCTGCGGCGTTCCGCGGCGTGGTGCTGGTCAACCCGTCGCTCGCGCTGGAGAACAAGGCGCTGTTCTTCGCCCCGCTGCTGAAGCGGTTTTTGCCCTCGGTCAAGGGCCTGGCCGACGACATCAAGAAGCCCGGGGTCCACGAGATCGGCTACGACCGGGTGCCGGTCGCCGCCGCAGCGACGCTGCCGAAGCTGTGGACCGCCACCCGGCGCGATCTCGGTGCGGTCACGGCGCCGATTCTCGTGTACAGAAGCCCCCAGGATCACGTCGTCGGACCGGCGAGTCTGCGTATCCTCGAAAGCGGGGCGGTCAACACGACCGTGACCGTCCGCTCATGCGACGACAGCTACCACGTCGCCACTCTCGACTACGACGCCGCCGCGATCTTCGCCGGCAGCCTCGCGTTCGTCCGGGAGCACGGCGGCAGAGCAGCGGGGAAGGAATAGACCGATGACGCATCGCCGTGGCAACGGCCTGCTCGCGGATACCTATGTCCCGCTGATCCTGCTACCCCCGGCGCTGGCCGACCTGATGCTCGACGCCCTGCGCCAGGCGCGGATCGCCGCCTACGCCATCCCGCTCGACGAGGACGTCCTCAAGCCGGCCGACTCCACCGCGCAGGAACCGCCCACCGACCACCTCTACGTCGACGCCAACGAGCGCGGGTCGGCCGAGGACGTCCTGCGCACCGAGCTGCCCGAGCTCGAAGGGCGCGCCATCGAGGTCGGCCGGTCCGAGAACGCCGCGAACGCCGAGAGCGGCGACACCCCGCCGGCCGGCGAGCCGTCGGCGCGCGACGCCATGGCGCCCGGCGAGTCCGTGGGGTCCAGCGAGTCCGTGGGCTCCGGCGCCGACGACGACGTCTGGGCCGACCTCGTGGCCCGCTTCTACGACAGCGACGCCACCGACGAACCCACCTGGCCCGACGCCGAGAACGTCGCGCGGCGCCGCGACGACGACACCGGCGGCGACCTCCTCGCGCCCGACCTCGACGACCCCGCCGGCTCCGATGATCCGGACGAGACCGCCGATCGCGAGGCCCGCCGAGCGCGGGCCGACGACGAGGAGCACTACGTCCCGCCGCCGCCCCCTCCGCTGCCGCGCGGCGACCTCGTCAGCAGGCTGTCGTGGGGCGGGCTGTTCGGCGGGCCCATCGTCCTGCTGGTCTCGACCCTGCTGGGCCAGCGGCTGCCCGACATCGTGGCGTTCCTCGCCGTGGCGGCGTTCATCGGCGGGTTCATCGTCTTGGTGGTGCGTATGGGCGACCGCCCCCCGCGCGACAGCGGCCCCGACGACGGCGCGGTCATCTGAACGGCCACCGCCGCGGCGCGGTGATCCGAGCCGCCGCCGCGCGGCTCAGCGGCGGGCGAGGTCGCCCGCGCCCACGATGCCCGCCTCCGGGCCCAGCTCGGCGGTGCGGACGTCGGCGAGGCTGCGCACCGCGCGGCCGGTGACGTGCCGGGTGAACGACGCGCGCGCGGGTTCCAGCAGGATGTCGCCCGCCTCCGACACGCCGCCGCCGATGACGAAGCACTCGGGGTCGAGGATCGCCGCCAGGTCGGCCAGGCCCAGGCCCACCCATTCGCCGACGATCCGGAAGCACTCCAGCGCCGCGGGGTCGCCCTCCTGCGCCGCGAGGGTGATCTCGGCGCCCTGGATCCGGGCGGTGTCGCCTTCGGCGAGGTCGAGCAGCCGCGCACCGTAGATCGGGTCGGCGGTCGCGAGGTCCTGCGCTTCGGCGACCAGCGCGCGGCCGCTGGCGTACTGCTCCCAGCACCCGTGGTTGCCGCACCCGCAGCGGCGGCCGTCGGGCACCATCCGGTAGTGGCCGATCTCGCCGGCGATGCCGTGGCGGCCGCGGAACAGCGCGCCGTCGGCGACGACCCCGCTGCCGATGCCGGTGCCCAGGGTCACGCACACGACGTGCGCCGCGCCGCGCCCGGCGCCGAACCGCGCCTCGGCCCACGCGGCGGCGTTGGCGTCGTTCTCGATGACCACGGGCAGATCGATGCGCTGCCGGACGCGCTTCTGCAAGGGTTCGTCGCGCCACGCCAGGTTGGGGGCGAACATCACGGTGGCGCGGTCCTCGTGGACGAACCCGGCGGTGCCGCAGCCCACACCGCTGATGGCGGCGCCGGTGTGCCGGACGAGGAGCTCCTCGACGGCGTCGCAGACCACGTCGGCGATGGCGGTGCTGTCGGCGGGCGTGGGGTACTTGACCTTGTCGAGGATCCGACCCTGGGGGTCGACCACTCCGGCGGCGACCTTGGTGCCCCCGATGTCGACACCGATGGTCAACGTCATCAGCAGACGCTCCTCACGCGCAGGCAGGGGCCGCCGCCGAGGTGCGGGGCTCCCCGGGGTTTCCGGTTCAGGTGGAGTAAACCACTGGTTCAGACCACTGCCCCGACCCGGGATGCCTCAACGCCGCGTGATGGCAGGCGGCGGGGTGTCGCCCCGCGATCCGCCGCCGTCGCCGTTGGGGCCGCCGCCGTCGTTCTCGTCGCGCTCGCGGCGGTTCTTCTCCCACGCGCTCTCGATGACGCCCCAGGTCTGGCCGGCCGCGCGGAACATCGTGGTGCCCGCCTTGAACAGGTGCCCGGCCACCTCGGGCGCAGCGGTGCGCGCGATGCCGAACAGCCGGTCGAGCGCCGGTTCGTCGGGGGTGTCGTCCTTGACGGCCTCCTCCCACACGTCGCCCTTCGACGGGGGCGGCGAGGTGACGCTGGAGACGCCGCGGCGCACGCCCGCGATGATGAGCTTGCGCTGGAGCGAGTCGACCAGCCGCAGCGCGTCGTCGATGATGTCCTGCGAGCCGGAGGAGCCGCCGGAGTCACGGTTCGGCTGGGCCATGGTCACACCTACCTGCCTGTTTCTGGGTCTGCCTGTCACCGTAGCCGCAACGCGGGCCCGGGTGCCGACGGCGGTGCCGAAACCAGGGCGAACCCCGAGCCGGTTCAGGGACGGCCGGGGGCGTGCGGGGGCGGCCGGGGACGTGCGGGTGTCGGGCGGTGGCGCACGGCCGCGCCCCGGGGTGGGGATCGTCGCATCGCCGTGCGCGGGCCCCCGCCCGGTGTGTTCCCGCTGGGCGTCCGGGTAATACTGGTATGTCCCCTGGGGACGGCCGCGCCCCGTGACCGGGCGCGCACCCGTGGTCCGATCGGCCGCGCCCGGGTCACTATCGGATACCAAGGTAGAACTGGTTCTACCTACCGGTGGGAAAACTTGTTACCGTCCTCACAAATCCCCTGCCAGCATCCGCAGTCCAGGAGTTGCACGTGCGCGAGTACAGCCGTCCGGTGAAGGTCGAGATCTCCACCGACGCACACCTGACCGACACCGTTTTCGCGCGCGCGGCCGAAGAGCCCGGCGCGGTCATGATGCGCCGCCAGGAGTCCGGCCAGTGGCGCGATGTCACGTGCAAGGAGTTCGGCGACGACGTCGTCGCCGTCGCCAAGGCGCTGATCGCCGCTGGCATCGAGCACGGCGACCGGGTCGGCCTGATGTCGCGGACCCGCTACGAGTGGACCGTCATTGACTACGCGCTGTGGGCGGTCGGCGCCGTCGTCGTCCCCATCTACGAGACCTCGTCGGCCGAGCAGGTCGAGTGGATCCTCGGCAACAGCGGCAGCCGCGCCGTGTTCGTCGAGAGCGCCGAGCACGGCGAGCGGGTCGGCGCGGTCAAGGACGCACTGCCGGACCTGGAGTCCGTCTGGCAGATCGACGATTCGGGCCTCGACACGTTCACCGCCACGGGCACCGAGGTCGACGCCGCGGCAATCGAGGAGCGCCGCGCGGCGGGCACCGTCGACGACCTCGCCACCCTCATCTACACGTCGGGCACCACCGGGCTGCCCAAGGGCTGCGAACTCACCCACCGGAACCTGCTCTTCACCATCCGCAACATCATCGACGGCCCGCTGGAGCAGGTGTTCACCGTCGAGGGCCGCGCCACGCTGCTGTTCCTGCCGCTGGCCCACTCCTTCGCGCGGATCATCGAAGTGGGCTGCGTGGAGTCCAAGACCATCCTGGGCCACTTCCCCACCACCGGCCCGGAGCTCATCGACACCCTCGGCGTCTACCAGCCCACGTTCCTGCTGGCCGTACCCCGCGTCTTCGAGAAGGTCTACAACAAGGCCGAGCAGAAGGCCGTCTCCGAAGGCAAGGGCCGGATCTTCGCCGCGGCGGCCGACACCGCCATCGCCTACAGCAAGGCGCTCGACACCGGCTCCGTGCCGCTGGGCCTGCGGCTCAAGCACGCCCTGTTCACCCGCCTGGTCTACGGCAAGATCCTCAAGGCGGTCGGCGGCCAGGCCACCCACGCGGTCTCGGGCGGCTCCGCGCTGGGCACCCGCCTCGGCCACTTCTTCCGCGGCGTCGGACTCACCATCATCGAGGGCTACGGTCTCACCGAGACCTCGGCGCCCACCGCGGTGAACGACCCCGGCCGCATCAAGATCGGCACCGTGGGCCAGCCGTTCCCCGGCGTGTCCATCGCCATCGGCGACGACGGCGAGATCCTCGTCAAGGGCGACCACGTGATGCGCGGCTACTGGGACAACCCGGCCGCGGCCGCAGAGGCGTTCGACGAGGACGGCTGGTACCGCACCGGCGACCTCGGCGACCTGGACGACGACGGCTACGTCAGCATCACCGGGCGCAAGAAGGAGATCATCGTGACCGCGGGCGGCAAGAACGTCGCCCCCGCCGTCATCGAGGACCGCATCCGCGGGCACGCGCTGGTCAGCCAGTGCCTGGTCGTCGGCGACAACCGCAACTTCATCGCGGCGCTCATCACGGTCGACCCCGAGGCGCTCGAATTCTGGAAGCAGCAGAACGGCAAGTCCGGCGGTGTCGCCGACCTCGTCGACGACCCCGACCTCATCGCCGCCGTGCAGGCCGCCGTCGACGACGCCAACAAGGCCGTGTCGCGGGCCGAGTCGGTGCGCAAGTTCACCCTGCTGCCCGTCGACTTCACCGAGGACGGCGGGCAGATGACCGCGTCTCTGAAGCTCAAGCGGCACGTCGTCGCCGAGCAGTTCGGCAAGGACATCGAAGAGCTCTACGCCGGCTGAGTGTCCGGGCGGGGGCGCCGCCCCCGCCCGTCAGCCGAGGATCGCGTCGAGGCGCTGCGCCGCGCCCGCCCAGGTCCACTCCCGCGCCACCCGCTCGCGGCCCCGCCCGCCCATGGCGGCGGCCGCGGCCGGGTCGCCGAGCAGGGCGATGAGGCGGCGCGCGGTGGGCCCCGGCAGCAGGGGGTCGACCACGTGCCCGGTGTCGCCGTCGCGCACCGCGTCGGGGGCCCCGCCGGACGCGCCGGCCACCACCGGCAGGCCGGCGGCCGCTGCCTCCAGGAACACGATCCCCAGGCCCTCGACGTCCAACCCGCCGTTGCGCGACCGGCACGGCATCGCGAAGACGTCGGCCGCGTCGTAGTGGGCGGGCAGGTCGTCCCATGCCACCGAGCCCGTGAACCGGACGGAGTCGGCCACCCCGCGCTCGCGCGCCAGCGCCTCCAGCCGCGACCGGTACGGACCGCCGCCGACCAGCAGCAGCACGGCGTCCGGGATGTCGGCGCGGACCCGCGGCCAGGCGCGGATCAGGGTGTCCTGGCCCTTGCGCGGCACCAGCCGCGAAACGCACGCCACCACGGGGCGCTCCCCCAGGTCCAGGCGCTCGCGCAGCTCCGCTCCCCCGGCGCCGGGCCGGAACCGCTCGGTGTCGACGCCGGGCGCCAGCCGCCGCATCCGCCGCGCGGCAGCGGGGTCGAGCACCCGCGCGAGCCGCGCCCGGGTGTAGTCGCCGAGGTAGGTGACGGTGTCGGTGTTGGCGCCCACGGAGCGCAGGAGGCCGCGCGCGCCCGGCAGCGACGCCCAGCCGGCCTCGTGGCCGTGGGTCAGGGCCACGATGCGGCGCACACCGTCGCGGCGCAGCCCCGCCGCCATGGCGCCCAGCGGGACGGCCGAGCCGAAGAGGACGGAGTCGCACTCCTCCAGCCGGGCGATCCGGCGCGCCCTGGCCCGCACCGCCGGGCCGGGCAGCAGCACCGAGGTGCGCTCGCGGATGACGGGGAACGGCTGGGCGATGTCGAACGCCTCGGGATCGCGCCAGGTGCCCCTGTCGGACCGCGCGGGCGTCGAGCAGTACACGACCACGGACCCGGGCGGCCGGTGCCGGGCGAGGGCGTGCACGAACGCCTGGATCCCCCCGGGGCGGGGCGGGAAGTCGTTGGTGATGATCAGAGTGCGCGTCACGGGCCCATTGTGGCCGACTCCGCGCACACGGCGGGCCGGCCCCGCGGGTGCGGCGGCCGGCCCGTCGGCGGGGTCAGGGGCGGATGCCGCCCACGAACTCCTGCTTGTAGTAGCTGTTCAGCGAGACCTCCATGACCGGCTTGGACGAGGTCGACGCGTGCACCATCTTGTTGTTCCCGGCGTAGATGCCGACGTGCGACGGCGAGGAGCTGTAGAAGAACAGCAGGTCGCCGGGTTGCAGCTCGTTGAACGACACGCGCTGGCCGGCGCCGTACTGCGACTGGGAGGTGCGGGGCAGGTTCACGCCGCCCTTCTTCCACGCGGCCTGGGTGAGGCCGGAGCAGTCGAAGCCGTCGGGCCCGGTACCGCCCCAGACGTAGGGCTTGCCGACCTGGGCGTAGGCGAAGTCGAGCGCGGCCTTGGCGTTGCCGGTCGCCGGGCCGTTGTAGGAGCTGCCGCCGGAGGAGCTGCCGCCGCGGCCGTCGCCGACGTTGGAGGTGGCGCTGTCCTGCTCCGAGGTGGTGAGGTCGTCGAGGATCTGCTGCTGCTTCTCGACCTTCTGCTCGCCCTGCTTCTTCGCCTTGTTGGCGTCCTTGAGCTTCTTCTTCGCCTTCTCCTCGGTGTCCTCGTACTCCTTCTCCAGCTTCTCCAGGCGGTCCTTCTCCTCGGTGTACTTGGAGAGGTTCTCGGTCTGGTTGCTGGAGAGGTAGCCGAGGTCGGCGGCCTGCCGGAGGGTGTCCTCGGGCCCGCCGGAGCCCATGAGGTAGGACGGGGCGCTGTAGTCGGTGCCGCTGTACGCGGCGTTCGCCATACCGCCGACCTGCTTGCGGAGGCCCTTGAGGCCCTTCTCGCTCTTCTTCAGGTCGTCCTTGACGTCCTTCAGCTTCTTCTTGGTGGTGTCGTGGTCCTCCTTCGCCTCGTTGTACTTCTCGGCGAGCTCGGAGAACTCACGCTCCAGCCTCTCGATCTTCTGCCGGACCTCGCTCGCGGAGGGCTCCGCGTTGGCGACACCGGGGGCCGCGATCAGCGCACCCGCCGCGACGAGGGACACAGCGGTCAGGCGGCGGCGTTTCGGGCCACGTTCATGGCGGTCGTCCACAGTTGTGGCACACCTTCCTCCCATATCCTCCGCCTACCGGGACGCGCACGCCGGGGGCGGCCGGGCACAGGCCGGCCTGGAAGCGTGGCAGCGGGGGCGGGTGCCATCGGGACACCCCAAGAGCGCCGGGCGGCGGTCGCGATCGAGCAGGTGGGGGGCGATCCGCCGGGGCTGCTCCCCGGTCTCCGTGATCTCGGGGGAGCGGACGATCGCGGAGTTCAGCGGGAGTCGGCCGCCGCCATCCTGGTGATGGCGAGAACGACGACCTCACTCGCCGACGAACCCTAGTGCATCGCCGGCACCATTCTCAACCATTCTGTTATCTTGCGAACGATCCTCGCGAATGCCGCATACCGGACACCGCCGGTCCCCCGCCCGCCCGATGCGGCGAAAGTCCCGTCGGCGCCGCGTTCCCGGCCCCCGGAGGCGCCGCCCCGCGCCGCGGCGAACCGGGTGCGCCGCGTGTGACAATCGCCTCCGGCGCGGCCCCGGCGCGGCAGCGGGGCCCGGCACGACAAGCGGGGCCCGGCACGACAAGCGGGGCCGGACGCACCGTCCGGCCCCGCTGACTGCGTTCTACGTTTCCGTGCCGCTACGGGCGGACGGCGCTCTCGTACTGCCCGCCCCAGTAGCCGGACAGCGAGACGACCTCGACGTTCTTGCCGGTGCGCGGCGCGTGGATCATCTGGTTGTTGCCGACGTACATGCCCATGTGGCCGTTGCCGCTGAAGAACACCAGGTCACCTGGTTGCAGCGCGTCGCGGCTGACCGACTGGCCCGCGCCGACCTGGCCGTAGGTGGTGCGCGGCAGGCTGACGCCCGCGGCGCCCCAGGCGCGCATGGTCAGGCCGGAGCAGTCGAATCCGCTCGGGCCGGCACCGCCGTACACGTAGGGCTTGCCCAGCTGCGCGTAGGCGTAGTCGAGCGCGGCCTTGGCGTTGCCGGAGGCCGACCCGTTGTAGCTCTGCCCGGAGTCGTTGCCGCCCGAGGCGGGGTCGGCGTCGGGGAACTCGGCGAGCAGGTCCTCCTGCTTGTCGATCTTGTCCTCGACCTTGTCCTTCTTCTTCTCGATCTTGTCCTTTTCGCCCTTGGTCTCCTTCAGGGCGTCCTTGGACTCCTTCTTGAGCTTGATCAGCCGCTCAGTGGAGCCCTCGAACTCGTCGAGCTGGGTCTTCTGGTTGTCCGAGAGGTAGCCGAGGTCGGCCGACTTGCCCAGCAGATCCTTGGGCGAGTCCGCCGCGAGGACCCGGGTCGGGGAGTCGAGCTCACCCGCGCGGTAGTTCGCGCTGGCGAACTCGGCGACCTTGTTGCGGAGCTTGTTGTAGCGCTCCTCCTCGTCGCCGACCTGCTTGTCGAGACCGTCGTACTTCTTCTTCGCGGTGTCGTAGTCCTCTTTCGCCGCGTTGTAGTCGTCGACGATCTTCCCGGCCTCCTTCTGGAGGTCGGAGATCTTCTTCTTGACTTCTTCCTTCGTCGGCTCAGCGTGCGCGATGCCTCCGGGAAGAATCAGGCTCCCGGCTGCGACGGCTCCGATACCGGCAACGATCCGGCTGGCCGTGCGCCGTCCCGAACTGTTCGCCATGGGCGGGACACGCTCCTCGTCATCAATGTCCGCACGGAGTGGGGATAAGGGGTGGGCGCCGGCGGACCTCAGGCGCTGACAGCACCGTGCGGGAGCAGCGGCCAGCGGGGTGACCCGCCGCATGGGGGCGGCGGACGGCGCTACGTCCAACACGAGCAGCCGGTACTCCGCACCGCGGCCTCAGGGCAGCGCGCGCCGCGGGTGCGACGGACACCGGCATGGGGCCATGGTGCGGAGCCGACTATCCGGCTCCGGGATGAACCTAGCGGGTCAACCCGTGCCACTCAACCACGGGACCCGCGAAGTCTCCGCGTCAGCACCCGTCCCGCGCTCATCTGCGCTGCCCTGCGGCCCCATTGGGCCTCCGCTATGACACTGGCCACATCCGGCCACTCGCACCGCGATCGGTTTGCCCGCCCAGGCCGGGTCGGGGTTCGTCACGCCCCTTCGAGCCGCCGCAGGAACAGCAGCGAGGGGACGGGCCGCGCCCCTTCCCGCCGCACGGCGGAGACGATCTCGCGGTCCGAGGTCACCACGCCGAGCGGCCGCCCCGGCGGCTCGGCCCGCACCAGGCGGATGATGAGCTCGTCCGCGGTCTCCCCCGGGTCGCTGAACAGCAGCCGGACCCGCCGGTTCGACGGCAGCGCCGGCGGGGCGTCGACGTCGGCGCCGTCGAAGACGCAGGTGATCTCCGCCTTGGTGCGGCTCGCCAGGCCCTCCAGCGACGTCAGCAGCCGGGTGCGCTGGTCGGCCAGCGGCAGCGTGCCGTACCCGGTCTTGGTCACGTTGTAGCCGTCGACCAGCAGGTGCACCCGCGGCAGCAGGAGCAGCTGGTCGACCACTGCCGGGTCGTCGGCCGCGAGGCCGACCGAGGGGGTGCCGCGGACCCGCCGCTCGTGCTCCTCGGCGACCAGGTCGGCCGGGCTCTCGATGGAGGTCGGCAGGGCGAGTTCGCGGCGCAACCCGTGCGAGGCGTCCATCAGCACGTCGAGCAGTACGTGCAGCCGCGCGTCGTCGGCGCTGCGCCCGGCGCGCGCCGCCCTGCGCGCGTTCTCCACCTGGGACTCGGCGGCGGCGAGCCGGTTGCGCAGGCGGCGGTTCTCCGCCTCCACCGCGCCGAGCCGGCCGGCCGCCGCGGTGTCGCGCTCCGCCGCGTCGGCCGACGCCCGCTCGGCCCGCTCGACCGCGTCCTTCGCGCGCTGCCGCTCGGCGTGCAGGCGCCGCCGCAGGTCCGCGATCTCGGAGCGCTGCTCGCGCAGGCCGGACCGCAGCCGCACGGTCTCCCTGTGGTGCTCGCTCTTCACCTCGTCCAGCCTGCGGCGCGCCTCGGCGAGCTCGGCCGCCACCGCGCCGACCTCCTTGGCGCTCTCCTGCTGTTCGAGGTCGCCGTGGATCCTGTCCACGATCAGCGCCCAGCCGGCCGGCCGGAGCAGGTACGCGGCCGCCGCGACGGCCACCGGGTCGGCGGCGGGGGGCACCATGCCCCGGCGCAGCCCCTCGGCGAGCTCCGGCCACACGCGCGCGACCCGCTCGGCGACCCGCCCCCGGAACCCGGCGTCGGTCTCCAGCTGCGCGGCGATCTGCGGGCCCGCGAGCCGCGCGCGGCGGCGCGGCTCGAACTTCGCGACGCGGCGCAGCGCCGCGGGCACCTCGGCCGCCGGCAGGCCGCCGAGGATGTCGGCGCCGTACTCGACCACCCTGGCCCGCACGTCCTCGGGGAGGGGGCGGTCGAGCCCTTCTTCATCCCCCGTGTCCCCCGTGTCCGGTTCGGGGGCGTCCAGCGGCTCCGGTGGCGCACCGGAGCCGCTGGACGCCCCCGAAGGGCCCGGACCGCCGGCCGGGCCCGTCGAAGCGTCCTCACTCGACGTCATGCCGGTTCCGCCGCCTGTTCCTGGCCCGCGGACGCCTCGGCCGCCGGCCGGGGCACGACGTCCACCGCGTCGACGGCGTCGCACCAGCGGCACCGCACGTGCTCGACGGTCTCCGCGAGCACCTCGCTCTCCTCGACACGGCTCGCACCCGACAGGTCGAGGTGCAGGTAGTCGCGGGACCGGACCGTGCGGGTGACGTCGAACCGGGTCAGGTTGCCGCACTGCGCGCAGCGCCACCGCTCGGTATCGGTCGGCACCGAAATGCTCATTGTGTTGCTCCTCCTTTGTCTGCACCCTAGGGCGCATCGCACCCGCTACCCGAGAAGACACGAGTACCGTCCGATTACGATTCGCATTCCTCTTTGGCCTGGTTGGCCGTTATCCTTCCATGCCGCCGCACGCGGCCCCGGCGGCACACCAGGGCCGCCGCGCAGGTCGGAGCGCCCGACCCCCGGCAGAACTCCTGTACGAACCGTCCGAGGGCCGCCCTACCCTGGTCCCCGTGGACGATCAGCGACCCCCCGCGATCCAGGGCACCCTCGACGACCTGGGGACCCCGCTGTCGCAGACCACCTTCGTCATCGTCGATCTGGAGACCACCGGCACCCGCGCCGACGGCGCGGGCATCACCGAGATCGGCGCGGTGAAGGTGCGCGGCGGCGAGGTCCTCGGCGAGTTCGGCACCCTGGTCGACCCCGGTGTGCCCATCCCGCCGTTCATCACACTGCTGACCGGCATCACCCAGGCCATGGTCGCCCCCGCGCCGCGCATCGAGGCGGTCCTGCCGGGCTTCCTGGAGTTCGCCGGGCTCGACCGCCCCGGCACCGCCCTGGTCGCCCACAACGCACCGTTCGACGTGGGCTTCCTCAAGGCCGCGTGCGCGGCGCACGACCGGCCGTGGCCGCACACCGTGGTGATCGACACCGTCCCGCTCGCGCGCCGCCTGGTCACCCGCGACGAAGTCCCCAACCACAAGCTCGGCACCCTCGCCGGCTTCTTCCGGGTCCCCGACCAGCCCACCCACCGCGCCCTCGACGACGCCCGCGCCACCGTCGGCGTCCTGCACGGCCTGCTCGAACGCCTCGGCTCGTTCGGCATCGACACCCTCGAGGAGCTGCGCGGGTTCCGCGCCGCGCCCACCGCCACGCAGCGCCGCAAGCGGGGGCTCGCCGACGACCTCCCCAACGCACCGGGCGTGTACGTCTTCGAGGACGCCAAGGGCGACGCACTCTACGTCGGCAAGAGCGGCGACCTCCGCAAGCGCGCCAAGTCCTACTTCACCGCGTCGGAGACCCGGGGGCGGGTGCGCGAGATGCTCGCGCTGGCCGAGCGCATCACCCCCATCGTCTGCGGCACCGGGCTCGAAGCCGAGGTCCGCGAGCTGCGGCTGATCGCCGAACGCACGCCGCCCTACAACCGCCGCTCCCGCAACCCCGACCGCAAGACCTGGCTGAAGCTCACCGCCGAGCGGTTCCCCCGGCTGTCGCTCGTCCGCGCCGTACGCGACGACGGCGTGCCCTACCTCGGCCCCTTCAACTCCGCCCGCGACGCCGAGCTCGCCCGCGAGGCCCTGCTGCACGCCTTCCCACTGCGGCAGTGCACCCACCGGTTCACCGCGACCACCGAGGTCCGCGCCTGCGTCCTCGCCGAACTGGGGCGCTGCAACGCCCCCTGCGAGGGGCGCGAGACCGAGGCGGAGTACGCCGCGCACACCGAGGCGGCCGGCACCGCGTTCACCGGCGACCCCTCCCCCGTGGTGCGGGCCGTCACCGCGCAGATCCGCACCCTGTCCGCCGCGCTCCGCTTCGAGGAGGCGGCGGTGCACCGCGACCGGCTGGCCGCCTTCCTCAAGGCCGCCATCCGCGTCCAGCGCCTCTCCGCGCTCGCCGCACTCCCGCACCTGGTCGCCGCGCGGCGCGCGGCGAACGGCTGGGAGCTGTGCGTGGTGCGGCACGGCCGCCTCGCCGGCAGCGGACTCATGGCCCCCGGCGCCGACCCGCACGCCTACCTGCGCGCCCTCGTCGCCACCGCCGAGACCGTGGGGCCGGGCCACGGCCCCACGCCCAGGGCGCGCGCCGAGGAGATGGAATGCGTGCTGCGCTGGCTCGACACGCCCGGCACCCGCCTCGTCGAACTCGACGGCGACTGGACATGCCCCACCAACGGTGCCGAAAAGCACCGTGAAATGGCAGACTGGCAGCGCGAACCATCCGGCGCCCGAAAATGAGCGGCAGCAGCCGTTCCGGGCGAACGAGGAAGAACGGTACCCACAGCCGATGGCGGGTTTGCCCCTCAGCGACGACTACCCGGTCCGCCGGGTCCCCGTCGTCACCTACCTGCTCATCGCTGCCAACGTCGCGGTGTACCTGCTGTCGCCCATGTCGAACATGGCCACCTGGTACGGCGGCGAGGCGTTCCAGCGGGTCTGCGCCATGGAGATCTACACCCTCCACTGGGCGGCGATCCCCAAGGAGCTGCTCACCGGTGTGCAGCTCACCGGCGCCACCGAGTGCCCCGGCGGCGACTTCGCAAAGCTCCCCTGGGTGTCCGCACTCACCTCCATGTTCCTGCACGCCGGGGTCGCGCACCTGCTCGGCAACATGGTCTACCTGTTCGTCTTCGGCCCCTGCGTCGAGGACCGGCTCGGCCGCCTGCGCTACCTCGCCCTGTACGTGGGCACCGGCGTCGCCGCCTGCTACGGCTTCGCGCTGAGCCAGGGGCCCGTCGAGGTGCCCATGGTCGGCGCCTCCGGCGCCATCTCCGGTGTCCTCGGCGCCTACCTCGTCGTGCAGTTCCGCAGCCGGGTCGTCACCCTGGTCTTCGGGATCATCCCGGTGCGGCTGCCCGGCTGGGTGCTCGTCGCCACCTACTTCCTGCTCCAGTACCTGCTCTACGTCGGCAGCACGGCGTCCGGCGGCGAGGGCGACTCCGTCGCCTACGCCGCCCATGTGTACGGTTTCGTCGCCGGGGTCGTGGCCGGCCTGCTCATCTACCGGATACGCTGGCGCGCCGGGGCGCGGCTCTCCGACGTCCACTGACCCCGCGGCACGCACCGACTCTGAGGAGCCCAGTGATCACCTCGATCGTTCTGATCAAGGCCGACGTCGACCGCATCGCCGAGGTCGCCGAGGCGATCGCCGCGATCGAGGGTGTCAGCGAGGTCTACTCGGTCACGGGCGGGATCGACCTGATCGCGGTCGTCCGCGTGCGCGAGCACGAGGAACTCGCCGAGGTCATCCCCGGCCGGGTGAACAAGGTCCCCGGCGTCCTCAGCTCCGACACCCACATCGCGTTCCACACCTACTCCCAGCACGACCTCGAAGCGGCGTTCTCGCTGGGAATGTGAGCCGGCCGCCCGCCTCGGGCCGCCCGGGCCGCGGAGCGGCGAGCGGGGTTCAGGACGCCTTGGCGTAGGACTGGCTGGTCTCGATCCACCGGTCGAGCAGGGCGGCCGCGGCTCCGCTGTCGACCGCCTCGGCGGCCGCGGCGAGCGCGTCGGGCAGCGCATCGGCGAGCGACCCGCCCACGCCGCGCGCCGCCGCGACCCCCGCGGCGGCGTTGAGCAGCACCGCGTCGCGCACCGGCCCCGCGGCGCCCGCCACCATGTCGCGGACGACCGCGGCGTTGTACTCGACGTCGCCGCCGCGCAGCGCGTCGGGCGCGGCCCGCTCGATCCCCAGTCCCGCCGGGTCGAGCACCTCGCGCCGCACCGCGCCGTCGTGGACCGTCCACACCGTGGACGTGGTGGTCGTGGTGAGCTCGTCGAGGCCGTCGTCGCCGCGGAACACAACGGCCGACATGCCCCTGCGGGCGAACACCCCGGCGATGACCTCGCTCATTCCGGGGTCGAACACGCCCACGGCCGCGGCGGTCGTCCGGGCGGGGTTGGTGAGCGGGCCGAGGAAGTTGAACACGGTCGGCACCGCGAGCTCCCGGCGCGGTTTCGCCGCGTAGCGCAACGACGGGTGGAACAGGGGCGCGAAGCAGAAGGTGATCCCCGCCTCCTCCGCGACCCGCGCCGTGTACCGCGGGGCGAGGTCGATGACCACACCGAGCCGCTCCAGGACGTCGGCGGTCCCGCACGACGATGACGCCGCCCTGTTGCCGTGCTTGACCACCCGGACGCCCGTGGCCGCCGCGACGATCGCCGCCATGGTCGACACGTTGACGGTGTGCGCCTGGTCGCCGCCGGTGCCGACGATGTCGAGCGTGGTGCCGGGCACACCGATCTGGACGGCGTTGTCGAGCATGCCGTCGGCGAGGCCGGTGACCTCCTCGACGGTCTCGCCCTTGGCGCGCAGCGCGATGGCGAACCCCGCGATCTGGGCGTCCGTGGCCGACCCCGACATGATCTCGTTCATCGCCCACTCGGTCTCGGCCGCGGCGAGGGTCGCACCGGAGAGCAGCGCGTTGATCAGATCGGACCAGGTGGTTCGTGCGGCGTTCATGGGCTTCCTCAAGAGGGCGGTGCGACACAGCGGGCCCTGCGCGCGGCCGGGCGGCGCCAGGGTCCGGTCAGGGGGTCACGGCGTCGCCGCGAGCCCCGCGGCGCGGGCGCGCATGAGCTCGGCGAGGGACTCGGCGATGGCGACGGGGTCGATGGGGTGGGCGACGACCTTGTCGGCGCGCGACCAGGTGGCCAGCCAGCCGTCGTCGCGCCGCCCGATGAGCAGCAGGACCGGGGGGCACCGGTAGATCTCGTCCTTCGCCTGGCGGCACACGCCCATGCCGCCGGCCGGCTGCGCCTCGCCGTCGAAGATCGCGACGTCGATGCCGCCGGCGTCGAGGCGCTTCATGACGGCGGGCGCTGTGGCGCACTCGACGAACTCGACCTTGGGCACATCGGCGGCGGGACGGCGGCCCACGGCGCGCCGCACCTGTTCGCGCACACCGGCGTCATCGCTGAAGAGGAGGACCTTCATCGGGGTGGTCCGCTCGTCGGGTTGCGCGCCGCTCGTGCCCATGGTCGACCGTCCTTAAACTCCGGTAATCGCCGGCCGCGCGCCCGGGTGGTGCCGGGACCGACCGCCTTCGATGCCGTAGAGCCTATTGCCTCACGCTCTCTCGGGGGTCATCCGAGGGGGCACGGGGCCATAGGCACGGCCTCTCGCCCCCCACAGGATTCCCGAGGGGTGACAGGCCATAGGCAATGCCTCAACACTCTCTCGGGGGTCATCCGAGGGGGCGAGAGGCCGCAGGCAATGCCTCTGGCCCCCCGCAGGGGGTCCCCGAGGGGGCAGTTCCGACATGCCGTACGGCGCGTTTCGGGGGGTCGGGCAGCAGACCCCGCCGGATACCGCAATAATGCAGACGTGGCGACAGCAACCGCGAAACAAGAAATAGCACCGACACCGATACATGGTGCGGCCAAGCGTCCTGACCTGGTGAGCGTTGGCACCATCGTGTGGCTCGCCAACGAGCTCATGTTCTTCGCAGCGCTGTTCGCGATGTACTTCACCATCCGATCGGTGACCAAGGGCGACGAAGCACTGGGGCCCTGGCCCCAGGTGGAACTGAACGTTCCGCTCGCCCTCGTCATCACTGTTGTCCTGGTGGCCTCCAGCTTCACCGCGCAGGCGGGCGTCTGGGCCGCCGAGCGCGGTGATGTGCGGAAGCTCCGTATGTGGTTCGTCATTTCGTTCCTCATGGGCCTGTTCTTCGTCCTCGGCCAGGCGTACGAGTACTACGAACTCGTGCACCACGGACTCACCTTGCAGTCCAGTGCCTACGGCTCGATGTTCTTCCTCACCACGGGTTTCCACGGTCTCCACGTGATCGGTGGGCTGATCGCGTTCCTCATCATGCTGGGACGCACGTACGCCGCGAAGCGCTTCACCCACCAGCAGGCCACCAGCGCGATCGTCGTGTCCTACTACTGGCACTTCGTCGACGTGGTCTGGATCGCTTTGTTCGCAACCATCTACTTCCTTCAGTGACCCGAACGGGGAAACCGTGAAATGGATAACCGCGCGGCGGCGGCATCCCCTGGCGGGGTATGTCGTCGTCATCCTCGCGCTGGTCGTCTTCGGCGTGGGCTACACCTTCCTGGCGCCCACCGCTGACCGCGCGGAAGCGCAGCAGGACCAGGCGGCACCCGAGCGCAGCGACGGCAAGATCGACCTCGCCCAGGGCAAGGAGATCTTCGCCCAGAGCTGCGCCTCGTGCCACGGCAAGAACGCCGAGGGCAAGCGCGTCGGCGACACCGACGTGCCCTCACTCATCGGCGTCGGCGGTGCCGCCGTCGACTTCCAGGTGAGCACGGGACGCATGCCGTCCATGAACGCCGACAAGCAGATGCCCCGCAAGTACCCGGCGTTCACCCAGGACGAGATCGACGACCTCGTCGCCTTCTACGAGGACGAGTTCGGCGACGACGGCCCGAAGGTCCCCGAAGAGGACCTGGTGCCGGCCACCGCCCCCGAACGCAACCAGTTCCCGTCCGACCACGAGGGCGAGAAGGCGTTCGAGAAGGCCAAGGAGGAGTACGACGAGGCCTTCGCGTCCTACACCTCCAACAGCGACACCGAAGCCGGCATGAAGCTGTACCTGACCAACTGCGCGCACTGCCACAGCTGGTCCGGGGCAGGCGGCGCGCTGACCGACGGCCGCTGGGCCCCCGAGCTGCACGAGGCGTCGCCCCGCCAGCTCTACGAGGCCATGCTCACCGGCCCCGGCGCGATGCCCGTCTTCAACGACGCGACCGTCTCGGCCGAGGACAAGCAGAACATCATCGCCTACGTGAACGACCTCCAGGAGGAGCCCGACGCAGGTGGCCCCTTCGCGCTCGGCAGGGTCGGGCAGGTGGCCGAAGGGTTCATCGGTTGGACCATCGGCATCAGCCTGATCGTTGCGTGCGCGATCTGGATTACCGCGAAGCAGCGTTCCCATGACTGATCACAACAACACCAACGACGACGCCGACAACGGCAGGGTCATCGGCACGCCCACCGGCGGCGACTCCGAGACCCTGGTCGGCCCGAACGCAGACGCGCACGGCGAGCACCAGGGGCCGTACCCGGCCGATGAGACCCACGTGTGGCCCGAGGAGGTGCAGCGCAGGGGCGAGAAGGTCGCGGCGCTGTGGTTCTTCGTCGCCTTCCTGGCCGGTGTGGGCTTCTTCGTCGCGTACTTCTACTTCCACCCGAACGCGCAGGACGAACCGAGCATCGCCGATCCGGCGACGGCGCAGTACGCCAACATGGCGATCGGCGGCACCATCGCGCTGGCGCTGTTCGCCATCGGCGCGGGGATGACCGTGTGGGTGCGGCAGGTCATGCCGCACTACGAGGTCGCGATCCCCTACGACGAGTTCCCGTCGGCGCCCACGGAGAAGGCGTCGTTCGGCGACTTCTTCATGCGCGGCGCGCACGAGAGCGGGTTCATCAAGCGCAAGCTGATGCGGCGCACCCTGCTGCTCGCCATGGCCCCGCTGGGGCTCGCGCCCATCGTGCTCCTGCGCGACACCGGGCCGCTCCCCGGCGACAAGCTGCACCACACCATCTGGCGCAAGGGCATGCGGATGGTGGTCGAGGGGACCGACCACGAAATCCGGGAAGCCGACCTGGAGAACGAGCCCGGCGGGATGATCACCGCGCTGCCGAAGCACGATGAGTCCGACCCGGAGCACGCGCACGGGTTGAGCCTCAACGAACAGGCCAAATCGGTCATCCTGCTGATCAGGATGCCCGAGGACGACTTCAACCCGGAGATGGAACGGCTCAACTGGACGCACAAGGGGATCGTGGCCTACTCCAAGATCTGCACGCACGTGGGCTGCCCCGCTGCGCTGTACGAGCGGACCAGCCACCGCATCCTGTGCCCGTGCCACCAGTCGACGTTCGACGCCGCCAACGGCGCCGAAATCGTCTTCGGCCCGGCCCACCGGCCGCTCCCGCAGCTCCCGGTTACAGTGGATGATGAGGGCTTCCTGGTCGCCGGCGGAGACTTCTCCAGCGCACCCGGACCCACGTTCTGGGATGCGGAGAGGGGTGCCTAGAACATGAACGCCAACGAACCTCCCAAGGCACTGCGCGGCGTCGGCAACTTCATCGACGACCGGTTCCACCTGGCCAAAATGGGCGAGAAGAACCTGCGCAAGGTCTTCCCGACCCACTGGTCGTTCATGCTGGGCGAGATCGCGCTCTACTCGTTCATCATCCTGCTGCTCTCCGGGGTCTTTCTGACCCTGTGGTTCGACCCGAGCATGGAGCACGTCACCTACGACGGCTCCTACCAGCGCCTCAACGGCGTGGGCATGAGCAGGGCCTACGAGTCCACTCTGCACCTCACGTTCGACGTGCGCGGCGGCCTGTTCATGCGCCAGGTCCACCACTGGGCGGCGCTGATCTTCGTCGCCTCGCTGGTGTTCCACATGCTGCGGGTCTTCTTCACCGGGGCCTTCCGCAAGCCGCGCGAGATCAACTGGGTCATCGGCGCCACCATCTTCATGCTGGCGACGATCGAGGGCCTCTTCGGCTACTCGCTCCCCGACGACCTGCCCTCGGGCATGGGCCTGCGGATCCTCCAGGGCGTCATGATGTCGCTGCCGCTGGTGGGCACCTACGTCTCGATGTTCCTGTTCGGCGGGGAGTTCCCCGGCGACCTGATCATCCCGCGGCTGTACTCGCTGCACATCCTGGTGATCCCCGCCGTGCTGCTCGCGCTCATCGCCGCGCACTTCATGATCCTGTGGCACCAGAAGCACACGCAGTACCCCGGCGCCAAGGAGACGGAGAAGAAGAACATCGGCGCGCCGATGTTCCCGGCGTTCGCCGTGAAGGCCGGCGGGTTCTTCTTCTTCACCTTCGCGATCATCGCGGGGCTCGCCGCGTTCGTGCAGATCAACCCGATCCACCTGTTCGGCCCGTTCAGTCCCACGTCCATCAGCGCGGGCACCCAGCCCGACTGGTACATGGGCTTCCTGGAAGGGTCGCTGCGGATCTTCCCGAACTGGTTCGACGTCAACATCGCGGGTTATGCGATACCCACGGCGGTGCTCGTCCCCGGTCTCGGCATCATGGGTCTGGTGTTCACGGGGCCGATGGTGTGGCCGTTCATCGAGGCGTGGATCACCGGCGACCGGCGTCCCCACAACGTCGCCGACCGCCCGCGCAACGCCCCCACCCGCACGGGGCTCGGCGTCGCCGCCATCACGTTCTACGGCGTGCTCTGGCTGGCCGGATCGAACGACATCCTGTCGCACACGTTCTCCATCAGCCTGTACACGACCACCTACATATTCCGGGTGGCCGTGCTTGTCGGGCCGGTTCTCGCGTTCATCATCGCCAAGCGGATCTGCCTGGGTCTGCAACGCCGCGACCGCGAAACCCTGGAGCACGGGTACGAGAGCGGCACGATCCAGCAGCTGCCGAGCGGTGAGTTCATCGAGGTCCACAAGGAGTCCTCGGAGAACATGGTGCACGTGTTGCAGAGCAAGAAGCCGCTGCCGCGCATCGACGTCGACGCCACGGACGAGAACGGTGTCGAGTCGCCCGCCAAGCGCAGCATCATGGGTCGCCTGCGCGAAGGCCTCGCCCACTGGTACACGAAGGACAACGTCTCCTTCGACGGTGTGCGGCCGAACAGCGGCCACCACCTGCACCACGACGGGTTCGAGGACGCAGCGGAGGAGCACGACAGGTCGGAGACCGTCAGGACGCCCTGACGCACCTCCTGAGGCCCGGAAAGGCCCGGCCGGAACCCCACAAGCGGGGTCTTCCGGCCGGGCCTTCCGCGTTCTCCATGCCCTTCTTCGGCCCCGTACGCATCGCCGCAGACCACCGCTCCCCCGCAGACCTCGACCCAGCACAGAGGAGAATGCCGAGAACGCCCTTCCAACAGCCCACCTGGGCAAGGCTGCCGGAAAGCCTTGCGCAGCCTAGGAACGGTCCCAAGTGGCCAGGGACGCCCTTGCCCCCACACGCCTGCGCCCCGCGGGGCGTCGGGGCCGGGGGCCGCGCACGCCCGTGGCGCACGACGGCGCCCCGCGGCCTCTGAGAGGCTTGCGGGGCGCCGTTGGGGACCTGGGCGGGGGCGCCTAGTTGCCGGCGCCCGCGGACTCCTTGTCGTCCTTCTGGTCCTTCTCGCCGCTCTCGGCGTTCTCCTTCTCGCCGTTCTCGGGCTTGCTGGTGGACGCCCCGGGGGTGCCCTCGTCGTCGGTCTTGTCGGCCTTGCCGGTCTTGCTGTGCTCCAGCCACTCGTCCCACGAGCGCTGCCAGTAGCCCCAGCCGTTGTCGACCTCGAGCTCGCGCTTCGTGCCCTCGACGATGAACGGGTCGCCCATGAGCGACTCGTCGTGGAACCACTTGGCGTCGGCGGTGCTCATGTTGGTGCAGCCGTGGCTCATGTTCGCCTGGCCCAGCGAGCCGTTCCACGGCGCGGCGTGGGTGAACTCGCCGCTGTTGGAGAAGCGCACCGCCCAGTTGACGTCGAGCTTGTAGTAGTCGGGGTGGCCCTTGGGGACGCCGACGGTCGCGGAGTCCATGACCAGGTGGGCGTACTTCTCCATGGTCAGGTGGACACCGCTGGTGGTGGTGTACTTCAGCGTGGAGGCGTCGCCGTTGCTGATGGGGAAGTCCTTGATCTCCTTGCCGTCGCGCTCGACCACCATCTGGTGCGACTTGTCGTCGATCGTGGTGATCTGCTCGCGGCCGACCTCGAAGTCGAGGCGCTGGTTCTTGACGCCGTAGACCCCATCGGCCGCCTGGACCCCTGCCAGGCGCATGTTGACGTGCACCTTCTGCTCGGGCTTCCAGTACTCGCTCGGGCGGAACACCGCCATCTTGTCGCCGAACCAGTTCCAGGCGCCCTCGGCCGGCTCCTCCGAGACGACCTCGATGGCGTTCTCGACCTGCAACTTGTTAGTCACCGGGAGGTCGAAGTTGACGATGACGGGCATGCCGACACCGACGGTCTCGCCGCTCTGCGGGAAGTTCGACTGCACTTCGAGCTTCTTGCCGTCGGTGGCGGCCTCGGCGCTGAACTCGCTGACGACCTCGGTCTCCTCACCGTCGCCGTTCTCGGCGGTGGCGGTGACCTTGATGTCGGCGCCCGGAACAAGGGTCTGCGTGCTGACCCACTCGGTCTTGTCCTTGTTCAGGCTGCCCTTGACGTCGTTCAGCTCGGCCGTGGCCTTTTTGCCGCCGCCCTCGCCCTCGGGGCTCTCCTTCTCGTCGGCCGCCCCGCCGCTCTGGGTGATCTTGACGGTCTTGACCTCGCCGTTGTCGGCGGTGACCGTGACGGGAAGATCGGGGCGGACCTTCTTCGCGCCGTCCTCCGGCGCGATCTGCACCTTGACCGGATCGGATCCGCCGCCCTCGGCCCCGGTGGCGTCGGCGCCCTCACCGGTACACGCGGCAGCGGAGACGACGAGCGCCAGGCTCGCGAGCCCGACCCCCAGCCGTCGGGTCTTCATAGGGAATGCGCTGCCCTTCACGCGTGCGACCTCCAACGTCCTGACTCGGCATCCAGAAATGGACCGTCCGGTGAGACGCGCCGCCGAGCGAAAAAGTTTCCAAGAAAATGGGATTAGAGCGGCCGAAATGACGGGGGTAGCCCCGTGGGGTAAGGAGCCGCCCAACGACAATACCCCGGCAGGGCAACGAACACAGTGGAATCGTCACCCTGCCGGGGCGGATCGAAAGGACTCCGTTATCGGGAGGTGTCCTTCCGCGTCGTTCTCAGTGTTGGAACTCGCCTCGGTAGTACTCGAAGACCCAGCCGATGGCGGTCAGGATGATCGCCAGGAAGCCGACGAACACCATCCACCAGCCGATGGCGACGCCCACCGCGGTCCACGCCACTGCCATGGCGACGAACAGCGGCCACCAGCTGTGCGGGCTGAAGAACCCGAACTCGCCGGCGTTGTCGGCGATCTCGCCGTCGAGGCGCTCCTCGGGCGCCGGCCCGTGGGTGCGCTCGCTGCGGCGGGCGGCCTGCCACAGCCAGAACCCGATCATCCAGCCGAACCCGACACCGACGGTGAGCGCGACCGTGCCGGTCCACTCGATGCGGTTCTCGGCGACCCACGACCAGTACGCGTAGATGACCGCGACAGCCCCGAAGAAGGTCGAGACCGCCATAAACAGGTATGCCTGCATCTTCATGGTGTACGCGCCCTACTACTTCGAGCCGACCGGTTCGGGAGCCGCACCGGGTGCGGCGGCGTGCGGGTGGTGCAGGTCGAACGCCGGACGCTCCGAGCGGATCCGCGGCAGCGACACGAAGTTGTGCCGCGGCGGCGGGCAGGAGGTCGCCCACTCCAGCGAGCAGCCGTAGCCCCACGGGTCGTCGACCTCGACCTTCGGCGCGTTCTTCGCGGTGATCCACACGTTCCAGAAGAAGATCAGCGTCGACGCGCCCAGCACGAAGGAGCTCACCGAGGAGATCTGGTTGAGCGCGGTGAACCCGTCTTCGGGCAGGTAGTCGGCGTAGCGGCGCGGAAAGCCCTCGGCGCCCAGCCAGTGCTGGACGAGGAACGTGCCGTGGAAGCCGAAGAACAGCAGCCAGAAATGGATCTTCGCGAGGGGCTCGTTCAGCATCTTGCCGGTGAACTTGGGCCACCAGAAGTAGAAGCCGGCGAACATCGCGAACACCACCGTGCCGAACACGACGTAGTGGAAGTGGGCCACCACGAAGTAGGAGTCGGTGACGTGGAAGTCGATGGGCGGCGACGCCAGCAGCACGCCGGTGAGCCCGCCGAACAGGAAGGTCACCAGGAAGCCGATGACGAAGAGCATGGGCGACTCGAAGGTGAGCTGCCCGCGCCACATCGTGCCGATCCAGTTGAAGAACTTCACCCCGGTGGGCACCGCGATGAGGAACGACATGAAGGAGAAGAACGGCAGCAGGACCGCGCCCGTGGGGAACATGTGGTGCGCCCACACGGTGACCGACAGGCCGGTGATGGCGATGGTCGCGGCGACCAGGGTCTTGTAGCCGAAGATCGGCTTGCGGCTGAACACCGGCAGGATCTCCGTCGCGATGCCGAAGAACGGCAAGGCGATGATGTAGACCTCCGGGTGGCCGAAGAACCAGAAGAGGTGCTGCCAGAGGATCGCGCCGCCGTGCGCTGGGTCGAACACGTGCGTGCCGATCATCCGGTCGGCGCCCAGGGCGATCAGGGCCGCGGTGAGGACCGGGAAGGCGATGAGGACCAGCACGCTGGTCAGCATCGTGTTCCAGGAGAAGATCGACATGCGGAACATCGTCATGCCGGGCGCGCGCATGCACAGGCCGGTGGTGATGAAGTTGACCGCGCCGAGGATGGTGCCCAGGCCGCTGACCGCGAGGCCGAGGAGCCACAGGTCCCCGCCGAGCCCCGGCGACCGCACCGCGTCGGACAGCGGTGTGTAGGCGAACCAGCCGAAGCTGGCCGCGCCGCCCGGGGTCAGGAACCCGCCCACGGCGATGAGGCTGCCGAACAGGAACAGGTAGTACCCGAACAGGTTGATGCGCGGGAACGCGACGTCGGGGGCGCCGATGTGCAGCGGCATGATGATGTTGGAGAACCCGACGAACAGCGGGGTCGCGAACATCAGCAGCATGATCGTGCCGTGCATGGTGAACAGCTGGTTGAACTGCTCACCGGTCATGAGCTGCATGCCGGGCGAGAACAGCTCGGCCCGGATGAGCAGGGCGAGGATCCCGCCGAAGAGGAAGAACCCGAACGAGGTGATCAGGTACATGTACCCGATGACCTTGTGGTCGGTCGACGTCAGCCAGCTGACGATGATCGAGCCCTTGGGCTGTGGCCGCGCCGCGGTCGCGACCGCGGTCTTCGACTCGTTGACCGAGGTCATGACTGGCCTGCCTCCTCTGGGCTCGGCTCGGCGGACGGAGCGGGCTCGCCCTCCTGCTCCGTGACGGGCTCCTCGGCCTCGACCGCCTCCTTGCGGAGCTCGTTGATGCGGTCGTCGTAGTCGGCGGGGTCGACGACCTCGACGTTGAACAGCATCCGGGAGTGGTCGGCGCCGCACAGCTCGGCGCAGCGGCCGGCGAACTCGCCCTCGACGCCCTCCTTGACCTTGACCTGGAACTCGTTCTCCTGGCCGGGGATGACGTCCATCTTGAACAGGAACGCGGGGATCCAGAAGGAGTGGATGACGTCGGGCGAGTTGAGCTTGAAGTTCACGACCTGGCCGCTCGGGATCACCAGGGTGGGGTCCTCGCCGGGGATGCCCTCGACGGCCAGCGGCTCGCCCGCGGGTCCCTTCTCGTCGAGGTAGCGGAACTGCCAGCTCCACTGGAAGCCGACGACCTCGATGTTGACGTCGGCCTTCTCCTCGGTCTCCATCAGGATGCTCTGGTCACGCGCGGTGAAGTAGAACAGGACCGAGATGATGACGATCGGCAGGACGGTGTAGAGCGCCTCGATGGGCATGTTGTACCGCACCTGCGGCGGCAGCTTCTCCGAGCGCTTGCGGTGGAAGATGACCGTCCAGACGATCAGCCCCCACACGAGAATGCCGACCGCGAACGCCGCCACCCAGGAGCCCTGCCAGAGCGCGAGGACGCGATCGGCCTGCTCGGTGATGGGCTCCGGCACACCCAAGCGGGTGTACTCGTTCGACGCGCAGCCGGTCGCGGCTATGCCCAACGCGGCCAGCGCCGCGCCACGTGGTACCCATCGGCGCAGCGCGGAGCGCCGATTCCTATGGCGGGTCGGACTCACGGATTGCCTTCCCAGCGGTGATGCCCGCGGTGCGCGCGGGCATTGGTGTGTCCAAAGATTGTCAAGGGGAAACATTATCGCGAACTGTCGCCGCGGCCGATCAGGGGTCTGCTCAGGTCAGCGTGTTGCGTCGGCCCGGCTCGCGTGCCGGGCGCCCTGTGCCTCGGACCGGTGCCCACGGGGCGCCCCTGGTTGGCGTGCGGCGCCCCGTTTGCGGGGACGGTCCGCGATCGTCTCCTCGGCCGTCGTGACGGCCTCGGTCCGCCGGGGGCGGGCCCCTCACGCTGCCACGGTGCCTGCGGGATTCCCGTCCACGAGCGGACTACAGCGAGCGTATCGCTGGGTCGGCCGACCCCCGAACCGGGTGCCGTTTAGCACCCGCGGCGGGTAAGGAAGGATGGAGGGAGCGGTGCGGACCGCCCCGGCGCCCGGGGCGGCCTCGGTTCAAAGGAGTCGCTGGTGGCTGATCAGCCGGTGCTGACCATCGACGCGATCGGACGCAAGTGCCCGATCCCGATCATCATGCTCGCGGGGCGCATCCGCGAGGTGCCGATCGGGTCCGTCATCGCGGTGACCGCCGACGACCCCGCGGCGCAGGCCGACATCCCCTCGTGGTGCCGGATGAAGCTCCAGGAGTTCGTGGCCGAGGTGCCGCTGCACCAGGGCAGCGCCTACCACATTCGGCGCATGTACTAGCCCTGCCTGTGCGGGCCGGTGCCCGAACGCCCGGAGGCGGGGGCCCGACACGGCGAAGGGCCGCCCGATGACTCGGACGGCCCCTGCCACTGCACGCGGTGGTGCTGATCAGCGCGCGTAGTACTCCACGACGAGCTGCTCGTCGAAGGGCACCGGCACCTGCTCGCGCTTGGGCCGGTCGACCACGGCGATCCGCAGGTCCTTGTGGCTGACCGCGAGGAAGCCCGCGATCTTGTCGTCGGCGTGGACGCCCTCGGCGGCCTCGACGAACGGCACCATGGTCCGGGACTTCTCCCGGACGCCGATGATCTGGCCCGGCTTGACCACGTACGACGGGATGTCGACCTTCTTGCCGTCGACCGTGATGTGGCCGTGGTTCACGAACTGGCGCGCGGCGTAGATCGAGGCGGCGAAGCCCGCCCGCAGCACGACGGTCACCAGGCGCAGCTCCAGGTCGGAGATCATCTCCTCACCGGTACGGCCGGAACGCTTCTTGGCGTTCTCGTAGACCTTCGCGAGCTGCTTCTCGCTGAGGTCGTAGTACCAGCGCAGCTTCTGCTTCTCGGCCTGGCGAACGGCGTAGTCGCTGGTGGAGCGACGGACGCGGCGGCCGTGCTCACCCGGGGGGTACGGCCGCTTCTCGAAGTAGCTGACCGCCTTACGGGTCAGCGGGGTGCCGGCGCGCCGGGACAACCGCACCTTGGGTCCGGTGTAGCGCATTGCAAAGTCCTCCGTCTTCACGGTCACTTGAAAAAACGGGAATCCTAGGTAAGGCTTGCCTAAGTCTAGGAGGTGTCATGCGACAGCCCAGTCCGCCCGAAGTCGAGCGGATCCGTTCCCTCGCCACCACGGCGACCCCGACCACGGTGGCGATGGCAGACGATCCCAGCGCGCGTTTCAGCGTGCGTGGGGCAGTCGATCATGCCGGTCGCGTGGTACTGAAGATCGACACGGGACACCCATTGCACGAGCTGCCATGGGCGACCCTGCACGAATGCCCCGACCTTGCGGTCAGCGTCGACCTCTCCGCGCTGCGGCATGTGGGTCAGACACCTACTGTACGCGCTCGGCTGTGGTGCGAAGGATGGCTGTCCGCCGTTCCGCCCCACGAGCGCCGCGCCGCAGCCCTCGCCGTGTGGGAGCGGACCCCTGAGGAGGACCTGATCAGCGCGGTCGACCGCGATCCGGGAACGGATGCTCCGCTGCTGGTCAGAATCGCGCCGACGCTGGTGTTCTACGCCACCTACGACACCGCGGGGGTGATCGACGGCGACCTCTTCCGCGCCGCCCGCCCCGATCCGCTGACCGACGCGGCCGAACGCCTCCTCGGCCACGCCAACGACTGCCACCGCGACGAGCTCGCCGCCGCCGCGCGGGGCGTCGCCGACGTCCCCGACGGCTCGACCTGGCTGTGGGAGCTCGACTCCCGGGGCGCCACCCTGTGGGTGGCCCCGTACAGCGGGTCCCACCCGGTCCTCGTTCGGGTGCCGTGGAGCGCACGCGCCGGCGACCCGCACGCCCTCAGGCAGGCGCTGGGCGACCTGCTCACCGGCAGCGGCGCGGCCCGCTGAACCCGCGCCCCCGCGTCCCACGCGCGTCGGGGGCCGGGCTCCCCCGGCCCCCGACGCGCGTGGGGCCCCGCCGCAGGCGCGGCGGGGCCCCACGGTCGCGGCGGGATCAGGCGAGGTGCGGTTCGACCTCGGCGGCGGAGTCGTCGCCGTAGGAGGTGGCCAACCGCTCCAGCAGGCTCTCCTTGGAGACCGTGTACTCCTGCGGGCCGTCGACCTCGAGGATGTGCACGGCCATGGCGTTGCCGACCTGGGCGCTGCGTTCGAGCCCCAGCCCCCAGGAGACCCCGGCGAGGAAGCCCGCGCGGAACGCGTCGCCCACACCGGTGGGCTCCACCTGGACCTTGACGGCGGCCGCGGGGACGTGCAGCGGCGGCTCGCCGTCGCGGTCGATGCGCACGCCCTTGGCGCCGAGGGTGGTGAGGCGGGTGCCCACCCGTTCGAGCACCTCCTGGTCGCTCCACCCGGTCTTCTGCTCGCAGAGCGCCTTCTCGTACTCGTTGGTGAAGAGGTACCGGGCGCCCTCGACCAGGCGGCGGACCTCGGGACCCTCCATGAGGGCGAGCTGCTGCGAGGGGTCGGCGGCGAAGGGGAACGAGCGGGCGCGGCACTCGTCGCTGTGGCGCAGCATCGCCTCGGGGTCGTCGGCGCCGATCAGCACGAGGTCGAGGCCGCCGTGCCGCTCGGCGACGGCGCCGAGCTCGATGTTGCGGGCCTCGGCCATGGCCCCGGCGTAGAAGGACGCGATCTGGTTGTGGTCGCGGTCGGTCGTGCACACGAAGCGCGCCGTATGGCGGATCTCGGAGATGTGCACCGCTGAGGTGTCGACCCCGTGGCGGTCGAGCCAGGACCGGTACTCGGCGAAGTCGCCGCCGGCGGCGCCCACGAGGAGGGGGGTGAGGCCCAGGCGGCCCATTGCGAAGGTGATGTTCGCGGCGACTCCCCCGCGCCGCACGTTCAACTCGTCGACCAGGAAGGACAGCGAGACCTGCTCCAGTTGGTCGGCGATGAGCTGTTCGGCGAACCGTCCGTCGAAGGTCATCAGGTGATCGGTGGCGATGGATCCGGTAACCGCGATGCGCACTGCGGAGGGCTCCTTGGGTCGGGGGTTCGGGACGAGCGGATGAACCCTAAGAGTACCGACTGCTCTCGGAGGCGCCAGTGCTTGGTGTGCCCGAGCGGTCGCACGACGTGGCGCGCCGGGCCCATGACAAGACACATGACAAGGCCCGTGCGGTGGACCGCACGGGCCTTCGCAGCGGGGTCCGGCCGCAGCGGACCGGGCTCCGGGCGGCGCCGGGGCGCGGCCGCGAACGGGCCGCTCCCGGACGACCCCCTGCCTAGTTGAAGGAGTCGCCGCAGGCGCAGGAGCCGGTGGCGTTGGGGTTGTCGATCGTGAAGCCCTGCTTCTCGATGGTGTCGACGAAGTCGACCGTCGCCCCGATGAGGTAGGGGGCGCTCATGCGGTCGGTGACGACCTCGACGCCGCCGAAGTCGGCCGTGACGTCGCCGTCGAGCTCGCGCTCGTCGAAGAACAACTGGTAGCGCAGCCCCGAGCAGCCGCCGGGCTGTACGGCGACGCGAAGCCTGAGGTCGGTACGCCCCTCCTGGTCAAGGAGTGCTTTGACCTTGCCTGCCGCCCCGTCCGTCAGGTGGATCCCCTGTGCGGTGGCCTCGCTCTGAACCGTCATCTGCATAGCTCCTGTAAAAAAAAGGGGTGGCGGCCGCACGGCGACCTCGACATCGAACAACATCGTGGCGCGGCGGGACATTCCTTGCCGTTCCCCGTCGCGAGCGCGGACGCTTCTTCCTGTTGCCCCCCAGGTTAGGTCGTCGCGGGCCACATCGCCATCGCGCGACGCACCGGTCGCCCCGCAGATCGCCCCGCGGATCGGCCCGCGATCGGCCGCGACGCCCTGTGCGCAGGGGTTCAGCGCTGCCACAGCCCGGCGACGCGGGCGGCGAGAATCCGCAGTTCCGCGGCCGAGCGGCTGAGCGCGGCCTCGGCCGACCCCGCCGACTCCACCAGCGAGTACATCTCGCTGATCCCCGCGGCGGCGGCCTCCCTGCGGCCGACCGTCACCCGCCCGGCCAGGACGATGCAGGGGACGCCCTGCTCGGTCGCCGTCCGCGCGACACCGTGCGGGAGCTTGCCCCGCAGCGACTGGAAGTCGAAGGAGCCCTCACCGGTGATCACGACGTCGGCCGACGCGACCTGCCCGGCGAGGTCGACAGCCGCCAGGACGCGTGAGACGCCGGACTCCACGGTCCCGCCGAGCAGCAGCAGGGCGTAGCCCAGGCCGCCGGCCGCGCCGGCGCCGGGGGTGGCGCGCAGCGCGCCGGAGGGGTCGGTGGCGTCGGCGAAGACCGCGAGCGCCGCGTCGAGGCGCTGCACCTGGTCGTCGTCGGCGCCCTTCTGCGGGCCGAAGACCGCGCTCGCTCCGTGGATGCCGAGCAGCGGGTTGTCGACGTCGGTCGCCGCGACCAGGCGGACGCCCTTGGTGGCGGCGACGGCGGCGGACAGGTCGACGCCGCCGGGCAGCGCGCCGAGCGCACCGCCGCCGGCGGCGAGCCCGTCGGCCGGGGCCGCGCCGAGGGCCGCGAGCAGGCCGGCGCCGCCGTCGTTGGTGGCGCTGCCGCCCAGGCCCACGACGACGCTGCGCGCGCCCGCCCCGATGGCGTGGGCGATGAGCTCGCCGACCCCGGCGGTGGTGGTGCGCCCGGGGTCGCGCCGGTCCTCGGGAACGAGGTGCAGGCCGCACGCCTGGGCGCTCTCGATGTAAGCGGTGTCGTCCACCAGCAGGTACTCGGCCGCGACGGGGTCGCCCAGGGGGCCGGTGACGTCGATGCCGACGGTCGTGCCGCCGAGGGCGGCGTGCAGGACCTCGACGAACCCCGGCCCGCCGTCGGAGAGCGGGATGAGTTGGGCGTCGAGGTCGGGGACGGTGTCGCGCCAGCCGTCGGCGACCGCGCGGGCCGCCTCGATGGCGCTCAGGGTCCCGGCGAACTTGTCAGGGGCAATAACGATACGCACGGTGCCCAGTGTGCCCGCCCGGCGCCGCGGAGCACTAGACCGGGGCCGCGGATTCCTCCGTATTTCGGTAATTCGTTTCCGTTTCACGGAACTACGGCTTCATGGAACTACGGCGCCGGTGTGCCGCGGCTGCGTACCGGTGTCAGCCGGTCAGGCCGGGGGCGCCGTAGACCGGGAACCAGCGCGACTTGTCCTCCTCCACCTGGAGGTCGTTGCCGACATAGGCGGCCATCTGCAATTCGAGCGCGTTGTCGCGCCGCTGGCCCGGCTGCGGGGCGAACGGGTAGAACGTGCCGCGCTTGTACAGGTACACCAGCGCGAAGCGGCGGCCGCTGTCGTCGGAGAAGCCCACCAGCGAGCAGAGCAGCGACGGCCCGAACCCGGCGTGCTCCAGCGAGGAGTTGACGGCGTGCAGGTCGGTCACCAGGTCGCTGATGTCCATCGAGTCGGTCGACCCGCTGCGCACCACCAGCCAGGTGTAGCCGTACTCGTCGCGCTGCTGCTCCACCGGCGGGCCGTTGTCGGCGTCGAGGAGCGCGGTGATCTCCTTCTCCAGGTCGGCGAACGCCCGGCCCTCGGCCGCGCGGAACGCCACGGAGCCGGTCCCGGTGGGGGTGAACCCGGCCGCGGCGTCGAGGGTCACCGCCGCCGAGGGCAGTCCGAACAGCCGGTCGAGGTCGGGTTTGGCAGGCTTGGACCTGCCCAGCAGCGCCCGCAGAAAGCTCATGGTCGTCGTCCCCTCATGCACTGGGTTGTTCGCACCGGGTCGTTCTCCTGTGGACCATTGTGCGCCGCCGCGCCGCTACTCGACGGCCCCCGCCGGCCCGCCGCCCTGCCCGAGCTGGCGGGAGATGTCGCCCAGCTGCGCGAGCCGCTGCTCCATGGGCGGGTGGGTGGCGAACAGGGTGCTGATGGAGAACCCCTTCTTGGAGGTGGCGGGGGTGAAGAAGAACGCGTTGAACGGCTCGGCCTTGCGGAGGTCGTTGCTGGGGATCCGCGCCATGTCGCCGGTGATCTTGGTGAGGGCGCTGCCGAGGGCCGAGGGGCGCCCGGTCAGGTAGGCGGCGGCGCGGTCGGCCGACAGCTCCCGGTACCGCGAGAGCGCCCGGGTCAGCACGAAGCTCAGCGCCCAGACGATCGCGCTCACCAGCACCACGGCGAGCGCGATGAGGGCGGGGTTGTTCTGGTTGTTGCGGCCGCCCCCGCCGAACGCCACGAACCGCAGGCCCATCTGGGTGAGGAACCCGGCGATGATGCCGAGGAACCCGGCGATCGTCATGACCATGACGTCGCGGTGCGCGACGTGCGACAGCTCGTGCGCAAGCACGGCCTCGAGTTCGGCGTTGTCGAGCCGCCGCAGGATGCCGGTCGTGGCGCAGACCACGGCGTTCTTCTCGTTGTGGCCGGTGGCGAACGCGTTGGGGACGTCGGTCTGGGCGATGGCGACCTTCGGCTTGGGCATGTCGGCCATGGCGCACAGCCGGTCGATGATCGCATGCAGTTCGGGCGCCTGCTCGGGGGTGACCTCGCGGGCCCCCATCGAATACATGGCGATCTTGTCGGAGCCGAAGTACTGGAACGCGGCGAAGCCGAGGACCACCACCAGGACGAGCCACCACGGCATGCCCACAACGATGAGCGCCGCGATGAAGATGATGTAGACCAGGAGCAGCAGCCCCATGGTCAGCACCATGCGGTTGGTCAGCCCCCGGTCGGGGATGAACTTCGAGCCTGCCACGTTGCACCGCCTTTCACCGCATACAACGGTCCGCTCCGGTGCGCGGTTCCGTACAACGGACGAGTTTATGCAGGTGGTGGTGTGATAAATCCGAAACACGCTGGAGGGAACCGGCCCGCGGCGGCAGTGGAGGCGGCGACGGCCGCCGTGGTCGGGACCACGGCGGCCGTCGGAACCAGCTTCGCCCGGGAAAACAGCCGCGCCTCCGTGCCGGACGCGCGGACCGGTGTCTCAGTTCGGTCCGGGGATGAGCCCCTCGTCGCCGAGCATGGCGCGCACCTCCTCCATGCCGGCATCGGCATGGGGAAGGATGAACTGCGACGGCTCAAGGGAGTCGGGCGGCAGCGGCTTGCCGTCCTGACGCACCTTGCCGAGCAGCTCGTGCAGCGCCTGGCGGAAGGTCTCCTCGTTCCCCGACTCGATCGCCGCCTCCAAGGTGGCGTCGAAGGTGTTGAGGACGCCGAGGTCGGCGTCGGAGAGGTCGAGCTGACCCTCTCCCATGATCCGGACGATCATGCCCCCTCCCCCTGGCGGTAGGGCTGCACCTGGCCGGAGTTGGTCGACCCGTTCTGGCCGCCCTCGATCTGCGGGGCCGAACCGCCCCCGCTGCCCTGGCCGATCTCCTGCTTCATGCGCTCCAGCTCCAGCTCGACCCCGCTGGTGCTGGCCATGCGGTCGAGCTCGGACTGGATGTCGTCCTTGCTGCTGCCGGTGACGTCGTCGAGCGCACCGGAGGCCAGCAGTTCGTCGACCGCCCCGGCACGGGCCTGCATCTCGGCGGTCTTGTCCTCGGCCCGCTGCACCGCCATGCCGACGTCGCCCATCTCCTCGGAGATGCCCGAGAACGCCTCGCTGATCTGGGTCTGGGCCTGGGCTGCGGTGTAGGTGGCCTTGATGGTCTCCTTCCGGGTGCGGAAGGAGTCGACCTTGGCCTGGAGGCGCTGCGCGGCGAGGGTCAGCTTCTGCTCCTCGCCCTGCAACTGCTCATGCTGCTGACGCAGGCCGTCGATCTGGGAGTCGAGGCCGGACCGGCGCGTGAGGGCCTCGCGCGCGAGATCCTCGCGGCCCTGTGTGAGCGCGGCCCGGCTCTGGGTCTCCAGTTTCCCCGACTGGGTCTGCAACTGCTGGATTTGCAGTTCCACCCGCTTCCGCGAGGTGGCGACGTCGGCCACACCCCGCCGGACCTTCTGGAGCAGTTCGAGCTGCTTCTGGTACGAGTAATCGAGGGTCTCCCTTGGATCCTCGACATTGTCCAGGGCCTTGCTGGCCTTGGACTTGAAAATCATCGAAAGTCGCTGAAACACGCTCATCGGCGCGGCCGTCCTCTTCTCGGTCCGTATCGGCTGTTCCCAGCAGGCGCTGGACCAAAGCCTACGCGCTACGGCGAGCGGTCGCCATGAAGGGCCGACCGGCTACCCTGAAGGGGTGTTCCGACGTCGTTCCGCTTCCGCATCCGAAGAGCAGGCCCAGCCCGGCTCTGTTGACACCGAGCCCGCAGAGGCCGCCCAGCGCAAGGGGTATACCCCGAAGAAAGGGGCGGCAACGCCCAAGCGCAGGGAGTCCGAACAGAGCCTGCGCCGCCCGCTGAACGCCCCGCAGACCCGCAAGGAGGCGTACCGCCAGTACCGCGACCGCCAGAAGACCCGCGACAAGCGGGTCCGCGAGGGCTACGCCAAGGGCGACGACCGCTACTACCGGCGCCAGGACCTCGGCCCGGCCCGCGCCTACGCGCGCGACGTCGCCGACTCCCGGCGCAGCATCAGCGAGTTCTTCCTGATCTTCTCGCTGGTCATCATCGTGGCGCTGTTCGTGCTGAGCCCCGAGTACCAGCTCATCGTCAGCTACGTCATCTGGCCCGTCATGCTCGTCACCATGCTGTTCGAGGGCTTCCTCATCAGCCGCAAGGTGAAGAAGGCCGCCGTCGTCCTCTACCCCGAGGACGACAACCTCCGCGGCGTCGGGTTCTACGCGGCGATGCGCCAGCTCCAGATGCGGAAGCTGCGGCTGCCGAAGCCGGTCGTCAAGCCGGGCGACAAGGTCACCCCCCGGCGCTGATCCGGCGCCGGCCCCGGGGCACCGCCCTCTTTTCGACGGCCCCCTGACGGCCCCCTTCGGTTCGGCGGCGGTGCGGTCTCCGGGCGCCCGCGCCCCTGTCAGGGTCGGGCCCCGATCGCACGCCGTGCGCGGCCCCGCGGCGCGACCCTGTCAGGGACGACTCAGGGTCGCGGCCGCGCCGCGGGCCGCACGCCCCGGCGAGGTCAACGGGCTCGACCGGGCCCCGTACCGCGGCGAACGGCCGGGCTCACCCCTCGGCGAGGCTCATGGTGTAGACCGCCGTGGCCTCCTCCAGCAGGGTGACCTTCTCGGCCCCGCCCTCCTGCACCTCGCGCCAGTGCTCGCCGAGCCAGCTCTCGGCGTCGCCGCGCGAGGTGAACGACTCGTCGGGGAATTGCCCGGCGTCGAGAATGCCGCCGTCCGCCGCCTCATACCGCCAGGTCCACGCCATGGTCCGCCCTTCAGCGCCGTCACGATCGTCCTGCCGGGCAGCCTAACCGCAGCGTCCGCCGATGTGGGGCATGTTGCGATCGTCACATTTGTTCACATGCGGGGTGCTTCCGGCCGGTTCCGGCCGGGGTCGTGCGCGCACACCGCCCGGGGGCCTGGACCGATGGCGGGCCACCCCGCAGCCGCGCACTCCACGCCGCTGCCGCCGGCGCCCCGGCCGGGCGCCGGGCCCCGCACGCGGGCCGACTCACCCGGTCTGCCGTGTCCACCGGCACGTCACAAGGGCTAGCATCGACACCGTGAGCACGCCGCTGTCAGTCACCTCAGAGTCCCCAAGTTCGCTCGACGTCGACGCGGTCGTCGTCGGTTACCACTCAGGCTCCGACGGCCCCGAGCCCGCGTCGGGCGCTCGCGACGTCGACGCCGCGTTCCCCGGCGGCCTCGCCGCCACACTCGCGCTCCTCGGCGCCCGCGGCGCGGCCGAGGAGGTCCGCACGGTCCCCGCGCAGGGCGTCCTCAAGACCCCCGTCGTCGTCGCCGTCGGCCTCGGCCCCGCGGGCGAGATCGGCACCGCCGCCATCGCGCGCGCCGCGGGTGCGGCACTGCGCACCGTCGAAGGCAAGGCCCGCGTCGCGGTCGCGCTCCCGGCCGAGTCCGCCGAGCAGGTCGAGGCGGCCGCCACCGGCGCCCTCCTCGGCAACTACGCGTTCGACCGCTACCGCACGGGCGACGACGTCGACAAGCGCGCCCAGGCGCTGCTGGTCGTCAGCGCCGCCGACGGCGCCGACGACGCCGCCGCCCGCGCCGTGATCGTCGCCGAGTCCGTGAACCTCGCCCGCGACCTCGTCAACACCGCCCCCGCCGACCTGCACCCCGAGGACCTCGCCGGAATCGCCGAGGAGGTCGCCCGCGACCACGGCCTCCAGGTCGAGACCCTCGACGAGCAGGCGCTCGCCGACGCCGGATACGGCGGCATCGTCGGTGTCGGGCAGGGCTCCGCGAACCCGCCCCGGCTGGTCCGCCTCTCCTACAGCCACCCCGACGCCACCAGCACCATCGCGTTCATCGGCAAGGGCATCACCTTCGACTCCGGCGGCCTTTCCCTCAAGCCGGCCGGCGCCATGGACTGGATGAAGGCCGACATGGGCGGCGCAGCGGCGGTGCTCTCGGCGCTGCGCGCCATAGCCGGGCTGCGGCCGGCCGTGAACGTCGTCGGCTACCTCGCCATCGCCGAGAACATGCCCGGCGGCGGCGCGCAGCGGCCCTCCGACGTGCTCACCATGTACGGCGGCAAGACCGTCGAGGTCCTCAACACCGACGCCGAGGGCCGCCTGGTCATGGCCGACGCCCTGGTGCGCGCGCACGAGGACGGTCCCGACCTGATCGTCGACGTCGCCACCCTGACCGGCGCGCAGCTCGTCGCCCTCGGCACCCGGGTGTTCGCGGTCATGGCCAACGACGACGGCGTGCGCGACTCCGTCGCCGCCGCCGCGGCCGAGGCCGGCGAGGACGCCTGGCCCATGCCGCTCCCCGAGGAGCTGCGCAAGGGCCTCGACTCCGCCGTCGCCGACATCGCCAACGTCGCCGGCGAGCGCTGGGGCGGCATGCTCAGCGCCGGCGTGTTCCTCAAAGAGTTCATCGAGGACGGCGTCGACTGGGCGCACCTCGACATCGCGGGTCCCGCGTTCAACCAGGGCGGCGCCCACGGCTACACCCCCAAGGGCGGTACCGGATCGGCCACCCGCACGCTCGTGCGCATCGCCGAGCGCGCCGCACAGAACTGAATATCCGCGCGGCCGGGCAGCCGTTGACTTCCGCGCCCGGCCGCGCGCACGACGTCACACCCGCATATTCGCAATCAAGGAGTGTCCAAACCCGTGAGTGAGAGCGGCGGCACCTTCGACCTCGTCATCCTGGGCGGCGGCAGCGGCGGCTACGCAGCCGCCATACGAGCATCCGAGCTGGGCCAGAGCGTCGCCCTGATCGAGAAGGGCAAGCTCGGCGGCACCTGCCTGCACTACGGGTGCATCCCGACCAAGGCGCTGCTGCACTCCGCCGAGGTCGCCGACAGTGCCCGAGACAGCGAGAAGTTCGGTGTCAAGGCCGAATTCGGCAGCATCGACATCGAGGGCGTGCACAAGTACAAGGACAAGGTCGTCAACGGCCTGTTCAAGGGGCTCACCGGCCTGCTGAAGTCGCACGGCATCACGGTCGTCGAGGGCGCGGGCCGGCTCACCGGCACCGACGAGGTCACCGTCGACGGCGCCGTCTACAAGGGCCGCAACATCCTGCTGGCCACCGGTTCCGAGCCCAAGACCCTCGGCCTGGACATCGACGGCGAGAAGGTCATCACCAGCTTCGAGGGACTGACCATGGGGAGCGTCCCCTCGTCGGTGATCGTGCTGGGCGGCGGCGTCATCGGCGTCGAGTTCGCCAGCGTGTACCGCTCCTTCGGCGCCGAGGTGACCATCGTCGAGGCGCTGCCGCACCTGGTGCCCGCCGAGGAGGAGTCAAGCTCCAAGCTGCTGGAGCGCGCCTTCCGCAAGCGCGGCATCAAGTACGAGCTCGGCAAGCCGTTCGAGAGCGTCAAGACCACCGGCTCCGGCGTCAGCGTCACCCTTGAGGGCGGCAAGACCCTGGAGGCCGAGGTGCTGCTGGTCGCCATCGGCCGCGGCCCGGTGTCGAAGGACCTCGGCTACGAGGAGGCCGGGGTCCGGCTGGAGCGCGGCTTCGTCATGGTGGACGAGAACCTGCACACCGGCGTCGGCAACATCTACGCCGCGGGCGACCTCATCCCCACCCTCCAGCTCGCCCACGTCGGCTTTGCCGAGGGCATCTTCATCGCCGAGCAGATCGCCGGGCTGAACCCGCCGGCGATCGACTACGACGGTGTCCCGCGGGTCACCTACTGCGAGCCCGAGGTCGCCTCGGTCGGCATCACGTCCAAGACCGCCAAGGAGCGTGGGCTCGACATCGTCGAGATGAACTACAACCTCGGCGGCAACGGCAAGAGCCAGATCCTCCAGACCCAGGGCGCCGTGAAGGTCATCGCCGAGAAGGACGGCCCCGTCGTCGGCGTGCACATGGTCGGCGCGCGCGTCGGCGAGCTGATCGCCGAGGGCCAGCTGATCTACAACTGGGAGGCGCTGCCGTCGGAGGTCGCGCAGCTCATCCACCCGCACCCGACCCAGTCCGAGGCGATGGGCGAGGCCCACCTCGCCCTGGCCGGCAAGCCGCTGCACGTCCACGACTGACACGCGGTGGGTGGGCGGGTGCCGTACGGCACCCGCCCACCCACCGCCTCCCAGCGTTCCACCCGTTCACAAGTAGGGACCCATGCCGACATCCGTACCAATGCCTGCGCTGGGCGAAAGCGTCTCCGAGGGCACCGTCACCCAGTGGCTCAAGCAGGAGGGCGACACCGTCGAGGTCGACGAGCCGCTCCTTGAGGTGTCGACCGACAAGGTCGACACCGAGATCCCCTCGCCCGTCGCGGGCGTGCTGACCAAGATCCTCGTCGGTGAGGACGAGACGGTCGAGGTCGGCGCCGACATCGCGGTCATCGGCGAGAACGGGGACTCCCCCGCTCCCGAGGCGGACACCGGGTCGGCCGCCGCCGACGAGACCACGCCCGAGCCGGAGAACGACCCCGCGGAGTCCGAGCAGCCCGCTCCCGCCGCGCAGCAGGAGCCCGAGCCGGCACCCGAACCGGAACCGGAACCGGCCCCCGCGCCGGAGCCGGCGAAGGCCGAGCCGGCGCCCGCGCCCAAGGAGCAGCCGCGCGAGGACCGCGCCGGCGGCGCCTCGGTCGACATCGAGACGGTCAGCGGCACCGGCCGCTCCACGGGCACCGACGCGCTCACCGAGGGCTACGTCAGCCCGCTGGTGCGCAAGCTCGCCTCGGAGCAGGGTGTCGACCTGAACCGGGTCGAGGGCACCGGTGTGGGCGGCCGCATCCGCAAGCAGGACGTGAAGGACGCGGCGCGCAAGCAGCAGGAGCGCCCCGCCGCCCCCGCTGCGGCGGCACCGGCCGCGGCGCCGCGCACGGCGGCCGCCGACCCCGCGCTGCGGGGCCGCACCGAGCAGATGTCGCGGCTGCGGCAGACCATCGCCGAGCAGTCCGTGGAGTCGCTGCGCACCTCCGCGCAGCTCACCCAGGTCATCGAGGTCGATGTCACCGGGATCGCGGCGCTGCGCGAGCAGGCGGCCGAGCAGTTCGCCGCGCGCGAGGGCGTGGAGCTGTCGTTCTTCCCGTTCTTCGCGCTCGCGGCGGTCGAGGCGCTGAAGGCGCACCCCAAGCTGAACGCCGTCATCGACAGCGAGAAGCACGAGGTGACCTACCACAGCATCGAGAACCTCGCGGTGGCGGTCGACACCGACCGCGGCATGCTCGCGCCGGTGCTCAAGGACGCCGGGGACCTCAACCTCGGCGGGGTCGCACGCAAGGTGGCCGACCTCAGCGAGCGGGCGCACACCGGGATGCTCAACCCCGACGAGCTGAGCGGCGGGACGTTCACCGTCACCGACACCGGTGCCGACGGCGCGCTGTTCGAGACGCCGATCATCAACCAGCCGCAGGTGGCCGTGCTGGGCACCGGGGCGGTCGTCAAGCGCCCGGTGGTGGTCGAGGACCCGCGCCTCGGCGAGGTCATCGCGGTGCGCTCCATGGCGTACCTGGCGCTGAGCTACGACCACCGGCTGATCGACGGCGCCGACGCGGCGCGGTTCCTCCAGACCGTGCGGGAGCGCCTGGACGAAGGCGCGTTCGAGGCGGAGCTGGGCCTGGCCTGAATGGCCTGAAAAGGCGTGCCGCGGGCCGTGCGGGGGTGCGCCCCCGTGCGGGCCGCGGCCCGCCGCGGTTCGCGCCGAAGGCGGCGGAACGTGAGTGGGGCGGGGCCCGTTTCCGGGCCCCGCCCCACCTTTCACCCCACCAATCACCATCCCCTGATGATCCCCATCATCAAAGGTGTGTGCGCCGACGGCGGACCGCCGACCGGACGGCGGCACTAACGACCAGTGCCGCGTCCAGTACATACGGTAGTACCTGCGGGCGACTCCTTGCAGCGGTTTCCCGGCAGAAAATCGGCGCGATTCCGCCGCCGGCCGCACATCGACCGATCAACGGGGTAGCACTGGCCTCATGAGAATCGCGATCACCGGCTCGTCCGGACTGGTGGGCTCGGCCCTGGCCCGTTCCCTGCGCGCGTCGGGACACGACGTCCTGCACCTGGTGCGACGGCCCGCGCGCACGGTGTCCGAGGTGACCTGGGACCCCGGCGGCGGCTATGTCGACTCCGGCCGCCTGGCCGGGTGCACGGCGGTCGTCCACCTGGCGGGGGCGTCCATCGGCCCGGCGCGCTGGACCGCCCGGTACAAGCGGCGCATCCGCGACAGCAGGGCGTCCGGCACCCGCACGATCGCCGCGGCGCTCGCGGCGATGGCGGAGCCGCCGCGGCTGCTCTCCGGCTCCGCAGTGGGCTTCTACGGCGACACCGGCAACCACGCGGTGACCGAGACCGCGGACCCCGGGCAGGGCTTCCTCGCCGACGTGGTGGTCCTGTGGGAGGGCTCCACGGCGCCGGCCGCCGATGCGGGGATCCCGGTCACCCTGCTGCGCAGCGGCATCGTGCTGGCGGCCGAAGGCGGCCTGCTCGGGACCGTGCTGCCGCTGTTCAAGGCCGGGCTGGGCGGGCGGCTCGGGAGCGGCACCCAGTACATCAGCTGGGTCGCGCTCGCCGACGAGGTCGGCGCCATCCGGTTCCTGCTGGAGCACCCCGAGATCGACGGGCCGGTGAACCTGACCGCGCCGGAGCCGGTGACCAACGCCGCGTACACCGCCGCCATCGGGACGGCCCTCGGCCGCCCCACCCCGCTGCCGGTGCCCGGCTTCGCCATGCGCGCCGCGCTGGGCGGGTTCGCCGACGAGGCCGCGCTCGTGAGTCAGCGGGCCGTGCCGCAACGCCTCCTGGACGCCGGGTATTCCTTCACGGCCCCCGACATCGGCAGTGCGCTATCCGACATCGTCTGAGCGGGGGCGCCGGGCGTAAGGTGGGATGTGTGAGTGAGCTCGTCAACGCCTGGCTCGGCGACACCCCGGTCCCCTACCACGAGGGCTGGGAGCTCCAGCGGCAGGTGCACAAGCGCCGTGCCGCCGACCAGATCCCCGACACCGTCCTGCTGTTGGAACACGAGCCGGTCTACACCGCCGGCAAGCGCACCGGCCCCTGGGACCGCCCGGTGGGCGATCCCGGCGCCCCCGTCGTCGACATCGACCGCGGCGGGAAGATCACCTGGCACGGGCCCGGGCAACTGACCGTCTACCCCATCGTGAAGCTGCGCGACCCCATCGACGTCGTGGCCTACGTCCGCATGCTGGAAGAGGCGCTCATCCGCGTCATCGCCGAGTACGGCCTCACCGGCACGCGGGTCGAGGGGCGCACCGGCGTGTGGCTCGCCGCCGACCCCGAGCGCGGGCTCATCGAGCGCAAGGTCGCCGCCATCGGCTGCCGGGTCGCCCGCGGGGTCGGCATGCACGGCTTCGCGCTGAACTGCGATCCCGACCTCGGCTGGTACGACCGCATCGTGCCGTGCGGCATCACCGACGCCGGGGTCACCAGCCTCACCGCCGAACTCGGCCGCAGGGTCGCCGTCCGCGACGTCCTCGCCGCCACCGAGCGGCACCTCGCCGACGTCCTCGGCGCCGAACGCCCCGTCCACCGCGACGGATACCCTGAACTGCCGGAATACCGTGAACTCGCCGATGCGTGACCAATCACCCGTACGCACCGGACCACCCCACAAGGGACTACGAAAGGAAGGGGCTCGCGTTGACCGTCGCTCCTGAGGGCCGCAAGCTCCTGCGGGTGGAGGCCCGCAACAGCGAGACACCCATCGAGAAGAAGCCGCCGTGGATCCGCATCAAGGCGAAGATGGGGCCCGAGTACACCGAGCTGCACAACCTCGTCAAGAGCGAGGGCCTGCACACGGTGTGCCAAGAGGCCGGCTGCCCGAACATCTTCGAGTGCTGGGAGGACCGCGAGGCCACGTTCCTCATCGGCGGCAACTCCTGCACCCGGCGGTGCGACTTCTGCCAGATCGCCACCGGTAAGCCCATGGCGTTCGACCGCTCCGAGCCCATGAAGGTCGCCTCCTCGGTGAAGAAGATGGGGCTGAAGTACGCCACCGTCACCGGTGTCGCCCGCGACGACCTCGACGACGGCGGCGCGTGGCTGTACGCCGAGACCGTCCGCCGCATCCACAAGTACAGCCCCGGCACAGGCGTCGAGCTGCTGATCCCCGACTTCGACAACGACCCCGACCAGCTCGCCGAGGTGTTCGGGTCGCGCCCCGAGGTCCTGGCGCACAACGTCGAGACCGTGCCGCGGATCTTCAAGCGCATCCGGCCGGGCTTCCGCTACCAGCGCTCCCTCGACGTCATCACCAACGCCCGCGAGGACGGCCTGGTGACCAAGTCCAACCTGATCCTCGGCATGGGCGAGAACCGCGCCGAGATCAGCGAGGCGATGCGCGACCTGCACGAGGCGGGCTGCGACCTGCTGACCATCACCCAGTACCTGCGGCCGTCCAAGCTGCACCACCCCATCGACCGGTGGGTGCGGCCCGAGGAGTTCGCCGAACTGGGCGCCGAGGCCGAGGAGATCGGGTTCGCCGGGGTCATGTCGGGGCCGCTGGTGCGCTCCTCCTACCGGGCGGGGCGGCTGTACCGGCAGGCCGCCGAGAAGCGCGGCCTCGCTGTCACCGCGGTGTCGGTGGACGCCTGACGCCGCGGACCGACGACCGCGACCGCGACCGCGACCGACGACAACGTGATCAAGCTGGAACGGCTGCCGACGGCAGCCGTTTCACGTTCGGTCCCCTGTACGCCGTAAGCTGGGACGTATGGCGAAGAAGCCCAAAGACTCCCAGAACACCCCGGCCGCCGCCGGGAAGGGCGGTTCCGAGAAACCGCCCGGCCGGATCAAGCAGATCCGCATGGTCGGCAAGCTGGTGCACCAGAAGAGCCCCAAGACCATCCCGATCGCCGTGGCGATCTTCCTCGCGGTCTTCGGGCTCGCCATCGCCGGCGGTTTCCTGTTCGGCGGCGGGTACAGCTGGCTCTACTGGGGGCCGCTCGGCTTCATGGTGGCGTTCCTCCTGGGGTTCGTCTACTTCACCCGCGCCGCGTCCCGCGTGCAGTACCAGATGCTCGACGGCCAACTCGGCGCGGGCATGGCGGTCCTCCAGAACCTGCGCGGCGACTGGTCAGTCGACCCCGGTGTCACCGGCAACCGCAACATGGACGTCGTCCACCGCGCGGTCGGCCGCCCCGGCGTGGTCCTGGTCGGCGAGGGCGACCCCATCCGGCTGCGGTCGCTCATCGGCGCCGAGAAGAAGCGCATCTCCCGTGTCGCGGCGAACACCTACATCTACGACGTCCAGGTGGGTCACGGCGACGGCCAGGTGAAAATCGCCGACCTCCAGAAGCGCATGATGAAGCTGCCGCGCAACCTCGACAAGACCGAGGTCGCCGAGCTGCGCTACCGGCTCAAGGCGCTGCCCGCGTCGATGCAGATGCCCAAGGGGCCCATGCCCAAGGGCGTGAAGATGCCCAAGGGGCCCAAGGCCCAGGGCTGACCCTCCGCTGTCGGCGAAGGCCCCCGCCGCGGCGGGGGCCTTCGCCGTTCCCGTGGGCGGGAGCGCGCGGCGGCTGCGGGGCGCCCGCCGGGGCGACGTTCACCGGCGGAGCGCCGCTCAGATGCGCACGGCCGGGGGCCGCTCAGATGCGCACGGCCAGAGGCGGCTGCGAGGCGCGCTGTCAGATGCGCACGGCGATGGTGCCCGCCGCGCGGTCGTGCAGGCCGCGCTGGTCGCGGTCGTAGACCACGGCGGGGATCACCAGGCACAGCAGGACGGTGCGCAGCAGCACGGCGGCCGGCCAGAAGAGGGCGCGCTCACCTGTGGGGGCCAGGCCGATGCCGACCAGCCGCTTGCCGATGGTGGTGCCGAACAGCGAGAGCAGGACGACCCCTTGCACGGCGAAGATCAGCAGGGCGAGGTTTGCGGCGTCCTGGCTGCCGGGCGCCGCGAAGAACGACGCCGCACCGAGGCTCAGCAGCCAGTCGAAGAAGAGCGCCGCGAAACGGCGTCCGAAACCCGGGACGGAACCCGGCCCCGCCGGCGGCATACCGTAGCGGTTGCCGCGGTAGCTGTACTCGGTGTCGTCGCCCTTGCCGGTGGGCGCCGGCGCGTGCTCGCCTGTTGATCCCATGCTCCTACGGTAATGCGCCCCCGGCGGCCGTCCGCCCCGGTCGGCGTCCCATCGGCGTCGCCCCCCGTGGGAGATTGTGACCTGCGGTGATGTTCATTATGGTGACCACGGGGAAGGCGCCGCTGTCCGTAACGTGGGCGAAACATTGGAGACACGGCTCGGAAATCGGCCCCTCTTAACGTCAAGGCCGTAGCCGAGAGATGGCGCCTGCCACGGACCAGCCCGAGGATGTGCGGCCCGCTCGCGCGATCTCTGCCATCTGCACGGAGGTAACCCTTGTTCAGCAGCGCCGAAGAGGCCCTGGCATTCATCCGCGACGAGGACGTCCAGTTCCTCGATGTCCGGTTCACCGACCTGTTCGGCGGTGTCAACCACGTCACGGTCCCCGCCGAGAACGTCACCGAGAAGACGTTCACCGAGGGCCAGATGTTCGACGGCTCGTCGATCCGCGGCTTCCAGGCGATCCACGAGTCCGACATGCTGCTGCTGCCCGACCTGAGCACCGCTGTCGTGGACCAGTTCCGCGAGTTCAAGACGCTCAACGTCACGTTCTTCGTGCACGACCCGTTCACCCTGGAGTCCTACAGCCGCGACCCGCGCAACGTCGCCCGCAAGGCTGAGGCGTACCTGCGCAGCACCGGCATCGCCGACACCGCGTTCTTCGGCCCCGAAGCCGAGTTCTACATCTTCGACGACGTGCGCTTCGAGACCAAGGCGAACTCCGGCTACTACGCCATCGACTCCGTCGAGGGCGCCTGGAACACCGGGTCGGCGCTCGAAGGCGGCAACCGCGGCTACCGGCCGCGCTACAAGGGCGGCTACTTCCCGGTGGAGCCGGTCGACCACTACAGCGACCTGCGCTCCCGGATGGTGCGCGCGCTGATCGACGCCGGCATCGAGGTGGAGCTCCAGCACCACGAGGTGGGCACCGCCGGCCAGGCCGAGATCGGCATCAAGTTCGGCACCCTGCTCCAGGAGGCCGACCGCGTCCAGCTGTACAAGTACGTGGTGAAGAACGTCGCCAACGCCGCGGGCAAGACCGTCACGTTCATGCCCAAGCCGCTGTTCGGCGACAACGGCTCCGGCATGCACTGCCACCAGAGCCTGTTCAAGGACGGCGAGCCGCTGTTCTTCGACGAGACCGGCTACGCCCAGCTGTCCGACACCGCGCGCTACTACATCGGCGGCCTGCTCAAGCACGCTCCGGCGCTGCTGGCGTTCACCAACCCCACGGTGAACTCCTACCACCGCCTCGTGCCGGGCTACGAGGCCCCGATCAACCTCGTGTACTCCCAGCGCAACCGCTCCGCGTGCATCCGCATCCCGATCACCGGGTCCAACCCCAAGGCCAAGCGCCTGGAGTTCCGGGTGCCCGACCCCTCGGCAAACCCCTACCTGGCGTTCTCCGCGATGCTGATGGCGGGGATCGACGGCATCAAGAACAAGATCGAGCCGCCGGAGCCCCTCGACAAGGACATCTACGAGCTGCCCGCCGAGGAGGCCGGCTCCATCGACAAGGTGCCCGCGTCCCTCGACGCCGCCCTCACCGCCCTCGAAACCGACCACGAGTTCCTCCTCGAAGGCGGCGTGTTCACCGAGGACGTGCTGGCCACCTACATCGACTACAAGCGCACCGAGGAGATCGACTCCCTCCGCCTCCGCCCCCACCCCCGCGAGTTCGAGCTCTACTACGACATCTAGCAGAGCCGCTCCCTGAGCTGCGACGGAGCCCGGACACCGGGCCCGCGCACACGGGGCGCACATCCCGGCGACAAGAGGCCGCGACCGCCCAAGGGCAGCCGCGGCCTCTCGCGTGAGTGGGCGCGCGGGGGCGTGCGGGGTCGGAGTGGGCGAAGGGGCGGCGAAGGCCGGTGGTGGGGTGGCGGTGGGCCGGAGTCCGGTTGGATCGGGTCAGGTGCGCGGGGGTCGGCCCGTCCCCTGGGCGGCCTTGCCGCCCCGCAGACGGACCGTCGCCGAGAAGCCGAAAGCCCACCGCGATTGAGGGAACACTTTCCCTCTAGATCAGCGGGGGAATGCAGGGGAGTTGGATTTCGAGAAGGGGATCGCTGCCACGGCCACCCGATACCCCCGCTACGTCGAAGGTTGCCGTCGCGATTGCGAAGCATCCGCGACGGTAGCCAACCCCCTTCTCCCCAGGACACCAGGGGCGTCCCGCCCACGCCCTTCTCCCGAGAGCACCGGGGCCGCGCCGCCCGACTCCTTCTTCCGAGGACGCCGGCACTCCACCCGCGGCCCTCAGACGCGAGCCCTGGATTCAGGTGTTGGGCGGTTCCGGATGGGGCGGTGCGGCGTCGAGGGTATTGAGGGCGGACTGCCAGCGGGCGCGGCGGGCGGCGGGCGGCAGCTCCCACCAGGGTGTGCCCCGCTCCCCCAGTCCCTCCTTCGCGGCCTGGACGCGAGCACGCGCCGCGCGCTCCCCTGCCGGGTCGGCGGCGCGGCGAGCGGCGCCGACGGCCCGGCGCGCGGACATGAGATGGCGGACCAGGCGGTCGCGTACCGCCTCGGACAGCAGTGGGTCGGCGGCCCGCCAGCGGCGTCCGGCGATCAGGACGAAGCGGCCGTCACCGGTGCGCTCGGGTGTGCCCACACCGTCCCCGCTGCCCTGCTCGGGAGGCCCCGAACCCACCGCCTATTGCCCTAGCCGGCAGGTCGCGAACCCGCCCCTCGGAATGTCCCGAAGCCGCCGTGCGGTCCTGTTCGGGACACGGCCCCGTGCGCTGTCCGGGAGATCTCGAACCCGACCCGCTGCACCGCGCACGAGGTTCGCGGAACCGTCCCCGGAACCCCACTCGGGAGGTCCCTGAACCAACTCCGCAACTCCGTTCGGGACGTCCCGGAACCGACTCCTCGTCCCGATTCGGGGAGCCGCGAAACCGCGCTGCCGCCCCTTTCCTGAGGTCTCGACCATGCCCCCTTTCCCGGGTCCCGAAAGCGCACCCGCGGGCGGTTCGGGGCATCCATCGCACATGGCAAAATCCCTGCCATGGCACTCATTCCCGCGCACACAGCGGTTCTCGCGCTGCACTGGCAGGTCAACGTCATCGAGCCCGGCGGCTTCTTCGGACCGCTCCTCAGCGGGCCGGTGGAGCAGAGCGGGGTGGTGAAGCGGGCCACGCGCTTCCACGCCGATGCCCGCACCGCCGGGGCGGCGATCGTCTACACGCGGTTCACCATCCCCGAGGACGAGGGCGGCCTGGTGCGCAACACCGGCTTCATGAACGCGGTCGGCGACGCCCAGGAGAACTTCCGCCCGGATGCCCCCGGTTCGGCGCTCATCGCCGCCATGGCGTCCCAGGGCGAGGACGACCGGGTGGTCGACAACCAGAAGCTGTCCGGTCTGGCAGGCAACGACCTTCCCACGGACCTGACGCTGCGCGGCATCAACACCCTTCTGGTGACGGGCGTGGCGACCAACCTCACCGTCGAGCAGACCGCGCGCCACGCGACGGACCTCGGGTTCACGGTGCACGTCGTCGCCGACTGCGTGGCCGCGGCAAGCCCCGAGGTGCACGAGTCCTCGCTCGCCAACCTCGACCTGACCACCGCCGGGCGGCTGAACGCCGACGAGGCGCTCGGACTCCTCACCGGCTGAGCGCCGAGAAAGCGCTCGGGCTCCTTACCGGCTGAGCGCCGACGAAGTGTTCGGCCGCCTCACCAGACAAACGCCAAGGACTCCCGCGGGCTTCTCGCCGGCTGAGCCCCGCGGGTCGGGCCGTGCGGGGCTACGGTTGTGGGCGTGGTGGCACACGAGACGTTCCAGAGGACGGCCGGCTCCCTCGCGCGCAGGGGCTTCAGCGACGGGAGCCGGGCGCTGCGGCTCCTGGACGAGGCGGGGTTGGACCCCGAGGGCGACCCCGGGCACCTGAGGATCATCGCGGCGCTCAGCGCCGCGGCTGATCCCGACCTCGCCCTGCTGGGGTTCGCCCGGCTGGCGGAGTCCGACGACTCCCCCGCCGAACTGCGGGCCGCCCTCATCGACCACCCCGACCTGTGCGCGCGGCTCACCAAGGTGCTGGGGGCCAGCTCGGCGCTCACCGATCACCTGGTCCGGCATCCCGGCGACTGGCGGGAGCTGCGCGGCGCCGACGCCGCCCGCGCGCCGAGCGCCGAGGAGCTGCGGTCCGGCCTGCTGCACCTGGTCGGGGCAGATCCCAACGACACCGCGCCCACTGCCGCGCCCACCGCCGCGGCCGACTGCACCGACCCCGAAGGACTCGCCCACACCCTGCGGGTGGCCTACCGGCGCCGGGTGCTGCGGCTCGCGGGGCGCGACCTCACCGACCGGTGCACGGTCGACGAGGCGTCAGCGGAGCTCGCCGACCTCGCGGCCGCCGTCCTGGACGCCGCTCTGGCCATCGCACGGGCCGAGCACGCCGAGGACGCCGCGCTGTGCCGCCTCGCCGTCGTCGGCATGGGCAAGTGCGGCGGCAGGGAGCTCAACTATGTGAGCGACGTCGACGTGGTGTTCGTCGCCGAGCCGGCCGAGGGGGTCGAGGACGCCCAGGCCGCCCAGCGCGCGGCCGCGCGGCTCGCCGCGGCGCTGATGCGCATCCCCGGGGAGACCGACAGCGAGGGCACCCTGTGGGAGGTGGACGCCGCGCTGCGGCCCGAGGGCAAGAGCGGGCCGCTGACCCGGCCGCTCGCCGGGCACGTCGCCTACTACGAGCGCTGGGCCAAGACGTGGGAGTTCCAGGCGCTTTTGAAGGCCCGGCCCATCGCCGGGGACGCCGAGCTGGGCGCCGCATACATGGACGCGATCGCCCCGATGGTGTGGCAGGCGGCGAGCCGCCCCAACTTCGTGGACGACGTCCAGGCGATGCGCCGCCGGGTGGAGGCGCACATCCCCGCTGCCGAGGCCGACCGCCAGGTCAAGCTGGGTCCGGGCGGCCTGCGCGACATCGAGTTCTCGGTGCAGCTCCTCCAGCTCGTCCACGGGCGCTCCGATCCGACGCTTCGCGCGGGCGGGACCCTTGCGGCGCTCGACGCGCTGTCGTCCGGCGGTTACGTGGGACGCGAGGACGCCGCGGGGCTCTCGGCGGCGTACCGGTTCCTGCGCAGGGTGGAACACCTGCTGCAACTGTCGCGGCTGCGGCGCACCCACGTCCTGCCCGACGGCGCCACCCCCGAGGGCCAGGAGCACGTGCGCAGCCTCGGCCGGGCGCTGGGGTTCACCGCGAACCCGGTCACCGACCTGACGGCGGCGTGGCGGCGGGTCGCGGGCGAGGTGCGGCGGCTGCACGAGAAGCTGTTCTACCGCCCGCTGCTGAACGCTGTCGCGCGGCTGCCGGGTGCGGAGGCGCGGCTCACCGCCGACCAGGCCCGCGACCGCCTGGTGGCGCTGGGCTTCGCCGACCCGTCGGGGGCGCTGCGCCACCTGGAGTCGCTGACATCGGGGGTGACCCGGCGGGCGGCGATCCAGCGGACCCTGCTGCCCGTCATGCTGGGCTGGTTCTCCGCTGCCCCCTCCCCTGATGCGGGGCTCCTCGGGTTCCGCCAGGTCAGCGAGGCGCTGGGGCGGACCCCGTGGTATCTGCGCCTGCTGCGCGACGACGTCCGCGTCGCCGAGCGCATGGCGCACCTCCTCGGCACCAGCCGCTACGTCACCGACCTGCTGCTGCGGGCGCCCGAGGCCGTCGCCATCCTGGACGACGACGCCGACCTGGTGCAGCGCCGCAACGCGGAGCTCGCCGCCGAGGCCGACGCCGCGCTGCGCCGCCACGGCGACTCCGAGACCGCGGTGACGGCGGTGCGCGCGCTGCGCCGCCGGGAGCTGCTGCGCACCGCTGCCGCCGACCTGTTGGAGGTGACCGGGATCGAGGGCGTCGGCGACGCGCTCACCGCCGTCACAGCCATCACCATCGACGCCGCCCTGCGCACCGCGATCGCCCGTGTCGAACGCGAGCGCGGCGGCCCCCTGTGCACCCGCATCACCGTGATCGCCATGGGCCGGTTCGGCGGCAACGAGCTCAGCTACGCCAGCGACGCCGACGTCATGTACGTCCACGACCCGGTCGAGGGCGCCGAGACCGGGTCGGCGACGGAGAGCGCGAAGGCCGTCGTCTTCGAGTTGCAGCGGCTGCTGGAGCTGCCGTGCGCCGACCCCCCGCTGCGGTTGGACGCCGATCTGCGCCCCGAGGGCAAGAACGGGCCGATGGTGCGCACGCTCGACTCCTATGCCGCGTACTACGGCCGGTGGTCCTCGACCTGGGAGAGCCAGGCGCTGCTGCGCGCCGTCCCCGTTGCGGGCGATCCGGAGCTGGGCGCGCGGTTCGTCCGGCTCATCGACCCGATCCGCTACCCGGCGGGCGGCATCGAGGACGACGGCGTGCGCGAGATCCGCAAGCTCAAGGCGCGGATGGAGGCCGAGCGGCTGCCGCGCGGCGCCGACCCCACGCTGCACACCAAGCTCGGCAGGGGCGGCCTGTCGGACGTGGAATGGGTGGCGCAGCTCCTGCAACTGCGCCACGCCTACGAGCTGCCGGGCCTGTGCACAACGGGCACCCTGGACGCCCTGGACGTCGCAGCGGCGCACGGCCGCATCGACCCCGACGACGCCGCGACCCTGGAAGTGGCGTGGCGCCTCGCCGCCAGGGTGCGCGGCGTGGTCATGCTCGTCCGCGGCAAGGCCGGCGACTCCGTGCCGACGTCACTCCAGGACCGCACGGCGCTCGCGCTGGCGCTGGGCTACCGCAGTGAGGACGACGGCGAGGGAGCGGGCGAGCTCCTGCTCCAGGACTACCGCCAGGTGACCCGGCGGGCCCGCGCGGTGATGGAGCGGGTGTTCTACGACGACTGAGCGGGGCGGCCGGCCCCGCGGCCGTTGCAACGGTGCGGTCGGCACCGCTGCACGGCAGGGGGCGGCACGGGTCACACGGGTTACCAGAACACGGCGACCGCGACGTTGACGATGGTGAGCAGCCCGGCGATCAGCGCGTAGCGGTTCTCGACCTTGCGGAGGTTGAGCACGCCGAACACCACGACGGCGAGCGCGATGACGAGCTTCACGGCGACCTTGGCGTGGTTGACGGGGTCGTCGCCCATCTCCAGCACGCCGACGAGCAGCAACCCGATGACCAGCTGGGTCAGCGCGCTGTGCAGGAGGACCTTGGGCGACTTGGTGCTGTCGGACATGACCTGCATCAGCCATCCGGCGATGATCCCGGCCATGGCGAGGAGGTGCAGGAACAACAGGAGCGAGTGGACGATCGTCATACCCGCAGATTACTACGACGTGTAGTAGCCGATGCACGTTTGCTGACAGTCTGACGCAACGTTTTCATCTCGATGCCCATAGGGTCCACCGGCTCGATCCTCCCGCCTTCCCCGTCACCAACGGACCGGGGACGAGCACGGTCGGTCCGGCTCCCGCCTCGTTCCGCCCCGCCCCGTCCTGCGCGGTCCTTAGGAACGGCCGACGCTCCTTAGTGCTGCACGGGCGCCGCCCGGCGCCGTCTTAGGCGCGTATGGCCTGATCCGGGGCCACGACGCCGCAAGGATGAGGAGTTCTCCCGATGTGCACGATGGGGCCTTAGCGCGAATCTGAGGATCAAGCGGAACGGACGGACCGGGCCGCACGAACCGAACGAGGCGACTCACGATGATGCACCCCGACATCCTGACGGCCGTTGCGCAGACCCGGATCGACGACCACGCGCGGCGCCGCGCCGCACGCCCCGCCTCCTGGCGGTACGGCGACGCTGCCCCACCGGCCCCCGACACCCGGGAGCGCCCGGCCGAGTCGACCGAGCCGGCCGCCGAGACCGAGCGCGTCCCTGCCGGGCAGCGGTGACGGCGCGCCGCCGCGGCCCGGCGCCGGAACAGCGGCGCCGGGCCGCGGTCAGTGGGGGCTCAGTCTGTGGGTCCTCAGCCAGTGGGGACGCGGGCCGCCGAGGCGCGGGCCGCCGGAGTGCGGACGCGCCGCCGCCGCTCGCATCGGGACGGTGTCCACCTGCTGGGAAAGAGTGAGGACCGTGTCACAGCCACTCGGCATACTGGGAGATATGACCCCACAAGGCACCAGTCCCCTGTTCGTCGGGCGCGATGCCGAACTCGGCGTGCTCCTCGACCACGCGCGTGCGGCGCGGACCGAGGGCTCCGCCATGCTCCTCCTCAGTGGGGACGCAGGGGTCGGCAAGTCGCGGCTGCTCGCCGAGTACGCCGCGCGCACCGGCAACACCCGGGTCCTCGCGGGCGGCTGCCTCGAACTGGGCGTCGAAGGGCTGCCGTTCGCGCCGTTCGTGGCCGTGCTGCGCCAGTTGCTGCGCGAGTCGGGCCGCGACCTCTTCGACGCGCTCGCGGCCGATGGCGAGCAGGAGCTCGCCCGCCTGCTGCCCGAGCTGGGCCAGGCCCCGGGCGACCGCTACGAGGCGCGCGGCCGCCTCTTCGAGCAGGTCCTGCGGGCCCTCCAGGAGACCGCCGAGCCCGACGGCCTCACGGTCATCATCGAAGACCTCCACTGGGCCGACTCCGCGACCCGCGACCTCCTGGTGTTCCTGGTGCGCAACCTCGACACACCGGGCGTCCAGCTGCTGGTGAGCTACCGCGCCGACGACATCCACCGCGGCCACCAGCTGCGCCGGCTGCTGCCCGAGCTCGAACGCCTGCCCACCGTCGCCCAGCTCGAACTCACCCCGTTGAGCCGCGAGGACGCCGCGTTGCAGGCGGCCGCCATCCGGGGCGCCGAGCTCCACCCCGACGAAGTCGACGCCCTCTACGGGCGCTCAGCGGGCAACCCCCTCTTCGTGGAGTCGTTGGCGGCCCACACCCAGCTCATCGGCTCCCTCGTGCCCGACCGCCCCCGCGAGCTCCTGCTGTCCTCGCTCGAACGCCTGGGCGACACCGAGCGCTCCATCGTGAAGGCGGCCGCGGTCGGCGCCGTCAGCAGCGACCACATCGAGCACGAGATGCTCGCGCACGTGATCGACCTGCCCGACCACGAACTCGACGCCGCGCTGCTCGCCATCGTCGACTCCAACGTCCTGCGGGTCGAGGGCACCGGCTACCGCTTCCGCCACTCGCTGCTGCGCGAGGCCGTCCACCAAGACCTGCTGCCCGGCCAGCACGCCCGGCTGCACCTGCGCTACGCCGAGGCGCTCGACACCCGGCCCGAACTCGTCCCGGCCGACCGCATCGCCTCCGAGCAGGCGCACCACTTCCACGCAGCGCACGAGCTGCCCCGGGCGCTGAGCGCCGCGTGGTGGGCCGCCGTGCGCGCCGGCGAGGCCCTCGCCTTCGCCGAAGAGCTCCGCATGGCCGAACGCGTCATCGAACTCTGGGACCGCGTCCCCGATTCCGCCCGACGGGTCGAGGGCGTCTCCTTGGCCGAGGTCCTCTACCGCGCCGCCGGTGCGGCCCACGACAGCGGCGACCCCGCCCGCGCCAAGGAGCTGTGCGACGCCGGTCTCGCCGAGTTCCCCGCCGACACCGCCGAAACGGCCGGCACCGCCGGGGAGCCGTCCCCGTCCCCCGCCGACGGCTCCGCGCACGACGACGCCGTCCTCCGCGCGCTGCACCTGCGCCTGCGGGGCCGGAGCCGCATCCAACTCGCCGACGACGACGGCATCGACGACTACTGGGCCGCGCTCGACGTCCACCCCATCGACAACTGGCGCTACGGCTTCCTGCTCGCCATCATCGCCCGCGAGCTGATGATGCGCGGCGGCACCGTCCCCGCCGGCAAGCTGTCGCCGCAGGCGCTCGGCGACGATCCCGCCAACACCGCCGCCGCCCCCGCCGACGAACGGGCCATCACAGTGGCCGACCTCGCGCGGGCGGCACTGCGGCACGCCGCCGCGTCCGGCGACCGCTGCGCCGAGGCCGACGCCCACATCACATTGGGCACGCTCTACGGAAACGACGGCCGCTTCGACGCCGCCGTCGCGGCGTTCGGCGAAGGCGTCGACATCGCCCGGGCGGCGCACGAACCCGCGCTCGAACTCCGCGGCATCAGCAACAAGTCGGCGTTCCTGCGCGAGATCGGGCGCCTGGACGAAGCGGTCGACGCCGCCGACCTCGGCCTGGCACGCGCCCACCAGTCCAACCTGCACCGCACCATGAGCACCTTCGTGATGCTGAACAAGGCGGAGGCCCTGCGCGACCGCGGCGAGCTCGCCGCGGCGCGCGACGCCGTCGCCAACGGACTCAGCTGGGCGAAGCCGCCGCTGTGGCGGTCGTTCATGCACGTCGTCGACGGCACCATCGCCCTCGCGCAAGGCGACCTCGCCACGGCCGAGACCGTACTCGGCCACATCCGGCACCTGGGCACCCTTCGGTTCGCGCACCTCCAGCACGCGATCTGCTCGGCCACCTTCGCCATCGACGCGCACCGGGTCTTCGGCGACACCGCGTCCGCGATCGACATCGCGCGTTCGGTCAGCGACGCGTCGTTCGAGGCCGGCTCCGCCCTCAGCTACGGCTGGCCGCTGCTCCAGTCGGCGGCCCAGGCGCTGCACGCACACCGCGCCGCCGAAGGATTCGACGCAGCCGCCGACCTCCACGACCGCATCAGCGCACTCGTCGACCGGATACCGGTGCACTGCGCAGTCCAGGGCGCCTGGCGCTCCAGCGTCCGGGCCACCCTGCTCAACGCCGAGGCGGCCCCCGCCGACGACGCCCACGCCGCCTGGGGCGCCGCGGTCCAGGAGTGGGCGGCGACCGGCCTGTCGCTCCAGCGCGCCGACGCCCAACTGGGTGCCGCCGCCGCGGCAGCGGCGGCGGGCGACCGCCACAGCGCCGCCCCGCTGCTGCGCGCGGCCGCGCACGCCGCGAAGGAGTCCGGCGCCGAACCGCTTGAGCGCCGCGTCACCGACCTCGCCCGCCGCACCGGCATCGCGCTCGACGCCACCCCCGCGTCGGCGCCCCCGGGGCCGCCGGCCGGCCTGACCCCGCGCGAGACCGAGGTGCTGCGGCTGCTCAGCCGCGGCAGGACCAACGCCGAGATCGCCGGGGAGCTGTTCATCTCCGCCAAGACCGCGAGCGTGCACGTGTCGAACATCCTCGGCAAGCTCGGGCTCGCCAACCGCGGCGCCGCCGCGGCGCACGCCCGCGAGCTGGGCCTCGACTGAAGCCGCCGAGCCCGACAGACTCGACGAACCCGCCGAGCCCGTTGAGCGCGTCGAGGCCGTCCGCTTCTGGCGCCGGGGTCAGCGCGGGGCGGCCCACCGGTTGGTCATGGGCAGGCGGCGGTCGCGGCCGAAGTTGCGGCGGCTGATCTTGGGGCCGGGCGGGTACTGCCGCCGCTTGTACTCCGCGCGGTCGACCATGCGGATCACCCGGTCGATCAGGGCGGGGTCGTGCCCGGCCGCGAGCAGTTCGGCGCGGCCGAGGTCGGTGCCCACGTAGTCGTCGAGGAGCGCGTCGAGCACTGGGTAGTCGGGCAGCGAGTCGGTGTCGGCCTGGCCGGGGCTCAGCTCAGCGCTCGGCGGCTTGCTGATGGAGTTCTCCGGGATGGGCGGGGTCTCGCCGCGCCGCGCCGCCTCGGCGTTGCGCCACCGTGCCAGCTCCCACACCAGGACCTTCCAGGCGTCCTTGATGGGGGCGTAGCCGCCCGCGGAGTCGCCATAGAGGGTGGAGTAGCCCGTGGCCAGCTCGCTCTTGTTCCCGGTGGTCAGGACGAGGTGGCCCTCCTGGTTGGAGATGGTCATGAGCAGTTGGCCGCGCACGCGCGCCTGGAGGTTCTCGGCCGCGAGGCCGTCGCAGGGGAACGCGGTCTCGTACGCCGCGACGATCGGCGCCACCGCGATGGTGCGGCCGTTGATGCCCGTGCGCTTGACCAGCTCCTCCGCGTCTCCCACGGAGTGGTCGGAGGAGTAGCGGCTGGGCATGAGGACGGCGTTGACCCGTTCGGGGCCGATCGCGTCGGCGGCGATGGCCGCGACCAGCGCGGAGTCGATGCCGCCCGACAGGCCGAGGATCACCGACCCGAACCCGTTCTTGCCGATGTAGTCGCGGGTGCCGGTGACCACGGCGGCGTAGACCTCGCCGACGGGGTCGAGCCGGGGGGCGACCACCGGGGCGAGCGGGGGGTAGGCGGCGACCGGCGCGTCGTCGACGGTGGTCCGCTCGATGGCGACCTCGCCCGCCGGGCCGTCGCCGCCGCCATCAGCGGCACCGGCTGCGGTGCCCGCGACCGGGAGTTCGAGGTCGGTGACCAGCAGCGCCTCCTCGAACTGGGCGGCGCGCGCCAGCAGCTCGCCGCCGGAGTCGACCACCAGGGAGTCGCCGTCGAAGACCAGCTCGTCCTGGCCGCCCACCAGGTTGACGTAGGCCAGGGCGGCGCCGGCCTCGCGGGCGCGGCGCGCGCACAGCTCCAGCCGGGCGTCGTCCTTGTCGCGCTCGTACGGCGAGCCGTTGGCGACGACGAGCAGCGCGGCGCCCGCGTCGCGCACGGCCGCCACTGGGCCGCCGTCCTGCCACAGGTCCTCGCAGATGGCGAACGCCACGTCGATGCCGTGCAGCCGCACCACCGGCAGGGTGTCGCCGGGGACGAAGTAGCGCGCTTCGTCGAACACGCCGTAGTTGGGCAGGTGGTGCTTTGCGGAGACCGCGGCGACACGCCCGTGGTGCAGCAGCGCGAGGGCGTTCTGCGGCGCGCCGGGCGGTCTGCCGTAACGGGGTTCGGCCCCTTCTGCGCGGCCCAGGTAGCCCACGACGACGGGCAGCGAGCCCAGCCCTTCTTCGTCGAGCCGGGCCGCCAGGTCCCCGACGGCGCCGATGGAGGCGTCGACGAAGGAGCGTCGCAGTGCGAGGTCCTCGACCGGGTACCCGGTGAGGGTCATCTCCGGGAACACCACCAGGTGCGCGCCTGAATCGGCGGCGCGGCGGGCGTAGGCGGCGACCAGGTCGGCGTTTCCGGCGAGGTCGCCGACGGTCGTGTTGATCTGTGCGAGTGCGATGCGCAGTTGAGCCACGGACCGAGCCTAGTCCGCCGGGCCGCCGCGGCGCCCTCCGGCGGGTGATCCCGCTCCCTAACGCCTGCCACCTGGTCGTTCAGCCCTGCGCGTTAACGCGGTGGAAACCTTGACAGGGCACACTCGCTTCGAGTCGTCTGGTAGGAAGGCGGCAGTCCCGCCGGCCGCGCCCGACACCGCCGATCAGGAAGGCAGACCGTGAACCGACAGCAGGAATTCGTGCTCCGCACGCTGGAGGAGCGCGATATCCGGTTCGTCCGACTGTGGTTCACCGACGTGCTCGGATACCTCAAGTCGGTGGCCGTCGCCCCCGCCGAGCTCGAAGCGGCGTTCTCCGAGGGCATCGGGTTCGACGGGTCGGCCATCGAGGGGTTCGCGCGGGTGTACGAGGCCGACATGCTGGCCCAGCCCGACCCGTCGACCTTCCAGGTGCTCCCGTGGCGCAACGAGCCCCACGGCACCGCGCGCATGTACTGCGACATCCTGATGCCCGACGGCACGCCCAGCTACGCCGACCCGCGGCACGTCCTGAAGCGGACCCTCAGCAAGGCGTCCGACCTCGGGTTCACCTTCTACACCCACCCCGAGATCGAGTTCTACCTCCTGAAGAAGAAGCCGGGGCCGGGCGAGTTCCCCGAGCCCAACGACTCCGGCGGCTACTTCGACCACACCCCGCACAACAGCGCCCACGACTTCCGCCGCAACGCCATCAACATGCTCGAAGCCATGGGCATCTCGGTGGAGTTCAGCCACCACGAGGGCGGCCCCGGGCAGCAGGAGATCGACCTCCGCTACGCCGACGCCCTCACCACCGCCGACAACATCATGACCTTCCGCCTGGTCATGAAGGAGGTGGCGATGGAGCAGGACGTCTACGCCACGTTCATGCCCAAGCCGTTCACCGAGTACCCGGGCTCGGGCATGCACACCCACCTGTCGCTGTTCGAGGGCGACCGCAACGCGTTCCACGAGCCGGGCGCCGAGTACCAGCTGTCCAAGGTGGGGCGCGGGTTCATCGCGGGCCTGCTGCGGCACGCCGCCGAGATCACGGCCGTGTGCAACCAGTGGACCAACTCCTACAAGCGGCTGTGGGACAACGCCGCGGCGTCGGCCGGCATGGGCGGCGAGGCCCCCGCCTACATCTGCTGGGGCCACAACAACCGCTCGGCGCTGGTGCGGGTGCCCATGTACAAGCCCACCAAGTCCAACTCCAGCCGCATCGAGATCCGCTCGCTCGACACCGCGTGCAACCCGTACCTGGCCTACGCCGTCATCCTCGCCGCCGGGCTGAAGGGCATCGAGGAGGGCTACGAGCTGCCGCCGGGCGCCGAGGACGACGTGTGGGCGCTCACCGACTCCGAGCGCCGCGCGCTCGGCATCGCCCCGCTCCCGCAGAGCCTCGACGAAGCCATCCGCGCCATGGAGAACAGCGAACTGGTCGCCGAGACCCTCGGCGAGCACGTCTACGACTTCTTCCTGCGCAACAAGAAGGCCGAGTGGCAGGAGTACCGCCGCCAGGTCACCCCGTACGAACTCCAGCGGTACCTGCCGACACTCTGATCTGCGCTCTGGCCTGCCGACACTCTGGCCTGCTGACCGGGCGGGCCCCGCGGTGGGACGTGCCCGGAACGGCGCCGTGCCCGTGGCGGTCCCCGGGGGAGCCCGTCAGTCGAGGTCGAGTTCGCGGGCGCGGACGGCGGCCGCGTTGCGGTTGGTGACGCCCAGTTTCGCCAGCAGGTTCGACACGTGGACGCTGACCGTCTTGGCGGAGATCCGCAGCTCCTCCGCGATCTCCCGGTTCGTGCTGCCCTTGGCGACCAGGCGCAGCACCTCGCTCTCCCGCGCGGTGATCCCGCCGGGGGCGCGGGCCGCCGGTGCGGGACCCGGCTGCTCCAGGGCGATCCCGGCCGCCGCCGCGAGGTCGGCGATCTCCCTGCGGAGCAGGTTCGCCCCGGTGTCGAGCGCCAGCGCGGCGGCCTCCCGCAGGCGGCGCGGCGCGGCGTCACCGGTGCCGGCCGTCATCCGCACGAGGGCGGTCAGCGTCGCCGCCAGCTCCACGCGGGCGCCCAGCCGGCGGCCCAGTTCCTCGGCGCGCCGCAGGTGTTCGACCGCTTCGGCCGGGTTCTCGCTGACCAGCCCGCACACCTGGTGGTGCTGGAGCTCGCCGACCGACCCCGGCAGCGGATCGTGGCGGTCCAGTGCACCGCGGGTCGCCGCCTCGACCTCGGCGAGGAGCCGCGCCCGCGCATCGCCCTGCGGACCGGGGCCGGGACGGCGCAGCCGCGCGCACACCTCCGCGGCGCCGATGAGCATGTCGCGTTCGGCGCCGCCGAACGCCGTCCAGCGGGGGCCGAGGGCGTCCAGCGCGATCGCGGCGGCGTCGGCGAGCCGGTCCTCCGCCGTGGCGAGGCGCATCTCGAAGGCGCGCATCGCCGCGACCTCGGTCGCCGCCGAGGAGTCCGGCGGCAGCACGGTGTGGAACTCGCGGACGGTCTCCCGCAGCCGCGTCAGCGCGCCCTGGTAGAACTCGATCTCGGCGCACAGCACCAGGCGGCGCCCCCGCCACATGGGGTTGTCCGAGCCGGGGGTGTTGAGCAGCAGCGACCGCGCGCCGCTGAGGTCGCCCTTGACGAGCAGGCCGCAGCCGACCGCGTTGACCACACCGGCGCCCCGGGTGCGCAGCAGCCCCAGCTCCCGGGCGCGGTCGAGGCCGCGGCGGGTCACCTCGATGGCCACGTCGACCCGCCCCGCCGCAAGCAGCACCGACCCCTTGTTGATGATGGCGCGCAGCTCCTCGCGCGCCGCCCCGATGGCGCGGGCGATGCCGAGCCCTTCGTCCAATGTGCGCAGGCCGGCCTCCGGGTCATGGCGGGCGCCGACGACGGTGCCGATGGTGATCAGGGCGTCGGCCTCGCTGCGGCGCTGGCGGGCGCCCCGGGCGGCCGCCAGCGCCTCCTCCCCCACGGCCAGCGACTCCGCCTTCTGGTCGTGCATCATCAGCCCGGCCGCGAGCGTGCCGAGCAGCCGGGGGCGCTCCGGGTGGTCGGCCGGCAGCAGGCGCTGGGCCGCGCGCAGGTCGGCCAGTGAACTGCCGTGCGCGCTCTCCCGGTAGGCGTCGCCCCGCGCCATCAGCAGCAGGGCGACGCGGACGGCGTCGGCGGTGTCCTCGGGCCGCGGGTCGCCCGCCCAGCCCAGCTCCTCCAGCGCGGCGTCCGCGAACGCGGCGCCCCGCCGCGGGACCCCGGCCTCGACGGCGGCGATCGACGCCGTGTACAGCACGTCCACCCGGTCGGTCAGGGGCGTGCGCCCTTTCGTGGGGAGGAGGTGCGCAACGGGGTCTTCGACCTCCTCCCAGAGTTCGAGGACGCGCTCCAGCATCCGCAGCCACTCCGGGTAGGCGAGCGCCCCGGCGGCGGCGTCGGCTGCGATCCACGCCGCGGCGAGCGCACGGGGCGCGTCGCGCCCGGCGTAGGCGTGGTGGGCGTACTGCGCGGCGGATTCGGCGGCGGGCAGCCCGGGGACACCGGCCTGGAGCGCGTCGGCGTAGCGGCGGTGCAGGCGGATGCGCTCGCCGGGCAGCAGATCCTCGTGGATCGCCTCGGCGAGCAGCGCGTGCCGGAACGCGTAGCCTTCGCCCTGCGGCCGCAGCAGGTTGGCGTCGACGGCGGCGCGCAGCGCCGTGTCGAGCGCGTCCTCGTCGAGTTCGGAGGCCGCGGCGAGCAGCGCGTCGGCGGTGTACTCCCCGCCGACAGCGGCGAGGCGCACCGTCCGCCGCGCGGCGGAGTCGAGCCCGCGCAGCCGCCCCAGCAGCATCTCCCTGGGGATGTCGGGCACCGGCGCGCGGTCGAACCCGGTAGTATCGGGGCCGGTGAACTCCAGCAGGGACTCGACGAACAGCGGGTTGCCGCCGGTGCGCTCGTAGACGCGCGCCAGCGCCTGCGGGTCCAAGGCGGTGCCGCGGATACCGGCGGCCTGCTCGGCCACCTCGGCCGGGTTCAGCGCGGCGAGGTCGATCCGGGTGACGGACGGCAGGCGCACCAGCTCCGGCAGCAGCGCGCGCATGGGGTGCGTGCGGTGCAGGTCGTCGGTGCGCAGGCCGCCGAGAAGCTGGACGCCCGGCTCGTGCAGGTTGTGCAGCAGGAACACGAGGAGGGCCCGGGTGGAGGGGTCGGCCCAGTGCAGGTCCTCCAGGATCACCGCGAGGCCGCCCTTGTCCGCGGCGGCTTCGAGGAGGGTGAGGATCTCCTCGAACAGCCGGGCGCGGCCCTCGTCCGGCTGCTCTGGCAGCGGGCCGAGCTCCGGCAGCAGGCGGGGCAGCTCGTTGCGCCGCACCGCGCCGAGCTCGGCGGCGGGGACGTCGCGCACGAGCCTGCGCAGCACCGTGATGAACGGCGCGAAGGGCACGCCGTCGCCGCCCATCTCCAGGCAGCCGCCCGTAACAACCCGCGCCATGGGGCTGCGCGCCGCGTACTCGCGCAGCAGCCGGGACTTGCCGACCCCCGCCTCACCGGCGAGCAGGACGGCCGTCGCGCCGTCGTTGCGCGCCTGGTGGCCACTATCGAGCAGAGCGGCGAGTTCCCGCCGCCGCCCGGCGAACACGGGACTGCTGTCGCGATCACCCATGCCGCCCAGCATCCCACCCGCCGCGCGCCCACCCCGCCCCGGCAACCGCCCTCCCCCACAACCCACGCCGCCCACCACCCGCCACCTGGGACGTCGTAAATCTGCCAACTCACCCGCCGATAATTTGCCAAGTCACCTGCCAAATATTTGTCAGATCACCTGTCAAATAATCGACTAGTATCGAAGCGGAACCCCGACGACACGGAGTCATCATGTCCGACCTGGTTGCGCGCGTGGCCGCCGGCCGACTCTCACAATTGGCCGATCACTTGCGGATCGTCATGGTCGGCGGCCCCCGGCAGGCCGGCAAGACCACCCTGATGAAGGGCTACCTGGCCGACGGCGGCGGGGGGAGCTACCGCACCCTCGACAACGCGGACACGCTCCGCGCGAGCCGCGACGATCCCGCGGCATTCGCCGAATACGGCGACTCGCCCAGGATCATCGACGAGGTCCAGCTCGGCGGCGACGACCTGATCCGCGCCATCAAGGTCGCCGTCGACGCCGACCCCCGGCCGGGCCGATTCGTCCTCTCCGGATCGAGCCGCTTCCTGACCATCCCGACCCTGTCGGAATCCCTGGCGGGGCGAATGGCCTTCGTCGACCTCTGGCCGCTGAGCATGCGCGAGCGCACCGGTGCGAGCGAGGACTTCCTGACCCGTGCCTTCGCATCGCCCTCGGCGCTCCTCGACAATTCGACCTGGACGCGAGAGCAGTACCTGGAGTGCGTCGTCGCGGGCGGCTACCCGGAGGCCGTCTCGATCCCCCCGGGTGTAGCGCGCCACGCGTGGTTCGACGGCTATCTCCAAACGGTGATCAACCGCGACATCTCGAACTTCGCGAGCATCACTCACGGAGACGCGGCGGCGCGCCTCCTCGGGCTCGTCGCCGCCCGCGCCGGCAGCATCGCCGTCCTGTCCGACCTCGCCCAGAGCGTCGAACTCGCCAGGGAGACCACCAAGAACTACCTGTCCTACCTGGACATGGTCTACCTGACGACGAGCCTGCCCGCGTGGTCGACCAACCTGACGGCGCGGCTGCTCAAGACCCCGAAGCTCTACCCGACCGACTCGGGGTTGGCGGCGCACCTCCTCGGCGTCGGAGCATCCGAGCTGGCCGAGCCAGGGCATCCCGCGCTTGGGCCGCTGATGGAGACCTTCGTTGCGACCGAACTGCTCAAGGCCCGGTCGTACAGCGAGACGCGCACCAGCGCCTTCCATCTGCGCAGTACCGACCAGAACGAGGTCGACTTCGTCCTGGAGGGTCCCGCGGGCAAGATCGTCGCCATTGAGCTGAAGGCGTCGAGCTCGCCGGGCCCGCGTGCCCTGAAAGGACTCCGGTGGCTGCGCGAGCGGCTGGGCGAGCGCCTGCACGCCGGGATCCTGCTGCACCTCGGCACCGAGGCCGCGTCGCGCGGCGACGGGATCTACTCGATGCCGCTCTCCGTCCTCTGGGGCCACCGCCAACTGCGGTGACGCCCCCGCGCCAACCCGGTGCAGGTCCGCGCATCCCCTTGCGTCTCTAACGGTCGGCGCCATCGGGATGGATGCACGGCGAACTCGCGCCGATGGAGAGTTCCTTCTGGATGCTGGAGCGCACCGACATGCTGAACTTGTCCTTCTTGTGCTCCACCGACACGAACAGGTTGTCGGGGCGCTGGTCGCTATGCACCGTGTAGCCGTGGTCCTTCCAATACTCGACCAGCGCCTCGACGTGCTGTTCGTTCTCGCCGGGCGGTATGTCACGCAGCCAGTATTTCTTGGACACGGAGAGGAAGGTCTCGTGGTCGCACGAAGCTTTCACCGCTGGACCCACCAACTCCAGCTCCAGCGAGTCGGGCAGGACCGTAACCGTGTCATCGATGTGCGTATCGACGCGCCGCTCCGCCTGCCCCTCATCGAGAGGACTCTCCGGCACATCATCGGGACCTCCGCAACCGGCCAGCAGCATTATCGCCGCAGCCCAAACGAACCATTTCACCCGGCGCATACCGCCCTCCTTCCTTAGTCGCGCCTCGTACCGGCAACGACCTTGCCGATATGTTCCATCTCGGGGGTCTCGGAGTCATTGAAGTACCCGTCGTGCTCGGTCTCCGGGTCGGTCTGGACGTGAGTCGCCCGCGGGTCCTCCTGCTTGTCGAAGTAGTGCGTCTGGTACGACTCGCTGTCGCGAACCCAGTCGTTCTCCGACATGACGACGTGGATGTCCTTCATGCCACCGTCGAACTTCAGATCGGTGAGTTCACTCCCGACTCCGGGACTTCCCACGAGCACGAGGTTATCGGCGTAGGCCCCGGAGTCGTTGCGCGCTGCGGCACCGACCACCGTCGAGCCGTAGCTGTGCCCGATGAGCGTGTTGTTCGACGGGGCGCCCCTATGTGTGGTGCGCAGTCCAGCCTGGAAGTCCTGGAGGTCGTCCTTGCCGTCGTCCGCGTGTCCACCGGAGACGGCCCCAGTCCACCCAGGACTGTCGTATCCGATCCAGGAGACCACCGCGTGGTCGGACTCGCTGTCGGCCAGGTCTGCGGACTGGTGGACATTCTCGGCCCGGCCGAGCTGACCGTTGATCGCCGTCCACTTGATTCCCGTTCCGGGTACCAGTGTTAGACGTTGTCGGCGGTGTCGGGGTTACCGGTCGAGACGATCGCGCGGCCCTCCCCCTCGCTCGGGTCCAGCCCGAGGATGTAGTGGTCGGAGTCCTTCGCGGTGACGGTCCGCTCCAGCTTCTCCAACTCCCACAGCTCCAGAGATGGCGCACCGTCGGCACGGGATTCGGTCCAGCCCTCGGGGCGGACGTCCTGGAGGTCGAACTTCCGGACCTCCTCTCGGGTCATACCCTCCTCTTCCAGCATCCGGTCGATTTCCTCTGTGAGGAACTCGCGGTTGAGCTTGTCGCGGACCGCGGCGGGAACGCCGTCGAGGTTGCGGATGGCGTCGGGCTCCTTGCGCATGACCTCCTTGCGCTCGGCCTTGCTGAGGCCCTTCCACCACTTGTTGACGTCAGCGGGCTTGGTCTCGGGGTCGGGTGCCAGCCCGGAGCCGAAGTCGAAGAAGGTGAAATTGAGAGCACCGTCGTCAGGTGAACCCCCGCCGCCGTCCTTGGTTGGTTCGGCGTCTTTCGTGGGTTCTGCACGGTCGGGCGGGTCGCCCGCAGCGTCCCGAGATGCCGACGGGTCCGGGGCGGCACGGTCGGCCCGGCTCGGGGTGGGCTCACCGGGGTCCGACGCGGACTCGGGAGCGCCCTTGGCGGAGTCCGGATCGGTACCGCAGTCCTCGGACAGGGTGAGGCAGTCGACCGCTCCGGCGACCGAGCTGCTGATAAAGGAAGGGGAGATTGCACTGTAAAGGCCGGCGAAGATGGCACCGACAAGGACGACCACCGCTGCGTACTCGACAAGAGAGGCGCCGCGGTCATTGGGGGATGAGCGCTGGGCCACGAGGGCTCCATATGCGTGTTCTGTTGTTGGGGGACGCGGCGAGCCTACATTCCGTTCCCTTCCCGCAGAAGTCCCAACCAGGGCCCAGTTCGTCGGGACTTCGGGCCCAGCGCCGCTGTTTCGGCGAGCGCTGGGATGAGCGTGATGGTCATCGGCGGATGTGCACCGTGGTGAGGATTCGCGGGGGGTCCGGGCGCTTTGGGGGGCGGCGGGGCTCGCGCGATGCGGTGTGGCGGCGCTGCTCGGCCGCCCACTTGCGGGTGTCGGACTGGTACTGGTCGTTGGCCGCGGCGGCCTGGTCGAACGTCACGGGCACTCCCGGCTCGGTTGCGGGTGGCGGAGTGTCTCTCCGCCACCCGCAACCGTCGCCGTAAGGCCCTGGCCTGCGCTATCGGGAAGTCGCCCTAGTCGGCGGCGCCGCGCCCACCGCCTCCTCCCTAGGCAACCGCCCGGGACGGCGTCCGGCGTATGGCCGAACCGCGGCGGCGCCGCTCAGCGCGCTCGCACCGTGGCGCCGACACCGTTCAGCGCACGCGCACCGTGGCGCCGGCACCGCTCAGCGCGCCCGCGCCAGAGGGCGGGCTCCGCTCAGTGCGCCTGCGCCGTGGTGCGGGCGCTGCTCAGCGCACGCGGACGATGGTGCCGTAGGACATCCTGCCGTCCTTCCACAGCCAGTCCATCGCGGCGAGGCTCACCCGCGCGCAGCCGTGGGACGCCGGGTACGGCGGCACGGAGCCGTAGCCGTGCACCGCGATGCCGCCGTTGAAGTACTTGGGCCGGTACAGCTTGCCCAGCGGCCCGGGGTCCCACTTGTCGACGCCGCGGAACACCTTGTAGTCGCCCTTGGGGGTGGTGGCGGTGTGCTTCTTGCCGTCCTGGGTGTAGGGCTTGCCCGACCCGGTGGACGTGCTCAGGATCTGGCGGACCTTGCCGTTGTCGACGACGAGCAGCAGCTGCCGCTTGAGGTCGATCTCGATGACGCGGCCCTTGGTGCTGGTCGCCTTGGGCCGGACGCCCTTGTCGAGGGCGGCCTGGGTCTGGGGGCCGACGACGCCGTCGCGGCCGAGGCCGGCGGCCTTCTGCACCGCGTAGACGGCCTGCTTGGTGTTGCCGCCGAACTCGCCGTCGGCGGAGTCGATCCAGTAACCGAGCTTCAGCAGGCGCGATTGGAGGGCCTTGACCTTCGGCCCGGAGTCGCCCTGGCTCAGCAGTCCCTTCTTGGAGATGGTCGCGGGGACGCCGGTGGGGTCGTTGGCGGCCGGGCGGGCGTCGACGGCGCCGTTGGTGTAGGGGGCGGAGTATGCGGGGGAGGCGGGTACCGCCGCGGCGTGCGCCACGGTGCCGCCGCCGGTGACGGCGAGCGCGGACAGCGCCACGACGGCGGTGCGGGCGGCGCGGCGCCCGCGGGACCCATGTGCAGGAATGTGCATAAAGCCACTTTGCCCGGTATTTGCCTCGCTGCCACCTGATCCCGGCACGCTATTTTGGGCGGCTTGCCCGCGGGGCGCCATTGCGGAGAGGTGTGCCTGCACACGGGACCTCGCTGCGGGGCGGCCGCGGCTTGCCCGCGGGGCCCATTTCCGGGGAGGCTGGCGCCATGTCCCGGCAGCGACCGCCCGAACCAGCGGGCGACCCGAGCGGCCCGGTGGTCTTCGACCGCAGCGAGTACTACGCGCTTCGCACCTTCCGGTCCGACGGCTCCCCTGTGTCCACCCCGATCTGGCTCGCCCCCGCGGGCGGCCGCCTCTACGCCTACACCCCGGGCCGGTCCTGGAAGGTGCGGCGCCTCCGCGCGGACCCCCGCGTCGAGATCGCGCCGTCGGACTTCTCCGGCACCCCGCACGGGGCGTGGCGCGGCGGCACGGCACGGGTCCTGCCCGCGGCGGAACTGGCCGCGGCAACGCGCGCGCTGGCCGCGAAGTACCGGGGCCGGTTCCGCTGGTTCACGCTCGTCACGTTCATCGCCCGCCCGCGCGCCCGCGGCGGCGCCCCCGTGGGCCTGGAGATCACCGTCGACCCGGACTGACGGCGACCCGGGCCGGGCCCGCCGGGTGCGCCCGGCGGGTCAGCCGGGATCGGCGGCCGGTGCGGCGCACAGACCGTCGAGGAGGGTGTCCACCAGTTCCGCGGCGCAATCGCGCGGGGGGCGGGTGCCCTCGGACCTGCGCGCCATGAGCGCCCCGCCGACGAGCAGGTGCCGCACGGTCTGCGGCGGGAAGCCGGGCCGCAGCTCCCCTGTCCGCGCGCCGCGGCGCAGCACCGCGCGCATCTGCTCGTCGCGGGGCCCGAAGACCGTCCGCTTGATGCGCACCACCAGCTCGAGGTGGTCGTCGTTGAGCATCAGCACGCCGAGCGCGCGGTCGAGCGGGCTGTCGCCCTCGGCGCAGACCTGCGCCAGCAGGTCGACGAGGTCGTCGCGCACCGAAACGCCCGCCAGCGCCGGCAGGGGCGGCCGCAGGGTGGCGACCGCGTCGGTGAACAGCTCCTCCTTCGCGGCCCAGCGCCGGTAGATGGTGGCCTTGCCGACACCGGCGCGGGCGGCGATGGCGGCGACCGAGATCTTCGCGATGTACCTGCGCTCGGCCAGCAGCTCCAGCGCCGCCGCGAGGATCGCCGCCCCGGCCTCGCGGCTGCGGGGCCGGCCGGGCGCGCGGGTTCCGGTCGGTGCTGCGCTGGTCTCGGTCACGGGAGTCAGTCCCTCGCTGTCGCGGTCCGGCTGCCGGCGCCACTCTGCCGGGTCGCGCCGCCCGCCGCCACCTCGGGCCCGGGCGCCGCCGGGCCGCCGCGCGCGCGGCGGCCCGGCATCCAGACCAGGACGACGAGCATGCCGAACAGCCCGATGCCCATCGAGCACAGCGCCGCCATGTGCATCCCCGACAGGAACGCCGACTTCGCGGGCTCCACCAGCGCGGCGCCCGGCGCGCCCAGGGACCGCGCCAGCGCCATGGTGCCCTCGATGGACTCGCCCGCCGCCGAGCGGACGGGCGCGGGCACGCCGTCCAGGCCGTCGAGCGCCGGGCCGATGCCGGAGCGGTAGAACGCCGAGACCAGGGCGCCCAGGACGGCCACGCCCAGAGCGGTGGCGACCTGGCGCGCGGTGTTCTGCACCGCCGAAGCGGCGCCGGCCTGTTCGCGCGGCACGGCGTTCATGATGGCGACGGTGGTCGGGGTCATCGCCACGGCCATGCCGGTGCCCTGGGCGAAGAACGCCACCTCGATGAGCCACACGGGGGTGGTGCGGTCGATCAGCGCGTAGCTGCCCAGCGCCAGCGACGCCAGTGCCAGTCCGCTGGCGCAGACGAGCCGCGGCCCGAAGCGCGCCACGAGCGAGGAGCTGATCGGGGCGAACACCACCTGCGCCACCGCGACGGGGATCACCAGCAGGCCCGCCTGGAGCGGGGAGAACTCGCGGACGCTCTGCCAGTAGAAGTTGATGAAGAAGATCACCCCGGCCAGCGCGAAGAACATCAGCATGATCGCCAGCACGGCGACGCTGAGCTGCGGGTTGCGGAACAGGCGGACGTTGAGCGCCGGGTGCTCGATGCGCGACTCGTGCCAGACGAACACGGCGAGGACGGCGGCGCCGGCCGCGATCGACAGGTAGACCTCGGGGTCGGCCAGCGAACCGCGCTCCCCCGCGGTGATGATGCCGTAGACCAGCAGGACGAGGCCGACGATCGACATCAGGACGCCGAGCGGGTCGAGCCGGCCGGGGCGCTCGTTGCGCGACTCCGGCACCAGCCACAGCATCAGCGCGAGGGCCACGACCACGATCGGCACGTTGATGAGGAACACCGACCCCCACCAGAAGTGCGCGAGGAGCAGGCCGCCCAGCGGCGGCCCGATGCCGAGTGCCAGCCCGACCGCGCCGGCCCAGATCCCGATCGCGCGGGCCCGCTGCTCGGGCTCGAACACGTTGGTGATGATCGAGAGGGTCTGCGGCATGACCGCGGCGCCGCCCAGCCCCATGACGGCCCGCGCGGCGATGAGCTGCGCGGGGTCCTGGGCGTAGGCGGACGCGAACGAGCCGAGGCCGAACACGACGAGGCCGAACATCAGCACGCGCTTGCGGCCCATGCGGTCGCCGATGACGCCCCAGGTGAACAGCAGCCCGGCGAAGACCAGCGTGTAGGAGTTGATCGCCCAGGCCAACTCGCTCTGCGAGGCGCCGAGCCCGATCTCGGGGTCGGAGATGACCCGCAGCGCGACGTTCAGGATGGTGTTGTCGAGCACCACCACGAGCAGGCAGATCACCAAGACACCGAGGACGGCCCAGCGCCGCCGGTGTCCGGCGGGTCGGTCCGGTGTCTGCACCGACATCATCGACTCCTCAACGTGACTGAAGAACATGGCTGAAAGGGGTGTACCGCCCTATTTCAATACGAGTCGGTATCGTTTCGCAAGTCGGTTTCGCCATGGGAAACCGGCGCGGGAACACCTCGGCCTCGATGCCCGTTTTAGGTGCGTGCGATGATGAATGCACCGGCCGCGCACCGGCCGCGCTCGTCGGCCCCACCGGCGAGAAACCGTGTCGACCACAACGATCCGGGGACGCCCCACGGCGCTTCGAGATCACGGAGGAACGCACAATGTCGACGTCTGCCCCGAAGACCCCAACCCCCGCCGCGAGCGCCCCCAACGCCCTCTACGGCGGCACCACCTCCCGGCGGGTCACCGTCCGCGACATCGCCGAGGCCAAGCGCCGCGGCGAGCGCTGGCCCATGCTCACCGCCTACGACGCGCTCACCGCGCGCGTCTTCGACGACGCGGGGATCCCCGTCCTGCTCGTCGGCGACTCCGCGGCAATGGTCGTCTACGGCCACGACTCCACCATCCCCGTCACCGTCGACGACCTCGTCCCGCTCACCGCGGCGGTCGCCCGCGGCACCAGCAGGGCCCTCGTCGTCGCCGACCTCCCCTTCGGCTCCTTCCAGGCGTCGCCCGAGCAGGCGCTCGCCTCGGCGGCCCGGCTGATGAAGGAGGGCGGCGCGCACGCGGTCAAGCTCGAAGGCGGCCACCGGGTCGCACCCCAGGTCGAGACCTTGGTCGCGGCCGGTGTCCCGGTCATGGGCCACGTCGGGCTCACCCCCCAGTCGGTGAACACGCTCGGCGGCTACCGCGTCCAGGGACGCGGTGAGGAGGGCGCCCGGCTGCTCGCCGACGCCAAGGAGCTGGAGCGCGCCGGCGCGTTCTCCGTCGTCCTCGAATGCGTGCCCAAGGACCTCGCCGCCGACATCACGGCGCACCTGACCATCCCCACCATCGGCATCGGAGCGGGCAGCGGGACCGACGCCCAGGTCCTCGTCTGGCAGGACATGGCGGGGCTCAGCCCGCGGGTCGCCAAGTTCGTCAAGGAGTACGCCAAGATCGGCGACGCCCTCAGGGACGCCGCGTCGGCGTACGCCGAGGAGGTCGTCGCGGGCACGTTCCCCGACGAAGAGCACTCCTACGCCTGATCCCGGCACCGCTCGGCCCCGGGTCCGCCCACGCGGCCCGGGGCCCGCGCATCGCCGGACACGGTGGCGGGCCGCCGCGAAACCGAACGCTACTCGGCGGTAGAGTCGCTGCTGTTCCGGCGCGTTCCCCATGCGACCCACAACGGAGGCGACGATGCGCATCTCCATGCCCCTGCAATACGCGGGCGACCCGAAGCAGGCCGTCGACCAGGTCGTCGAACTGGAGAAGGTCGGACTCGACACCGTCTGGGTCGCCGAGGCGTACGGCTACGACAGCCCCACCTTCATGGGCTATATCGCCGCCCGCACCGAGCGCGTCAACATCGCCGCGGCCATCCTCAACGTCTACACCCGCACCCCCTCCCTCATCGCGCAGACCGCAGCGGGGCTCGACTACCTCTCCGACGGACGCGCCGTCCTCGGCCTCGGCGCCAGCGGCCCCCAGGTCATCGAGGGCTGGCACGGCGTCCCCTACAAGCGCCCGCTCGCCGCCACCAGGGAGACCGTGGAGATCTGCCGCAAGATCTGGGCGCGGGAGGAGCGCCTGACCCACGACGGCGCGGTCTTCACCCTGCCGCTGCCCCCGGAGGACGGCACCGGCCTCGGCAAGCCGCTCAAGCTGATCAACCACCCCGTGCGCCCGGCGATCCCCACCTTCATCGCGTCCCTCGGCGCGAAGAACGTGGCCCTGACCGCCGAGATCGCCGACGGCTGGCTGCCCATCCTCTTCATCCCGGAGAAGGCCGACGCGGTGTGGGGCGCGGCGCTCGCCGAGGGCGCCGCCAAGCGATCCCCCGACCTCGGCCCCCTCCAGATCGCCGCCGGCGGCATGCTCGCCATCGGCGAGGGCCCCGAGACCAAGGCGCTGCTCGACTTCGCCCGGCCCATGATCGCGCTGTACGTCGGCGGCATGGGCGCCAAGGGCAAGAACTTCTACAACACGCTCGCCCAGCGCTACGGCTACGCCGACGCGGCGGCCGAGATCCAGGACCGGTACCTGGCCGGCGACAAGGAGGGCGCGGCGGCGGCGGTGCCCGAGGAGATGCTGGAACTCACCAACCTGGTCGGGCCGGAGTCCTACGTCAGGGAGCGGGTCGAGGCGTTCCGCGAGGCGGGGGTCACCCACCTCAACGTCACCCCCGCGGCCGACGACCCCGTGGCGCTGATCGAGAAGGTCAACGGCTGGCTGAGCTGACCGCCCCCTCCTCCGCTGCGGCGGAGGCGAGGGCGCGGGCGAGGCCGGGGCGGGTGAGGACGTCGGTGGAGTCGGCGATCTGGTCGACCCCGCCCACGAGCGGGAGCGCGCGCAGGAAAGGGTCGTCGACCCGCTCCATGAGCGCCTCGGCGAACCGCCGGGCGTCCAGCACCGGGTACGGGCGGGCGTGGAAGGGGCGGGTCCGCGGGTCGCGCGGCGACGCCAGCGGGGCGCCGCTCAGCACCACCGCGCCGTTCTGCCAGGCCGCGACCTCCTCGTAGGCCCCGGCGAGGGCGTCCTGGCGTTCGGCGGGGTCGGCCGCAGCCAGCGCGGCGCCCAGCCGTTCGGCGGCCGGCGCGGCCTCGGGGACCTGGGCGAACGCGGTGCCCAGCCACTTGGAGTACGGGGGGTAGCGGCGCGCGAGCAGCAGGCACAGCCGCATCACGTCGCGGGCCTGGCGCGCCGCGACCACGCGGCTGCCGAGGTCGTCGCCCGCCTCGGCCGCGCGCCCGACGAACGGCTCCTCCTGGTCCAACCGCACCCACAGGGCGGCCGCGAGGTAGCGGCGGACGTCGTCGGGGTAGCAGGCGAGCCGCGCGCGCAGCGCTGTCAGCGCGCCTTCGCCGCTGTCGTCGCGCAGCCCGTCGTGGTAGACCGCGCCACCCGTGACCTCGGCGAACCGCTGGGCCGGCACGGCGAGCCAGTCGGTCGTCGCGATGCCCCCGCGCGGGTCGACGCCGAGGCGGGCGCGCAGGAACGAGCCGGGGTCGGTGACCGCCACCCGGTGCTCACCCGCCCCGTCGGCGGCCGCGGCGTCGGTGCCGTCCTCGTGCCGCGTGTAGCGGACCGGCCAGCCGCGGAACCGCTCGGGCAGCCGCCGGTCGAGCACGGCGCTGATGGCGGGGCCCTGCGTGCGCGCCACCTCGGGGTCGAGGAACAGGTGCACCCGCGGCCCCCAGTCGTGGTCGGTGGAGCGGGCGCTGTCGAAGCCGAGGACGTCGGACCCCTCCCCGATGCGCGCGGCGCTGTAGCGCAGCCCGGGGAAGGCGGCGGCGAGCACGGGCCGCACCGCCTCGCGGAAGAAGAGCCCGCACAGCCGCGCGCCAGGGATGAAGGTCGCCGTCACCCGGCCGATCCTAGGAGCGCCGCGCAATGGCGGACAAGCCCGTTTCGCGGTGCCGCGGGGCGGGGGTCAGGACCGCCGGGGCGGTGCGACGCCCCACCCCCATTTCGGGACGGGGGCCCACCCGGCGGCACCGGCGCCCGGCCGGGAGTTGGCGACCGCCAGCCGGGTCCCCCATTCGATGTAGCCGGTGAAGGCCGACCGGAACTCCGGGTCGGCGGGCAGGCCCACCTCGTCGGCCGCGTCCATGAGCAGGGAGATCCAGCGGCGGCGCTGCTGCTCGGTGATGCCCTTGCCGAGGTGCCGGTCGGCCATGCGCTGGAAGCCGCCGCGCTCCTCGGTGTAGTGCTCCGGCCCGCCGAAGACCTCGGCGAGCCACAGCGCGACGTAGTGGGGGTGGTGCGCGTCCATGTGCCGGAACAGCGGTTCGAGGAGGTCGTCGCGGTGCACCTCGCGGTAGAACGCCTCGGTCAGCCGCTCCCATGCCTCGGCGCCCCCGGCCCACTCGTACAGGTTCGGCGCGGTGTCCTCTGCGGCTCCGGCGCCGGCCCCCGCGACGCGGGTGGGTGCGTAGTGCCGCATCTCCTCGATGTCGCGCACGTAGGGCCGGACCTCGGCGACGAAGGCGTGGAACGCGTCACTGGCCCGGAAGCCCTTGAGGTGGTCCTCTGTCGACGTCCAGTCGATCCGCAGGATGTAGCTGCCGGGTTCCTCCTCGCAATGGGAGAGCTCGTATGCCCTGCACTGGGGCGCCGACGCCAAGGGCACCGCGGCCCGGGCGCAGGCGGCCTCGAACTCCGCTCGATCGGGTTCGGCGATGCGGTACCTGATGTACTCAAGGGTCATGCCCAGGAGCCAAGCACCGGCCGCCGCACGCCACCATTGCGTGCGCGCCACATCGCGGTAATCGCGGCCCGCCGTCACGCAGCGGAACCGGCGGGGCGGCGGGCGGAGACCGTGGCGGCCGATGCCGCCCCGTGGCATGGTGATCCCAAGCGCCCAGCGCGGCTCCGCACCAGGTGGGGCCGTGCAGACAGGGAGGAGCCCACCATGCCGAGACCCACACCGTGTCTATGGTTCGACACCCAGGGCGAAGAGGCCGCGAACTTCTACACCGGCGTCTTCGCCGACTCCAAGATCCTGGAGGTGACCCGCTACGGCTCGGCGGGCCCACGCCCCGAGGGCTCGGTCATGACCGTCACCTTCGAACTGGACGGCCAGCGCTACGTCGCGCTGAACGGCGGGCCGGAGTTCACGTTCAGCGAGGCCGTGTCCTTCCAGGTGGACTGCAAGACCCAGGACGAGGTCGACTACTACTGGGAGCGGCTCGCCGAGGGCGGCGAGCAGGGGCCCTGCGGCTGGCTGAAGGACAGGTTCGGCCTGTCCTGGCAGATCGTCCCGACGGTCCTGGCCGAACTGGTCGGCGACCCCGACCCGAAGCGGTCCCAGGCCGCGATGGCGGCCATGCTCACCATGGGCAAGCTCGACATCGCCGCCCTGAAGAACGCCGCCGACGGGGCGTAGCCCGCCCGCGAGCGGCCCGGCGCCCGGCACCGTCACCGGGCGAGTTGCCGCTCCAGCACCGCGCGCGCCTCCACCAGCGACGGGCCGTACCAGGTCAGGTGGCGGCCGCTGACCAGCGCGGCGGGCAGGCCGGGGAACGCCTCCGGGCCGTCGGACGCGGAGAACGCGTACGGCTCGTCGGGCAGGACGACCAGGTCGGCGGGCCCCGATGTCAGCTCCTCGATCGGCACCTTGGGGTAGCGCCCGCCCGACCCCGCGTGCACGTTGGCGACGCCGAGCCGGGCGAGGACGTCCCCGGCGAAGGTGTCGCGGCCCAGCACCATCCAGGGACGCCGCCAGATCGGCACGATCGCGTGCGCCCACGGCCGGGGCCGGCGCGCGATCACGTCGCCCCACGCGTCGGTCGCCGCCTGGAGCCACGCCGGGGCGTCCAGGCCGCACGCCGACAGCATCCGGTCCAGGCTCGTCAGCGCTTCGGGCAGGGTGCGGATGACCGTCACCCACACGGGGATCCCCGCCAGGCGGAGCACGTCGAGGTCGCCCTGCCGGTTCTCCTCGAAGTTCGCCACGACGAGGTCGGGGCGCAGCTCCCGCACCAGGTCGAGGTCGGGGTTCTTGGTGCCGCGCACCCGGGCGAGGGCCAGGCCCGGCGGGTGGGCGCACCAGTCGGTCGCGCCCACCAGCAGGCCGGGGTCGGTGACGGCGACCGCCTCCGTCAGCGACGGGACCAGGGAGACCACGCGGCGCACCCGGGCCGGCACCTCGACGGTCGCCCCGGTGTCGTCGACGGCGGGCCCACTGGTCACGCCGCTCCCGCCACCGCTCACACGTCCGTGATGCGGATCCCCGCGTGCGCCTTGTAGCGCCGGTTCACCGAGATGATGTTCGCGGTCAGCGCCTCCACCTGGTGGGCGTTGCGGAGGCGGCCGCCGTAGATGCCGCGCACCCCCGAGATCCGCGCCGCGAGGGCGCGCACCGTGTCGGTGGCGTCGCGGTCGTCGCCGAGGACGAGGACGTCGAGGTCCACCCGGTCGACCTCGGGGTCGAGCAGCACCACCGCCGAGACGTGGTGGAAGGCGGCGACGACGCGGCTGCGCGGCAGCACCGCCTCGGCCTGCTGAGCCGCGCTGCCCTCGGGCACGTCCAGGGCGAACGCGCCCTTCTTGTCGAAGCCCAGCGGGTTGACGCAGTCGATGACGATCTTGTCGGCCAGCGCGTCGGCGAGCGATTCGAGCAGCGCCCGGTGGCCGTCCCACGGCACGGCGACCACGACGAGGTCGCCCTGCCGGGCCGCCGCCGCGTTGTCGGCCCCGCTGATGTCCGCGCCGGCGCCGAGGCCCTGCCCGACTTCGGCGGCCGCGGTCTCGGCGCGCTCGGCGCTGCGGGAGCCGATGACGACGCGGTGCCCCGCCATCGCGAACCGCCGGGCGAGCCCGCGCCCCTGGTCGCCGGTTCCGCCCAGGACCGCGACGGACAGCCCCGCTACATCGGGGAGGTCGTGAGGAGACTTCTGGTCTGCTGCCATCCCCCGATCATTTCAGGCCGGGCCGCGCCCCAGTGCCTCCGGGTCACCGGCGCGCCGCGGGCGCTTCGGCCGCGCCGGCCGCCCCGCTCTCCGGCCCCGGCGGGCGAACCGGGCGGAGCGGCTGCGGCGGGCCGCGCGCGTAGGGCACCATGGGTGCGTGGAAGCCCATCACGTAGCGGCACTGCACGAACTCCTCGCGGCGACCCCGTGGGTCGACCGCGCCGAGGAGCTGGCCCGCGCGCTGCGCCACACGCGCGACCCCGGCGGGCTGCTGCTCATGGGCACCCCCGAGGAGGAGCCGTGGCACCTCACGGCGCACCTGGACGACGAGAGCAGGTACGCGGGGCTGCCGCAGCTCTCGCCCACGCTCGTCCGCTGGGACCCCGCTCCCGGGGCACCCGCCCACCTGCGCGTCGGCCTCGACCGGCTGGCGGAGGTCCGGCAGGGGGAGACCCTGTTCGTCGTCAACTCGGCGGCCGAGGCGCCGGTCCCGCTGCTCGAACGGGTCGACGACGCCCGGCGCACCGGTGCCACCGTCCTCGCACTCGACCAGGGCGACCGGGAGCTGACCGCGCTCGCCCACGACTCCATCACCCTCGACCCGGCGACCGACCCGCTGTCGTTCGAGAGCCTGCAACACCTGGTGAGCACCGCGGCGGGGCATCCGCGCGCGCAGCGCCGCCCGGGCCTGCGCGACCGGCTCAACCGCTTCCTCGACGTCGTGAGCGGCCCCCGCATCGGCGAGTGACGGGCGCGGGGCCCCGCCTCACCAGCCGCCGAGCTCCTCCGCGACGCTCATCCGCCGCCGGTCGAAGGTCGTCGTGAGCGGCGGGGCGGTGTCCCGGCCCGGCACCGCCTCCTCGACGATCCGGATCCGGTTCCCGCCCGCGAACTCCATGCGCTCGGGGCACGGGGCCTCCTGCCGGTCCCAGACCACGACCTGCCTGCTGAACGGTCCGCCGCGCTCGCGCAGGTACACCCGGCAGGACGGGTCGATGACGCTGACGTAGGACTCCGCGACCAGGACGTGCCGCCCGCCCGGCGCGACCTCGGCGGCCACCGTCTCCTCTGGTGGGCCGGAATGCACCAGGGCGACCAGCGACGCGAGGACCGCCCCCGCCGCGCACAGCAGCGCCCCGGCGACGGCGACCACCACGATCACCCAGACCCGGTGCCCCCAGACGCGCCGCGCGGCAACGGAGTAGAGCACGGTCGCGGCGAACCAGCAGGCCGGCGCCGCGACGGCGTAGAGCACGGGCGCCTCCAGCAGGTAGAAGCGCCGCCCGAGGGGCACGGCGGCGAACGCCGCGAACCCCGCCGCGACGAGCCCGAGCACCAGCACCGCCACGACGACCCGCCGGGTCCGCCGCACGGCGCGCGGGCCGCCGGCACGCGGGGCGTCCGCCCGGACGTGCTCCGCCGCTGTGCGCGGCGCCGGATCGGCCACGCGGCTACTCCTCCCGCTCCTCCTCGGCGTCCCACGCCTCGTTGCGCTCCGCGGCGTGCCGCAGCGCGTTCGCCGCCGAGGGCTCATCGGGGTAGGGGCCCATGCGCACATTGTCCGGGCAGCCCGCGCCGTGTTCGACGCGGCCGTGCTTGAGGCAGTACCACCAGTCGCCGTCCATCGGTCCGCTCATCGCCGCCTCCCGCCGGGTCGATCCGGGCGCGCGCCCGCGCGCCCGCACCCAGCCTGCCATCCGCCCGGCCCCGCGCGCGGCGGCGGCGCACACCGGAATCCCGCGGGCACCCGGCCCGCCGCCGGGCGCCGGGGCGCAGCCCCATGTCAGCACGGCGGGTCGGTAGACTTCGCAGACATGACGACTCCGCTTGTCCCCGGGCGCCTATCGCCGCCGCGCAGGGTCCCCGGCAGCATCGAGCGACCCGAGTACGTCGGGCGCAAACGCCCGGTCGAAGGGGTCCTCGGCGACATCCAGACCCCCGAGACCATCGAGCGCATGCGCGTCGCCGGACGCATCGCCGCGCAGGCCCTCGACGAGGTCGGCCGGCACATCGTGCCCGGCGTCACGACCGACGAACTCGACCGGGTCGGCCACGAGTTCCTCATCGACCACGGCGCCTACCCGAGCACGCTCGGGTACAAGGGCTTCCCGAAGTCGCTGTGCTCCTCGCTGAACGAGGTCATCTGCCACGGCATCCCCGACGACACCGTGGTCGCCGACGGCGACATCGTCAACATCGACATCACGGCCTACATCGGCGGCGTCCACGGCGACACCAACGCCACCTTCGTCGCGGGCACCGCCGACGACGAGTCGCGGCTGCTGGTCGAGCGCACCCGCGAGGCCACCATGCGCGCCATCAAGGCGTGCCGCCCGGGCCGCCAGGTCAACATCATCGGGCGGGTCATCGAGTCCTACGCCAAGCGCTTCGGCTACGGGGTGGTCCGCGACTTCACGGGCCACGGCGTCGGCCCGGAGTTCCACTCCGGCCTGGTGATCCCGCACTACGACGACCCCCGCGCCGACACCGAGATGGTGCCGGGCATGACGTTCACGATCGAGCCCATGATCACCCTGGGCGACATCGCCTACGACGTGTGGGACGACGGCTGGACCGCGGTCACGTCCGACCGCAGGCGCACCGCCCAGTTCGAGCACACCCTCGTCATCACCGCCACCGGCGCCGAGATCCTCACCCTGCCGTAAGGCGCCGCTCCACCCGCACACCCTGTCCGCACCCCCCGCACGCGGCGGCGCCCACCGGTGCCGCCGCGTGCGGCCGCGGACGCGAGGCAATAGGGTCGGGCACCGTGAAGATCCTCATCTCGGCCGACATGGAGGGGGCGACGGGGGTCACCTGGCCCGCCGACGTCGAGCCCGGCACCGAGCAGTGGCAGCGCTGCCGCACCATGTTCACCTCCGACGTCAACGGCGCCATCGCGGGCTTCTTCGCGGGCGGCGCCACCTCGGTCCTCGTCAACGAGGCGCACTCCACGATGCGCAACCTGCTGCTGGAGGAGCTGGACGACCGCGCCACCATGCTCACCGGTCGGCACAAGGACCTCACGATGGTCGAGGGGGTGCAGCACGGCGACGTCGACGGCGTCGCGTTCCTCGGCTACCACTGCGGCGCGGGCGCCGAAGGCGTCCTCGCGCACACCTACCTGCCGAACTCCATCACCGGGGTGTGGCTCGACGGCGAACCCGCGAGCGAGGGGCGGCTCAACGCCCACGTCACCGCCGCGTACGGCAGCCCCGTCGTCCTGGTCACCGGCGACGACCGCGCCTGCGACGACGCCGCGACCTACGCACCGGCGGCCCGCACGGTCGCCGTGAAGGACCACGTGTCGCGCTACGCCGCCGTGTGCCGCCCGCCCGCCCGGACGTTCGCCGACATCGCTGCGGCCGCGGAGTCCGCCGCGCCGCTGGCGCGGCGCACGGCACCGGTCGCGCACGGCGAACTCACGGTGGAGGTGGAGGTCGACGCCGCGCAGCTGGCCGGCGCCGCCGCCATGGTGCCCGGGGTGACCCAGATCGGGGAGCGGCGGGTCCGCTACACGGCGCCCGGCGCCTACGCGATGATCCGCTGCTTCAAGGCCGTGACCACGCTCATCTCGGCGGCGGTGGAGCGCACCTATGGCTGAGCACACCACGCGCACGGCCCCGCACACCGGCGCTGGTAGCGTCCGCGACGACGAGGCCGTCCGGTTCACCTCCGACCTGATCCGGATCGACACCACCAACCGCGGCGGCGGCGACTGCCGTGAGCGGCCGGCCGCCGAGTACGTCGCCGAGCGCCTCGCCGAGGCCGGGATCGAACCCGCCGTCCTGGAGGCCGCCCCGGGCCGCTCCAATGTGGTGGCACGGGTGCCGGGCAGCGACCCCGCGGCGCCGGCCCTGCTCGTCCACGGGCACCTCGACGTCGTCCCCGCCGACCCTGCCCAGTGGAGCGTGCACCCGTTCTCCGGCGAGGTCCGCGACGGCATGGTGTGGGGCCGCGGCGCGATCGACATGAAGAACGCCGACGCTGTCGTGCTCGCCGTGGTGCGGGAGTGGGCGCGCAGCGGCCGGCGGCCGCGCCGCGACATCGTCCTCGCGTTCACCGCCGACGAGGAGGACAGCGCCGCCTACGGCGCCGACTACCTCGTGCGCGAGCACGCCCACCTGTTCGAGGGGTGCACCGAGGGCGTCAGCGAGTCCGGCGGGTACACCTTCCACGCCGCCGATTCCGGCGGCGGCCCGCTCCGCATCTACCCCGTCGCGGCGGCCGAGCGGGGCACCGCGTGGCTGCGCCTCAGCGCGCACGGCACCGCCGGCCACGGGTCCAAGGTCAACTACGACAACGCGGTCGCGGCGCTGGCCGCGGCGGTCGCCCGCATCTCCGCGCACCGCTGGCCGGTGCGGCTCACCCCGGTGACCCGCGCCGCGCTGGCGGGCATCGCCGCCGCCGTCGGGGTGCCCGCCGACCCGCACTCCCCGGCGTTCGACCCCGAACGCGACCTCGACCCGCTGCTCGACGCGCTGGGCCCGGCGGCGGCGATGCTGCGCTCCACCGTGCGCAACAGCGCCAACCCCACGATGCTCGACGCCGGGTACAAGGTGAACGTCATCCCGGAGACCGCGTCGGCGGGGGTCGACGGCCGGATCCTGCCCGGCGGCGAGGCGGAGTTCCGCGCGACCCTCGACGAACTCACCGGCCCCAAGGTCGACTGGGAGTTCGCGCACCACACCACCCCGGCATCGGCGCCGGTCGACGCGCCCCTGTTCGGCGAGATGCGCGCGGCGCTGCTGGCCCACGACCCCGGGGCGCACGTGGTCCCGGTGTGCATGTCGGGCGGCACCGACGCCAAGCAGTTCGCCGCCCTCGGCATCGCCGGGTACGGGTTCACCCCCCTGCTGATGCCGCCCTCCCTGGAGTACGGGACCCTGTTCCACGGCGTCGACGAACGCGTGCCCGTCGAGGCCCTGCACTTCGGTGCGCGGGTCATGGACCGGTTCTTGACCGCATCGGGTGGCGGGCGCTAGTGATGGGTACCACCCCGCCGCCACCATCCCCACCGAACGTGAGGACCCCGACGTGACCGAGCGCCTGCCCTACGGCTCCTGGCCCTCCCCCATCGACGCGGCGACCGTCGCCCGCCACGACGGCACGCCCAACTGGCCGGAGGCCCTCGGCGAGGAGGTGTGGTGGACGGAGGGCCGCCCGGAGGAGGACGGCCGGGTGGCGCTGGTGCGCAGCCGCCTCGACCGCGAGGACCCGCCGCAGACCGTGCTGCCGCCGCCGTGGAACGCCCGCAGCAGGGTCCACGAGTACGGCGGGCACCCCTACGCGCTGCTGGCCGACGGCGCCGGCACGGCCGTGGTCTTCAGCGAGTACAGCGACCAGCGGCTGTACCTCTACTCCCCCGACTCCGGGGGCGAGCCGACCGCGCTGACCCCGGTCCCCGAGATCCCCGGCGGGCTGCGCTACGTCGAACCGGTCGCGGGCCCGCGCACCGGGGAGGTGTGGTGCATCCGCGAGACCCTCACCGGCCCGGCGCCCACCGACGTCGCCCGCGCCATCGTCGCGGTGCCCCTCGACGGCTCCGCCGCCGAGGACCCCGCCGCCGTCCGCGAGGTCGCCTCCGGGCACCGGTTCCTGGCCTGCCCGCGGCTGTCGCCCAACGGCAGGCGGCTGGCGTGGATCGGCTGGAATCACCCCGACATGCCGTGGGACGCCACCGAGCTGCGCGTCGCCGACATCGACGTCCAGGGCCGCGCGGCGGGGGCGCGCACCGTGGCCGGCGGGCCGCGCGAGGCGGTCGTCCAGGTCGAATGGGCCAACCCCGACCGGTTGTACTACGTGAGCGACCCCGAGGGCTGGTGGAACCCGTTCCGGCTCACCATCGGCCCCGACGGCGACACCGTTGAGCCGCTCGGTCCGGTCGAGGAGGAGTTCGGCGGGCCGCTGTGGCAGCTCGGCGCGCGGTGGCTGCGCCCGCTGCCCGACGGCAGGATCGCGGCCGTCCACGGCACCGCGTCGACCCGGATCGCCGTGACCGAACCCCGCTCCGGCCGGTTCTTCGACCTCGCCACCCCGTTCACCGAGTGGTCGCCGCGGCTGACCCTCGCCGGGACCGACCGGTCCACCATCGTGAGCATCGCCGCGTCGGCCGAGCGGGCGCACGAGGTCATCGCGGTCCAGCCCGACAAGGCCGCGTGGCGCTCGCTGAGCCGGCCCGGCGGCGACACCGCCGACCCGCTCGCCCCCTACCTGTCGGCGCCGCGGCCCCGCGTCTTCACCTGCCGCCCCGCCGCGGGCGGCGAGCGCGAGGTGCACGCCGTCGTGCACCCGCCGCGCAACCCCGCCGCGTCAGGGCCCGACGACGCCGCCGCGCCCTACGCCGTCTGGGTGCACGGCGGCCCCACGAGCCGCGCGCCCATGGTCCACGACCTGGAGATCGCGTACTTCACCAGCCGCGGCATCGGGGTGGCGGTCGTCAACTACGGCGGGTCGACCGGGTTCGGCCGCGCCTACCGCGAACGGCTCAGGGAGAACTGGGGCGTCGTCGACGTCGAGGACTGCGCCGCCGTCGCCGGGGCGCTCGCCGAGGAGGGCGCCGCCGATCCCGCGCGCATCGCCATCCGCGGCGGCAGCGCCGGCGGCTGGACCAGCGCGGCGGCCCTGGCGTCGACCGACGTGTTCAGCTGCGCGGCCATCCTCTACCCCATCCTGGACCTGGCGGGCTGGCGCAACGGCGAGACCCACGACTTCGAGTCCCAGTACCTCGAAAGCCTCGTGGGGCCGTGGCCGCAGACCCGCGAGCGCTACGAGGAGCGCTCCCCGGTGAACCGGGCGGCGTCGGTCACGGCCCCGTTCGTGCTGATGCAGGGGTTGGAGGACGCGATCTGCCCGCCCGTGCAGTGCGAGCGCTTCCTTGAGCGGATCGCGGCACTGGCGGCCGACGGCAAGGGCGTCCCGCACGCCTACCTGACCTTCGACGGCGAGCAGCACGGGTTCCGCAAGGAGCCCACGATCATCGCCGCGTTGCAGGCGGAGCTGTCGCTGTACGCGCAGGTGTTCGGCTTCGAACCGGCGGGCGGCCCGCCGGTGCTGGAGCTGCGCCCGTGACCCCGGTCCGCCGCGTCCGGGGCGGGTAGCCCATGCGGACCGCCGCGCCGCTGGCCCGGCCGCCGCGGCTGCGGCGCGGCGACCGGGTGGCCGTCGTCTCCCCGTGCAGCCCGATGCCGGCCGACCGGCTCGACGCCGCCTGCGCGGTCGTGCGCGGCTGGGGCCTGGAGGTGGTCGAGGGCGCGCACGCGCGCGACCGGCACCCCGCGCTGCACTACCTCGCGGGGACCGACGCCGACCGGGCCGCCGACCTGCGCGACGCCTGGCTCGACCGCGGTGTCTCGGCCGTGCTGTGCGCGCGGGGCGGCGACGGCGCGCACCGCACCCTCGACGCGCTGGACTTCACCGAGCTGCGCCGCGGCGCGCCCAAGGCGTTCGTCGGCTACAGCGACGTCACGGCGCTGCACGAGGCGTTCGCGGTGGAGATGGGGGTGGCGACGGTGCACGGGCCCGTCATCGCCTCGGCGGAGTTCCTGAACGACGCGCGGACGGCCGAGGAGCTGCGCGCCACCCTCATGGAGCCCGAGACCCGGCTGCGTCTGACGTCCGACACCGCCGAACCGCTGGTCGGCGGCGCCGCGCACGGCATCACGGTGGGCGGCAACCTCAGCCTGCTCGCCGACGGCATCGCGACCCCGCACAGCCGCCCCTCGGCGGCAGGGGGGATCGTGCTGCTGGAGGACATCGGGGAGGACGTCTCCCGCATCGACCGGATGCTCACCCAGCTGCTGCGCAGCGGCTGGCTGCGCGGCGCGGCGGGGTTCGCGCTCGGGTCGTGGCGCGACTGCACGCCGGGGCCCGAATCCATCAGGGAGCTGATGCGCGAACGCCTCGGGCCGCTGGGCGTCCCCGTGGTGTGGGAGCTGGGGTTCGGCCACGGGGCCAGCCAGCTCACCGTGCCGCTGGGGGTCGCCGCGGTGCTCGACGCCGACCGCGGCGAGCTGCGGCTGCACGAGCCCGCGCTGGCGTGACACCGGTGCGGCGGCACTGGCGCGGCCCCCGGTGTCAGCCGAGGCCAGTGTCAGCTGAGAAACGCGCGCAGCAGCGCGTCCTGCTCCGCGGTGAGCTGGACGGCGGCCCCGACCTCCAGGGCGCGGCGGGACGCAGGCACCCCGAGATGGGTGCCGACCCCGCCCTGTTCGACTGGATCACCCGGCGCGCCGCCGAGAGGGCCGGGCACTGACCCGACACCGGTCCGGGCCCGGACCGGGCACCCCGCCGGACCGGGGCCGGGCCGCCGCGCGATCCGGCGCGCCGCTTCCACACCGAAAACACGCGTGCCCATTGCGGTTCCTTAACCCTCCGTGCGGAGACTCGAAGTAGGGGGACGCGCCCGGGAGATCCCCGGACCGTCCCGCGAGGGGCAGGTGAGCGCGATGACGACGACACCAGCGCAGAACCGGCGGCGCACACAGCGGCAGGGGCCGGTGCCCGTGCAGCGCACCGGCAGCACCCGGGCCGCCGTGCGCCCCGGCGGCCTGCGGGGCACGGTCGAGTTCGCGGGGGCCATGCTGGCCAGCGTCTTCGCCGCCGACATCGTCGTCCCCGAGGCCGAGCCCGGCGTCATCCGCGACCAGCTCGTCGAACTGGGCTACCTCGACAACGCGGCCGGCCACGCCGAGCGCATCGAGGCACTGCGCTCGTTCCAGCGGACCCACGGACTGCGCCCCGACGGCGTCGCCGACGCCCGCACCGTGACCATCCTGACCAGGGACTCCCGCGAACACCGCGAACTCCGCGCCCTGGGGCTGTAGAACGACGTGGCCGCCCATGGGGCCGCGCGCGGACGTTCGGTGGACGTCGGGTCCGCTGGGCGGCCTTGTGCGCTGCCAGGACACCGGTGACCAGTGGGAAAAGGCAGCACCAAAGGCGCCAGGGGCCCGGCCGGGCGATCGTCGGCGGCGTGCCGACGCACCGCTCGCACCGGGGCCTGCCGGCTCATTCCCAATTCCGGACGAAGTACTCCCCCGGTCGCGGGTGGGCGTTCGGCTTATTCGGCAGCCTCCGTGAAGTGATTACCACTTCGGGCGCCGTGAAGTGGGAAATACTTCACGGAGGCCGGCCACCGGGGTGAACGCGGCGCCGGCACCGTGCGGATGACCGCCGACCGGATCCCACCGCCGTCGTCAGTGCCGCTTTTCCCGCAGACCACCCGCATCCCGCCCGGTGACAAGGCCGCCCCGCAGACCTGCGGCCATGTTCTTGGCCCGGCGTGCTCTGGCCTCGACCAGGTCGAGCAGCAGCGCTTGCAGCGACTGGCCCTTTGCGTCGGCCGCCCGAACCAGGGCGTCGCGAACGTGTTCAGGGACGCTCTCGATCCTCAGCACAACCATGGATGGGGTTTTACATGCGCCATGAGCCGCGTGCCTACTCCGCTTGGGTATTCGCCGTGGACCAGGCGGACCATAGGGTCGCGTAGGTGCCGCCGGAGGACAGCAGCTCCGCGTGGGTGCCGGTCTCGACCACGCGGCCCTGGTCGAGGACGACCACGGTGTCGGCGGTCGCGGCCTGCGTGAGGCGGTGGACGACGACGATCGCCGTCCGCCCCGCCAGGATCCGGTCGGCCGCGGCCTCCAGGACCCGGGCCCCCGCGCTGCCCGCCTCGGCCGTGGCCTCGTCGAGCACGGCGACCGGCGGGTCGGCCAGCGCGAGGCGGGCCAGCGCCAGCTGCTGGGCGCGGGTGGCGGTCAGCCGGTGCCCGCCGTCGCCGACGACGGTGTCGAGCCCGTCGGGGAGCGCCCGGACCCACGCATCGGCGCCGACCAGGTCCAGCGCCGAGTGCAGGGCCGCGTCGTCGGCGTCCGGCCGGGCCAGCCGCAGGTCCTCGGCGAGCGGCCCCGCGAAGACGTGCACCTCCTGAGTGACCAGGGCGACCTGGGCGCGGGTTGCGGCCGGGCCGAGCGCGTCGAGGCGCACCCCGCCGATCTCGACCGTCCCGGAGTCCGGCTCGTGGACCCCCGCCGCGAGCTTCGCGAGCGTGGTCTTGCCCGCGCCGCTCGCGCCGACCAGCGCGACCCGCGCCCCCGCGGGCACGTCCAGGTCGACGCCGTGCAGCACGTCGTGGCCGGGGGTGTAGGCGTAGCGCGCGGCGCGCACCCGCACCGCCGCCCCCTTCGGCGCGGGCGGCTCCGCCGGATCGTCCGGCGGCGGCATCTCGGCGACCCCCACCAGCCGGGTGAACCCGGCGCCGGCCTCCTGCACGGTGTCGAACAGGTACAGCAGGACGTTGATGGGGTTGAACAGCGCGATGAAGTACAGGGCCGCGGCCGACGCCGTCCCGATGCTCACGGCGTCCGACGTCACCAGCCAGAAGCCGACCACCAGGATCGCGGCGAGGCCGACGTACTCGGCGGCGTTCAACCGGGCGAGGAAGCGCGTCCGCAGGACGTTGGCGCGCAGCGCGAGGCCGACGGCCGCCCGCGACCGGGCGTCGACGCGCGCCAGGTGCCCGGCCGAAAGGCCGAAGGCGCGCACCGTCGCGGCGCCGCCGACCGAGTCGAGGAGCTGCTGCGCGCGCTCCCCTTCGGCGACGCGCTCGCGCGCGTACACCGGGGCGGTCGCGCGCAGGTACCGGCGCAGGGCGAACGCCTGGATGGGCACGGCGCACAGCCCGGCGAGCATCAGCCGCCAGTCGAGCGCGCCGAGCCCGGCGATGGTCAGCAGCACCGTCAGCCCGGACATGGCGAAGACGGGGATCGCCTCGCGCACGGCCTTGGCGATGACCGAGACGTCGCCGGACACCCGCGCGACGACGTCGCCGGACCCGGCCTGCTCCACCCGCCCCATGGGCAGCCGCAGCGCCCGGTCCATGACCCGTTCCCGCAGCACCGCCAGGACGGACTCGCCCAGTTGCGCGGCGAGCGCCTTTCCGGCGGCGAGCAGCACCGCCTGCGCCACGGCGAGGCCGGCCAGCAGCGCCACCGGCGGCACCAGGGCCGCCGCGGCGCCGCCGGCGACGATCAGGTCGACCATCCGGCCGATGATCGGCGGCCCCGCGAGCTGCGCCACTGTGCCCAGTACGAGCGCCGCCACGCTCAGCACCGCGAGCGGCCGGTGCGGCCGCAGCAGGCGGCGCAGCATCCGCCGCGCCTGGCGGGGGGACGCGGTCGGCAGCAGGCCGGGCCGGGCGCCGGTGCCGTCAGCGGCCCGGCGGGTGTCGGGGGTCGTCACGTGAGCACCGTCTCCCGGTAGCGGGGGTCGTCGGCGACCAGGTCGGCGTGCGTGCCCTCCGCTGCCGCCGTCCCGGCGTCCAGCAGCACGACCCGGTCGCACACGGCGAGCAGCGCCGGGCTGGTCGTCACGAGCACCGTGCTGCGCCCGTGCCGGACCGCGCGCAGCCCCTCGGCGACGCGGGCCTCGGTCACGGAGTCGATGGCGCTCGTGGGCTCGTGCAGCACCAGCACCACCGGGTCGGCCGCCAGCGCCCGCGCCAGGGCGACCCGCTGGCGCTGCCCGCCTGAGAGCGAGCGGCCCCGTTCGGAGATGACCGTGTCCAGCCCGGCGGGCAGTGACGCCGCCACCTCGTCGACCGCCGCCGCGGCGACCGCGGCGTCGCGCACCCCGGCGCGGTCCTCGGCGGGGTCGGCGGCACCGGCGAGGTTCTCGCGGACGGTGCCCTCGAACAGGTCGGCGTCGTGGTCGCCGATGAGGACCGCCGCGTGGGCGTCGCCCGGCGCGAGGCCGACCAGCGGAACCCCGTCGAGGAGCACCGACCCGGACGCGGGTTCGCAGCGGCGGCCCAGGCAGTCCAGCAGCGCGGCCGCGGCGGCCTGGTCGGGTGCCGCCACCCCCACGAGCGAACCGGCGGGGACGTGCAGCGACAGCCCGTTCAGGGCGCCGTGGTGCAGCCCGTCGACGCGCACCTCGCCGCGCGCCCCGGCGGGGACGGCCGACCCGTCACCGGCGCCGACGGCGGTCGGCGCGCCCAGCACGTCCGCCACCCGCCCCGCCGACGCGCGCACCTGCGCGTACAGGGACCGCATGACGGCGAAGCGCTCCATGGGGGAGGTGAGGAACTGGGCCAGGCCGACCGCGGAGATGAGCTGGCCGACGGTGATGCGCTCGTCGATCGCGAACACGCCGCCGACGTAGGCGACCAGGGCGAGGAACGCGCCGACGGTGAGCGGCGCGATGCTCTCGACCGCCGCCTCGGCGCGGGCCGCCGAGAGGGTGGCGCGCAGTGAGCCGCGGCTGGCGCCGACGTAGCGGTCGGCGGCGGCGCGCTCGGCGCCGATGCCCTTGAGGGCGCGCAGCCCGCGCACCAGGTCGGCGGCGAGCCCGGCGGCGCGGGCCACCCGCGCCTGCTCGGCGCGGCCGCGCCGCTCAAGGGGGCGCCCGAGCAGGTGGGAGAGCAGCAGCACGGGCGGCAGCCCGACCACCACCAGCAGTCCCAGCGGGACCGAGATCAGCAGCAGCGAGACCACGGCGACCGTGAACGCCGACGCGGCCGCGGCGCTCATGGCGACGACGAGCGCCACGGAGGCGACCCGCTGCGCGTCGGAGGTGGCGACGCTGAGGAGCGCACCGGAGGTGCGGCCGTCCTCGGCGCCGCCGCGCGGGTGCAGCACCCGCGCCGCGACCTCGCCGCGCAGGTCGTGCTCCGCGTACTGGGCGGCCTGCACCCCCAGCCGCGACCCGTACTTGTAGCTGAAGGACAGCAGCAGGAACGCCGCCGCCAGCGCGCCGAGCCCGAGGCCGAGGCCCGCCGTGCTGCGCTCGCCGAGCGCCTGGTCGATGACCACCCCGACCAGTACGGGCACCATGGCCTCGCCCGCCTGGTGGCTGACCATCAGCGCCGCCGAGCCGCTCAGCAGCGCACGGCGGCCGCGCAGCGCGCGCCGGATCACCGCTCCCGGCGTCCATTCCCCGAGGGGCGCCTCCGTGTCGCCGCCCTCGTGCCCGACGCGGTCGGGGCGGCCGTCCACGAGCGCGTCGGCGGTCACCGCCGCCTCCGGCCGGGCCGGCACCGTCGCCGTGGTCGCATCCAGAATCCCCGCACATCCCTCAAGGAAAGAAAAAGCAAGGCTAACCTAACATTGAGGTATTCCCGGGCCTGCTCCAACCCCCGCCCGCGGCGCACCGCCCCGGCGGCCGTCGAGGTTCGCGGGGGGCGGGGCCGCGCGGGCTACGTGCCGGCGGGTTCGCCGAGGGCCGCGTAGTGGCAGGCCGCCAGGTGGGAGTCGCTCCCGGCGGGGAGGACGCCGGGGTCCTCGCCGCGGCAGCGGTCGGCGATCCCCGCGCGGTCCGCCTCGCCCGAGGCGAGGATCTGGCAGCGGGCGTGGAAGCGGCACCCTCCCGGGACGCGGGTGGGGTCCGGCGGCTCGCCCGTGAGGACGACCCGCTCCGCGACCCCGCCCTCGGGCAGCACGGACAGCAGGGCCTGGGTGTAGGGGTGGCGCGGGGCGGTGAGCACCTCTTCGACCGTCCCCGACTCGACGACCCGGCCGAGGTACATCACCGCGACCCGGTCGGCGATGTTCCACGCGAGCCCCAGGTCGTGCGTGACGACCAGCGCGGAGAGGCCGAGGTCGTCGCGCAGCCGCAGCAGCAGCGCGAGGATCTCGCCGCGCACCGACGCGTCGAGCGACGCCACCGGCTCGTCGGCGACGATGACCTCGGGGTCGAGCACCAGCGCCCCCGCGATGACCACCCGCTGGCGCTGCCCGCCGGACAGCTCGTGCGGGTAGCGGAGGAAGAACCGCTCGGGCGGCCGCAGCCCGGCGCGCGCCAGCGCGTCGGCCACCTTCGCCTTCTCGTCCGCGGTGACGCCGTAGTGGATGCGCAGGCCCTCCGCGACCGCGTCGTAGACGACGTGCCGGGGGTTCAGCGAACCGCTGGGGTCCTGGAGCACCAGTTGGGCGCGCCGCCGGTACGCCTTGAGGGCCTTGCCGGTGTAGGACAGCGGGCGCCCCTCGAAGGTGACCCTGCCGTCCGTTGGGCGCTCCAGGCCCAGCAGGGTCCTGGCGAGGGTGGTCTTGCCGCAGCCCGACTCCCCGACCAGCGCGATGATCTCCCCGGCGCGCACGTCGAGGTGGACGCCGTCGACCGCGCGGGCGACCCCGCGGTCGCCGCGCCCCTTGAACCGCACCTCCAGGCCCTCCGCGCTGAGCACGGGCGCCGCCGCCCCGCCGGGGACGGCGCGATCGCCCGCGTCGTCCCGGGTCGCGGGGTCGGGGCCGGTCTGGGCGGTCATCGGATCTCCTCCGGCTGGGCGGGGTCGGCGCCGTTCGCGGGGCGGTCGGGCGGTGCGGCGGACGGTGCGGCGGGCGCGGGCGGCACGCCGAGCTCCACGGCCTGCTCGTCGCTGAGGACGTGCACGCACGCGGCCCGGCGCTCGGCGCCGGCCCGCCAGAGGGCCGGGTCGGTCTCGGCGCAGCGGTCCTGCGCCGCCGGGCACCGCGGCCGGAACGAGCAGCCCGCGGGCAGGGCCGCGGGGTCGGGCGGGTCGCCGGGGAGGCCGCGGGGCCTGCGCCGGGACGCGGGGTCGCCGATCCGCGGGAACGCGGCGCTGAGCGCCTCGCTGTAGGGGTGCCGCGGGGTGCTGAACACCTCGTGGGCGGCCCCCTCCTCCACGACCCGGCCCGCGTACATCACGGCGAGGCGGTCGCAGGTGTCGGCCAGGACCGACAGGTCGTGGCTGATCATCAGCATCGAGATGCCGTGGTCGGAGACGAGCCCGCTGATGAGCCGGAGGATCTGCGCCTGGATCATCACGTCCAGCGCCGTCGTCGGCTCGTCGGCGATGATCAGCCGGGGGTTGCACGCCAGTGCCATGGCGATCATGACCCGCTGCCGCTGCCCGCCGGACAGCTCGTGCGGGTACGCCGCGGCCCGCTGCTGGGGCAGGCCGACCTGCTCCAGCAGGGCGCTCACGCGCGTGCGCACCTCGGCGGGCGTCCGCTGCTCGTGCAGCAGTATCGGCTCGGCGATCTGGTCGCCGATGCGGCGCACCGCGTTCAGGGAGTGCATCGCCCCCTGGAACACGATGGACGCCCCGGCCCAGCGCACCGCGCGCAGCCGCCCCCATTTCATGGTGAGGACGTCCTCGCCGTCGAGCAGGATGCGCCCGCTCATCCTGGCGGTCGAGGGCAGCAGCCGCAGCAGCGCGAGCGCGATGGTGGACTTGCCGCACCCCGACTCCCCCGCGACACCGAGCTTCGTGCCCGGCGCCACGGCGAGGTCGACCCCGCGCACGGCCGGCACGTCGCCGCTGCCGGTGCGGTAGGTGACGGACAGGTCCTCGACCGCGAGGAAGTTGGTCCGCTGCGCGGCGTCGTTGCCTCCGGTGCTCATCGGCGCTCCCTCAGACGGGGGTTGAGCACGCCTTCGATGGCACGCCCGCACAGGGTGAACGCGAGCGCCACGAGGACGATCGCGAGGCCGGGCGGCAGCAGGTGCCACCACAGGCCGGAGCTGACTGCCCCGGCGTTGCGCGCCTCCTGGAGGGTGCCGCCCCACGACAGGGTGTTGGGGTCGCCGAGCCCGAGGAAGGCCATGGTCGACTCCATGATGATCGATTCGGCGACGGTCAGCGTGGTCTGCGCCAGCACGATCGGCATCACGTTGGGCAGGACGTGGCGGGTCATGACGTGCCCGTGCCCGCCGCCGAGCGCCTTCGCGCGGTCGATGTAGGGGCGCGCCTCGACCGCGAGGGTCTGCGCGCGGACCAGCCGCGCCGTCGTCGGCCACGCGGTCAGGCCGATGGCGAGGATGATGGTGACCGTGCCCTGTCCCATGACCGCGGCGAACGCGACCGCGAGGACCAGTGCGGGCAGCACCAGGACCCAGTCGGTGATCCGCATGAGCACGGTCGACCCGAACCCGCCGTAGTGCCCGGCGACGATCCCGACGAGGGTGCCCAGGCCGACGCACATGAGGGTGGCGAGGAACCCGACCGTCAGCGAGACCCGCGAGCCCCAGATGACGAGGTCGAGGATCGAGCGCCCGTAGTTGTCGGTGCCCAGCGGGTAGGCCGCGCTCGGCGGCTCGTGCGGCCCGCCCGGCGCGTCGGTGAGGCTGAGGTCGGCGGGGCCGATCAGCAGCGGGGCGCAGAGCGCGATCAGCACGAACACGGCGAGCCCCGCGAGGCCCGCCAGCCCGGCCCGGTTGCCGCGGTACCCGGCCCAGAACCGGCCCAGCGAGTGGCGCCTGCGCCGCCAGGCGAGGGCGCGGGGCGACGCGGGGGCCGCGGACCCGCCGCCGGCCTCCCCCGGCGGGCGCTCGACCGGCCCGGCGCTCACGTGCGCACCCGCGGATCGAACAGCGGGTAGACGAAGTCGGCCAGCAGGTTCATGAAGATCACCGATGCGGAGAAGAAGATGAAGAGCCCCTGCACGAGCGGCAGGTCGGGCACCGAGAGCCCTTCGTAGAAGAGCATCCCCAGGCCGGGCCAGGAGAAGACCGCCTCGACCAGGATCGTCCCGGACACCACCTGGCCGATCTTGAGGAACAGCAGGGTGACGGTCGGCAGCAGGGCGTTGGGGACCGCGTGGCGGCGCAGCACGAGGTCGTCGCGCAGGCCCTTGGCGCGCGCGGTGACCAGGTAGTCGCTGCCCATCTCGTCCAACAGGGACGACCGCATGATCATCAGGTACTGGGCGTACAGGACCGCGACCAGGGTCGCCACCGGCAGCACCATGTGGTGGGCGGTGTCGACGATGACGTTGCCGACGCCGGAGACGTCGGGCGAGCCCATGCCGCCCGTGGGGAACAGGTGCGGCATGCCGCCGGCCCCGCCCGCGAGCACCACGATCATCAGCAGCCCGAGCCAGAACGTCGGCACGGAGAACAGGGTGAGCGCCACCCCGGTGTGGACGCGGTCGGCGGTGGAGCCGCGCCGCCACCCGGCCCGGGTGCCCAGCCACAGGCCGAGGGCCGCCGCGATGAGGGTGGCGGTGCCCACGAGCAGCAGCGTCGGACCCAGCCGCGTCGCGATCAGCTCGGTGACCGGCGCCTTGTACTGGTAGGACAGGCCAAGGTCGAGCCGGAGCAGGTCGCGCAGGTACCCCAGGAACTGCTGCCAGAGCGGCTGGTCGAGCCCGAACTGGCGGAACAGCTCCTCCCGCTGCTCCGGTGTCACCTTGCGGCCCTGGGTCATGGCCGCCACAGGGTCGCCGGGGATCACCCGGAACAGGAAGAAGCTGGTCACCATGACCGCGAGCAGCGACACCAGCGCGCCGAGGAGCTTCACGGCGAAGTAGCGCAGCGACACGCGGCGGCCGGCGGGCCGCCGCCCCGGCACTGGGCCGGGGGCGGCGGCATCGGGCGCGGCGGCTTCGGACTCGGGCCGCGGCGACGACGAGGAAAGGCTCATTCCGGCGCGCTACTCCCGGTCGTCCGCAGTGGCGGAACGGCGGCGCAGCACCAGGAACGCACCCGCTCCGAGGACGACCACGACGGCAGCGCCGATCCCGACGAGCATGCCCGTGGAGATCCCGCCGCCGGAGTCGGCCTCTGCGGGCTCCGCCTCGTAGAACGACCAGTAGCCGTCCTGGCCCCAGATGTTGCCGCCGGGGTCGGGCTGCACCTGGAAGGAGGCGACCTGGTCGGTGCGGTAGCCCTCGAGGGCGCCGGGGTAGTCGAGCACGTTGACGACGGCGTCCTCGTACAGGACCTGCTGCATCTCCTTGACGATGGCGGCGCGCTTCTCCGGGTCGTACTCCTCGATCTGCTGGTCGTAGAGCTTGTCGTACTCCTTGTTGCAGTAGAACGCGTCGCCGCGCATCGAGCCCTTCTCCTCGGGCCGGGCGTCGCAGGTGTGCAGGCCGAGGACGTAGTCGGGGTCGGGGTTCACGTTCCAGCCGGTGAAGATGAGGTCGTACTCGCCGCCGTTGAGCTTCTCGGAGATGAGGTTGGAGTCGACGTACTGGCCCTCGATCTCGATCCCGATGTCCTTGAGCCACTCCTCCATGAACTTGCCGGTGTCGACGTAGTCGGGCTTGTCGTTGTGCACGGCCATGCGGAGCTTGAGGGGGTCGCCGTCGGGGGTCTCGCGGACGCCGCCGTCGCCCATCTTGTACCCGGCGTCGTCGAGCATCTTGTTCGCGGCCTCGGGGTCGAAGTCGAGGCGGTCGGCGCCCTCGGGCTTCCAGTAGTAGTCCTTGTAGCGGGCGGGGATGTAGCCCTCGCCGACCTCGGCGTAGCCGCCGTAGACCTTGTCGACGATGGCTTCCTTGTCGATGGCCTTCATGATGGCCTGCCGCAGGACCTTGTCCTTCAGCGCCGGGTTGCCGTCGCCGATCTTCTCGCCGTCCTGGGTCTGGGCGCCCGGGTTGACGGTGAAGCCGTTGAAGCGCTTGCCGGTGGCGGAGTTGACCTTGATGTTCTCGGCGCCCTTGAGGCTGTTGGCCTGCGCCGGCGTGAGCGACGGCTGGGCGACGAGGGACACCTCGCCGCTCTTCAGCGCCTCGACCATGGCGTCCTGGTCGCTGAAGTACTTGAAGACGACCTTGTCGAACTTCGGCGCGCCGCGCCAGTAGTCCTTGTTCGCCTCAAGGGTGATGCCCTGGTTCTCGTCGTTCTTGGTGAGCTCGAACGGACCGCTGCCGACGATGGGGAACTCTTCGTCGTTGTTGAACTTCCCGAAGTCGTCGACGTTCTCCCAGACGTGCTTGGGCACGATGGGGATGTCGAGGGCGAGCATGGTCGCCTGCGGCTTCTTGAGCTTGATCTCCAGCGTGGTGGGGTCGGGCGCGGTGACCTTGTCGAAGTTGGCGACGAAGTTGCCGTTGGCGGTCGCCGCGGCCTCGTCCTCCATCATCGTGGTGTAGGTCCACGCGATGTCCTCGGACGTCAGCGGCTTGCCGTCGGACCACTTCGCGTCGTCGCGGATCTTGTAGGTCCACGTGAGGTCGTCGTCGGAGGTCTCCCACGACTCCGCCAGCGCCGGGATCGGCTTGTTGGTCTTGGGGTCGTAGTTGGTGAGGAAGTCGTAGATGTAGCGGTGGATGTTGGTGCTGATCAGCCGCTGCGCGATGAACGGGCTCAGGGAGTCGACCGGCTGGTCGGCCGCCATGGTGAGCGTCTGCTGGCCGGAGTCGGCCTGCGCGGCGGCGGGCGCCGCGGGCAGCGCGGAGCCGACGAGTGCGATCGCGGCGGCGACGGCCATCAACCAGCGAGGGGTTCGTCGTCTGGGGGGTGCCTGCTCTGTGACCATGCTGTCAAACCCCTTAGTTGGTGGAGGGAGATCGACCGTCTCACCGGTGGATTGGTGGTTGTTTACCAGCGTGGCCGGAAAAGCGTCAACGCTCTACACCGCCCGTGTCACACAACGTTCACGATGTGGCCGCGGCGCATGGCTTGCGCCGGTGCCACGGTGGCGGGCAGGGCCGGTGAGGTGCGATGCACGTACCGCCCGAGTGGCCGCAAATACCTATAACCGCTACGGTTTCGCACATGATGGGGCACTCTCACGCCTTGAGCGGCGTGGTCGGCTGGATGGCGATCGTACCGGTGGTCCAGGGGACCGAGGTCCTCGGCGTCCGATTCGATCTGGGCCCCGCGGAGATCGTGGCGGGCTCGCTGGTCTGCGCCGGGGCGGCGCTCGTCCCCGACCTGGACCACAAGAGCTCCACGATCACGCAGACCTACGGCGCCGTCACCCGGGCGATCGGGGTGATCTTCAACTGGCTGTTCGGCGGCCACCGCATGGGCACCCACTCGCTGCTGTTCGCCGTGCTCATGGGCGCACTCACCACCGCGCTCGCCCTCTGGTCCGACCTCGCCGTCCAGGTCTTCGTGTTCCTGCTCGTCGGCATCGCGTTCAACGGCCTGGGCTTCGGCATGGACAAGAACAAGGTCGCCGCCGAGGTCATCAACGCCATGGGCACCGCCGGCATCTGCATCGCGCTCTACGCCAACGGCACGAACTACACCTGGGTGGGGCTCGCCGTGGCGTTCGGCTGCCTGCTGCACTTCGTCGGCGACTGCATCACCGACATGGGCTGCCCGCTGATCTGGCCCATCAGCAAGTACCGCATCGGCAGCCCCATCTCCTTCAAGGCCGACGGCGTCGTCGAGCGCAAGGTCGTCACCCCGTTGCTAAGCATCGCCATCGTCCTGCTCAGCGTCTACCTGTTCCCCTGGCAGGAAATGCTGCCCAAGTACTGACCGCCTCACTACGCTGGGCGGGTGACACGCACCAGTGAGGGCCTCAGCCCGGAATTGCACGCCTACGCCGTCGCGCACAGCGCGCCCGCCGACTCCCTGCTCACCGAGCTCGCCGAGGAGACCCAGCGCCTCTTCCCCGATCGCGCCGGCATGCAGATCGGCCCCGACCAGGGTGCCTTCATGACGATGCTGGCCCGGCTCATCGGCGCGCGCGAGGCGGTCGAGATCGGCACGTTCACCGGCTACTCCAGCATCTGCACCGCGCGCGGCCTCGCGCCCGGCGGCACCCTGCTCGCCTGCGACATCAGCGAGGAGTGGACCTCGGTGGCGCGCCGCTACTGGGAGCGCGCGGGCCTGTCCGACACCATCACGCTCGCGCTCGGCCCGGCCGTGCAGACCCTCGCCGCGCTCCCCGACGACCGGATGTTCGACCTCGCGTTCATCGACGCCGACAAGGACGGCTACGTCGCCTACTGGGACGCCCTGGTGCCGCGCATCCGCCCCGGCGGGGCGCTGCTGATCGACAACACGTTCTCGCACGGGCGGGTCATCGACCCCGCCGAGACCTCGCCGCAGGTCCAGGGGATCCGCGACTTCAACGCGCACGCGCGCGACGACGAGCGCACCACCGTGGTCATGCTCCCGGTCGGCGACGGCCTCACACTGGCGCGGCGGACCTGACCGCTGAGCTGCGCGCCGACTCCAGTGGGCACAGCAGCAGCCAGGGCAGGCCCGGCACCGGGTGGACGGCGCCGGGTTCCGCAGCCCCGGTGAGCAGCGACCCGCTGGGGGCGCCGGCCGAGGTCGAGACGATCACGCGCCGCCCGGTATTCACAAGGGCCGCGTCGGCGCCGAGCGCGGCCAATGCGGGCAGCAGCCGCGCCTCCAGGAGGCCCGCGGGGACGTCGGCGCCGACCACGCCGAGGAACACCCCGTCCGAGCGCACGGGCAGGGTGAGCGTGAGCATGTAGCGGTCGGTCCCGCCGAAGTCGACGTAGGGCCCCGCGACGTGCCGCGCGCCGGTCTCGCGCGGCAGGCGGAACCACTCGGCGCGGGCGTAGTCGTAGAACTCCAGGCTCTCGGGGTCGAGGTCGACGTCGAGGAACACGGGGTCGCAGCCCGGCGCCGAATGCCACCACTCCAGCCGGCGCGGCTGGTCGGCGAGCAGGCCGGGCGCGACGATCATGCCCGCGCCGACGACGAGGTCGCGGTCGCCGCCCAGCCAGTCGAGCACGATGGGCCGGACCTCGGCGATATCGCGGCAGGTGAGGGGTTCGCCACGGGCCACGGCCGCGCGGTGGCAGGCGACCATCGTGCCGCGCAGGGACTCCAGTGACGCGAAGACGTCCTCGGCCGCCCCGGCGATCCAGGCGGCGAGGTCGACGGGGCGCTGGGTGCTCGGAAGGGTCATCGCTGTTCCGCCCTCTCGGGGATCGCCGGCGGATGTCGCGGCGGCGCTGCCGCCGTCCCCCTTTTCTTAACCCGCCGGGGAGGGAAAATCCACCCCGTCGGCGGCACCTTGTCCCGGCTTGTCCCGGCGATACGGCGCGGAACGCCGCGTTTCCGCGCCCGCCGGGCGACGCGCACCGTCAGGGAACGCGGGTGCCGCCCGCGGTGCGGGCGAGGTCGACGTGGATCTCGATGAGCCGCTGGGTCAGGGCTTCGACGTGCCGCTCCGTCAGCGCGCGGGCCTGCTCGGCGTCGCGGCGCGCGATCGCCGCCACCGCGGCGTGGTGCGCGGCGGCGACGGCAGCGGGGGCGAGCGCGGTCCGCGCGGGGATCCACGCCATCGCGCCGACCTCGGCCTGGATGTCGAACTCCTGCGTGGTCAGCCGGACGGACTGGGCCGCGGCGGCGACCTCGATGTAGTAGCGGCCGTCGAGGCGGCGGCGCGCCTCGACGCTGTCGGCGGCGTTGAACCGGTCGACGACTTCGCGCAGCCGGGCCACGTTGTCGGGTGCGGCCCGCTCGGCGGCGAGGCGCGCCGCGGCGCCGGAGACCGCGGCGTGGACGTCGCCGAGTTCGCGCAGGTCCGTTGTCGCCGATTCGAGGATCCGGGCGAGCGCGCGGTCGGCGAGCGCCGTGGGCGAGGCCCGCACGAAGCTGCCGCCGCCGCGCCCGCGCCTGGTCTCGACGAGCCCTTGGCTGCGCAGGCTGGACAGCGCCTCGCGCAGGGTCACCGTGGAGACGTTCAGCGCGGTCGCCAACTCCGACTCCGAGGGCAGTTGCTCGCCGTCGGAGATGAGGCCGAGGGAGATCGCCTTGGCGAGCCGGCGCGCGACGGCCTCGCCGCGGCCCGCGCCGTCGTCGAGGGGCGCGAAGACCACGCGCCTGGCGGCTCCGGAGAGTCGACTCACCACACCAGCTTTCATGACGGATCGGGTCGCGGGCCGTGCCCCGGTCGGCGGGCGACCCTGCCGCCGACACGGTCCAGTCTGGCGTGCCCGGGGGTGCGCGGGAGGCGTGGCCCCGGGTATTGCCCTTTGAAATATAAACCCATATGTTTTTTATTACACGTCCTTCCGCTCCCGCTCTCCGTCGCACCCCGCTCTCCGTCGCACCTCTCCGCCCGCACTCCCCGCACACGCCGGCCAAGGAGAACCGCCTATGACCGAGACACGCCCCGGCGGCCACGGCGCGCCGCACCGGCCCACCACCCCGGGAACGGGCGAGGCCCCGATCGACCCGCCCGAAGAACTCGTCGTCGCTCCCCCGCGGATCCCCGTGCGCGACGAGCGCACCCGCGCCTTCGTCGAGGAGTGGCGCAACGCGTCCTACAACTGCTACTCCTCCGGGCACAAGTTCTGCCGCGAGGTCTGCCCCGTCATGCAGGTCACCCGGAACGAGTCGTGGACCCCCACCGCGTTCCACGCCAACGTCGTCGCCATGGAGAAGGGCGAACTCGACGTCGCCGACATCGCCGCCGACTACGTCAACTGCACCCAGTGCGGCGCCTGCGAGCTCCGCTGCCCCAACACCCTGTTCACCGGCGACTTCTACCGCTTCCGCACCCGCACGGTGGACGTCGTCAAGGCCGTGCGGGCGCTCGCCGTCGACAGCGGCGTCCACCAGCCCGGCTGGCAGCGGTGGAACCTGCGCACCGACGAGCGCACCCACGAACCGGTCCTCGGCGACACCCCCGTCAGCCAGGAGCACGTGCGCGACTGGGCCGACGGGCTCGACCTGCCCGTCGGCGGCGAGACCATCCTGTTCGTCGACTGCGAGGCCGCGTTCTACCGCACGGCGGTGCCCCGCGCCGTCGCCCAGCTCCTCACCGCCGCCGGGGTGGAGTTCGGGCTCATGGGCGAGCAATGGTGCTGCGGCGGCCCGGCCGCCGAGATGGGCTACCGCGCGCAGGCCGAGCGCTTCGCCCGGCACAACCTCGACGACTGGCGGGCCGGCGGCGTCAAGCGCGTGCTCGTGCTCGACCCGCACGACTACATCACCTTCACCGAGGACTACCCGGCGTACTTCGGCGCCGACTTCGACATCGAGGTGGTGCTGGTCGTGGAGCTGCTCGCGGAGCTCATCCGGGACGGGCGGCTCACCCCCAGCGTCCCCGTCGAGCGCACGATCACCTACCACGACCCGTGCCGGCTCAACAAGCGCAAGGGGGTGTGGGCCGAGCCCCGCGAGATCCTGCGCGCCATCCCCGGCCTCGTGTTCAACGACGTCGACCGGGTCACCCAGTGGTCCTACTGCTCCGGCGGCGGGGGCGGCCTCCCCGTGGAGAAACCGGAGCTCACCGCCGCGATCAGCGCGCGGCGGCTCGACCAGGCCGCCGCACTGGAGGTCGACACGCTGGTCAGCGCCTGCCCCTGGTCCGAGCGGCCGCTCAGCGAGGCGGGCGAGGCGCGCGCCATCGACGTCGTCGACATCCACGAGCTGCTCGCGGAGTCCCTCGGCATCACCGTCGGCGGCAGCCGCGGCGCAGCGGGCGACCGGACGGGCGGCTGCGGCGGCGGATCCTGCGGCTGCGCGGGGACGGGAGGTGCGGACCGGTGACAGCCACCGAGGTACTCGACCCGGTCATCGAGGCCCTGCACGGCGTCCTGCGCCCGGACCAGGTCCTGACCGGCCGCACCGACCGCTACAACAGGGCCAGGGTCCCCGCCCCGTTCCCCGTCCACCGCTGGGCCGAACGGCTGCCCGACCTCGCCGTCCTCCCGGAGACCACCGAAGAGGTCGCCGCGGTCGTCAAGGTCGCCAACCGGTTCAGGATCCCCGTCGTCCCGCGCGACGGCGGCACCGGCCTCACCGACGGCGCGGTCCCGCTGCGCGGCGGCATCGTCGTCGACGTCAAGCGGATGAACGCCGTCCACGAGATCGACCTGGAGAACCGCACCTGCACCGTGGGCGTCGGCATCAACATGCTCAAGCTCAACGAGCAGCTCGCCCAGTACGGACTTATCTACCCCGACGACCCGGCGTCCTACCCGTGCTCCCTGGTCGGCGGGCGGATCGGCACCAGCGGCTGGTCGCTGATCGGCGCGCGCTACGGCCACACCCGCGACCTCGTGCTCAGCTTCGACCACGTGCTGCCCACCGGGGAGGTCATGCACGTCGGCGACGGCGCGGGCGGCAAGCTCACCAAGAGCTCCAGCGGCTACCAGCTCAAGCACCTGTTCATGGGGCACCAGGGCACCCTCGGCATCGCGACCCGGGCCACCCTCAAGCTGTATCCCAAGCCCGAGGCGGAGTTCTCCCCGTTCTTCGCCTTCGCCGACTACGACAGCGCCTACGCCTGCGTCGGCGCGCTGGCGCGCGCCGGGGTCGCGACGTTCTCCGGCGCGGTGCTGTTCGACGAGTGGAAGGTCGCCTACCTGCGCCGCGACGACGAGGCGTACATCCCGCAGCCCGCCGATGTCCGCGCCCTCGCCTGCACGGTCCTCTACGGCTACGACGACGAGGTGCGCGCCGGCGGCCGCCGGCTGCTGCGCATCGCCCGCGAGCACGGCGCCCGCTACCTGGGCGACGAGATCTCCGCGGGCGACTGGGCGGCCCGCCACGACCGCTACGCCACACCGCTGCACGGGCGGACCCGGTCGGGCCAGGTCGTCCCGATGAGCTGGCACTGCGAGGACGCCGCCGTCAACTACACGGATCTGCCCGCGGTGGCGCGCGAGTGGCACGCCATCATCGGCGAACTGCGCGCGAAGACCGACGTCTTCGACGACTGGGGGATGTTCTGCTACACCAGCGGGTCCACCGGCGCCGACTACCTCACCGAGATCGACGTCGGAATCTGGGAGCAGCAGCTCGGCGACCGCGCCTGGGCGATGTGGGTCGAGGCGAAGCGGGCGATCGCCGCGGCGGCCCTGCGGCACGGCGGCTCCATCAGCGCCTGCCACGGGTCCTGCCGCGAGGGCGAGGTGGACCTGGTGCCCGAGGAGCTGGGGCGCGGCTTCGACCTGATGCTCGACCTCAAGCGCACCCTCGACCCGAACAACATCATGAACCCCGGCAAGTACCTGCTCGACCGGGCCTACCCGGACCCCGGCGCCACGGCCGGGACCGGAGACGGGGGGACGCCGTGAGCGCCGAGCCCGAGTCCGGGGGCGCGCCGCGCGCCGCGCGGCCCTACCGGTACGCCGAGCAGCACACCCCGCCGCCCCCGCAACGGGCCAGCGAGGTCGCCATCACCCGCTTCGAGCACGTCTTCGAGGTCGACCCGCGGCTCATGGACGTATGGGTCGCGCAGCAGGCCTTCCCCAACTGGGACACGCTGCGCATCATGCACGCCCGCGCCGACCACCTGGAGTGGATGCACCGCCACTTCGCCGCCACCGTCGTCCCCGCGTCGGAGCTGATCGCGGAGATCGAGGCCCCGACCGCGGACTGAACCCCCCGGGGGTCCGGAGCGCACCGGGCCCCTCCGGGGGCGGCTCCGCCCGCTCCTTCGCGAAGGAGAACGATGACCCGGCCCGACGCCAACCCCGCACCCGACGCCGACGCCGCCCGCCTCGCGGCGCTCGGCTACACCTCCGAGTTCCGCCGCGACATGTCGCTGTGGGCGAACTTCTCGCTCGGGTTCACCTACCTCTCCCCCGTCGTCGGCATCTACACGCTGTTCGCGGTCTCCCTCGCCCTGGGCGGGCCGCCCATGTTCTGGAGCCTCGCCGTCGTCGGCGCCGGGCAGTTCCTCGTGGCGCTGGTCTTCGGCGAGATCGTCTCCCAGTACCCGCTCGCCGGCGGGGTCTACCCGTGGGCGCGGCGGCTGTGGGGGCGGCGGTGGGCCTGGATGACGGGCTGGGTGTACCTGGTCGCGCTGCTGGTGACCATCGCCAGCGTCAGCTACGGCGCCGGCCCCTTCCTGGCGCGGCTCCTCGGCTTCGAGGCCGGCCCGGCGAGCACGACCGGCTGCGCCCTCGCCGTCATCGCCGTCGCGCTCGCCCTCAACCTGGCCGGGACGAAATGGCTGGCGTGGGCGGCGATCATCGGGTTCAGCGCCGAACTGCTCGGCGCCCTCGTGGTCGGCGGGTGGCTGCTGATCGCGGAGCGCCACCACGGGCTCGGCGTGCTGTTCGACGCGTTCGGCGCCGGCTCGGGCAGCGGCTACCTCGGCGCGTTCCTCGCCGCCGGGCTCATCGGCATCTTCCAGTACTACGGCTTCGAGGCGTGCGGCGACGTCGCCGAGGAGGTGCCCGACCCCACCCGGCGCATCCCCAAGGCGATGCGCATGACGATCTACATCGGCGGGGCTGCGGCCATGTTCGTCTGCCTCGCCCTGCTCCTCGCGGTGGAGGACTACGGCGCGGTGATCGGCGGCGCCGACACCGACCCCGTCACGACCGTGCTCACCGAGGCGTTCGGGCCCGTCGGGATGAAGGTCGTGCTCGGCATCGTCCTGATCTCGTTCGTGTCCTGCGCGCTGAGCCTCCAGGCCGCCGCGAGCCGCCTCCTCTACTCCTACGCCCGCGACGGAATGATCGCGGGATCGCGGCTGCTGCGCACCTTCCTCCCGCACCGGCACGTGCCGCCCTACACCCTGGCGGTGGCGGCGGCGGTCCCCGCCCTGGTCGTCCTCTGCTCGCTGCTGTCCACCGACGCCCTCACCAAGATCATCTCCTTCGCGACCCTCGGCATCTACCTCGGCTTCCAGATGGTGGTCCTTGCGGCCCTGCGGGCGCGGCTCAAGGGCTGGCGCCCCTCCGGCGCGTTCACCCTCGGGCGCTGGGGGCTGCCCGTCACCATCGGCGCCCTGGTGTACGGGGTCCTGGCGATCGCCACCATGGCGTGGCCGCGCACCCCCGAAGCGCCCTGGTACGACGACTACATCGTCGCCCTGTCCGGTGCGGTCGTCATCGGGCTGGGCGTGCTCTACCTCGTCACCGCGCGCCCCTACGAGCGCGGCGACGCACCGGCGGGCGACGCCGTCCCGGGCGGGCCCGCTGCCGCCGGAACCGCACCGAGCAGCGAACCGAGCACAAGGAGGCGCCCATGAGCGGCGAACCGCGCACCCTGCACAACTTCATCAACGGGGCACCCGCCGCGGCGGAGGAGACCGGCGACCTCATCGACCCGGTCACCGAGGAGGTGTTCGCCCGCGCCCCGTTGTCGGGCGCGCACGAGGTCGACACCGCCGTGCGCGCGGCGGCCGGGGCCTTCGAGCGGTGGCGCGACACCACCCCCGCCGAACGCCAACTCGCCCTGTTCCGCATCGCCGAGGACGTCGAGCGCCGCGCCGCGGAGATCGTCGCCGCGGAGTCGGAGAACACCGGCAAGCCGCTGGGGCTCACCCTCGACGAGGAGATCCCCATGGCGCTGGACGCCATCCGGTTCTTCGCCGGGGCGGCCCGGACCCTCGAAGGCCGCTCGGCAGGGGAGTACATGGCGGGCCACACGTCGTGGGTGCGGCGCGAACCGGTCGGCGTGTGCGCTCAGGTCACCCCGTGGAACTACCCGCTGCTCATGGCCGTGTGGAAGTGGGCGCCCGCGATCGCCGCGGGCAACACCGTGGTCCTCAAGCCCTCCGACACGACCCCGGTGTCCACCCTGCTCACCGCCGAGATCCTCGCCGAGCACCTGCCCCCGGGCGTGTTCAACGTGGTGTGCGGCGACCGCGGCACCGGGCGGGCGCTGGTGGCCCACCCCGGCCCGCAGATGGTGTCGATCACCGGCAGCGTCCGCGCCGGCAAGGAGGTCGCCGCCGCAGCGGCGGCCCACCTCAAACGCACCCACCTGGAGCTGGGCGGCAAGGCACCGGTGATCGTGTTCGACGACGCCGACCCGGCGGCGGCCGCCGCGGCGATCGCCGAGGCCGGGTACTTCAACGCCGGGCAGGACTGCACCGCCGCGACGCGCGTCCTCGCCGGCCCCCGCGTCCACGACGCCTTCCTCGACGCGCTGGTCGGGCAGGCGAAGAACGTGCGAACGGGGCCGCCCGGCGACGACGGCGCCGCGTACGGCCCGCTGAACAACGTCGCCCAGTTCGGCCGGGTCGCCGGCTTCGTCGACCGGCTGCCGGGCCACGCCGACGTACTCGCGGGCGGCCGGCGCGCCCGCGACCGCGGCTACTTCTACGAGCCCACCGTCGTGGGCGGGCTCCGCCAGGACGACGAGATCGTGCAGAACGAGGTGTTCGGCCCGGTCATCACCGTCCAGCGGTTCGACTCCGAGGACCGGGCCGTGGAATGGGCGAACGGTGTCGAGTACGGGCTGGCGTCCAGCGTGTGGACCACCGACCACGCGCGCGCCCTGCGCGTCTCGCGGCGGCTCGACTTCGGCTGCGTGTGGATCAACTGCCACATCCCGCTGGTCGCGGAGATGCCGCACGGCGGCTTCAAGAGCTCCGGGCACGGCAAGGACCTGTCGATGTACGGATTCGAGGACTACACCCGCGTCAAACACGTCATGAGCAACCACGAAGAGGCCTAGGGAGCGCCCCGCGCCCGGCCGGAAAGGCGATCACCGTGAAATTCAGCTATGTGATGCTCCCCGACTACCCGTTGTCGGAGTCGCTCGCCAGCATCGAGCTCGCCGACGAACTCGGCTTCTACGCCTGCTACGCCGCCGACGAGACCTGGCACAAGGACCTGTGGCTGCTGTTCGCCGCCGCGGCCGGGCGCACCAGCCGGATCCGCTTCGGGCCCAGCGTGTCCTCTGTGGTGCTGCGCGAGCCGACCCTGATCGCCCAGGCCGTCGCGACCCTGGACGAGCTGTCCGGCGGCCGCGCCGAAGCGGTGCTGTCCAGCGGCAACTTCGGGCTCCTCGCCCAGTACACGATCGACTGGGCGCGCACCCGGCCGCTGTCGCGCGTCAAGGAGGGCCTGCACGTCATGCGCACCTTCCTCGACGACGGCGCGATCACCTACAACGGGGACTTCTTCTCCTACGACGGGCTGTTCACCTTCGCGCGGCCCGTCCAGGACCGCGTCCCGCTGAAGCTCGGCGCGATGCGCGGCCCGAAGTCCTTCGAGGCGGCCGGTGAGCTGTCCGACGGCTGCCACCACGCCCTGAGCTACACGCGCGGCGCCTACGACTACGCGGTCGAGCACATCAGGATCGGGGCCGAGCGTGCCGGGAAGGACTGGCGCGACCTCGACATCGGCGCGTGGGTGGTGTTCGCCACCGGGCCCGACTCCGCCGCGGCGAAGGACGCCGCCCGCAGCATGGTCGGGATCTACGCGTCCTCGATGCCCGAGGAGCAACTCCTCCGCAACGGGGTGGACCCCGCCGAGCTCAAACCCATCATCGACGCCATCGGGGCGGGCGACCTCGCCCGCGGGATCGAGCTGACGACCCCCGACATCGCGGAGCGCCTCTCCGTCGCGGGGACGCCGGAGGAGTGCGCGGCGAAACTCCGGGACGAGATCGCGCCCAGCGGGGTCAACCACATGATCCTCGCCATAACGGACCGCAGCCTCGTCAAGGCGTTCACCGGCCGCGACCTCCCGGGGGCCGCCGACGTCGACACCCAGCTGCGGCTGGTCCACGACCACATCATGCCGCGCTTCGCCTGACCGCGCGGTGCGGCGCCGACCGGGGGGCGGCGCCGCACCGCCGGGCCCCCGCCCGTCCACAGCCCGCGAGGCTTCCCTGCGCGCACCCCGGCACCTGGAGTAGCCTCCCGAACCATGCGCATCCTGCACACCTCCGACTGGCACCTCGGGCGGTCCTTCCACCGGGAGAACCTGATCGAGGCGCAGGCGGCGTTCGTCGACCACCTCATCGCCACCGTGCGCGCCGAGCGGGTCGACGTCGTCGCCGTCGCGGGCGACCTCTACGACCGCGCCCTCCCGCCCGTCGACGCCGTCGCGCTGTTCGACGACGCCCTCGCCCGCATCCGCGGCACCGGCGCGCAGGCGGTGCTCATCAGCGGCAACCACGACTCCCTGGTCCGCATGGCCTACGGCACCCGGCTCATGGCCGCCTCGGGCATCCACCTGTGCAGCTCGCTCGGCTCCGTCGGCACGCCCGTGGTCATCGACCACCCCCGCGGCCCCGTCGCCTTCTACGGCATCCCCTACCTCGAACCCGAGGTCGTCCGGCACGCCTGGGACCTCCCCGACCGCAGCCACAAGGCCGCCGTCGGCCACGCCATGGACCTCGTCCGCGCCGACCTCGCCGCGCGCCCCGCAGGCACCCGCTCCGTGGTCCTCTCGCACGCCTTCGTCACCGGCGGCGAGCCCAGCGACAGCGAGCGCGACATCAGCGTCGGCGGCGCCGCGCACGTGCCCGTGGGCGTGTACGACGGCGTCGACTACACCGCGCTCGGCCACCTGCACGGCCGCCAGCGCATGGCCCACACCGTCCGCTACTCCGGCTCGCCGCTGGCCTACTCGTTCTCCGAGGAGCACCAGACCAAGGGGTACTGGCTGGTCGACCTCGACCCCGGCGGCGCGGCGCACACCGAGTTCGTCGCCGCCCCGGTCCCCCGCCCCGTCGCGCGCATCCGCGGCCGCATCGAGTCCCTGCTCACCGACCCCGCGTGGGAGCGGCACACCGACCACTGGCTCCAGGTCACCCTCACCGACCCCGCGCGCCCCGCCGCGCCCATGGAGCGACTGCGGCGGCGGTTCCCGCACACCCTGAACCTCGCCTTCGACCCCGACGACGGCGGCCCGGCCGACGACCGCACCTGGGCGCGGCGCACCGCGGGGCGCGGCGAGGCCGACCTCGTCCGCGACTTCGTCGACTGGGCCCGCGGCACCCCCGCCACCGCCGCGGAGGACCGCCTCATCCAGCGGGCGTTCGAGGACATCCGCACCGGCGAGGCCGCGCGCTGATGCGGCTGCACTCCCTCACCCTCCAGGCGTTCGGCCCGTTCGGCGGCACCGAGACCGTCGACTTCGACGCGCTGTCCGACGCCGGGCTGTTCCTCATCCAGGGCCCCACGGGCGCCGGCAAGACCTCCGTGCTCGACGCCGTGTGCTTCGCCCTGTACGGCAGGGTGCCCGGCGCCCGCGAGGACGCCAAGGCGCCGCGGAGCCTGCACGCCCCGCCCGAGCGCGTGCCCGAGATCCGCTGCGAGCTGAGCGTCCGCGGCCGGCGGCTGTCGATCGTCCGGTCGCCCTCCTGGGAGCGCCCCAAGCAGCGCGGCACCGGCACCACCCGCGCCAACCACAAGGTGGTGGTCAACGAGCGCGTCGACGGCGCCTGGCGGCCCGTCACCACCCGGCCCGACGAAGCCGGCCAGTTCCTCGGCGACCTCCTCGGCCTGTCACTGGGCCAGTTCTGCCAGATCGTGCTGCTGCCCCAGGGCGAGTTCGCGCGGTTCCTGCGCGCCACAGCGGCCGAGCGCCGCACCTCGCTGGAGCGGATCTTCGCGACCGGGGTCTTCACCGACGTCGAGAACTGGCTCACCGAGCACTCCAGGGCGCTGGGCCGGGCCGCGGCCGAATCCGAGGAGCGCGTCCTCGCCGTCGCCCGGCTCGCCGCCGAGCACGGCCGCAGCACGCCCCCCACGGCCGACCCCCACCCCGGCCACGGTGCCGGCCACGGGGCCGACCTCGACTCCCTCGCCCCGTGGGCGGCCGAGCTCGCCGCCGCCACCGCGGGCACCGCCGCCGACCTCGCCGCCCTCGCCGAGCAGGCCGACGCCCACCACGCGCGGGTGCGCGACCGCCTCGACCAGGCGCGCGGCACCGCCGAGCGGCGCGCCCGCCGGTCGCGGGCCGCCGAGCGCGCCGCCGACCTGGAGCGCGGCGCCGAGCAGCGGCGCGCCATCGACGCCGAACTCGACTCCGCGCGGCGCGCCGCCGCCGTCGTCCCGGTGCTGCGCACCGTCGAGTACCGGCGCGACCGCGCCGAGAAGGCCGCCCAGGGCGCCGAGGAGCACTGGGCGCTGGCAGCGGCGCTCGCCGGGTACGACACGGCGGCCGCGCCCGGCCCCGACCCCGATGGCGCGGTGCGCGCCGCCCTCGCCGCGAGCGGGCGCGAACGGCGCGACGAAACCGCCACCCTCGACCACCGGCTCGGCGACGCCGACCGCCTCCGCACCGTCCGCGCCGAGATCACCGCCCTCACCGGCGAGATCGACCGCATCGCCGAGCAGGGCGCGACCGCTCGCGGCGCGGTCGCCCACCTGCCCGTCCGCCGGGCCGAGATCACCGCCCGGTTGGCCGACGCCCGCGCGCTCACGGGCCCGCGCGAGACCGCCGTCGAGTCCCTCGAAACCGCGCGGCGCCGCCTGGAGTCCGCCGAGTCCGCCGAGCGCCTCGGCGCCGAGCTCGCCGCGAGCCGCGCCCGGTGCACGGCCGCCGTCGACGCCGCCCAGGCCGCGAAGGACGCCCTGCACCTCCTCCGCGAACGCCGCATCGACGGCATGGCCGCCGAACTCGCCGGCCGCCTCGCCACCGACCGCGCCTGCCCGGTGTGCGGCTCGGCCGTGCACCCCGCGCCCGCCGTCGGCGCGCCCGACCGCCCCACCCCCGGCGACGAACAGGCCGCGTCGCGGGCCTCGGAGGCCGCGCAGCAGCGCCGCGGCGACGCCGAGCAGGCGGTCGCGTCGCTGGCCGAACGCCGCACCGCCGCCGAGGAGGCCGCCGCCGGGCTCGACCCCGCCGCGGCGCGCGCCCTGGTCGCCGAGCGCACCGCGGCGCTCGACCGCCTCGACGCCGCGGCCCGCCAGGTCGACGCGTTGGCCGAGGAGCTCGCGGCGGTCGACTCCGATCTCGAATCGGCCCGCCTCGACGCCGCGCGCCTCGCCACCGAACTCGCCGAACGCACCGAGCGCCGCACGGCGCGCGAGCAGGAGGCCGAGCGGCTCGCCGCCGGCCTCGACTCCGCCCGCGGCACCGACCCCGACCTCCAGTCCCGCATCCAGCGGCTGCGCGCGGAGGCCGACCTGCTCGACTCCGCCGCCGAGGCGCTGCACCTGCTGAGCACGGCGACCGAGGAACTGCGCGACGCCGAGACCGAAGCCCGCCGCGCCCGCGACGAGCACGGCTTCGCCGACGACCCCGCCGTCCGGGCCGCCGAGCGCGACGACCCCGCCCGGCGCGACCTCGCCCGCCGCGCCAAGGAGCACGACGACGAACTCGCCGCCGTGCACGCCGCCCTCGCCGACCCCGAACTCCGCACCGCGGCCGAGGGCCCGGCGCCCGACCTCCCGGCGCTGGAGGCCGCACTCGCGACGGCCGAGGCCGAGGCCACCGCCGCCGCGCGGCGCCGCGACCGGTTCGCCGAGCGCGCCGCCCGCCTCGCGGAGCTGCGCACCGAACTCGACCGCGCCCTGCACGACTCCGGGCCGGCCCGGCGCCGGCACGCCACCGCGTCCGCGCTGGCGGCCCTCACCGCGGGCACCTCGGCCGACAACCGCGAGAAGGCCCGGCTGTCCGCCTACGTCCTCGCGGCCCGGCTGGAGCAGGTGGTGCACGCCGCCAACCACCGGCTCGCCACGATGTCCGGCGGCCGCTACACCCTGCGCCACACCATCGACCGGTCCGCGGGCGACCGCTCACGCTCCGGCGGCGGCCTGGGGCTGCGCGTCCTCGACTCCTGGACCGGCGACGAGCGCGACCCCGCGACCCTGTCGGGCGGCGAGACCTTCTTCAGCTCGCTGGCACTCGCGCTGGGCCTCGGCGACGTCGCGGCGCAGGAGGCCGGCGGCACCGACATCGGCACCCTCTTCGTCGACGAAGGGTTCGGCACCCTCGACGAGGACACCCTCGAAGAGGTCATGGAGATCCTCGACGCCCTCCGCGAGGGCGGCCGCGCCGTCGGCGTGGTCAGCCACGTCGCCGACCTCCGCACCCGCATCACCGCGCAGCTCAAGGCCGTGAAAACGCCCACCGGCTCCCGGTTGGAGCAGGTGGGCTGAGGAAAACCCCGGTGCCGGCCGGGCGGCCGGCACCGGGGGCGGTCAGTCGCCGCTGGACCAGTTCTCCAGGTAGGACCGGATGAACGCGATGATCCCGGTCAATCCGGCGACCGTGTACACCGCGGGCCCCACCGCCTCGGCCGCCGTGACGATCACCGGGGCCGATCCCGCCACCAGGCCCACCACCTGGACTGCGACGAGGACGATTCCGCCAAGGAGGAACAGGGCGAGCCCGATCCGGAAGGCGATGTCGAGTGCTCTGATCATGCCGCTCCTTCTGTGTTCGTTGCGTCGCCGGTGCTCAACCGGGAATGGGCAGGTAGCCGACCGCGACCAGCGTGCCGATCAGCAGGGTCGGGAGGACGTACCACAGCAGCAGCGGGAGGAACGTCCGCGCCGGGTCGACCCCGGCGATCCCGCTGGCGATGTAGATGGGTGCCGCGCCGGGCGGCGACGCCCCTTCCGTCGACGCGAAGAGCAGCACCACCACCGCCGCGACCGTCGGGGAGATCCCGGCGGAGACCAGCGCGGTGAAGGCGACGGACCCCACGGCGACCATGGTGGCCGTGGAGGTGAGCGGCGCGGCGGCCGCCAGCACGATGACGCCGATGAGCAGCGCGAGGACGAAGGTCGGCGCGTTCAACCCCGACAGCAGCCGGGTCAGCTCCTCGCCCATCCCCAGTTCACCGAGGATCGTCGACGCGGCGAAGGCGAAGAACAGCACGGCTCCGATGACGCCGTACTTCGGCCCCGCCTCCCCGAGCAGCCGCCACCACCCGCCACCGGTCCGCGGCAGGCTCTTCCGGCCGACCGCGAGCGTGATCAGGATGACGAGGACCGGGATCCAGGTGATGATGCTGACCGCGTCGACGGCCCCTGACCCGGCGTAGCGGTCGACACCCTCGGCGACGGTCCCGGTGGTCAGCACCACCGGGACGATGATCCCGGCGAAGATCAGCAGTGACGGCCAGCCGAGTCCGAACGTGCGCCTGATGGGCTGGATCTGCGCGGAGTCGACCGGGCCGATCCCGTACCAGCGGACCAGCACCCAGGTGAGCAGCAACCGGTAGAGCAGCAGCCACGACCCGCCGACGAAGAGGGCGAGGAAGATGGACTCCGCGGACACCATGGCGCTCACCGCGCCCAGTCCGGTGAGGATGAACAGCGACGAACTGGGCGGGAACGCGACGCCCAGCCCGGCGTTGCCGGCGACCATCGTCGCGGCCAGCCGCGGCTCGATGTTCGCGCGGACCATCCACGGGATCGTGATGGACCCGACGGCCGCCGCGTTGCCGGAGCCCGAGCCGGACACCGTGCCGAACAGCGCCGAGGCGACGGTCGAGACGTAGGCCGGGCCGCCGCGGCGCCGGCCGAGCATCGAGTTGAGCATGTCGACGAGGCGGTCGACCAGGCCGGTCCGGCTCAGCATGAATCCCATGAACACGAACGCCGACGCGGCGAAGACCACCTCCTCCGTCGCGGCGGCCTTGACGCCCGCCCACATGAGGCCCGGCGCGGCCGCGCCGCCGAACAGGGCGACCACGACGAACCCGAGGACCATGGCTTCGCCGATGCCCCGTTTGAAGACGACGTTCCACAGGATGATGGTGGTGAGGTAGGCGACGAACGCCCAAAGGCCGACCATGGTGCTCCGTAGCTGGTTGGGCGGCCCGCGAGGGCCGGGGGTGGCTTGTGGTGGGCTGCGGGGGTGGCTCCGCGGCGGTGTCCGCCCGACGTATCGGCGCGTCCCTGCCGCCGGCCGCGGTGTGCGGACGGGTGGCCCGCGAGCGGGTGACCGCCACGCCGTGCGGAGTGGGGCGGGACGGCCGGGCGAGGGGACCGGCGCGCCGCCCCGTCCGCTCCGTCCGCCCAACGCGCGCGGCCGGAGCGGACGGCCTTCTAGCCGGACGTCCGGCCGAGGCGGTCGGCGAGCGCGAGGGTGCGCCGCGCCGACTCGACAATGGGGGCATCGATGAAACGCCCGTCGGGCAGGGCGACGGCCCCCGCGCCGTCGTCGGCGCCGTCCTCCGCGGCGGCCACGATCTCGCGGGAGCGGGCCACCTCGCCGTCCGACGGGGTGAAGGCGCGCCGGATCACGGGGACCTGGCGGGGGTGGATCGCCGTGCGGCCGAACATGCCGAGCGCCCGCCCGGCCGCGCACGACGCCCGCAGCCCCTCCTCGTCGGCGACGTCGACGTAGGCCGACATCGCCGGGGCGGGCAGCCCGTTCGCCGCCGCGGCCAGCACCACGCGCGAACGCAGCCAGCCGAACGCGGCGTCGCCGCTCAGGTTCATCTGGGCGGCGAGGTCGGCCTCGCCCAGCGCGAGGCCGCGCACCGCGGGGTGCGCCCCGATCGCCGCCGCGTTCTCCACTCCCAGCGCCGATTCGAGCAGGCAGTGGAGGGCCGTCCCGGCGCCCAGCGCCGCTGCGACGGCCGCGACGTCCTCGGGCGAGCGCACCTTGGGCACGCGCACCGCGTCGAGCAGGGGCGCCCCCGCGAGCGCCGCGAGGTCGCGCCGCCCGATCCCGCCGTCCGGGGCGTTGACGCGGACGTGCAGCTGCGGGGCCGGGCCGTCCGGCGGACCGCCGGGCGCCCCGCCGGTGAGGAAGTCCAGCACGTGCCCGCGGGCGGCGTCCTTGGCCGGGGCCAGGACGGCGTCCTCCAGGTCGAGGATGACCGCGTCGGCGCCGCTGCGGCATGCCTTGGCGAACCGGTCGGGCCGGTCGCCGGGGACGTAGAGCCAGGTGACCGGGGTCGCGTCCGCGATGCTCACGCGACCACCCCCGCGGTGCGCAGCCGCTCGACGTCGGCCGGGGCGTAGCCGAGCGCCCGCAGGACCTCCTCGGTGTGCGCGCCCTTCGGCGGGCCGGCCCACTTGATCTCGCCGGGGGTCTCGGTGAGGCGGAAGAGCACGTTCTGCATGGCCACGGTGCCGAGTTCGGCGTCGGGGACGTGCACGATCGAGTCGAGGGCCCGGTACTGGGGGTCGGTCACGACGTCGCGCACGTCGTAGATCGGTGCGATCGCGGCCTCGGCCTGCTCGAAGGCGTCGATGACCGCCGCCGCGTCGCGCTCGGCGATCCAGCCGCCCACGGCGGCGTCGAGTTCGTCGGCGTGCTCGGCGCGGGTGCGGCCGGTGGCGAACCACGGCTCGTCCGCCAGCTCGGGGCGCCCCACCAGGCGCACCACGCGTTCGGCGATCGACTGGGCGCTGGTGGAGATGGCCAGCCACCGGCCGTCCCTGGTGCGGTAGGTGTTGCGGGGCGCGTTGCTCGCGGAGCGGTTGCCGGTCCGCTGCGGGACCGCGCCGAGCGCGTGGAAGGCGGTGATCTGGGGGCCCAGCACCGAGAGGATCGGCTCGATGATCGCGAGGTCGACGACCTGGCCGCGGCCGGTCTGCTCGCGGGCCTGGAGCGCGACCATGACGGCGTAGGACACCGCGAGGGCCGCGATGCCGTCGGCGAGCGCGAGCGGCGGCAGGGTCGGCGGGCCGTCCGGTTCGCCGGTCATCGCGGCGAACCCGCTCATCGCCTCGGCGAGCGTGCCGAATCCGGGGCGCCCCGCCATGGGGCCCGTCTGCCCGAATCCGGTCACCCGGGCGATGACCAGCCGCGGGTTCACCTCCCACAGGCGTTCGGGGGCGAGGTTCCAGCGTTCGAGGGTGCCGGGTCGGAAGTTCTCGATCAGGACGTCGGTCTCCGCGAGCATCCGCAGGGCGACCTCCTGTCCCTCGGGAGACGAGAAGTCGACGGCCGTGACGCGCTTGTTGCGCGAGAGCAGCTTCCACCACAGGCCGACGCCGTCCTTCGCATGGCCGTGCCCGCGCGAGGGGTCGCCCCGCCGCGGGTGCTCGATCTTGATGACGTCGGCGCCGAAGTCGCCCAGGTAGGTGGCTGCCATGGGCCCGGCGAACAACGTGGCCGCGTCGACGACGCGAATGTTTCCCAGCGGTTTCATAAAATGCATCCTATAAAATATGTGATCTCCGTCAATCCCCTCCCTTTGGCCCCATTGCCGCCTCCCGTCACCCCCGTCACCCTCGTCGCGACCCGGTTGCCGCCGCGGCACTCCTGTTGACGCCCACCACCCCCGTTGACGCCGTCGCCGCCCTCGCCCCTCGCCGACGCCGTCCTCGCCGCCACCCGCCGACCCGATCCGCCAGCACCCCGCTCCGCCGTATCGGACCGGCGCCCCCGGCTCCACTAAGCTGGCGCAGACAACACTCGTCCCGGGAGGAGACCGGTCCTTGGTTCGCGGCAGGCCCCCCGGCAGTCCCGCAGCGCGCGACACCGCCCGCCGTCCCCCGGCCAGCAAGGCCGACTACGTCCACGAGGCGCTCCGCCAGGAGATCCTCAGCGGCGCCCTGGCACCTGGCAGCGCCATCGGCCAGGAGGAGATCGCCACCCGGCTCGGGGTCTCCATCACGCCCGTCCGCGAAGCGCTGCGCCGCCTCGAAAGCGACGGCCTGATCTCCTACCGCGCCCACCACGGCGCCACAGTGTCCGAACTCGGCTCCGACGCCGCCGAGGAGCTGTACCTGCTGCGCGCCGCCGTCGAAGGGCTGACCGCCCGCCTCGCGGCCGACCGCATCACCCCGGAGCAGCTCGACCGGTTGCGCGCCGTTCACGAGCGCATGCTCGACGCCGCGCAGCGCAGCGAGGAGCCCGGTGGGGCGACCAGCGGGGCGCACGCGCTCGCCGAGGACAGCAGGGTGTTCCACCAACTGATCGCCGACATCGGCGGGCCGGCGTTCCTGGCCGCGCACGTGGCGTCCATCCGGCAGAACAACCCGGTGCCGCTGTCGGCGTCACTGTGGAACGACCCGGCGAACACCCGGCGCTTCCTCGACGCGCACGAGCGCCTGCTCGCCGCGCTCGCCGCGGGCGACTCCGCCGAGGCCGAGCGGCTCATGGTCGAGCACATCCAGGCGGGCGCCGTCGCCCGCACGGCCACCCCCTGACCCCCGACCCCGTCCCACCCGCGGCGACCCGCGTGCCCCGACCAGCAGCGGACCTCCAGGCCGAGAGCACCCACACCGCAACGAAGCAGGGCAAGGCTGCGGGTGGTTCCGACGCTCTCGGCCCGCACCCCCGCAGGACCCCGGGGGGTTCCGGTGCTCTCGGCCCTCCCCTCTCGATCTCCCTTGGGCCGGTGCCGTTGCGCGCCTTGTCGGTCTAGGTGGCGGGGAGGGAGCGGGCGAGGCGGAATCCGACGTCGTCGATCCGGAAGGTCGGGTGGCTGCGGCGGCGCACCGAGGCCCGGCAGCTCCAGTGCTCGTCGGCCCACCCGCCGCCGCGCAGCACCCGGTAGGTCCCGTACACCTCGGCGTCGTAGAGGTCCCAGGTCCACTCCCACACGTTGCCGAGCATGTCATAGAGGCCCCACGCGTTGGGCTGCCTGGTGCCCGCCTCGCGGATCCGGCCGCCGGAGTTCCGGCCGTGCCACGCGATGGCGTCGAGCGGCCCGTACCGCGCGCCCTCCGTCCCGGCCCGGCACGCGTACTCCCACTCGGCCTCGGTCGGGAGCCGGTACCCGGCGGCGGAGGGGTCCCACTCGGCGTCCTCGGTCTCGGGACGCAGCCGGTACGCCGGCGCCAGCCCCGCGCGCCGCGACAACGCGTTGCAGAACCCGGCGGCGTCCCACCAGGACACGCCCTCGACGGGCAGCAGGTCGCCCGTTGCCGCACCCGGCCGCAGGCCGGTGGCCCGCTGGTACACCGCTTGGGTCACAGGGAGCGCTGCGATCCGGTACGGCGCGAGCTCGACCTCCCACCGGGTCTGTGTGCGGCGGTCCGACAGCGTCACCCGGCCCGGCGGGATGCCGACCATCCCGCTGTCCATGTCGGCGTCCGTGTCGGCGTCCGTGTCGGCTTCCATGGCTGGTGAGCCTAGCGGCGCCGGACCCGGCACACCCGGCCGACCCGGGTCCGCCCGTGCGGCCCTGCGGCCGTACGCCTCCCGCGCGGCCGCACGCCTGTGCCTTCGAGCCCTCTTGCGACCGTGCCCCCCGCGCGGCCGAACGTCCGTGCCGCCGATGTGCTCGGGGCCGGGGGTCTCAGGCGATGTCCAGCGGCTCCTCGTGGCTCGGCGCGGGGAACTCCGCGTCGATCGCGGCGAGCTCGGCCGGTGTGAGCACGATCGCGGCCGCGTCGGCGTTCTCGCGTACGTGCGCCGCGCCGACCGCCTTGGGGATCGCCAGGACGTCGCCGTCGCGGATCACCCACGCCAGTGCCGCCTGCGCCGGGGTGATACCCCGCTGTTCGGCGATCCCGGCCAGCACCGGGTTGCCGAGCAGCCCGCGGCGCAGCCGCCCGCCCTGCGCCAACGGGCAGTACGCCATGGCCGGGACGCCGTGGTCGCGGCACCAGGGGAGCAGGCCGCGGTCGACGCCGCGCGAACCAGCGTGGTACAGCACCTGGTCGGTGGCGCATTCGGTGCCGCCGGGCAGCCGCCACAGTTCGGCCATGTCGGCGGCGTCGAAGTTCGACACGCCCCACGCGCGGATCTTGCCGGCGGCGACCAGCCCGCGCATGGCCTCGACCGTCTCGGCGAGCGGGACGGACCCGCGCCAGTGCAGCAGGTACAGGTCGATGTAGTCGGTGCCCAGCCGGTCGAGGCTGCGCTCGCACGCCGCAGGGGCCGACCGCGCCCCGGCGTTGTGCGGGTAGACCTTCGACACGACCACGGCGTCGTCCCGGCGCCCCGCGATCGCCGCGCCGACGATGCGTTCGGCGCCGCCCTCGCCGTACATCTCGGCGGTGTCGATCAGGGTCATTCCGAGGTCGAGTCCGGTGCGCAGCGCGCGCACCTCGGCGTCGCGCCCGGCCGGGTCCTCGCCCATGCGCCAGGTACCCTGCCCGATGACGGGCACGGTGATTCCGGCCCCGAATCCGATGGTGCGGGAGTCGTCCACGCGGCTGCCTCCGTCCGCTCGGGGTGCCGGCCGCCGCCGGGTGCGTTCAGCGCCGCGCCCACGGTACCGGCGCCTGCCGTCCGCGATCCGTCACCCACTGTAGTGCGCCGCCCAGCGGCCGCCCGCTCCGGCTCCGGGTTTAGCCTGCACCTAAGAGCTGCCCCGGGGCCGATACTGCGGGTCACCATTCGTTGACCTGGGCTCGCGTTTACGCTGGTCATAGGGGTTCACCATGCGGACGTTTGGGGTTGGTCCGGTCTGATCCGGCCTGTTTCGGGGTGGTCGGGACTCGTTCGTTGACGTGGTGTTGACGCAGGAAAGGGGCAGGCGCGGCGGGCTGGCCTGCGGGGACAGGCGGTGCGGGTGGGGCGGGCTCGCTGCGGCGGGCGGTTCGGGGGCGCGTGAGTGTCCGGGCCTGTGCGACCGGGGTACTGGGGCGCGTCGGGTGGGTCGGGCTCGGGCGGGTGCGCGTGGCGGGGGCGGCTCCTGGGCGGGTTCCCCGCGAGGGTGGCGGGTTCTGGTCACGGGAGCGGCACGCGGCGGGAGAGCGGAGGGCCGCACGCTGGC
>NZ_PYGA01000021.1 GCF_003014485.1 Murinocardiopsis flavida | reverse complement strand
GCGGTCGGCGTGAATGTCGCAATCCACACCGATACCGGAGGCCCTCTTGTGTCGTGTCGGCTGGGTGGGTGTAACCAACCTCAGTGGTCAGTACACCTAGCACCCGGACAAGGCCCCGCCCCACTGTTGCGGGGTGACGCGTCGGCCCAGGAGGGCGGCGAGCCTGTCGAGCGGTGGAGCGTGGTCGGGGACCGGTTGCGGCGGCGCGAACGGGGCCTGCTCGGGCGGGACGTCGGCGAGCTTGGCGCGGGTGAACTCCAGTTCCCGCTCGACGATCTCGTCGGGGAACCGGGGCTTCCGGCCGGTCGCCCGGGCGAGGTCCCAGCCGTGCACGAGGTCCTCGACAGCGCGCAGGTGTACCGCGGCGACGCCGGGGACGTCGCCGGCAGGGACCCGGAAGACCTGTTCCAGCACGCCCGGCCGCCGGAAGGCGGCGAGCAGCTCCTCGGTGGCGCCCCGGTAGGCGGCACCAGGGTCGTCGCCGAGCATGTCGTCGGCCTTGGGGTCCAAGGCGCCGGGCGCGGCCGCCGCCTCGCCGCGAAGGATGCCCGTGAACAGGCGGTGCCCGATGACCATGTGGTTGACCAGGTCGCGGACCTCCCACTCCGGGCAGGGAGTAGTGTCGCGCCACTGGTCGTGCCGGACGCCGGCGACCAGATCGGCGACGGTTGCCAGGACCTCGGTGAGGTCCTCGATGGGCGACGGGTTGGCGGTGCCGTTCACGGTTGTTCCTCTCTGTCGGGGTGGTATCCCTTGGTTCAATCGGTTCAATCGGTTCGTTCGCGTGTTGGGACACCGCCGCCGTCCGGAATGGAACGGTCCCGGCCGGATGAGTCGATGATCTTTCTGCGCACGTCGATGCGATGGGGGTACGGCCCGGTGACCCAGGACGCGCTGGACCGCGCGCTGACCGGCGATGAACACGCGTTCCGCGAGCTCACCGACCCCTATCGGCGCGAGCTGCTGGTGCATTGCTACCGGATGCTCGGGTCGCTCACCGACGCCGAGGACACGCTTCAGGAGACGCTGATAGCAGCGTGGCGCGGGCTGAGCGGTTTCGCCGGCCGGGCGTCACTGCGGGCATGGCTCTATCGCATCGCCACCAACCGCTGCCTCAACGCGCTGCGCGACGCCGGGCGGCGCCGGCCCGCCGAGCCCACGCCGCCGTTCGATCCTCCCGAGCCCACCCGCCGCAGCGCGGTGACCTGGCTCCAGCCCTATCCGGACACGCTGCTGGAGCAGGTCGCCGACAGGATGCCCGGGCCTGAGGCGCGCTACCAGTCCAAAGAGGCGGTCGAGCTGGCGTTCATCGCCGGCGTGCAGCACCTGCCGCCCCGGCAGGCCGCCGCCCTCGTGCTGCGCGATGTGCTCGGCTATTCCACCGCGGAGGTCGCGGACATGCTGGGTACCACCACGACCGCGGTCAAGGGCGCCGTCCAGCGCGCCCGCGCACAACTGCGGAACCACACCATCGACCCCGAACGCACGGCGCCGCCCGACTCGCCGCACGAGCGGGACCTGGCCGCGCGCTTCGCCGAAGCGTTCACCACCGGTGACACCGACGGCGTCATCACGCTCCTGACCGACGACGCGTGGCTGGCCATGCCGCCGGCACCGCACGAGTACCATGGCCCGGCGGCGATCGCGGCCTTCCTCACCACGTTCACCACGTGGCGCGGGCCTCGCCGCTTCCGCCTGGTCCCCACCCGCGCCAACACCCAGCCGGCGTTCGGCTGCTATCTCACCGGCCCCGACGAGTCGACCGCGCACCCGGCCGGGATACTCGTCCTCACCCTGCGAACGGACCGGATCAGATCCATCACGTGGTTTCTCGGCGACCTGACGCACCCCTTCGGCCTGCCCGAGACGATCGGCTGAACCACCGCGTCTCCGCAGCCCGCCGCGGAGCCCTGGGCGATGCCTCCACCGCGGGCCGGCAAGGACACTTCGCCGGCGCGGCGATGCGGGTGCCGCCGCTCCTAAACTCGGGGCATGAACCAGATGGGGCACCGTGCGCGCCGTCCTGCCCGCGTCACGATCAAGGACGTCGCGGCGGCCGCCGGTGTGTCACCGTCCACGGTTTCCCACGCGTTCTCCGGTCGCCGCGCGATCAGCGAGGAGACCAAGGAGCGGGTGTTCGCCGCCGCCACCCGACTGGGCTACAGCGCGGATCCGAACGCCCGATCCATGCGCACCGGCCGCTCCGAGATGATCGGCCTGGTCCTGCGGCCCCGGTTCGCGGCCACCGGGGCGCCGGAGAGTTCGGAGACCTTCAACCGCCTCTCCGGGAGCGTCGCCACGGAGTGCCTGCGCCGCGGGATCGGCCTCGTCCACGTTCCCGACCCCACCCGTGCCGACCACGCGGCGGTCCCGATGGACGGCTGCATCATCGCCCACCCCTACGCGAGCGACCCGATGATCGACGTCCTCGCGGCCCGGGGCGTCCCCATCGTCTGCGCCGACCCCGACCCCGACCGGCCGGACCTCCCGTGGACCGTGGGAGTCGACTACCGCACGGGGATGCGGGAGGTCTTCGACTCGCTGGGCGCCGGTTCCGGGGAGCGCGTGTGGCTCCTGCCCGGGTCCGAGGACAACGCGTGGAACCGGGAGGCCGGGCGGGTGTACGCGCAGTGGTGCCGCGAGAGGGCCATCACGCCGCAGGTGCACGTTCTCAGCGAGAGCCTCTCGGCCGCCGAGACGGAGGAGACCGTCTCCCGGCTGATCGCGGACCACCGGGCGCCCGCGGCCCTCGTCTATTCGTTGAGCAAGTCCACCGCATCCGTGCTGCGGGCACTGTCCGCCGCGGGGCTGAGCGCACCGGACGACATCCGGCTCGCGACGCTCACCGACTCGTCGTTCTCCCGTGCCGCGCGGCCGCCGATCACCTCCCTCGACCTCAACCACGAAGGGCTCGCGTCCGCGGCGGTCGCGCTCATGATCGCGCAGCTCTCCGGCGCGGAGCCGCCGAGCAGACCCGGGCTCGTCGTCCCGGTTCTGAACGAGCGGGAATCGACTCGGCGCAGCTAGGGACCCCGCGGCCCCTATTGACGTGACGGCGGCCACGGGGCACACTCGGCGGAATCAAATCGATTTGACGATCGTGGTTCCACCCCCCTCGAGAGAGGCCCCGCCATGCCAGCTGATGCCGCGTCCCAGCAGGACCAGCAGGTCCCGCAGCATCCGCGGGCGCTCGAACCCGGAACGCTCGTCCTGACGATCGTTCTCGCGGCTGTCGGCGCGTTCATCGGGATCCACCTCATCACCCAGCTCGGCATCTCCACCCACACCTCCGTCATCGGCGCGCTCATCGCGATGCTGATCGGGCGTCTCGGGTTCCTGGGCCTGGGGAGGTTCCGCAGCGTGCACCGGCAGAACCTCGCACAGACGGCGATCTCCGCCGGCACCTTCGGGGCCGCGAACGCGCTCATCGTCCCGCTGGCGATCACGTGGGCCTTCGGCCGTCCGGACCTCATCTGGCCGATGCTCATGGGCGCGGCGGGCGGGCTGTTCGTCGACGCGTGGATCCTCTACCGCACGTTCGGGTCGAAGTTCCTCTCCGCGCACGGCGCGTGGCCGCCCGGGGTCGCCGCCGCGGAGGCGATCAAGGCCGGCGACCAAGGCGGCCGTCGCGCGGCGGTCCTGCTGGGCGGCGGCGTGGTCGGGTTCGTCCTCGCCTGGTTCGGCCTCTCCGCGTCGGCGGCCGGCGTGGCTCTCATCGGCAACGTCGTCGCGCTGCTCATGTTCGGCCTCGGGCTGCTCGTGGCGCAGTATTACGGTCTGGTCCCGGGGCTCGCGGACTTCTCCCTCGCCGACAACTACATCCCGCACGGGATCATGATCGGGGCGGGGATGGTCGCCCTCGTCCAGGTGGGCTTCATCCTCGCCGACCGCCGGAAGGGTGTCCCGCACCAGGCGCCGACGGATCCCGACCCCTCCCTGCGGGACACCGTGGCCCCGAACCAACTGGGCAAGGGGCTGGGCTCGGGATTCGCGCTGTTCATCGCCATCGCGGTCCTGCTCGCGTTCGCCTCCGGGCTGTGGGTGGAGATGTCCGTGCCCGCCCTGATCGGCTGGGTCCTCTTCGCCGCGGTCGCGGCATTCGTGAGCGAGCTGATCGTGGGACTGGCGGCGATGCACGCGGGCTGGTTCCCGGCCACGGCCATCACGCTGATCTTCCTGATGCTCGGGCTCCTCCTGGGCTTCCCGCCCGAGCCGCTGCTCGTGCTGGTGGGGTACACCGCGGCGACCGGCCCCGCGTTCGCGGACATGGGCTACGACTTCAAGACCGGGTGGATCCTTCGCCGGGTCCACTCGCGCCACCCCGGGTACGCGCACTACGAGCGCTCCGGCCGGAAACAGCAGTACTACTCCGCGATGATCGGTTTCGTCGTGGCCCTGGGCATGGTCGCGCTGCTCTGGCAGCCCTACTTCGAGGCGGGCCGGATCCCGCCGGTCGCTGAGGTCTTCGCGGACACCATCAAGGTGGGGCTCACCAACAGTGAGGCGCTTCAGAACATGGCGCTGTGGGGCCTGTTGGGCGCGGTGCTCCAGGTGGCGGGCGGCGCCAGGCGGCAGATGGGGGTCATGCTCGCCACCGGCCTGCTCATCGCTGCACCGTACGCGGGATGGCTGGTACTGGGCGCGATCGCGCTCAGGATCGCCGTGGTGCGGATCAGGGGCGAGCAGGCCGAGGAGAGCCTTCAGCTTGTGGGCGCGGGGATCATCACCGGCGACGCGTTCGCCTCACTGGGACAGATATTCCGCTAGCGCCCGACGGGGCGGGGCCGCCGAACGCGCCTCCCCCCGCACCCGAACGCGGCACCGAGAACTAGGAAAGTGGCAGCCGAATGAAGGCAGGAACACGGATCTCCGTCGACGTCGGAGGCACGTTCACGGATGTGGTGCGACTCGACCCGGCGACGGGCGCGCTGCGGTTCGAGAAGGTGCCGACCACTCCGCAGTCCCCCAAGAAGGGCGTGCTCAACGCCTTCGACAAGGCGGAGACCGCGATCCACGAGGTGGAGACGTTCAACCACGGTTCCACACTGGGGCTGAACTCCCTGCTGACCCGGACCGGGGCGCGAATCGCGGTGGTCGGCACGCAGGGGTTCCGCGACGTGTACCTGCTGGGCCGTGCCGGCAGCCGGGTCATGTACGACATCACGTTCCGCAAGCCGCAGGCGCTCGTCCGCCGCCGCGACACCTTCGAGGTCGCCGAGCGCACCCTGTACGACGGCACACTGCGCTCCGCCCTCGACCGGGACGGCGCGCTCCGGGTCGCCCGCGAGATCGCGGCGGGCGGGTACCAGGGTGTCGCGGTCGGGTTCCTGCACTCGTACGCCAACCCGGCGAACGAGGTCGCGATGGGGGAGATCCTGCGCGAGGTCGCGCCGGAGGTCGAGGTGACCCTGTCCCACCAGCTCTCCCGCGAGTACCGGGAGTACGAGCGCACGAGCACCGCCGTGCTGGACGCCTACATCAAGCCGATCATGCGCCGATACCTCACCGAACTGCGCGAGGATCTGCGGGCTGCGGACTTCGACGGCCGGTTCCTCATGTCCCGTTCCGGAGGAGGGGCGATGACCGCCGTCGCGGCCGCCGAACAGCCCGTCAACCTGATCCTGTCCGGGCCGGCGGGCGGTGTGGTGGGCGCGGCGGCGCTGTCGAAGGAACTGGGCGAACCGAACGTCATCACGATCGACATGGGCGGGACGAGCCTGGACGCCTCGCTCGTCCTCGATCACGAACCGGTCCTGTACCAGGGCGCCGCCTTCGAAGGGCTGCCCATCAACACGCCGTCGCTCTACATCCACACAATCGGCGCCGGCGGCGGATCGCTGATCTCCCTCGACAAGGCCGGTGCACTGCACGTGGGGCCGCAGAGCGCGGGCGCGGACCCGGGGCCGGCCGCCTACGGGCGCGGCGGTGAACGGGCCACCTTCACGGATGCCGCCGTCGTCATGGGGTACATGGGCGCCGATCTCGCCCTGGGCGGGGACCTCGTCCTGGACGAGGAGAGGGCGCGACGGGCACTGGCCCCCGTGGCGGGGCGGCTGTCGATGACGCCGGAGCAGCTGGCCCGCGGCGCCGTCCAGATCGCGAACATGAAGATCGTGGGAGCGGTCCGGGCGATCACGGTGGACCTGGGGCGCGACCCGCAGGACTTCGCCCTCATGTCGTTCGGCGGCGGGGGCGGGCTCGTCGCCGTCGACGTCGCGCGCGAACTGCGGATCCCCCGGGTGATCGTCCCTCCCGGCCAGGGTGCGTTCTCGGCACTGGGCATGCTCATGGCCGATGTCCAGCACGACTTCGCCCGGACCGCGGTGCGGGCGCTGGACTCCCTCGATCAGGGGTTCTTCGAGTCGACCTACGAGGGCATGGAGGTCGAAGGGGGAGAGGCGCTCCGCGGCGAAGGGTTCGCACCCCGCGCTTGGGCCTTCCACCGGTCCGTGGACGTGCGCTACCAGGGGCAGGAGCACGCCGTGAACGTGCCGTATCCGCGGGACGGGCAGGACGTCACCGCGGCGATCGCGGCGGATTTCGCGGTGCTGCACCGGCGCATGTACGGCCACACCATGACCGACCCCGTCGAGGTGACGACGCTCCGGGTCAACGCGGTGGGCGTGGTGGACAAGCCCGCCTGGCCGGCGGCGCGGCCGCGCGAGGGCGGTACGGCGGAGCCGGTGCTCACGCGGACCGTCCACGGGGGCGAGGAGCCCGGGAAGTACCCGGTGTACACCCGGGAGACCCTGCACGCCGGTGACGAGATCCCCGGCCCCGCGATCATCGCCGAGCACACCGCGACCACCGTCCTGCACACCGGGGACACACTCCGCGTGGGCGGGCTGGGCGAGCTCGTCATCACCATCGGCGCACAAGGAGCCTGAGCCATGAGCAACCCCGTCACCCTCGAGGTCATCCGCTACGCCCTGATCGCGAGCGCGGACGAGATGGCGCGCAACCTGTGCCGGACCGCCTACAACACCGTCGTGTACGAGATCCACGACTACGGGATCGGCCTGCACGACGCGGTCGGCGACGTGGTCGCGGACTCGCCCGGGCTGGCCATCTCGACCGGCGCGAACGACTACGGGATCAAGAGGTCGGTCGAGTTCCTGGGCATCGACGCCATGCGTGAGGGCGACGTCTTCATCCTCAACTACCCGTACTGGTCCTCGGCGCACACCCTCGACCCCCTCGTCTTCGCCCCCGTCCACCACGACGGGGAGGTCATCGGCTTCTCCTCGTGCCGCGTGCACGTGCTCGACCTCAAGCAGAAGAACGCCGGCTACGTCCTCGACTCGACGGACGCCTACGAGGAGGGGATCGTGTTCCCCGCCGGCCGGCTGTACCGGGAGGGTGAGCCCAACGACGACGTCCTCAACGTCATCCGCTTCAACTCGCGGATGCCCGAGCGCACGCTGGGCGACGTCCAGGCCCAGGTCTCCGCGTGCTGGAGCGGCATGCAGCGGATGCGGGAACTCGCGGCCAAGTACGGCGCCGATGTGCTGCGCGAGGCGATGGCCGACATCCAGGCCCACGGGGAACGCCTGGCCCGGCTGGCCCTTGCGGAGCTGCCCCGGGGCACCTGGACGGCCGAGGACTTCGTGGACAGCGACGGCATCGACCTCGACACCCCGCTGAAGCTCAGGGCGACGGTGACGGTCACGGACGAGGAGATGGTGATCGACTGGACCGGCAGCGAGACGGACGTGAAGGGCCCGTTCAACCTGCCCGTGGGCAAGACACTCGCCCTGTCCGGCCTGGTCTTCAAGTCGCTCACCACCCCGGACTCGCCGGTGGCCGCGGGGAACTTCGCGCCTTTGCGCGTGGTCACGGAGCCGGGATCGATCATGCACGCGCTCGACCCGATGCCCACCTTCACCCAGTGGACCGGGATCCTCGCCGGAGAGGTCGTCCTCAAGGCACTCGCCCAGGGGATGCCGGACCGCATCCCGGCGTGCTCCGGCGGGGACGTCTCCTCGATGATGGGGTGGGGCACGGACCCGCGGACCGGCCAGGCGTGGCTGGAGGCGACCAACGAGGCGATCGGCTACGGCGCGCACCGGGCCGACGACGGGGAGGACGGCATCATGCACCTCACACAGCCGGGCTGCCGCAACAACCCGGTCGAGGTCCTGGAGACGAAGGCGCCCCTGTTCATCGAGTCCTACGGCTACGTGCCCGATTCCGGCGGAGCGGGCCTGCACCGCGGTGGGGTGGGTGTGCACCGCCACTACCGCTTCGAGGCCGACTCCACGGGCATCTGCCTCGTGTCGAAGACGAAGTCGGCGCCCTGGGCGCTCGAGGGCGGGCAGGCGGGCCGGCCGGCGCGCATCGTCCTCGACGAGGGGACCGAGGACGAGGTGGTCACGCGGGGCGGGACCTATCCGCGGCCGGCGGGGACGCGGCTCAACAACTACACCGGGGGCGGCGGCGGCTACGGTGATCCGCTGGCACGCGAACCGCGGCGCGTACTCGACGACGTGCTCGACGGCTACCTGTCCAGAAGGGCCGCCGCATCGGACTACGGGGTGGTGCTGACCGGCGTCGCCGGGGGCGACGCGACGGCTGCCGGACCCACTGCGGCGGTCGACGCCGAGGAGACGACGCGCGCCCGTGCGGAGCTGCGGCGGACGCGCGGGCAGGAGCCGACCGCCGACCCGGAGGAGGCGCCGGGGCACGGCCGGGGCCAGGGGCGCGAAGCCGCGCGGGCGGGTGGCGCATGACGGCACGCGGACCGCGCGTGGGAGGTGCGGAGCCGGCCGTGCTCCGCAACGGCCGCTTCCTTGACCCCGAGACCGGCACGGCGACAGAGGGCGACATGCGCATCGAGAACGGTGCGATCGCGGAGGTCGGCGACGTGGGCGCGGCCGGGGGCGGCGCCGGTTCCGTCCTGGACCTCGGCGGCGCGACGGTGATCCCCGGGCTGATCGACGCGCATTTCCACGCGTACGCCGCCGGAATGGGCGGGATCATGATGGCCACGCGCACCAAGAGCTTCGTGGTGATCAACGGAGTGAACCGGCTCACCGCCGCGCTGCGGCGCGGGTTCACGACGGTGCGCGATGTGGCCGGCGGGGACATCGGATTGCGGGAGGCGATCGACCGCGGAATGGTGAGCGCGCCCAACTACCTCTTCAGTGGGAGGGTGCTCAGCCAGACGGGTGGGCACGGGGACGTGCGGCCCGCCGAGCACGATCTCCACGCCGGCTGCGATCACACGCACGAGGTGGTCGACGGCGTCGACGATCTGCGGCGAGCGGTGCGGGAGCGGTTGCGCACGGGATCGCACGTCATCAAGATCATGGCCTCGGGCGGGGTGATCTCGCCGACGGATCCGCTGGCGGTGCCGCAGTATTCGGCCGAAGAGATCGCGGTGGTGTGCGAGGAGGCGGGCAGGCGCGGCAGCTATGTGGCCGCGCACGCGTACTCCGCGGAGGCCGTGGTGCACGCGGTGACCAACGGTGTGCGCTCGGTGGAGCACGGGAACCTCATCGATGCGGAGGCGGCGCGGGTGATGGCGTCGCACGGGGCGTACCTCGTGCCGACGCTGGCCGCGTACGACGCGATGCATCGCCGGGGCGAGGCGGCAGGGCTTTCATCCGTGGGGCGTGCGAAGAACGCCGAGGTGCTCTCGGCCGGCCGGGACGCGATCCGGCTGGCACGGGAGGCCGGCGTGCGCGTGGGATTCGGGACGGATCTCATGGGGGACCTGGAGGACGAGCAGTTGAGCGGGATCGAGTTGCAGGCCCAGGTGCTCGAACCGCTTGAGCTCCTGCGGGCGATGACCGTGGTCAACGCCTCCTTGATCAGGGACCCGGGGCGCGGCCACCTGGCTGTGGGCAGCCCGGCGGACCTGGTGGCACTGCGCGCGGACCCGTTGCGGGACGTGAGCGTGCTGTGGGACCGGTCGCGCCCGAGAGTGGTGGTGAAGGCCGGCGCGGTCGTGTGGGACGAGCGGACGCGCAGCGACGACCGGCGGGCGGAGTGAATGCTTTTCACCGTGATTCCCGGTGCCGACGCAATGCTCGTCGCGGAGTGGCTGAAGGAACCGCAGTAGAGGAACGCGTGATCGGTGCCGCCTGAGGATCGTTGCCGGTCGGCAACGGACACCTGACGGGGATCCGGCGCATCGGTCGCCGGGTACCGCGTCTGTTCAGAGCGCTCGCCGGGCCGCGTCGATGACGCCGTCGATCGCGGCACCGATGCGTCGCGCGGCCTGCTCGGGATCGGGCCGGCCGGCGTCCAGCCACGCGATGACCCCCTCGGTCGCCACGTTCAGCACGACCTGGGTGGCCCACCGCGCCCACGCCTCGTCGGCGATGAGCCGGGTGAGATTGCGGTAGGCGATCTCGGCCGATGCTGCGGTGAGGCCGTCGGTCAGGTCGCGGAACTCCGGCTCCCTGGCGGCGTAGCGGAACAGCAGCCGGAACCCGTCAGGGTCCGCGGAGGCCGCGTGCAGCAGCGCGGGGATGCTCTGCGCGGTGAAGTCGTCGTCGCCCACCCGCTCGGTCAGCCGCACGCACGCCCGATCCAGCACGGCCCGGTACATCGCGGCCTTGGAGTCGAAGTGGCGATACAGGATCACCCGGCTGATCGCTGCTTCGCCCGCGATGTCGTCCAGGCTCGTTCCGCTGTAGCCGCTGCTGGCGAAGGCCCGGGTGGCGGCGGCCAGGATCTGCTCGCGCCGTTGGGCACGTGCCATCCGGCGCACGGGCCCGGCCGGTTCGGTCCCCGATTCGTCATGAGCCATCCACACCCCACTTGTTTCCTTGAGAGTGTACATCTAGTTTTGTCTACTCAAGGATAAACAAGTTGACCTCGGAGGCCGCCGTGACCGCTCGCCTGCCCTTTGCCCAGGACCATCCCGCGCAGCCCCCGTGGGAGCTGCGCGCCTTGCAGGACGCGGGGCCCGTCCACCGCGTGCGCACCCGAACCGGCGATGCCGCCTGGCTGGTCACCGGGTACCCCGAGGTGCGCGCCCTGCTGGACGACCCGCGCCTGGGCCGGTCCCACCCCGACCCCGCCAACGCGGCCCGCTCCGGCGCCTCCGCCCTGTTCGGCGGGCCCCAGGGGGACTTCGCCACGGAGCACGCCGAGCACGCCCGGATGCGCTCCCTGCTGCGACCGCACTTCACCCCCAAGCGCATGCGCGCACTGCGCCCCCGCGTCGAGGAACTCACCGCCGGCCTCCTGGACGACCTGGCCCGGCACGGGTCACCGGGCGACCTGAACGCCGCACTGGCGGTCCCGCTGCCGATCCTGGTGATCTGCGAACTCCTCGGCGTGCCCTACGGCGACCGCGAGGAGTTCCGGGCCTGGACCGCGGCGGCCGCCGACGTCACCGACCAGGCCCGCTCCGAACAGGGGCTGGCCGACCTGTTCGACTACGGCACGCGCCTGGTGGCCGACAAGCGCCGCAGCCCCGGCGAGGACGTCATCTCCGCGCTCGCCGCCACGGACGGGATCGGCGACGACGAGGCCGCGATGCTGTCCATGGCGCTGCTGTTCGCCGGGCACGAGACGACCGTCGTGCAGATCGGCATGGGCGCCCTTCTGCTGCTCACCCACCCCGACCAGTGGCGCCGCCTCGCCGAGTACCCGCAGGCCGCCGACGCCGCGGTCGAGGAGGTCCTGCGGGCCCCCGGTAAGAACACCGGGGGCATCCCCCGCTACGCCCGCACCGACATCGACCTGGCCGGCGTGACCATCGCCGCCGGGGAGCTGGTGATGTGCGACACCGGCGCCGCCAACCACGACCCCGGCGTCTTCGACGACCCCGACCGCTTCGACACCGAACGCCGCGCCGCCGCCCACCTGAGTTTCGGCCACGGCGCCCGGTACTGCATCGGCGCCCCGCTCGCCCGCATCGAACTCAGCGCCGTACTCTCCCGCCTGCCCGCCCGGTTCCCCAGCATGGAATTGGCCGCGGCCCTCGACGAACTCCACACCCGCGCCGACACCCTCACCGGTGGCCTCGTCGCGCTCCCGGTCCGCTGGTGACCGCCACAGCGGCGAACCTGCGCCGCCCCGGCAGGCCCGTGTCACCACGGGTGTCCGGGATCACAGAGGAATTCCCGGACCCGCCGATGGGTGGGTGTCCGGATCCGGTGCCCGGCCCCGTTCTCATTGTGAAGGGTGCCACCGGGGCGTCCGGCGAAAGAGGGGAACCCTGATGAAGTACATGATCCTGGCCTACGGCTCGCAGCAGGACTACGACTCGCTCGCCGGAAAGGACGGAGCGGGCGCCTCCGCCGAGGAACCGGCCGAGATCGACGCGTTCCTGAGCGGTTTCACCGGTGATCTGGCCGCCTCGGGGGAACTGGTCGATGCGCAGGGCCTGGCCGCGCCGGTACTGGCCCGCCGGGTGCACCTGCGCGACGGCGTGCAGGTCGTCACCGACGGCCCGTTCGCCGAGACCGAGGAGGTCGCCGCCGGCTACTGGATCGTCGACTGCGTCAGTTTCGACCGCGCCACCGAGATCGCCGCCCGGCTGATTCAGGCCCCGGGGCCGCCGGCCGACGCCGGAGTGGTGATCCGTCCGGTCATGGGGTCGGAGAACGACACCGACGACATCTGACCGGCACCATGGGCGACGAATCCGCCGAGGAGGTGCTGCGGCGCCTCGCCCCGCAGGTCCTGGGCGCACTCGTGCGGCGCTACGGCCGTTTCGACTCCAGCGAGGACGCCGTCCAGGAGGCGCTTCTGGTCGCCGCGCAGCGCTGGCGCGACAACGGTGTCCCGGAGCGGCCGTACGCCTGGCTGCTCCGGGTCGCCTCGCGCAAGCTGACCGATCTGCTGCGCACCGAGCAGGCCCGGCGGCGGCGCGAGGCCGCGGCCGCCGGCCGAAGGCTGCCGGAGGACTGGGTCAACGCGCCCGCCGACGCGGCGAAGGACGATGGGGACGACACCCTGATCCTGCTCACCCTGTGCTGCCACCCGTCCCTGTCACCGCCGTCGCAGATCGCGCTGATGCTGCGCGCCGTGGGCGGGCTGACCACCGCCGAGATCGCCAGGGCCTTCCTCACCTCGGAGTCCGCCATGACCCGGCGGATCTCGCGGGCCAAGCGCACGGTCCAGGACAGCGGGGTGCCGTTCCGGATGCCGCCCGAAGCCGAACGCCCGCGACGACTCGACGCGGTCCTGCACGTGCTGTACCTGATCTTCACCGAGGGCTACGCCGCGACGACAGGACCGGACCTGCATCGGACCGCCATGGCCGCGGAGGCGATCCGGCTGGCCGAGATCACCGCCGCGCTCCTGCCGGACGACAGTGAGGCGACCGGGCTGCTGGCCTTGATGCTGCTCACCGACGCACGCACCCCGGCCCGGATCACCGGGCACGGCGAACTGGTCCCGCTGCGCGAGCAGGACCGGACGCTGTGGAAGGCCGAATCGATCCGGCGCGGCGTGGAACTGCTCACCCGGGCGCTGCCCCGCGGTCCGGTCGGCCCGTACCAGTTGCAGGCCGCCATCGCCGCGATCCACGACGAGGCGCCGAGCCCCGAGGCCACCGACTGGCCGCAGATCGTCGCCCTCTACCGCCTCCTGATGCAGGTCTCCCCGAGTCCCGTCGTCCGGTTGAACCACGCCGTCGCCGTGGCGATGGCCGAAGGGCCCGCCGCGGGTCTGGCGCTGCTCGACGCCCTGGACGACCCGCGCCTCGCCCAGGACCGCCGGCCGCACGCGGCCCGCGCCCACCTCCTGGAGATGGCAGGAGAACACGGCGCTGCGAAGGCCGCCTACACCCGGGCCGCCGAACTCGCCACCAACCTCCACCACGTGCGCTACCTGACCAACCGCGCGCAACGCCTCGGAGAACACCCACCGACGTGAGGACGTGAAATGACCACTCATGCGGAAATCCACCCGTTCCGGATCGCGATTCCCGAGGAGGACCTGGCCGACCTGCGGCACCGGCTCGATCGGATCCGCTGGGCCCCGGAGCCGCGCGGCGGCGACACGGGCTACGGCGTACCGGTCGCCAGGGTGCGTGAACTGGTCGAGCACTGGCGCCACCACTATGACTGGCGCCACTGGGAGAACCGGCTCAACGCGCACCCGCAGTACACGACGACCATCGACGGCACGAACGTCCACTTCCTGCGCGTCCGCTCGCCGGAGCCGCACGCGCTGCCGTTGGTGCTCAGCCACGGCTGGCCCGGCTCCGTCACGGAGTACCTGGACGTGGCCGGCCCGCTCAGCGACCCGCGCCGGCATGGACTCGACCCGTCGATCGCCTTCGATCTCGTGGTGCCATCGCTGCCCGGCTCCGGCTTCTCCGGTCCGACGACCGACACCGGCTGGGGCCCTCGGCGGATCGCCAAGGCGTGGGCGGTGCTGATGCGACGCCTCGGCTACGACCGGTACGGCGCGGCCGGCAACGACTGGGGCTCGGGGATCGCGGTCGAACTCGGCAGGGAGGCCCCGGAACGCGTGGTCGGTGCGCATGTGACCCAGACCTGGGACCCGCCGCCGGACGACGACCCGAAATGGGTGGCGGAGCTGGGGCCGAAGGACAAGGCGGCGTGGGACGCCTTCCAGAACTACGTCGACAACGAAGCCGCCTACGGGGTCGTGCAGGCCCAGCAGCCGCAGACCCTCGCGCATGCGCTGGCCGACTCACCCGTCGGGCTGCTGGGGTGGAACGCGCAGGCCATGCACGAGCACGGCCTGGACAACGACGCCATCCTCACCCATGTCACGATCCACTGGCTCACCGGCACCGCCGGCTCGGCCATCCGGATCTACGCCGAGCACGCGCGGGAGGAGCCCGCCACCGGCCCCAGCACCGTCCCGCTCGGGGTCGCGCAGTTCCCGGGCGACCTGCCGTCGATCCGGGTCTTCTCCGAACACCACCACGACATCGCGTCCTGGAACGAGTACGACCGCGGCGGGCACTACGCCGCCCAGGACGCGCCGGACCTGCTGGTGCACGATATCCGCGGGTTCTTCACGGGTGTGGCGCCGGACTGAGCCCGGCCGTGCCGCGGGGCGGCCGGGCCTGTGGGCGGGCGGCCGCTCTGCTCAGGCCGCCGCTGCGTCGTCTGAAGGGGCGGGACCGCGCCAGAGGTCGGGACGCGCCCTGTGCAGCGCGTCGGCCAGGCGGCGCAGGTCGCGCCGCATCTGCCGGCCCGGGCCGCCGAAGCGCACCCGGTATCCGCCGGGATCGGCTCCTTCGGACGTGCCGCCCCGCACGTAGCCGCAGGCGGCGAAGAGCGGCAGGCCGGGCACTGGCCGGTGCAGGTGGACGTCGACCGCGGCGCCCGCGCCGTGTGCGGCACCGGGCGTCGCCCGGAACAGGGCTGCGCCCGCGTCGACCGCCCGCACGTCCGCCCAGCCGATGCGGGTGGCCGTGCCGCCGAACCACCACACGGGGCGCTCGACCACCGTGAGCCCGGCGTCGTCGACCGCGACCGCGCGGCGGATGAGGGTCCGCGGGATCCCGAAGGTGTACACGGCGCTGAGCGTCGCGAACAGCAGCACGCACACCGACAGGGCGATCGTCAGGTTCCGGGTGCCCGGCTGCCACAGCGCCGCGGCCAGTCCGTGCCCCTCGTCGAGATGGTCCGGCACGACAAGGGTGAACAGAGGCATGGCGAAGAGGACGCAGAAGACCCCGACCCCCACGAGGGTCCAGAAGCGGAACTCCAGGTCGCTCACCCTGCGGGGCGGGACGCAGCGCAGGCGTATCGACCGTGCGCGTCCGAAAGGCGGGGGGAGGCGCATGAGATGGTCCCTCCAACGGGGCGGAGGCGGATCCGGCCGGCACGGGCCGGGCGGGACCGTCGCCCGGCCGGGGAGACCGCGGCAGGACCTGATCTTCGCCGACATCGCCCCCTGTCCACAACACGTCCGGCGACGCCTCCCGGGTCCGCGACGCCGCCTCGGATCGTGGGTCGTGCATGAGGATGGCGAGAAGAGGCGGCCATCGGATCGCCGCACCGGCGGACCGGATGGCGGAGTGCGGCGCCCCAATATCGTGGATCGCGGGGCCTGGAGGCGCCCGGCGGCACGCCGACCACCATCACCCGCATGCCGCCTCCCCGCAGACCGCTGCCGACCGCGGCCGCATCACCACAGGAGGCGTATGACGATGATCCGTACCCTGGACCTGCGCGTCGCCGTCGACCCCCATTCCGACATCGACCCGGCACCGGACATCACCGCCGCCCTCGACACCGACCCGGTCCGCGACCCCCGCTACCGGTGGTGGAGCCACGGGCACGGCACCGCGCCCAGTACCACCCTCAGCTACGACCCGGGCAGTCTGGCCGCCCCCGCCGTCCGCGAGTGGGCCGGATCCGCCGGGCACCCCGCCGGGTGGGAGATGCGGCTGCGCCCCGCAACCGGGGGCACGCCCATCACCTGCGCACTCACCCGCCTCGGAGCGCTCCACGGTGCCGACCGCGACAGCGTCCTCGACTCCATCGCCGGCCACATCACCGCCCACGGCGAAGGCGCGGCGCTGGTGGTGTTCGGCGACTTCACCACCGGCGACACCGACCGGCTCGCCGCCCGGGTGCCGCTGCGGCCCGCCGGCCCCGGCGACAACCGCGTCCTTGTGACCGACGCGATCACCGTCACCGCCCACGATCCCCACCGCGGGACGGCCGACCTGCGCGTCCGTTCACGACGCGACATGATCAAAGACCGGACGTGGACCCAGGTCGGCGCGGAGGTCGTGCGGCGCCGCTGGTGGTACCAGCCGGAACGAGCGTCCCGGGTGCGATGCGAGAGCCACGCCGAGGCCCAGCGGAAACTCCACGACGACCCGATGGGCGGCGGCACCATCGCACTCGAGTACGTCGTGCAGAACCCCGACGGCCGCCGGATCGAGGCACGCACCAGCGGCACCAGCAGCACGGCAGGAGTCCGCCGCGGGGACCGGGTGCTCGGTTGCCGGTTCCTCGTCGTGGAGGACCGCGGCACCCGCACGACCCGGTTCGAAACCGCGGCCGAGGCGCTGCGCAGCGCTTGGGCGTGGGGCGCCGAATACGTGGCCGAGGAACTCACCATCGGCCGCGACGGCGGCGCGGCGGTGACCGTCCCCGGCGACAAAGTGCGGCTCCACGATGCCTGACGCTCCGCGGCCGACGGCCGTCCGCAATTCGACCCGTATCGACAGGCGTGGACGTATCCCACCGTGCAGTTATTGAGAATGTAAAAAAGAGAAAGGCAAGGAGAAAAAATCTCCTTGCCTTTCTCAAGGTATAGCGCATGGGGGGCCTTGCGGCAAGCCCCTGGGGGAGGCGCACAATCATCGGTCGAGGCCCCATCGCGCGAAAGCAGGGGGGCACGAGGGTCGACGGGGATGGAGACGCCGGTGATTCGATCGGCCGCCGCAGTGCAACGAAGCACGGCTTCCCAGGAGGTAGCGCAATGATCGAGCAGTACGTGGTGGATCTCCAGGAGGCAGACGAGTTTCAGGCCGCGGTCGTCGGCGGCAAGGGCGCGCACCTGGGCGGGTTGTCGCGGATCGACGGCATCCGCGTGCCGGCCGGCTTCTGCGTGACGACGGACGCCTTCCGGCGGATCATGGCGGAAGCACCGTCGGTCGGCGATCCGCTCGATCGGCTTTCGCGCACGGACCCGGACGACAGGGACGCGATCCGCACGCTCAGCGCACAGGTCCGCAGGACCATCGAGGGGACCGCCGTCCCGGATGAGCTCGCAGCGGCGATCGCCCGCGCACTCGCCCGGTCCGGCGAGCACGCCGCCTACGCCGTCCGGTCCAGCGCGACGGCGGAGGACCTGCCGACGGCCTCCTTCGCCGGCCAGCAGGACACGTATTTGAACATCGCGGGGCATGCGGCGATCCTCCGGCACATCAGCCGGTGCTGGGCCTCGCTGTTCACCGAGCGGGCCGTGACCTACCGCCGGCGCAACGGCATCGACCACCGCACGGTCCACATGGCCGTGGTCGTGCAGCGGATGGTCTTCCCGCACGCGGCCGGGATCCTGTTCACGGCCGACCCCGTCACGGGAAACCGGAAGGTCGCCACCGTGGACGCCGGCTTCGGTCTCGGCGAGGCCCTGGTCTCCGGCCTGGTGAACCCGGACGTGTTCACGGTGCGAGACGGCGAGGTCGTCGCCAAGGCGATCGCCGCCAAGCAGCGCGCCGTTCACGCCCTGCCGGCGGGCGGTACACAGGACGTGGCGATCGGCGCGCGGCAGCAGGAGCAGCCGGCGCTGACGGACGTGCAGGCCGTGCGTCTCGTGGGGCTCGGCCGGCGGATCGAAGCGCACTTCGGCCGCCCGCAGGACATCGAATGGTGCCTGGCCGATGACGGCTTCCACATCGTGCAGAGCCGGCCGATCACGACGCTGTTCCCCGTCCCTGAGGCCGATGACCAGGAGAACCACGTCTACGTCTCCGTGGGGCATCAGCAGATGATGACCGACCCCATGAAGCCACTGGGGCTGTCCATGTGGCGGCTGACGGCCATGGTGCCGATGCACGAGGCCGCCGGGAGGCTGTTCGTCGACGTCACCAGCCGCCTGGCCGCGCCCGCGAGCCGCGCCGGCCTGCTGGACGCCATGGGGAAAGGCGATCCCCTGGTCAGGGACGCGCTGGAGACCGTCCTCGACCGCGACGACTTCGTCCCGTCACACCCGGACGCGGACCCCGGCGGGCCCCCGGCCGGTGGCGCGCCGTCCCCGATCGAGACCGATCCGGCCATCAAGACCGATCCGGCCATCGTCGCCGAGCTGATCGAGCGCAGCCGGGCGTCCATCGCCGCCTTGGAGCGCGACATCCAGACGTTGAGCGGGCCGGCGCTGTTCGACTTCCTGCTGGAGGCATTCGAGGAGCACAAGCGCGTCCTCGGTGACCCGCTGAGCCTCCAGGCGATCATGGCGGGGATGGAGGCCACGTGGTGGCTCAACGACAAGTTGCAGGAGTGGCTGGGCGAGAAGAACGCGGCCGACACGCTCACGCTGTCCGCCCCCGACAACATCACGTCGGAGATGGGACTGGCGCTGCTCGACGTCGCGGACGTGATCCGCCCGCGGCCGGAGGTGGTGGCGTTCCTCCAGGGCGTCCGGGGCGTCCGGGGCGTCCGGGGCGTCCAGGGGGTCCAGGGCCTCCAGGGCTTCGAGGACGACGACTTCCTCGACGCGCTGGCGAAGCTCGCGGGCGGGACCGAGGCGCGCGACGCCATAGAGGCCTACCTCGACCGGTACGGCATGCGCTGCGTCGGCGAGATCGACATCACGAGGCCGCGCTGGCGCGAGCGCCCCGCCACGCTCGTGCCCGTGATCCTCGACAACGTCGAGAACTTCGAGCCGGGCGCCGCCGAGCGGCGCTTCGAGCAGGGGCGGCAGAAGGCGCAGCAGAAGGAACGGGACGTGCTGTCACGCTTGCGTGCCCTGCCGGACGGGGACAGCAGGGCCGACGCGGCCAAGCGGATGATCGACCAGGTCAGAGCCTTCATCGGGTACCGGGAGTACCCGAAGTACGGCATCATCAGCCGCTACTTCGTCTACAAGCGGGCCCTGCTGGCGGAGGCCGGTCGCCTCGTGCAGGCCGGCGTGCTCGCGGAGCAGGAGGACATCTTCTACCTCACCTTCCAGGAACTCCACGACGCCGTGCGCTCGAACCGGGTGGACGACCGGCTCATCCCGCAGCGCAAGGACGCGTTCCGGTCGTACCGCGCGCTCACACCGCCCCGGGTGCTCACCTCGGACGGTGAGGCCGTCAACGGGGCGTACCGGCGCGCCGACGTGCCGGCCGGAGCCCTGGTCGGCCTGGCCGTGTCCGCCGGGACCGTCGAGGGACGGGCCCGCGTCGTCCTGGACATGGCGGACGCCGACCTCGACGCGGACGACATCCTGGTCACGGCCTTCACGGACCCCAGTTGGTCGCCGCTGTTCGTCGGAATCGCGGGCCTGGTGACGGAGGTGGGCGGACTGATGACCCACGGCGCGGTGATCGCCAGGGAGTACGGCCTGCCGGCCGTCGTGGGGGTGGAGCAGGCCACCCGGCGGATCCGCGACGGGCAGCGGATCCGCGTACACGGAACCGACGGCTACGTCGAGATCCTGCCATGACCGCCCGCGCAGAGAAGCGGCGGCCCGCCAAGCGGCGGATCCCGCGATCGCGGGATGCGACACGTGAAACCCGCCCGCTACCGAGCGGCGCCGGCGGCCGGGACCTGCCATCCCGTGAAACGCGTGGTGCGAGCCGAGGCGAAGCTCGACTCGCACGAGATCCCCCGGCGGAGTCGCTCAGCAACTGGCGATGCGCGGCCGGGAGAGGCGTTCGGCGGACTGCATGAGCCCTAGGACCTCGTCGTAGTCAGGGGCCCGGACGATGGCCGAGCCGATCAGGGAACTCAGCGCCTCCTCCGGGGGCAGGACCACGTCGGCGCCGATCTCCTTCTCCATCGTGAAGTGCTCGATTCCGGCCAGGCCGAGTACGTCGTTCAACCCCTCGAAGCCGTGGAACACCCCGGGTTCGGTGGCGAGGATGTAGCGGCCGCCTGCGTAGAGGGACCGCGTCGGGGTCATGTGCGGCGCCTCACCCGTAGCCACACGCACCGCGTTCGCGTGGAAGGGGATGCCGGTGCTGGCGGGAATCAGGTGCGATGTGATGTATCCGCCACCGGGGCGGGCACCGATTTCGAGCATGCGGGCGGTGCCGTCGTCCAAGACGCGGCAGTCCAGGTGGAACGCGCAGTTGTCCAGCCCGATGCGCGTCACTACCGCGTCGGTGAGCGCACGGACCGCCCTCTGCTCGGCGTCGCCGAGGCGCGAGGGGTGGACCGCCTGGTACTCGGAGAACACATCGGGTGTCACCCACTTGTCGGTGATACCGGCGATGGACATCCTGCCTTGGTAGACGAATCCGTGGACCGAGTGCTCGGTGCCGCCGAGGCGCTCCTCGTACACGAATTCACCGGGATACTCGCCGAAGTAGGGGTCGCACCGTTCCAGTGCCGTCAGCCGGGTGGCCGTGGCGTACAGCTCGGACAGGTCGCAGCCGTGATCCACGGTCAGGATGGCCTTGCTTCCGGCGGCGCCCGCGGGTTTGAGTACTGCGGGCGCACCGATTTCCCGGGACGCCGTTCGCAGGTCTTCCAGGCTGCGGACGAGGCGGAAGTCGGGAATCAGGTCGGGCCGGTCCTTGAGGGCCTGGCGCATCGAGTGCTTGTTCCTGGCGCGGTGCGCCGCTTCCGGGCTCGGTCCGGGCCAGCCGAATTTCTGGGCGATGGCCGCTGCGAGTTCCACGTAAAGCTCCGACCAGGTAATGACACCCTGGGCGTTCGTCCGGTCGGCCAGCCGCAGTGCGGCCTCCATCGCTTGAGCGCGGTCGCTCATATCGACGATCTCGATGTCGTCCAGGGCAGCCGAGGAGAACAGAGGTGGGGCCGATGACAGGAGTGCCACCTTGTAGCCGGCTTCCAATGCTCCGAATGCCGCGGGGATCACCTCGGCAGGGAGGAATCGGGTTCCGGCGAAGATTACCGAGCGACTGGTCATGGTGGGACAGGTACCCCTGGGCCCCCGGCCGCACACCTTGCATTTATCCGACGTCGCCCACATTTCGGCACACATGGTGCAGTGACGCATGGGGACGGAGTGTCCTGGTGTCTATTGCTGGCCCCTTCTGCGCCTGACGTTCAAATAGGCCACCCTTTTCGATCCCTCGGGCTTCGCCGCACACCTTGCATTTCTCCGATGTGACCCATATCGTGCTTTAGCGCATGGGGAAGAAGTTTCCTCGCGTCCATTGCCGACCCCTTCTACGCCTGACGTCGAGATCAACCACCCCTTTCCGGCACCGCGACCTTCGCCGCACACCTGTTTCTTTCATGTGCGCGCGGTCGTCACCGGCGAGACGGAGGGTTCATGAACGAGAAGGCAGCGCCTGGTGGCGGCGGACCGACCAATGGTCCGCTGCCGCCAGGGATTCCCGACGGTTTCTCGGGCCCTATCGACCGGACGGCGCAATTCGAGTCGGTCAACGGGCAAACGGGCGAGAACATGCGCGCCGAGGCGCCACGGCCGCGCAAGCGGGACACGGACGGCGGGGATCCGGCGAGGAGTCGGGAATTCGATCTGCTGGGCATCGGACTCGGCCCGTTCAACCTCAGCACCGCCTGCCTGGCGACCTCTGTTCCGCAAATGCGCACCCATTTCCTGGAGCAGCGGGCCGACAACAGATGGCACCCGCGCGTCCTCTTCCCCGAGTCGGACCTGCAAGTGTCATTCCTCAAGGACCTCGTGTCCTTGGTGGAGCCCACCAATCGCTTCAGCTTCCTCAACTTCCTTGTGCACACCGGACGCATCCACCGTTTCGCCAGCACGCCGCAGGTCCCGGTGCCGCGCTGGGAGTTCGCCCGGTACTACGCATGGGCGGCCGGGCAGTTGGCCAACGCCGAATTCAGCCGTGGCGTGACGCACGTGCAGTTCCTCTCGGATTCCTTTCACGTGCACACCGAACAAGGGGTGTACACCGCACGGAACCTATCCGTCGGAGCGGGACTGGTCCCGTCGATCCCCGCTTGCGCGAAATCGCACGTCGGACCCCGGGTCCTGCATTCTTCCGACTTTCTCGCGGCGCGTGAACGCATGGTCGGCCAGCATGTCGCAGTAGTCGGCGGGGGGCAGAGCGGCGCGGAGATATTCTCGCATCTGCTGGATCGGCCGCCCGCGCGGCGGCCGGCCTCCATCACGTGGATCACCAGACGGAACACATTCGCGTGCATGGACGACTCCGCATTCACCAACGAATTCTTCCATCCGGACTATGTCCGTTACTTTCACCAACTGGCCCCGGAGCGGCGCCATGACCTCCTGAGCCGGCAGCAATTGGCCAGCGACGGGATCTCGACCGCTCTGCTTCAGCACATATATCGCCGGTTGTACGAGAACGACTTCGCCGACCCCGACCCCATCCGCTACCGGTTGCTGCCGGGGAACGCCCTGCGCGACATGAGCCCGCAGGGAACCGGCTGGCACCTGGGGCTGCTGCATCAGGACTCCGGGACCCGGGGCGGGTCCATCGTCGACACTGTCGTACTCGCCACGGGCTACGAGTTCGCGCTGCCCGACTTCCTCGCTCCGCTGGCGGACCGGCTTCCCGACCCCAGCCCGCTGGGTCTCCCGCTGCGGGACGACTACTCGGTGCCCTGGGCAGGCCCCGACCGCAACCGGATCTTCTTCCTCAACGCGGGACGCCACTCGCACGGAATCGCCGATCCCAACCTGAGCCTGGCGTCCTGGCGGGCCGCGCATATCCTCAACTCCCTGGTCGGGACGGCTCATTTTCGAACCGGAGGACGGACGTCGACCTGTGAATGGCCGGGCCTGCACACCGCGAACGAGACCACCGCGGTGGACGGCGCCTACCTGGACGTGACGGTGCCCGCGGAAGGGCGGCGGGGCTGACGTGGGCGCGCCGCAATGTGTGCTCGTGGGCTGCGGTCCCATGGGTATCGCCGCCGCCGACAACCTCACCGAGGACGTGCGCGACGGCCGCCTGCGCCTGCTGCTGGCCGATCGCGATCCGGACCGGGCCGCACACGCGAGGACGCGCTACGCCGAGCTGGGCGGCTCGGTCGAGGTGGTGCACGGCACCGCGGAGCAGGAGCAGGTGCGGCGGGCGGTAAGCCGCGCGAACGTGCTAGCAACGGCGCTGACCTGGAAGGACGCGGAACCGATCATCGCGTATGGCCTCGGCCGGGGTGTGCCGGTGACCGGCATCGGGCAGCCGCCGGGCGACCCCCGCCAGTTGCTCGGCGAGTCGGCCCGGGGCTGCCGGGCGCTGCTGCCCGTGGGCCTGGAGCCGGGGCTGACCGAGATCCTGGCCACCGAACTGCTCGCCCGCCTCGGCGACGGCACCGGACTGAGCGTCCTGTGCGGCGGCGTCCCACAGCAACCGCGCCCCCCGTTGGGGCACAGCAGCTGGTTCGGCACCCGGCTCACGATCGACCAGCGCCGGGCCCATGCCGTCCGCCGGGGCCGGATCGTCGAGGTCGAACGCTTCACCGGAACGGAGCTGGTGGAGGTACCCGGTGTCGGCGTCCTGGAGGCGAGCCATGACGCGATGCAGACGTGGCCGGCCGACGGACCGCTGCTGTCCGGCGTGTCGGACATGACGCAGAAGACCCTGCGCTGGCCCGGGTTCGCCGAGAAGGTGCGGCTGCTCGCGGCCGTCGGCATGCTCCAGGAGTCCCCTGTGCGCGTGGGCGGCGTCCACGTGGTCCCGCGCGACGTGCTCGACGCCGTGCTCGCTCCCCGGATCACCCCTCGTGCCCGGGACCGGGACGTGACCGTCCTCGTGGCCGAGGGGGTCGCGCGGCACGGCCCGAAGCCCGAACGCAGGTCCCTCCTGGTCCTCGCGCGTGGCGGCGACCGCTCGGCGGTCTCGGGCATGGCCCTCCTCACCGGCGGCGCCCTCGCCGAGTCGGTCCGGGTGCTGCTGCGCGAGAACCCGGCGCTGCCCCACGGCGTACTGCGCGCGGCCGAGGTGTTCACCGGCCACCTGCTGCGGGACCTGCTCGGCCGGTTGCGGCGGCACGGAGCCACGATCGTCGAGACCGACGGCCCCGCCGTACACCGCATCGCTCCCGCGAGAACCGAGGGGGGCCCATATCGAAGGTCGTTCGCGACAACAGACCGCGGGCCTGACGGCCCCTGAAGGAGGAATGGTGATCACCAGACTGCGCGTGGACCTTGCTTCCGCCACACCCGAATTCGGCCTGTTCTGCCAGCGGATACTCCCGTGGTCCGGCGACGCCCCGGAACCGCCCTTCGGCGCGATGGCGCTCTGGGTCGAGCCCGGCGGCCGCTCGGGAGTGGACTACCACACCCAGGAGGAGATCATCCTGGGCCTGTCCGGCTCGGGAATCGTCCACATGGACGGGCACGAGGACGAACCCTTCTCCGCCGGGGACATGCTGGTGCTCCCGCCCCGTCACCGGCACGTCGTCAGCAACCCGGGCTCGGAGCGGCTCGCCTTCCTCGACCTCTACTGGCCCGTGCACGAGATTCCGGACGAGGAGCCGTCATGAGCGCGCGTGTATGGATCACCGTCCCCCAGCCCGCCACCAACGGCGAGATGCATATCGGCCACCTAGCCGGCCCCTACATCGCAGCCGACGTGCTGCACCGCTTCCTGCGCGCCGAGAACGTGCCGTCGGTGCTGACGACCGGCCTGGACATCACCGAGAGCCATGTGGCCATGCGGGCGCTGAAGGAAGGGGTCAAGCCGATCGAAGCAGCCGACGAGTACTGCGGCCTCATCGTGCGGGCGTGGTCCGAAGCTGCTATCGACTTCGACGAGATCGTCGTTCCGCAACGCGACCCCGGCTACGAGTCGTTCGTCCAGAGGTTCTTCGGCCGACTGTACGAGCAGGGGGTGATCGTGCCCCGCACCCGGCCACTGCCGTACTGCGCAAAATGCGAGCGGTGGCTGCACGACGCCTACGTGAGCGGAGGCTGTCCGCACTGCGGCAGCGAGTCCGGCGGCAGCATCTGCGAGATCTGTAGCATGCCCAACGACAACGCGGACCTGACCGCCCCCCGGTGCGCCATCTGTGAGCGTCCCGCACAGCTGCGGTCCTGTGAGCGCCTGTTCCTGCCGCTCGCGCCCTTCGAACAGCGCCTGGCCGAATTCTGGGAGCAGGCCGACATGACCCCCCAGGTGCGCGCGCTGTGCGAGAACCTCACCGCCGAGGGCCTGCCCGAACTCGCGGTTAGCCATCCGGTCGACTGGGGTGTGCCGACGGCAGTGCCCGGCTTCGACGACCAGCGGATCCTGCCGTGGGTGGAGATGGCGCCCAGCTACCTGCGCCAGCTCCCGGCGAGCCATGGGCCGCCGCCGGCCGACACCGTGCAGTTCTTCGGGATCGACAACAGCTTCTTCCAAGCCGTGCTCATTCCCGTGCTGTTCTCGGCCTACGCGCCTGCCGGCAACCTGCCCTCCAAGCTCGTCACGAACGAGTTCTACCTGCTCAACGGTGCCAAGTTCTCCACGTCGCGACGCCACGTGGTCTGGGCGCTGGAGGCGCTGGACGCGTTCGGCGCGGACACCGTCCGCTTCCACGTGCTGGCCGACCGGCCGACCGGGCGCCAGACCAGTTTCACCGCCGCGGAACTCGAACGGACTTCCGACCACTTGCGGCACCGGTGGAGCGGGTGGCTGCACCGGCTGCTGACCGCGGTGGAGAGCGACTGCGGCGGCGTTGTGCCGGATCTGCCGCCCTCCGGTCCGGCCTGGTCGGAACTGGCTGGGCGCTTGCGCCGATGCGTGGCGGAGCTGTCCGAGGCGTATTCGATCAACGGCTTCGACCCGCGCCGCGCGACCGCGCTCCTGGACGAGATCGTGGCCTGCGCTGAGGACTTCGGACACGTCCAGGCCCACCACCGTGACCGCCCCCAGGGCAGGAGCGCTTATGAGCAGGCACTGGTCGCCCAACTGGCGGTCGCGGCGGGGCTGACGGCGTGGGCGGCACCCGTGCTGCCCCGAGGCGCGGAACGACTCGCCGCACTGCTGGGTCTCCCCCATTTCGGGCCCGTACACGTCGACGCGCTCCGCCCGCCCGTACCAGGCACCCGACTGCCGGTTCCGGCAGAACCCGTCTTCGGGAAGCGGCGGTCTGCGTGACCGAGTGGGATGTCCGCCCCAGGTAACCGCCCCCCGCCTCCGTCCGGGTCGGCGAGCGGACCGTTCTACGCGGCTGCGGCGGCACGGGTTCTTCGAGGGGCGCCATCACGACCGGATCCCCTCCACGATCACCGCCGCACACCCCGTACCCGGGCTCAGGCCGAGTCGCCCCCTTCAACGAACCACCCGAAAGGCAGGTCGAGATGACGCAGTCCGCCCCCCACGCGCCGAGCGTGTTCGACAAGGCCATCAGGACGACCTCGTCGGAGAGCCTGATCACGCGGTACTACCAGGGGATTCAGCTCGCATCGGCCGAACTGGAGAAGAAGCGGACCGGGAACGGCTTCTGCCCGCCGTTCGAGTACCCGGACCTCACCGACGACTGGGAGCAGTACTTCAGTCCGGCAGGCGCCTCGTGGGAACACCTCGACGACTACGGCGGGAAACGCGTGGTGCTGCTGGATCTGATGAAGAATCCCGAAGTCCGCACCACCAAGACCACCGCTTCCCTGCTGATGGTGGCCCGCGCCGTCCACCACATCCGCCGCACCGGCGAATCGATCCTCATCTTCTGCCCGTCTTCGGGGAACAAGGCCGTGGCTCTGCGCGACGCCGTGGCACGCGCGATCGACCTCGGGCTCGCCGCCCCGGACGAACTGCGCATAGCGACGTTCACGCCGGCCCGCACGACGTACAAGTTCCGCAGGAACCTGTTGACCGAGTCGGAGGAACTGCGCCGCCTGAACCCGATCCTGGTCCTCGACGGACCGCAGCCTGCCGCGGTCAAGGAGTTGGGCCAGGAGTTCGTCCGCGCCGCACAGTTCGGGGGGCCCCGCACGTGCCGCGTCTGGTACACGCTCGACATCGCCAACTACAAGGTCGCCGACGCCTGCCGGGCGTTCTTCGAGTACGAGTTCGGCGGCGCCGACCCGGCGCACCGGCGGCGGTTGCACGCCCATGCCGTGTCCAGCGCATACGGGCTGCTGGGATATCAGCACGGGCTCGGCGTCCTCGCGCGCCTCGGCCTGCCGATCGCCCAGCCCGGGTTCCTCCTCGTCCAGCACCTGGCGACGAGCGACATGGTGGCCCACCACCTGAGCGGCGGCGCGGGCTTCGAGATGGACATCGACTACCAGCCGGACCCGGAGACCGGTCTGCTGCGTCAGCAGGCGTCTCCGCACTTCCCGTACGCCACCTGGTCGTTGGGGGAGGACCTCGAACCCACCTTCTACACCAAGACGCCGGTGACCTCACCCGAGATGACCGGACTGATCGCCGCACACGGCGGCACCGGCATCGTGGTGTCACTGTACGAATGCCTCACCCGCTACAGCCTGGCTCGCCAGATGCTCGCCCTCAGCGGGTGCGAACTGCCGGCCGATCCGCGGACGCTGGCCGAGTGGTCGCTCGTCATGGTGCTCACCGGCATGACCAATGCGGCCGACCGTGCACTGATCGACCAGTTCAACGAGGTCGTCGTGCACGGCTCCGGGATGTATCCGCACCACTCGGAGCACGCGGTGAGTCGCGCCCAGACGGTCGAGGTGGGCTGCCTCGCCGACATGCTGCGCGCGGTCCCTGGCACCCAGGAGCACGGCAGGATCTGACCCCTGCCGCGAGGAGTCGAACGACTACCACCCAGAGGAGAGAACCGTGCAGCGCGAACTCATGAAGTCGAAGATCCACCGCGCGACCGTGACGCAGGCGGACCTGAACTACGTCGGATCCATCACCATCGACCTGGACCTGATGGAGTCGGCGGACCTCCTTCAGCACGAGAAGGTCGACGTCGTCGTCCTCAACAACGGTGAACGCTGGACGACGTACGTGATGCCGGGCCCGCGCGGCTCCGGCATCATCGGCATCAACGGTCCCACCGCCCGGCTGGCCCTGCCCGGGGACATCGTGATCATCATGGCCTATGCCTCGGTGACCGCGGACGAGGCCAAAACCCACGAGCCCACCGTCGTCTTCGTCGACAGCGAGAACAGGGCCGTGTCGATCGGGCACGACGCCGCGGCGGCGGTCCAGCCGGACACCATGCGCGGAGACGAGTCGCACCGGTGACTCCGACGACCGCCGCTTCCTCGGGCGGTCGCTCCACGAACCCGCCGGAGCCGCCGGAGGCGAACCGCCGGAACGTGTTCGCGGAGCGCGCGAAAAGCGGCGACCCACCATCGGCGGACCGAGTGCGACAGGGGTGACAGTGTCAGAACGTGATGTGCTCATCGTCGGCGGCGGATCGCTCACCAGAGCCGTCTGCTATGCGCTCGCCACCATCGGTACCGCCGCCTGCACGGTGACGGTGGTGTCGAGGACCGGCTCCAATGCCGCAGAGGTCTGCTACGTTGCAAATGTACGCGCGGCGCTGAGCACATCCCGTGTGCGGTTCCGGCCGGTCACGGTGGAGCGGTACTCGGCTGGCACCTTCGGCCCGATCCTGCGCGAACTCTCACCCGCCATTGTCCTCAACTGCGCCTCCCACCAATCCCCATGGGAAGGCACGCACACGCCGTCGGCCTGGACCGATCTGGTCCGCCGGCGGGGCTTCGGGTTCACCCTCCCGTTGCAGGCCGCGATCGCTGTCGAGCTGTCCCGAGTCATCGCCACTGCCGATGCCGCGACACAGTTCCTCAACGCGTGCTTTCCGGACGCGGTCAACCCCGTCCTGAAGGCAACGGGCCTGCCGGTGCTATGCGGCATCGGCAACGTGGCGCTGCTCGCGGCCACCCTCCAGGCACGGCTCGGGCTCCGGGACCAGGCCGGGCTGCGCGTCCTGGGACACCACTGGCATCTGCACACCCCGCACCGCGCGGACCACGAGGCGAAGGTCTGGCTCGACGGCGCGTCCGTTCCCGGCGTCACCGGACTCCTCGCCCCCCAGCGCTCTGCATCGCGTGCGGAGTTGAACATCATCAACGGCCATGTCACCGCGCTCGTCCTCGACGCACTGCTCAGCGGCCGCGAGTTCCTGACCAGCCTTCCGGGCTTCGCGGGCCTCCCCGGCGGATATCCGGTCCGAGTCCGGGACGGCGATATCGAACTCTGCCTGCCCGATACCGTCACGCTCGAAGAGGCCATCGCCCTCAACCAGCGGTGGACCGCCCTCGAAGGCGTTCAGATCTCCGAGGGCGGCGCGGTCAGCCTCTCGACCGACGACGTGCACCCGGTCGCCGAAGCCCCGGAGATCCCCGACCGGCTCCACGTCACCGACCTGCCCGAGGTGTGCCGGCAGATGCTCCAGCTCAGATCGCGGCTGCGCCGGCAGGACGCCGGCCGCGAATACTGACGGCATGCGGAACGCGGAGGGGCCATGCCCGTGAGCCCGCGCTGCCGGGCCGGAGGGCTGCGCGCGACATCAGCCGCCAACGCTGGGAGGGACTCCGAAGGCAAGCGGACCCGTAGCAGCGCGTCCACTCAGCCGGAGGCGTAGTCATACCCTGGTGGCGCCCTCGCCCGTGTGCCCTACTTGTCGCGGAGTGAGTCCAGGAGCCTTCCAGTGGCGCCCGCCAGAACCGCCAGCCGTCGGTGTTCGCCGAGATGGCCCCGCATCGCCGCGGACCGTGGCAGTTCCGCGTGAGGGTGGTGGGCCGAGTCCATCGCGCACCGCCGCGGAGCTTGGCAGTTCCGCGTGGGGGTGGTGGGCCGAGTCCATCGCGCACCGCCGCGGAGCTTGGCAGTTCCGCGCGGGGGTGCGGGCCGAGGCCACCCCCCACCGCCGCGGACCTCGGCAATTCCGCACGGAGGTGGCGGGCCAAGACCACCCCCACCACCGCGGAGCTTGGCATGGCTGCCTGGAGGCTGCGAAGCAGCTACGGCCGATACGCGTCGTGATTCGTGATCGCCAGGCCCTGGCCGCACTTGGAGTCGGCCGCTGGCCGAACCGCCCGTCACCTCGGCTGCTGTGCAGGCTTCGCGGGACCTGGGCCCGATGCTGCTGTCCGAGGCGGGGGCCTGCACCTCGACCTCGGTCTTCGGGCGGGGTCTGGTTGCCACGCGTCGGGGTGTGCTTCGGCCGTAGCTGCTTCGCAGCCTCCAGGCAGCCTTGCCGAGGTCTGCTGTGGTGGGGGTGGTCTCGGCCCGCGCTTCCTCTTACGTGGCCCCGCCGACTACAGCGGTGCGGGGCGATCCCGGCGGGGATCCTCCCCTGGTGTCGCGGTGTCGCGGTGGTGTCCAGCAATTCGGCCACCGTGCGGCGGGGGCGGCCGTCGCCGCTGAGAATGTCGGGCTCGCCTCGGAAACGGCGCAGCAACTCCATCTGGACCCGCGCACCGTTGCCTTGCGCGACCGCTGTACGGAAGGCGGTGAGCTGTTCGTACTCGCCGTAAGCGTCGACGACGGCCCGCTCGACCAATGCATCCAGTTCGGCTTTGCTCGGTTTCACCACATGCGGCACCCTGCCGGCGGGGTGGGCGGGGTGGGCGGGGTGGGCGGGGATGTCGCCGTCGCGGGAAGCGCCAGGCAGGGTCCGTCACTCTCCCCTCCTCCGCCGCATTCTCTGCGCGCCCCGGCGGAACGCGGTGGCTGCACAGAGCCTGAATCAGTGCTGGTCGGGATTTTGTCCGGGTGTCGCCACGGCTCCGATGGCCTGCGGTGCCGCGTCGGCCCATCGGTGCGGGGAGGGTTCGTTGCATTCCGGTCATGGGCGGGGCCCGTGGAGTGCTCGTCAGTCGGGCCATGAGCGCAGGGCGGCGCGGGCGAAGGCGGAGCCGTGGGGGAGGGTGCGGAGTTGCGGCGGCCACCCGTCGGTTGTGGCGGCGCCGATGCGGCTCAGCACGTCGGTGGTGTCGCGGGCGGCGCCGGACGCGTCCGTGTGGACAAGGGGGGTATGGCCGTCGAGGCGCCAGCCGATCCCGTTGAGGATGTCGGCGGCCACCTGGAAACCGCCACCGCGTTCGGCGGCAACGGCCAGGAGCAGGAGCAGTCCGGCCTGCCGTTCGTGCACGTGTCCGGTCTTGAGCGGCAGGCGCTGGGCCAGATGGTTCCAGAGGGTCGAGGGGTCGCTCTTGGCTCTTCTGCCGGCCGGGGTGGGCAGGAGCCGGCCCCGGTGCTTGCGCAGCAGTCCCAGGGCCTGGGCCGATGTGCGCAGGTGGAACACCGGGTAGGTCTGGATCTCCCGGTTGAGCTTGCCGATCCACTCTTTGCCGAGGTCGAGCTCTGCCGCCGCGGCCTCGACGCTGGCGGGCGGCAAGTAGCCGGCGCCGGTGAGCTTGATGCCCTCGGTCCCGACGTGGTCCAGCAGCCAGGCATAGGGGTGCACCATCGCTGCCGCGTCGGTCGGGTCGATGTCGGCGGGCTCCCCAAGACCGGCTTGGTCGATCAGCTCGTAGAGGCGGCGCGCGGCGGCGGGGTCGCGAGTGGCGGCCACCAGGTCCGCGACGGGACCGGGCAGGTTGGTTGGAGGAGGTGTGGACAGCGCGGTCAGGGCGGCGTTGGTCGCGTCGATCTCGAACGGTGCGGGCGCGAACTCGCCCGGATCGGACTCCTCACCGAAGGAGGCGCGGTACTCGGCGAGCGCCGCGGTGTGGTCGGGATGGCCGGGATCGGTGGCCGCGACCTGGAGTTCATAGCCGCCTATGCCCCCGCAGTCTTCGGCTGGAGCGGGGCGCTTGCCGTCGGTGCACCTGGCTTTCGGTACGTTCTCGGTGCGGGGCAGTACCGCCTGGAGGGTGATCAGGTGCTCCCAGTCGTCACCGAAGTCGTAGAGGTAGAACAGCCGGTCTCCCGCCTCGGCCAGGACCTCGTCCAGGCGCACCTGTTCCTCGGGGATGCCCGTCTCGCCTTCGGCGGCCTCGAACGGAGCCAGGTAGTACTCGGTGTCATCGCTGTAGTACAACGGGCCGCTGGCGAAGCGGTGCAAGTGGTAGTCCTGCCAGCCGAAGACGGTCTGGAGGATGCCGTGGACCTCGTTGAGGAACAGGTCCGAATCCAGCTCCAGGCGCCGCCACAGGGGCGGGTTCGTCCCCGTGAGCTCCACCCGCACCCGGTAGGTGGCGACGTCGCCGCGGCGCGGCCGCCGCTGTGAGGCGGGCGCGGGTCGGCCGGATGGGTCGACGGAGCCGCGCAGCGCGGCGATCAGGCCGTCCGCCGACCCCGGCCCGCCCCCGCCTTCAGAACCTGCCACGCTCCGCAAGGAAGCATCCACGCCGTCGGGAACACCATTGTCGTCAGCACCGTGTGCCATAGGGGCAGCCTATGACGTGGTCCGGCTCTCGATGAGCAGGCGGTTCACACCTGCTCGGTGGTGGTCAGGCGCCGATCCGGGCCGATAGCCGGTCTCCTATATCAATGACGGCTATGGAGGTGCGCCGAGCCTGGGCCGGCAGTGCTGGACGCGGCCCGGTGAAACGCCGGCCCCGGGCGGCTACCGTACTTTTCGCGGGCTGAGCGGATTCATGGTCGCGGGACACGCGAAAAACTGTTGCCGTCGGAGTAGACATGATCCAGGTCGGTTGCTAGGTTTCCTGTCGTGGCCGAGAAAACAGGCTGCGGATGGCCGCCAGGAACGCAGTGGCGGAGCAGGTCGGCTCGACCGGTGCGCACGTGCGACAAGGCGCCGGGGGCCGGTAGTAGCGCAGGACCGAAGTAGATGCAGTTGCAGGTTGTGAGGACGAGAGGAGTAGATGCCATCAGGATCGCCCGGGCGAGGAACGTCGCCGCTCGGGTGCCGCAGGACCCTGGTTCGGAGAGAAGGTGGTCCCCGGTCACACAACCGCGATCCCCGCATTCCCGTCGCAGTAGGTTCTCGGGAATCGGCAGACCGGCCCTCAGAGCCGGTAGGTAGATGGTGTTGAACTCTCGGGCCCCGGCGCCGCAATGGCGCCGGGGCCCTCGACGTGCTCCCGGAGACGATGACGAGGTGCTGTGACGGGTTCCGATGCCGCAGGGCGGCTGGACGACGACGATTTTCCCGCGTACACCATGGGCCGGGCGGCGGAGCTGATCGGCACCACGCCGGCGTTCCTGCGCGCCCTGGGCGAGGCCCGGCTGATCGAACCACTGCGCTCGGCGGGCGGGCACCGGCGCTACTCCCGGTACCAGTTGCGTATTGCCGCCCGGGCCCGGGACCTGGTCGATGAGGGTACGGCGATCGAGGCGGCCTGCAAGATCGTGATCTTGCAGGACCAGTTGGCGGAGGCCCAGCGGATCAACGAGGAGATCCGCGGCACCGACCAATAGGAATCAGAACTCTCCGTTGCCTTTGAACTCAGCCCGGGAAAAGCCATTGACCCGCGGCGGCCAACGTCATTGGCAAGACCGGCCGAGTAGCGCGGCGGCACAGGGCCGGCCTGCAAATCAAGATCAAGGAGGCGCACACCGCCTTCGACCCGCTGGTCGGTCTGCCTACCGAGAGCATTCACGAGCTTGTTCCGAACCGGGCATGGGTTCTGCACCTGCCCGATTCGGCCGGGGCGGGACGTTCCAGGGCCCTTGCCGAAGTAGGGACGACAGGCGCGCTTTCGACAACGCGGCGGTGTGAGTCGCCCGGGAGCCCGTTGGAGGGAGTGGGGGACGTGAAGAGTCTTCGTGACACCTCTCCCTCGAATGGCAAGAATTTGGCGCGACCTCGTCGGTGTCGGCCTCTTTTGCCCGTCTACGCCTCTCCTTCGGGTCGCCGACCTGCTTGAGTGGTGGGGGAACCGAGCTCTGGGCCAAGATGGTGCCGTGAGCGCAATCTGCAATTCCTCCTATGGGCCCGTATCGGGGACCCTGGTCCAGATCGGCACGCTCAACGGCTCCGTGGACCTCGGCCAGCCGCGGCGTCGGGAAGTCCGTCTTCTGCCTTCGGTGACCTCAGCATTCCAGGACCGCACACAGGAATTCGGTGAACTCGACGGCTGGGCGGATGAGGCTGACGTCAGCGGACGCCGGCTGTGGAATGTCACGGGCCACTCCGGGGTCGGTAAGACGACGCTCGCCCTCACCTGGATCAACGAGAACCGCCACCGTTTCGGCCACGCTCAGATCGCGATGGAGTGTGGTGGCGGTGCCGGTGGCGGCCGCGGCAGGGGCATCGAGGAAGTGTGCGAGCGCTACTTCGCCTTGACCGGATTCGTGACAGAGGGACGCACGCTGGAGGGCCCTGCCGCGAAAGTGGACTTGTTCCGGTCGTTGATCGAGGAGCGCCCAGCCGTGGTGCTGTTGGATGACGTCCAGTCGGCGGCACAGGTCTGGCCGTTCCTGACCAACCTCCCTGGTCTGCTGGTGATCGTCACGAGCCGGGTCCCGATCACCGGGCTCGCCCAGGAACGGCCGCGCCGACTGGACCTGAGCCCCATGATGGACGAGGCCGCGGCGGACCTGTTCGTGGAGATCCTGGGTGCGGAACGCACCGCGGCCGAATCCGGCGCCTTCGCCGAGTTGGTGCGGGTGTGCCAAGGCCTCCCGCTGATCGTCAGTCACGCGGCCGGCGTGCTTTACGACCGGCCGGACCTGATGATCGGCGAACTGGTCGCCAGGATGGCCGATCGCGGCCGCTTGGCCGCGCTTGAGGACGGGAACGAAGACACCATGACCCGCCCGTCCACGGTGTTCGATGTGTCCTATGGCGAACTCGGCTCTGCGGCGGCCGAGGTATACCGAGCCATCGGCCTGCATCCCACGCGCGACTTCGGGGCCGGATTGATCGCGGCGCTGTTTCCCGCCTCCACCGCGCACAGCGAAGCCGGGTTGCGTGAACTGCTGCACCGCGGCCTTGTCAAAGAGGACCGGCGCGGCCGCTACCTCATGGAGGACCTCACCTACGAGCACGCGGCGCTGCTTGCCCAGCGGACCACCGGCCCGGGTGAACGCGCACGGTTGCGCGAACGGATCGCCGACTTCTATCTCTACGGCGCCATCGCCGCCGATAAGCAGATCACCCAGCGGTGGCGGCTCAGCCCGCTGTACGCAGAGCGTCCCCCGCTCGTGCCACCCGTCTTCGCGGACGCACCGCGCGGCACCTCCAGTCGCGAGTGGCGCCGTGGTGAACCGCCGACGCCGATGGAGTGGTTCGGCGACAACCTCGACGCGATCATGGCGTGTATGGAGCGGTCCGCTCGGATCTGGGCGGACGGCTCGCCCGCTCCTGGCTACGGGTGGCAGATGGCCGAGGCGACCAACGGCTACTTCACCGCCAACGGGCGCGACGACGAGCGCGCCACCATCCTCTCCTGGGCCGAGCAGGACGCGGAGGCGTGCGGGGACCCCGACGCGCAAGCGCGCATCCAGGCCCAGTGGGCCGAGATGATGCTGGGCAGGGGTCGGCTTGACGATGCGCAGGAGCGGTTCCGCCGCTCGCTGGAGGCGGCCCAGGCCGGTACCGAATGGCGCGGGGTAGGTGGGGCCTTGGAGGGCCTGGGCATCACCGAGCGCCGCCGCGGTCGAGCCGGGGAGGCCCTTGACTTCTTCGACCGGTCGGAGCCGTTCCTCGACCCCGAACGGCCGCGCAGCCAAGCCCTGCACCGCATGCACCGGGCCGACGCCCACGTCGTCAACGGGGATTCCGCGGCGGCGCTGGAGAGCTACGCCGCGGCCTTGGTGTACTTCCGTGAACATGCGCGGGTGAAGCGCGACCACGCCAACGAGGGCAAGGTCCTGCTGCGGCAGGCGGAACTCATGTCGCAGGCGCAGCCGCGCCAGGCGCGAGCGTTGGCGGCGGAGGCGCTGAGCCTGTTCCGCACGTCCCAACGCCCCTACCAGGAGGGCAAGGCACTAGAAGCCTTGGGGGATCTCGGTGGCCACGACGACGCCGAGGCGAGCCCACTGGGGCACTGGCGGGCGGCGCTGGAGATCTACACCCGCATCGGCAACACTGAGGCGGCCGAGCGCATAGGCGCCAAGTTGAGAGCGGCCGGTGCCGTCGAGGACGGGTGAACCGTTACCCCGTCGGCCCCAGCGTGGTGCGGAACTCGGCGGCGATGGTGCGGTCCGGCGAGACGTTGAGCCGCAGCTGTCTCAGCGCCGCAACGTCCTCAAGAGCACTCTCGTCGCCGAGGGCGCGTTCGGCCAGCACGGCGAACACCAGTTCGGCGTCACCAGGGTGGGTGATCGATTCGAGGGCGATTGAGGCCACCCGGCCCTCGCGTGAACGCACCTTGGCGCTGCCGCTGTCGTGGACGACGGTCAGCCGGACCCCGAAGCGGTGCTCGAAAATGCTGTGCGACCACGTCACTTCATCAGCCGGTAGGGCTGAGCGGGCGATGCCGACAATGTCGGCCATGCTCGAAAGCCGGTGGTCCAGCTCCCCGTCGGAGACGATCAGTACCCCCTCCGCGCCATGGGCGGGTATCGGAGCTTTGTTGGCGACGGCGGCCGGGGTCCGCCGTACGTCGAGGTCGCTGGGTCCGCCGCCACCGTTGGTCTGCTCGACGTGCATCCACAAGGCAGAGGGTATGGCCGCACCGATCTCGGGGTCGGGGAGGGCGAGAAGCACCGGTTCGGCCGTGGGCGCCGGCGTGCCCATGAGCCGGTAGGCCGCGTTCCGTATCAATGCGAGGGCGTGGCCGGGAGCAGAGCTGACCCAGGTCTCGGCAAGAGCGTGCGTCTGGGCACGAAGGTCATCGGCGAGCCGCAACTGCGGTGTGATGGGCGCCAAGGGGTCGAGAGTGGGCGCCACGTCGAAGAGCCTGCCGAGCCCGGACCTCGGATCGATCGCGGACCAGGCGCTCTTCTCCAGCAGCACCGGACGCCCCAGAGCGGCGGCGTACATACTGACGGACCCATGATCGGAGACCACCCAATCGGCAGCGATGACAGCCGCCCGCCAGCCCTCGTTCGGTGGGATCAACAGCAGGCCGGCGCGGCGCGCATCGAAAAGCCATGACTCGATTTGGAGTCTGCTATGGGAGGCCCAGATATTGGGATGCAGAATGAGAGCGATCCGGAACCCGTCATAGGGCAATTGTTCGAGAAGACGCGGGATGAGCATAGGGTCGATCCCGAAGAGGGAGTCATATTTCCACGTGGAATTGACGGTGATGAGCCGCTGGCCGGGGTGCAGCCCGAACGCGTGGCGGTAATTGAGTCGGCGGGGGAGGCTTGCGATGAGTCGGTCGTAACAGGGGTCACCCGCGATAAATGCCCGCGGAAGAGCATCGGGACACCCTTCAGCGAGCCGATCCAACTGCTCGAAGTGAGAAAGCCCGATAGCAGATGGAACGACGCGATCGCCGTACTTCAACGTGTCCTCGGTCAACCCGAAGGCTCCCGGCTCCCGGCTCCCGGCTCCCGGCTCCCGGCTCCCGGCTCCCGGCTCCCGGCTCCCGGCTCCCGGCTCCCTATTACTATACTTATTATAACCGTTTCCGTGCGCTAGGCGCAGAATCGGAGATTTTATTTCGTGGAGGTTGTCGCCGAGACTCGCTGCAATGACAAGATCGAAATCGATGCTCATTGCCTGTTCCCAAGACAAGCAGAGGAATCCGTACTCGCTCATGTATTCCTCGACACCAGCAGAGAACATGGCATCGCTGGTCTGCGTGCAGAAGAGTTGCACACGTCGATCATAGAAGGCGGGTAGCACGTCGGTGATGCGCGTGGCCGCGGTGACACTGTGGAGGACACAGAGCACTCGAAGTGATGTTCGGTTGGTCCGCCAACCGGGTTGTAGAGCGCTGACGCGGCGAACCGCTGATGGGAGATTCGCCGTGGTTTCTCTCACAAGCGCTAAAGTATACTGGTCAACGGGGCAACCCGGCAAAATCGGACACGTGAGCAACTCTGAACCGCCCGAGTGCAACCGGCGCCTGCGGGCTGGCGTGCCGGGACTGCGGCCGGCGGATGGATGCGCACTGGGCCAACGATCGGGCGGGGTATCGCTGTCGCCACGGTCACAGCAGTGCCCGGCCGCATGGCGTCGGTCGGACGAAGGGACTGCATGTGCGCGAGGACCGGCTGCTGGAGGCATTGCCGGGGGCTTTCCCAGGGCGCGAACCGCTCGATGTCGTCCGGCACTTGCGTGCGACCGACCTGATGATCGTGTGCGACCGAGCGACCTGGAGGGTTGCGTCGGCGGGAGACGTCGCGGTCCCGGCTTCAGGCGACCTGAAAGTTCAGCCGGGACCGGGCTTGTACCCGCTCATGGGGTAATTCTGTGTCCGAGGGGGGAGACCAACCTCTGGCACATGCCTTCGACCTGGCCACGTCCTTTGCGCTGGACAGGCGGTGACCTGCAATGGACACTTCCCGCTGGTCCCGCCGGACAACCATCGCCTCCGTGCTCATGCTGGCCGCCATCGCGGCCGTCGTCTCGTACAGCCACATGTTCGATCTGGCCCAGCGCCACGGGGAGCCGCCTTGGCGCGCGGCCCTGTTCCCGCTGTCGGTCGACGGGATGATCGTCGCATCCTCGATGGCGCTGCTGGCCGATGCCAGGCATGGCCGACGCGGAGGAATGCTGCCGTGGACACTGCTTGTCCTTGGCAGTGTCGCGTCGCTCGCGGCCAACATCGCTGTCGCCGACCCCACCGTGTGGTCGCGGGTGATCCACGCTTGGCCCAGCTTCGCCCTGATGGGCGCCTAAGAACTGCTCATGCGTGAGTTCCGCATCGACGCCCGCAGCGTACGCACCGCGAACGCAGACGATGAGCAAGCGGTACGCATCGCTGAGGACGATCCGGCGGATCCGAAGACACCCGTGAACGCAGAGGAGTCCGGGCCCGCCAGTGACGGTCGTCCGCGGCTGCATGTGGTCGATGCGGCGGAGGAGCCTTGGATGACCACAGCCACGGAGACCGTGAACCCGTCGGATGCAGTGCCGGAGGTCCAGATCGAGGCATGGTACTCGGCCCTGGCCAACCGCAGAGAGGACGGCTCCCTCCCCACCGGACGCGAGATCGCGGCCCGCTTCGATCACAAGGATCGCTGGGGTCGGCTGATCAAGCAGTGGGGTGGGCAAGGACGCTTCGCTGACGCAGCGATGTAGGCGTCAGGTCGGCAGCAGCCTCCCGCAGAACGCCCTCTTCTTCGGATGAATGATGCTGCGCTTGGGGCAGCTTGTTCATCCAGGTTGGGTCCTGAGATGGGCGGGAGGGCGATCACTTCTCAGGGCGGGCTGGAACCGGACGGTTCGGAGGAGTAGTACGGGTGTCGAACTTCGTGCTCGCCAAGGCGCGCTCTGTCAGTGTGATCAGATCGAACACCTCGCGGGCGAGGTAGGCGGTGGCCCCACGTTCGATCGACTTGGTCCGCAGAACCCCGGCCTGATGCAGCTCATCCAGGGCGGCGCTCGCTGCGGGGAACGAGATATCGAGGATCTTCGACAAGGTCGTTGCTGTAACCACAGGCGCCTCGGGAAGTTGGCCCAACAAGCGCGCAACGGCTGAATCCGCGCGCGGCGTTGCGCGTAGGCCGACAGATTTTCGATAGGTCGACAAGCGACTGGTCCAGTCGGAACGGAGATCCTCGATCTGTTCCATAAGCGTCTGCGATTGTTCGACAGCGACAGCGGAGGATTGAACGAAGGTCGCCAGCCATCCATTGATTGATGCACTCGCGTCCACGCTGGCAGCAGGCGCATCGTGCCGGTACGCGTTCAGCCCGGTGATGTAGGTGTCTCGCAGTGTGGCGAGTACAAGGCTGATCGGTAGAACCGCGCGTTCGGTCAGCCCGCGACGAGCCAGGACTGTGTGGATGAGCGCACGGCCCACGCGCCCGTTGCCGTCGGTGAAGGGGTGGATCGTCTCAAATTGAGCATGGACGACAGCGGCTTGGATCAACGGAGCATGGGCGGCCCCGTTCATGTAGTCGATGAGGTCAGCCATCAGCTCAGGTACCCGCTCGGGATCCGGCGGGACGAAGTCCGCCCCGATCGGGCTCCAGTCCGAGCCACCGATCCAGTTCTGCACTTTGCGCAGGCCGTGGTGCCGCGGCTGGTCGGGAAGCAGTGACTGATGGAGCCAGACGACGTGGTCGACCGTCAAGGTGTCGACCTCGGCAAGTCCGGTCGTCGACTGCCGCACGATCGTCATGTTGTTGGCGACGACTTGCGCCTGTTCGCTTACACCACGAACGGCCGCAGACTGGCCCAGTTCAGCGAGGGCGACCTGCTGTGCCGATGGGCTGATGCCTTCGATTCGTGAGCTGGCGATGGCCTCGGAGCGCAGCAGGAACCGTGCAATGCCGGACAAGTTCTCCGCCCCCAGGCTGTTGAGGGCGCGGATACTTCGCTCGATAGCAGTAACCTCCCGCGAGAGGCCGCCGTCGATACCCAGTGCGAAGCCATCGATGGTGTCAGGAACATACCGCTGGTACGGCCCGGAGCGTTGCGCCGAGCGCGGTAGGCCAGCGTCCACGCTGGACTCCCAGTGGGCCTCTTCCCACCTTGCCATCAGCGGATTTTCCTTTCGCGGGACTGTCCTCTATCAAAGGATAGTGGCCTTAAGTTTGACAGGTGCGCAGTCTGTTCAAGGATCTCTGCGAGTCCCTCTGTGCTGCCAGAAGGCATGTGGAACGCAGAGGGAACATGCCGGTGAGCCACGCTGCCGGGCCGGAGTGCTGCGCGCGACATCAGCCGCCAAGAGTTGTGAGGGGTTCCGAAGGCAAGCGGATCCGCATCAGGCGCGCCCGCTCAGTTGGAGGTGCGGCAATACCTGGTGGCGCCCGCGCTCGTGCTGCGCCACTACCGCGACGGCGCACCTCTCGCTTGCCTGGCCCGCGACGTCGGCATCGGCCGCTTCACCGCCTACCGCTACGCCGATGAGGGCACCGGCGTGCTCGCCGAGCAGGCACCAGACCTGCACCAGGTCCTGGACGAGGCACGCGGGCACGCAACCTCCCACCTCGTGCTGGACGGGGCCGATCCCGATGACAAAGCCGACCTGTATCGCAAGCTCGGTTTGAAGCTCACGTACGAGCCTTCCGAAGAGAAAGTGCGGACTGAAGTACTCTTCAGCCCGCACATCATAGGAAATTCGAGGGTGTCCGAGGGGGGAGACCAACCTCTGGCACATGCCTTCGACCTGTCCACATCCTTCGCGCTGGACAGGCGGTGACCTGCAATCCGCGGTCGCCGGGCAAGATCGCGTCGAGCAAGGTCAGTCGTGCCGCTGTACACGAACGGATCGTCGACGCGGGATGGCGTGCCGGGCTTGCCGCCGCTCAGCTTCGGCGCTGGACCTCCACCTGCCGGATCCGGTTGCCTGAGGTCTCGGTGACGCGGAGGACGCGGTCGCCGACTGTGACCGTGTCGCCTTGGCGGGCCAAACGGCGTAGCCGCGTGACGATGAAACCTGCCACCGTCTCATAAGGGCCCTCGGCGAGCTCGACCCCGGACTGCTCGGTGAACTCGTCCAGGCGCAGCCCGGCATCGTAGGTGTCGGCGCCGTCGGAGTCGGTCGCCGGAGCCTCGACAGGGTCGTACTCGTCGCGGATGTCACCGATGAGTTCCTCGACCAGGTCTTCCAGGGTGACGATCCCGGCTGTGCCGCCGTACTCGTTGACGACCACGGCGATATGGGTGCCCTCGTTGCGCATGTCGGTCAGTGAGGGGAGCGTGAGGTTGCTGGTGGGCAGGGCGACGATGGGCCGCATCACCTCGCGCAGTGCCGTCTCTGCCGGGTGGTCGGTGAGCAGGTCGCGCACATGCAGGAACCCGATGACGTCGTCGGTGTCGTCGCCGGTGATCGGATAGCGGGAGTAGGGCTGGCCCGCCACGTGCCGCTTCGCCTCCGTCGGCGACATGTCGGCCGGGAGGAACGCGACTTCGACGCGGGGGCGCATGACCTCGCGCAGCGTCCTGTCGGCGACCTGGAACACGTCGGCGACGATGTCGCGTTCGTCGCGGGCCAGGTCCTCGTTGGCCGAGACCATCTCGCGCAGTTCCTCACGGCTGACCTCCTCGCTCCTGGTGGTGGGGTCGCCCCCCAAGAGGCGGACCACCATGTTGGTGGAGACCGACAGCAGCCAGATGACCGGGCGCATCAGGATGGCGAACCGGTCCAGGGGCGGGGCGACGACCAGCGCGATGCCGACTGAGCGCTGCAAGGCGAAGCGTTTGGGCACCAGCTCGCCCAGGACGAGCGAAAGGTAGGCGATGAGCAGGGTGAGCGCCACCAGGGCCGTGCCGTCGGCAGCGCTCTGCGGGAGTCCGGCACCGACCAGCAGCGGGGCGAAGTCGGGCGCCAGGGTCGAGGCGCCGTAGGCGGCGGAGAAGAAGCCGGTGACGGTGACACCGATTTGCACTGCCGAGAGGAACCGGTTGGGGTTGCGCGCGACGGCGGCGACCTTGGCCCCGCGCGCGTTCCTCCGCTCCAATTGGCGCAACTGGCTCTCCCGGAGAGACACCAGCGCGAGTTCCGTACCGGCGAACAGTCCACCCAGAAGGACGAAGGCGACGACGAGCGCGATGTTGACCCACGTTCCGGCGTCCATCAGGCTCGGTCCTCACGCGCGGTCGACTGCTGAGAGTGGATGCTGCTGTCTGCGGGCTCGGGCACCGTAGTCCTGATTCCTGATTCCTGGAGACGGGTCGGTTCGCTTCATGCGAGGCCGGTGCGGGGCGCCGGAGGTGGTGGGGCAGCCGGGCCGGGACCCGGGCCTGGCACCGGGGTAACCGCCCGCGAGGCACGTGACTCATCCCCACCGTACTGCCCACAGGGTTCCGGAGCGTCCCTGGCGTATTGGGCGGTGGCTGAGCGGGTAGTAAGGCGGGCCGGTACGCGGAACCGATCGGAGTGGGGTGTTCGAGCTGCCCAGCCCTCCGTGGCCGCTGGGGTGGAGCATTGCGTTGTTCGTGATCGCAGCCGCGGCCACGGTGGTGGGGAGCGTCCGGATGGCCGGGCTCGGCGATGTGCTGGCCGACCGGACGGGATGGGGCGAAGCGGTCTTCGGCGCGGTGTTCTTCGGGCTCGCCACGTCGTCGTCCGGAATCGTCATGACAGCGGTGAGCGCGGCGTCGGTTCAGCCGGGGCTCCGCGGCGCTGGTGCGTTGTGGGCGCAGTTCATCGCGGTCGGGGCCGTTGTGGCCGCAGGGGGCTGGATCATCGCCGAGGCCGCCGAGGTGATCGTGGCCTCGACCGGGCTCAGTGCGGGCTTTGTGGGAGCCGTGTTCATGGGGCTGGTCAACGCATTGCCGGAGACCGTGACGGCGATCGCCGCAGTGCGCCGAGGTGCGATGATCCTGGCGGTGTCGGCCGTCATCGGAGGCAACAGCCTGGACGTGCTCAATCTCGCGGTCGGTGAACTCCGAGCGAAGCTGATCTTGGGCCGCGCCCGCCGGTTGCGGTAGCGCACATAGGCACCGATCGCCGCGTTCCGCTCCGCGTGACTGCGGTGATCGGTGCCGTTGAGCGCGTAGTAGCGCAGCGCGGCGATCTCCGACTCGATCCGGTTCAGCCACGACCCATAGGTCGGCAGGAACACCAGTTCCACGTCGTTGTCCGCGGCCCAGGCCCGGACCTGCGGGTGACGATGCGGGGAGTAGTTGTCCAGGACCACATACAGCCGCTGGCCGGCGCGCAGCCGCGCTGGGCGTCCCTGCGGCCGCCACCGCTTGCCCGAGCGCGGCATCAGGTTCAGCGGCCCGAACTCATCGACGCAGACCACCCGCCCGCCGGCGGGCGGGTGCTCGTCCAGTTCCAGCACCCGCTGCATCTTGGCGAGGAAATCGGGGTCGTTCGAGGTCTTCCACGTGGTGGTGGACTGCCAACTGACGCCTTGGTCACGCAGGATCCGGCGCAGGTGCTCGCGTGTCCTGTCACTGATCGCCGGGGCCGGGACTCGGCTCCATTTTGGGTCCAGCGCTTCGAACCCCGCTCGTTGAACGTGTGGACCACCTGGCGCACGTAATCGGAGCTGACCTGCATGAGCGGGGTGATGTCGGGGACTGATTGTCCTTGGACCGACATCATCACCACGATCGCGCGGCGCAGTTTGACGGGGTCCTTGGCGGTGCGGGAGGTCCGCTGGAGCCTGCGGTCGCTCGGGGCCGCGACGACCATGCTCATCGCCGGCAGCGCGCGCAGGCGCGTCATGGCCCGGAACACCCGCGCACCCAGTGTGGTGCGGCGCCAGACGCTGCCACGGTTGCCACGTAGGGCGAGCTTGGGCAGGAGTACCGAGGCCGCAAGGGCTGCCGGGGCGATGAAGCCGGCCACGGTCACACCCGCTCGTTGTCCCCGTTCCATCGCAACAAGGATCACAAGAACTTCGGACCCTTCATAGTCACGAGACCGCAAAAGAGCAGTTCAGGAATGTTTTCCCGCGTTGGCTGAACGGAAGACACAGGAGTACGGCAGACTACGCCGACCGTTTTCACGAAGGAGTCGGGCATGGTCGACAACACGGCCGCCCCGTCGAAGGTGCTCGTGGGGGTCGACGGATCGTCCCCAGCACAGGAGGCGCTGATCTGGGCGACAGCACAAGCCGGTCGGCGAAACGTTCCTCTGGTCGTGGTCTACGCCCTGTCGGTGCCGCTGGCGCAACTGGAGAACACCGGGGTGTTCCGCTTGGCCCCGTCCGACACGGCGGTCGCGCACGCCGAGCACGTTCTCGCAGAAGCGGCCGAACACGCGCGCACACAGCGGTTCACCGGACCGGTCGAGACGCTCCTGGCCTTGGAGAAACCTGCTGTGGCCCTGATGCGGCAGTCCACGCCCGCGGACCTGGTCGTCGTCGGCTCACGCGGCCTGGGCGCACTGGGCACGGCCTTCCTGGGGTCGACGAGTGTCCGGCTGGTCGCTCAGGCCACCTGTCCGGTGATCGTGGTCCACGGTACGCGCGGCAGGGCCCCCAGCACCGAGCCGAGACGGACCGTAGTGGGGGTGGACGGCTCCGAGTGCTCGCAGCGGGCGCTGGTATTCGCCCTGGAGCAGGGGGCCGGGACCGCGGACGCCTCTTTGGTGGTGGTCAACAGTATGGAAGCGCCCACTCCGTTCGCTGCCCAGTCACTGGTCTCTATGGGAGGGCCCGCGCCCGACAGGCTGCCCGAACACCTGTCGAAGGATCTGGTCGCGGACATGATCGCGGAAGCAGGGGAAGCCACCACCCACGCCATCGACATCACCGTGCTCTGCACACGAGCGGACCCAGTGGAAGCGCTTCTGGCCGAGGGCGCCAAGGCGGACCTGGTGGTTCTCGGATCCCGCGGCCGGGGCGGTGTCCGCGGTCTCTTCCTTGGATCAGTGAGCCAGCGTGTGCTTCGCAGTGCCAGCGTTCCCGTCGCCATCGTCCCCCACGGCGTCCGGGGGGTCGGAACGGTCGGCAAAGACTGAGGGCCACCGGCAGCGGAACCACAATGATCCGACAGGCGGACGAACTCTACTCAGGGCTCGATCTGCGACTGACCTACATCCCGTGGAACGCAAAGTGCGAGCCGAGGCGAAGCTCGACTCGCACGAGACGTACAAAAGCTTGTGTCCGAGGGGGGACTTGAACCCCCATGCCCCGTAAAGGGCACTAGCACCTCAAGCTAGCGCGTCTACCTATTCCGCCACCCGGACCGGAGGCGTCGGCGCTGTGCGCCGGACACGGATAACCATAGCAAACCTCCTGGGTTGCCCGAACCCGGTTTTCGGGGAGGCGGCAGCATGGTGGGTGTCTTGCACGTGATGGTGAGTGAGGAGTTGATCGGGCATGGCCGGCGACAGTGTGCGGGCGGCGGAGGACGAGGTGGTGGACCTGTGCCGGGAGCTGATCGCGATCGACACGTCGAACTTCGGGGACCACTCGGGGCCCGGGGAGCGGGTGGCGGCGGAGTACGTCGCGGAGAAGCTGGACGAGGTCGGGGTGGAGTCGCGCATCTATGAGCGGCACCCCGGCCGGTCCAACCTGGTGGCGCGGATCGCGGGGGCCGATCCGTCGCGGCCGCCGCTGCTGATCCACGGGCACCTGGACGTGGTCCCCGCCCACGCCGCCGACTGGACCCGCGACCCGTTCGGCGGGGAGGTCGCCGACGGCTGCGTGTGGGGCCGCGGCGCCGTCGACATGAAGGACATGGACGCCATGATGCTCGCCGTGGTCCGCGAGCGCATGCGCGCCGGGCGGGTGCCCCCGCGCGACATCGTGCTGGCGTTCCTCGCCGACGAGGAGGCCGGGGGGACGTGGGGCGGGCAGTTCCTCGTCGAGGAGCACCCGGAGCTGGTCGCCGATTGCAGCGACGCCATCAGCGAGGTGGGCGGTTTCAGCGTCACCTACGGCGCCGACAAGCGCATGTACCTCATCGAGACGGCGGAGAAGGGCATCGCGTGGATGAAGCTGACCGCGCGCGGCACCGCCGGGCACGGCTCGATGGTCAACGACGACAACGCGGTCACCGAACTCGCCGAGGCCGTCGCGCGCCTGGGCCGGCACGAGTTCCCCATCCGGCTGACCAAGACCGTGCGGGTGTTCCTCGAGGAGGTGTGCGAGGCGTTCGGCATCGAGTTCGAGGAGGACGACGTCGAGGCGACCGTCGCGCGCCTCGGCCCGATCGCCAAGATGATCGGCGCGACGCTGCGCAACAGCGTCAACCCCACGGTGCTCGACGGCGGCTACAAGGCGAACGTCATCCCGGGGACCGCCACCGCGCAGGTCGACGGCCGGTTCCTGCCGGGCCTGGAGGACGAGTACTTCGCGGAGATCGACCGGCTGCTCGGCCCCAAGGTCAGCCGCGAGTTCATCCAGTGCCTGCCCGCTGTGGAGACCGAGTTCGAGGGCGGCCTCGTCTCCGCGATGTCGGCGGCGCTGCGCGCGGAGGACCCGGGCGCGCTCACCGTTCCGTACTGCCTGTCGGGCGGCACCGACGCCAAGAGCTTCCAGAAGCTGGGGATCCGCAACTACGGGTTCTCGCCGCTGAAGCTGCCGCCGGAGCTCGACTTCGCCGGCATGTTCCACGGCGTGGACGAGCGTGTGCCGGTCGAGGGCCTGCGGTTCGGCGCGCGCGTGCTGGACCGGTTCATCGAACTGAGCTGAATTTTTCGCGGCCCCGCCCGGGCCGGACCGGAACGCGGGAATCCCTGCCGCGCAACGGGTCCGGCCCACCGGGGCGCCGGGAGCGGTGGGACGCGCCGGACTTCTTTCGGCGTGTTTCCTCGTTCCGCTTGCGCCATGCGCGGACGGTAATGCTACGGTTACTTTCAGCTCAAGAGGTTGCTCTCCGTGATTGCGGACGGGCCCTCGCGGGCACACCGACTTATTCCGTTCGGAGGAGTATCCATGGCGGTCACGAACCGAAAGCGGCGGGTCAGTCCCGTGCGCGCGGTTCGCTCGCTCATGGGTCCCACCGTGCGGCGCGTGATCACCCTGGGTGGTGTCGCGGCGGCCGGATGGCTGCTCGTCGGCGCCGCGCCCGCGTTCGCCGACGGCCTCGACGCCGAGGCGCCCGGGCAGCTCTCCTCGCTCGTCCAGCCCGGTCCGCAGGACCAGGCCGAGCAGGGGGGCGTCGAGGCGGCACCCGCACCGAAGCCCGCGGCGCAGCCCGCCGCTCCGGCGCCCCAGCCGCAGCAGCAGGAGTCAGCGCCCGAGCCGCAGCAGCAGGAGTCCGCGCCCGAGCCGGCACCCGAGACCGAGCCGGCACCCGAGCCGGAGCAGGCCGCCCCGCAGGGCGGCGGCCCCGCCGAAGGTTCGGCCGTCGGGCGCACGCTCGGGGCCGTCACCGACACCGAGCGCGCAGCGTCCTCGCTGTCCACGGTCACCACCGGGACGGGCAAGGCCGCGCGGTCGACCGTCGACTCCACCGCCAAGGGCGCCGGCGAGGTCCTGACCTCGACCGTCCGCGCAGGCTCCGATGTCGGCGACCGCGCCGAAGGAGCACTGGGCAAGCCCGGTCTGACCGGCAAGGTCGCCGACGGCCTCTCATCGTCCAAGGGACTCGGCCCCGGCCTGGGGCGCGAGCTCGAGAACAGTGAGGCGGGCTCGGCGGTCGGGCACATCACGGGCCTGACCCGCGGCGATGGCAACGGCGGCGGAGGCAGCGGTGCCGAGCACCGCGACCGGCCCGAACGCCCGGCCCAGCACGACACCCGTACCTCGCGGTCCGCGGCGAAGAAGCACACCGCGCACACCGCAACGCTCGACCGCGCCGCGAAGCGCGACCTCTACGCCCAGTTCGCCGACGCCACGTCGGCGGACCCCGGGGACCACCGCGACGGCGGTTCCGGCGACGACGCCGGTGCGGCCGACCCCGGTGCACCCCACTGGAACAAGGGCGCCGAGTCCACCGGCGCCGTGTCCTCCTCTGCCGCGCCGACCATGGCGGCAGCAGCGGGCTTCCTCACCCACCGGGCCGACGCCCGCAAGCCACTGGCACTCGGTGCCGTGCTGCCCGGTGACCCGACGCTGGTCGTGCGCGACGCCGCCGACGACCCGTCGTTCTCCCCCGACTAGTTCCGCTCCTCTCCGGCACCGGCCGGCACACCCGCGCGCACCTGACCGCGGCGGCCGCCACGCGGCCCGCTCGCCAGGACGGGAAACCCTTCCCCGCGCAGTGTGCGCCGCCCGCCGGACCTCCGCAGCGCCCCGCCGCGCACATCCGCCGGCGCAGGGACGCGGCAGCTCTCTCACGGAATTTCCCAGCTCACTCGAAGGGCACCACCATGTCTCGCACCGCCACGACCGCAAAGGCGACCCTCGTCGCAGGGCTCATCGCGATCGCCCCGGTCTTCGCGTCGGCCCCGCCGGCGCTCGCCGACAGCTCCGGAGACGTCATCGCGGAGGGCCTCTGCGGCAACGCGGTGTCGGGCATCGGGCTGACGGGGGCCGCGTGCGACGGGGCCGGTGCCGTGCCCGTCCAGCAGGAGCGCCCCGCCGTCCCGGAACGGTCCGCGCCGGAGGTGCCCCGCGTCCACACCATTGCCCCGGCCTCCCCGCAGCAGGGGGCCGAACGAGAGGAGTCCAATGACGAATCCGATTCTGCCCCGGCCGCGGCGCCCCGAGCGGACGCCCAGCCCGGTGCCGCCGGTTCCCCGGCCCCGATGACGGCCGAGTCGCCGCTGCTGCCGCTCACCGGGTCGAACCTGATGGCGCTGGTGGCGGTGGCCCTGACCGCGGTGGTCGGCGCGGCAGGAGCGCTCCTGCTGGGCCGCGGGCGCCGCTCGGCCGCCGGATAGCACCACCGCCGGTTTCCCGGTCGAGCCGACCGGGGGCCGTCGTGAGTCCCGCGCCGCGGCATCCGATGTCGCGGGACTCACGTCGGCAGCCGCCCCACCAGGGCGGAACCGACACGGCGTGCATCTCCCCCCAGCGTGGAGGCGTTGCGCGCCCGCCCGTCCGGTGGCGGCACATCCGCCAGGTGTGTCGGATCAGCGGATGATCCCAGGTTTCTGCGGCCTGCTCCGGCCAGGAGCACCCGACGCAGCGACCGCGCACGATTCCATCTCATTTCAGAACACCGCTTCGAAAGGAAATCCCACATGCGTAAGTGGGTTCGTACCTCCGCCAGGACCGCCCTGCTCACCGCCGGCTTCGTCGCCCTCGGCAGCGGAATCGCCATGGCGGACTCCGAGAACGAGTCCTCGGGCGACGGCTCGGTGCTGAGCGGCAACCAGGCCGTCGTCGAGGGCAACGTGCCCGTGAACGTGTCCGGCAACGCGGTCGCGGTCCTGGGCCTTGCCAATGCCAACGCCAACGACACCGGCTCGGCGGTCGTCCACCAGCGCGGCGGCGACGAGAACGAGTCCTCCGGCGACGGCGCGGTGGGCAGCGGCAACCAGATCGTCGGCGACGTCAACGTCCCCGTCAACGCCTGCGGCAACGCGGTCGGCGCCGTGGTCGGCCTGGCGAACGCCAACTGCAACGGCAGCGCGGCGATCGTGCACGACCGCGGGGGCGACGAGAACGAGACCTCCGGCGACGGCGCGGTGCTCGGCGGCAACCAGGTCGTCGGCGACGTCAACGTTCCGGTGAACGTGTCCGGCAACGCCGTGTCCGTGATCGGGCTGACCAACGCCAACGCCGACAACACCGGTTCGGTCGTGCACCAGAGCGCGGGCGACGAGAACGAGACCTCGGGCGACGGTTCGGTGCTGAGCGGCAACCAGCTGGACCTGGAAGCCAACGTTCCGGTGAACGTGTCCGGCAACGCGGTCGCGGTCCTGGGCCTTGCCAATGCCAACGCCAACGACACCGGCTCGGCCGTCGTGCACCAGAGCGCGGGCGACGAGAACGAGACCTCGGGCGACGGTTCGGTGCTGAGCGGCAACCAGCTGGACCTGGAAGCCAACGTTCCGGTGAACGTGTCCGGCAACGCGGTCGCGGTCCTGGGCCTTGCCAATGCCAACGCCAACGACACCGGCTCGGCCGTCGTGCACCAGAGCGCGGGCGACGAGAACGAGTCCTCCGGCGACGGCTCGGTGCTGAGCGGCAACCAGCTCGACGCCGAGGCCGACATCCCCGTGAACGTGTGCAGCCTCTCGGTGGCCGTCCTCGGCGCCGCGAACTCCAACTGCAACGGTGCGGGCGCGGCCGTCGTCGAGACCGGTCACGACCATGACGACGACGACCGCATGCACCAGCGCGCCGGGGGCCTGTCCACGGACAAGCTGGGCTCGGTCAAGGGCATCGTGCACCAGAGCTCCGGCGACGAGAACGAGTCCTCGGGCGACGGCTCGGTGCTCGGCGGCAACCAGGCCGACGTGGACGCCGACGTCCCCGTGAACGTGTGCGGCAACGCGGTCGGGGCCGTCATCGGCCTGGCGAACGCCAACTGCAACGAGAGCGGCACCGCGGTCGTCCACCAGAGCGGCGACGAGAACGAGTCCTCGGGCGACGGCTCGGTGCTCGGCGGCAACCAGGCCGACGTGGACGCCGACGTCCCCGTGAACGTGACCGGCAACGCGGTCGCGGTCCTGGGCCTGGCCAACGCCAACTCCAACGACAACGGCTCCGCCGTCGTCCACCAGAGCGCGCCCGCCGCGCCCGTCGAGATGTCGGGCATGCCGATGCTGACCGGCCCGCTGGGCGGCGTCGCCAAGGGCCTGCTGTAACAAGGGCCTGCTGTGACCGGGTGTCCGTCGCGACAACGGACGCTCGGCCGTAGGACACGACGAAGGGCGCGAACCGCGCGGGTGGGCCAGACCCGTCCCGGCCCGGCGCGGTGAGCGGACCCGGTCCGGTGGGCCCCCTTGGGAGACCAAGGGGGCCCACCGCTGCTGCGCGCCGCAACGGGGCCCTGCGGCCTATGTGCGCCTATGCGGGCCGACGCGCCAACGATGGCGAATGCGATGTGATGAATTTCACATTATTCGTCTTTGGCGGATGATCCTCCTGCGCAGCGTGACGACGCGCCTGCCGTCCCCGTACAGCAGCACACGGGCCAGCTCCCAGCGCCCGTATTCGGCGTGGTCGGCCATGACCTGCCGCGCCGCGTTGCGCGAGGTCCCGCGCGGCAGCCGGATCTCCCAGTACTCGTACTCAAGCATTGGCCCTATTCTGCGACCGTCGACAGGGTTCGTGTCATACCGTGTGCTCTCACGCGGGCCTTGGAGGGGGGCCGCGCACCGCCGGGACCCTCCGACCCGGGTCCCTGGCCGGAAGAGGCCGCCCCTGCCAAGGCGTTGGAACGCCACGGGGTCGGTTACCGTCGGTTGCCGGGGGCCCGACGCGAACGGCAGAGATCTCCGCCGGGTGAGCGGCCGGACCGGCGCCGCACGATTGCAGCATGTGATGCCGCCCGCAAATGACGACGCAAGGTGAGACGTAGGGGTATTGAGCGTGCCAGCCAAGAAGGGCAGCGCCGGAACGAACGGCTCGAACGACACCGCCGCGAGCGGAGGCAACCGCCTCGTCATCGTGGAGTCGCCGACGAAGGTCGAGACCCTCGCCGGCTACTTGGGCCGCGGTTACGTCGTCGCGTCCAGCATCGGACACATCCGCGACCTCCCCACCAAGGCCGCGGAGATCCCGGCCAAGTACAAGGGCGAGTCGTGGGCCCGGCTCGGCGTGGACGTCGAGCACGGGTTCGAGCCGCTCTACGTCGTCAACGCCGACAAGAAGTCCCACGTCAAAAAGCTCAAGGACCTCCTCGCCGAGGCCGACGAGCTCTACCTCGCCACGGATGAGGACCGCGAGGGCGAGGCCATCGCCTGGCACCTGCGCGAGGAGCTCAAGCCGAAGATCCCGGTGCGGCGCATGGTCTTCAACGAGATCACCGGGGACGCCATCAGGCACGCCGCCGAGAACACCCGCGAACTCAACCTGCGCCTCGTCGACGCCCAGGAGACCCGGCGCATCCTCGACCGCCTCTACGGCTACGAGGTCTCGCCGGTCCTGTGGAAGAAGGTCATGCCGAAGCTCTCGGCCGGCCGCGTCCAGTCGGTGACCACCCGGCTCGTCGTCGAGCGCGAGCGCGAGCGCATCGCGTTCACCCCCGCCGGCTACTGGGACCTCAAGGCCGTCTTCGACACCCTCGGCGGCAGCGGCGCGGGCGACCCCGCCACCTTCCAGGCCCAGCTCGTCTCGGTCGACGGCGCGCGGGTCGCGCAGGGGCGCGACTTCACCTCCGACGGCGTCCTGCGCTCCGCGAAGGGCGTCCTGCACCTCGACGAGGACGCCGCCCGCGGGCTGGTGTCCCGGCTGGCAGGGGCCGACTACTCGGTCGGCGCCGTGGAGCGCAAGCCGTACCGGCGCTCGCCCTCCGCCCCGTTCCGCACGACCACCCTCCAGCAGGAGGCGTCGCGCAAGCTCGGCTTCTCGGCCAAGCAGACCATGCAGGTCGCGCAGCGCCTCTACGAGGGCGGCCACATCACCTACATGCGCACCGACAGCACCACCCTGTCGACCAGCGCCATCGCCGCTGCGCGCGACCAGGCCGTCCGCCTCTACGGCGCCTCCTACGTCCCCGACAAGCCCCGCGTCTACGCCGGCAAGGTGAAGAACGCCCAGGAGGCGCACGAGGCCATCCGGCCGGCGGGCGAGTCCTTCCGCACCCCCGCCGAGAGCGGCCTCACCGGGGCGCAGTTCCGGCTATACGAACTCATCTGGAAGCGCACCGTCGCCTCCCAGATGAAGGACGCCGTGGGCGAGTCGGTGACCGTCAAGGTCGTCGGCACCTCCAGCAGCGGCGAGCGCGCCGAGTTCAGCGCCACCGGCAAGATCATCACCTTCCACGGCTTCCTGAAGGCCTACGTCGAGGGCTCCGACGACCCCGACGCCGAGCTCGACGACCGCGAGCGGCGGCTGCCCCCGGTCGACGAGGGCGACCCCCTCAAGGCCGAGAGCGTCGACGCCGAGGGCCACAGCACCCGGCCGCCGGCGCGCTACACCGAGGCGTCGCTGGTCAAGGAGTTGGAGGAGCGCGAGATCGGCCGCCCCTCCACCTACGCGTCGATCATCGGGACCATCCTCGACCGCGGGTACGTGTTCAAGAAGGGGTCGGCGCTGGTACCGGCCTTCCTCGCGTTCGCCGTCGTGCAGCTCCTGGAGCGGCACTTCGGCAACCTCGTCGACTACGACTTCACCGCCCGCATGGAGCAGATGCTCGACGAGATCGCGCGCGGCGACGCCGAGCGCATCCCGCTGCTGCGCCGCTTCTACTACGGCGCGAGCGACGAGACCGGGCTGAAGGAGCTGGTGGGCGACCACCTCGCCGAGATCGACCCCAAGGAGGTCAGCTCCTTCCCCCTCCCCGGCACCGACATCATGCTGCGGGTGGGCCGCTACGGCCCCTACATGGAGCGCGACGGCGAGCGGGTCAACGTCCCCGAGGACCTCGCGCCCGACGAGCTGACCAAGGACAAGGCCGAGGAGCTCTTCGCGCAGCCCAGCGGCGACCGCCAGTTGGGCACCGACCCCGAGACCGGGCGGGCGGTGCTCGCCAAGAGCGGCCGGTTCGGCCCCTACGTCACCGAGGTCCTCGACCTGCCCGAGCCGGAGCTCGACTCCAAGGGCAAGCCGAAGAAGCCGAAGAACGCCCCGAAGCCGCGCACGGCGTCGCTGCTGAAGTCCATGACGCTCGACACGGTCACCCTCGACGACGCCCTGAAGCTGCTGTCGCTGCCGCGCACGGTCGGCGAGATCGACGGCGACGAGGTCACCGCGCAGAACGGGCGCTTCGGCCCGTACCTCAAGAAGGGCACCGACAGCCGCTCGCTGGAGACCGAGGAGCAGATGTTCACGGTCACCCTCGACGAGGCGAAGGCCATCTTCGCGCAGCCCAAGCAGCGGGGGCGCCGGGCGGCGGCAGCCCCGCCGTTGCGCGAGGTCGGCACCGACCCCGAGACCGAGCAGCCCATGGTCATCAAGGACGGCCGGTTCGGCCCCTACGTCACCGACGGCACCACCAACGCCTCCCTGCGCAAGGGCGACGAGGTCGAGTCGATCACCGTGGAGCGCGCGGCGGAGCTGCTCGCCGAGCGCCGCGCCAAGGCCCCGGCCCCCAAGAAGGCGGCCCCCAAGAAGGCGCCGGCGAAGAAGACGGCCGCCAAGAAGCCGGCCGCGAAGACCGCGGCGAAGAAGCCGGCGGCGAAGAAGGCACCGGCCACGAAGGCCGCCGCCGCGCCGCGGGGTGCCGCGGCGGCCAAGTCGGAGAACGACGAGGGGTAGTACTGCCCCCGCATCCGCAGTACAGTGCCGCGAGCCCCGTTAGCATCGGGGCGCGCGGCACTGCCGCGTCGGGGGTGTGAACCGCCAATTCCCCGGCACCGCTGCGATCGATCCGCGCACCGTGCCGGCGACGACATCAGGAGAGCGCCGGAAATGCCCGTACCGTCCCCGGGCTGGTCCCGCCCGCCCGCATCGCGCATGCGCGAGTCCGCTGCGCGACCCACGTCCTGCCCGAACGCCCTGAACGGGCTCGAATCGTCAGTAACCTCATGAGTATGAGCAGATCTGCCCCAATCGGTGCGCCCGGCGAGGCGCGCAATGTCCTCGCGATCAAGCCGTTCCGGCGGCTCTGGATCTCGCTGTCGCTGTCCAGCCTGGGGGACTGGCTCAGCCTGCTCGCGCTGATGTCCCTCGCGACGATCCTCACCGAGGACAGCGGAACCGTCGTGCAGTACTTCGCTGTCAGCGGCGTCGTGGTGCTGAAGCTGCTCCCGTCGATCGTGCTGAGCCCGTTCGCCGGCTGGATCGCCGACCGCGTCGACCGCCGCCTCACCATGGTCGTCGGCGACATCGTGCGCGGCCTGCTGTACATCTCGATCCCCATCGTGGGGCGTATCGAGTGGCTGCTCATCGCCAACTTCCTGGCCGAGTGCGTCGCCATGTTCTGGGCGCCGGCGAAGGACGCCACCGTCCCGAACCTGGTGCCGAAGAAGAAGCTGGAGCAGGCCAACCAGCTCAGCCTCTTCACGACCTACGGCTCGGCCCCGGTCGCGGCGCTGCTGTTCGCGGTCCTGGCGTCCTTCAGTTCGGTGCTGGGGCGGCTCATCCCGTCGCTCAGCACCCCTGAGGCCGACGTCGCCCTCTACATCAACGGCGTCACGTTCTTCATCGCGGCCGCCGTGATCTGGCGGCTGCCGATTCCGCGCAAGGACCGCGCCCCGCTGGAGGACTCCAACGTCCTCAAGACCATCTGGGAGGGCTGGCGCTACGTCGGCGGCACCCCACTGGTGCGCGGGCTGCTGCTGGGCATGCTCGGCGCGTTCGCCGCGGGCGGCGCCGTGGTCGGCGTGGCGCGGCTCTTCGTCGACACGCTCGGGGCCGGCAACGCCGGGTTCGGTGTGATGTTCGGCGCCGTGTTCACCGGCATGGCCCTCGGCATGTTCGCCGGGCCGCGGATCCTGAAGGACTTCAGCCGCCGCCGGCTCTTCGGCCTGGCCCTCGCGATGTCGGGCATCGCGCTGATCCTGGTCGGGCTCATCCCCAACATGGTCATGGCGGCGCTGCTGACCACGGTCATGGGCGCCGGGGCCGGCATCGCCTGGGTCATCGGGCTGACCATGCTCGGCAACGAGGTCTCCGACGAACTCCGCGGCCGCACGTTCGCCTTCCTGCACGCCGCGTCCAAGGTCGTGCTGATGGCGTCGGTCGCCGTCGCACCGCTGCTCGCCGCCGCCATCGGCGACTACCACTGGGAGCGGGCCGACCTCGCCTACGACTTCTCCGGCGCGGCCGGGGTGCTGATCCTCGCGGGCGTGCTGGCGAGCGTGGTCGCGTTCGTCTCCTACCGGCAGATGCGCGAGAGCAAGGAAGCCGAGGTGCCGGTCCTCAAGGAGCTGTCGGCGTCGCTGCGCGGCGTCCCGCTGGAGCCCGAGACCACGGAGACCGAGCGGCTCCCCGGCACGTTCATCGCGCTGGAGGGCGGCGAGGGCGCCGGAAAGTCCACCCAGGCGCACCGGCTCACGGTGTGGCTGCGCGACGAGGGGTTCGAGGTCGTCACGACCCGCGAGCCGGGGGCGACCAAGCTCGGCATGCGGCTGCGCGCGCTGCTGCTCGACCGCGACAACACCGGCATCTCCCCGCACACCGAGGCGCTGCTCTACGCGGCCGACCGCGCCGAGCACGTGCACTCGGTCATCCGCCCGGCATTGGAGCGGGGCGCCATCGTCATCACCGACCGCTACGTCGACTCGACGCTGGCCTACCAGGGGGCGGGGCGCGAACTCGACCCCGCCGACATCGAGTACGTCAACTCCTGGGGCACCGACGACCTCGTCCCCGACCTCACGGTCCTGCTCGACCTCGCGCCCGAGGCCGGCATGGCCCGCGTGGGCGACCCCACCGACCGCCTGGAGGCCGAGCCCGCCGACTTCCACCAGCGGGTCCACCAGGGCTTCCGCGCGCTCGCCCAGCGCGCCCCTGAGCGCTACCTGGTGGTCGACGCGGCAGGCGAGCAGGGCGACATCACCCGCCAGATCCAGCGCCGCCTCCGCCCGATCATGCCCGACCCCGTCCCCAAGGACGCCGAGGCGCCCACGGGGATGATGCCGATCATCAAGGAGTGACGACCACCGGCGGCCCCGGCCCCCAACAGGGGCCCGGGGCCGCCGGCGGTCCGACCCGGAAATCAGGCCCCTGGGCTACGGCACCCCTGGGTTACGATGGCGCCCCCTTCACCGTGGACGGAGACGCGATCGTGGCTCGCCCCTGGGAAGCCGACTCCTCGGCCCGACTTGTTCGACGCCTGGGAAGGTCCCCGAGTGAACTCGGCAATACGGACAAGATCAGCGGGTGCCCCGATCTGTGGGAACTCAGCAACGGCGACATCGCGGTCGTCGGCCGCGACCTGACCGATCGTTACCGCGATGACATGCCCGATGACCTGAAGATCGCCGCCGACGAACGCCTCGTCGTCATCCCCCGCAACGTACTGACCGCAGCCGAGGACGACATCGCCGATGCTTGAACGCGTCGTCGCTCAACCCGGGCGGCATTTGGAGCTGGCCGACTACCTCGACGATTTCGATTCCCGGCTCCCGCACGCCGCCGACGAAGGCGTCTGGAAGCTCGAACGCCGCCAGAGCTTTCGCCAGCCCGAGAACGCCAGTTGGGCTGCGTTCGACCGCGGCTCATGGGACGAAGCGCTCAGGCTGCTCGAAGCCGCGAGCGCGGATACGGCGAACGAGCTGGCCACGCTCGGCGGTATGGGTGTCCAGGCACACCGACTGCGCATCGCCGAAGAACCCCTTTCGCCGTACCTCCAGTGGGAGTTCCACGCGCTGCACATCCGGCACCGCCACGGCGAGGACATCCGCGTGGGCGGTGCCGATCTGGTCGTCGCGCTGGAGTCCGCGGGAGAACTCCCCGAGGTCGTCGCCATCGGGAGTGCCGTCCTTTACCGGATCCGCTACTCGGAGGAGGGGGTATTGTGCGGCGCAACGGCCCACGATGATCGGGGACTCGTCGTCGCCTGCCGCGAAGAGATCGCCCGCCTCCACCGTGTCGGGACACCGCTGCCCGGGTACTTCGACCGGCACGTCGCGCCGCTCGCTCCTCCCAGCGGAAGTTGACCGCCCGGCCATGCCTGACGACGGCCGGCCTCCGCGGGACGTCCGGTCCTCGATGGCCGGCGCCTTCGGACAGGCGGTCCAGGCGGGGAGCGTCAGTGGAGGCGTCCACTTCCATGGCCCCGAAGCCACACGGTTCCCCGGCCCGCGGCAGTTGCCCGGCGGGGTGCGGGACTTTGTGAACCGTTCCGACGAGATCGCGCAGCTCGATTCGTGCATCGGAACCGACGGCTCCGGCACCGTGCTCATCGCCGGAACGGCAGGAGCGGGAAAGACGGCTCTCGCGGTCCACTGGTCGCACCGTGTGAAGGAGCGGTACCCGGCCGGACAGCTCTACGCGAACCTGCGGGGATACGATCCCCAGGAGCCCGTGACCGTCGAGCGCGTCATCGACGGGTTCCTGCGCGCACTGGGCGTCCCGCCGGCCGCGGCGCCGGCCGCCATCGAGGACCGTACTGCGCTGTACCGGTCGATTCTGGCGGGCGGCGGCTTTCTGGTCGTCTTGGACAACGTCTCCTCTGCCAGGCAGGAGCGCCCGTTGCTGCCCGGCGCCGGCTGCGCGGTCGTCGTGACCACGCGCGGCCGCCTGTCCGGCCTGGTCGCGAGGGACGGTGCCCGTCGGGTCGAAGTCGGTACGCTCTCGGCCCCGCAGTCCGTTGCTCTGCTGCGCACGATCACCGACTCCGCCCGAGGTAAAGACGCGCCGGCCGAGCTGGCCCACCTCGCCCGCCTGTGCGCGCTGCTTCCCCTCGCGTTGCGGATCGCGGCCGAACGTGCCGCAGTACGGCCTCATATGCCACTGGCCGACCTCATCAACGAGTTGCAGGACGGAACGGGACCATGGGAGAGCCTCGTGGTGGATGAGGACGAGCAGGACACGATCGATGCGGTGTTCGCGTGGTCGTACCGTGGCCTGCCGGACGATGCGGCACGACTTTTCCGGGTGCTCGGCCTGATGCCCGGTACGGATTTCAGCGTTCCGGCCGCCGCCGCTGCGGCCGACCTCCCCGTCAGGGCGGCCGCCCGCTTGCTCGATGCCCTGGCCGGAGCGCATCTGCTGGAGCAATCGGGGGCGGAGCGGTTCGAGTTCCACGACCTCCTGCGCGCATATGCCGCAGAACTCGGACGACGCCACGACGCCGAGGAGATTCGGGTGGCCGCTCTCCGGCGGGTGCTCGACTGGTACCTGCGTACCGCGCACCACGCGGCCTCGTTCATCGACACCCAGTTCCGGACGCCCGAGTGGCCCGTACTCGACGATGCTCCACCCCTCGCGTTCGCCGACCGCGCCGCGGCCGTGGAGTGGCTTGAGCAGGAGAAATCCAACCTCGTGGCCGCTGTGAAGCGCGCCGAGGCAGCGGACCTGCCCGAGCCCGCGTGGCGGTTGGCCGCGACGCTGGGCCGGATTTACGCGTCCCGGCCGCACATCGAGGACTGGATCGACACCGGTCGGGTCGGCCTCAGCTCGGCCCGGGAGCGCGCGCCTGCCGCCGCCGTCGCCGACCTTCTCGACAATCTCGGTATGGCCCTGGTCCAGGCCGGGAAAGGAGAGGACGCACTGGCCCACCACGAAGAGGCGCTGGCGATCCGGACCGCAGAGCACGACCTCTTCGGTCAGGGCGCGTCGCACAATGCACTCGGTCTTGTCCGGCTGCGCGCGCATCAGATGGCGGACGCGCGGACGCATTTCGAGGAAGCCCTGACCCGGTTTCGCGAACTCGGCGACGAACGTTGGGAGGGCATCGCCCTTGCCAACCTCGCGGATGCCCTCCTGGAAACGGGCGAACTCGCCGCTGCCGAAAGTGCCGCGCACACGGCGCTGTGTCTCCAGAGGGCCACGGGGAACCGGCTCGGTGAGTTCTCGACGCTGATCACGCTCGGCCGCACCGCGCAGGAGGGCGGAAGGGGCGAGGAGGCACGTGAGCACACCATCCATGCCTTACGCGTCGCGGAGGAACTCGAGAACAGTGTGCGTATCGCCTACGCGTCACTGGAACTCGGCCGGCTGCACGCCGCGGAGGGCGGGGTCGATGCGGCCCTGGAGGCGTTCTTCCTGGCAGCCGCCATGCATCGGGACCTCGGTGAGGTCGACCGCGAAGCCGAGTCCCTTCTGGGAGCCGCCGAGGTCCAGAGAAGCGCCGGACGCATTGGAGAGGCCGTCGAGCTGTGTCGAGAAGCGGTTTCCAGCTGTCGAAGGCACGGGGCGCGGCGCCGACTCGCGTTCGCGCTTGCGCGGCTCGGTCGGCTGCTCGCCGGATCGGGGGAGCTCTCGGAGGCGGGTGCGGTCCTTCGCGAAGCGCACGCGCTGCTCGACACGCTCGGTGACCCGGAGGCGCAGCGGGAGCGGGAGAGAGTGGCGCTCGCCATCCAGGGCATTGCCGGGAGGTGAGTCTCCCCAAGGACGCCGAGGCGCCCACGGGGGATGATGCCGATCATCAAGGAGTGACGACCACCGGCGGCCCCGGCCCCCAACAGGGGCCCGGGGCCGCCGGTGTCTTCGTGTGGGTCAGCTCGCGGGGTCTGGTGCGGGTTTGCGGGTGTAGGTCTGGCCGAACACCGCCAGCAGCAGGGAGCCGAGCAGGGCGATTCCGGCGGCGACGCTGAACATGCCGCCCCAGCCGAGGGACGAGTCGACCAGGTAGCCGGTCGCCATCGGGGCGATGATGGACGCGGTGGTCGCGAACATCTGCACCGCGCCCGACACCGAGCCGTAGACCGACGACGGCACGGCCTCGCCGACGATGATCCAGTACTGGGCGCCGGTGAAGTACAGCAGGAACACCACGACGGTCATCAGCGCCACCGCGCCCGGCTCGCTGCTGACCATGGGCACCGCGCCGAACAGGGCGCCGGTCGCCGCGAGGCACAGCACGACCGTCCAGCGGCGCGGGCCCGCCGTGAGCCCGGTGCGGCGCACGAGCCAGTCGGTGAAGATCCCGCCGAGGGCGAGGCCGATGCAGCCGCCGATCCAGGGGATCGAGGCGCTCACGGCGAGGCCGTCGAGGTCGATGCCCCGCTCTTCCACGAGGTAGGTGGGGAACCAGTTGAGGAAGGTCCACAGGATCCACGCGTAGCCGAAGAACGCGATCGCCGTCGACCAGACCGCGCGCAGGCCGAGGAAGCGCCACCAGCCCTTGTTCGCGGCCGGGTCCTTCTCGGTGGACGGGGCCTCGGTGTCCTGGCGGATGTGGCTGAGCTCAGCGGGGGAGACCCGCGGGTGCTGCTCCGGCGTGTCGCGGACGACGACGAACCAGCCGATGGCGCACAGGATGCCCAGCGCGCCGAAGATGATGAACGGCAGCCGCCAGTTGCCCTGCGTCGCCCCCATGATGGCGACGACGACGGGCGTGCCGATCGCGCCGCCCAGCGGGGTGGCGGCGTTGGCGATGCCGACGGCCATGCCCAGCTCCCGTTTTGGGAACCAGTTCTGCATGATCTTGGCCGTGACGGTCGCCTGCGGTCCTTCGCCCGCGCCGAACAGCAGCCGGATGATGAGCAGGCTGACGAACCCGGTGCCCGCGGCGGTGAGGGCGGTGAACGCGGACCACGCGATGGCGGCCCAGCCCATGACGTTGCGCGGGCCGAACTTGTCCGCGAGCCAGCCGCCGATGAAGCCGAACGGCGAGTAGGTGAACGCGAAGGCGGCGAGGATCCAGCCGAAGGCGGCCTTGGAGAACCCGAACTCGGCGATGATCAGCGGTGCGGCGACGCCGATCACCGCGCGGTCCGCGTAGTTCAGGGCGAGGATGACGAAGTCCGACGCGAGGACCGCGAAGCGGGTCCGCGTGCGGCGCCCTCCGACAGCGCTCTGTGCAGTCACGGGAAGTGTCCTTTTGACGGTGGATGGTGTCGGGTGCGGGGTCAGAAGTAGCAGCGGGCGACGGCGGACACCGTGTCGTCGCCGGTGGCGATCAGCGCGGTCAGCCAGCGGTCGTGCGCCGTGCAGGGGTGGGAGATGCCGAGGCGGACGAGGTCGCCGGGGGACAGATCGAGCGACGCGGGCACGCGCAGGTAGGCGTGCTGGTCGTTGAGCGCGGTGACCTCGCAGCCGGTGAGCGGGCGCGGCGCGCCGCCCCGGTGGTCGCGCGCCGCAGCGGCGGTCGGCATGCCCTCGTCGAAGTTGAGGTCGCGGCGCCCGGCGCCGAGGATCACCAGGCCCGGTTCGGGCCGGGTGAGGACGGGCGCCCACACCTCGATGGCGGGGAGCAGCCGCAGCGCCGGGTCGGCGCTCCCGGCGTCGCCGTCGAGCGGCGACAGGTCGTGGTACAGGCCCTCGTCGTGGGTGAGGTAGGCGCCCGGACGTGCCACGACGCGCCGCTGCTTGCCATCGGCGGGGCCGCCGGTGAGGACCTCGGCGACGAGGTCGAAGTAGAGGCTGCCGCCCGCGGAGACGACGAGCTCGGGCAGGGCGGGGTGGGCCAGCGGGGCGACGGTGCGGGCGGCGGCGTCGAGCCGCCGCAGGTACGCGCGGACCGCGTCGAGTCCGTCGGCCCCGCGGGAGTGCGACACCGACCCCTCGTACCCGGAGACGCCGGCGAGCGCCAGTTCGGGGTGGCTGCGGACCGCCTCGGCGACCGCGCGGACCGCGTCGCCGGTCCGGCAGCCGCCCCGGCCGCCCTCGTGGCCGAGCTCGACGAGGACGGGCAGGGGGCGGCGGGGCGCCGCACCGGTGAAGGCGTCGGCGAGCAGGGCGGCGCCCTCGGCGGAGTCGACGTAGCAGTAGAACTCCCGCTCGTCGTCCGCAGCGAGCCACGCCGCCGCCTCGCGGGCGAAGGCGCGGTCCACGAGCTGGTTGGCGAGCAGGACACGGGTGCACCCGGCGGCCATGAACACACGCGCCTGGAACGGGGTGGCGACGGTGACGCCCCACGCGCCCTCGTCCAGCGCGTAGCGGGCGATGTCGGGCGAGGACGTCGTCTTCAGGTGCGGCGCGAGGGAGAGCCCCCGCTCATCCGTGTAGCGGGCCATGAGCGCGGCGTTGTGGCGCAGCGCGGCCTCGCGCAGGACCAGCGCCGGGAAGGTGAACCCGCCGGCGAAGAGGTTCCGCCGCTCGGCGCCGATCTCGGCGAGGGTCAGGTCGGCCGCGTCGGGCGGCAGCCCTTTGAAGCGGAGACCGACGGCGCCGTCGTCCAGCGGGGACGCGTCGCCGGGGGAGCGGCCGGGGGTCGCGGCGGAGCCGGTCACAGCGCACCTCCGATGGCGGGGGCGAACGGGGTGCGCAGCGCGGCGGCGACGACCTTGTGCGCCTCGTGCAGCTCCGCCAGCGGCACGAACTCGTCGGGCATGTGCGCCTGGGCGATGGCGCCGGGGCCGAAGACGACGGACGGCACGCCGTCGAGCGCGATCTTGGACGCGTCGGTGCCGTGGCCGACCCCCTTGGGCGCCGGGTCGAGCCCGTGTGCGCCGAGGACCCCGGCGAAGCCGCTGACGAAGGGGTCCGCGGGGTCGGTCTCCAGCGCGTAGTCCACGACGTGCGGCTCGGCGACCTCGACCTGCGCGCCGAAGCGGGCGGCCAGCAGGTCGCGCAGCTCGGCCCAGACCGCGTGGGGGTCCTCGCCGACGACGGTGCGGCGGTCGACGGTCATGGTCACGCTCTCGGGCAGGACGTTGGGCCCGGAGCCGCCCTCGATCATGGTGACCGTCATGGACGGCGGGCCGATGAGGGGGCGCGGGTTCGCGTCGAGCTCGGCCGTGTGCTCGCCGTGCAGGAAGTCGATGATCCGGGCCGCGGTGTCGAAGGGGTTGGTCTTGCCCCAGGGCTCGGAGCTGTGCCCGCCGGGGCCGCGCGCGGTGATCCGGCAGCGCATGCACCCCTTGTGCGCGGTGACCATGCGCATGGAGGTGGGCTCGCCCACGATCGCGCCGAACGGCGCGAGGTCCATGGCGCGCATGGCCTGCACGCCGCGGTAGACGTGCTCCTCGTCCACGACGCCGGCGAGGGTGACCGTCTGCGGGCGGGGGCCGGCGGCGGCGAGGTCGGCCATGGCGGTGAGGAACACCGCCAGCGGTCCCTTGGCGTCGCAGGAGCCGCGCCCGTACAGGCGGCCGTCGGCGACGCGGGCCTCGAACGGGTCGACCGTCATGCCCTCCGTCTCGACCGTGTCGAGGTGGGTTTCGAGGAGCAGCGGGCGCTCGGTGTCGCCGGGGAGCGTGGCGATGACGTTGCACCGCCCGTCCGCGACCTCGTGCAGGCTCGTCTCCAGGCCGTGTGCGCGGCCCCAGTCGGCGACGAACTCCGCGAGCGCCGTCTCGGCGGGCTCACCGGCGCCGCGCGGGTTGACGCTGGGTATCCGGATCATCTGCGTGAGCAGATCCTCAAGGTGGGACACGGTGCTCCTGTGCGGGGCTCGGGGCTCGGGACTCGTGGTCGCGGGTGCGGGCCGGGCCTGCGGCGCGCGCTGCCACGGCGATTCGATCGATGTGCAACATGTGCAACAAGCATTGCACTATTAGCTAGGAAGTTCTTATCATCCGGCATTAGTGCTGGTCACGTCGTAGTGACGAAGATCATGGCTGTGATGTGGTGGTGAACTCCGCGTGAACGTGCCACGGCCGCCCCGCGCCCCAGCCCCGCGCCCTCGCGCCGTCCCCCGCCCCGGCGGCGATCCGGCCGCACATGTCCGGCCCGGCTCCTATGCTTGTCGTCGATGAGCGTCTTCGACGACCTGGTCGGCCAGGACACCGTGATCACCCAGCTCCGCGCCGCGACGGCCGCGGCAGGGGCCCAGCTCGCCGGCGCCCCCGGCGCGGGCATGACCCACGCCTGGCTGTTCACCGGCCCCCCGGGCGCCGGCCGGTCCGCAGCCGCCCGCGCCTTCGCCGCCGCCCTGCAATGCCGCGACGGCGGCTGCGGGCACTGCCCCTCCTGCCACCAGGTCCAGGCCGGCACCCACCCCGACGTCCTCTTCGTCAAGCCGAGCGGGCTGAGCTTCGGCGTCGAGCGCACCCGCGAACTCGTGCTCCGCGCGGCCTCCAGCCCCACCGGCGGCCGCTTCCGGGTCGTGCTCTTCGAAGACGCCGACCGCGCCACCGAAGCGGCGTCCAACGCCCTCCTCAAAGCGGTCGAGGAGCCCTCGCCGCGCACCGTGTGGCTGCTGAGCACGCCCACCGCCGAAGACCTCCTCGTCACCATCCGCTCCCGGTGCCGCCTCGTCACCCTGCGCACGCCCGCCACCCGGGCGGTCGCGGCGCTCCTCACCGGCCGCCACGGCGTCGAACCCGCCCTCGCCGAAGAGGCGGCCGTGGCGTCGGCCGGCCACGTCGAGCGCGCGCTGCAACTCGCCACCGACCCCGAGGCGCGCGAACGCCGCGCCGAGGTCCTCGGCATCCCCGCGCGGCTCGACGGCATGGGCGCCTGCGTCGTCGCGGCCGCCCGCCTGTACGAACTCGCCGAGGCCGAGTCCAAGTCGACCACCGCCGGGCTCGACAAGGAGGAGACCGACAGCCTCAAGGCGGCGTTCGGCGAGGGCGCCACCGGCAAAGGCGTCGCCAAGGCCGTGCGCGGCGCCGCCGGCGCCCTCAAGGACCTCGAAGAGCAGCAGAAGCGCCGCGCCACCAGGATCAAGCGCGACACCTACGACATCGCCCTGATGGACCTCGTGGCGTTCTACCGCGACGTCCTCGCCGTCCAGATGGGCGCCACCGTCGAACTGTCCACCCGCGCCCGCGAGGCCGACCTCCGCCGCGTCGCCCAGGGCAGCACCCCGCAGTCCACCCTGCGCCGCATCGACGCCATCATGCGCTGCCGCGGCCGCATCGGCGCCAACGTCCACCCCCAGATCGCCATGGAGGCCATGACCTCCGCACTCCTCATCGGCTGAGCCGGCCCGCCGCCGCCGGCCCCTGCCCGAAAACCGCATGGCGGCGGGCCCGCGCGCCGTAAGGTGACCGGGTGGCCGAGGAGCGAGCGGGGCGGAACCGGGCGGGCGCCGGAGCGGCGGTGCTGTGCGCGCTGGCGCTCCTCGCGGCGGCGGGGTGCACCGCCGACGCCGCCGGCGGCGCCGCGGAGCCCACCCCCGGCCTCGCGCGCTTCTACGACCAGCAGGTCGACTGGCGCGACTGCGGATCCGGGTTCCAATGCGCGGGCGTCACCGTGCCGCGCGACTACGACCGCCCCCGCGGGGCCACACTGACCATCGCCGCGAAACGGCTGCCCGCCGCGGGCGACCCGCTCGGCTCGCTGGTGGTCAACCCCGGCGGGCCCGGCGGGTCCGGCGTCGACTACGTCGCCGGCGCGGCGGGCATCGTGTCCGAGGACGTCCGGCGGCACTTCGACATCGTCGGCTTCGACCCCCGCGGCGTCGCCCGCAGCAGCCCCGTGTACTGCCTGGACGCCGCCGGGCTCGACGCCTACCAGGGCGCCCGGTTCGACACCCGCGACGGCGACGGCGACCAGAGCGAGCTCACCGCCAAGGGCGTGCGCCAGATGCAGCGGGAGGTCAAGACCTTCGTCGCGGCGTGCGAGGAGAACTCCGGCGCCATGCTGGGCCACGTCGGCACCGCCGACGTCGCCCGCGACCTCGACGTCCTGCGCGCCGCCCTCGGCGACGACGCGCTCACCTACCTGGGCAAGTCGTACGGGACCGCCATCGGCGCCCACTACGCCGACCGGTTCCCCGGCCGGGTGCGCGCCCTCGTCCTCGACGGCGCGATCGACCCCGCCGCCGACCAGCTGGAGCTGAGCGTGCAGCAGGCCGAAGGGTTCGGCACCGCGCTCGACGCCTTCGTCGCTGACTGCGTGCGCCGCACCGACTGCCCGCTGGGCGGCGCGGACGACGGCGCCGGGTCCGCCATGCGCCGGCTGCACGGGCTGCTGGCCGACACCGGCCGCACCCCGCTCGACAGCACCCTCGGCGACGGCCGCGAGGTCACCCGCTCCCGGGTGGAGACCGGGCTCCTCGGCGCGCTCTACAGCGAGGACCTGTGGCCCCAGGCCCGCACCGCCCTCGCCGACGCGTTCGACGGGGACGGCACCGGGCTGCTGCGCCTCGGCGACCGCGTCTACGGCCGCGGCGAGTCCGACCGCACCTACCGCAACTCCGCCGCCGCACTGGTGGCGGTGAACTGCGCCGACAGCGCGAGCCCCCGCACGGTGTCGGCGTACAGGGAGGCGGCCGAAGAGCTGCGGACCACGTCCCCGGTGTTCGGCCCGGGCCTCGCGTGGAACGCGATGGCGTGCGCCTACTGGCCCGAGGACGCCGTCGCCGCCCCGGCGTCCCTCACGGCGAAGGGCGCCGACCCGATCCTGGTCGTCGGCACCACCCGCGACTCGGCCACCCCCTACCGGTGGTCGCGGCGCCTCGCCGACCGCCTGGACTCCGGCGTCCTGCTCACCCGCGACGGCGACGGCCACACCGGGTACCGCATGGGCGACTCCTGCGTCGACACCGCCGTCGACCGCTACCTGATCAAGGCGGAAGCCCCCGACGAAGGCACAGTCTGCCGCTGAACCCGCCCGCCCGCGTCCGTAAAGCGCGCACAAAGCCGACAGCAACGATCACTACGGAACCGGTCGGCTGCTGCTGCGGGCCGGATCCGCGGGTCGCGTGTTCACCGTGCGTCGGCAAAATCTGGCAAAAGAACGTGTCAACCCTGGATCACGGCCCCGACCTGGGGGAAAGTCCGTTCAGGGGGATCACATGCAGCGTGGCAAGCATTCCGCGCCAACGGCGACGGTGCGGACGGGCCGGCGGGCCTCCGCGGGGTGGATGAACGGGGTCGCCGGACCCTCGCGCCCGGTACCCGGCCTGAGCGCCTTCCTCACCGCATACCCGCAGTACGGCGGCACGGCGTGCCTCGACGGGGTACGCGCCGAGGACTACGACTACCTCGACTCCGGCGGGCACGTGTACCTCGACTACGCGGGGTCGGGGCTGCCCGCGCAGTGGCAGCTGCGCGCCGGCATCGACCCGCCGGGACGGCACGCGCCGCCCGCCACCGCGGCGGTCTGCCCCATGTCCCCCGCGTCCTCGCGGCTGGTCGACCGCACCCGCGAACGCGTCCTCGCGCACTTCGGGGCGTCCCCCGACGAGTACACCGTCATCTTCACCGGCAGCGCGACCGGCGCCTGCCGGATGGTGGGGGAGGCCTACCCGTTCCGGGCCGGCACGCGGTTCGTGCAGCTCGTCGACAACCACAACGCGGTGAACGGCATCCGCGAGTTCGCCCGCGCCCAGGGCGCCGCCATCGAAACGGTCGGCCTGGCAGAGGCCGACCTCCGCGGCGACGACGATGCCATGCACGCCGCGCTGCGCAGCCCCGCGTCCCGCTTCGGCATGCTCCGCCGCCGGTCCGGGGAGACCCGCGGGCTGCTGGCGTACCCCGCGCAGAGCAACTTCACCGGGGTCCGGCACCCACTCGGCTGGATCGAGGCGGCACACGCGCACGGTTACGACGTCCTCCTGGACGCCGCGGCGCACGTGCCCACCGACCCGCTGGACCTGAGCCGGATCAAACCCGACTTCATGCCGGTGAGCTGGGCGAAGTTCTTCGGCTACCCCACGGCGCTCGGCTGCCTGGTGGCGCGTCGCGAGGCCCTGGCGCGCCTGGAGCGGCCCTGGTTCTCCACCCGCGACCGGTCCTCGGGGGCGATCGGCGACTGGTTCCAGCTGACCAGCGACGACGCCGCCGCGCGCAACGGGGCCGCCGGGTACCGTTCCATCCCCGACATCGAGGTCGGCCTGTACCGCCTCGGGCAGATCGGCGCCGACACCATCCGCACCCGCGTCCGGTGCCTGACCGGCTGGCTGCTGGACCGCCTGACATCGGCCCGCCACTCCGGCGGCGCGCCGCTCGTCCGCGTCTACGGCCCCGCCGACCTCACCGACCGGGGCGGGACCGTGGCGTTCAGCTTCCTCGACGAAGGAGGGCTGGTCGTCGACGAGCGCCTCGTCGCCCGCGACGCGGCCGCGCACGGCATCACCCTGCGCACGGGCTGCTTCGCCAACCCCGGCGCGGCGGAGTCGGCGTTCGCCGCCATCCAGGCCAAGGACCGGTCGCTGGCCTTCCGGCCCTACCCCGACTTCGCAGAGGACCACCTCGACGGCCTCGCCGCACCCAGCGGCGGCGCCGTCCGCGTCTCCATCGGCCCCGCCACGGACCTCGCCGACATCGCCCGCTTCCTGGAGTTCGGCTTCGCCACCTACCTCGACCCCACCAGGGCCGCCCGCAAACCTGTACGCTGACGGTCGGCACAGGCGCTAGAATTGTGCCCGCTACGCCGCCTTAGCTCAGTCGGCCAGAGCGACGCACTCGTAATGCGTAGGTCATCGGTTCGATTCCGATAGGCGGCTCCCAGGTGAACGGCCCTCCCCGGATTCGGGGAGGGCCGTTTTGCTAACACCCTTGCTAACAGGCGCGTTCAGTCTTCTTTGAGCGCCTGCGCGAAGATGTCGGCCGCAGCCGTCTCGGCGGTGCGCACCACGTGTGCGTAGACCCGCAGGGTGATCGCCGGATCGGCGTGCCCCAGGCGAGCGGCCACCACGTGTACGGGCACCCCTGCCAGCAGCAGCGTTGTCGCGTGCAGGTGCCGGAGGTCGTGCAGCCGCGCCAGCGGCAGTGGGTCCGGGCGCACGGGTTTGCCCTTGGGCTTGTTGTACGCCTTCACGAGGGTCCGGATCAGCCCGGTCACGGTGTCCGGGTAGATCGGCTCACCCCACGCCGTCGTGAACACGTGGCCGCCCTCGTCACCCTGCCAAGCGTCGTCCGCCGTGTCGGCTTCGTCGGACTGCCGAACGCGGTGCGCCCGCAGGACCTCAACCGTCGAGTCATCGAGCGTCACCACCCGGGACCGGCCGCTCTTGGTCGTGCCGTCCACGCGGGTTCCCCCGATCACCGACGTCGATCCGGTGATGGTGATCCGCTTGCCGTCCAAGTCGACGTCCGCCCACCGCAGGTGGAGCAGTTCGCCACGGCGCGCCCCCGTGTAGGCGGCCAGGTGGAAGAACGCGAACAGGCGGTGACCCCGAGCGGTTTCGAGGAACCTCCGAAGCTGTGCCTTGGTCCAGATCGTGCCCGGTTCCCGGTAGGCGTCCCGAGGGCGTTTGGCGCGTTCGACGGGATTGCCGGACAGCAGTTGGTCAACGACCACGGCGTCCCGGAACGCCTTGCGCAGGATGGCGTGCAGGTGGGTCACCGTGCTCACAGCGAGCGGCTTGCCGTCCCTGCCGCCACCGGACCGAAGGTCCCGGTAGAGCTTGGTGAACATGCTCGGCCGAAGCGCCTGGACCTTCACCGCTCCGAGTCGCGGGGTCACATACAGCCGGATGCAGTTCCGGTAGTCATCGAGCGTGCGCGGCTTCACCTCCAGAGCGTGCCCGTCCAGCCAGTCGGTCAGGTACTCCGAGACCGTTACGCTCGACCGGTCGATGTACTCACCCCGCCGAGCCTTGACACGGGCCTCGTCACGGGCGGCCTTTGCATCGTTCTCGGTCGGGAACCCGCCGACCCACTTGGGTTTGCTCACCCCGGTTTCCGGATCGGTCACCCGGACCACATAGGACCAGGTGTTACCGCGTTTCATCACTCCGTCGCGCAACCGGCCCATCAGGCGGCCCTCGTCTCGGCGCCCAGCAGGCCGGAAACGTACTCGTCCAGCGCCGCCATTGGGATACGACGGGAACCGCCGATGCGCAGCGAGCGGACCGTGCCGGAGGAGAGGAGTTCGTAGAGCTTGCTCCGTGAGATGGACAGTGCGTGTGCCGCTTCGGGAACGGTCAAGAGGAGGCGCGGAGCGTTCATGAGACTTCCCCGGTCGCCGGAGGGAGTGGGTTCCGTATTGCGTCGAGTTGGGCGCGCCGTTTGAGCGCATCGCCCACAGAGCGCAGTAGGCGTAGTTCGCGAGGAGGGACGTCCGGGTCAGTGGGACGGGCGAGTTGCCATGCGAATTCGTTGCCGGCCCCTGCTTGCCGATCGGAGTCCGCCGAGGGATCGACGCCGAGCACGTTCAACACCCAGGCAAGGCGGTCGGCCTTGTGATCGGTCAGGGTTTTCCCGGACCACTTGCGCGAGACCAGGACGCGGCGGCCCGCGTAGCCCAGGTGTTCGCGCTTGTGCGCCTTGGAAGAGCAGTAGCCCGGTCGGAGTCCCGCCTTGGCGTCCTGCGGCTGGACGCCGTAGCGCAGCCAGTTCGCGCAGCGAGGTGAGCACGGTTCGAACCGCAGTACCTCCACGAGCCGTTCCACGTGCCGACCCTGCGCGGTGCTCTCGACCGCGTGGCATTCGTGGATCTCCTTGGTCAGGTACTTCGCCAGGTAGCGCACGCACCGGTCCGCGTCGGCCGAACCCGCGACGACGCCCTTGGCGTCCACTTGGGGACCGAAGCGGCACACGTGCATGGGTTCGGCGTCCGTGTCGGCGTCGAGTGCGTCCAGGGCCGCATCCCAGGTCGGCAGGATTTCGCCCGTGGCCGGGTCGAAGTAGGTTCCCGTTCCGTCGTCCCACGCGGGCACGTGCGCGCCCTCGAACCGCACCACGTCCGCCTTGGGCCACCACACCTGGTGGTAGGTCGCCGCCGCGATCTGCCGCAGCTCGGCGCGCGGGACGGTGCCCCGTGTGGCCATGTGCAGATGCGGAGCCAGCCGCCGTTGCGGTTCCACGGTCGCGAAGTACTGGACGTCGAAGCCGACCACGCGGCGCAGGTTCTGAACGAACCGGTCGACCAGCTTGGAGAAGTGCAACGCGTCGCGCGCCGCCCGCCGGTAGTCGTAGGACGCCGGGTCCACCGGGGTCCCATCGGAGCGCACTCGCCCGTAGGTGTCGCAGGTCAGCGTAAGGAACAGCGACGGGCGGAACTCCCTGCCGTCGGTCGGATCGGTGTAGGTCCGGCCGACCGTGCGCCGGACCATCGGGCGCTTGGGCAGATCTGGCGCGTCCTGGCGGCGACGCGTCGAGCGCACGCGGCGTGGTCTTGCTTCGGTTCCAGGAGCAGGGGCGACCCTGCCGCGCAGGCCCGACGCGGTAATGCCCTGGTCGAGGTCTGCCAGCACCGCGTCCAGTTCGGCCAGCTCCCCGTCATCCACCGTGCCCGAGGAGGCAGCGGCGTCGCGCTCAGCAGTCACAACGGCGCGCCACTCGACCCACCACGACTGGAGATCGCTGGGAGAGTCGGGGACAACAGTGGGTTCCTCGGTGAGGTGCCAGCCCTCTTCGCACTGCGAGCGGCGTAGCGACCGCTTGCGCTTCGCACACGGCGGGCAACGGGATTCCAGGGTGGACCCGCAGGGGACGTCCACGATGTCGGAGCGCCCCGTCTCCTGATCCGTACGCCGCAGCGGGACCGGACGGACGCACACCCCGTTGTCGGCCGCGACCTGCTCGGCCACTTCACGAGCCAAGGGGTGCGCCATGCGTTCGGCACGCGTGGTCTTGCCGGTCGGAGTCGGCATCAGGCACCACCGGCCTTGGCGCGAGCGTCGTCGAGCTGGCGGCGCGCGTTCTCGGCCACGGCGCGCGCTTCCTCGTCATCCGGGGTACTGGCCGCGATCCGGGCGAACAACGCCGCTTTGCGTTCGAAGAACGCCACGTCAGTGGTTGGAGAGGCCGCATTGGCGGCCCGGTCGCGAACCTCGGTCAGGAACGCGCTCACGTCGCGGGCACTCACGCGGCCCGTCTCACTGGTCGTCATAGGATGGACGCACCTCTTCTGTCGTTCATCAGTCGCCAAGCTGGGGAAACGGGGAGAGTCAAGGGGCGGCCGGATGCGCCAACATCGGGCCGCCCCGCTTCAGGTGTCAGGCGGAGTCTTTAGCCGCAGCACGCCGACCGGCACCGCCCGGAGCCTTGACCCCGTGCGCGCGCAGCGAGTAGGCGACCCGAGGGCGCCGACCGGAGTCGTCCACGTAGGCGACGACCGCCATGCCGTCGAACTCGACCGGCCGGAAGGGCAGATCGGGCACCTCGTCCGGAAGGGTCGGGCAGTTCTGGGCGGCCACCTTGACGCGGACCGACTTCGCCTTTCCCCTCGCTTCGGGATCGGCGTCGATCACGTCCACAGCCCACAGCGGCAGCCCGGACACCTTGTCCGTCTGTGGACGCTTGGTCTCGAAATCCGTGATCGGTTCCACGGTCAGCGCGTATGCGCCGTGCGGGAAAACCGCACCGAACGCGACCGGCAAGGGACCTCGAATAGCCATCACAAATCGTCCTTTCAGATAGTCACTCAATCGCTTGACCGATCAAGTGGTCCGAATGTACTCGGCCGCACCGATCCGGACAAGTGGCGTCCGACCAGTGCGGCCGTTCAGCTCAGGTCGGTGTACTCGAAAACGGGTTCCGCCAGAGGCGAGACGACGACCTCGGCCACCACAACGCCCCTGTCCGAGGTGTCGTACAGCACCGCAAAGGCGTGGAGTACCGGCGACCCGTCGTCCAGTTTCAGCGCCTGCGCCTGTTCCGCCGTCGCGAACCGCGCAGCAAGGCGCTCCACGACGCGATCCGTCCGAATCGCCCGCTCGGAACTCAGATGTTGGCGGACGCTCACACGCAGCAGCCTTGAATGCGCGAGCTGCGTCTCCTCGGCGACCTCCACGGGGAACCAGAGTGACACGACCGCCTTGGGCGCTCCGTCGTCGTGAACGAACTTGCGCCGCAGGAGGAGCGGCGTCCCCTCAGGGACACCGAGAGCGAGGCAGACGGGTGAGGGTGCCTCGCGTGTCTCTGCCGATACGAACTCGGCCCCGGCGGTGTCCTCTGGTTGGACGAACTCCGTTTCACCGATTCCCCGCCGCGTCTCAGGGTTCCGAGGGACGGCCTTGACGAAGGACCCGCGTCCGTGCTCTCGGTCGATCCACCCCTCGGCGCGAAGGATCTGTAAGGCCCGCACCACGGTCGTGCGCCCCGCCCCGTACTCACGCACCAAGGCGCTCTCCGAGGGCAGTTGCTCACCGCGCCCGAACTCGCCGTGCCTTATCCGATCTTTCACCCCGGCTGCCACAGCCAGATACTTCGGCGGCTCGAACTCCACCGACACCACGATCACCTGTCCGCTCTATCACTTGACCACTCGACCACTCTAGTGCGCGGGTCCAGCGGAAGGAAGCGAGGAATCAGCGTCGTTCCATTCCCTGGCTCACCGTAATGAGTTACAAATTAGAGGAAGTAAGTTAACCCATTTGAACTGTGGTTTTAAGTAATGGGCAGTGTAAGTCTGTAAATATTCTGTAGTGAGGTGTTGGACTTGGGAAACGGTCAGCGTCCACAGTGGGTGCCCTACGGCGTGGAGGTCAGGCGTTTGCGCGTCAACATGGGCCTCTCACAAGCGAATATGGCCAAACAGCTACACATCTCCAGCCCAGCGGTAAGCAGCTTCGAGAACGCTACGCGCGTCCCCAGGCGCCAGACGGCCGAGGCGCTGGACTCCGTACTCAGTGCCGATGGATCACTCATGCGCCTATGGGTGGAGACCAGCAACGTCGAGGCGTATCCAAGCTGGATGGCCGACCTTGTTGAAGCCGAACCCGTGGCTACATTCATCCGCGAACATCAGTTGGCGCTGATCCCTGGCCTGATCCAAACCGAGGACTACGCCCGTGCGATCTATGAGGCGGGTAACCCCCTGAGCTCTACCGAGGAGATCGAACGCCTGGTAGAGATGCGAATGAAGCGGCAAGCAGTCCTCACACAGTCCGCCCCACCCACGCTGTGGTACGTGCTCGACTACGCGGCCGTGGCCCGCCCGGTCGGCGGACCGACCGTCATGGCCGAACAGCTCGCACGCCTCATCGAACTGGCCGAGCAGCGCCGCGCACACTTCCAGGTCATACCGTTGGACTATCCGAGGCACCCGGACCTGACGAGTTCGTTCAAGATCCTAAGCTTCAAGGACAAACCCGACGTGATGTACACCGAGTCCCGCTCGCAGGGAACGATGTCGCACGACTCCAAGGAGGTCTCGGAGATGAGCGTCATCTTCGGAAGCCTCCAGAGCGCGGCGCTCACCGAGCCTGCCACTCTCGACCTACTTCACCAGATCAGGAGGGACTTCAATGGAACTTGACTGGCACAAGTCCAGCTACAGCGGAAGCAACGGCGGCGACTGCCTGGAAGTCGCCGAGGCCCCGAGCGCCGTCTACGTGCGTGACACGCAGAACCGGGAACTCGGGCACCTGGCGTTCGACCCCGAAGCGTTCGCCGCGTTCGTCCAGGAAGTGAAGGCCGGTCGCCTGTAGTCGAGGTTCGGCAGGCGAGACCCGCTATGCCACGGCTTCGAGTATCCGCCGGCTCCACCTCCGCGCGATCGCCCCGACGTACGATGACACGCTGATAGGCGTTGGCTGCCGAATTGCGCCATATGAGATCAAGACGCCCGGCCGCGCTGCGCGCGTCCGGGCGTAGGTCGTGGGTGACGGCGGGACGGTCGCGCTTGCGGACACACCCGCTGCGCGCCCGACTCCGTCGGGTGCTCGCGTGCGGCCCGCAGCGCTCCCGCCCCGCCTCACGCCCGCTCGCACCGTCCCAGGCGAGCAGTGCCGTCAGCTCTCTCCCCATGGCTCAACACGGCCCCGCACATCAGCACACCGTGCGCTGTGCGAAGCCCTTGGGGAACCGGCGTGCTCGGGTCCCGTGGCACTCGATCGCGCGATACCGACTGTCTGTGGCTCAGGCCCCAGCGCGATCGAGCACCACGGCCCGAGAACCGTGCGCACCCGCCGCTGTGGTTTCTGAGTGTGCCGCTTGAGGTAGCGGGAAACCTGACGTTCTCGGCACCAGACCGCCAGCCCGACCGTCGCGTGACAGGAGTGGGCGGGAAGCTGCGAAAGCGCGCCGAATTCTGCTAACACCGTTGCTAACAACGACCACGGACACGCTTGGACGAGGTGAGGCGGCGACCCCAACCGGCCCCAGTCCAAGAGACTGCGGCGGATGACCATAGACAGTGGTGATCTGCCTCGTAATGCGTAGGTCATCGGTTCGATTCCGATAGGCGGCTCCAGCAAAGCCCCAGGTCACCCCGCAACAGCGGAGCGACCTGGGGCTTTCTCCGTGTCCGGCGTGGGCCACCGCGTGGAATCCGTGCCGCCCGGGTCGCTTGTCGAGAATGGGGCCGCGGCGCGGTCGCGGGGGCGCCGGACCGTGGGGCGGCGTGGAACGATCGGGTGATGATCGGCTTCATGGCGCCGCAGGACATCGCCGACCGCACGACCGCCGCGGTCGACGCCGCTGTCGGGGCGGGGCGCGACCTTGGTCTCGACGTGACCGACGCCGCGGTGCTCCACGACGTGTTCTCCGTCGTCGTGCACCTCGCGCCCGCGCCGGTCGTGGCCCGGATCCCCACCGTGCTGCCCCACTATGCGGACCCGGACTCCGTGGCGCGCCGGCAGCGGGCGGAACTGGACGTGACACGGTGGCTCGCCGACCAGGGCACACCCGTGATCCCGCCCAGCGCCCTCGTGCCGCGGGAACCCGTTCGACGCGGCGGGTTCTCGATGACGTTCTGGGAGTTCGTCGCCGACGACCGCGGCAGGGAGCCCGACTATGAGGCGAACTCCGAATCGGTCGCCGACCTGCACGCCGCGATGCGCGCGTACCCGGGCCGCCTGTCGTTCCTGGACGCCGCCGAACCGCGGTTCGTCACCGAGGGTCTCGCCCTGCTCGACAAGCGCCCCGACCTCCTGGACCCGGACGATCTGGACCGCGCGCGGCGCGAATGGCAGGTCCTGGAGCCGTACGTGCAGACGCGCGCGGCATTCGAAGCGGCGTTCCCGGGGATCGACCTCCAGCCCATCCACGGCGACTCCCCGCCAGCGAACATCTTCGCCGGGGTCGACGGGGACCGCTACTCCGACTTCGAGCTGGTCACGCTGGGCCCCGTCGAGTGGGACCTGGCCGCTCTCGGGCCCGACCTCGAAGCCGCCTACAACCGCGGCGCGCGCCGCAACGGCCAACGTCAGCTGGACGAGAGGGTCCTGGCGTTCGTGAACGGCGTCGGGATGCTCCGCGCCATCGCGTCCCTCGCGCTCGCGCCGCAACTGCCCGCGTTGGTGGACTACATCGGGCCGGCCGTGGACGGCTGGCGGACCATGCCGTTCGCCGGCGGCATGGCCGACTGAAACCGGCGGCAGCGCGCCCGACCCCGGACGATGGCCCCGCGCGCATCCGCCCCCGGAACGGCGTTGCCGCCGCGCGGCCACCGCGCGGCCGCCCCTAGGACGTCGACCCGCCGCGCGTCCGCCGCACGCGCGTGACGACGCGCGGGGGACCCTCCCGCCGCCGCTGCTGCCCACGGGGTGCGGGCGGCGGGTGGGGGCTGTGGGAGCGGGCCGGGTTCGGACAAATGCGGACGATCGGCGAAACACGCTTCTCGTGGGGCCGTGCCGGGTTATCTTCCACTAAAAGGAGGCGCCGTGCCGAAACCACCACGCTACGTTTCACGGTCCGACCTCGGGTGGGGCAAGTCCCCCGCCGCCGGAGCCAACCCCCGGTCCGGCCTCGTCATCCACTACGACAGCATCGACCAGGGCCTCGCGGGCAAGGCCCATTCCGCGTGCATCACCTACTGGAAGGCCACCCGGGAGTTCCACACCGGCCCCTCACGCGGCTGGGCCGACATCGGCTACTCGTTCCTGTGTTGTAGTCACGGCCACGTCATCGAGGGGCGGGGGTTGCGGAAGGTGCAGGCGGCGCAGCCGGGTGGGAACTCCACCTACTACTCGGCGACCCTGGCGACCGGGCCGCGCGACGAGATCACCGAGGCGCAGATCGACGCCGTGCGCGCGCTCCGCCAATGGCTAATGGAGCCCGACACCTCCATCGCCGGGACGGTGAAGGGCCACCGCGACTTCATCTCGACGAGCTGCCCGGGCGACAAGGCGTACGCCCTGGTCAGGAACGGCACATTCAAGCAGCCCCCCGGATCAGGGGGAGGGAGTGAGGACGACATGGTCGGACTGCGCAAGGGCGACAGCGGCGAGCGTGTCAAGTACCTCCAGGTCGTCCTGGCCGACGCGGGCTTCTCCCCGGGCGAGGTCGACGGCGACTACGGCGCCTCGACCGCCGCGGCGGTCCTCGCCGCGCGCAAGTCGCGCGGCAGTAAGGAGACCTCCGGCGACAAGATCACCGGGTGGGCCGCCGCCCAGATCATGGCGGCCCACGCCGTCAAGCTCGGCGGCTGACCTCCCGTCGTATAGCGGGTAGCGGGGCCCTGGTCTGCGGGACAGCGGGGCCCCGCTCGGGTGTTCAGGTGCGGTGCAGGCTCAGGCGGACCCATGCCGCGCTCGCCGGGACCGAGATCAGGCCGCACAGCACCGCGTAGCGCATCTGCACGAGGGCGTCGCCGCTGCACGTCGCCCCGCCGTACTCGGGCCAGCTCGGCGTGCTCAGTGCCTCGTACATGCCGTCCGAACAGGTGCGGCCCGGGTCGCGGGGGTCTTCATCGCCGCCACCCCAGGCGAAGACCGGGCCGAGCAGCAGCACCGCCGCCGCGAGCAGCGCGGCGGCGGCGACCAGGCCGCTGAGGTACGTCAGCCCTTCGCGCAGGTTGCCCTGCCGGCCGGGGCCCTGAGCGTCCCCGCGCGGTTCCTCACTCATGCCGGTGCCCGTTCCACTCCGCGTCCATCGCACCGCGTATCCAATCAGCCACCGGCCCCGCCCCGAAACCGACTCCTCGCGAGCGCGGCGGCCGCCCGATGTCTCCGGCCGCCCACCGGCTCCCCGCAACAGCGGCGGCCGCCCGGTGGCTCCGGCCGCCGGCGGCGCGCGGGGATCAGGGGTGGGGGAGGGTGGTGCGGAGGTCGGGGAATGCGGCGAGGTAGCCGTCCAGGAGGGTGCGGGCCGTCGTCACGGAGTCGACCAGGGGGTGGTTGGCGAACGCCCGCAGCGCCAGCGTGCGCGAACCCGAGTGCACCGCCTTGATGACGTCGCGCTCCACCGACTTGACCGCGTGGACCAGCGACAGCTGGTGCCCCGCCAGCGGGGCGACCGCCAGCGGGCGGGCGCCGTCCGCGTCGACCAGGCAGGGGACCTCGACCACGGCGTCGTCGTCCAGGCCGGGCAGCGCGCCCCGGTTGCGCACGTTGACGATGAGCCGCCCGGGCTCGTCGCGGGTGATCGCGCGCATCACCGCCAGCGCCACCTCCTCGTAGCCGCCGCCGTCGAGGTCGGCGGCCTCGCGCTCGATCCCGCCCGCCGCGCGGCGGTTGTCGGCCATGTAGGACGATTCGCGCTCCAGCCGGGTGCGGTCCCACAGGGTGAACGCGTCGCCGGGGGTGGCGGCGGCCTCGTCGTAGAAGGTGTCCTGCTGGGCGACGATCTGCTCGCCCCGGGTCGCCCCGCCGCCGCCGACGGTCGCGGCGATCGCCGCGTGCGCCTCCCGCGCCATGTAGTAGTAGTGCAGGTACTCGTTCGGCAGCGCGCCGATCGCCCGGAGCCACTCGGCGCCGAACAACTGGCCCTCCTCGAAGGAGCCGAGCGCCGCCTCGTCGGCGAGCAGGTCGGGCAGCACGTCGCGGCTGCCGACGCGGAGCCCGCGCAGCCAGCCGAGGTGGTTCAGCCCCGCGTAGTCGAAGCGCGTCCGCGCGGGGTCGAGGCCCAGGGCGCGCGCCGCGCGCCGGCCCAGCCCCACAGGGGAGTCGCAGATCCCGACGACGCGGTCGCCCAGCACCGCCGACATCGCCTCGGTCACCAGCCCGGCGGGGTTGGTGAAGTTCACGACCCACGCCTCGGGGGCGTGCTCGGCGATGGCGCGCGCGATCGTCCTCGCGACGGGCAGTGTGCGCAGGCCGTAGCTGATCCCGCCGGCGCCCACGGTCTCCTGCCCCAGCACGCCGGCGTCGAGGGCGACGCGCTCGTCGAGCACACGCCCCGCGGCGCCGCCCACCCGGATGGCGGAGAAAACCAGGTCGCAGCCGCGCACCGCGGCTTCGAGGTCGGTTTCGGCGCGCACGGTGAGCTTCGGTTCGCCGTGCGCTTCGCGGTGGGCGTCGCGCTGCCGGTCGAGTACGGCGCCGATGGCGCGCAGCCGCCGCGGGTCGGTGTCGAACAGGACGACCTCGTCCACCACCGCGTCCGCGCGCGCCGAGTCGGCGAGGAGCGCGCGGTGTACCAGCGGCACCCGGAATCCGCCCCCGCCGAGGATCGCCAACCGCATCTCCGCCGCCCCCTTGTCCGCGCCTGCGTCCGTGCCCGCGTTGGTGCCCGCCATCGGCGGCGGGCCCAGCCGCCGGTGCCGCGCGCGGCACCGCCGCGCGCGTCCTCACCGTAGCGGTCGGCACCGCACCGGGGCGGACCCCGGGGTGCCCGTACCGCGCCGCGGCCGGGCGGCGCCCGGAGCGGGCCGGACACACGGTGTGACTACGGGGAACACGATGGAGCAAGCGGAGAGACGGGCACCGCTCGCGCGGCTAGGCTGCATTTCTAATCACCTGATCCGCGACGACTGCTGGGAGGCGCTATGGCGACGAAGGGACGACCGGGCGGCAATGAGGCCGCGAGGCGATCCGCCGCCGCCCGTGACAAAGACGGGGCGAGCGGCCCCGAAAGCGAGTACGACAAACTCGAATCGACCCCCCTGGTCGGCGAACCCCAGGACGTGCTCGCGGGCGCGCGCGAACCCGACAGCCCGGCCGTCGACCTCGCGCTCAGCGGCACGGTCTTCTTCGACATCGTGCTGACCGGGCTGGCGGCGCCCCCGTCGAGCGGCACCGAGGTCGACGCCGACGGCATGGGCTCCTGCCCCGGCGGCATCGCGAACCTCGCGGTCGCCGCGTCGCGGCTGGGGCTGCGCACGGCGGTGGCCGCGGCGTTCGGCGAGGACGTCTACGGCGACTTCTCCTGGGAGACGCTGGGCGACCAGGAGATGGTCGACCTGTCGGCGTCGCGCCGCATCCCCGACTGGCACTCGCCGTTCACGATGTCGCTCGCCTACCGCGGCGACCGCAGCATGGTCACCCACGAGCACCCGTCCCCGGTCCCGCTGAGCGAGCTGGCGCGCGAGCTGCCGCAGGCGCGGGCGGCGTTCGTGAGCCTGAGCCCCGACGAGGAGCTGCCGGCGTGGGCGCTGGACCAGGTCAAGGGTGGCGCGAAGATCTTCGCCGACGTCGGCTGGGACGTCTCCCAGGAGTGGTCCACAGCGGTGTTGGAGCAGTTGCGGCACTGCCACGCGTTCGTCCCCAACGCCATCGAGGCGATGTCGTACACGCGCACGGGCAGCCCCGCTTCGGCGCTCTCGGCGCTCTCGGAGCACGTCCCGGTGGCGGTGGTCACCGACGGCCCGCGCGGCGCCTTGGCGGTCGACCAGACCACGGGTGAGACCGCCCAGGTCGAAGGGCTCGTCCTGGACGCGGTCGACACCACGGGGGCCGGCGACGTGTTCGGCGCGTCGTTCATCGTCGCGACGCTCGCCGGGTGGAGCCTGGAGCGGCGGCTGCGGTTCGCGAACCTGTGCGCCTCGCTGTCGGTGCAGCACACCGGGGGGTCGCTGTCGGCCCCGGGGTGGGCCGACATCGCGGTCTGGTGGGTGCAGGTCCACGGCGACACCAGCGACCACGGGCGGCAGCTCGCGTCCGACTACGCGTTCCTCTCCGAGCTGCTGCCGATCTCCTGGCTGCCCACCGATCAGCGGCGCGCGAGCGCCACCATCGGGCTCCGGCACTGAGCGGCGCCGCCCCCGCCGCTGCGGCGGGGACGGCCGGTGGGGGCGGGGGTCAGCGCTGCCGCTGGAACCAGCCCCACACCGCGGTCGCGGCGAACAGGATGAGTCCGACGATCGCCAGCCAGAACAGGCCCTTGATCACGAATCCGAGGATCGTGAGCACGAGCCAGACGGCGAGCAGGATCAGGATGAGCTGAAGCATGCGGTCCCCTCGTCATAGGCGGAGGCGTCGGCGCCGACCCGCCGCCCGCCTCCGCGGAGCCGACTACCCCGGTCGCGGTCTGCTAAGCGGATCCGGTCCGCGACACACGGAAGGGGGTCCTCCGCCGAGGCGGGGGACCCCCTTCGTCGTGTACCGCCACCGGCCGGACCGGTGGGACGGTGTTCCTAGGGTTTCGGCGGCGTGTCGGACGCCCCGGGTGAGCCGTTGCCGTTGTCCTCTTCGGAGGGGCCGGTGACGATCTGGAAGTCGCCGTCGTACTCCTGCGCACCGCTCACCACGGCCGCCGTGACGACCTCGTTGGCCTTGTAGCCGCGGATGATCAGCGGGTCGCGGCGGAGGTCCTTGATGAGCGCCGCACACAGGACCAGCATGACGAGTGTCCACGGCGCGGCGACCAGGATGGTCAATCGTTGCAGCCCGTCGAGCGCGTCCTGCTGGCCGGCGACCATCATGATGGCGGCGACCGCAGCCATGACGACGCCCCAGAAGATGGTGATGAACTTGTTGGGCTCGTTGGCGCCCCGCTGCGACAGGGTGCCCATGACGATCGACGCGGAGTCGGCGCCGGTGACGAAGAAGATCGCCACGAGCACCGCCACGACGGCGCTGACGAAGCCCGCCATGGGGAAGTTCGCCAGCAGTCCGTAGAGCATGCCCTCCTGGCTGCTGCCGTCGCCGTAGATGTCGACGCCCTTGGTCTGGAGGTCGATGGCCGTGCCGCCGAGGATGGCGAACCAGACCAGGCTGACCACCGAGGGCACCAGGATGACCCCGGCGACGAACTGGCGGATGGTGCGGCCGCGGCTGATCTTGCCGATGAACATGCCCACGAAGGGCGTCCAGGAGATCCACCACGCCCAGTAGAAGACGGTCCAGGAGGTGAGGAAGCCGCTGATGCCCTCGCCGCCGCTGGCCTCGGTGCGGGCCGCCATGGAGAAGAAGTCCTGGAAGTAGTTGCCCAGGGCGGTGGGGATCATGTCGAGGATGTAGACGGTGGGCCCGACGATCAGCAGGAAGAGCAGCAGCAGCGCCGCCATGCCCATGTTGATGTTGGACAGCCACTGGATGCCCTTGTCGATACCCGACACCGCGGACGCCACGAACGCGACCATCAGTGCGGCGATGATGCCGACCAGCAGGCTGATCCCCAGCGTGCTGACCCAGCCGAGCTGCTGGAAGCCGCCGGCGATCTGCAACGCGCCGAGGCCCAGCGAACAGGCCGAACCGAACAGGGTGGCGAAGATGGCGAGGATGTCGATCAGCTTGCCGAGCGGGCCGTTGGCCGCCTTCTCGCCGATGATCGGGATGAACGCCGCGCTGATGAGCTGGCGGCGGCCGCGCCGGTAGGTGCCGTAGGCGATGGCGAGGCCGACGACCGCGTAGATGGCCCACGGGTGGAGGGTCCAGTGGAACAGGGTGGTCGCCATCGCGGTGGCGGCTTCGGCACCGCCGGTGCCGGGGGGCGGGGTCGTGAAGTGGCCGAGGGGCTCGGCGACACCGAAGAACATCATGCCGATGCCCATGCCGGTGGCGAAGAGCATCGAGATCCAGGAGATGGTGTTGTACTCGGGCCCTTCGTCGTCGCGGCCCAGGGTGATGTTGCCGTACTTGCTGAAGGCGAGCCACAGCGAGATGACGACGAACGCAGAGGCGGAAAGGACGAAGCCCCAGCCGCCGAACTTCATCAGCCCGTTGAGCATGCTCTGCGAGGTCGCGGCGAGGGTGTCGGGCGAGAAGGCGCCCCACGCCACGAAGCCGAGGGCGAGCACCCCGGCGATGATGAAGACCACCCAGTCGGTGACCGGGCGGCTGTCAGCCTGCGACGTCGCCGGCGGCTCCCAAAGGAGCTCTTCGGTCGTGTAATTCTCACCGGTGGTCGACGTGACCGTCGACCCGGTGCCGTTGTTCGTGCCCGCGCCCTCGTTCTCGGACCGGGCACGCTGATCGTCTACCGCCACAGTGATTCGGCGCGCATGGCGCCGCCTCCTCTCAGGCCAGAATTTTTCTCACGTTCGCATACGCCGAACTCTCGGGGGATGGAGAGGGGTGCCCGTGCGGACGTCGGGTCGGGGCTGGATGAACACCGACTACGCAGGTCACTCCGTACCCGGAGCGCGGGTATGACGAACCTTCCTCCGCTGGAATCGTGTCCAACTCGGTACGTTCAGTTATGCATGTACCGGCTGATAGCGGACGAAACGGTCACTCTACGTTAAACAGAGTGTGAAGGTGACACCGCTATCGGCCAGCCTCCTTCGACCTTGGCGGCCTGGCCGGGGTTTCGCCTGGTGAGCCACTCCTGACGGCTCCGGACGTAGTCGTCGGCCCAGGCGATCTGGCGCTCGTGGAGATCGGCCAGGGTCAGGGCGGCGATCTCGGGACGCCGGGCGCCGATCTCGCGCGCCACCGCCAGCGCCGCCGCGGCGTCGGCCGTGGCGGTGTGGGCGTCGCGCAGCTCGACACCGTAGAACGCGCACATGGCCCCCAGGTTGCGCGGCCCCCGCCGGAACGGGTCGACCCCGCGGTCGATGACCAGGGGGTCGACGATGGGCCCCGGCGGCGCGCCCATGCGCTCGGCGAGCGACTTCATGCCGCGCCGCGCCAACTCGGCGTCGAGGACGCCGAGGTCGTAGGGCGCGTTGAAGATGGTCAGGCCCGTGCCCGCGGTGAGCAGCGCGGCGAGGGTGTCGGCGATCTCGGTCAGCGCGTCGCCCGCGGGCATGCCCTCGGCGCGGGCGCGCTCGGTGGTGATGCCGTGCACGGCGATCGCCTCGGCCGGGATCTCCTGCTCGCCGGGGTCGACCAGCCACGTGCGGGCGGCGCCGGCGGAGTCGACCAGCGCCGCGGACACCAGGAACGCTTCGCGCGGGTTGTTCGACGAGGTCTCGCAGTCGTACCCGGCGAGGTCGAGCGTGTGCCACCCCAAGTGGTCGCCGCGCGGCGGCGGGGTGGGCCGCGGCTCGTGCTCGGCGCAGTAGGTACGCCAGCGCGCGTCCTCCTTGACGACGACGCCGGCTTCGGCCGCGACGTTGGCGCCGCAGGTTCGGCAGGGTCCGGGATAGCGGTTTCGCATGGGTCCCCGTCCTCTCGATCACCGCAATCGTAGGGGCGGGTACCGACGGTTCAGCGGTGATACCACGCAGGCGGAGTGGACGTGAACGCATCGTTACCGGACTGGTGGGAGATCGTGCGGTGGTGCATAGTTCGCCCCCATGGGGTAGATGCGGAACGGGTAGAAGGAAGGAGCGTGCGGGACCACCGCGCTTCGAGTGTCCGGCGGCGGCCCGCGGATCCGCGCGCCGACCGGCCGGAGGAAAGGAACCACTGTGAACCCGGATACTCACGGGAACCAGGAGGTCCAGGGGAGCCTGGACGAAGCGGGCCGCCAGTTGGAACTGGCGATCCACGACTCCCGCGTCGCGTTCGACTGCATCGCCCTCGAAGACCTGGAACGGGCGCACACCAGCGCGATCACCGCGCGCGCGGCCGTCGACGCGGCCGAGTACGCACTCCGCGTCGAACTGGAGCGCCGCACGGCCGACGAGGAGGACGCCGGGTCGGGCTGACCGGCCGCGCAGTCGGCCGCGCGCGGGCCCCGTCCCGTTCGCGGCCGCAGGCAGCCGGACCACCCGCATCGAACGGGTGTTCTATTCCGGGGTATACTGGCGGCATGGCGGAACAGCAGCAGCCCGCGGCCCGCTCCGGCTACCCGCCGGGCCACTGGCCCGCGGGCGTCCACCCGCCCGGGGCCGAGACCTTCGAGCAGACCGCGGCCGTCTGGCTGTTCGACCAGGTGCCGCCCGACTACCGGCTGCACGGCGTGCTGCGCCGCTACCCCGTGGTCCTCGCCCGGCTCGCCTGCGAGCACATCACCGCGTGCCTCGAAAGCGCCCGCGCCGGCTACCGCGCCGCGCGCGTCGACCTCGGCGCGCACCTGCCCGCGCCGGCGCTCGACCAGGTCATGGAGGTGTATCTCACCGAGGGCCGGCGCCTCGCCGCGACCCTGAAAGAGGCCGAGGCGCTCGACCGCGCCCTGCGCGGCGCGGGTACCGACGGCGCACCGGCGGCATGAGCGGGCGCCCGCCGCACGGTCAGGCGCCCACCCGCACGGCCACCAGGGTCGCCGTCCCGGTGTTGATGAGCTGGTGGCCGCCCGAGGCGCCGAGCACCCGGGCCTTGCCTCGGGCGAGCTCCTGGACCGCCAGCAGCGCGCCGTCGGGCCCGGTCACCACCAGGTGCGCCTGCCCGCTGACCAGCGCGAGCACCTCGGACCTCGCCTCGGTGCGGCCGGCGCGCGGGCGGTCGGCGGCCAGTTCGACGAACGCGTTGGGCCGCAGCGCCACGACACTCACCCGCATCCGCCCCGAGACCCCGCGCCGGGCGGTCCGGGGCGCGGGCTGCCACCGGTCCGCGCGCCGCGGCCACAGGGTGGGCCGTGCGAGCGCGTCGGCGGCGGCGCGCGCCGCCGCCGCGAGGCGCCCGATAGTCACGGTGTCCCGGGCGGCGAGGTGGGCGTAGCCGCTCGCGGCCCCCGCCAGCACGATGTCGCCGATCCCGGCGAGATCGTCCACGGCGGGGCCGGCGGTCCCGGCCGCCTGCGGGCGCGCCCGGGCGGCGTCCTCGTGCTCCGGACGATGGGCGGTGCGTGCGCGCGGCGGTGCTGCGACGGTCGACGCCGGGGTGCTGTCAGGCAACGGAGATTCCTTCATGCGGGTCACCCGCCGCGCGCAGAGCGCGGCGCCGGGGTGACGAAGCTGCGGAGAGACAAAGCTGCTGAGAGGGCCCGGAGCCGCGGACGGGCCCCGGTGTGCGGTCGCCCTCGCACGGCCGCACAGGGCGGGCCGGACGCGGGGCGGGAGACCGGGCGGTCGGCGGATGCCGACCGCGGAAGCCGAACACTGGCGCGCGAGGCGCCGGCGGGTCCTTCGCTCAGCGAAGGCCGGGCACGGGGTTCAGCGACAACATGAAGGCAGCGGACACAGGGCCTCGGCCACGGGGCGGCAGGCCATGGTGGCCGTGCGAGCCGTGATCGGCCGGGCGTGCTGTGCGCGCGGATGCATGCACAGAAGCACACCAATGTGCGGGGGCGATGTCAAGCCGAACGGCGTGTCCCGGGGTGTCGGACCGGGCACACCGTCTCAGGCGCCTCGCTGCGGCAGAGCGCCGGGGCGCGCCCGGACGAGGTTACGGATACCGGCCCGGGGGCGTCCGGCCACGACCGTTTTCGGCAAACGCATTGCGGTTCCGCCGTATCCGGTGGTCACATTGGAAGCTGCCGGGGCGCGCACACCGAGGCCGCGTGCGCGTCGAGCCCCTGCGACAGTGCGGCGGGGGCGGCCCGGCAGCCACAACACGACGGCGGCACGGTCCGGAACCACGCGCCCGGAATCCACCGCCCGCCGACCGGGACGCTCCGGAGGTGACCACTTGGGGGACGCCGGTCCCGAACGCCCCGACGACCACCACGAGCGCGGCCCCGGACCAGGGGCGGGCGCACTCGCGGCGCAGCTGTTCGTGCGCGGCGTCGTCGTCCTCGCCGCCGGGGTCATGGCCGCGGGCTTCGTCGACTGGCGCGCCGGGGTGCTCGTCGGCGTGCTGGTCGCCCTCAGCTACGTCCTGCTCGCCACCCTGTCGGCGCGCATCCCCGCGCCCTATGGCCGCGGCCGGCTGCTGCGCGTCCTCCAGTCCGCCGGGTACCACGTGCTCTCCGACGGCGGTTCGCGCCACCTCGCCATCGGCCCGGCCGGGGTCTTCCTCCTGGAGACCAGGGTGTGGCGGCACGCGGTGTCGCGCGGCCCCGACGACTGGTACATCGGGCAGATCCCCGCCAAGCGGGTCGTGGAGCGGATGGTGGGCCACGCGCTGCGCATCGAGCGCCGCCTGCACCTGCCCGACATCTGGCCGGGGACGACCATCATCCCGGTGATCATGGTCGCGGGGCGGCTGCCCGAGCCGGTCATGCGGGCCGACCGCGCGATCATCGCCCGCCCGCGCGGCGCCGTCGGCTACATCAGGGAGCGCCCCACGGCGCTCGACACCGCCGAGATCGAGGCCATCGCAGCCGAGGCCCGTGCACTGTCGGCGTGAACCCGGCCCTGTGCAGGGATCCGGCGAAAGCGATGATCTTGGCCCTCGAAACGTCTAGGGTCCCTCTGGGGAGACACCGGGCTCCGGCATCCCGGCGAACACGCCGACCACACCAGGGTCTTCGACCTTCGCCGGAGGGGGTTTTGAACCTTCGCTCCAGGGGGTGTTTCCGGGAGTCGCGGTGGAGGGGCGCGCCGGTGTCTGGACTGAGGAGCGGGGTGCGACCGAGGTACGAGGGAGCGCCACGCGACGAGGGAAGACATCGGCCTGAAGCGCCCCGGAGCCGCGACGACCAAGCAAGCACAGGAGTCGCGATGGGGGCGCGCCGGTGTCTGGACTGAGGAGCGGGGTGCGACCGAGGTACGAGGGAGCGCCACGCGAGGAGGGAAGGCATCGGCCTGAAGCGCCCCGGAGCCGCGACGACCAAGCAAGCAAGAGGGGCGCGCCGGTGTCTGGACTGAGGAGCGAGGTACGAGGGAGCGCCACGCGACGAGGGAAGGCATCGGCCTGAAGCGCCCCGGAGTCGCGACGACCAAGCAAGCGGGGGACCTACTGGATTTTCAAACGGACGACGAACTGGTGGCGGTGCTGCGTTCCGGGCGGGTGCCGGGGGAGCGTGCCTGTGCGCTGCTCATCGACGCGCACGGCGACGCGCTGTACGAGCGGTGCGCCGCCCTCGTAGGCCGCTCGGACCTGCTGACCGCGGTGCTGCGCGACACGCTGGTGGTCGCGCGCGCCCACATCGGCCGGTTGGCCGACCCGTCGCGGCTGCGTGAATGGCTGCTCGCTCTCGCCGAGGCGGAGTGCGCCCGCCACCCGGTCGGCGGGGACGCGGATGCCGGCCCGCCGGAGTCCGGGCCGGGGCCGTCGCGTGCGCCCGGGGGCGAGTGGCCGGTGGAGCTGCGGCTGCGGGTGCTCAGCGGCGTGGCCGCACCCGCGCTCGCGGGGTACCGGGCCCACATAGCGGCGCGCGCCAAGTGTTTCGACGGGGACGGGTTCCCCGTCCCCGCGCGGCCCGCGCGGCCGACCCGCCCGTCGTCGTACCTGCTTCCCGGGCTTTTCGTCGGCCTGTGCGCACTGCTCCTGCTGCTGTTCGTGCTGGCGGAGATCGCCGGTATCGGGCCGGGGCTGCTCACCGGCGGGTCGGCGCGTTCGGCCCCGCTGAACTGATCCGGCGGGGCCCGCTCCAACTAGTCGATCTTGATGTGGGTGGTGTCGCCGTGGACACCGGCCTCTTCGGCGCGCTTGATCGACGCCACGATCTCCTTCTCGGCGTCGTGGCGCCCGACCCAGCTGGCCCCTTCGACGGACTTGCCGGGTTCGAGGTCCTTGTAGACGGTGAAGAAGTGCTCGATCTCCAGCCGCTCGAACTCGTTGACGTGGTGGATGTCGCGCAGGTGCTCCATCCGCTGGTCGGTGGCAGGGACGCAGAGCACCTTGTCGTCGCCGCCCGCTTCGTCGCGCATCCGGAACATGCCGATGGCGCGCGCCTTGATCAGGCATCCGGGGAAGGTGGAGTGCTTGAGCAGCACGAGGGCGTCGAGCGGGTCGCCGTCGTCGCCCAGAGTGCCCTCGATGAACCCGTAGTCGGCGGGGTAGCTGGTCGATGTGAACAGCATCCGGTCCAGTCGGATCCGGCCCGTCTCGTGATCCATCTCATACTTGTTGCGCTCGCCCTTGGGGATCTCGATCGTGACGTCGAATTCCATACTGTTCTCGACTCCCATTACGACTAGTGTCGCTACAACGGTTCAAACGGCCTCATGCAAGGCCCAGGGAAGGCAGGTCCGAAGAGGATGCGTCAGGTCCGGGCCCGTGCGCTTCTCACCTTGGCCTTGCTAAACATATTCGTGCTGGTGGCCGCCGTGGTCGCCGGGGACATCATCGGGTCGCGCCCGCCGGAGACGACGCCGTTCCCCGTCGCCGCTGCCGAGGAGGCTCCGGCGCCGGCGGCGACCGACGCCCCGGAGGCAGAGCCCGACCGGCTCGCGGACCGGCTCAATGGTCCCATGTCCCGGTCGGGCATCAGCGATGGGCTCTCCGGTTACGTCGCCGACGCCGCCACCGGCGACCGGCTGTACGACCTCGACGCCGGCAAGGGCCTGGTCCCCGCGTCGACCACGAAGATCGTCAGCGCCGTGTCGGTCCTGCACTCCGCGGGTCCCGATGAGCGTGTCGAGACCAGGGTCTACCAGGGGGGTTCGGCCGGCGAGATCATCCTGAAGGGTTTCGGCGACCCCACCCTCACCGAGACCGTGCGCCCCGACGAGTACCCGCGGGTCGCCACGCTCCAGGAGCTCGCCCAGTCGACCGCGCGGGAGCTGCGCGCAGCGGGCGTCGAGTCGGTCCGGTTGGGCTACGACGACACCTTCTACCCCGGGCCCGACATGGCGCCCGGGTGGAAGCAGGGCTATATCGACGAGGGCAGCGCCGCAACGGTGCACGCGCTGATGCTCGACGGCGGCCGGACCGACCGCCTCGACCACTACAGCGAGCGGGTCGGCGACCCCCCGAAGCAGGCCGCCGACGCGTTCGCCCGCCAGTTGGACGAGGCCGGTGTCGCGGTCGAGGGCGGGCCGTCGGCGGCGGAGGTGCCCAAGAGCGAGAAGCCCATCGCCTCGGTCTCCTCGGCCCCGATCTCGGCCCTGGTCGAGAAGATGCTGGTGGAGAGCGACAACAACGTCGCCGAGGCGCTCGTCCGCCAGGTCGCCATCGCCGAGGGGAAGCCGCCGTCGTTCAAGGGCGGCTCCGAAGCGGTGGAATCCGTCATGGCGCAGCTGAAGATCCCCGACGTCAAGGTCAGCGACGGCAGCGGGCTGTCGGTGCGCAACGACATCACACCCAAGGCGCTGGTCGACCTGCTGCTGCTGTCGGCCGACCCCAAGCGCCCCGACCTGCACTACACGCTCACCGGCCTGCCCATCGCGAACTTCACCGGCACCCTGACCGACCGCTACAGCGAGGAGAGCGGCTCCGGTGCGGGCGCCGGCCTGGTCCGCGCCAAGACCGGGACCCTGAACGGTGTGAGCACCCTCGCAGGGGTCGCCTACGACGCCGAGGGGCGGCTGCTGGTCTTCGCGTTCATGGCGAACGACCCCGCTGCGGCGGGCTCGGCGCTCGACACGTTCGCCGCCGCCATCGCGCAGTGCGGCTGCTCCTGACCGGGCGGTCTCCGGGGCACCCCTGAGGAAACCCCGAAATCGCGGTCGAAACCCGTGTGGACGGGTCCCAGTGGGTACGGTGAGAAGTGTGACTCTGATCGACTGGGACGTAGCCGTCAACACTGGTACCCGCCTCGTGCGCCCCGGCCCCCAGGTGGACCTCCCTGAGGCCCGCCAGGCGGTCGAGCAGCTCCGCGAGCTGTCCGTTACAGCGCAGCACCACGTGCGCGAGTTCACCGGCCTGGTTCCCCTCGAACCGGGCGGGGCCGCGGTGGTGGTCGACCGGCCCGGGTGGATCCGGTCCAATGTCGCCGGATTCCGGGTCGTGCTCGAACCCATCATCGAGCAGCTCGCCGAGCGGCGCGGCGGCCCCGCTGCGGCCGGCTCCGTGGGTTCGGTCACCACCATGGTCGGGTCCAAGGTCACCGGCGTGCAGCTCGGCGCCATCCTGTCCTACCTCGCCGGCCGGGTGCTGGGCCAGTACGAGCTGTTCCTGCCGCCCGACCCCGACGGCAAGGCGCCCACGGGCCGCCTCACCCTGGTCGCGCCCAACATCGTGCACACCGAGCGCGAGCTCGCGGTCGACCCCCGCGACTTCCGCCTCTGGGTCTGCCTGCACGAGGAGACCCACCGGGTGCAGTTCACCGCGTCGCCCTGGCTGCGCGACTACGTCCAGGAGCAGATGCGCGAGTACCTGCTGTCGACCGACATCGACGCCGCCCAGTTCCTCGACCGGCTGCGCGCCGCGGGCGAGGCGGTCGCCGATGTGGTGCGCGGCAATGAGGGCAACGTCCTCGGCGCCTTCCAGAGCCCGGCGCAGAGCGAGATCCTCGACCGCATCACCGCGGTCATGACCCTCGCCGAAGGGCACGGCGACTTCGTGATGGACGCGGTCGGCCCCGAGGTGGTGCCGTCCGTCGAGGAGATCCGCGCGCGGTTCCAGCAGCGGCGCGAGGGCGGCAACCGCATCGACAAGATCATCCGGCAGCTCATCGGCCTCGACCTCAAGATGAAGCAGTACGCCGAGGGCGCCGCGTTCGTCCGCGAGGTGGTCGGCGAGGTCGGCATGGCCGAGTTCAACCGGGTGTGGGAGTCCCGCGAGACCCTGCCCACGCTGAAGGAGATCCGCGACCCCGGCCTGTGGATCAACCGCGTGGTGCGCACCCAGGAGCTCGCCGCGGCGCCGGTGCCCGCCGCCGCCACGGCGGGCGCCGACACCGGCACCGCGCCCGGCGGAACCGGGGCCGACACCGCGACCGGTGCGGACGCCGACACCCCCGGGGGTTCGTCGCCGTCCGACGCAGCGGCGTCCGACACGCCCGAAGCGGCCGAGGTCGACGCACCCGGCTCCGACGCACCCGGCTCCGAGGCGTCCGCCGCCGAGGCGTCCGACACCCCGTCCGCGCGCGACGACGACCCCGGGCCGGTCCCCGGCGACGTCTCGCCGCCGCCAGAGAAGTAGTCCGAGAAGTAGCCCGATCCGTGCGGCGGCCCTGGCAGGGCCGCTGCACTAGTGTCGGGCCCATGACCGGCCCGCACCCCGACATCGCCGCAGTGCGCGTCGCCGTGCGGCGGGCCCTCAAGCCGACCGGCCGCGACGGCCTCGTCCTGGTCGCGTGCAGCGGCGGCCCCGACTCCCTCGCCCTTGCGGGCGCGGCGGCGTTCGCGGCGCCGCGGCTCGGCCTGCGCGTCGGCGGCGTCACCGTCGACCACGGGCTCCAGGACGGTTCGGCCGAGCGCGCGGCGCGGGTCGCCGCGGCACTGCGCGGCCTGGGACTCCACCCCGTCGAGACCGCCGCCGTGACCGTCGACGGCCCCGGCGGACCCGAGGGCGCCGCGCGCACCGCCCGCTACGCGGCGCTCGACCGCGCGGCAGAGGCGCACCAGGCCGCGGCGGTCCTGCTCGGGCACACGCGGGACGACCAGGCCGAGACCGTGCTGCTGCGGCTGGCGCGCGGCTCCGGCGCCCGGTCCCTCGCCGGGATGGCCGCCCGCAACGGCCGCTACCTCCGACCCTTCCTCGACCTCGACCGCGGCACCGTGCACCGGGCCGCCGCGCTCATGGGGCTCGACCACTGGGACGACCCGCACAACGCCGACCCCGCGTACGCGCGCTCCCGTGTGCGCGGCGAGGCGCTGCCGGTCCTCGAACGCGTCCTCGGCCCCGGCATCGCCGAGGCGCTGGCCCGCAGCGCGGCCCTGCTGCGCGACGACGCCGACGCGCTCGACGCCATGGCGGCGGCGGCGCTGGAACGCGCGCGCACCGCCGACGGCGTCGACGGCGCCGAGCTGGCGGCGCTGCCGCGCGCCGTGCGGACCCGGGTGCTGCGCCGCTTCGCCATCGACGCCGGGTGCCCGCCCGGTGCGCTCGGCGTGCGCCATGTCACCGAGTTGGAGCGGCTCGTCACCGACTGGCGCGGCCAGGCCCACGTGGACCTCCCCGGAGGGCTCCGCGGGCGCAGGGCCGGCGACGGGCGCATCGGCATCGCCCGGTGAGAACGACCCCCCGCGCACCGCCCGAACCAGGACATACGACATGGTGGGCGGGTCGGTCCCCTCTATCCTGTGGGGGACCCGCAGTAGTGAGCGAGCAGCGAGGACACCTGAGCGTGGACGCGAAAGACATGGGCGACGACCTCGAGAAGGTCCTGGTCACCGAAGAGCAGATCAAGGACCGGCTCCGCGAGCTCGCGGCCGAGATCGACGCCGACTACGCCGGGAGGGAACTGCTGCTGGTCGGCGTCCTCAAGGGCGCGGTCATGGTCATGGCGGACCTCGCGCGTGAGCTGCATCACCCCTGCGCGATGGACTGGATGGCGGTCAGCTCCTACGGCGCCGGCACCACCTCCTCGGGCGTGGTGCGCATCCTCAAGGACCTCGACATCGACATCAAGGACCGCAACGTCCTCGTGGTCGAGGACGTCATCGACTCGGGGCTCACACTGTCGTGGCTGGTCGGCAACTTGAAGTCGCGCGGCCCGGCGTCGGTGGAGATCTGCACCATGGTCCGCAAGCCGCTCGCGTTCGAGGTCGACCTCGGGGTCAGGTACGTCGGCTTCGACCTGCCGAACGAGTTCATCATCGGGTACGGTCTGGATTACGCCGAGAAGTACCGCAACCTGCCGTTCATCGGCACCCTCGCCCCGCACGTGTACCAGGGCTGAACGACCCGCAGCGGCCGTCCGCCCGGGGGCGCCGGGCCGAGGGGCCGCGAACCGCCGGTGCGCCGATCGGGAACAACCGCACCACCCGCATTCGTTGCCGTCGTGACGGACACCCCACCAGGTGGCCCGTGGCCCTGAGTGCCACCGGCCATGCGCGGGGTGTACCGTCAGTTATCCCGGCATCATTGTAGGGAGCACATGTCCGATAGGTCCCGCTTCCGGCGGCCATAGGGGCCCACCGGGGGGCAGTGGAGTCACGACAGCGCGCGCGGCGCGCTCACTCCGCCTTCGCTCTCCTCTGGTCTGCGCCCTGCGGTTTTCGGGGCAGGCCGCCTGGTCAGGAGGGACGGGCCCCACGGGGTTCCGCATAGATGAATCTGAAGCGTTTGTACCGTGGGCCGTGGCCCTGGCTGGTGGTCATCGCCCTGATGATTATCGCCGTCATCCAATTCGGCGGTTTCGGCAGCGGTGAGGAGCACAAGAAGGCCGACACCTCGACGGTCTTCGACCTCATCGCGAAGGATCGGGTCAAAGACGCCAAGGTCATCGACAAAGAGCAGCGCATCGAGCTGACCACCGTCGACGACAAGATGTACGAGACCTACTGGGTCGACGGCCAAGGCTACGAGTTCGCCCAGCAGCTCCAGCAGAACAAGGACGAAGGCGGCGGCAACCTCAAGGGGTACGACGTCGAGGTCCCGCAGGAGAGCATGTTCGTCTCCCTGCTGTTCAGCTTCCTGCCCCTGATCATCATCATCGCCATCTTCCTGTTCATCATGAACCAGATGCAGGGCGGCGGCGGCCGGGTCATGAACTTCGGCAAGTCCAAGGCGAAGCTCGTCGCCAAGGACACCCCGAAGACGACGTTCACCGACGTCGCCGGGGCCGACGAAGCCATCGAGGAACTCCAGGAGATCAAGGACTTCCTCCAGAACCCCGCGAAGTTCCAGCAGATGGGCGCGAAGATCCCCAAGGGCGTGCTGCTGTACGGCCCGCCCGGAACGGGCAAGACCCTGCTGGCCCGCGCGGTCGCCGGCGAGGCCGGGGTGCCGTTCTACTCGATCTCCGGTTCCGACTTCGTCGAGATGTTCGTCGGCGTCGGCGCCTCACGGGTGCGCGACCTCTTCGAGCAGGCCAAGGCCAACGCCCCCGCCATCATCTTCATCGACGAGATCGACGCCGTCGGCCGCCACCGCGGCGCCGGCATGGGCGGCGGGCACGACGAGCGCGAGCAGACCCTCAACCAGATGCTGGTCGAGATGGACGGCTTCGACGTCAAGGGCGGGGTCATCCTCATCGCGGCCACGAACCGGCCCGACATCCTCGACCCCGCGCTGCTGCGACCCGGCCGCTTCGACCGCCAGGTCGTCGTCGACCGGCCCGACATGGAGGGCCGCAAGGGCATCCTGCGGGTGCACTCCCAGGGCAAGCCCATCGCGCCCGACGTCGACCTCGACGTCATCGCGCGGCGCACCTCCGGGTTCACCGGCGCCGACCTCGCCAACGTCGTCAACGAGGGCGCGCTGCTGTCGGCGCGCGCCGGGCGCACCCAGATCGACCTCGCCACCCTGGAGGAGGCGATCGACCGCGTCATGGCGGGGCCCGAGCGCAAGACCCGCGCCATCTCCGACACCGAGAAGAAGGTCATCGCCTACCACGAGGGCGGCCACGCCCTGGTGGGCCACGCGCTGCCCAACGCCGACCCCGTGCACAAGATCACCATCCTGCCGCGCGGCCGGGCGCTGGGGTACACCATGTCCGTCCCCATGGAGGACAAGTTCCTCACCTCCCGCTCGGAGATGATGGACCAGCTCGCGATGATGCTGGGCGGGCGCGCCGCCGAGGAGCTCGTGTTCCACGAGCCCACCACCGGCGCCGCGAACGACATCGACAAGGCCACCAGCGTCGCCCGCAACATGGTCACGGAGTACGGGATGAGCGAGCGCCTCGGCGCCCGCAAGTTCGGCAGCGGCAACACCGAGCCGTTCCTCGGCAGGGAGATGTCGCACAGCAGGGAGTACTCCGAGGAGATCGCGTCCGTCATCGACGAAGAGGTGCGCAGGCTCATCGAGTCCGCGCACGACGAGGCGTGGGACGTCCTGGTCGAGTACCGCGAGGTCCTCGACGACCTGGTGCTGAACCTCATGGAGAAGGAGACCCTCTCCAAGGAGCAGGTGCTGGAGATCTTCGCGCCCATCGAGAAGCGGCCGGCCCGCGGCTCCTACCGGGGCTACGGCAAGCGGCAGCCGTCCACGCAGCCGCCCGTCCTCACGCCCAAGGAGCTCTCGATCATGGGGCCCAAGGACGTCGAGGGCCTCACGAGCGGCACGGCGAGCGGCAACGGCCAGTCGAGCTGGACCGGTGAGCGCGACTCCCACGGCGAGCCCACGGACTCCGCCGGCGGCTCGCCGCCGAGCGGGGAGCACGGAGACCAGGGGTGAGCGGGTCCCGCGCCGAACCGGGGGCGGGCGTCGATCTGGCGCGCGTGGAGAAGGCCGTCCGGGAGATCCTCTCCGCCATCGGCGAGGACCCCGACCGCGACGGCCTGCGCGAGACCCCGGCCCGGGTGGCGCGCGCCTACTCCGAGCAGTTCGCCGGGCTGGGCCAGGACCCCCGTGACGTGCTCACCACCGTGTTCGAGGCCGGCCATGAGGAAATGGTGCTGGTCAAGGACATCGAGCTGTACTCGACCTGCGAGCACCACCTCGTGCCGTTCTACGGGGTGGCGCACGTCGGCTACATCCCCAACGCCAAGGGACAGATCACCGGCCTGTCGAAGTTCGCCCGGCTGGTCGACCTCTACGCGCGCCGGCCGCAGGTGCAGGAGCGCCTGACCACCCAGATCGCCGACGCCGTCATGGACCACCTCGAACCCCGGGGCGTCATCGTCGTCATCGAGGCCGAGCACCTGTGCATGACGATGCGCGGGGTGCGCAAGCCCGGGGCGAAGACCGTCACCTCGGCGGTGCGCGGCGACTTCCGCGACCGCGACCGCACCCGGGCCGAGGCCATGAGCCTCATCCTGGGGCACTAAGGTCTCCAGCGCGCCCGGCGTCCCCTGCGGGGTACGCCGGGTGCGCGCGTGTGATGGTGGGCTGAGCCTCTGAAACCGTAGGGTGATCGGTATGACGTCGATGAAGCTTCCCGGATTGCCCGACCCAGGGCGCTGCCTGGTGATGGGGGTCGTGAACGTCACCCCCGACTCGTTCTCCGATGGCGGCGCCTGGTTCGACCCCAAGCGCGCCATCGAGCACGGGCTGCGCCTCGCCGAGGAGGGCGCCGACCTCGTCGACGTCGGCGGCGAGTCCACCCGTCCCGGCGCGCAGCGGGTGTCGCTGGAGGAGGAGCTGCGGCGCGTCGCCCCGGTGGTGCGCGAGCTCGCCCGGCAGGGCGTCCCCGTCAGCGTCGACACGATGCGCGCCGAGGTCGCCGACTTCGCGGTCGAGGCCGGTGCGCGGTTGGTGAACGACGTCAGCGGCGGGCTCGCCGATCCCGCCATGGCGGAGCTGGTCGCCAAGACCGGTGTCGCCTACGTGCTGATGCACTGGCGCGGGCACAGCCATGCCATGCAGAACCGCGCCGTCTACTCCGACGTCGGCGCCGAGGTGCGCGAGGAGCTGGTCCACCGCATGGACGCAATGGTCGACGAGGGGGTCGACCCCGGGCAGATCGTGCTCGACCCGGGGCTCGGCTTCTCCAAGCGCCCCGAGCAGGGCCACAACTGGGCGCTGCTGGCGGAGCTGGAGTCGTTCACCGCGCTGGGCCGCCCCGTGCTCATCGCCGGTTCGCGCAAGACGTTCCTGTCGCGGCTCCTCAGCGACACCGCCGACACGCCGCGGCCCGCCGCCGAGTGCGACGCCGCGACGGTCGCCCTGACCACCCTGTCGGCCGCGCACGGCGCGTGGTGCGTCCGCGTCCACGACGTCCGGCCCAACGCCGACGCGGTGCGGGTGGCGGCCGCGTGGAGCGACGGCGGTGCGCGCCTCGACCGCGGCCGCACCGCGGCCCCGGCGTTCACCCGCCGCGACGGCGGCGTTCGGGGTGGCCGGTGAAATCCCGTCAGGAGATCATGGAGCGGGTCGCCGAGGCGAACCAGCAGTTCTACTCCTCCATCGAGACCGGCGACATCGACCTGATGCGGCGCATCTGGGCCGAAGAGGACCAGGCGCCCGACCTCATCTGCGTCAATCCCGGCTGGCCGCTGCTGCGCGGCCGCGCCGAGATCCTGCGCGCCTGGTCGCTGGTCATGGCGAACGTGCCCTACATCCAGTACGTGCTGACCGACACCCACATCGGGGTCCACGGCGACGTCGCCATGGTCACCTGCGAGGAGAACGTGCTCACCGCCGAGGACGACAGCCCCGGCTTCGTCGCGGGCGGGCAGGTCGTCACCATGAACCTGTTCACCCGGACCGAGCAGGGCTGGCGCCTGTGGTCGCACCACGCCTCCCCGGTGCTCCTCGACGATGACGACGACGAGGACGAGACCGGTGGGGAGGAGTGAGCGCCGAACCCGAAGGGATACCGAGACTCGACCGAATCGCGCTCCGCGGGCTGCGTGGATTCGGCCATCACGGGGTATTCGACCATGAGCGCCGCGAAGGGCAGGAGTTCGCGGTCGACGTCGTCCTGGGGGTGGATACCCGCGCCGCGGCCCGCTCCGATAGCGTCACCGACACCGTTCACTACGGCGTCCTCAGCGATCACCTGGTGCAGGTGGTCGAGGGTGATCCGGTGAACCTCATCGAGACGCTGGCCGACCGGCTGGCGGAGGTCTGCCTGGCGCACCCCCTTGTGTCGGAGGTCGAGGTGACGGTACACAAACCGAACGCGCCGATCGCCCACCCCTTCGACGACGTGACCGTCACGATCCTCCGGAGACGCTGATGCCCGCCTGGGACGACTCCCACCGAACCGTTCTCTCCGTCGGCAGCAACATGGGCGAGCGGATGGACAACCTGCAAGGCGCCGTCGACAGCCTGTTCGACGCGCGCGGCCTGCGGTTCGTCGCACTGTCCCCGGTGTACGAGACCGCCCCGGTGGGCGGGCCCGACCAGGACGACTACCTGAACCTGATCGTGATCGCCGACACCCTGCTGGCACCCATCACGCTGCTGGAACGGGTGAAGAGCGTCGAAGAGGCGTTCCACCGGGTCCGCAAGGTGCGCTGGGGCCCGCGCACCATGGACATCGACGTCGTCGCCTACGGCGACCAGACCAGCGACGACCCGTCGCTGATGCTGCCGCACCCGCGGGCGCACGAGCGGGCGTTCGTCCTCCAGCCGTGGTTCGACATCGACCCCGATGCCGTCCTGCCGGTACGGGGCCCCATCCGAGACCTGCTCGCCAAGGTGCACGACCAGGACCTGCGCCGCCGCGACGACCTGCCGATCCAGATCCCCGACTAGGCTGTGGGACCCGGGTCCCGTCCGGTCGGCTCGGCCCCCGGACCGGCCCGGCGCACGCACCGGGGGCCAGGCTGATGGGGACGATGAGGAACGACGACCACGAGGGCAGTGTGCGGCCGACCGGGTGGCGGCTGCCGCTCGGTGTCATCATCGGCGCCGGGCTGGTCTCCGCGCTGCTCACCAACGCGTTCTACGGCTCACTGCCGATCCTGCCGTGGACGATGATCCCGACCCTCGCCCTGCTCGCGCTGGGCGAGGGCATCGCCGCGTATCACACGCGCCGCCGCATCCGCCGGGTGCCGGGAACCGAGCCCATCGAGGCGCTCGCCGCGGCTCGGCTGGTGGCGCTGGCGAAGGCGAGTGTGCTGCTGGCGTCGCTCGCCATCGGGATCTTCGGCGGGTTCGCCCTCACCCTGCTCGACCGCTTGCACGCCCCCGCGGCGAGCGGCGACGCGCTGACCGCCGCCGGGACCCTTGCTGCGGGCGCCTTCCTGCTGGCCGCGGCGCTGTTCCTGGAGTACGCCTGCCGTGTACCCGACGACGAGGACTCCGACCCGTCGCGGCCGGTATGAGCCAGACGATCCGTTGACCGGCGCTTTCCCGGCATTTCACGGGGAGCGGGCCGCGATTCGCGCATTGTCGTGGAGCATAACCGGCTTGGGGATGATTGACTGGAATCGTGGAGTTTGCCGCGCCGAAAGACGCCCCTCGGTTCGTCGACGCCGCCGATGCGCCCGGCGAGGTCGACGGCGCAGCCGTGCCCGAGCCCCAGCCCGGCCCGCCGCCCGACACCCCCGCTCCGGACCGCAAGGCGCAGCGCGCCGCCGCGGCGACCGCTGTCGCCGAGGCGTTCGCCGCGCCGACCGGTGCCGCCTGGAGCCGGGTGTCGACCGTGCTGGTCTGGTATCGCCGGCTCATCCTGCTGGGTGCCGCGCTGCCGCTGATCGCGGGGGTCGGCGTCCTCGCGTGGCTCATCGGCGGCTGGCCGCTGCTCGTGGTGTGGGCCGTGCCCGCGCTCGCGGCGCTGGTCGCCGGGTGGATCGGCGCGGTCGCCGTCCAACGGTCCTGGGGCTACGCCGAAGGCGCCACCGACTTCTATCTGACCTGCGGGATCGTGATGCGGCAGCTCATCGTGGTGCCTTACGGGCGCATGCAGCTCGTCGACGTCACCGCGAACCTGCTGGAGCAGGCCCTCGGCATCGCGACGGTCCGCGTCCGCACCGCCGCCACCACCGCCGACACCAGGATCCCCGGCCTGCGCCTTGCCGATGCCGTGGTGCTGCGCGACCGGCTCGCGGCGCGCAGCGAGACCTTCTCCACAGGACTGTGACGCGTGGCAGAACCTGACATGGGACCAGCCGACGACCGGCCTGCCGACAACGAGGCGGCCGGGCAGGAGCCTGCCAAGGGCGCCTGGGGCGCCGGGCGCCGGTTCGCCGAGGACACCAGCCCGGGCCAGCGCCTCGCGCCGGACCGCGGCGGCTGGTTCGGCGACCCCGCCGAGGACCCCGACGCCGCCGGGCGCCCCGGCGGCCCGCAGGAGGACCCGGCCGACCTGCCCGACCTGCCCGAGGTCACCCCGCCCGACACCGGCGGCGACTCCGGCCAGAACGCCTCGCGGCCGCTGGCGGGGTGGTCGTTCGCCGACCTGCGCGACGCCGCCGAGGGCGCACCCGCCGACCCTGACGGCGCGGCCGACCGTGCCGCGCCGGACCGGCCGGCCCCCCGCGCGTCCGAGGGACCCGCGCAGCGGCCCGACGACGAGGGCGCGCACCCCGACCCCGCCGCCGATGCCCCCTCCGACGCCGTCCGCGACGTCCCGCCGGAACCCGAACTGTGGCGCGGCGACGAAACCGTGGCGCCTCCCGGCCCCATCGAGCCGCCGGACGCGCCCGGGGCATCCGGCCCCGCCGGTCCCGACCCGGCTGCGGGCAGCGAGTCGGCCCCGCCCGTCGGATCCCGCTTCTGGGCGCAGGGCGGCACCGGTGCGGCCCCTGAGGGGCCGCCACCGACTGCGGCCGCGCCGCCGCAGCCCGCGCCACCGCCCCCGCCGGTCGCAGGGCCGCCGCAGCCCACGGCACCGCCCCCGCCGCCCGCGCCCGCCCCGATGACCGACGCCGGGCCGCAGGAGGCCCGGCACGCCGCCGGGCAGTACCCCGCGGGTCCCGGCGAGCGTCCCGAACCCACGCGCGGACCGGCGCCGGGCACGCCGGCGGGACCGGCCGAGGGGCGGCGCTGGTACCGCGGCGACCCCGGGTCCGACACCCCGTGGCCGGTGACACCGCTGTGGCCGAGCGGCCCCGAAACGGGCCGTCCGGCGCCGTCGGCGCGGCAGCAGCGCCGCCGTTCCGGCCCGCCGCGCTTCGAGGCGGCCGCGCCCGCTGCGGGGTACCGCCCCTACCCCCGTCCTGCGCACCTGCCGCCGCGGCCCGACACCGGCCCGGCGTTCGCGAGCCACCCGGGCAACGGCCATCCCGGCCATGGCGGGCCGGCGAACGGCGGGCCCGCCGGTCCGCCCCACGCGGCGCCGCAGCAGTACCCGGCGCAGCAGCCCTACGCGGGACAGCAGTACCCGGCGCAGCAGCCCTACGCGGGACAGCAGCCCTACGCCGCGCAGCCGTACCCGGGGCCGCAGCAGTACCCGGCGCAGCCGCGGCACGGGCACCCGCCCGGGCCCGCGGCGCCCCCGCCGCCCGGCCCGATGCCGCATGGGCAGCCGATGCCGGGGCCGCAGTACCCCGGTGGGCACCCGGCGCCGCAGCAGCCGCGCAACGGCGCGTATCCCGCCGTGGTCCACGGGCCCGGTCCCGCGGCGCCGCCCGGGCAGCACCCGGGCGGCAACGTCCGCTTCCTGCCGCCCGCGGCGCCGGGCGCGCCGTACGGCCCGTACGGGCCGCAGCCGCCGGTGCCGCCGTCGCCGCCCCGCAAACAGCCCAAGCCCGAGCGCGACATCACCCGCGGCGCGCACCGGGTGCACTGGGCCACCATCCCGTTGCAGGCCCTCGTGGTGGGGCTGGTGTTCCTCGCCGTGCCCGGTGTGCTGCTCCTGGAGATCGGGGTCATGTGGGCGCTGCTGGCGTGGGCGGCGGTGATGTCCGGCTCGGCCGTGTACGCCGCCACGGCGTGGTGGCAGTCCTCCTACGGGCTGCGCGACGACCACCTCGTCGTCCACTCCGGCCTGGTCCGCAAGGTGTCCAGGGAGGTGCCGCTGAGCCGCCTCCAGGCGGTGGACGTCGTGCGCCCGCTGGTGATGCAGGCGTTCGGCCTGGCCGAGTTGCGTGTCGAGGTGGCGGGCGGCGACGCGGGGGAGATCCGGCTGCGCTATCTCACCCGCGGCACCGCGATCCGGTTGCGGGCGAGCCTGCTGGCGCACGCCGCGGGCCTGTCCGGGCGCGCGCCCGAGGCGCCCGAGTGGCCGTTCTACAAGCTGCCGTTCGGGCTGCTCCTCGGTGCCATGGCGTTCCGGCTGCCGGTGCTCGGCGCGTTCGTGCTGTTCCTCGTCCTCATCGTGGCCGGTATCGCGTTCATGGAGCCGGGTGTGCTGGGCGGCGCGATCCCGCTGCTCCTCGGGCTCATCCGCGGCTTCTTCGGGCCGCTGCTGCGCTACACCGACTTCTTCGCCGCGCTGTCGCCCGACGGCCTGCGCCTGCGCTACGGGATCTTCCAGGCCCGCATGCAGACGGTCCCGCCGGGCCGGGTGCAGGCGATCCGTGTCGTCGAACCGCTGCTGTGGCGTTCGCTGGGCGTGGTGCGGGTCGAGGCGAACGTCGCCGGATACGCCGGTGAGCGCCAGATGGACTCCTCGACCCTGCTTCCCGTCGTGCCGCGGCCGATGGCGTTCGCGCTGATCGACGAGCTGCTCCCCGGCACCGACGTCTCGCGCGAGCAGCTGCACGGCGCCCGCAAGAGCTGGAGCGGGACCGACGCCCTCGGTGTGGACGACGGCGCGTTCGTCACCCGCCGGGGCATCTTCTGCCAGGTCATCGAGATCGTGCCGCACGCGCGGGTGCAGACCGTGCGGATCAGCATGGGGCCGTGGGCCGCCCGCCAGGGCCTGGCGACCGTCGAGGCCGACACGCCGCCCGGCCCGGTCCGCGCCCGTGCCGCGGGCCGCGATGCCGCCGAGGCCCGCCGGGTGGTCGAAGGGGTCGCCGAGCGCGCCCACAAGGCCCGGTCCAGCGGCGGCGGCCCCGAGCGGTGGGCGACGCGCAGCGAGGCGCGGGAGTCCTGAGCGCGGTCCGCCGCGACCGGCCCGGCGGTCCCGCAACCCCGCGCGCCCTGTGAGGTGAGTCACCCGCGGTGCGGCGTCGCGCCGTGTTTTCGCTCGGCATATTCCGACATAGCCCGCGAACTCCGGCGCGGGAACGCCGCTTTTCGGCGAATCACTATTGGCGAAATCCTGCCCGGTCGCCGGGATCTGTGGCTAGATGGGGGGCGAGCACTAAACGTGTTCGCATGAATACACATCGTCAATCGTGGGCCGGACGGGTCGGCCTCCGTAAGGGGATTCGCAGTATGAAGAAGCTCTTCGCCGCTGGTGCTTTCACCGCCACTGTCGCTGCCGGTGTGCTGTTCGCGGGCGCTCCTGCGTTCGCCGACGACAACGAGACCAATGGCGACGGCGCCGTGCTGTCGGGAAACCAGGTCGACGTCGACATCAACACTGCTGTGAACGTATGCGGCAACGCCGTCGCGGTCGTGGGCGTCGCCAACGGGAACTGCGGCAACGCCGGCGCCACCGTCGTGAACCACTACGACGACTGACCGACGGCTGCGGAGGTCACCGGGACCCGGGGCACGCCGCCCCGGGTCGCCGGTTCCGATCAGATGGTGTTCGAGTAGCAGTCGCCTACGCAGTGACTGTGAGCAATTGATGTAACTCAAAGCGTAAGTAAAGTGCGGGCCGATCCGCGGACGGCCCGCACCGCGAAAGGACCTTAAATGCTGAAGAAGATCTTCGCGACCTCCGCCGTCGCCGTTGCCACCGCGGGCGTCGTCCTCATGGCCGCGCCCGCCCAGGCCGACGACGAGAACGAGACCTCGGGCGACGGTTCGGTGCTCGGCGGCAACCAGGTCGACCTGGACGCCAACATCCCCGTGAACGTGTGCGGCAACGCGATCGCCGTCCTGGGCCTCAGCAACGCCAACTGCAACGACTCCGGCGCGGCTGTCGTCGAGGACTGAGCACCTCCCGGCACGAACCCCATGACACCCGGGTGACAACCCGGTGACGTGCTCGACCGGCGCGGCCCGCGATTCCAGCGGACCGCGCCGGTTCGCGTTGTGCCGCCTCCCGCCGGTACAGCGCGGTACTCCTTTCGCGTGCCCGCTGGTCAACGCCGCGAGTAGGCTTTCGGCCAGGCATCCGGTGCCGTGCCGGAACGGACCGGGAATAACGGAGATCATGCACCTGGCGGAAGACACACGACAGCGACCGGCCCGCCTCGACGTCGGGATCATCGGCCCAGGACGCGTCGGCTCGGCGATGGGAATGGCGCTGGAGCGCGCCGGGCACCGCGTCGTCGCCGCGTCCGCCGTCTCCGAACCGTCGCGCGACCGCCTCGCGGCGCGCCTGCCGGACGCCCGCCTGCTCGAACCGGTCGAGGTGGTCGGCGCCGCCGACCTCGTGCTGCTGACCGTCCCCGACGACGCCCTCGGCCCACTGGTCCGCGGCCTGGTCGACACCGGTGCCGCCGTCGGCGGCACCCTCATCGCGCACACCAGCGGCAGCCACGGCTACGGCATCCTCTCCGCCGCCACCGCCGCGGGCGCCCTGCCGCTCGCCCTGCACCCGGTCATGACCTTCACCGGCCGCGACGAGGACATCAGCCGCCTCACGACGTGCAGCTTCGGCGTCACCGCCCCCGAGCGGCTCCGGCCCATCGCCGAGGCGCTGGTGGTGGAGATGGGCGGCGAACCGGTGTGGATCGCCGAAGAGCACCGCACCCTCTACCACGCCGCCCTCGCCGGCGGCGCCAACCACCTGGTCACCCTGGTCGCCGAGAGCGCGGGGCTGCTGTCCGCCGCGGGGGTCGACGACCCCGGCCGGATGCTGGGGCCCCTGCTCGGCGCGGCGCTCGACAACGCGCTGCGCCTCGGGGTCGACGGGCTGAGCGGCCCGGTGCTGCGCGGCGACGCCGAGACCGTCGCCTGCCACATCTCCGAACTGCGCGAGGTCTCCCCGGAGTCCGTCCCCAGCTACGTCGCCCTGGCCCGCCTGACCGCCGACCGCGCTCTCGCCGCCGGGCTGCTCAAACCCGACGACGCCGCACGCCTGCTGGACGTGCTCCAAGCGTGACCCCCCAACAAGCAGCGGAGGCCCCCCGAATGACCGAACCCACCGCACATCCCGCCGGCACCGCGCCCGGGACGGCCGGTCCCGCTGCGGCACCCCCCGTCGTGGTCAGCACCCCCGAAGAGCTCTCCGCGCTGCGCCCCTCCCTCGGCCGGATCGCACTGGTGCCCACGATGGGCGCCCTGCACTCCGGCCACCGCCGCCTCATCGCCGCCGCGCGCGCCGACGCCGACTCCGTGATCGTGAGCATCTTCGTCAACCCGTTGCAGTTCGGGCCGGGGGAGGACTACCAGCGCTACCCGCGCGACCTCGACGCCGACGTCGCGGCGTGCGCCGCCGAAGGGGTCGACGTGGTGTTCGCCCCGACCGTGGAGGTCATGTACCCCGGCGAGCAGCTGGTGTCGGTCGACCCCGGGCCCATGGGCCAGGTCCTGGAGGGGGAGTTCCGCCCCGGCTTCTTCGCCGGCGTCCTCACGGTCGTCGCGAAGCTGTTCCACCTCGTCCGGCCCGACACCGCGCTGTTCGGGCAGAAGGACGCCCAGCAGCTGGCCGTCATCCGCCGCATGGTGCGCGACCTCGCGTTCGGCATCACCGTGCTGTCGATACCCACGGTGCGCGACCCCGACGGCCTGGCGACCTCCAGCCGCAACGCCTACCTCAGCGCCGAGGAGCGCACCAGCGCCCTGGCGCTGTCGCGCGCGCTGCTCGCGGGGGCCGACGCCTCCGTCACCGGGCCCATCGGCATCCTCACCGCTGCGCGCGCCGTCCTGGCCGAGGCGGAGGCGGCGACGCCGCCCGTGGCGGTCGACTACCTCGCCCTCGTCGACCCCGGGACGTTCGGCGAGGTCACGGGCGAGTACCGCGGCGAGGCCGTGCTCGCGGTGGCCGCGCGTGTAGGCGCCACAAGGCTGATTGATAATGTTCCACTGACTTTGTGATCGAGAGTCACAAACCTGGAACACGCCCTTCGGAGATGATCCGATGACCACTCGGCCCGCCGAACTCCCACGCCGCCTCGCGGCCCCGGACCCCGGATGGACGCTGGAGACCGACGTCATGGTCGTCGGCTCCGGCATCGCCGGACTGTCGACCGCGCTGCGCTACCTCGAACTCGCCCCCGCGGGCCGGGTCGTCCTGGTCACCAAGGACGAGTTCGCCAACGGGTCGACCCGGTGGGCCCAAGGGGGCATCGCCGCGGTCGTCGATCCCCTCGACGCCCCTCTGGCGCACATGGTCGACACCATGGCCGCCGGGCGCGACCTCTGCTCTGTCGAGGCCGTCCGCACCCTGGTCACCGAGGGTCCCGAGGCGCTGCGGTGGCTGATGGACAGGGGCGCCGCCTTCGACCGCACCGCCGACGGCGGCCTCGCGCTCACCCGCGAAGGCGGCCACCGCACCGACCGCATCGCCCACGCCGGCGGCGACGCCACCGGCGCGGAGATCCAGCGGGCCCTGACCGCCGCGGTGCGCGCCGACCCGCGCGTGACGGTCATTGAGCACGGGTTCGTCCCCGACCTGCTGGTCGCCGACACCACCGAGCCCGACTCGCGCGGCGCACACGGCACCGGTGTCGCGCTCGGCGCCACCGTCCACGTCATGGGCCAAGGCGAGCGCGACGGCGTCGGCGAGGTCCGCGCCCGCGCCGTGGTCCTCGCCACCGGCGGCATCGGCCAGGCGTTCGCCGCGACGACCAACCCCGAGGTCTCCACCGGCGACGGCGTGGCGCTCGGCCTGCGCGCCGGCTGCACGGCGCAGGACCTGGAGTTCGTCCAGTTCCACCCCACGGTGCTGTGGCTCGGGCCGCAGGCGCGCGGCCGCCAGCCGCTGATCTCCGAGGCGGTCCGCGGCGAAGGCGCGTTCCTGGCCGACACCGAGGGGCGCCGGGTCATGGCCGGCCGCCACGACCAGGCCGACCTCGCGCCGCGCGACATCGTCTCCGAGGGCATCGCCGCCGCCATGGCGCGGACCGGCACCGACCACGTCCTCCTCGACGCCCGGCACCTGGGCGCCGCGACATGGGAACGGCGCTTCCCCACGATCCTCGCCTCGTGCCGCGCGCACGGCATCGACCCCGTGACCGAGCCGATCCCGGTCGCGCCGGCCGCGCACTACGCCTCGGGCGGGCTGTGCACCGACCTCAACGGCATGAGCGACCGCGTCGACCGGCTCTACGCCGTCGGCGAGACCGCGTGCACCGGTGTCCACGGGGCCAACCGGCTGGCGTCGAACTCCCTGCTCGAAAGCGTGGTGTTCGCGCACCGCGCGGCGGCGCACCTGGCGGACGGGTCGCTGCCGGACCCCGAGGCCATGACGGCCAGGCCGGAGCGGCGCGGCGGCCTGGTCGCCCCCGCGCTCGTCCCGCGCATCAGGGCGGTCATGTCCCGGCACCTCGGCGTCGTCCGCGACCCCGACGGGCTCCGGACCGCACTCGCCGAGCTGACCGCATTGGCGGCCGATCCCGCGAACGACGCGGCGCACCCCGGCACCGACGCCTGGGAGGCCGCCAACCTGCTCACCGTCGCCACCACCCTCGCCCGCGCGGCGCTGCACCGGGCGGAGCACCTCCCCGGCCGCGGGGCACCCGGGTTCGGGGCCCGGCGGCGCGCCGAGAACGTGCGGGTCGGACTGTCCGGCCACCGCTCGATCCGAACCCGCCCGTGGACCCCGCCGCACCCGGCGCTCGCGGCCGAACTCGACGCCATCGGCCCGGGGCCGGGCACGGCCGTCGTCCACACCGTGCACACCGCGCTGCGCGAGGACCTCGGCGGGGCCGCGCCGTACGAGGACGTCACCTCGGCGGCGACCGTCCCGGCGGGGCAGATCCGCACGGCCGACGTCGTCGCCCGCTCCGACGGCAGGGTGTGCGGCCTGCCGGTGGCCGAGTTCGTGTTCTGGAGCTGCGCCGAAGGCGTGGTCGCCATCGACCGGCGCGCCGCCGACGGCGACCCCGTCCGGGCCGGCGACGTCCTGATGACCGTCACCGCCCGCACCCGCGACCTCCTCACGGCCGAGCGCACCGCGCTGAACTTCCTCACCCACCTGTCCGGCATCGCCACCGCCACCGGCGCGTGGGTCGAGGCGGTCGCCGGAACGGGCGCGGCGGTGCGCGACAGCCGCAAGACCCACCCGGGCCTGCGAGGGCTGGAGAAGTACGCGGTCCGCTGCGGAGGCGGGGTCAACCACCGCTTCGGGCTGTCCGACGCCGCGCTGATCAAGGACAACCACGTCGTGGCCGCGGGAGGGGTCGCCGAGGCCGTGCACGCCGTGCGGGAGCGGTACCCCGGCATCCCCCTCGAAGTCGAGGTCGACCGGATCGACCAGATCGAACCGGCGATCAAGGCGGGGGCGGAGGAGCTGCTCCTCGACAACTTCGACGTCCCCGACCTGGCGGAGGCGGTCGCCCTCGTCGCGGGGCGGGCCCGGCTGGAGTCCAGCGGCGGCCTCACGCTGGCGGTCGCCGCTGCCGTCGCCGGCACCGGTGTGGACTATCTTTCGGTGGGCGCGCTGACCCATTCCAGCCCCGCTCTGGATATCGCTTTGGACCTGCGGGACGACTGACCCGGCAGGTCGGGGCGGCGCAGACCCGGCCGGTGCCACCGGCCCACGGACGACTTCAAGGAGGCGGGGCGAGAATGCTGCTCGCGATCGACGTCGGCAACTCTGACACGGTCTTCGGCCTCTTCGACGGCGAGGACCTGCGCGAGCACTGGCGGGTCGGCACCAGCACCCACCGGTCGGCCGACGAGTGGGCGGTCATGCTGCGCGGCCTCATCGACAGCAGCTCGCTCTCACCGGACGACGACGTCGACGGCATCGCCATGTGCTGCACGGTGCCCACCGTGCAGCACGAGATGCGGGAGATGTTCCGCCGCCACTACGGCGACATCACCGCCGTCATCGTCGAACCCGGCGTGAAGACCGGCGTGCCCATCCGCATGGACAACCCGCGCGAGGTCGGCAGCGACCGGATCGTCAACGCGCTGGCCGCCGTCAAGCTCTACGGCGGGCCGTGCGTCGTGGTCGACTTCGGCACCGCCACCACCTTCGACGCCGTGAGCGCCAAGGGGGAGTACGTCGGCGGCGCCATCGCCCCGGGGATCGACATCTCGGTGGAGGCGCTGTCGCGCCGGGGGGCGCAGCTCCACATGGTCGAGATCGTCAAGCCGCGCAGCGTCATCGCCAAGAGCACCACCGAGGCGCTGCGATCGGGCATCGTGTACGGCTTCGCCGGGCAGGTCGACGGCCTGGTCGACCGCATGGCGCAGGAGCTGACCGACGACGCCGACACCGTGACGGTCGTCGCCACCGGCGGACTCGCGCGGATGGTCGTCGACGAATGCGAGACCGTCGACACCCACCACCCCTGGCTCACCCTCATCGGCCTCCGCCTCGTCTACGACCGCAACGCCTGATCAGCTCCTAGCGGCGCTCCCGGCGCCGCGCGCGCCGACTCGCCCGCCGAGTGCGGCGGCGGCCCGGACGGGTCCGGGCCGCCGCGAGCGCCGATAGGATCGGGCGTGTGAGTGACGTTCCTGACGAGACCCGTGATGACCTGCCTGAACAGATGCGGGTCCGGCGTGAGAAGCTGGACCGGCTGCGTGCCGAAGGAGTCGACCCCTTCCCGGTCGGCTTTCCGCGCACGACCGGCATCGGCGACGTCAGGGAGAAACACGCCGGACTGGAGCCCGACACCGCCACCGGCGCGCGCGTCGGCGTCGCGGGCCGGGTGCTGCTCTACCGCACCGGCGGCAAGCTGTGCTTCGCCACCATCCGCGACGCCTCGGGCGAGATCCAGGTCATGCTGTCGCTCGACCGTCTCGGCGCCGACTCCCTCGCGTCCTGGAAGAGCGACATCGACCTGGGCGACCACGTCGGGGTCGAGGGCGAGGTCATCACCTCGCGGCGCGGCGAGCTGTCGATCATGGTCGACAGTTGGGCGCTGACCGCGAAGTGCCTGCGCCCGCTCCCGGACAAGCACAAGGGGCTCACCGACCCCGAGGCGCGGGTCCGGCAGCGCTACGTCGACCTCATCGTCAACGACGACGCCAGGGAGATGGTCCGCGTCCGCTCCGCCGCGGTGCGTGCGCTCCGCGACGGCCTGCACGAACGCGGCTACACCGAGGTCGAGACCCCGATGCTGCAACAGGTGCACGGCGGCGCCACGGCGCGCCCGTTCACCACGCACATCAACGCCTACGATCTCGACCTCTACCTGCGCATCGCGCCGGAGCTGTTCCTCAAGCGGCTCGCCGTCGGCGGCATCGAGAAGGTCTTCGAGATCAACCGGAACTTCCGGAACGAGGGCGCGGACTCCACGCACAACCCCGAGTTCACGATGCTGGAGTTCTACCAGGCCTACGCCGACTACAACGACATGGCCGACCTGGTGCGCGACCTCGTCCAGAACGCCGTGCGCGCGGTGTTCGGCTCGACCGTGGTGCCGCGCGCCGACGGCCGGTCCATCGACATCGGCGGCGAATGGCCCAAGGCGGGCCTGTACCCGCTGGTGTCGGAGGCGCTGGGCGCCGAGGTCACCCCGCGCACGCCGGTGGCCGAACTGCGGGCGCTCGGCGAGGCGCGCGGGGTCGATTCCAACCCCGAGTGGGGCGCCGGCAAGCTGGTCGAGCACCTCTTCGAGGAGCTGGTGGAGCACACACTGGAGCAGCCGACCTTCGTGTGCGACTTCCCCACCGAGACCAGCCCGCTGACCCGGCAGCACCGCGACGACCCGCTGCTCACCGAGAAGTGGGACCTCATCGGCTTCGGCATGGAGCTGGGCACCGGCTACTCCGAGCTGGTCGACCCGGTGGAGCAGCGGCGGCGCCTCACGGAGCAGTCGCTCCTGGCGGCCGGCGGCGACGCCGAGGCCATGCAGCTCGACGAGGATTTCCTGCGCGCGCTGGAATTCGCCATGCCGCCGTCGGGCGGTGTCGGCCTGGGAATCGACCGCCTGCTCATGGCATTCACCGGCAAGAACATCCGGGAAACGATCCTGTTCCCGTTGGTGAAGCCGGCCTGAACCGTATCGCCCGCCGGACACCGCGCCCGCCCTCTTTCTCACATTGTGAGAAAGAGGGCGAACTTCTTTGTGACTGTGTCTCAGGCCACGTCGAGGGGGTGGCCGACGCCGGTCAGGCCCGTGTGCGCAGGCCATACCGGCTCCCACGCGGGCCGGATATGAAATATTCTTTAGAATTCAATCGATTAGCGGCGTTCATGGAACATGAAGGTTCTTTCCCCAGGTCAACAAGTGATTCGTCATTTCCTTCAGTCGATCTTGACTACTCAAAGAAATCAGAAGACTACTTTAAGTAATTTGTCGGGTCTTGACGGTGAGTACGGCTCCGCCTAGCGTTTTGAGTGCAGGTCGAGGATGCTGAGTCCTTTGCCCGCGTGTTGCAGCGGATTTTTGCAGCGGTGATGGGAATTGCGGCGTACTGCTTCGGCGGATCCCGCCGCATCCCAGCGAGTGTGCGCCACAGCGGTCAGACCGTCCCTGATCGCCCGGATTCAGCACCTGAGACCGTTTCGGATCCGGTTCGTCTCTATGCCAGGAGAGCGGAACCGCCCGACCCCGGTCCGGGTCCCCGGTGCGGCGCGCCCTGCGGAGGCCCACCTCCGGCCGTGCCCTTATCCGCGCAGCGACGTGTTGATGTTCCGCACTCACCACGGATGAGGGAGGACGGAGTGGAACAGGCCACACTTGTACGCCCGGCTGTCAAGGAGCCCATGGTTCCGTCGCTACGCGACAACCTTGTGCCCGCACCCGCGCTCACGCGCGACAGCCTGCACAGCCCCACGGTGCACCTGAGCGAGCCCGAAGTCCGGCTGCTCGCCGAGATCGCCACGGGGGTCACCACCGATGTCGCCGCCCGGCGGCTCGAACTGAGCGCGCGCACCCTGCGCCGCAGGCTCCGCACGATCTGCGACGAACTCGGAGTCAACACCCCGATCGAGGCGGTCGTATGGGCCGCCCGCAAGCAGCTCATCTGAGCCCCGGCGGCCGATCGCTCGGCCGCTGACCCCGGGCGGCCCGCACGCCGCCCACCGGACACGCGCGGCCGTGGCCGGCCCGCTCGGCCCTGCGCATCCGCGCCGGGTAGGCTGGGTCGGCCATGGCCGTTTCATCGTCGCCGCAGCCCGCTGAGCGGTCGCGGCCGCCCGCGCCGCACACCGGCACACCCGCCGATACCCCCACTGCTGATACCCCTGTTGCCGATACCCCCGTCGCCGACACGCCCATCACCGTGCGCCGCGCCCGCACGCGCGACGTCGTGCACATCCGCCGGCTCATGGACGCCTTCAGCACCGAGCGCCGCGTGCTCTCCAAGAGCACCGTCAACCTCTACGAGGACATCCAGGAGTTCTGGGTCGCCGAGTCCGGCGGCCCCGGCGACCCCGGCACCGTCGTCGGCTGCGGGGCCCTGCACGTGCTGTGGGAGGACCTCGCCGAGGTGCGCACCGTCGCCGTCGACCCCGCTGTCCAGGGTCGCGGGGTCGGCCACCGCATCGTCGGCGCCCTCCTCGACGCAGCACGCGAGCTCGGCGCCCGCCGCGTCTTCTGCCTGACCTTCGAGACCGCCTTCTTCGGCCGCCACGGGTTCCGCGAGATCCAGGGCACACCGGTGTCCACCCGCGTCTACGAGGAGCTGCTGCGCTCCTACGACGAAGGCGTCGCCGAGTTCCTCGGCCTCGAACGGGTCAAGCCCAACACCCTCGGCAACACCCGGATGCTCGTGCACATCGACGGCTGAACCCGCGCGGGCCCCGCCGTCACAGCAGGCGCATCTGGCGGTCCTTCGGGCGGGTGCGGGTCGCCGACTCCGCGTCGACCGGCATGGTCAGGCCGGGGCCGATGGCGTCGAGGAACACCGAGGCCGCCGGCTCGTCCCTGCGCCCGTGCCGCGCCCTCGAACGGGCGCGCGACAGATACAGCCGGCGCCGGGCGCGGGTCATGCCGACGAAGAACAGCCGCCGCTCCTCCGCCTCGGCGGCGGGGTCGCGCGGCTCGCCGGGCCGGCGGAACGGCAGCAGGCCGTCCTCGCAGCCCACCAGGAACACCACGGGGAACTCCAGGCCCTTCGCCGCGTGCAGGGTGAGCAGCGACACCCGGTCGGCGCGCGGGTCGAGCGCGTCGACCTCCGCGCCGAGGTCCAGCGCGGCGTGGAACGCGTCGAGGTCGTCGCCGCAGCGCGCCGCCAGCGGCGCCAGCAGCTCACCGGCCGAGCGCAGGTCGGCCGCCGGGTCGGCGGCGTCGCCCCGGTCGGCGGCCCCGCCCCGCTCGTGGCGCGCGCACAGCAGCTCCACAGCGGCGGACAGGCGCTCCCGTACCGGTCCCTGCCCTTGGTGCCGCAGCTCCGCTGCGACCTGGGCCACGGCGGGACGCGCGAGCAGCCGGTCGTGCGAGCGCCGCTGGAACGGCACCCCGGCCGAGTTGAACGCCGAGATCACGGCGTCGGCCTGCGCCGAGGTCCGGTAGAGCACCGCGATGTCGCCGAAGCCGAGGTCGCCCGGGCCGTCGGCGGTGACCCGGCCGCTGTCGAGGGAATGCAGAGATGTGCCGCCGAGCAGCCGGTCGACGGCGCGGGCCACGAACGCGGCCTCGGCGCGCTCGTCGGCCGCGACATGCACTCCGATGCGCGGCGGGTCGGTGAAGTCGCCGACGGCGCGCAGCTCGCGCCCCGGCACCAGCGACGCCGGGGCGATGGCCTGGGCGGCGGCGTCGACGATGGTGGCGTGCGAGCGGTAGTTGCGGCCCAGCTCGACCGTTGCCGCGGCGGGGTGGTCGGCCGTGAAGCGGAGGAAGAACCCCACATCGGCGCCGCGGAACCCGTAGATCGCCTGGTCGGGGTCGCCGATGACGGCGATGTTCGCGCGGTCGCCCGCCTCACCGCCCGCCGTGCCGTCCGGCTCGCTGCCCGCCCCGTCGGGCGCCGCGGCCGTGAGCAGCCGGAGCAGGGCGTACTGGGTGTCGTCGACGTCCTGGTACTCGTCGACGCTCAGCCACCGCCACCGCCGCCTGTACGCCGCGGCGAGCCCCGGATCGGCCGCCAGCAGGCGGGTGGGCAGCACCAGCAGGTCGCGGAAGTCGACCAGGTCGGCGGCGCGCAGCAGCCGGACGTAGGCGGCCGCGTCGGGGTCGTCCGCTGCGTCCCACGCAACGGTGTCGCGGGCGGCGAGCAGCCGCCGCGCCTGCTCGGCCGACCCCGCCGCCTCGGTGGCGAGGGCGAGGCGGGTCGCGGCGTCGGCCACCCGGAACCCGGCGCCGAGTCCGGCCTGCTCGTGCCGCTCGCGCAGGATCCGGACGCCGAGCCCGTGGAAGGTGCTGACCGTGACCTCGCGCGCCGCATCGCCCAGCAGCGCGTCGAGCCGTTCGTGCAGCTCCTCGGCCGCGCGCCGGGTGAAGGTGATCGCGAGGCACTCGGCAGCGGCGACACCGCGTTCGGCGATGAGGTGGGCGATCCGGTGGGTGATGGTCCGGGTCTTCCCGGTCCCGGGCCCGGCGATGATCATCAATGGGCCGTCGGCGTGCTCGGCCGCCCGGCGCTGATCGGGGTCGAGCCCGTCGAGCAGGCCGTGCGGGCGCCGCGGGCCCTCCGGGGAGGGGGCGAACAGCGCCGGGTCGCCCGCCGCCTCACCCGCTGTGTCGCCCGCCGCGCTGTCCGCCGAATCACGTGCCGCCCCGTCCGCCGCCCTGACCGCCGTGTCGTCCGCTCCGCCGTCCCCGCCGCTGGTCCCGCCGAAGGCGGGCTCGCCGTCGAAGAGCCCGTGCGGCACGGCCGGCGGCCGGTCGGCCCGCTGCACCACGCGGTCGGCCGGCGGCGCCGCGGGCCGCGCCCTCCCGCCCCCGCCCTTGGCCCGCTTGGCGGCCTTGGGGACGATCTCGTGGTCGGCGAACAGGGTCATGGCGTTCGCCGCCCGCTCGACCTCGCCCGGCGCGAACATCCGCACGGTGCCGTACTCGCCGTCGTACCCGGGGTCCCGCACGACCTCGCCCCGGCGGAGCCTGCCGATGGCCTCGCCGAGCAGCTCCCCGCCCAGTGCGCCGACCTCCTCGACCGGCACGCGGCCCAGGATGCCCAGCTCCGGCCCGAGCCCCGCGACCAGCCGGGCCACCTCGCCCTGCACCCGCTTGCTCTTCGGGCCGACCCCCACGATCTCGCCGACGATCTCCGGGAGCGGCACAAGGCTCGTGAACCCGGCGGCGCCGGGGACGCGGTGGCCGTCGGGCCGGTCGGCCAGTTCGTGCACCCGGTGGAACACCCCGACGGTCAGCGGCCCGCCGCACACCGGGCAGCGCCCGCCGTGCGCCCTGGTCGCCTCCGGGTCGAGGCGGACCTCGCATTTGCGGTGGCCGTCGAGGTGGTACTTGCCCTCCTCGGGGAAGAACTCCACGGTCCCGCGGAAGCCCTCGCCGGTCTCCAGCGCGCGCCGGACGGCGAAGTAGTCGAGATCGGTGTCGAAGCGGGTCGCCTCGCGCGCGAGCATGGGCGGCGAGTGCGCGTCGGAGTTGCTGACCATGGTGTAGCGGTCCAGCGAGGACACGGTCCAGTTCATGGCGGGGTCGCTCGACAGCCCGGTCTCGGCGGCGAAGATGTGGTCGGCGAGGTCGGCGTAGCAGTCGGCGATGGCGTCGAAGCCGGACTTCGAGCCGAGTACGGCGAACCACGGCGTCCAGATGTGGGCGGGCACCAGGTAGGAGCCCGGATCGCTGGCGAGGGTGATCTCCAGCAGGTCGCGGGAGTCGAGGCCGAGGATCGGCCGGCCGTCGGAGGCGAGGTTGCCGATCGCGCCGAGGTCGGCCGTTATCGCGTCGGCGGCGGCGAGGTTCGGGGCGTAGAGCAGGTGGTGCACCTTGCGGGTGCGGTCGCCGCGCTTGTAGATGGTCGAGATCTCGACGGAGAGCATGAAGCGCGTCGGCGTCCGGCAGCTCGGCGGGAGTGTGCGCAGGACCCGCTCCTCGATCTCGGGGGCGAGCCGGAACAGGCCCGGTTCCGCCGGGACCAGTTTCGTGTGCAGCTCCGCCCGCCACGCCGGGTGGGTGAAGTCGCCGGTGCCGACGACGTCGATGCCTTTGCGGGCGGCCCACCAGGCGAGGTGTTCAAGATCGCAATCCTTGCTGCACGCCCGCGAGTACTTGGAGTGGATATGCAGATCGGCGTGGAACTCCATGGGCCGGGGATCTCTCCAATGTCTGCGGTTGCGGCACGAGCGGGGGAGGCGGACGCCATGCCGCTCCGGTCCGGGGCCGAGTGGCGCCGCCCCAGAGGGGATGCCCGCGCGGCGGCACCCGCGCCGGGGCGGTGCGCCGGCAGCGGCGCCCGACCGCACGACATCCCCACAACATCCCTTGCAACGATCCCACAACTGCCACCGGGCGACCACTTTTAGACCGCGGGTGCGCGGCCCGTATAGGGACAGGTAATCTTGTGCATTGTGGTCGCAGAACTCCACGGGGTTCTCCGGTCGCAACCGGTGGGCCCGCCCCTGACCCGAACCGATAATTCGGCTTCGCGGTTCGCCTCTCCGAACCCGCATCCCCCTGCGTCTCGCCCGGCGACCGATATCGGTGTGCCGCCGGTGCCGCGCCGCCGCGGATTTCGGCATGGCCGCTGTGGCAGGGCTTCCGGTGAGTTCGTTTCGGCGGGCCCGGCGGCAATGGCGCCGATCCGGGCGCGGCGAATGGCGGGCATGCCGGGTGGCGTCGGATCGATCGGCGTCTATGCTGGGAGCCGAGTGTTCGAGTTGCCGCCGATGTCGAGCGCAGGCCGCCGGGCCGCGCCGATCACAACAGTGGTAATTACCGGATAAAGTCACCATATGGAAGGGGTATGCGCGCGATGTGGGATGTTTTGTCGGCGCTGATCCCCCCGGTCGTTGTCGCGACCGTCTTCTGCACGTTCATCTACAAGCTGCTTCGTTCGGAGATGGCGCCCAGAACGGCTGACGGCCGACCGGTGAAGGACGCGTCGTCCGAGGGGAACGGGACTCCCGTCCCCGAAACGGATCAGCTTGCCGCCGCCGAGGGCGATACCGCCGAAGGCGGTCCAAAGAGCACGGAGAGTTCCGCCACGGATCTCCCCAGTGGCGATACCGGCTCCGCGGGCCGCTAACGGCAACGCCGGGGAATGGGTGCGCCATCGGCGCGTCCATTCCCACGCGCCTCGCCGGTGCGTGGGGTCACGGTTCTGTTGCGGGATTTATGAGAGAACCGTCATGGGACGCCCAGGGTAATTTTGCCGGTTCGGGAATTGTGTTTCCCCTCTCCGGCGGTATAGCTTTATTTTCAGGTGCGTGAGCACCCGTCTGCTGAAAGGTCTGTATCCATGGCTCAAAAGGTTCAGGTGCTGCTCGTCGACGATCTCGACGGCGGTGAAGCGGAGGAGACCGTGTCCTTCGCGGTCGACGGTTCCGGTTACGAAATCGACCTCAGCGCCAAGAACGCCTCCAAGCTGCGCGACGCGGTCCTGCCGTATGTCGAGGCCGCCCGCAAGGCTCCCGGCAAGTCCGGCCGCGGAAAGGCCAAGCAGCAGCGCAACGCGCCGAGCCGCGAGCGCAGCGCCGAGATCCGCAAGTGGGCGAAGGACCACGGCAAGCAGGTCAACGAGCGGGGCCGCATCCCGCAGACCATCGTCGACGAATACCTCGCGGCGCAGCGCTGACCCGTCAGCGGGCGGTATCCGCCTTGTTCGCTATCGGCTCATTGCGCGACGAACTTCCAGCACGGCCCGTGTGCCCTCGAAGTCCAGGGGGACGCGGGCCGTTCGCTTGCGGCGTACATGGAACACCAGAGGGCCGATACGTAGTTGGATGAGGGTGAACGCCCTATCGTCGGGGAAAGTCTCAAGCACGGCCGGTCGTCGCCGGCCGGCCGTGCGGGATTTGTTCCGCGGGTCCCGGTGAGCCCCGAGGACCCGGTGGAGCAGGGTGCGGCAGCGCCCATCGGGGAGACTTTCTCCCCGGGGGCCGAATTGCGGGAAAGTGAGGGTCGGAACTTCCGTCCTTGCCTGACCGCTCTGTGAGGAGCGACGAGACATGTTCGAGAGGTTTACCGACCGCGCACGGCGCGTGGTGGTCCTGGCCCAGGAAGAGGCCAGGATGCTGAACCACAACTACATCGGTACCGAGCACATCCTGCTCGGCCTCATCCACGAGGGTGAGGGCGTCGCCGCGAAGGCTCTGGAGAGCCTGGGAATCAGCCTCGAAGCGGTTCGCCAGCAGGTTGAGGAGATCATCGGTCAGGGCCAGCAGGCCCCCTCCGGGCACATCCCCTTCACCCCGCGCGCCAAGAAGGTTCTTGAGCTGTCCCTGCGCGAGGCGCTGCAACTGGGCCACAACTACATCGGCACCGAGCACATCCTGCTCGGCCTCATCCGCGAGGGCGAGGGTGTCGCCGCCCAGGTGCTGGTGAAGCTCGGCGCCGACCTCAACCGGGTCCGCCAGCAGGTCATCCAGCTCCTGCACGGGTACCAGGGCAAGGAGCCCCAGGCAACGGGCGCCTCCTCCGAGTCGACCCCGTCGACCTCCCTGGTGCTCGACCAGTTCGGCCGCAACCTCACCCAGGCGGCGCGCGAATCCAAGCTCGACCCGGTCATCGGGCGCGACAAGGAGATCGAGCGCGTCATGCAGGTGCTGTCGCGCCGGACCAAGAACAACCCGGTCCTCATCGGCGAGCCCGGCGTCGGCAAGACCGCCGTGGTCGAAGGGCTCGCCCAGAAGATCGTCAAGGGTGAGATCCCCGAGACCCTGAAGGACAAGCAGCTCTACACGCTGGACCTCGGGGCGCTCGTGGCGGGCAGCCGCTACCGCGGCGACTTCGAGGAGCGCCTCAAGAAGGTGCTCAAGGAGATCCGCACCCGGGGCGACATCATCCTGTTCATCGACGAGCTGCACACGCTCGTCGGGGCCGGTGCCGCCGAGGGCGCCATCGACGCCGCGTCCATCCTCAAGCCGATGCTGGCGCGCGGCGAGCTCCAGACCATCGGTGCGACCACCCTCGACGAGTACCGCAAGCACCTGGAGAAGGACGCCGCGCTGGAGCGGCGCTTCCAGCCCATCCAGGTCGACGAGCCCACGATCTCGCACACCATCGAGATCCTGAAGGGCCTGCGCGACCGCTACGAGGCGCACCACCGGGTCTCCATCACCGACTCGGCTCTGGTGGCGTCGGCGCAGCTCGCCGACCGCTACATCAGCGACCGGTTCCTGCCCGACAAGGCCATCGACCTCATCGACGAGGCCGGGTCGCGCATGCGCATCCGCCGCATGACCGCACCGCCGGACCTCCGCGAGTTCGACGAGAAGATCGCCCAGGTCCGCCGCGACAAGGAGTCCGCGATCGACGCGCAGGACTTCGAGAAGGCGGCGTCGCTGCGCGACGACGAGAAGCAGCTCCTCACGAAGAAGAGCCAGCGGGAGAAGGAGTGGAAGGCCGGCGACATGGACGTCGTCGCCGAGGTGAACGAGGAGCTCATCGCCGAGGTCCTCGCCACGGCCACCGGCATCCCCGTGTTCAAGCTCACGGAGGAGGAGTCCTCGCGGCTGCTGCGCATGGAGGACGAGCTGCACAAGCGGGTCATCGGCCAGGAGGACGCCATCAAGGCGCTCTCGCAGGCGATCCGGCGCACCCGCGCCGGGCTGAAGGACCCCAAGCGCCCGGGTGGTTCGTTCATCTTCGCCGGTCCGTCCGGTGTGGGTAAGACCGAGCTGTCCAAGACGCTGGCGGAGTTCCTGTTCGGCGACGAGGACGCGCTGATCCAGCTCGACATGTCGGAGTTCATGGAGAAGCACACCGTCTCGCGGCTGTTCGGTTCGCCTCCCGGCTACGTCGGCTACGAAGAGGGCGGCCAGCTCACCGAGAAGGTGCGGCGCAAGCCGTTCTCCGTGGTGCTCTTCGACGAGATCGAGAAGGCGCACAACGACATCTTCAACTCGCTGCTCCAGGTCCTGGAGGAGGGGCGGCTCACCGACGCCCAGGGTCGCAACGTCGACTTCAAGAACACCGTCATCATCATGACGACGAACCTCGGCACCCGCGACATCTCCAGGGGCGCGGCCATGGGCTTCGCGCAGGAGAACAACGCCCAGACCAACTACGACCGGATGAAGGCGAAGGTCAACGAGGAGCTGAAGAACCACTTCCGCCCCGAGTTCCTGAACCGTGTCGATGACACCATCGTGTTCCACCAGCTCACCGAGAAGGAGATCGTCACGATCGTCGACCTGATGGTCGCCAAGCTCGATGAGCGGCTCAAGGACCGCGACATGGGTCTGGAGCTGCGCCCGGCCGCCAAGACGGTGCTGGCGGAGCGCGGCTACGACCCGGTGCTGGGCGCACGTCCGCTGCGCCGCACCATTCAGCGCGAGATCGAGGACCAGCTCTCGGAGCAGATCCTCTACGGCGAGCTGAAGGCCGGCCAGATCATCATCGTCGACGCCGAGGGCGAGGGCACCGACGCGAAGTTCACCTTCCGCGGCGTCCCCAAGCCCGAGTCCGTCCCCGACACCCCTCAGGTGGAGGAGGCGGCGGCCAGCGGCAACACCGAGTAGCGTCCGCACGCCGCACCCGGCGCGCACGAAGGGCGGTCCCGTTCGGGGCCGCCCTTCGGCGTGTCCGGGGTGCGCGGTTCAGCCGGGCAGCGCGTACTGGCCGTCGTCCAGCGGGTCCACCAGGCCGTCGGCGACCAGCGCGTCGAGGGCCCGTTCGCGCTGCACCGCCTCGTCCCATGCGGCGTCGAGCGCCGGTTTGGCGACGGGGCCGGGCGCCGCGCGCAGGACGGCGAGGAGGCGGCCGCGCACCTGGCGGTCGGTCCCGGCGTAGGTCTGGCCGCGCCGCGGCGGGCCGTCGTAGGCGGGGCGGCCGGCGAGGACCCATGCGCACCGGTCGAGGATGGGGCAGTCGGCGCACTTGGGCGATCGTGCGGTGCACACCAGCGCCCCGAGCTCCATGACGGCGACCCCCCACCGGGCGGCGACGTCGGGGCGTTCGGGCAGCAGCGACTCCGCCAGCCGGGTCTCGGCTTTGGCGGGGGTTTTCGGCGGGTACTCAATCCCGGTCTCGGCGCGGGCCAGCACCCGGCGGACGTTGGTGTCGAGGATGGCGTGGCGCTGCCCGAACGCGAAGCTCGCCACCGCGGCCGCCGTGTAGGTGCCGACCCCCGGCAGGGCGAGGAGGTCGGCGTGCGCGGTGGGGACGGCGCCGCCGTGGCGCGCCACGATGGCCTTCGCGCAGGCGTGCAGGTTCAGCGCGCGGCGCGGGTAGCCCAGCCGGTTCCACATCCGGACGGCTTCCCCCGCTGCGTCGGCGGCGAGGGCGTCGGGGGTGGGCCACCGGGCCAGCCAGGCGTGCCACGCGGGCAGGACGCGCACGACCGGGGTCTGCTGGAGCATGATCTCGCTCACAAGGACGGCCCATGGCGAGGCGTCGGGCGCACGCCATGGCAGGTCGCGGGCGTTGTCCTCGTACCAGGCGAGAACTGCGGTGCTGTAGGGGTTTTCGCTCATGCTCAATCGCTCTGGGGACGGCGGGTCGAGTAGGGGGAGTTGCCGAAAGCCGGAATACTACGCCCATGGCGTCGAGCACCGGTCCCGAACCCGTCAGTATGGAGACGTATTGGAAGCGTCGCGTCTTCGTCATGGCCGGACTCTTCGCGGTCTTAGCGTTGGTCGCCTACGCGTGCTCCGGCCCGTCCGACACCGGCAAGCGGGCGGCGGGTGTCGACGGCTCCGGCGATGACAACGTCAGCGCCTCTCCGACCCCCTCCCCGTCCAAGAAGCCCTCGCCCAGCCCCGACCCCAGCGCGAGCCCGAGCAAGAGCCCCAGCGGCAGCCCTGGCCCCGACGGCGGCGAGCCGGGTGGCGGCGAGGGCGCGGAGGCGGGCGACGGTGCCAGCGGGGAGCCGGGCGGCGCCGGTGGGATCGCCGCGCCGAAGAAGCCCGAGGACCCGTGCCGCCCCGCCGACGTCGTGGTCACCATGAAGGTCGACAAGACCGACTACGCGTGGGACCAGAAGCCGAAGGTGGCCCTCACCGTCACCAACACCGCGAAGCAGACCTGCACGGTCGACGTGGGCCCCAAGGGCATGGAGGTCCGCATCGCCTCAGGCGACGACGGCGTGTTCTCGACCGCCCACTGCGCGAAGGGCGCCAAGGCGGCCGAGCGCAAGCAGCTCCGCCGCGGCGAGCCGGTGTTCAAGACCGTCGAGTGGAACCGCAAGCGGAGCTGGTCGGACTGCCGCGACAAGGACGTCAACGCCAACCGCCCAGGCACCTACGTCGCCACCCTGCACGGCGACTACAGCGGCGGGACCGGCACGAAGGTGTTCCGGCTGAACTGACGCCCCGGCGCGCCCCCGCCCGGTGCCTGTGGCCGCGCGGTGCCGCCCGGGCCGGGGTCAGCCCTGCTTGGAGGGGAACGCGGCGCGCAGGGCCTGCCCCAGGTCCTCGACGCCGATGGTCTCGATACCGGGCACCGGCTCCTCGCTGTGCTTGGGGACGATGGCGCGGGTGAAGCCGAGCCGCTGCGCCTCGGCGAGGCGCCGCTCCACGCCGTTGACCGCGCGGACGTCGCCGGCGAGGCCGACCTCGCCCAGGGCGATCAGGCCGCGCGGCAGGGCGAGGTCGCGTTTGGACCCGGCGAGCGCCAGCGCGAGCGCGAGGTCGACCGACGGCTCGCTGAGGCGGACGCCGCCGACGGTCGAGGCGTAGATGTCGGCGTTGCCCATCTGCATGCCCGCGCGGCGCTCCAGCACCGCCATGATCATGGCGGTGCGCGCGGAGTCGAGCCCGGAGGTGGTGCGGCGCGGCTGCGGGGCGTTGGTGGGTGCGACCAGCGCCTGCACCTCGGCGATGAGCGGGCGGCGGCCCTCGACCGTGACGGTGACGCACGTGCCGGGCACCGGCTCGTTGCGGCGGGTGAGGAAGAGGCCGCTGGGGTCGGGCAGGCCGATGATGCCGGAATCGGTGAGCTCGAAGCAGCCGATCTCGTCGCTGGGGCCGTAGCGGTTCTTGACCGCGCGCAGCAGCCGCAGGGGGGAGTGGCGGTCGCCGTCGAAGGACAGGACGACGTCGACCAGGTGCTCCAGGACACGGGGCCCGGCGATTGAGCCGTCCTTGGTGACGTGGCCGACCAGCACGGTGGCGATGTTGCGGGCCTTGGACAGCCGGATCAGGGCCGCCGCGACCTCGCGGACCTGGGTGACGCCGCCGGGCACGCCGGTGGCGTCGGGGGCGTACATGGTCTGCACGGAGTCGACGATGAGCAGGCTGGGCGCGATGGACTCGACGTGGCCGGCCAGCGCCGCGACGGAGTTCTCGGCGGCGAGGTAGAGCTTGGGGTCGAGGGCGCCGAGGCGCTCGGCCCGCAGGCGGACCTGGGAGGCGGACTCCTCGCCGGTGACGTAGAGGACGGGCCCGCGCGCCGCGCACATGGCGGCGGTCTCCAGCAGCAGGGTGGACTTGCCGACACCGGGCTCGCCCGCGAGCAGCAGGACCGCGCCGGGCACGATGCCGCCGCCGAGGACGCGGTCGAGTTCGTCGATGCCCGAGCGCTCCGCGTGCGCGGACTCGATGTCGACCTCGGTGATGGGCAGGGCCGGCGAGGAGACCCTTGCGGGCGCCACACCGCCGGAGACGGCGGCCCCGGACTCCTCGACGGTGCCCCACGCCTGGCACTCGCCGCAGCGGCCGACCCATTTCAGGGTGGTCCATCCGCATTCGGCGCAACGGAACGTGGACTTCGCTGCTTTGGCCATGCCCAGCACGCTAGCGGCCGGTGCCGACACTCGCGCCGGCGGCACCGGTTGTCCACAGGCTGTGGGCGGCGGCGGGGGCGGTTGGGGGCGGCGAAAGCGCGGGCGAGGGGCGGCCACGCGCGTGGGCGCGCGGCGGATTACGGGAATCACGGGTGTAGCGACACCCCTCGAGTTACCCTCAGTGATATTACCGCCGCGTCAAGTTGTTGGCCGCTTGCGGTCGGGCAGGTTGACCGCACCTTGCGCACAGGTCACGTTCTAGTCACCCGCACACCTCGCCCACACGGGCGAGCTCATCCCCTGAGGAGAAGCGTGTCTCGCACCACGACCGCACGCCTGGCCGCCGCCGCGGCCCTCGGACTCACCGGCGCCCTCACCCTGACCGCCGCCCCCGCCCAGGCAGAGGAGCCGACGGCCCTCGCCGACCGCTACGTCGCGCTCGGCGACTCGTTCACCGCAGGCCCCCTCATCCCCGGCGCCTACGGCAAGCCGGCGCTGTGCCTGCGCTCCAGCAACAACTACCCCAACGTCGTCGCCGACGCCATCGGCGCCACGGAGTTCCTCGACGTCAGCTGCTCCGCGGCGATCACCGACCACATGACCCAGCCGCAGGCGCTGCTCGGCCCCGACAACCCGCCCCAGTTCGACACGCTCACCCCCGACACCAGCCTGGTGACCGTCGGCATCGGCGGCAACGACTTCGGCTTCGCCGACGTCCTCATCAAGTGCGCGTCGCTCAGCGCCACCAACCCCGGCGGCGACCCCTGCAAGAAGCACTACACCCGCACCGGCGAGGACGAACTGGAGCTGCGCGTCAGCGAGACCGCGGTGAAGGTCGCCGAGGTCCTCGGCGGCATCAAGGAGCGCAGCCCCGACGCCACCGTCGCCATCGTCGGCTACCTCCAGATCCTCCCCGAGAACGAAGGGTGCTGGCCGAAGGTCCCCGTCGCCGACGACGACGTCCCCTACCTCGACCAGGCCCAGACCAACCTGAACGCCGCCATCGCCAAGGAGGCCGACAACGCGGGCGTGACCTACGTCGACGTCTTCGAGCGCGGGCACGACGTCTGCGGCCCCAGAGCCGACAAGTGGGTCGAGGGGATCTTCCCCACCAAGCCCGCGGCACCGGTCCACCCCAACGTCGACGGCATGGCCGTTGTCGGCGGGAAGGTCGTCGAATCGCTCGGCGGCGGCGGGGGCGGCGCTCCGCTCGCCTGACCCGCTGACAGCACGGCCCCTGGCCGCACCGCTCCTGTCCGCACCGTTCCTGACAGTGCGGCCCTGACAGCGCGGCCCTGAGCCGCCCCGGCACCGGCCGGAGCGGCTCAGGGCGTGCCGGGCGGACGCCTCGGCGTGCCGCGCCCTGGTACCGGCGGATGACGACCCCCGGCTAGTACTCCCGCCACCACAGGTTGACCGCGTAGTCCACCTCGACCCCGCTGTGCGCGGCGATGATCTCCTCGGCGAGCCCCGCCGTGAACTCGATGCGCACGACGGCCTCGAAGTCCGCGCGCCGCTCGAACAGCCACCGCATGTCCAGCGGCACCCGCGTGAATCCGCGCGCCGACCAGAACCGCTCGACACCGGCCGGGTCGTACCGCGGCAGGAAGCGCCGGAACCAGCCGCCGAACGTGCCGCGCGTCGCATCGTTGTCGATGACGAACGCGACCCCGCCGCGCCGCATGACCCGGTCCAGCTCGGCCAGGCCCGGCTCGCAGCCCGGCCCGAAGAAGTAGGCCCAGCGGGCGTGCGCGACGTCCACCGAGGCGGCGGGCAACGGGAGGTCCTGGGCGGTGCCGGTGCGCACCCGCACGTTCGCCAGGTCGCGGGTGCGGGCGCGGGCCGCCCCCGCCAGCGCCTCGTGCGGTTCGACGCCGACGACCCGGCGGGCCTCCGCGGCGAACCACGGCAGGTGGAATCCCGTCCCGCAGCCGATGTCGAGGACGTCGGCGCCGCCCCAACCGCGGACGCCCCGCATGGCGGTCTCGATGACCCGGTCGGGGTCGACCGCGTTGTTCTCCAGCTCGTAGACCCGCGGGTTCGACCAGATGTTGGGGCTCGGGATCGTCCCGGGGATCCTGCTGCGCATGGGGCGAACGCTAACGGGCCCCGACCCGCCCGACAACGCGGCGTGCGCCCCTCGGGCAGTCGCTCAGGACACGCCTAGGTCTCAAGGCGGTGATGTATACCGCGGCCGTGGGCCATTTCCCGCCGCGACGACGTAGGCTTGCTGGAGTGAGCGCTATCCAGGTCCCAGACGCGCCTGTCGTGCTGTCCACGGCGTCCGTCTACCCTGAGAAGACCCCGGTGGCCTTCGAACTCGCCGCGAAGCTCGGCTACGACGGCGTCGAGGTGCTGGTCTCCAGCGACCCCGTCAGCCAGGACGTCGACATGCTCAGGCGGCTTTCGGACTACCACCAGATCCCCATCACGGCGGTCCATTCGCCGTGCCTGGTCATCACCCAGCGCGTGTGGGGCCGCGACCCGTGGGGCAAGCTCGTCAAGTCCAAGGAGATGGCCGAGGCGGTCGGGGCCAAGGCCATCGTCGTCCACCCGGCGTTCCGCTGGCAGCGCGAGTACGCCAAGGACTTCGAGAACGGCATCGCGCGCATGCAGGACGAGACCGATGTCGTCTTCGCCGTCGAGAACATGTACCCGGTGCACGTGGGCGAGAAGGAGGTCGTGCCCTACGCCCCGAGCTGGAACCCGCTCGACCGCGACTACCCCGACGTCACCCTCGACCTCTCCCACACGGCCATGTCCCGCTCCGATGCCATGGCGATGGCCAAGCAGCTCGGCGACCGCCTGTCGCACGTCCACATGGCCGACGGCCTCGGCGGGCAGAACCTCGACGAGCACATGATCCCCGGCCGCGGCTCGCAGCCCTGCGCCGAACTGCTGGAGCACCTCGCGGCCTCCGGCTACGAAGGCCAGCTCGTGCTGGAGGTCAACACCCGCAAGGCCGCCGACCGCGCCACCCGCCTCACCGACCTCGCCGAGGCGCTGGCGTTCACCCGCCTGCACTTCGCGGCGGGTGTGCGGGGGTCGTCCCCCGGCGAGCACAGCGCCGCGGGGGCGCGGGGTTCGTCCCAGCACAGCGCTGCGGGGGCGCACGGCGCGTCCCCAGGCGGGTACGGCGCCGCAGGGGCGTCCGCGTCGGCCGACGGACGCGGCGCGGCCAACGGGTCGGCGCCGCGCGACCGCCGCGAGCGCATCGCCACCCGCTCCCGCCCCGACGACGCCCCGCGCCGGGTGTTCGCCGTCGACTCCGGCGGCACGGTCGCCGCCCCCGTGGGCGGCCCGGCCGCCGACCCCGCGACCTCCTGAACGTCCGCCCGTCGCCGCACAAGACGCGCGGCCCGCGGGCCCCCGCAGCGCGATACTCCACGTAGCGGGCGCAGTAGGGGAGTGCGAAGCATCCGGCGGCGCGAAGCACCACGGCCCGCCCCGATGGAGCGCTCGTGAGCCCGGGTGGAGACGGAGGTTGCCGTCGCGATTGCGGAGCATCCGGCGGCGCGAAACACCACGGCCCGCCTTGATCGCCAGACCCCGGGCCCAGACCCGCCGCCCTGCGGTGGATCAGGACTTGCGGGAAAACTCCAGCGTGGTGCTTCGCACCGCCGGGTGCTTCGCATCCGCGACGGTAGCCAACCCCCTTCGCCCCGGGGTACCAGGGACGCGCAGCACACCCCCTTTCTCCCGAGGTCACCAGGGGCGTGCGGCACACTCCCATCTCCCGAGGTCACCAGGGGCGTGAACACACCCCTCCACCCCAGGGCACCGGGGCCGGGCCGATCGGACTGCGCTTCGACGGGCCTGTCCAGGGTCACCGCAGCAGCCAGATGATCATCGAATTCGTATGATCACACATAGTAATTGTAGGTGGGTATAGGTAAAGTGAACACATGGACGAAAACAGCAGCACCACCGGGCCGGGCGACACCGC
>NZ_PYGA01000020.1 GCF_003014485.1 Murinocardiopsis flavida | reverse complement strand
GCAGGGAGCATCCGGACAGCAGGATCGCGGCGCACACGGCCGCGCCGATCTGGCGTTTCATGGCAAGGGTCCTCGTGTGGGGGAACTGAAGGACTTCGCACTGGCTGTGGAGTTGTGCCGCGGTCTCGACCACGGTGCTTCTCAGGGTTGGACGTCGGCCGGCGCCGCCCGGATCCCACCGATGTGAACGGCGCCCGCGATCAGGACGCGGGCGCCGGGGCCCGGGGCGGTCGGAGGGTCGGTGGCGAACGGGTGGCGGGCCGGCGCCAGCGGTGCGGCCGCGGGGGTGTTCGCGCGGTCACGACGCGTCGGCCAAGCCGGCGTACACCGCGTCCACCAAGGCGTTCACCCGGAGGTCGTTGCCCTCCAGGAGTTCCGAGCCGCGGTTCGGCACGTAGCCGAACGCCAGTTCGTGCGCCGGGTCGGCGAAGGCGAACGATCCGGTCGCACCGCCGTGCCCGAACGCCCGACGCGGCAACGAACCGGGCACGAACGGTCCGCCGGGGACCATGAAGCCCAGCCCCCAGTCCGTACGGATGTTCAGGACACGGTCGGTGCCGCTGGAGTAGCGGGTTCCGGCCTGCTCGACGAGGTCCGCGCCGAACAACCGCCGACCGTCGACCTCGCCGATCGTCGCCGCGAACAGCTTGGCGAGTCCGGCTGCGGACGCGGTCCCGTCCGTCGACGGAGCCTCGATCAGCGCGAAGGCCGGGTCGGCCGCCGACTCCCAGCCGATGTCGAAGCTGCCGTACATGGCCTCGTAGGTCAGTGAATCCGGATCCGCGAGCCCCGCGTAGAGCCCGTGCATCCCCTCGACCTGGCTGCCGAGTCCCACCTCGTCCATTGATTCCGGCAGGACCAGCCGTGCCAGCCTCGGCAGCTTGTCCTCGGGCAGGCCGATATGGCAGTCGAGTCCGAGCGGCCCGGCGACGGCTTCGGCGAACCAGGGCCCGACCGTCGTGCCGGTGACCGTTCGCACCACCGCACTGAGCAGGTGTCCGAAGGTCACCCCGTGGTACCCGTGCGCGGTGCCGGGCTCCCATCGCGGGCTCGCCGCGGCGATCGCGTCGAAGACCGGCTCGCCCTCGACCAGCCCCTGCCGGGTCACCGGCCGGTGGGCGAGCGACACCACCCCGGACCGGTGGGTGAGCACCATGCGCAGGGTGATGTCGCCCTTGCCCGCCTCGGCGAACTCCGGCCAGTAGTACGCGACCGGGCGGTCCAGGTCGAGTTCGCCGCGCTCGACCAGGTTCAGCACGCTGATCGCCACCATCGCCTTGGTCGTCGACGCGATCGTCGCCACCGTGTCGGCCGCCCACGGGGTGCCCGCGTCCGGGTCGGCGAGCCCGCCCCAGAGGTCCACCACCGGCCTGCCCCGCCACCACACCGCCACCGAGGCACCGACCTCGCCGCGCTCGGCGAAGCTCCGCTCGAATTCGGCCCGCACCCGCTCGAAGCCTGACACGACTGTTCCGTTGAGCTCCATCTCAACCACCTACCTTCCGGTCGGTAGGCTAACTACCAACCGGTTGGTAGGCAAATCCGCTAGGGTTATCCGGTACCGCGGAAGAGGAGTCCTTCGATGAGCACACAGGACGGGGCGAGCACCCAGGACCGGATCCTGGCCACCGCGCGGGAGCTTTTCGCCGCCCACACCTATCGCGCGGCCACCATGCGCCAGATCGCCGAGCGGCTGGGCATCACCAAACCGTCGCTGTACTACCACTTCGGCAGCAAGGCGGAGATCCTGGAGACGCTGCTCAGCGAGCCGGTCCGGGAACTCGACACCGCGGTCTCCGCTGCGGCCGAAGAGCCCGATCAGGACGAGGCGCGGCGCCGGGTGCTCCGCGGGTGCATCGACGTGATCGTGCGGCACCGGGACGTGATGCGGCTGCTGTTCCGGGACGCCTCGGTCTACGGCGACGAATCGGTCCACATCGTCGGACGGCTGGTGGGCACCGTGGACCGGGCGGTGGAGGTCCTGGCGGGCCCGGATCCGGACTGGCGCAGTCGACTGCGGGCGGCACAGGCGTTCGCCGCCGCGACGGATCCGGTCAACCAGTTCCCCGACGTCGGCATGGACGAGCTCCGCGCGGAACTCTTCGCGGGGGCAAGCGCGGTCCTCGCACGCCACGATCCGTCGAGGACGTGACGCGGCCCCGGGCCGCGGCGGCGGGTCAGGCGGGTGGCGAGGTGAAGTAGGTGTGGGCCGTGCGGGCGAGGAGGGTGGCACCGTCGGCGAGGGTCCGGTCGGCCGCCGCGCCGACGCACACGGCGGCGAAATCCGGCTGGTGGTTGCTCACCGGGAAGCAGTCGAGCCCGATGTAGGGGTGGATGGCGGGGACGAGCTGCGAGACGTTGCCCAGATCGGTCGACGCGCGGTTCATCGTCTGGTGTTCCACGGGCGCGTCGAACCGGCGCCCGAGGTCGCGCGCGTGGGCCTGGTAGATCTCCAACGCGCGCTCGTCCGTGCGGAATTCGGAGTAGGGCTGCGACTCCGGGGTGAACTCCAGCGCGGTGTCCGTCGCCAGCGCGCCGGCCTCGAAGCACTGCCTGACCCGGCGGCGCAGCGGCGCCAGTTCGGCGAGCGTCTCGGCGCGCGTGTACCAGCGGCCCTCCGTGACCCCGGGGATGGCGTTGGGCGCCGCCCCGCCGACCGTCTGGATCCCGTGGACCCGAGTGGCGGGCGGGAGCTGCTGGCGCAGCAGGCCGACGGCCACCTGTGAGATCACGAAGGCGTCGTTGGCGTTGCGGCCCTCATGCGGGTAGGCGGCGGCGTGCGCGGTGTGCCCGGTGAAGCGGACGTGGTCGTGGGCGACCGCGTACGGCTCGGCCCGCGGCGCGTCGACGGGCCCGGGGTGTGCCATGAGGGCGAGGTCGAGGTCGGTGAAGGCACCGGCGTCGAGCATCTCGATCTTGCCCCCGCCGCCTTCCTCCGCCGGCGTGCCGATCACGTCGATCCGGAGGTCGAGCGCCGCCGCCCACGGCCGCAGCGCGATCGCCGCGCCGCTCGACATCGCGGCGATCAGATTGTGCCCGCAGGCGTGCCCGAGGCCGGGCAGCGCGTCGTACTCGACGATGAAGCCGACCCGGCGGCCGCCCGACCCGTAGGAGGCGTGCACGGCGGTCGGGAAGCCGAGGTACCCGGTCGTCACGGTGAACCCGAACTCGGCGAGCAGTTCGGCCGTCCACCGCGCCGCCCGGTGCTCCTGCCAGGCGGTCTCCGGGTGGGCGTGCAGCGTCTCGGAGTACTCGATCAGGCGCGCGAGGTGGTCGGCGGCGGTGGGGAGCCCGGGGCGTTCAGCGGTCATCGCCGGGGACCCCGTAACCGGGCGAGGCCGCGGGCTCCAGGCCGCGCTGGACGTAGGCGTCCCGTTGCGGAAGCCAGACGCCGAGCAGCCGCCCGAGTTCCCCGATGGGGTCCTCCTGCCAGTCCACGCGCAGATCGGTGTCGCGCCAGCCGATCGCGGAGACGGTCGACAGCCCGGCGGAGTACACGGGCCCGGCCTCGCCGCCGGCGGCGAGGCCGGCCGCGAGCGCGGCGTGCAGGCGCTCCTCCAGTTCGCCCTCTGCTGCGGCGAAGGCCGTGCACAGGGTCTCGGGGATGTCCGGGCGGGACAGCAGGTTGCCGGCCGCGGCGCAGTGCGGCCCGGTGGCGGCACCGTGCACGCCGAGGGTGCGGCGGCCGCTGAACGTCGCCGCGGCGCCCGAGCCGTCGACCACGGTCAGCTGCCGGAAGTCGATGTCCGGCTCGTCCCTGCGGACCGCCGCGATGGCGGCTTCGGGGTCGGCCCCCGACGCGAGCGCGTCCAGCAGGGCCGGGCCCAGCCGCGGGTCGGTGATGTTCTGCGACGTGACCGCGCCGACCGAGTCGCGCAGGTGGATCACTCGTGCGGCGACCGCCGGTGAGGACGACGTGGCGGCGATGCCGAACCGGCCGTCCTGGTGGGCGGCGATGGAGAAGGTCATTGCGCGCTCCCTGAGATCACGGCCGTGGCGTCGATCTCCACGAGCCACTCCGGCCGGGCGAGGGCCTGGACGACGATACCGGTGGAGACCGGGTGGACGCCCTTCAGCCAGCGCCCGACCTCGCGGTACACCTCTTCCCGGTAGCGGGGGTCGATGAGGTAGATCGTCACCTTGACGATGTCCTGGAGGCCGCTGCCGGCCTCGGCCAGGAGTGTTTCGATGTTCGCCATGGCCTTCTCGGTCTGCGCCCGGACGTCGCCGATACCGACGGATTCCCGGGAGTCCAGGTCCTGGCCGATCTGGCCGCGGAGGTACACGACGCCCCCGGCGACGACCGCCTGGCACAGGTCGTTGTCGAGGTTCTGCTCCGGGTAGGTGTCCTTGGTGTTGAACTTCCGGATGCGGGTGTGGGTGGTCACTGTTCGCTCGCTTTCTGGACTGCGGGGCCGCCGGTCACCGGCCCGGTCGCCGGTACGCCTGGTAGCTCCGCTGGATCGAGATGTGGTCGGCCACGTACTTGGCGTCGTGCCAGGCGCCCCAGATGAAGCTCGATCCGCGCCGGGACTGCCATGGCAGGCCCAGGAAGTAGACGCCGGGTTCGGCCGTGACGCCGCGCTGGTGTTCCGGCCTGCCGTTCTCGTCGAACACGTCGACGTCCAGCCAGCCGTAGTCGACGGTGAAGCCGGTGGCCCAGACGATGGCGGTGACCCCGGCCCCGGCGAGGTCGAGTTCGAGGATGGGGTCGGTCACCGCCGCCGGGTCGGCGCCCAGCAGGCGCGCCTGCGGCTCCTCGGGGAGGTCGAGGCCGTTGCGCGCGATGTAGGCGTCCGCCTCGTCGAGCAGCGACAGGTAGTTCGCGTCCCCGTTCGCGATGCTGTCGCGGAGGTCGGGCGCGAACCGCATGGTCCCGCCGTCGAACGACGCGGCCCGGCCGACGAGCGTGATCCCGCGGCCGGCCAGCGTCCTGAAGTCGACGGTGTGGCCGCCGTGCGCGCCGCTTACCGCGATCGTGACGTGCTCGGCGCCCTTGGGCGGCGCCGCGGCCTCCCACTTGCCGAGGACGCCCAGCCACCAGACGAAGTCGCGGCCGCGGTAGGCCCGCGGGGGGCGGTCGTGCGGGCCGACGGCGAGGTACACCCGCCGCCCGGAGTCCCGGAGCTCGTCGGCGATCTGCACCCCCGACGACCCGGAACCGACCACGAGGACGGCGCCCTCGGGGAGCTGCGCGGGATTGCGGTACCCGCTGGAGTGGACCTGCCGGAGCCCTGCGGACTCGGGGACGATCGGCGGGATGACCGGCCGCTGGAAGGGGCCGGTGGCGGCCACGACGTGGCGCGCCTCGATGGGCCCGTCGGACGTCTCGACCCGGAATCCGAGGCGGCCCGGGTTCTTGCGCACGGAGGTGACGTCGACCCCGCACCGGACCGGCGCGCCGATCTTCGCGGCGTAGGCGGCGAAGTAGTCCGCCACCTGCTCCTTTGTGGCGAAGGCGTCGGGGTCGAGATCGGTGAACTCCAGGCCGGGGAACCGGTCGTGCCACGCGGGCCCGTTCGCGACCAGGGAGTCCCACCGTTCCGAGCGCCAGCGTTCGGCGATGCGGTGCCGTTCCAGGACGACGTGCGGCACCTTGCGGTCGCTCAGGTGCTCGCTCATCGCTATGCCGGCCTGCCCTCCTCCGACGACGACGGCCTCGACCTCGTGGCTGGACATCCGGAACCTCCATTCCAGTGGGCGGCTATCGCGGGTTGATACGGTGCGCGTCCATGCGCGCGTGCCGATCCGCCGGCCGCCGTCGGCGATCGTTCACGGGCTCGCGGGCGCGGGCTTGCGGGTGCGGCCGATGCGGCCGTGGGCGCTCAGCGGGGGGCGCGGTCGCTCTCGTGCAGCAGGTCCGAGCCGCTGGTCTCGGGCATCGTCCGCAGTGTCACCGCGCCGATGATCCCGATCACGATCATCGTGAACCCGGGGACCATGGCGCTGCCGGTGAGGGCGATGAGCCAGGTCATCAGGTACGGCAGCGTTCCGGCGAAGAACGCGCCGGCGACGCTGTAGGCCATCGACAGACCGCTCTGCCTGGTCCGCGTCGGGAAGAGCTCCGCCACCGCCGAGGCGTGCGTGCCCAGGATGACCGCCAGGATCACGGCCAGCCCGAAGGTTGCGGCGAACGCCGACCACGACGAGTTCACCTGCATCAGCAGGAACAGCGGCACCGACCCCACCACCATCAGGCCCGCGGCGGTGTACAGCACCGGCTTGCGCCCCACCCGGTCCGACACGATGCCGGACAGCGGGATCACGCCCATGGCGACCACCGAGGCCCCGGCGGAGAGCAGGGCCGCGCGGTCCGCGGGGATCCCGACGATCTCCTCCTGATAGGTGATCAGGTACACGAGGACGATGTAGAAGGTCGAGTTCATGAACGTCTCGATGCCGACGGTCTGGAGGAACTGCCGCCCGTTCGAGCGGAACACCTCGACGACCGGCTGGCTCGGGACGTTGTTCATGTCCTCGAGCGCCCGGTACTCGGGGGTGTCCTCGATGCGCAGGCGGATGTAGAGACCGACCGCGGCCAGCGGGACCGTCAGCAGGAACGGCAGCCGCCACGCCCAGTCGAGCACATCGGCCGGGGTGAAGACCGAATGCAGCGCCCACACGACGAACGACGCGCAGAGGAACCCGCCGACCGAGCCGAACTCGATCCACGAGCACCCGAATCCGCGGCGCTTCGGGGGTGAGAACTCGGCGAGGAACGCCGCCGCCGAGCCGAACTCACCGCCCGCCGCCAGGCCCTGGATGATCCGGGCGACCACGAGCAGCAGCGGCGCGATGACGCCGACGGACTCGTACGTGGGCAGCAGCCCGAGCATGAGGGTTCCGGCCGCCATGGAGATGATGACGACGGAGAGCGTCGTCTTGCGTCCGAAGCGGTCGCCGAGGTGGCCGAACAGCACCGACCCGAGCGGGCGGACGAAGAACGCGACGGCGAACACCGCGAAGACCGACAGCAGCCCGGTCGTGCCGTCCTGCTCCGGGAAGAACACCTGCGCCATGGTGGTGGCGAGGTAGGCGTAGACGGCCCAGTCGAACCAGTGGACGAACACGCCGACCGATCCGGCGAACACGCTGCGGCGCAGGTCCTTCCGGTCGACGTGGCCCGAGGTCTCGCTCGTCATTTCTCCTCCTGGAATCTCGGTCTCCGGCGCGCGGACGGCCCATGCGGTCGCGGGGACCCGCCACCGCGCGGGCGGGGTTCTCGTCGTGGACCAGGAGGGAGTCGGCGCCCCGGAGCGGCGGAGCGAGCGCCGCGGATCGGCACGGTGTTCGCCCCGATACTCCGCACCTCCGACCGGCCTGTGTGCTCTGGCTCACGAGTATCGGGGCGCGCCGTACGATCTGTACAACACATAGATGTGATGCTCACGTTCGGAAAATCCGATAGCACGGGGAGGCCGGGCCCATGGCCGATGTGAGCCTGCGGCAACTGGAGTACCTGATGGCGGTCGCGCGGCTCGGGTCGGTGACCGCGGCGGCGCGGGAGCTGTTCGTCTCCCAGTCGGCCGTGTCGACGGCGCTGGCCGACCTCGAATCGGCGCTCGGCATCACCCTGTTCGTCCGCTCGCAGAAGGGGATGCGGCTCACCCCCTCGGGGCAGCGCGCGATCACCGCGGCCGACAACGTGCTGTCCAGCGTCGATCAGCTCCGGGAGTCCACCAGTCAGGAACGGGACGGCGTCGAGGGCACGCTCACGATCGGCTGCTACGCGACGATCGCGCCGATCCTGCTGCCGAAGGTCATCGCCGAGTTCTCGCGGCGGCACCCGCAGGTGCGGTTCTCGTTCGTCGAGGCGGCCCACGAGACGCTCCTGGACGACCTGGTCAACACGCGGATCGACGTCGCGATCACCTACCACTACGAGCTCGAATCCGTGCGCACCGCGACCGGGGTGACCGCGCAGCCGCTGCGATCGGACCCGCCCTATGTGCTCACCCCCGTGGACGGGCCACTGAGCGCGCGGGACACCCTGAGCCTCGCCGACCTGGCCCCGGAGCCGCTGATCCTGTTCGACCTGCCGCCCGGCGGCGACTACTTCCTCGGCCTGTTCGCCAAGGCCGGCCTGGTTCCGAACGTGCGCTTCCGCACGACGAGCTTCGAGATGGTCCGCGCCCTGGTCGCACGCGGGCTGGGCAGCGCGCTGCTCACGCAGCGCACCGTGCTCGAGCGCAGCTACGAGGACCTGCCGTACGCGACCAAGGACCTCGACATCCGGTCGGCGGGGCTCGGGATCGAGGTCATCCAACTGACCGACCGCAAACCGGTGCGGCGGATCCAGGCGTTCATCGACGTCTGCCGGGAGATCGTGGTCTGACCCCCGCCCGCCGCGATCGCCGCGTCCGGGATGGGCGGCCCCGCACACGCGGTCGGCGATCCGCGGAACGCGCCTGGCCTCTTCGGTCAGTAGGCCGCCGGGGTTCCCGCAGGGGTCGGGGTGGCGGTGCGGAAGCCGCCGAGGTGATCGCGGAGTTCGCGGACCGCGGTGCGGCCGGCCCGGTTGGCGCCGATCGTGCTCGCGGTGGGGCCGTAGCCGATCAGGTGGACCCGCGGGTCGGCGACCGCGCGCGTGCCCTCGACCCGGATCCCGCCGCCGCGCTCCCGCAGGTCCAATGGGCCGAGATGGGCCACGCTGGGGCGGAAGCCGGTCGCCCAGAGGATGGCGTCGGCCGCAACGGACCGGCCGTCGTCCCAGGCGACGCCCTCGGGTGTCACCCGGTCGAAGGAGCGGGTGAGGGCGATGCGGCCGTCCTCGACCGCCTCGGCCACCACAGTGGGAAGGGCCAGGCCGGTCGCGCTGACGACGCTCCCCGGCAGGTGCCCCCGGCGCACCCGTTCGGCGATGACGGCGACCGAGGCGCGGCCGCGCTCCTCGTCGAAGGGCCCCGGCATGAGGTCGAGGGGGCGGCGCGTCACCCATGTCACGGCGGACGCCACCGGGACCAGGTCGACCAGCATGTCGGCGGCCGACCCGCCGCCGCCGACCACGACCACCCGCTGCCCGGCGAACTCCGCGGCCCCCCGGTAGCCGGCGGTGTGCAGCTGCCTGCCGCGGAACGACCGGCTCCCCTGGTAGTAGGGCCAGAAGGGCCGCTCCCAGGTGCCGGTGGCGTTGATGAGGCCGCGCGCCGACCAGGTGCCGTCGGCGGTCTCGACCAGCAGCCGGCCGGTCGCGGGGCCCTCCCGCACCCGGCGGACCCGCACCGGGCGGCGCACGCGGAGGTCGAAGGCGCGCTCGAAGGCGGCGAAGTACGCGGGAACGGCGGTGTTCACGGGGCGCGGCCGGGCCGGGCGGGTCCACGGCATGCCGGGGAGGTCGTGGACACCGTTGACGGTCTCGGTGGTGAGGGTGTCCCACCGGTTCCGCCAGGCGCCGCCGGGCCCGGCGCCGTGGTCGAGCACGACGAAGTCCCGGTCGGGGGCCAGGCCCGCCCGGCGCAGGTGGTAGGCGCCGGACAGGCCCGCCTGCCCGGCGCCGATGACCGCGACCTCGACATCACGCACGCCCTTTGCAACAGCCCCAACGGGGCCGCGATTCCGGCCGCGGCGCCCCGGAACCCGGCGGGCCGGAGTCCGGCGGGCCGGAGCCCGGCGGGTTGCCGCGGGGCGCGGTCATGGCGGCGTCCGGCCCGCCACCAGGGCGGCGAAACCGTCGAGGTGGAGCGCGAGGCTGTACTCGAACAGTCCGTCGATGTCGGACCCCACGTCCCCGGGCACCGCGGCCAGCAGCGGGAACCGTCCGCTGTTGAGGAGGTCGCCCGACCGGTTCCGCTGCTCCAGCCGCCACCGGTCGAGTGTCATACCGGTCTCCTGCTCCGCCTCGACCTCCTCGGCAAGGGACAGGCCGATGGTGACCACCAGCGCCGGGAGGCTGAGCGCCTGGCGGTACCGGGTCTCCATGGGCAGCCCGAGGCCGTCGAGCGCGCGCAGGGTCCACTCGGTGTGCGCCATCATGTTGGGCGCGGGCAACGGGCGCGTGAACGAGACCACCCTTGGCAGCCAGAGGTGCCGCCGGCACAGCTCCCATTGCCGGCGCGAGACCAGTTCGAGCTTTGCCCGCCACCCCTCCGGCCCCGGGACGGGCAGCTCCGGTTCGCCGAAGGCGGCGTCGGCCATCAGGACCACCAGTTCGTCCTTTCCGGCCACGTGCCGGTACAGGGACATGGGGCCGACGCCGAGCTCGGCGGCGAGCCGCCGCATGGACACCGCGCCGAGGCCCTCGGCGTCGGCGATCGCGATGGCGGTGCGGAGGACGTGCTCCCGGCCCAGTTCCCGCCTGGACGTGTCCGCCGGCCGGTCGGTCCGCCGCGGGTCCGGGCCGGGCGGCCGCCTCCGGTCCGTGCGCGCGCTGACCACCGTTCCGGCGCCGACCCGCGGTTCGACCAGGCCCTCGTCGCGGAGGACCGCCATCACCCGGGTGGCGGTCGCGACCGCGACGCCCCACTGCCGGGCGATCTGCCGGATGGACGGCGCCCGCTCGCCCGGCCGCAGGGCACCGGACAGGATGCGGGACCGGATCTCCGCGACGATCCGGCGGTAGGGCGGTTCGGGCCGCCCCTGCGGCGACGGCATGCGGGCCTCCGATCTCGTGGCGCCGGTGCGCCACCGCCCGCACACCGTACTAGTCCACATGTGTCGGCACCAGCACGCTTGCCACCGATGACGGCCTGGACAACGGTCACTGCCGCCGACTCTTGGATACGGTGTACGCGCCACAGGGCCGACGCCGTACGCGTCCGTACGCGTCCGTACGGGGTCCGTGCCTCGGTCGCCGCGGCGCGCGGGCGGCGGGGTCCGCGCGGCACCGGCCGCCCAACGGGCCTTCAGCGGACCGGCGGAACAGGCCCTGACCAGCACGGACGCGGCGTCCGGGCGTGGAGCCCGGGGCGTTCCGAACCGGGCGGCACCAGCGCGGATATCGTTGCGGGCAGGGGCACCCGGATGAGCGGGGCCGGTCGACGCACCGGGACCGCCGCTCCCCCCACACGTTCGTCAGGAGATTGAAGGTCATGGCCCAAGCACCCGTCAACGTCACCGTCACCGGCGCGGCCGGTCAGATCGGCTACGCGCTGCTCTTCCGTATCGCGTCCGGTCAGCTGCTCGGCCAGGACACGCCGGTCCGCCTGCGCCTGCTGGAGGTCCCGCAGGCCGTCAAGGCGGCCGAGGGCACCGCCATGGAACTCGACGACTGCGCGTTCCCGCTGCTCAAGGGGATCGACATCTTCGACGACCCGAACAGCGGCTTCGAGGGTGCCAACATCGGCCTGCTGGTCGGCGCCCGGCCGCGCGGCCCCGGCATGGAGCGCGGCGACCTCCTCAAGGCGAACGGCGGGATCTTCAAGCCGCAGGGTGCCGCCATCAACGCCGGAGCGGCCGACGACATCCGCGTCCTCGTCGTCGGCAACCCCGCCAACACCAACGCGCTCATCGCGCAGGCGCACGCGCCCGACGTCCCCGCCGAGCGGTTCACCGCCATGACCCGGCTCGACCACAACCGCGCGCTCTCCCAGCTCGCGGCGAAGCTGAACGTGTCGGTCACCGACATCAAGAAGCTCACCATCTGGGGCAACCACTCCGCGACCCAGTACCCGGACATCTTCCAGTCCGAGGTCGGCGGCGCCAACGGGGCCGCGGCCGTGGACGACGAGAAGTGGCTGGCCGAGGAGTTCATCCCGACCGTCGCCAAGCGCGGCGCCGCCATCATCGACGCCCGCGGCGCGTCCTCGGCGGCCTCCGCCGCCAACGCGGCGATCGACCACGTCCACGACTGGGTGAACGGCACCCCCGAGGGCGACTGGACGTCGGCCGGGGTCGTCTCCGACGGTTCCTACGGCGTGCCCGAGGGCCTCATCTCGTCGTTCCCCGTGACCGCCCGCGGCGGCCGGTTCGAGATCGTGCAGGGGCTGGACATCAACGCGTTCTCGCGGTCGCGCATCGACGCGTCCGTCGCCGAACTCGCCGCGGAGCGCGACACGGTCACGGAGCTCGGGCTGGTCTGATCCCGGCTCCGCGCACCGCAATGCCATGAGGCGCCGCCCGTGCGGGCGGCGCCTCATGCGCGCGGTGTCGGTGCGGGTCGTCGAAGCAGGCAAGATGGACGGGTGAGCCTCTTCGATTCGATCCCCGACGACAACGCACCCGACTCGCTGTTCACCGCGTTCGCCGAGTGGGCCGAGGAGCGCGGGCTCACCCTGTACCCGCATCAGGAAGAGGCCCTGATCGAGGTGGTGTCGGGCGCCAACGTGATCCTGGCGACCCCCACCGGTTCGGGGAAGAGCCTGGTGGCGGCCGGTGCGCATTTCGCGTCGTTCGCCAAGGGCGAGCGGTCGTTCTACTCGGCCCCCATCAAGGCCCTGGTGTCGGAGAAGTTCTTCGACCTGTGCGCGGTGTTCGGCACCGCCAACGTCGGCATGATGACCGGCGACGCCAGCGTCAACGCCGACGCGCCCATCATCTGCTGCACCGCCGAGGTCCTTGCCAACATCGCCCTGCGCGACGGCGCCGACGCCGAGATCGGCCAGGTCGTCATGGACGAGTTCCACTTCTACGCCGAGCCCGACCGCGGCTGGGCCTGGCAGGTGCCGCTGCTGGAGCTGCCCAACGTGCAGTTCATCCTCATGTCGGCCACGCTCGGCGACGTCACCCGGTTCGAGGAGGACCTCACCCGGCGCACCGGGCGGCCCACGACGGTGGTGCGCTCCGCCGAGCGCCCGGTCCCCCTCTACTACTCGTACCGCACCACCCCGCTGCACGAGACGCTGGAGGAGCTGCTCTCCACCCGCGAGTCCCCGGTGTACATCGTGCACTTCACCCAGGCGCAGGCCGTGGAGCGGGCGCAGGCGCTGACCAGCATCAACATGTGCACCCGCGCCGAGAAGGACGCGATCGCCGCCGAGATCGGGAAATTCCGGTTCACCACCCGCTTCGGCCGCAACCTGTCGCGCTACGTGCGCAGCGGCATCGGCGTCCACCACGCCGGCATGCTGCCGAAGTACCGGCGCCTGGTCGAGCGCCTCGCGCAGGCCGGGCTGCTCAAGGTCATCTGCGGCACCGACACCCTCGGCGTCGGCGTCAACGTCCCCATCCGCACCGTGCTGTTCACGGCGCTGAGCAAGTACGACGGGACCCGGGTGCGCCGCTTGAGCGCGCGGGAGTTCCACCAGATCGCCGGCCGCGCCGGGCGGGCCGGGTACGACACAGTCGGCAATGTCGTGGTGCAGGCGCCCGACCACGTGGTCGAGAACGAGAAGGCGCTGGCCAAGGCGGGCGAGGACCCCAAGAAGCGCCGCAAGGTCGTGCGCAAGAAGGCGCCCGACGGCTTCGTGGGCTGGGACCAGAGCACCTTCGAGAAGCTCATCGCGGCCGACCCCGAGCCGCTGACCTCGCGGTTCAAGGTCAGCAACGCCATGCTGCTCAGCGTCATCGCCCGCCCCGGCGACTGCTTCGCCGCGATGAAGCACCTGCTCACCGACAACCACGACGACCGCTCGTGGCAGCGCCGGCACATCCGCGAGGCCATCGCCATCTACCGGTCGCTGCTCGACGGCGGCATCGTCGAGACCCTCGGCGAACCCGACGCCGAGGGGCGCACCGCGCGCCTGACCGTCGACCTGCAACCCGACTTCGCGCTGAACCAGCCGCTGTCGACGTTCGCGCTGGCCGCGTTCGACCTGATCGACCCGTACGCGCCCGACCACGCGCTGGACGTGCTCACCGTCGTCGAGGCCACCCTGGACGACCCCCGCCAGATCCTCGCCGCCCAGTTGAACAAGGCGCGCGGCGAGGCCGTCGCGCAGATGAAGGCCGACGGCATCGAGTACGACGAGCGAATGGAGCGGCTGGAGGAGATCACCTACCCGAAGCCGCTGGCCGAGCTGCTGGAGCACGCCTACGAGACGTACCGGCGCGGCCACCCCTGGGTGGGCGACCACCCGCTGCGCGGCAAGTCCATCGCGCGCGACATGTACGAGCGGGCGATGACGTTCACCGACTACGTCGGCTACTACGAACTGGCCCGCTCCGAGGGGCTGGTGCTGCGCTACCTCGCCGGCGCCTACAAGGCGCTGAACCAGACCGTTCCCGAGGACGCCAAGACCGAAGGGCTGCTCGACCTCACCGAGTGGCTGGGCGAACTGGTCCGCCAGGTCGACTCCAGCCTCCTCGACGAGTGGGAGCAGCTCACCAACCCCGCGGCGGAGGACGACTCCGGGTCGCCCATCGAGGACCGGCCCAAACCGGTGACGGCGAACCACCGGGCGTTCCGGGTGCTGGTCCGCAACGAGCTGTTCCGCCGCGTCGAGCACGCCGCGCGGCGCCGCTACGACCTGCTGGGCGCGCTCGACTCCGAGGACGGCTGGGACGCCGAGGCGTGGGCGGAGGCGCTCGCCGAGTACTACGAGGAGCACGACGAGGTCGGCATCGGCCCCGATGCGCGCGGCCCCAAGATGCTGCTCATCGAGGAGAAGCCCGAGGTGTGGGAGGTCCGCCAGGTCTTCGCCGACCCGGCGGGCGACCACGACTGGGGCATCAGCGCCGAGGTCGACCTCGCGGCCTCCGACGAGCAGGGCCGCGCGGTGGTCCGCGTCGTGGACGTCGACCGGCTCTGACCCCCCGCGCCGCCGCAGGGCGGCGTCGCGGCGCCGGCCCGGAACGGCCGGGCGCCCCGTTCGACCGCGAGGGGCGGGCGGCGGCCGGTCTCAGCGGAGGAGGTGCGCGTTCACCTGGCGCACCAGCGGGGCGAGGTCGGCGATCTCGACCACGGCGCGCCCTGCCGCGCGCAGGCGCTCCGCGCCGTCGCAGTCGGCGAACAGCGCCGGTTCGCGCCAGGCGAAGACCACCCGCGGGATCGCGGTCGCCAGGGTCAGTTCCGTGCAGGTGCGGGGGCGGGAGGCGCGGGCGCTGCACGGTTCGAGCGAGGTGTAGAGGGTGGCGCCGGCCAGTCGCGGATCGCCGGGGTCGAGGTCGCGCAGCGCCGCCTCTTCGGCGTGGTCCCTGGGATCGTCGCGGCGCGAGTACCCGCGTGCGAGCACGGAGCCGCCGGGGTCGACGACGATCGCGCCGACGGAGAACGCCGTGGCCGACTCAGGACACGCCATGGAGAGCCCGATGGCGGCCCACAGCCACTCCCGATCGCCGCCCGCCACAGTGGCGCAGGTCACAGGATCCCCGCGCGGGGTGCCCGGCGAGGGCGACGACGGCTGCCGCAACGAACCATGGGCCCCAGGGTAGCGCCGGCCGGTCGGGCGGCCGAACAGGTGGCGCCGACCGGAATAGACCACTTCGCCCCAGGGGTACAACTACCGCTGAAGGTGCTCGCACCGAACGCAGGAGGAGGCACACTGTGGGTGAAGACGACTGAGGCTGCGGGGGCCGCGGCCGGTGAACCGCTTCGGCGGGGCCGCGTGGAACCGGGTACCGCACCCCTCACGGGTCCGATTCCAAGGTCTTGACAACGCCGTCAGTCACCGGCCCTGAAACAACGGCCCGCCGACCGCCCGCACCGGCCGGCCGGTCAGAGGTCCCAGTGCCACGACAGCCCCGCGTGCTCCTTGCGCAGGTCGTCGAAGTCGAGGAAGTAGAAGCCGTTGCGGCTCTGCATCATCTGGTCGCGGCGCGGCACCTGGTCGGCGTCGAACACGTCGGGTTCGCGGAACCACCACGCGTCGACCGGCACCATCGGGGGCGTGAACTGCGCCCGCATGGCATGGCGCGTGACCGACTGCCCGTAGTAGCGCAGCAGCGGGCGTGCGGTGCGGTCGCTGTTCACCTTCACCTTGAAGGAGAGGGAGAACGGTGCCGGGTCGCGGGGCGAGAGGTCGCGGTCGAGTCGGAGCACCGCGGAGAGGTAACCCGTGATGGTCTCGTTGACCCGCTCCACCTGGCACCCCGAACCGGCCTCGATCGACAGCACGCCCTGGTGCGGGTCCGCGTAGTAGCTGTACCGGGCCGTGAACAGCGACACACCGGGGTGCAGGGCGGAGATCGTCCGGATCACGGTGATCTCCTCCAGCACGCCGAGTTCGTCGAACCGGTAGAGCACCTCGCTGCCGTGGACCTTGTAGCCGGCCCGGATCTCGGAGTAGGTCGACTCCGCCGTGACGCTGTAGGGCGGGCTCACGACGCCGCGCCGCGCCAGCCGCTGCTCGCGCCGCCGCGCCTCGCTCGCGCTGCGCATGGTGCGATAGGCCGACAGTGCGATGTCGCGGTCGCAGTCGAATTCGTCGATGTAGTGCTGGACGAGCTCGTGCGAGGGGGTGACGTGGCCGTTCTCGACATTGGAAATGTGGCCGGAGCTGAAATACGCGACGTCGCGGGTTGTCGCTCCGACGCCCAGGCGCGCCTTGCGCAGCAGCGTCCCGAGGAACCGGTGCTCTTCACTCAGAGGTTCGCGGCTCGGTCGGCTCATCGGCCACCTTCCGGGGCAGGGGGACGCCGGCGTGGACGCACGGGGACGTCCGACACCCTTCAGGCGACATTCTCCCCGAATGGGACGATCATCCCACCCCCCGCCGCGGATCCGACAGGGGTTTCGGCCGGGTCCTGCCCTCAGACCGGGTCCGCGGCACCGGCGAATGCGGCCCTGGTGCCGCGAACAGATACGGAACCCGCGCCATCCGGGAACACCCCGAAAAAGGACACGAATTCCGTAAGCACTACATATTCACCTAGAATGACCCGTCAGTCATCGTCACCCATTGGAAGCCTTACTCGCTAGAAACGGGCAATAATAAAACCGCGAACAGAATACCGTTCCCGGATCATTTAGTCGTCGTCGCCCATGAGACACCATTCGTCATTGAATCGGAGTTTGATTGAATACGACGCCGGACCAGTATGCTTTGTGAGCACAATCCGGCCGATGCCCGAATTCTCTAGTTCGGTAGAGAAGTACGCGAGTGGCTAGCGGTCGGCCCTGGGGCCGATCCGCGACCGATTCACCCCAATAAGGGCCTACGGCCTGCCGATCAGACTACCCACCGCCACACACTCGGAGAAACCGAACACGCACACACAGTGATTGAGTCTGCGAACGTTCGACGTCGGAGTGGGTGTAGCAGGTAGACAGGTCGTGGATTGGATGCTAACGGAGGCACGACCGTTGCGCAATGCGCGATTGGTGCCGAACTTGGTGGATTCCGCCCCTTTCCTGCGGCTGGCACCGCAGCGGCGGTCGCCGACCGCATCGGCCGACCGGAACCGGCGTCCCGTCCGGCCGCTTTCCGTCCGGTATCGCTTGCTTTGCACTTTCCGGTGCTTGCTTGCTTTCTTCGCCGCCACCCTGCCTGCATCTTGCCACTCGGCAAGCACGGGCGGCGGGTGGTCCCCTGGGAATCGAGAGGACCCGCTGGAAAAGGCGGACTTCGCCCGAGCGGTTTCCGGCAGGTCCCCAACGAGCAGATTGGGGCACGGTCGATGGCTGTTCTACTGACCGCGATTGCATCCTTCCTCGTCGGAATCATTGCCGGATGGGTCATCACGTCGGCGTACGCGACGACGACCATGGGCCGCTTGGTCGACCGCAAGCAGCGCGAGATCCGCGACCTTCAGGACGAGGTCGTCCTCTTGCGGGCCGCGCTGCGGTCCTCCCGCGCCAAGGGAGTCAGGGGAACCGCGGAATGGGAGCAGGCGTCGTAACGGTGCGGCGCGAGAAGCACGAGAACGAACGGTAAGGATGTGCGGGGCCCTGTCGGCGGGGTCCCGCACATCCGCCGTTTCCGCACCACCGCCCCGCACCGGCACCAGCCCTCTATGGACAAGGACGTCGATGACCGAGAACGCCCGCTGGCGCATCCTGATCGAGGAGCACTACACCGCCCACCGGGGGATCGACGCGCACGCCGCAAGTCACGTCTTCGCCGACCGCGACACCGCGAGGGAGGCGGCCTCGGTGCTGGCGCGCGACTACCAGCCGCAGCACCCGTCGGTCCCGCAGGGCCGGACCGTGCTGCGCAAGGACGCCGACACCTACGTCGTCCTCGTCCAGGGAATGACCGGGGTCTTCCACTTCAGGCTGACCGTCTGCGAGGAGGTCGCCACCGGGTGACCGCCGCCGCCCGGCCCGGCCGCCGCGCGGGGGTGCGGCGCGCCCGGAACGGCCCGGTCCGCAGCGCACCGATATGGGAAGATCGCTGGAATCGACGTTCGCGTAGTCCACACGGGGAGTCCACCTGTGACCACCGATCCCGACGGACGCCGGCACACCCCGCCACCGGTGCGCGGCGACCACTTCGTGCAGTCGCTGGAGCGCGGACTCGTCATCCTGCGGGCGTTCTCCCGCGAGCGGCCCGCCATGACGCTGAGCGAGGTCGCCCGGAGCACCGGGCTGTCGCGGGCCGCCGCCCGCCGGTTCCTGCTCACGCTGTGCGATCTGGGCTACGTCCGCACCGACGACCGCATGTTCACGCTCACCCCGCGCTCCCTGGACCTCGGGTTCGCGTACCTGTCGTCGGCGGGGCTGCCGGAGATCGCGCAGGAGCACCTGGAGCGGCTGGGCGCGGAACTCGGGGAGAGCACCTCGCTGTCCGTCCTCGACGGCGGCGAGGTGGTGTACGTGGTCCGCGTGCCCGCCGGCCGCATCGTGGCCACCCCCATCAGCATCGGCACCCGGCTGCCCGCGTACGTGACCGCGATGGGCCGGGTGCTGCTCGCGGGGCTGCCCGACTCCGCGCTCAACGCCTACCTCCAGCACCTCGACCCCCAACCGCTCACCGAGCACACCGTGCGGTCCCCCGGCGCGCTGCGCACCGAGGTGCTGCGGGTACGCGAGCAGGGGTGGGCCCTGGTCGACCGGGAGCTGGCGGACGGGCTGCGCGCGGTGGCGGTCCCCGTCCGCGGCCGCGGCGGCCGGGTGCTCGCCGCCGCGAACGTCTCCGCGCACGCCGACCGCACCCCGCTGGAGCGGATCCGGACCGAACTCCTCGGGCCGCTGACGGCGGCGGCCGCCGGCATCGAGGCCGACCTCGCACGTCCATAATTGCGATTATCGCAATTGCCGTGCTAGCGTCCCCGGCATGGATGAGGCGTTGCCAGGACTGCCCGAGCGGGTCCGCGATGTGATCAGCCGCTCGGGGCGCACCCAGCGCGCGTTCGCCGCGGTCATCGGCATCGACCCCACCAAGCTGTCCAAGGCGCTCAAGGGCGTCCGCCGGTTCACGGCGGCCGAACTGATCCGTATCGCCGACCACGCGGGTGTCACCGTCAACTGGCTGCTCAACGGGCACGACGACGCGCTGACCGTCGCCGCGGCCCCCCGCAACGCCTCCGCCACCCCCTCGCTGCCGCCCGCCGACACCGACTCCGCGCACGCCCAGAGCGTGCGGCGGCGCATCATCGAGGCGGCCTGGCAGCTGATCGCCGAGCACGGCTACTACGCCGTGCGCATCGCCGACATCGCCGACCGCTCCGGGCTGCCCGCCGACATCATCAGTGCGCAGTTCCCCAGCCTGCGCGGCCTCCTCGACGAGACGCTCCGCTCCTCCGTGAAGCAGGCGTTCGACCGCCAGGTCGCCGTGCTGCACGAGATCCCCGACGCGGGCGATCGGCTGCTGCGGCTGATCGAACTCCAGCTCCCCGGTTCCGAGCGGCTGCGCCTGGAATGGTCCATCTGGGTCCAGGTCTGGACGGAGTCCACCCTCGACCCGCGCATCCGCGCCCTGCACGCCGACTCCTACCAGCGGTGGCACGACACCATCGTGCAGACCCTGCGCGCGGGGGTCGACAACGGCGCCTTCCGCCCGCTCGACCCCGACGAGACGGCGATCCACCTCAGCGCGCTCATCGACGGCCTCGGGATCCAGGTCCTCACCGGCCGCCCCGGGCGCACGGTCGAGAGGATGCGCGCCACCCTGCACGCCTTCGTCGCCGACCGGCTCGCCCCCGTCCGGCCGGCCGGCGCCGAGACCGACCCGCCGCCAGACCCTCCGACCGTCCACGGAAAGGACACCCGGCCATGAACGAGACCTTCAACGACACCGTCATCCTCACCGCCGCGCTCACCGGCGCGGGCGACACCGTGAGCCGCAGCCCGCACGTCCCGGTCACCCCCGCCGAGATCGCGTCCTCCGCTGTCGCCGCCGCCGAGGCCGGCGCGAGCGCCGTGCACATCCACGTGCGCGACCCGGAGACCGGCGCACCCTCGCGCGACAACGCCCTGTACCGGGAGGTGGTCGAGCGGATCAGGGAGACCGGGACGGACATCGTCATCAACCTGACCGCCGGCATGGGCGGCGACCTCGTGATCGGCCAGGACGACCCGCTGGCGTTCGGCAAGGACACCGACCTCGTCAACGGCCTCGACCGGCTCCCGCACGTCGAGGAGCTGCTGCCGGACATCTGCACGCTCGACTGCGGCAGCCTGAACTTCGGCGACGGCAGCCTGGTCTACGTCTCCACCCCCGACATGCTGCGCGCGGGCGCCAAGCGGATCCAGGAGCTGGGGGTGCGGCCCGAACTGGAGATCTTCGACACCGGGCAGCTCTGGTTCGCCAAGCAGATGCACGCCGAAGGGCTCATCGACGACCCCACGATGTTCCAGCTCTGCGCCGGCATCCCCTACGGGGCCCCCGCCGACCCGGGCGTGCTCCAGTCGATGGTGCGCCTGCTCCCCGACGGCGCGCAGTGGGCCAGCTTCTCGATCGGGAGCATGCAGATGCCGTGGGTCGCGCAGTCGGTCCTGCTCGGCGGGCACGCGCGCGTGGGCCTGGAGGACAATCTCTACCTCAGCCGCGGCGTCAAGGCCACCAACGCCCAGCTCGTCGAGAAGGCCGTCAGCATCATCGAGCTGCTCGGCGCCCGGGTCGCGACCCCCGACGAGGCCCGCACCACCCTCGCCCTGCGCAGCCGCTAGGGAAGAAGGGCTTTCGGAAAGGTCCGGGCCGGCGAGCCCGGGACGACCCACACGACCCGCCACCCGGGGCGCCGCCGCGCGCCCGCAGCATCCGAACACAGTTGGGACACCCCTGTTGACCGAGCAGCACCTGTTGACCGGAAGGGCACCCGCCATCGCGCCCGCCGACGTCCGGACCGTCGCCTGCATCGGCGCCGGCGTCATCGGCGGCGGCTGGGCCGCGCACTTCCTCGCCGCCGGGTACGACGTCGTCGCCTGGGACCCCGCCCCCGACGCCGAGCGGCGGCTGCGCGACCTGGTCGCCACGGCCTGGCCGGCGCTGGAGGACCTGGGCCTCGCCGAGCGGGCCGCCATCGACAACCTCACCGTGGTCGCCACACTCGCCGAGGCGGTGTCGGGCGCCGACTTCGTGCAGGAGAGCGCGCCGGAGCGGCTGGACACCAAGGTCGCGCTCCTCGCCGAGATCGCCGCGGCGGCGCCGCCCGGCGTCGTCGTCGCGTCGTCCACCTCCGGCTACTCGATGACGGAGATGCAGACCGCGGCGGCGACACCGGAGCGGCTGGTGGTGGGGCACCCGTTCAACCCGCCCTACCTGGCCCCCCTGGTGGAGGTCGTCGGCGGCGAGCGGACCGCCGGCTGGGCGACCGAATGGGCCTCGGCGTTCTACACCGAGGCCGGCAAGACCGTCATCACAATGGACACCGAGCTGCCGGGGTTCATCGGCAACCGGATCCAGGAGGCCGCCTGGCGCGAGGCGCTGCACATGGTCGGCGCGGGCGAGGCGACGGTCGCCCAGATCGACCAGGCGATGACCTCGGGGCCGGGGCTGCGCTGGGCGTTCTTCGGCCCGTGCCTGACCTTCCACCTCGCCGGCGGCGAGGGCGGGATGGCGCACATGCTGGACCATTTCGGTCCGGCGCTGAAGTACCCGTGGACCCGCCTCGAATCGCCGGAGCTGACCCCGGAACTGCGCGACCGAATGGTCGAGCAGACCGAAGAGGTCGCGGCGGGGCGCAGCATCACCCGGCTCATCGCGCAGCGGGACCGCCGGATGATCGCCGTCCTCAACGCGCTCGCCGAGGTCGACCGCGCCGAGGCCGCCGAGGCCCGCGAGCAGGAGACCCCGTGAGCGGCGAGCTGGTCCAGCGCATCCGGCCGGAGTGGATCGACTACAACGGTCACCTCAGCGAGCCGTACTACGTCCTGGTCTTCGGCTACGCCACCGACGCGCTCATGGACGGCGCCGGGTTGGACACCGGGTACCGCGAACGGACCGGCTGCTCCCTGTACACCGTCGAGGCGCACATCCGCTACCTCCGCGAGGTGCCGGTGGACGCCGAGGTGGCGGTGCGCACGGTGGTCCTGGAGGTCGGCGCGAAGAAGGTGCGGTTCTGCCACGAGATGCGCCTCGGCACGACCCTCGTCGCAACGGAGGAGCTGCTCGCGCTGCACGTCGACCAGCACGCCGGACGCTCGGCGCCGTTCCCCGATTCCGCCGCCGCCGTGCTGCGCGGCCGGATCGGGCCGGCCCCCGACTACGCCGGCCGCGCGATCGGCTGACCGGACCCGGCCCGATCCGCATCGCGGAAAAAGCCGGATTTCGGCGGGGTGCCGGGAATAGAATCCGAGCAGAACCGTTCGGCTTCTTCCCCTCAGTAGAGGAACGGCGATGGATCCCTCCGACTCCCCCGACTTCCTGCGCGGCGCCACCAGCCGGGCCCCCAAGTACCAGCCGATCGACCTGACGAAACCGAGCATCGCCCGGGTCTACTCCTACTTCCTCGGCGGCAAGGACTACTTCGAGGTCGACAAGCGGATGAGCGAGTACGCGCGCTCGGTCGTCCCGGAGATCCTCAAGCTCGCCATCGCCAACCGCTCGTTCGTGCAGCGCGCCGTCCGCTTCATGGCCGAGCAGGGCGTCGACCAGTTCCTCGACATCGGTTCGGGCCTGCCCAGCGACGGCAACATCCACGAGATCGCGCAGGAGGTCATCCCGGCCGCACGGGTGGTCTACGTCGACAAGGACCTCACCGTCCTGTCGCACGCGCAGGCGCTGCTGGTCGGGGTCGAGACCTGCGCGATCCTCACCAGGGACCTGCTCGAACCCGAGAAGATCCTCACCGACGACGACACCCGGCGGCTCCTCGACTTCTCCCGGCCGGTCGGCCTGATCCTCGGCGGGATCCTGCACCACCTGAGCCACCACCGCGAGTCGCTGCGGGTCAGCGCGGTGCTGCGCGACGCGCTGCCGGTCGGCAGCTACATCGCCGTCTCGCACTTCAAGCTGCCCGACCCCGAGGACGCCGAGGACCACGAGCGCGCCAAGCAGGCCGAGAACGCCTTCCTCGAAAAGCTCGGCACCGGGCGGTGGTCGCCGCCCGAGCAGATCATGGCGTACTTCGGCGACTTCACGATGGTCGAGCCGGGCCTGGTCAACTGCGACGCCTGGCACAAGACGAAGGACGACCCCAAGATCCCCATTCCCATCCGCCCGCTGATCGCCGGAGGGGTCGCGCAGAAGCGGGCCTGAGCCCGCCGCCCGGAAAGCGGCGGGGGCGCGGTACGCGGGCACCGGCCGGGCCTCGGCGATCCGGGCCCGGCGGGCCCGGTCCCGCCCAGATCGGCCGCGCCGGGGTCACCGGCGCGCGATCCACTCGGCGACCGCGAGGTTGACGCCCCACGACGCGCCCATGCCCAAGGCCCGCTGGTACGGGCTTACCTCCCCCGGCAGCGCCGCCACCGCGGCGAGGACGAAGGCCTGGGTGCCCGCCGCCTGGCCGAGCGCATAGGAGCGGAGCATCCAGCGCCGGTGGACGCGGATGTCCCGGCGGCGGGCGGCCAGGAAGGCGAGAACGAGGCCGACCGCCATCAGGCCGCCGAAGGCCAGGCGGAACACCATGAGCAGCCCGTTGTCGGTGGGCGGGAGGTCGGCGCCGACGCCCAGCCACATCCCGGTCAGGGCCGCCAGCAGGCCGCTCGCGACCAGGACCCGCCCCGCACGGCGGTGCCAGGCCCGGTGCCGGGCGCGCAACGACGGCACGAACTGGAACGCCCCGACCAGGCAGAAGACGGTGGCGCCGATGATGTGCGCGACCACCGGCGCCGGATCGTCGGCGAACCTCTGGTCGCCGGGTCCGACCGCGCCACCGGCCAACTCCCCCAACCGCAGCGCCCCGGCGAGCACCGGGATCAGGCTGAGCGCGATCAGGCCCACCGGGATCCACCACTCCCCGCGGCGCGCCGCGGCCGGGCCGCGGGGCATCGTACGGTCCGCGGCCATGGCCGTTCAGGCCCGGTCGAACACGACGACGGCGGTGTGCTGCCGGCGGGTGGAGAACGCGTCGATGTCGCCCCACCCCCGGTAGTCGTCGAACCGGGCCCGGAGGCGATCGCGTTCGGCGCCGGCGGCCTCGCGGCCGATCACCGCGAAGGTGCCGTCGACGGTGTCGACCTCGGCGGCCGGGTGGGCCCGGACGTTGAGCCACCACGCGGGGTCGGGTTCGGCCCAGCCGTTCATGGCGAGGGTGACGAAGGAGTCCCCGTCGAGATGGTAGCCGAGGATCACGGCGCGCTCCCTGCCGGTGCGCCGACCGGTCGCGCGCAGGCGCAGCATGCCCATCCGGTCGCCCTTGCGCGGCCGGGAGAGGCCGCGCCTGGTGGTGCGGTAGAGCAGGCGGTGGCCGGTCCAGACGCCGCGGATGAACCAGCGCGGCGGCAGGGTGGGCGGTTTCGAGACGGACATGGTCGGTCACTCCCCTCCATATGTCTACACCATAGACCTACGGTGTAGACCTACAGCGTAGAGTCCGGTTGGCGGCTGGTCAATGGCCGACGGCGGCTAAGCTGTGCCGGATGACGACGCGACGCTCGAAGACGGCCCCGGCAGGGCTCTCCCGCGAGGGGATCGTCGCCGTCGCGCTCCGCGTCGCCGACGACGAGGGCCTGGCGGCGGCCAGCATGCGGCGGATCGCGCAGGAACTCGGGGTCGACCCGATGTCGCTCTACCGGCACGTCGGAGCCAAGGACGGCCTCCTCGACCTCATGACCGACGCCGTCGTGGCCGGCATCGAGCGCCCCGCACCGGCGGCGACCTGGGTCGAGACGGCGCGGGACCTGATGCTGTCGGCGCGGCGCACCATGATCCGGCACCCGTGGGCCGCCGAGGTCATCAAGTCCCGGCCCGACCCCACCCCGGCCGCCCTCCGGCACCTCGACACCCTGCTCGGCGTCCTGCGCGAGGGAGGGGTGAGCCTCGACCTCACCCATCACGCCCTGCACGTGCTGGGCAGCCGCGTCCTGGGGTTCAGCGAGGACCTGTACGACGACAAGGCGCGGGACCGGCCGGAGACCACCGCGGCCCAGGCGGCGGCGTGGGCGCGCGAACTGCCCCGGATCGCCGAGATGGCGCTCGCCTCGACCCACGAGGGTGCGCTCGGCGGGTGCGACGACGACGAGGAGTTCGCGTTCTCCCTCGACCTCATCCTCGACGGCCTGGAGCAGCGCCGCCGGGCGGAGCACGGCCGCTCCGTCGCCTCATGACCGCACCGCGGCACCGAACCCGCCGGACACCCGGGGCCCGGCCCGCCATTGTGCAATGGCACCGCCGATCGCGCCGAATCGGCGCGGAAAGGCGCAGAAAGGAAAGACCGCCGCGGGTGCATATCCACGCCACCAACGCACCAGGGCCGCCTTCCCTACCGGGAAGGCGGCCCTGATCTGCATGAATATGTACTTGCAACTGCTCCCGCGATTGGACTCGAACCAATAACCTGCCGGTTAACAGCCGGCTGCTCTGCCGATTGAGCTACGCGGGATTGCGCATTCGTCCGATAAGGAGGGAACTCGGCGGCTCCCCCTTGCCGACATGCACAAGGCTAGCGCACTTGGGGCGGTCGTTCGAACCGGTTTCGCGATCCCGCCGCCGCCGTGCCGCCGCCGGGGTTCGCGCGCGCCGAGCGGGTAGCGTACAGACCAACCCGAGTCGTCCACGCCGAGAGGACATCATGCTCAAGAGGATCACCTTCGCCACCGGGCTCGCTGTGGGCTACGTACTCGGCACCCGCGCCGGGCGCGAACGCTACGAGCAGCTCGTCAAGCTCGCCCGGCGCGTCACCGAGAACCCCACCGTCCAGGAGACCGCCGGTGTCGTCGGCGCGCAGGTCGGCAACGCGGGCAAGGCCGTCTACGACAAGGTCGGCGACCGCCTGCCCGTGACCTCAGTGAAGGACTTCCTGGCCCGGCCCACCCCCGCCGAGCGCGCGGAGATGCGCCGCGCGGGAGAGCCGGCCGAGACCCGCACCGGCGACCCCGCCTGACCCACCCCTCCCGCGGCCCCACCGCTCCTATAGCGTGGGGCCATGCGCTGGCCACGACGCTCGTCCCTGCCCCGCGATCTGGTGAACCGGCTCGAACTGCGGCGCGGCGAACGGGTCCTCTCCCACGCCGCGTCGGACTCCGGCACGCTGGTCGCGACCCTCCACGCGCTGCACCTCCCCGGCGGGCACGCCGTGCCGTGGGAGCAGATCGACCGCGCGCGCTGGGACGACGACGGCCTCGTCTTCGTCGAGGAGGGCGCCGGCGAGCACCGGTTCGCCATCGCCGACCCCGGCGCGCTCGCCGAGACCGTCTTCGAGCGGGTCACCGCGACCATCCTCGCGAGCCGGCGCATCGCGATCGCCGGGGAGTCCGGCGCCCGGCTCGTGGCCCGCCGCCCGCCGGGCGGCGACACCGTGACCTGGCAGGTGCACCTGGACGACGGGGTCGACCCCGAGGACGACGCCGTGCGCGCGCGGGTCGGCGCCGCGCTGGACCGCTTGCAGGAGCAACTCGGGGTCTGAGGGGGCTCGGCCGCGCTCAGCCGCCCGGCCGCTGTTCGCGCGGCAGCTTGCACGCGGGGGTCACCCCGGGGAATCTGAACCGGTTCGCCGCAATGCCCCGGTAGGCCAGCGACGCCGCCGAGCGGATGCCCGGCAGTGCCATGGCGTAGCCCGCCGCCCGCCACGTCCCCCTGCTGCGGCGCAGCAGCGCGGAGACCGCCCGCGCGCCGCCGTAGACGATGTCCTCCTCCTCGATGAGCAGCACCTCGCGCCGCGCCCGTTCCTCGGAGGTGCCCAGCGCCACCAGGTCGGTGGCCTGCCACGGCACCGGGACCACCCCGGCGGCCAACCGCTCGGCAAAGCGGACGCTGCGCGTACAGAATCCGCAGTCGCCGTCGTAGATCAGCACGGGCGGAGTTGGCATTGCGCTCCTCACGGACGGGAAACGGGCTCCGCGGCGCGGAGGCCGCCGCACCGGGCCTCTCGGTCGAGACCTCCGATCCTAAAGGAGGGCACGCGAAACGGACATGGCACCGCCACTCGGACCTTTCCGAATCGCGGATCGCCGCCGTTCCCACGAAAAGCGGGCGGGTTCCTGACAGGAGATGTCAGCCGACCGCCGGATACTCATGGCATGACTTCAGCGAATTCCGCCGTGACATGGGACGTGTTCGCCGCGGCGGCTCCCGGCCTGGCGAAGACCGCGAAGGAGCGGTTCGAATCGGCCGAGACCCACGTGCTCGCGACCCTGCGCAAGGACGGCGGTCCGCGCGTGAGCGGGACCGAGGTCTCCTTCCGCGCCCCCGACATCACCATCGGCTCCATGCCCGGCGCGCGCAAGGCGCGCGACCTCCAGCGCTCCCCGGCGTTCGCGATCCACGCGAACCCCGCCGACCCCGACGACATCAGGGCGGGCGGCGCCGACATCAAGATCAGCGGCACGGCGGTGGAGGTCGCCGACCCCGACGAGGTCGAGCGGTACCGCGACCCGGGGACGCCGCCCGGGCCGTTCCACCTGTTCCGGCTGCTGCTGTCGGAGGTCGTGGCGACCGGTGTCGAGGGCGACCGGCTGGTCGTGCGGCTGTGGCGGCCGGGCGGCGAGGTGCGGGAGTTCCGCCGGAGCTGACGCCGGGCCCGGGCGCTCGGGGGCGGTTCAGCCGCCGTCGAGCGCGTCGTCCATGGCCTTCACCAGCTCCGCCTCGGGGTCCATGTCGAGGTTCCACTGCATGAGCCCGCCGAGGCCCTTGCCGCGGACATAGGCGCCCTTCTGCGCCACCACCTCGGGGGTGTCGTAGGTCCACCACTCGTCGCCGTCGAGGATCCAGTATGTGCCGTGCACCGGGTCGAGGAACCGGGTGCCGGAGCGCTTTTCGAGGTCGGCGTAGGCGTCGGTGCCCGTGCCGTAGCCGCCCTTGGCGTGGGACTCGGCCTCGGCGTAGCGGCCGAACCCCTCGGGGTCGACCCCGCGCCACCCGCGGCCGAACGCGGGGTAGCCGAGCACCAGCTTGTCGGCCGGCAGGCCGTAGTCGAGGTACTGCCGCACGGCGCGGTCGGCACCGGTGTCGCCGGGGGCGCCGTCGGGCGCGAACAGCTGCGAGTGGTGGTCGGTGGTGGAGCTGTAGGAGCCGGTGAAGTCGTAGCCCTGCACGGTGGCGAAATCGAGCGACGCGAAGACCTCGGGCTCGTACCCGGCCCGCATCAGCTCCTCGTCGTGGGTGAGCGACGCCGACAGGCTGTACTCGCGCCCGGTCTGCTCCTCCAGGTCGTCCAGTTGGCCGCGGAACTCCTCGACCAGCAGGGTGAAGTTGCGCTTGTCCTCGGGGCGCTCGGTGTTGCCCTCCTTGCCGCCGCCGCCCGGCCACTCCCAGTCGAGGTCGATGCCGTCGAAGACGCCTTCGGCCGCGCCCTTGCCGCCCTGCGGCTCGCCGTCGGACTTCGGGAGGTCGCCCCGCAGCCACAGGTCGATGCACGAGGAGACCAGCGCGGCACGGGACTTCTCGCTGCGCGCGGCGTCGGAGAAGTGCTTCGACCAGTTCCAGTTGCCGAGGCTGATGGAGGTCTGGAGCTCGGGGCGGCGCTCGCGCAGCTTGCGCAGCTGGTTGAGGCTGCCCGCCAGCGGCTGCTCGTAGCGGTCGGCCTTGCCGTCGACGCTCTCCTCGGCGCTGTAGCGGCGCTGGTAGATGGCCCACGGCTGGTCGTCCTCCGGGGAGACGGCGCACCGGCCCTTGGCGTTGACGTTGCCGAACGCCCACATGAGCCGGGTCAACCGGGCGGCGGCCCCGCTCTCCTCGACGTCCTTGATGGTGTAGCCGCGGTTCGCGGTGTTCCAGTCGGCGAAGTAGGCGATGCGCCGCCCGCCGGGCGGTTCGCCCTGCGAGCCGCCGCTGGCGCTGATGACCGTGAACGCGCTGAAGAACAGGGTGCCGAGTGCCATTGCCACGGCCACCCCGAGGAGCGCGCTCTTGCGGCGGTTCCCGGTCTGCGCGTGCCGGCGCCGCTGCTGGGCGGACATCACCTCTGAACGTAGCCGCCCCGCGGGGCGGGCGCATCCGCGTACCGGCCCGCGGCCACAACAGGCCGAATCGCCGGGCGGCCGGAACCAACGGAGGCCCCGGGGACGTTGCCTTCGCCCGCGGATCGCCGCACGGTCACAGCAGGTAGTCGCGCAGGGTCTGCGCTGTCGAGGGCCGGCGCAGCTTCGCCAGCGACTTCGACTCGATCTGGCGGATGCGCTCGCGGGTCACCCCGAACTCCTGTCCCACCTCCTCCAGCGTGTGCGGATGGCCGTCGGCCAGGCCGTAGCGCAGCCGGATGATGCGCTGCTCGCGGTCCGACAGGTTGTTCAGCATCGCCACGAGGTGGTCCTGGAGCAGGATGGACGCCGCGGCCTCGGCGGGGATGACGGCGTCGGTGTCCTCGATGAAGTCGCCGAAGTCGGAATCCTCCTCGCCGATGGGCGCCTGGAGCGACACCGGCTCCTGCGCGATGCGCTGGATCTCCACCACCCGTTCGTCGCACAGGCCCAGTTCGCGCGAGACCTCGCGCGGCGTGGGGTCGCGGCCGAGCTCCTGGTTCAGCCGGCGCTGCACGCGGGCGAGCTTGTTGATGGTCTCGACCATGTGCACGGGGATGCGGATCGTGCGCGCCTGGTCGGCGATCGCCCGCGTGACGGCCTGGCGGATCCACCAGGTGGCGTAGGTCGAGAACTTGTAGCCCTTGGCGTAGTCGAACTTCTCGACCGCCCGGATGAGCCCCAGGTTGCCCTCCTGGATGAGGTCCAGGAACAGCATGCCGCGGCCGATGTAGCGCTTGGCGATCGACACGACCAGCCGCAGGTTGGACTCGATGAGGCGGCGCTTGGCGCGTTCGCCCTCGGCGGCGAGGACCGCGAGCTCCTCGGCCGAACCGGCGGCGCGGCGGGGCGGCCCCGGCCCGGCGCGCATCCGGTCGAGCCGGTGCCGGGCGAACAGCCCCGCCTCGATGGACGCGGCGAGGTCGACCTCCTCGGCGGCCGACAGCAGGGGGACCCGGCCGATCTCGCGCAGGTAGATGCGCACGAGGTCGCCGGTCGCGCCCCGGTACCCGGTTTCGGGGGCCGCCTCCTCGGCGGCCGCCTCGATGACGTCGACCCCCTGCTCGGCGAGGCCGCGGAGGACCGGATCGAGGGCCTCGGGAGGAGCGTCCAACCGCTCCAGTGCCGAGGAGACGTCGTCGACGGTCACCACTCCGCCGGGGCGTCCCCCCGTGACCAGTTCAGCCACCTGCCGTATGGGCGGCGATTCTCTCGACAACACCGTTGGAGACACCCCTCCAGTGTGCCCGGTAACGCCGGACAATAGAGAGGTCTATTTTTGTCACCGTGGTGTTAGAAGGCCCCGTCGATGCGATCGCGCATCAAGCGTTTCTGCTGCTCAACGGCCATAAGGTCGGCGAATGCCCGCTGGTACTCCGCTTCGTCGGCAACGGGGTCCAGGCGTTGCAGGGCCGTCTTTAGGTTTGCGACTTTGCGGTTGATGGAATGAATCCTGATCGTGCCCAGGATTTCGCGGGCGGAATGCTCGTTGAGTTCTCCATAGACCTCGATCTGCTCGACCCCGAGCGCGTTCACGAACGATTTCTGGGTGTCGTTGGGCGCGCTCTCCCACAGCCGCCGGGCCCACTGGTCGGGCTCGCCCGCCGCGGCCACCCCGCCCTGGTTCCGGATGATCTCGTGGACCGCCCGGTGCTGCGGGACGGAGAACGTCTCCGGGTCGAGTTCGTCGAACCCCGCGGCCAGCCCGGGGAACTGCACGGCGATCTTCAGCGCCTGCCGCTCGCGCTGGAGCGAGGCGTCGCGCAGGTCGTACGCCGCCGCGGTGGCGGCGGTGGGGCGCGCGGGCGCCGGCGGCCGGTACCCGCCGCGCCCTTGGCGGCGGTCGCCCATGTGCTGCTCGACGCGGCCGCGGACGAACGCCTCGTCGTTCAGGCCGATCCATTTGTCGAGGTCGATCTGGTAGCGCTTGCGCAGCCCGGCGTCGCGGATCGTGGCGACGATGGGCGCCGCGGCGTCGAGCGCGGCGAGCTGGCCCTCGTGGGTGCCGAGGTTGAACTCGGCGATCTTGCTGCGCAGCGCGAAGACGTACAGCGGCCGTTTCGCGTCGATGAGGTCGCGGACGGCGGCGTCGCCCTTCTGGATGCGGAGGTCGCAGGGGTCGAGGCCGTCGGGCTGCACGGCGACGAAGGTGTCGGAGGCGAAGCCGCCCTCGGACTCGAACGCGCGCAGTGCGGCCTTCTGCCCGGCGGCGTCGCCGTCGAAGGTGAACACCACCTCGCCGCCGACGCTGGACCGGCCCAGCAGCAGCCGCCGGATCATCTTCATGTGCTCCTCGCCGAAGGAGGTGCCGCAGGTGGCCACCGCCGTGCCGACCCCCGCGAGGTGGCAGGCCATGACGTCGGTGTAGCCCTCGACGATGACGGCCTGCCGCTCCCTGGCGATCGCGCGCTTGGCGAGGTCGAGGCCGTAGAGCAGGTGGCTCTTCTTGAAGACCGGGGTCTCCTGGGTGTTGAGGTACTTGGGGCCGTCGTCCTCGGGGTCGAGCTTGCGCGCGCCGAACCCCACGACCTCGCCGGTGACCTCGCGCACGGGCCACAGCAGCCGGTTGCGGAACTTGTCGTAGGGCCCGCGCCGCCCCTGCGCTGCGAGCCCGGCGAGGATGATCTCGGCGTCGGAGAACCCCTTGTGCCGCAGGTGGGACGTGAGGGACTCCCATCCCGGCGGCGCGAACCCGACCCCGAACTGCTCGGAGTCGGCCCGGGTGAAACCGCGCTCGGTGAGGAACCGGCGCCCCTCGGCGGCGCCGGGGGCGAGCAGCTGCTCGGCGTAGAACTCCGCCGCGGCCTTGTGGGCCTCGATGAGGCGCTGGCGCTGGCCCTGCTCGTTGCGCGGGACGTAGCCGCCCTGCTCGTAGCGCAGCTGGACGCCGGAGCGCCGCGCGAGGCTCTCGACCGCCTCGACGAAGCTGACGTGCTCGATGGCCTGGATGAAGGCGATGACGTCGCCGCCCTCGCCGCAGCCGAAGCAGTAGTACAGGCCCCGCTGCGGGGTGATGTTGAAGGAGGGGGACTTCTCGTCGTGGAACGGGCACAGGCCCTTCAGCGACCCACCGCCGGCGTTCTGGAGTTGGAGGTAGTCCCCCACCACGTCGGCGATGGGGGAGCGCTCGCGGACGAGCGCGATGTCTTCGTCTCTGATTCGGCCGGCCACACTGGCGAGTCTAGTTTCGCGGTCGGACGCCCGGCACGGCGCGGCCCCGCGGCTGTGGACACCGGCCCCGGCCCGGCCCGGGATCCGGGGGCCGCTCAGCCGGCCGGGCCGCCGAAGCGCGGGGCGTAGGTGGTGTGCAGCACCATGGACGCCGCGCCGACCGCCGCCGCGTCGTCGCCGGTGATCGACAGCTCCACCCGGGTCTTGCGCATCGCGCGGGCGATGGGCTGGGTCGCCGCCGCCTCGGTGACCGCCCGGCGGTAGAGGTCGCCGATCCCGGAGATGCCCCAGCCGCCCAGGACCACCATGGGCACGTCCAGGATGTTGGTGAGGGTGACGACGGCGTGGCCGAGGTGGTCGGCCGCCGCCTCGATGACGGCGAGCGCGTCCTCCTCCCCCGCTGCCGCGGCCCGGCACACCCTGCCGTAGTACTCCACCGTCGCCGCGCTTCCGCGGGGGAGCCGCGGCGGCTCCTCGCCGCGGCGCCGGGCGGCGTCGTCGATGATGGCGTGCGGGGAGAGGTAGGTCTCCAGGCAGCCGCGGTTGCCGCACCGGCACTCGCGGCCGCCCACCACGACGGTGATGTGGCCGAACTCCCCCGCGTTCTTGGAGATACCCCGGTAGGGCCGCCCGCCCAGCACGAGTCCGCCGCCGATGCCGGTCCCGAAGTAGAGGAACGCCATGTCGGCGGAGCGGGCCTCGCCGCCGGCCCAGCGCTCGCCGATGGTCGCGGCGGTGGCGTCGTTGTCCAGCACCACCGGCAGCCCCGTCCCGGACTCCAGCGACTCGCGCAGCGGGACGCTGTGCCACCCGGGCAGGTTCGGCGGCTCGACGACGAGCCCGCCCCCGGGGTCGATGGGGCCGGGGGTCGCCACCCCGATGCCGAGCACCCGGTCGGCCGGGACGCCCGACCGCTCCACGATCTGGTGCACCGCCCGGACCAGCGCGCCGATGACGCGGCCGGGGCCGCGTGCCGCCGGTGTGCGGCGGCTGACCCGCGTCACCACCCGGCCCCGCAGGTCGGTGACGACGAGCGTGGTGCGCGCCGGGTCGATGTGCAGCCCCACCGCGTAGCAGGACTCGGCGTTCAGGCGCAGCATGGTGGCGCGCTTGCCGCCGCGCGAGGAGCGGCGGCCGGCCTCCAGCACCAGCCCGGCGTCGAGCAGCCGCCGGACGATGTTGGACACGGTCTGCGCGGTGAGCCCGGTGCGCTCGGCCAGTTCGACCCGGCTGATGCTCTCCTTGCTGCGGATCTCGTTCAGCACCAGGCTCTGGTTGAAGTCACCGAGCCACAAGAGGTTCGTGCCCGTGAGCATGCGGACGTGCTCCTCCCGTGCTTGCCTCGCCGCGGCGCGCCGCCGGTCCGGCGGTTCGCGAAGACCAACTTCATCCATTGTCTTTATCCACATTCTTTAGTAATCATGTGGCACGGGCCATACGCAAGTTGATCGCGGATCGCGTCCCCGCGGTCCCACTCGATCGGACACGGCCGGTCCGCCGCACCCCCGTCCCCACCGGGGACCGCACATGAGGACTTCGCTGATGAAACGCTTCGCGATCCGCAGACGACCCCGCCGGGCCATCATCGCTGCCACCACCGCCGCCACCCTCGCCGCAGCCCTCGCCGGGTGCAGCGGCGACTCCCAGGATCCCAACACGGTCACGATCGCCTATCAGAAGTTCGGCAGCTTCGTCGCCGCCGACACCCTGTTCAAGAAGGTGAAGAAGGACTTCGAGGCGGCGAACCCCGATGCCACGGTCGAGCTCCGCGCCATCGAGGCGCCCGCAGAGGACTACCAGACCCAGGTGAACCTGATGAACCAGTCGGGCAGCGAGGCGCCCGACCTCATCTACGAGGACAGCTTCACCATCAACCAGGACGCCGACGCCGGCTACCTGCGCCCACTCGACGAGTACTGGGACAAGTGGGAGGACGCCGAGCGCTTCAACGAGCAGGCCGACGCCGCCGTCACCGGCCTCGACGGCAAGCGCTACGGCGCGCTCCTCGGCACCGACACCCGCGGCCTCTGGTACAACAAGAAGCTGCTGGAGAAGGCCGGGGTGAAGACCCCGTGGGAGCCCAAGGACTGGGACGAGATCCTCGAGACCGCGCGCACCCTGAAGTCCAAGCTCGGCAAGGACGTCATCCCGCTGCACGTGCCCTCGGGCCAGCCGCAGGGCGAGGAGGCGTCGATGCAGGGCTTCCAGATGCTGCACACCGGCACCGCCGAGGGCGACAGCGGCGGGCTGCTGTTCGACGAGAAGGCCAAGAAGTGGATCGTCGGCGACCCCGGTTTCGTCGACTCGCTGGAGTTCGTGAAGTCCGTGTACGGCGGCGACCTGAGCCTGGACGAGCAGGACGCGCTGAACGCCAACGTCTCCACCATCAACAACGAGCAGCGCATCCCCGACGGTGAACTCGCCATCAGCATGAACGGCTCGTGGGTGCCGCAGGCGTGGATCGACAGCGCCAACAAGCCCTGGCCCGAGTGGCAGGACACCATGGAGTTCGTGCCGATGCCCACGAAGGACGGCCAGGACCCCGGCGCCACCAGCCTCTCCGGCGGCTGGACGCTCGCGATGGGCGCCAAGGCCACCGACCCCGACCTGTCCTGGAAGGTCATGGCCGAGGCCATGAACCAGGAGAACGCCACCAAGTTCGCCATCGAGGGCGCGCAGGTGCCCGTGCGCGACGACATCGCCGACGACCCGAAGTTCAGCAAGGCCCCCGCGGTGAACGACGTCGCGAACGAGCTGATCGACGTCACCCACTTCCGGCCGGCCTACAGCGAGTACCCGAAGGTGTCGATCGCCATCACCAAGGCGATGGAGGCCGTGATGCTCGGCGAGGCCAGCCCCGCTGAGGCCGCGAAGACCTACGACGAAGAGGTCGCCAAGATCGTCGGCGACGACAAAGTCGTCAAGGCCGGCGGCTGAGCGGCGATGGCATCGACGACCGTTGCGGCCCCCGAGGGCCGGAAGGGCGGCACGCGCCCGTCCGGCCGGCCCTCGGCCCGCCGCGGCGGGGTCGCGAGCTGGCTGCTGCCGCTCGCCCCCGCCCTGTTCCTGATGCTCGTCTTCTTCGCGGGCCCGATCATCTGGACCGTGTGGGTGTCCTTCACCAACGCGGCGCTCACCGGGGTCAACGCCGCGCAGCCGGAATTCGTGGGCCTGGCGAACTTCACCGAGCTGTTCGCCGACCCGAAGTTCCGCGAGGCGACCCTGCTCACCGTCGTGTTCCTGCTGGGCTCCGGCGTGGTGGGGCAGACCGTGCTGGGGCTGGGCCTCGCGCTGCTGCTCCAGAACCGGCACCCCGCGGCACGCATGGTGGTGTCGACGGTGGTGGTGGGCGCCTGGGTGGTGCCCGAGGTGGTGGCCGGCCTGCTGTGGGTGGTGTTCCTGGAGCGCGAAGGCGGCCTCAACGGGGTCTTCGAGTTCCTGGGCGCCGCCCCGGTGAACTGGCTCTACACCGCACCGCTGTTCGCCGTGATCCTCGCCAACGTCTGGAAGGGCACCGCCTTCTCCATGATGACGTACTCGGCGGGGCTGTCGGAGATCCCGAGCTACTTGAAGGAGGCGGCGCGGGTCGACGGCGCCTCGACCCTCCAGGTGGTGTGGCACATCGTGCTGCCGCTGCTGCGGCGCACCATCGCCACCACACTGATGCTCGTCACCTTGCAGACCGTCCAGGTGTTCACCCTGATCTACGTGATGACGGCGGGCGGCCCCGGTGAGCGCAGCACGACCCTGCCGCTGCTGATGTACAAGGAGGCCCTCCAGTTCGGCGACCTGGGCTATGGCACGACGGTGGCGCTGGCGCTGCTCATCGTGGCCGGCCTGTTCTCCGCGGCCTACGTGAAGATGCTGCGTCCCGAGGAGGTCCGATGACGGCCGAGCAGCCCGGCAGGCCCCGGCGGGGGCCGGGCGCCTCCCTCGCCACCGCCGGCCGGCCCGGCCGCACCCTGCCGAAGGCGATCACCTCGCCCACGCGGGCCGCGGCGAGCACCGTCGCCTACGCGGTGCTGGCGGCGGTCACCATCGTGTTCCTGCTGCCGCTGCTGTGGGTGCTGTTCGCGTCGGTCAACGCCGAGCCGTCGCTGCGCGCCACTCCGCCGTCGCAGTTCACCCTGGAGCATTTCGAGGCGGTGCTGACGCCCGAGACCATGTTCATCCCGCTGTGGAACAGCGTGCTGCTGAGCGGCGGGGCCGCTGTCACGACCGTCGTGGTGTCGGTGCTGGCGGCCTACCCGCTGTCGCGGTTCAACCTGCGGTTCAAACGCCCGCTGCTGTACACGATGCTGTTCGCCACCGGCCTGCCGGTGACCGCGATCATGGTGCCGGTGTACAGCATGTTCGTGCAGGCGAACCTGTTGGACTCGCGCGGGGCGACGACCCTGTTCCTCGCCGCGTCGAGCCTGCCGTTCGGCATCTGGCTGATGAAGAACTTCCTCGACGGGATCCCCGTGGAACTGGAGGAGGCCGCCTGGGTCGACGGCGCGTCGTCGTGGCAGTCGCTGCGGCTGCTCGTCGTGCCCCTCGCGGCGCCCGGCATGGCCGTCGTCGGGATCTTCACCCTGGTCATGACCTGGGGCAACTTCTTCGTCCCGTTCCTGCTGCTGAAGAGCCCCGACTACCTGCCGGCCGCGGTGCGGATCTACTCGTCGTTCGGCCAGTACGGGGCGATCCAGTACGGGGCGCTCGCGGCGTACTCGCTGATCTACTCGCTGCCGGTGATCCTCGTCTACATCGCCGCGTCCAGGGCGCTGGGCAGCAAGTTCACGATGGGCGGCGCGCTGAAGGGCTGACGGCGGCGGCCCGGTCCACCGGACCGGGCCATCGCCGCCGTCACCGGCTGCCCTCCTCGACCGCCACCTCGTCGCGCCTGCCGCCGCTGCCGCCGCCGCTCCCGGACCCCCCGTCGGGTTCCGCGACCGGCGCGGACCGGCGGCGGGCGCCGACCCGGTTCTTGTTGTAGATGTCGAACGCGACCGCGGCGAGCAGCACCAGGCCCTTGATGCCCTGCTGCCAGTCGACTCCCAGCCCGATGAGCGACATCCCGTTGTTCATCACGCCCATGACGAGCGCGCCGACCACCGCGCCGATCACGGTGCCCACGCCGCCCGCCGCGGAGGCGCCGCCGATGAACGCCGCAGCGATCGCGTCGAGCTCGAACATGGTCCCCGCGCGCGGCGTCGCGGCGTTGAGCCGCGCGGTGAACACCAGCCCGGCGAGCGCCGACAGGACGCCCATGTTGACGAACACCCAGAACGTCGTCCGCCGGGTCTTCACCCCCGAAAGCATGGCCGCCTTCTCACTTCCGCCGACGGCGTAGACGTGCCGCCCGGCGGTCGTCGCGCTCATCACGAACGAGTAGCCCGCGATCAGGGCGATGAGCAGCAGGCCGACGATGGGGACCCCGTTGTGCACAGCCAGGATGGCGCCGAACACCACGACGACGAGCACCGTCGCCGCCGACTTCGCGGCCGTCAGCCGCGACGACGCCGCGGGGAGGTCGAAGCGCAGGTCGCGTGCTCGCATCCGCCACTGGATCCGCACCAGCACCGCGGCGCCGAGCACCGCGAGGAGCAGCGTCAGCAGGTGCGGGCCGACGGCGGCGATGTCGGGGACGAAGCCGTTCGCCATCGCGCGCAGCGACTGCGGGAGGGGGCCGACGGACTCCCCGTCGAGCACGACCATGGTCGCCCCGCGGAAGATCAGCATCCCGGCGAGGGTCACGATGAACGCGGGGATGCGCACGTAGGCGACCCAGAAGCCCTGCCACGCCCCGATGAGCGCCCCGAGCACCAGCGCGAGGGGGACCACCACCGGCATCGGCAGCCCCCACCCGGTCAGCATGATCGCCGACACGGCGCCGACGAACGCCACGACCGACCCCACGGAGAGGTCGATGTGGCCGGTGACGATGACCAGCATCATCCCGATCGCCAGGATCAGCACGTAGGAGTTCTGCATGATCAGGTTGGTGATGTTCAACGGGCGCAGCAGCAGGCCGCCCGTGAGGATCTGGAACAGCACGACGATGACCGCGAGCGCGATCACCATGCCGTACTGACGTGCGTTGTTGCGCAGGATCTCGCGCAGGGCTGTCATCGCTTCTCACGCCTTCGCCATGGTCATCAGCTTCATCAGCGGTTCTTGGGCGGCCTCGCCGCGCGCCATCTGGCCGGTGATCCGGCCCTGGCTCATCGCGTAGATCCGGTCGCACATGCCCAGCAGCTCGGGCAGCTCCGAGGAGATGAGCAGCACGCTGGTGCCCTGGGCGGCGAGGCGCCGCACCACGAGGTAGATCTCGTACTTGGCGCCCACGTCGATACCGCGGGTGGGCTCGTCCAGGATGAGCAGGTCGGGCTCTGCGAACAGCCACTTGCCGAGGACGACCTTCTGCTGGTTGCCGCCGCTGAGGTCGCCCGCAGCCTGGTAGATGTCGCGGCTGCGCACACCCATCCGGGCGCTCAGCTCCGCCGCGGCGACCGCCTCCGCCGCCTTGTCGATGACGGTCCGGCTGCTGACGCGGCGCAGCGCGGCGAGGGTGAGGTTGCGTCGGATGTCGTCGCCGAGGATCAGCCCGAGCTCCTTGCGGTCCTCCGGCACGTAGGCGATCCCGTTGGCGATGGCCTCGCCGACGTCGCGCACCCGGATGGGCGTCCCGTCCTTGACGAGGCCGCCGCGCACGTAGCGGCCGTAGGAGCCGCCGAACAGGCTCATCGCGAACTCGGTGCGCCCCGCGCCCATGAGCCCGGCGAGGCCCACGACCTCGCCGCGGCGGACCTCCAGCCCCACCCCGTCGGCCATGCGCCGCCCCGACTGGGTGGGGTGGTCGACCGTCCAGTCGCGCACCTCGAACCGCACCTCGCCGATCTCCGCGGTCCGCTGCGGGTAGCGCTGGTCCAGCGCCCGGCCGACCATGCCGCGGATGATCCGGTCCTCGTCCACGGCGCCCGCCGCCATCGTCTCGATGCCGCGGCCGTCGCGCAGCACCGTGATGGTGTCGGCCACCCGGACGACCTCGCCGAGCTTGTGCGAGATGAGGATGCAGGCGATGCCCTGCGCCCGCAGCCCGCGGAGCAGGCCGAGGAGGATGTCGCTCTCCGCCTCGTTCAGCGCCGAGGTGGGCTCGTCGAGGATGAGCAGCCGCACCTCCTTCGACAGCGCCTTCGCGATCTCGACGAGCTGCTGCCGGCCGACGCTGAGCAGCGACACCGGGGTCGTGGGGTCCTCGTCCAGGCCGACCCGGCGCAGCAGGCCGCGCGCCGCGCGCACCGTTGCGCCCCAGTCGACCACCCCGAGCCGGGTCCGCTCGTTGCCGAGGAAGATGTTCTCGGCGATGGAGAGCTGCGGGACGAGCGCGAGCTCCTGGTGGATGATCGCGATGCCGGCGCGCTCGCTGTCGGCGACGCCGGAGAACGCCCGGACCTCGCCGTCCATCAGGATGTCGCCGGTGTAGGACCCGTGCGGGTACACCCCGCTCAGGATCTTCATCAGCGTGGACTTCCCGGCGCCGTTCTCCCCCATCAGGGCACGCACCTCGCCGGGGGCCACGCGCAGGTCGACGTCCGCCAGCGCCGTGACCCCGGGGAACTCCTTGCCGATCCCGCGCATGTGCAGGATGTCGCCGGTCCTGCTCGGCGCCTCACTCAAGCTCGGACTCCTTGTAGTAGCCGCTGTCGAGCAGCTCCTCGCGGTAGTTGTCGGCGTCGACGGAGACCGGTTCGAGCAGGTAGGACGGGACGGTCTTCTTCCCGTTCTCGTAGCTCTCGGTGTCGTTGACCTCGGGCTTGTCGCCCTTGACCACGGCGTCGGTCATCTGCACGGCGACCTCGGCGAGCTTGCGGGTGTCCTTGAACACCGTCTGGGTCTGCTCGCCGGCGACGATGGACTTGACCGACGCCGCCTCGGCGTCCTGGCCGGTGATGACCGGCAGCGGCTTGTCGCCCTCGCCGTAGCCCACCCCCTTGAGCGAGGAGATGACGCCGATGCTGATCCCGTCGTAGGGCGAGAGGACCGCGTCGACCTCGGTGTCGGAGTAGTGCGCGCTGAGCAGGTTGTCCATCCGGGACTGCGCGGTCGCGCCGTCCCAGCGCAGGGTCGCGATCTTCTTCATGCTGGTCTGGCCGCTGCGCACGTCGAGCACGCCGTCGTCGATGTAGGGCTTGAGGACCGACATCGCGCCGTCGTAGAAGAAGTAGGCGTTGTTGTCGTCGGGCGAGCCGCCGAACAGCTCGATGCTGAACGGCCCCTTCTCCTTCTCGAGGTTCAGCGCCTTTTCGATGTAGGCCCCTTGGAGCACGCCCACCTCGTGGTTGTCGAAGGTGGCGTAGTAGTCGACGTGCTCGGTGCCGCGGATGAGCCGGTCGTAGGAGATCACCGGGATGTCGCTGTCGGCGGCCGTCTGGAGGACGTCGGTCAGCGCCTCACCGTCGATCGCCGCGATCACCAGGGCGTCGACCCCTTTGGTGATCATGTTCTCGATCTGCGAGACCTGGTTCTCCACGACGTCCTCGGCGTATTGCAGGTCGGCGCCGTAGCCCGCCTTCTCGAACTGCGCCACCATGTTCGCGCCGTCGTCCACCCAGCGCTCCGAGGACTTGGTCGGCATCGCGATGCCGATGGTGCCGTTCTCCCCCGTTTCGCGGGCGGCGTCGCCGACCGCGCACGAGGACACCAGCAGGGTCAGGGCGGCCGCTCCGGCCGCCAGTAGGTGTCTGTTCCTCATCGTTCTCGCCTTTCGGTGGTAGTCGGGCGGTGCCGTCAACGCGCGGTGGCGAGTTCGACGACCGTCCAGGACACGGGCGGCAGGACGGCGCGCAGCCGCCCGTCCGCCAGTTCGGCCGTGCGGTTCGCCGCGGGGGCGACCCGGTCGGGCTCGTCGGCGGTGTTGACGGCGTAGACGTCGGCGTCGGCGAGGGTGGCGCACCGCACGAGCCGTTCGGCGCCCAAGCCGCGCACGTCGACGTCGAGGGCTACCGCGGTGTCGACCGACCGGTTGAGGACGAACACGGCGGCCGCCCCGGACGCGGCGTCCCTGGTGGCGACGGCGTCGATGACGGGCACGTCGCCGTGGCGCGCGGTCGGGTGGACGGGCGCCACCGGCTCGACCCGCAGGACCTCGCCCTTCGCCGCTCGCGCGGTCTCGGCGAACGGGTGGAAGACGGTCTGGCGCCAGGCGCGCCCGCCCGGTTCGGTCATGATCGGGGCGATGACGTTGACGAGCTGCGCCTGGCAGGCCGCCGTCACCCGGTCGCTGTGCCGCAGCAGCGCGATCAGCAGGCCGCCGACCACCACGGCGTCGGCGAGGTGGTAGTGGTCCTCCAGCAGCCGCGGGGCGGTCGGCCAGTCCTCGCGGGGCGCGGCGGCGCGGTGGCGGCTCTGGTACCAGACGTTCCACTCGTCGAAGGAGAGCCGGATGCGCTTGCGGTCGCCCAGCCGCGCGCCGACGGCGTCGGCCGTCGCCGTGACCGCGTCGATGGAGCGGTCCATGTCCGCGCCCGAGGCGAGGAAGCTCGCGAGGTCGCCGTCGTGCTCCTCGTAGTAGGCGTGCAGGGAGATCGCGTCGACCGCGTCGTAGCACTCCGCCAGGACGCCCGCCTCCCAGGCGCCGAACGTCGCCATCGCCGAGCCGGAACTGCCGCACGCGACGAGCTCCAGTCCCGGCTGGGCCATGCGCATGGCACGCGCGGTCTGCCCGGCGAGCCGCCCGTACTCGCGCGCCGTGGTGTGTCCGACCTGCCAGGGGCCGTCCATCTCGTTGCCGAGGCACCACATGGTGATGCCGTGGGGTTCAGCGGTCCCGTTGGCGGCGCGCCGGTCGGACAGCAGGGTGCCCTTGGGGTGGTTGGCGTACTCCAGCAGGTCGAGTGCCTCGGCGACGCCGCGGGTACCGAGGTTGACCGCCATCATCGGCTCGACCCCGGCTTTCGCGGACCAGCGCATGAACTCGTCGAGGCCCACCTCGTTGGTCTCGGTGCTGTGCCAGGCGAGGTCGCGGCGCACGGGGCGGCGGTCGCGCGGCCCCACCCCGTCCTCCCAGCGGTAGCCGGACACGAAGTTGCCGCCGGGGTAGCGGACGGTGGTGACGCCCAGTTCGCGCGTCAGGTCGAGGACGTCGCGGCGGAACCCGTCCGCGTCGGCCGTCGGGTGGTCGGGTTCGTAGATCCCGGTGTAGACGCAGCGGCCGAGGTGCTCGACGAAGCCGCCGAACGTGCGGCGGTTGACGGGGGCGACCGTGAAGGCCGGGTCGAGGGTGAAGGAGGCGTGGTGCATGGTGTCCTCTCTCTGGATCGGGTCACTTCAGGCCGGCGTCGGTGACGCCGCGCACGACCTGGCGCTGGAAGAGCAGGAAGACGGCGATCAGGGGAAGGGCGCCGAGGACCGCCGCGGCCATGTTCTGCGCGTACTGGATGCCGTAGGCCCCCTGCACGGTGCCGAGGCCGACGGGGACGGTCATCAGGGCGGGGTCGGTGGTGGCGACGAAGGGCCACAGGAAGTTGTTCCAGGCGTGGACGAAGGTGAAGATGCCGACCGCCGCGAGGATCGGCAGGGACATCGGCAGGACGACGTTCCAGAGGATCCGCAGGTGGCCGGCGCCGTCGATGCGGGCCGCCTCCTCGTAGTCGCGCGGGATGGCGTCGAAGAACCGTTTCAGGATGAACACCATGACGGGCGCGACGACCTGCGGCAGCGCGATGCCCCAGTAGGTGTCGACCAGCCCCAGGACGGTCATCTCGTCGAACAGTGGGATGATGAGCACCTGGGCCGGAACCAGGATCCCCGCGATGAACAGGGCGAACAGCCAGGAACTGCCGGGGAAGGGCACCTTGGAGAACGCGTAGGCCGCCAGGACGCACACCACCAGGGTGAGCACGGTGACGCCGGTCGAGATGACCGTGCTGTTGAGCAGCCACTGCTGGAGGTCGCCGCGGGCGATGACCGCCCGGTACGCCTCCAGCGTCGGTTCGAGGGGCAGCCAGCGGACGGGGACGGCCGTCGTCTCACCCTCGGGTTTGAGCGAGGTGAGCACCGCCCACACCAGCGGGAGCAGCCAGACGACGGCGAGGAACAGCACGGAGACAGTGGCGAGGACGCCACCGGGGCGCACGCGGACGCGGCGCCGCCGGGGCCGTCCGGCCGCCGTCCGGGGGGCTGCGGTGGTGGCGGTGCTCATTCCGTGGTCTCCTTCCGGGAGAACAGGCGGAGCTGGACGAGCGAGGCGACGACGATGACGGCGAAGAAGAGGTAGGAGATCGCCGAGGCGTAGCCGATGCGCAGTCCGGTGAAACCGGTGTCGAAGATGTAGCCGATGATCGGCCGGGCCGCGTAGTTCGGGCCGCCGGAGCCGGCGGTCATCAGGTACGCCTGGTCGAACAGCTTCAGCGACGCGACCATTTGCAGCATCACGATCAGCGCGGTGGTGCGGCGCAGCAGCGGCAGGGTGATGCGGGTGAGCCGCTGCCACGGGCCGGCGCCGTCGAGGGCCGCCGCCTCGTGGACGTAGCGGGGGATGCCCTGGAGCGCGGCGAGGTACAGCAGGAAGTTGAACCCGGCGGTCCACCACACGGTGGTGATGGCGATGGCGGGCAGCACCGTGCCCTCACCGGAGAGCCAGCCCACCTCGGGCAGTCCGATCCCGGTCAGCAGGCTGTTGACCAGCCCGAACCCGGGTTGGTAGAGCCATGTCCAGATGAGCGTGACCACCGCCACCGGCAGCAGGAACGGCCCGAAGAACGACAGCCGCAGGAACCAGCCGAGCCGCGCCGTGCGGTGGGTCAGCAGCGCCATAGCCAGCGCGATGGCGACCAGCAGCGGTGTGCTGATGGCGGTGAACAGCACCGTGACCCAGAGCGACTGCCAGACCGCGGGGTCCGCCAGCATGGCGGACCAGTTCGCGAGGCCGACGAAGGAGCCGCCGCCGCGGGCGAGGCTGCGGTCGGTGAGGCTGGTCCACAGCCCGGCGAGCATCGGCCAGAGGAGGAAGACGGCGAACAGGGCCGTGAACGGGAGGGCGTACCAGAGGCCGGCCCATGCGGCGGCGGTGCGGCGGGCCCGGCCCGGGGGGCGGGCCGCGGAGCCGGTGGGGCCGCTGGACGCGGTCCGCACCGGCTCGGTGTCGGCGTGGGTGGTCATGTCGGACTCCAATGGAGGCGGGAGGGAGCCGGCTCACACCGGCGCGGGCGTGTCGACGAGCTGCCGGGCCGCCCGCTGGAACCGGGCGAGGGCCTGCTCGGGGGTCGCGGCCCCGTCGAACACGCCGCTGAAGACGGAGTCGGCCTCGTTCTGCAAGGGCGCGGCGGACCCGCTGAACCACGCGTCCGGGTCGAACTGCACGTGCTCCGCTGCGCTGCGGTAGTCCGCCTGCGGTTCGAGCGCGTCGTACTCCGCGCTGCGCGCGACAGGAAGGTAGGCGGGGGTGTGGCCGCCGCCGGCCCAGATCAGGCTGTGCTTCAGCATCCATGCCGCGTAGGCGACGGCGGCGCGCACGGCCCGGTCGTCGGGATCGCGCCGGTGCGGGAGGACGAACGCGTGGGAGTCGCCCTGGCCGAGCGCGTCGCCGAAGATCCCGGGGAACGGGCGCATGCCGAAGTCCATCCCCGCTGCCTGGAAGGTGGGGATCTCCCAGTTGCCGCCGAGCATCAGCCCCGCGATGCCGTTCTGGAAGTTCGCGGGCGTGCCCGGCGCGTCCGACGCCTTGGGGGTGAGCCCGTCCGATGCGATCCGGCGCAGGAAGTCCAGGACCCGCAGCGCCTTGTCGTCGTCCATGACAACGTCGCCTTCGAGGGTCAGGTCCCCGCCGAGCTGGCGGTACAGCGACCAGAAGAGCCGCCAGCCGGCCGTGGTCTCCATGACGATCCCGTACCGGCCGGTGACGTCGCGCACGGCGGCGAGCAGGTCGAGGAACTCCTCCGGGCCGCTGGTCTCGACCAGCCCGCCATCGGCGTCGAGCACGCCGGCGCTCGCGCAGACCTCCCGGTTGAAGTAGGTGACGACCAGGTGGGTGTCCAGCGGGATCGCGTACAGCTCGCCGTCGACCGCGCACTTGTCCCAGACGTTGGGCAGCACGGTGTCCGGGCCGATCCCGAACTCGGCGAGGAGGTGCGCCGGCACGGGGTCGATGAGCGTGCCGGCGCCCAGCCCGCGCAGCCGCGACAGGTGCAGGGTCGCGATGTCGAAGGCGCGGCCGCCCGCGGCGCCCATCGTGAACTTCGTGTAGTAGGGGTTGCCCCACAGGTAGGTGGTGGGACGGAAGTCGACCTCGGGGTGGTCCGCCCGGTAGGCGTCGTGCATCTCGACCATGCGCGCGCCGTCGCCGCCGGTGAAGAGGTTCCACTGGCGCAGACGGGCGCCCGCTGCGGTCGGGCGCGCGCCGCAGCCCGCCGTCGCAAGGCCCGCTGCCGCGAGGGTCCCGGCGAGGAGGGTGCGGCGCCCGACGCGGGAGCGCTCGGGCGGGGTCGGTGTGCTGTCTGTGCGCATGGCCTGTCCTGTCCTGATGCGCCGGATGTGCGGCCGTGCCCCGCGGGGCCGCGGGGCGGGTGGGTCGGACCCGTCCGGTCAGACCTGGTGGAACTCGATGCCGGCGAGCGCGCAGAATGCCTCCCAGTCGGCGGCGTGCCGGCCGAGGTTCAGGACCATGTGGTGCGTGCCCCCGGCGCGCAGCCACGCGTCCATGCAGCCGCGGACGCCGCTGTCGGGCCGGAACTGCCCGTAGGGCATCTCCAGCGCGGGCAGCTCCGGGGAGTCGAGGACCTCGCCTTCGGCGACCACCAGCCGGAACCGCTCCCCGCCGAGGGAGACCAGCGACGCGAGCGTCGCCGGGCCCGGGCGGATGCGGAACAGCAGCGTCGGCGGGTCGTCCAGCCCGCCGATGCCCAGCGGCCGCTTGACCAGCCGGACCCGCTCGTCGGGGCGGCCGACCCGCCAGTTCCCCTCCCCCATGTGGCTCATCAGGATGGAGTCGGTCGGGAAGTCCATCGCGTACATCTCGGTGAAGTGGCCGTCGCCGGCGAGCCGGTGCCCCGCGTGGACGGCCACAGCGGCGAGCACGTCGCCCTCACCCGCGAAGCCGTAGCCCTTCGCCATGAGGGCCGACGCGGCGGCCATGGGCAGCCGGGCGAAGCGGCCGTCCTCGGCGATCGCGTCGAAGTGGGTGGAGTAGGCGCCGATCCCCCGCTCTACGAGCAGCCGCTCGATCGCGAGCTGCATCCGGGCGTGGTCGGTGCGCTCCTCCTTGGCCAGCCGCGGGTCCACGTCGAACAGCTCGTCCTCCGCCGCCATCAGCTCCTCGACCTCGGACGGCGGCAGCCCGGTCATGGTGCGGTACAGCTCGCCGGGCGCGATGACCTCCACCTCCGGCCCCAGGACGCGGAGCAGCGCCGCCTCGTCGAACCGGGCGTCGCCCATTCCGTTCATCGCGTAGCCGACCACGCCCACCCGAAGCCGCCGCAGCGCGGTGACGGTGTGCGCGGCGCGCGCCCAGCGGCCGACACGCTCGCGGAACTCCGCGCCGCGCCATTCGGCGGTGACCACCTCGAAGGGGACACCGGCGCGCACCATCGCGTTCGCGGTGTCCTGGGCCCCGTGGATGCCCTGGTTGTAGGTCATGTCCGCCATGTCCCACGCCGGGGTCACGGCCGGGTCCGGCTGGATGTTCGCCAGGCAGACGGGCAGCCGCAGCCCGGCGAGGGCGCGGGTGACCCGCAGGGACGGCGCGTAGGTCAGCATGATCACGAGCACGCCGTCGAGGTCCTGCTCCTCGAAGGCGCGGACGGTGCGCTCCGCGTCGGCGCGGGTGCGGACCGGCGCGGGCACCGTGCACTCGGCGACCCCGGCGAGCTGCGCGGCGACCTCCTCGGCGTAGGCGGCCTGGCGCTCGGTGATGCCGGGCAGCATGGCGTCGTAGAGCTCCTGCATGATGCCCATGACCCCGATGCGGGGCAGGCGTTCTGGCACGGTTCACGCACCTTCTCTCGTCCGGTCGGGCTGTCCGTAGGCGTTCTGGTAGCGGTCGTAGAGCGCGTCGACGTCCGCGCCGGGCAGCGGCCGCACCGGGCCGTGCAACCGCGCGAAGTGCAGGGTGCGGGCGGCGTCCTCGCACATCACGGCCGCCTTCACGGCGGCTTCGGCGTCGCGGCCGATGGTGAAGACCCCGTGTCCGCGCATCAGCACGGCCGGGGAGCGGTGGCCGGCCAGTGTGGCGACGACCCCCTCGCCGATCTCCGCGCCGCCGATGCGGGCGAAGGGGCCGACGGGGATGTCGGCGCCGAACTCGTCGGCCATCGCCGTGAGGGCGCAGGGAATCGCCTCGCCCCGCGCCGCCCACGCCGTCGCGTAGCCGCTGTGGGTGTGCGCGACCCCGCCGACCTCGGGCATCGCCCGGTAGATGTGGGCGTGCGACGCGGTGTCGCTGGAGGGTGCGTGGTCGCCCTCGACCACGGCGCCGTGGAGGTCGGTGACCACCATCGACTCGGGCGTCAGCTCGTCGTAGCCCACGCCGCTGGGCTTGATCACGAGGAGGCCGGTGCCCGGAACCCGGGCCGAGACGTTCCCGCTGGTCCACGCGACCAGGTTCCAGCGCAGCAGTTCGGAGTGGAGGCGGCACACCTCGCGGCGTGCCGCGGCGACGGCGTCCATGCGGTCCTTCCCTTCGTCAGGTGCGGGCGTCGTTGCGGATGCGGCGCAGCCGGTGCAGCGCGTCGCTGCCGCCGCGCCCGAAGTGGTCGTGCAGGTCGCGGTAGACGTCGTAGAGGCGGTCGTAGCCGGCGGAGTCGCGGAGGTCGGGGCGGACGGCGTCGCGGCGGACCCGGCCCATCGCCGCCGATGCCGCGCGGATGTCGGGGTGGGCGCCCGCCGCGACCGCGGCGTGGATCGCCGAGCCGAGCGCGGGGCCCTGGTCGGCGTCCGTCACGTGCAGCGGGCGGCGCAGCACGTCGGCGTAGACCTGGAGGACGAAGGGGTTGCGGGTCAGCCCGCCGGCGACCGTGACGCCGTGCACGGGGACGCCCGCGGTCTCGAACGCCTCGACGATCGTGCGGGTGCCGAACGCGGTCGCCTCGACCAGCGCGCGGTAGAGGTCCTCGGGGGTCGTCGCGAGGGTCGCCCCCGCGATCACCCCCGACAGCGAGTGGTCGACCAGCACCGACCGGTTGCCGTTGTGCCAGTCGAGGGCGACGAGCCCGTGCGCGCCGACCGGCTGCGCCGCGGCCCTGCGGGAGAGCAGCTCGTGGGTGCCGGTTCCGGCGCGCTTGGCCGCGCGGACGTACTCGGGCGGCAGGAAGCCGTCGGCGAACCAGCCGAGGATGTCGCCCACCCCGCTCTGCCCGGCCTCGTAGCCCCACAGCCCGGGGACGATGCCGTCGCGGACGACCCCGCACATTCCCGGGACCTCGGCGGGGACGTCGGAGTTCAGCACGTGGCAGGTGCTGGTGCCCATGACGGCGAGCAGCTCGCCGGGGTCGACGGTGCGCGCGGCCGCGGCGGTGACGTGGGCGTCGACGTTGCCGACCGCCACGGCTACCCCTTCGGGCAGGCCGGTCAGCGCCGCCGCCTCGGCGGACAGCCCCCCGGCGCGGGCGCCGAGCTGCGAGAGCGGGAAGGCCAGCTTGTCGTCGGCGAACCCGGCGAACGCGGGGTCGAGTGCGGCGAGGTAGTCGCGCGACGGCCAGGCGCCGTCCTGGTGGATGCCCTTGTACCCGGCCGTGCAGACGTTGCGGGTCTCGCGCCCGCACAGCTGCCACACGATCCAGTCGGCCGCCTCGATCCAGCGGTCGGCGCGCGCGTAGGCCTCCGGGTCCTCGCGCAGGACCTGGAGCCCCTTGGCGAACTGCCATTCCGCGGAGATCCGGCCGCCGTAGCGCGGCAGCCACGGCTCGCCCCGTTCGGCGGCGACGCGGGTGATCTCGTCGGCCTCGGGCTGGGCGGCGTGGTGCTTCCACAGTTTGGGGTAGGCGTGCGGGCGGTCGGCGAACCCGGGCAGTTCGCACAGCGGTGTGCCGTCGGCGGTGGTCGGCAGCACGGTGCACGCGGTGAAGTCGGTGCCGACGCCGATGACCCGGTCCGCGCCGATGCCCGCTGCGGCGAGCGCCTTCGGGACGCCGCGGCGCAGCACACCGCGGTAGTCCTCGGGCAGTTGCAGCGCGGTGTCGGGCGGCAGGGGGCGGTCCGAGCCGGGCAGCGCGGTGCTGAGGACCGCGTGCGGGTAGTCCTCGACGGCTTCGGCGAGGACGGCGCCGTCGGCGGCGCGGACGACCACGACGCGTCCCGACAGGGTGCCGAAGTCGATGCCGACCAGCACGGACGACGAATTGTTAGCGCTAACATTCGGTGCCATGACGGCTCCTGGAACGGGTGGGGGTCGACACGGATCGGGGGGCCGGGCGGGATCAGCCGGGGTCGGGGGTCAGGTCGGGTCGGGGGCCTGCGCGGTGCTCGACCGCAGGACGAGACGGGTGGGGACGACCTCAATGGGGGCGTGCGCCGCGGGCTCGGCCGCGCCGTCGAGCAGCCGCAGCAGCACGCTGATGCCGCGCCGGCCGACCTCACCGAAGTCCTGGTAGACGGTTGTCAGGGGCGGCGAGAAGAACTCCGCCTCGGGGACGTCGTCGAAGCCGGCGACGCTGACGTCGGCGGGCACCCTGCGCCCGGCCTCGCCCATAGCGCGCAGCACGCCCAGCGCCATCTGGTCGTTGGCGACGAAGACCGCGGTGATGTCGGGCCGGGCCGCGAGGGTCCGGCCGATCTCGTAGCCGGAGCGGGGGCTCCAGTCACCGTGGGCGTACTCGGGCACGGCGGCCCCCGCCTCCTCCAGCGCGCCGCGCCATCCGGCGACCCTGCTCTCGGCCTCCAGCCAGTCGCGGGGGCCGGCGACGTGCCACACCGTGCGGTGGCCGAGGTCGAGCAGGTGCCGGGTGATCTGGTGGGCGCCGGCGGCCTGGTCGACGCAGACGACGGGCAGGTCCGGCGCCACGCCGCCCTCGACGGCGACCAGGGGCCGCGGCCCGCGCAGGCCGGTCAGCGCCTCGACGGCGGCCCGCTTGGGCGCGATGACGATGCAGCCCTCGACGGACTGCTCGGCGAGGTAGTCGAGCGCCTCGCGGATGGTCTCGCGGGTGATCGCCGTGAGGCTGACGATGCTGACGAAGTACCCGGCCTGGCGGGCCGCCCGCTCGATGCCGAGCAGGGTGCTCGCCGGGCCGTAGAGGGTGGTGTCGAACGCCACCACGCCGAGCACCTGGGAGCGCCGGGTCGCGAGGGCCCGCGCCGAGGAGTTGCGGTGGTACCCGAGCTCCTCGATGGCGGCGACGACCCGCTCGTGGGTCGCCGGCTTGACGTTGGGCAGGCCGTTGAGCACCCGGGAGACGGTCTGGTGGGAGACGCCGGCGACGCGGGCGACATCGGCCATGACCGGATCCCGTCCATTGCCGGCGGTTGCCATGCGGCGCTCCCGAGTACTCGCTGAATGTGATGCGAGCTACATTGTTAACGCTCACAACTCGGGCGGTCAATACCGGATCCGCACTCGACCGCCCGGAGGCGCGGCTCCGCTACCCGGCGAGCGCGCGGTAGCGCGCCAGTGCCGCGGTGTCGGACAAGCTCGCCACCTGGTCGATCACCACCCGCAGTGCCGATGCGTCGTCGGCCGCGCCGATGTAGTCGGCGCGGAAGGGCGGGTCGAGGGCGTCCGGCGCGCCCAGCCGCACACCGGCGACGAGCTCGGCGATGATGTCGCGCTCGCGCGCCTGCTGCGCGACCGCCTCGGTGCGCGCCATCACGTAGTGCGCGACGACGGCCTTGAGCAGGGCGCACTCCAGCAGCGCCCGGCGGGGAACGATGAGGTCGGCGGCGTAGCGCGTGATGCGGCCCGGCCCGGCGGCCGCACGGGTGGCGTCCTGCGCGGCGCGGCAGAACCGGCCGATCAGCTCACTCGTGAGGTTCTTCAGCGCGGCGAGGGACCCGAGGTCGCCGCGGAACGACGCCGGCCAGAACCCTTCGTCGAGCAGCGCGGCGAACACCTCGGCGAGCTCGGCCTCCGCGCCGTCGCAGTAGGCGGCCGCCGCGAGCGCGCACACCCGCGCCCGCTCCTCGGGGCTGCGCAGCGCGTCGATGCGGATCAGGCCGGCGTGGATGCCGTCCTCCAGGTCGTGCACCGAGTAGGCGACGTCGTCGGCCCAATCCATGACCTGGGCCTCGAAGCTGGTACGGACGCCGTCGACGCCGTCGCGGACCCACGCGAAGATCTCGGTGTCGTCGCGGTAGCAGTTGAACTTCCCGGTGCCCGCTCCCCCGCGCTGCCACGGGTACTTCAGGGTGGCGTCGAGCGCGGCGCGGGTGAGGTTCAGGCCCGCGCTGCGCCCCTCGGGCGTGAGCACCTTGCCTTCGAGGCGGATGAGCAGCCGCAGGCTCTGCGCGTTGCCCTCGAACCCGCCGCAGGCCGCCGCGGCGGCGTCGAGCGCGGTCTCGCCGTTGTGCCCGAACGGGGGGTGCCCCAGGTCGTGGGCGAGGCACGCCGCCTCGACGAGGTCCGGGTCGCAGCCCAGTGCGCCGCCGAGCTCGCGGCCGATCTGCGCGCACTCCAGCGAATGGGTCAGCCGTGTGCGCGGGAAGTCGCTCTCGCCGAGCTGCACCACCTGGGTCTTCGCCGCGAGGCGGCGCAGGGCGGAGCTGTGCAGCACGCGGGCGCGGTCGCGCTCGAACGGGCCGCGCGCGCGGTTCTTCGGGGGTTCGGGGGCCCAGCGCTCGCGGTCGTGGTCGCGGTAGCCGGGCGGCGGGCGTTCGTCGCGCCCTTCGGGTCTCAGAGGCATCGCCTCTGAATCTAGGCCCCGCGACCTGCGAAAGCGAGCGGTCAGCCAGTGGCGTCGACCTCAAGGTCGGTGCTGTCGCCGAAGATCCAGTAGTACCAGAGCGATGCGGTCTCCCTGGTGATGTACCAGAGCTGGGTCTCGCGCTCGATGACGGCGGGCCCGGAGCGCGAGGGCGAGGTGGTGGCCTCCTCGATGCCGTAGTCGCCCGCCATGACGCGGGACCGCAGCGCGTGCCACGGGTCGGTGACGATCACCGCGGAGTCCCAGCCGCGGTCGGCGAAGACGGGCTCCATGGCCTGGAAGCTCTGGAGGGTGTCGTTGCCCTTCTCGACCGCGACGACCCGTTCGGCGGGCACCCCCGCCTGGATGAGCCACTCGCGGCCGGTACCGCCCTCGGTGAAGTTGTCGCCCGGCAGGTTGCCGCCGACGGTGACGATGGCGGGGGCCACGCCCGCCTCGTAGAGCTCGGCGGCGTGCTGCAAGCGCGCCTCGAAGATCGGCGAGGGGCGGCCGTTGTACTGGCTGGCGCCGAGCACCACGATGGCGTCGGTCGGGACGCGTTCGTCCTGCCGCGCGGTGTACCAGACCCAGCCCCAGGTGGCGAAGGGGGTCAGCACGGCGAGGAGCACGACCAGCGCCACGGCGTGGCGGATCTTGAAGCGCCGGCGCCGCGGCGCTCCCCTGCGGCCCGGCGGGTCGTCATCGTCGTCGTAGTGGTCGCGGCCGTCATCGTCGCCGCCGCCGTCGTCATCGTGGCCGCCGGTGCCGTCGTCTGAGGGCCGGCTCCCCGGCCGCGACATCGTGCGGGTCGCATCGGGGTCGGGCCGCTCCGGGCCGCCGCCGGGTTCGCGCGTGAAGACCTGGGTGCTGTCGGCGTTCGCCGGGCCGGGCCCTGCCGAGGGGATGCGGGCCCGCACGAACTCCTGCGGGCGCCCGCCGGCCGCCGGATCGGCCGCCGCGTAATCATCGCGGACGAAGGGCCTGGTGGTCCCGGGATCGGGGTCGGCACCGGGACGGCCCGCACGCGGCTCACGGCCGCTGTCGACGCCATCTCCCCGCATGTGCCACCCCCTGAGACGATGCGAAGGGCCGGCCGGTCGCGGCCGACGTCCCGTTCCGCTACGCAGTAGTGACGCACGCGGGCCCTGCCGGGTTCCCGGCGGGCTCAGCGTACTCGACGCTGCCCCTACCACGAAGGTCGCTTTCAGCTTAGGAGACCGTCAAGGGAGGTGCGGCCGGAATGCGCGGGATGCCCGGAGTTCCCGGGCATCCCGCCGCCGCGGCCGGGCCGATCGGCCCGGCCGCGGCGGCCGCTCGGTCGCGGCCGGCGGCTCAGTCGCGGGCGGCCGCGCGGCCGGCCTCCAACCGTGCCACGGGGACCCGGAACGGCGAGCACGAGACGTAGTCGAGCCCGACCTGGTGGAAGAAGCGCACCGACCACGGGTCGCCGCCGTGCTCGCCGCAGATGCCGAGCTTGATCCCCGGCCGGGCCGCGCGCCCCTCCTCCACGGCGATCTTGATGAGCCGGCCGACGCCGTCGACGTCGATCGACTCGAACGGTGAGACGCCGAACACACCGCGCTCCAGGTAGGCGGAGAAGAACGACGCCTCGACGTCGTCGCGCGAGAACCCCCACACGGTCTGGGTGAGGTCGTTGGTGCCGAACGAGAAGAACTCGGCGTTCTCGGCGATCTGGCCCGCCGTCAGCGCGGCGCGCGGGAGCTCGATCATCGTGCCGATGGGGAAGTCGAGTTCGACCCCGAACTCCGCGCCGACCTCGCGCAGGACGCGCAGCGACTCGTCGCGGATGATCTCCAGCTCCTGCACGGTCCCCACCAGCGGGATCATGATCTCGGGGCGCGGCCGACCGCCCGCCTTGATGCGGTCGGCGGCGGCCTGCGCGATGGCGCGGACCTGCATGGTGAACAGGCCGGGCACCACCAGGCCCAGCCGGACCCCGCGCAGCCCCAGCATCGGGTTCTGCTCGTGCAGCTTGTGGACGGCCTGGAGCAGCCGGAGGTCGCCCTCCTGCTTCTCCCCGCGCGCCTCGGCGACGGCGACCCGCACCGACAACTCGGTGATGTCGGGCAGGAACTCGTGCAGCGGCGGGTCGAGCAGCCGCACGGTCACCGGCAGCCCGTCCATGGCCTCGAAGACCCCCCAGAAGTCGTCGCGCTGCAAGGGCAGCAGCGCGGCGAGGGACTCGTCCTGCTCCTTCTCGGTGTCGGCGAGGATGAGGCGCTCCACCAGCTGGCGGCGGTCGCCGAGGAACATGTGCTCGGTGCGGCAGAGGCCGATGCCCTGGGCGCCCATGCGGCGGGCCCGTGCGGCGTCCTCGGCGTTGTCGGCGTTGGCGCGGACGTTCATCCGGCGCGCGGCGTCGGAGTACTGCATGAAGCGGTGGACGTTGCGGACGAGCTCGTCGGCCTCGTCGGAGGCGGGGTCGACCTCGCCGTCGAAGTAGCGGACCACGGGCGAGGCGACCACGGGTACCTCGCCGAGGAACACCTCGCCGGAGGTGCCGTCGATGGAGATGACGTCGCCCTCTTCGATCACCTCGCCGCCCGGGGCGGTGAGCCGCCGGTTCTTGGTGTCGATGTCGAGTTCCTCGGCGCCGCACACGCAGGTCTTGCCCATGCCGCGGGCCACGACGGCCGCGTGGGAGGTCTTGCCGCCCCTGCTGGTGAGGATGCCCGTGGCGGAGATCATGCCTTCGAGGTCGTCGGGGTTGGTCTCGCGGCGGCACAGGATGACGTCCTCGCCGCTGCGGGACCACTTGATGGCGGTGTAGGAGTCGAACACGGCCTTGCCCACCGCGGCGCCCGGCGAGGCGTTCATGCCGCTGCCGAGGCGGTGGCGCTCGGCGGCGTGGTCGAAGCGGGGGAACATGAGCTGGGCGAGTTGGTCGCCGGTGACCCGCGAGACCGCCTCGGCGAGGGTGATCACGCCCTGGTCCACGAGCTGGTTGGCGATGCGGAACGCGGCGGCGGCCGTGCGCTTGCCCACCCGGGTCTGGAGCATCCACAGCTTGCCGCGCTCGATGGTGAACTCGATGTCGCAGAGGTCGCGGTAGTGGTTCTCCAGCGTCTCCATGATGTGCAGGAGCTCGGCGTAGGCCGCGGCGTCGACGCGTTCGAGGTCGGCCAGCGGCACGGTGTTGCGGACACCGGCGACGACGTCCTCGCCCTGGGCGTTCTGGAGGTAGTCGCCGTAGATGCCCTGCTGGCCGGTCGCCGGGTCGCGGGTGAACGCGACGCCGGTGCCGGAGTCCATGCCGAGGTTGCCGAAGACCATCGCGCAGACGTTCACCGCGGTGCCGAGGTCGGTGGGGATGCGCTCCTGGCGGCGGTAGAGGACGGCGCGCGGGGCGTTCCACGAGTCGAAGACCGCGTTGACGGCGAGCCGCATCTGCGTGCGCGGGTCGGCGGGGAACTCGGCGCCGGTCGCCTCCCGCACGATGGCCTTGAAGCGGTCGACCAGCGCCTTGTAGTCGTCGGCGTCGAGGTCGAGGTCGTTGCGGACGCCCTTGGCCTGCTTGACGTCGTCGATGGCGTCCTCGAACAGCTCGCCCTCGATGCCCTGGACGGTCTTGCCGAACATCTGGATGAGGCGGCGGTAGGAGTCCCAGGCGAACCGGTCGTCGCCGGCCTGCGCGGCGAGGCCGCGCACGGAGTCGTCGTTGAGGCCGATGTTGAGGACGGTCTCCATCATGCCGGGCATGGAGAACTTCGCCCCGGACCGGACGCTGACCAGCAGCGGGTCGTCGGCCTGGCCCAGGCGCTTGCCCATGGACTTCTCCAGCGACCGCAGCTTCTCGTCGATCTCGGCGTCGAGTCCGTCGGGCAGCCGGCCGTGGGCGAGGTAGTGGCGGCAGGCGTCGGTGGTGATGGTGAACCCCGGCGGCACGGGCAGGCCGAGGTTGGTCATCTCCGCGAGGTTCGCGCCCTTTCCGCCGAGGAGATCCTTCAGATCCTTGTTGCCCTCGGCGAATTCGAAGACGTAGTTGGGCACGGGAGGCTCCTTTGCAAGGCCGCTTGACCAGGAATGGGCGCGACTCTACCCCGCAGCCCCGGAAAACTCTCTCACCACGCCTCTATATCGGTGTTTTCGCAGTTCAATGCGACTCTATTGGTGTAGACCAAAGGTCTTGCGATTACGGCATGGGAGACCCCCGTCACACCGGCCGATTGCGCGCGCATCGAAGCGCAAAAGACCAGCTCAGGATGTGTTCAGTGAAATCGGTGGGCCGCCGGGGCCCGCGCAGTGGTCCAATATGGGGAGACGGGCCCTGTTGTGCCGAGAACCACATTATTACCAGTGAGTAACCTACGGTTGCGTAGGTAGAGTTGCGGATGCGGGCCACCCCCGCTGACGCCGCGGCGCCGCCGACCAGGGCGGGGCGGCGGTCCGAACCCACGGAGAAGAGATCGTGTCACGGAAGCAGTCGGACGACACGCGCCACCGCGATGACACCGGCACCGGCACCGGCCACGGCGACGCCGACGGGGCGCTCGCCAAGGCCGGGGCGGCGGCCTCCGAGTTCCTCGACGTCGTCAAGCCCAAACTGCGCGGCTGGCTGCACCTCGGCACGGCGCCCGTGGCGCTCGCCGCGGGAATCGTGCTGGTCATCCTCGCCCCGACCGGGCTCTCCCGGCTCGCCAGCGCCGTCTACGCGATCAGCTCGGTGCTGCTCTTCAGCACCTCGGCGGTCTACCACGTGGGCCGCTGGTCGCAGCGGGGCGTGGCCGTGCTGCGCCGCCTCGACCACGCCAACATCTACCTGATCATCGCGGGCACCTACACGCCGTTCGTCCTGCTGGTGCTCGACGGCACCCTGCGCTCCGCGATGATCACCCTGATCTGGGGCGGCGCCATCGCCGGCGTGGTGTTCAAGGTGTTCTGGCTGAACGCGCCGCGCTGGCTGTCGACGGCCCTCTACCTCGCCATCGGCTGGGTCGCGGTCCTGTTCATCCCGCAACTGGTCCACGGCACCCACCCGGCGGCGTGGATCCTGATCGCCGTCGGCGGCCTGCTCTACAGCGTGGGCGCCGTCGTGTACGGCCTCAAGCGGCCCGACCCGGCGCCGCGCTGGTTCGGCTTCCACGAGGTCTTCCACTCGCTCACGATCGCCGCGTTCGTCTGCCACTACATCGCGGTGTCGTTCGTCGTGTACACCGCGTAGCCGCACCGCACAGCGGGACCGCCGCGAAAAGAGCGGCGGCCGCGCCGGAACCCCGGCGCGGCCGCACGCGGCAGGCGGGATCAGCAGCCCGGCAGCCGCTCCACCAGGTACATCTCGACCTGGTCGAGGGACACGCGCTGCTGCGACATCGAATCGCGCTCGCGGACGGTCACCGCGGAGTCGTCCAAGGTGTCGAAGTCGACCGTCACGCAGAACGGGGTGCCCACCTCGTCCTGGCGGCGGTAGCGGCGGCCGATGGCACCGGCGTCGTCGAAGTCGACGTTCCACCGGCGGCGCAGGCGGGCGGCGAGGTCGCGCGCCTTCGGCGACAGGTCGGGGTTGCGCGACAGCGGCAGCACGGCGACCTTGACCGGCGACAGCCGCGGGTCGAGCTTCATCACGGCCCGCTTCTCCAGCTTGCCCTTCGCGTTGGGCGCCTCGTCCTCGGTGTAGGCGTCGAGCATGAAGGCGAGCATCGCGCGGTCGACGCCGGCCGCCGGCTCGATGACGTAGGGCACGTAGCGCTCGTTGTTCTCCTGATCGAAGAACGACAGGTCGGTGCCCGACGCCTTGCCGTGCGCCGTGAGGTCGAAGTCGGTGCGGTTGGCGATGCCTTCGAGCTCGCCCCACTCACCGCCGGCGAACCGGAACCGGTACTCGATGTCGACCGTGCGCTTGGCGTAGTGGGACAGCTTCTCCTTCGGGTGCTCGAACAGCCGCAGGTTCTCCGGCGTCATGCCGAGGTCGACGTACCACTGCATGCGGGTGTCGATCCACGACTGGTGCCAGGCCTCGTCCTCGCCCGGCTTGCAGAAGTACTCCATCTCCATCTGCTCGAACTCGCGGGTGCGGAAGATGAAGTTGCCGGGCGTGATCTCGTTGCGGAACGACTTGCCGATCTGGCCGATGCCGAACGGGATCTTGCGGCGGGCGCTCTGCTGCACGTTCAGGTAGTTGATGAAGATGCCCTGCGCGGTCTCCGGGCGCAGGAACGCCCGGCCGCTCTCGTCCTGCACCGGGCCCAGGTAGGTGCTGAGCAGGCCGCTGAACGTGCGCGGCTCGGTGAAGGAGGACTTCGCGCCGCAGTTGGGGCACGCGATGTCGGCGAGGCCGTTCGCCGGCGGCCGGCCGTGCTTCTCCTCGTACGCCTCGGCGAGGTGGTCGGCGCGGAACCGCTTGTGGCACGACTGGCACTCGGTGAGCGGGTCGACGAAGGTGTCGACGTGGCCGCTGGCCTCCCAGACCTCGCGCGCGAGGATCACGCTGGAGTCGAGGCCCACGACGTCGTCGCGCTCCTGCACCATCGCGCGCCACCACTGGCGCTTGAGGTTGCTCTTCAGCTCCACACCGAGGGGGCCGTAGTCCCAGGAGGCGCGCAGGCCGCCGTAGATCTCGCTGGAGGGGTACACCAGGCCCCGGCGCTTCGCGAGGTTGACGAGGGTGTCCATCGCCTCTGACTTGGCAGCCATGATCTCTTACTCTCCATCCAACTGGCGGTCGGCGGATCGCTCTTGGGCGGGGCACGGGGATGCCCGGCGCCCTGACGCGACACACGGGGAAATGACAATGAGTGACCAGCCTAATGCCGGCCGCGCGGCACCGCGCACCTTCGACCGTACGTCCCGGCCGCCGCAAGGGCGACCCGTTTCCGCTGCCGTCACTCGCCCTCGGGGCGGTGCCTGGCGATGACCTCGAACGCGCTGGGTTCGTCGCGCGCCAGCGACAGCAGCGGCACCGCGGCGACCTTGACGTCGTAGTCCGACAGCGCACGCCGGTAGGCGCCCGGCCCGTCCCACTCCGTGACCACCGTCCAGGTGTCGGGGTCGTCGGCGGCGCGCGCGATGGACCCGCTCCGGTAGCCCGGGCGGCGCCCGAGCGCGTCGAGCGCACCGGTGGCGCGCGCGACGAAGTCGTCGGAGTCATCGGCGGACACGGAGTAGCGGGTGATCACGATCACCGGGCCATCGTCTCACGGCCGAGCGGTGGCCCGTCGGCGTGACGGCGGGACGCGCGGCCACCGATGCGGTACGACTGGGGTGGTCCGGACCGGGTCCGGGCGCGTGGGGCCGAGGCGACGAGAATGGGGCGCGAACCGTGAAGTTCGAGATCGTGGTCGAGAGCGTGGCCGGTGCGATCACAGCCGAGCGCACCGGGGCCGACCGGGTCGAGCTGGTGTCGGCCCTGGTCGACGGGGGCCTGACCCCGACCGTCGGCGCCGTCGAGCGCACGCTCGACGCGACCTCCCGCATCGGGGTGTTCCCGATCATCCGGGCGCGCGGCGGCGACTTCGTCTACGACGAGCACGAGGCCGCCGTCATGGAGCGCGACGCGGCCATCCTGCGCAAGGTGGGGGTGCCCGGCGTGGTGATCGGCGCGCTGACCCCCGACGGCCGGATCGACCGGCCCGTGGTGGAGCGCCTCATCGCCGCGGCCGACGGCGCCGAGGTGACGTTCCACCGCGCGTTCGACGTCGCGGCCGACCCCCGCGCCGCGCTCGACGAGCTCATCGACCTGGGGGTCGCCCGGGTGCTCACCTCCGGTCAGGAGGCGACGGCCGGCGAGGGCGCCCCGCTGATCGCGGAACTGGTCCGCCGCGCCGCCGGCCGGATCATCGTCATGCCGGGCGGCGGCGTGCGCGAGGACACCGCCGGCGCCATCGTCGCTGCGACCGGCGCCGAGGAGCTGCACTTCTCCGGCGGCGACACCGCGCCGAGCCCGGCGACCCACCAGAACCCGAAGGTCGCCATGGGCGGCGGGCGGGTGCCGCCGGAATCGGAGCGGCGGGTCACCTCGGCCGAGCGCATCGTCCGGATCATGCGCGCGGCCAAAGGCTGACCCGCCCCGCTACTCCCGCCCGAACACCCGGTCGACCACGCGCGCGGCGGCCTTGCCGTCGTCGAGCGGGCAGAACTGGTCGGTGAACGCCTTGTACTTCGCCTTGTAGCCCTCGGCGACGTCGTCGATGCCGCGCAGGGCGCCGATGACGTCGTCGGAGGTGAGCAGCAGCGGCCCGGGCGCGGTCTCCTCGAAGTCGAAGTAGAAGCCGCGCAGGTTGTCGCGGTAGCCCTCGATGTCGTAGGTGAAGAACAGCATCGGGCGCCCGGTGTTGGCGAAGTCGAACATCATCGACGAGTAGTCGGTGACGAGGACGTCGGTGATCAGGAACAGCTCCATGATCTCCGGGTACAGGGAGACGTCGTAGACGAAGTCCTTGCCGACGATGGGCACGCTGTCGACCACCCGCGGGTGCCGCCGCACCAGCAGCACGTGGTCGTCGCCGAGGGCCTCGTACATGCGGCGCAGGTCGAGGTGCAGGTCGAGCTTGTGCTTGCCGCGGGTGTAGTACTTGTCGTCGCGCCAGGTGGGCGCGTACAGCACGACCTTCTTGCCCGCCGGCAGCCCCAGGCGTTCGCGGGTGCGCTCGGCGAGGGCGTCGCGCCCCTGGGCGAAGAAGATGTCGTTGCGCGGGTAGCCGGTCTCCAGGATCTCCCCTTCGAACCGGAACGCGCTGCGCAGCCTCTCCGTGGCCCACGGGCTCGGCGAGACCAGGTAGTCCCACTGCCGGGTCTCCCACGCGAGCTTGTCGTGGTAGTCGCGCGACTTGCCGCGGATGTTCTCGATGTCGAAGCCGATGCGCTTGAGCATCGAGCCGTGCCAGGTCTGGATCACGGTCTGGTCGGGCCTGCGTGCGAACCAGCCCGGTTGGCGCGAGTTGGTGACCAGGTACTGGGACCGGGCGAGGGCCTCGTAGAAGTCCCTGCCGTTGTAGCGGACCCGGGTGAGGTCGTCGGGCAGCGTGACCTGACCGTCGCGCACCAGCCACTTCATCGGGTAGTCCGACCACACCCCGCTGCGCGAGCGCAGTTCCGCGTAGATGCTGTGCGGGCTGTCGGAGAACTGGCGGCCGGTGTAGCTGTCGAACAGGATCTGCGGCAGGACCTCCTCGCCGCGCAGCGCGGGGTAGGTCTCCTCGCGCAGCCTGCGCTGCGCGAAGATGCCCTGCTCCTCGGGCCGGAGGTCGCCGCCGACCTTGAGCACGGGGACGTCGGACCCGGAGTCGGTGAAGGTGAAGGTCCGCTCGGGGGTCTCCATGGCGAGCGGCAGCGAGCGCACGAACACCGCGTCGAGCTCGGCGCGGACGTCGGCGTCGCCGCGTTCGGCCCGCACCCGCGCCCAGAGCTGGTAGGAGCCGGCCGCCAGCGGCAGCGGGCCCGACAGGGTGGGGATGGCCGCGGGGGAGAACACCGCGCGGAAGTGGTCGCCGTCGCGCTCGAGTGGCACGGGGTGCGACTCGTCGCGGCCGCGGGCCTTGAACAGCAGCGACATCTCCGAGGCGCCGGCGTAGACACCGGCGAGGACCAGGTCGCGGCCCGACCACTCGGCGGAGCGCACCACCGGGTGCGCCCACCCGGCTCGCAGCCGCAGGTGCCCGGTGCTGGTGCGCTGCACGACGACCTCGTGGTGGCCGTCGCCGACGGCGTGGGAGGCGAGGGTGATGTCGTCGGGCAGCACGAGGGGCGCCGTGGCGCCGTCGGCGCCGACGAGCGAGGCCCGCCACTGCTCCTGGCGCAGCGCCCCGCTGCCCTCGTTGAACGCGTTGGCGAGCAGGTCGTCCACCGGGACCCGTGCGGTGAACCGTGCGTCCTCGACCTCTAGCGGGTAGGTCAGGGCGGCGGTACCACCGCTGCGGTCGAGCCGCAGCCCGGTCGCGGCGCCCGCCGCGGTGCCGGTGATCTCCAGTGCGGTGTCGGCGCCGGACGCGTCCATGCGGTGCCCGGTGACCCGGGCCCGCGTGGGGGCGACGGCGAGACTGAGGTGGCCGTCGGCGCTCCACGACGGGCGCACCCAGACGTCGTCGGCGACCTCGACGTAGGGCGGGCGCTCCGGCGGCCCGGCGACCGGGTTGGCGAGCAGCCGCCGCCGCACGAGGCCGCGGTTGACGACGACGAGCTCCAGTTTCCACTCGGTCTCGCGCCACCGCCCGGCCAGCCGGAGCTTCGCGGGGTCGATGGTGAGCTCGAAGCCGCCGAAGTCGTGCCGCGCCGCGCCGGGGACGTCGGGCAGGCGGTACTCCGCCGCGCGCCGCACCTTCGCGCTCACGGGGACCCGCTTGCCGGTGTCGGTGTTCACGGCGAACGCGAAGACCTGCTGCTGCCAGCGCCGGCCGGCGCGCAGGCTGCGCACGCCCACCCGGCCGCCGATGACGAGCCTGCCGTCGCGCCACTCGACGCGCTCGGTCTTCAGCCGGAGCCGCAACTCCGTGCCGAGCCGGTAGACGTCGCGCGGCACACCGGCGGCGGGGTCCTCGAAGAACGGGTAGCGGATGTAGTAGTGCAGGCCGCGCCGGACCAGCGGGGCCTTCTTGAGTTCGACGCTCTTCTGGAAGGTGATGGCCTCCAGCAGCGGCTCGATGCGCCGCTTGCGCACCAGGTGGTGGTTGAGCCGGTGCAGCACCGTGAGCCCGTCGAGGAGCCGGGTGCCCACGGTGTCGAGGTAGGCGTTGGCGAGGTCGAGGAACCGTTCGCGCGCGGCGTCGTCGGCGTCGTCGAGCCGCAGGAGGACCTGGCGCACGTCGCCGCGCAGCGCCATGGAGTCCCACACCATGCGGTCGGCGCCGGAGAGGCCGGCGGCGATCCGCGCGATGGCGCCGAGCCGGCGGGTCATGGGCTCGATCTCGTGCAGCGCCTCGCTGCTCTCGCGGTCGCGGACCAGCAGGACGGGAGCAGGGAGGACGTCGATGGTCCGCGCGGCGATCATCGTGCGGGCCGCGGCGAGGCGGGCATCGGCGTCGCCCAACCCGAGGTCGGGCAGGCCCGCCCAGAACGAGCGGCGCCACAGCTTGTTGCCGACGACGCGGTCGGCCAGCAGCCCGGCGGTGACCCGGACGTCGACGCCGGTGCGCCGCTTGGAGTAGGGCTTCCGGTGCGCGGCGGACTGGCGGGCCCCGAGCTCGTTGAACCGGTAGACGTTGCCGGTGGCGAGGTCGGACCCCGATTCGTCGAGCGCCGCGGAGAGGTGCGCCAGCGAGTAGCCGACGAGGGCGTCGCAGCCCTCGATGAAGAGCAGGTACTCCCCTGTGGTTCGGGCGGCCCCGGTGGAGCGCGCCTCGGCGTGTTCGGCGACCGGCTCGGCGACCAGGGTGACGGGGGCGCCGTTGAGGTCGCCGCCGTCGGCGGCGGCGCGGGCCGTCGCCAGGCCTTCGTCGCGGGCCTCGACGGTGGACTCGGAGTCCTCGGCATCGGCTTCGGCGGCCTCGCCGTCGTCGCCCGGTGGGAGGTCGTCGGAGTCGCCGTTGTCGCCCTCGAAGGCGTCGCCGTCGGGCGGCTGCACACTGTCGGCGGCCCCCAGGTCCCGGTCGTGGCGAACGGGGACCAACAGCACCTCGACGTCGTCGAGCGCCACGGTCTGCGCTGCCAGCGAATCCAGGCAGTGTTGCAGATGTGGCTCTGTGACGTCGAAGGAGACGATGACACTGAGCTTGGGCACGGAAAAACAGTCTCCCGTAATCGACGTTCTGTGGAGTGGGCACAGAGACCGGGGCGGCGCCGACCCGGAAATCTTGAAAGGGATCAAAATAGAGGACGCCGGTTAAGTCACCGATAAGCGATCCGGTGGCCCCGCGGGGTGCGCCGAGGGGCGGGCCGACGTCCCGGTACCAAGGATTATGGCAGGTGCGCGCGGGTGCGCGCGGAACCCGCCTGATATCGCGCGCGTGCGGGCCGGCGTAGGCTGGGCGGTGTCCCGCGGATCACCTCGGGCGCACCCCGTCCGGTGCCTCCCCGCCGGGCCGGTCGGGACCACCGGGAACCCCGCGCTGAACTGCGCGAAGCGGGCGGCGGCGCGATGCCGGGGCCCGCCGCGCCGCTTGCGCGGCGCAGAACGGCGGGGGCGCCCGGCGCCGTCCGCAGCACGCGCGCCGGTGCGGTGCGCGCCGTCCACAGGGAGGATCCAGGTGTCGCCCCGACCCATGCCGAAAGGCGATTCGTTCTTCACCCCGGGCGCGGGGCCGCTGCGCCACGCGATCGAGCGGAACAGCGCCGTCCCCCTGGTGTGGCTGCACAACGCCCCCCGCTGGATCCTGCCAGTGGCCATGGCGCTGGCGTTCGTCGGCGGGCTGCTGCTCGCCGGGGTCGCCGGCGCGGTGCTCCTCGGCCTGCTGGCGCTGTTCATCGGGTGGCTGGCGTTCCTGGCGTGGCCGACCCTCCCTGCGGGCGGCCGGGCGGCCCGGGTCGTGGTCGTCGCGGTCCTCGCGGCGCTCGGCGTCCTCCAGAGCGGCGTGCTGTGATCCGCCACGAAGCGGACTAAATTGACAACCGTTATCGTTATAGTTGAGTGATGTCCGCAGAAACCCTCAGCCAAGCGCGGCCGGCACCCCCGCCGCAGCCCCCCGCCGTGCGGGTGCGCGACGCCGTCGTGTCCTACGACCGCCGCCCCGTCGTCCGCGGCGTCAGCCTCGACATCGGCGCCGGCGAGGTGGTCGCCGTCCTGGGGCCCAACGGCTCCGGCAAGTCCACCCTGCTGCGCGCAATACTCGGGCTGGTGCCGCTCACCGCCGGAACGGTCGACCTGCACGGCACGCCGCTGCGCCGATTCACGGAGTGGGCGCGCATCGGCTACGTCCCCCAGCGGCTCTCCGCCGGCGGCGGGGTCCCGGCCACCGTCCGCGAGGTCGTCGCCTCCGGCCAGGTCGCGCGGCGCCGCCGGCTGTCCCTGCCCACGACGGAGGACCGCGCGGCCGTCACCGAGGCGCTGGAGACCGTCGGCCTGCTGCACCGCTCCCGCGACTCCGTCCACGAGCTCTCCGGCGGCCAGCAGCAGCGCGTGCTCATCGCCCGCGCGCTCGCCGGGCGCCCCGACACCTTCCTCATGGACGAGCCGCTGGCCGGCGTCGACGCCGCGAGCCAGCAGACCCTCGCCGACACCATCGCCGCGCTCAGCGGGCGCGGCGCCACCGTGGTCCTGGTGCTGCACGAACTCGGCCCGCTGGAGCCGCTGATCGGGCGCGCCGTCGTCCTCTCCGAGGGGACCGTGGGCCACGACGGCGCACCGCCGCGCCCGTTCGGCGACTGCGCGCGCGACGGCCACGAGCACATCCACCCGCACGCCGACGCGGCCGGCGGCGCCTCCGCACTGCCGACGATCGAGGTACCGCGCCGTGATTGAGCTGCTCAGCTTCCCCTTCATGCAGCGGGCCCTGCTCGCCGCGGTCTTCGTCGGCCTGGTGGCGCCCGTCATCGGCACGTTCATGGTGCAGCGCAAGCTCGCCCTGCTCGGCGACGGCATCGGCCACGTTGCGCTCACCGGTGTCGCGCTGGGCTTCCTCACCAGCACCTCCCCCATCATCGCCGCGCTGATCGTCGCCGCGCTCGGCGCCGTCGTCCTCGAACTCGTCCGCGAACGCACCCGCACCAGCGGCGACGTCGCCCTCGCCCTGCTGTTCTACGGCGGGCTGGCCGGCGGCGTGCTGCTCATCGGCCTGGCGCCGGGGGCCAGCAACGCCACCCTGACGAGCTTCCTGTTCGGCTCGGTGAGCACGGTCACCGAGCAGGACGTCTACGTCATGGGCGGGCTGGCGGTACTGGTGCTCGGCGTCATCGGCTACTTCGGCCGCGAGCTCTTCGTGCTGTGCCAGGACGAGGAGGTCGCGCGCACCCACGGGCTGCCCGTGCGGCTGCTCAGCCTCATCATCGCCGTGACCGCGGCGCTGACCGTCGTCATCTCCATGCGCGTGGTCGGGGTGCTGCTGGTCAGCGCCCTCATGGTGGTCCCGGTCGCCGCGGCGCAGCAGCTCACCCGCAGCTTCCGGGTGACCATCGCACTCGCCATGGGAATCGGGGTGGCCGCGGCGCTGGGCGGGCTGTCGACCGCCGCGTACGCCGACGTCTCGCCCGGCGCCGCCATCGTGCTGCTCGCCATCGCGGTGTTCATCGCGGCGGTGCTGCTCGGCCGGGCCCTGCGGCTGCGGCGCGGCGCCCCCCGGATCGAGCACGACGGCCCGGCCCCGGGTACGATTCCGCACACCGAGACGGGGAGCGTATCGACTTGAGTACACGTCGCGACACCGTACGCCGGGCGCTGAACGACAGCAGCGGCTTCCGCAGCGCCCAGGACCTCTACGCCGATCTGCGCGCCGAGGGCTCCAAGATCGGGCTGACGACCGTCTACCGCGCGTTGCAGGCCCTCAGCGACTCCGGCGAGATCGACGTGCTGCGCAGCACCGACGGCGAGGCCGTCTACCGCGCGTGCGTCACCGACACCCACCACCACCACCTGGTGTGCCGCGGGTGCGGCAAGGCGGTCGAGGTCGAGGGGCCCGCGGTGGAGAAGTGGGCCGAGAACGTCGCGGCCCAGCACGGCTTCCACGACGTCACCCACACGGTCGAGGTGTTCGGCACCTGCGCGGCCTGCTGGGCCTCCCGCGGTTAGCCGCGGGGCCGCAGCGGGTCCAGGTTCGGCCGCTTGGCGTGGCGGCCGTCGCCCGAGGAGCGCCCGGTGAGGCGGCGGCCGATCCACGGCACCAGGAACTGCCGCGCCCAGCGCAGGTCGGCGCGGCGGGCCAGCCGCCAGTCGACCGCCGGCGCCTCCGGCCACGGCGCGTTCCAGTCGGTGTCGGCAGCGAGGCCGAGCACCTCGCCGACCCGCAGCGCCAGCCGGGCGTGCCCCTCGGCCGACATGTGCAGCCGGTCCCAGCTCCACGCCCTGCCGTCCTGGAGCACCGTCATCCCCCACAGGTCCACCACGGCGCAGCCGTGGCGGTCGGCGATGGCCCGCAGGTGCATGTTGTAGGTCGCGATCTTGCCGCGCAGGTGCCGCATGCCCGGCTGGAACGCCATGTCGGCGCCGGTGAGGAGCACGATGGTGGCGCCCGTTCGGGCGAGCCGCGCCACCGCGGTCTCGAAGACCGCCGCCACCACGTCGGGATCGCTGCCCGGGCGGATGATGTCGTTGCCGCCCGCGCAGAGGGTGATCAGGTCGGGCCGCAGCTCCGCGGCGCGCGGCACCTGCTCGGCGGCGATCTGGCGGATCAGCTTGCCGCGCACCGCCAGGTTGGCGTAGCGGACCTCGCCCGCCTCGGCGGCGAGCGCCTCGGCGAGCCGGTCGGCCCAGCCCCGGTAGCGCGGGGCGCCATCGGGGCCGATGTCGGGATACGCGTCGTTCAGGCCCTCGGTGAAGCTGTCGCCGAGGGCGACGTAGGAGACGATGTCCTTCCCAGTGGCAAAGTCGCGCATAGTAGACGATGATGCATCGCCGGTCCATGGTTACGCGAGGGTAGGTTGCGGGTTCAGCCGCCGATGTCGCGAGGATCACGCCCGGGGAGCACCACGGGCTCGGGGCGCTTGGCGCGGCGCCCGTCGCCGGAGGAGCGCCCGGTGAGGCGCCGGTTCACCCACGGCCCCAGGAACTCCCGCATCCAGCGCAGGTCGGCGCCGCGCTCGGCCCGCCACGTCGTGGGGCCCGCCGGCGGCCACGGCTCCGCCCAGTCGCCCTCCGTCGGGACGCCAACGACATCGCACACCTTCAGCGCCAGCCTGCGGTGGCCTTCGGGCGACATGTGCAGCCGGTCGGCGTCCCAGGCGCGCGGGTCGGCGAGCACCGCCATCGACCACTGGTCGACCAGGAGGCAGTCGTGGCGGTCGGCGATCGCGCGGATGTTCAGGTAGTAGCGCGTGAACCCGCCGATGAGCGGCCGCATGTAGCCCCTGGCGACGTTCACCCCGGTGAACAGGACGACCTGCGCGCCGCTGTCGCGCAGCCGCCGCACGCCCGATTCGAGCACGGCCGCGAGCCGGTCGGGGTCGGCCCCGGGCCGCAGCAGGTCGTTGCCGCCGGCGCTGAACGTCACCAGGTCGGGCCGGAGCTCCGCGGCACGCGGCACCTGGTCGGCCATGACCTGCCGGAGCAGCTTGCCGCGGACGGCGAGGTTGGCGTAGCGCAGCTCGGCCGCGTGCGCCGCCAGGTGCTCGGCGAAGCGGTCGGCCCATCCGCGCACGCCGCCCTGCGCGCCGGGGAGCGGGGCGTCGTCCGGTGCGGGGTCGCCCACGCCCTCCGTGAAGCTGTCGCCGACGGCGACGTAGGACAGCCGGGCGCCGGCGAGCTCCAGGCGGCTCACCGGTCCGCCCCGCCGGTCGGCCCCACGGGCTCGACCGGGTTCGGGACCGCACCCCCGTAGCGGCGGTCGCGGCTGGCGTAGACCTCGCACGCGTGCCAGAAGTGGCGCCGGTCGAAGTCGGGCCAGAGCGTGTCGAGGAACACGAACTCGGCGTAGGCCGACTGCCACAGCAGGAAGTTGGAGAAGCGCTGCTCCCCCGATGAGCGCACGAACAGGTCCACGGCGGGGATGTCGGGCTCGTCGAGGTGCTTGGCGAGGCTGGCCTCGGTGATCCTGGCCGGGTCGATGCGGCCCTCCGCCGCGTCCCTGGCGAGCGCCGCCGCCGCGTCGGCGATCTCGGCGCGCCCGCCGTAGTTCACGCAGAACTGCAAGGTGAGCTGCTTGTTCGCCTTGGTCAGCTCCTGCGCGTCCTCCAGTTCGCTGATGACGCTCTTCCACAGCCGGCCGCGGCGGCCCGCCCAGCGGATCCGGACGCCGCGCGCGTGCATCTCGTCGCGGCGGCGCCGGATGACGTCGCGGTTGAACCCCATGAGGAAGCGGACCTCCTCGGGAGAGCGCTTCCAATTCTCGGTGGAGAATGCGTACGCCGACAGGTACGGCACGCCCAGCTCCAGCGCGCCCTCGATCACGTCGAACAGCGAGTGCTCGCCCGCCTTGTGCCCCTCGGTGCGGGGCAGGCCGCGCTGCTTGGCCCACCGGCCGTTGCCGTCCATGACGATGGCGACGTGCCGGGGGACCAGTTCGCGCGGCAGCGGCGGCGGCGTCGCCCCGCTGGGGTGCGGTTCGGGCGGCGTGAGGGCACGGCGCTTCGACGTGAACGGCTTGTACAAACTCACGAACGCTCCACCAGGCGCAGGGATCGGATTCCGTTTTCAAGGTGCCATTGCAGGTAGGCCGCCACCAGCCCGCTGCATTCGGCGCGGCGGCGGTCCTCACTCGCGTCGGCGGCCGGCCAGTCGCCGCGCAGCAGCGCCGACATCAGGTCGATGGTCTCGACCGAGGGGTTCACCGTCCCCGCCGGGCGGCACACCGTGCACACGACGCCCCCGGCGTGCACGGCGAACGGCCGGTGCGCGCCCACCGAGGCGTCGGCCCCGCAGCGGGCGCATTCGGTCAGCGCCGGGGCGTACCCGGCGACGGCGAGGGAGCGCAGCAGGTAGGCGTCGAGGACCAGCCGGGGATCGTGGCTCTGCTCCCCCAGCGTGCGCAGGCCCCCGATGAGCAGCAGGAACTGCCGCAGGGACGGGTCCTTCTCGACGATGACGATCTTCTCGGCCGTCTCCAGCATGGCGGTGCCCGCGGTGTAGCGGGGGTAGTCGGCGGCGATGGGGGTGCCGTAGGCGCGCAGCGTGTCGGCCTGGGTGATGACGTCGAGCGTACGCCCGGTGTAGAGCTGGAGGTCGACGTGGGTGAAGGGCTCCAGCCGCGCGCCGAAGCGGGACTTGGTGCGGCGCACGCCCTTGCCGACCGCGCGGACCAGCCCGGTCCGCCGGGTCAGCAGTGTCACGATGCGGTCGGCCTCGCCGAGTTTCTGGGTGCGCAGGACCACACCTTCGTCGCGGTAGAGGCTCACCACCCCATTGTCGCCGATGCCCGCGCCCGCCGGTACACCGAACAGGCCCGATGGCGGCACGGCACCAGGAGATCACGAATGGATCTCCTCTTTCGCCCCACTTTGCTCTACGATCACGCGAGACCCCCGTTGTCTGTGATTGGGAGACCGTGATGTCAGGTGCACGCCGGTACGACCGGAACCGGTCGCCCCATGGGAGCAGGCGTGGCGCCCGACGCAGGCCCGTACGCCGCTCCACGGCGTGGCGCGGGCCCGTCGTCGGCGGCCTCCTCGCCCTCCCGGTGGGCGCCGCGCTCGCCGCGGCGATGATCGTGGCCTCGGCGCCTGACAGCGGGGCGCCGGCCGCCGCGAACGGGGCCCAGCAGGCGCCGCAGGCCGTCCCCGACGACGTGCGGACCCCCGAGGACTTCTTCCCCAGCCCCACCGCGTCGCCCGAGCCGGCGCCCACGCAGCGGTCGGCGCCGCCCAAGGCCGCCACCGGCGACGGCGCCGAGGTGGAGGCGTCGGTGTCGCCGCGCCCGTCCGAGAGCGGCGGCGACTCCGGGGGCTCCCGGAGCCCCGCCCCCGACCCGGGCGGCGGCAGCGGCGGGGGCGACTCCGCCGGGGTGAGCGCGCTCGCCAAGGAGGTCGTCCGGCTCACGAACAAGGAGCGCGCCGACGCCGGCTGCGCGCCGCTGCGCGTCGACGACCGCCTCACCGCCGCGGCGCAGGGCCACAGCAAGGACATGGACCTCCGCGACTACATGGACCACATCAGCCCCGACGGGAAGGGCCCCGGGGACCGCTCCGCCGCCGAGGGCTACGACTCCTGGTCGGGGGAGAACGTCGCATCGGGCCAGCGCACCGCCGCCCAGGTGGTCGAGTCCTGGATGGACAGCAAGGGCCACCGCGACAACATCCTCAACTGCGACAGCAAGGCCATCGGTGTCGGCGAGGCCGGGTTCAAGTGGACGCAGCTGTTCGGCAGCGAATGACCCCCGCCGACGGCGCAGGGCCCGCCCTCGGTGAGGTCGGGCCCTGCTCGCGCGCACGGGGTCGCCGGCGCGGCACGGTCGCGGGGGCCGGCGGACGTCGTGGCCGCCCCGGCCGGCGCCGCGGCGGGATCGCCGGCCGCGGCGCCTCGCTGCGGGTCAGCGGCGGCTCGCGGCGTTGACCGCGCTGCACATCGCCCGCAGTGACGCGGTGGTGATGTTGGAGTGGATGCCCACGCCCCACACGGCGCCGCCGCCGTCGACCGACGCCTCGACGTAGGCGGCGGCCCTGGCGTCGCCGCCCTGGCCCATCGAGTGCTCGACGTAGTCGACCACCCGGACGTCGACGCCCACGGCGGCCAGCGCGTCGGCGAACGCGGAGATGGGGCCGTTGCCGGTGCCGCGGATCTCGCGGATCTCGCCGCGCACCCGGACGTCGGCGGTGACCTCGTAGGAGCCGTCGTCGGTGGCCCGGGTGCGGTGCGTCATCACGCCGACCGGGCCTTCGTCGCTCAGGTAGGCCGTGGTGAAGGCGGCCCAGATCTGCTCGCTCGACAGCTCGCCGCCCTCTGCGTCGGTGTGCTGCTGGACGACGTGGGAGAACTCGATCTGCAAGCGCCGCGGCAGGTCGAGCGCGTGGTCGCGGTGCAGGATGTAGGCCACCCCGCCCTTGCCAGACTGGCTGTTGACCCGGATGACCGCCTCGTAGTCGCGGCCGACCTCCTTGGGGTCGATGGGCAGGTAGGGCACCCGCCACGGGTACTCGCCCTCCGGGACCCCCGCCTCGGCCGCCTCGTGCTCCAGCGCCAGCAGGCCCTTCTTGATGGCGTCCTGGTGCGAACCGGAGAACGCCGTGTAGACGAGGTCGCCGCCGTAGGGGTGGCGCGGCGCGACCGGCAGCTGGGTGCAGTACTCGACGACGCGCCGGATCTCGTCGATGTCGGAGAAGTCGACCTCGGGGTCGACGCCCTGGCTGTACAGGTTCATGCCGAGGGTGACCAGGTCGACGTTTCCGGTGCGCTCACCGTGGCCGAACAGGCAGCCCTCGACGCGGTCGGCGCCGGCCATGACCGCGAGTTCGGCGGAGGCGACGCCGGTGCCGCGGTCGTTGTGCGGGTGCACCGACAGCACCACGTGCTCGCGGCGGGACAGTGAGCGGCTCATCCACTCGATCTGGTCGGCGTAGACGTTGGGGGTGGCGCGCTCGACGGTCGCCGGCAGGTTCAGGATGATCTCCCTGCCGGGGCCGGGCTCCCAGACGTCCATGACCGCCTCGCAGACCTCCAGCGCGAAGTCGGGCTCGGTGTCGATGAAGATCTCGGGCGAGTACTCGTAGCCGAAGTACGCGGTGTCGCCCAGGTACTCCTCGGCGAACTTCATGACGTGCCGGGTGCCGTCGACGGCGATGGCCTTGCAGGTGTCGCGGTCGACGCCGAACACCACCCTGCGGAACTCCGGCGCGGTGGCGTTGTACAGGTGGACGGTGGAGCGGGCGGCGCCGACCAGTGACTGCACGGTGCGCTCGATCAGGTCCTCGCGGGCCTGGGTCAGCACCGAGATCTGGACGTCGTCGGGGATGGCGGCGTCCTCGATGAGGCCGCGCACGAAGTCGAAGTCGGTCTGGCTCGCCGCGGGGAACCCGACCTCGATCTCCTTGTAGCCCATGCGTACCAGCAGGTCGAACATTTCGCGCTTGCGCACGGCGTCCATGGGTTCGATGAGCGACTGGTTGCCGTCGCGCAGGTCGGTGGACAGCCAGCGGGGCGCCCGGGTGATGACGGCCGAGGGCCAGGTGCGGTCGGGCAGGTCGACCGCCGGAAAGGGCCGGTAGCGCCGGAAGGGCATGGGGCTGGGCTGCTGCTGCGGAACCATGAAAGGTACTCCTGTGAAGAACTCGCGCGCTGGATTGCGGCCGACAAAGAACATGTCAGTAGCCCCGCGGCGAGGGAGCGGCCGTTTCCTATCGGCCCTCGCCGCGGCCGCTAAGGAGGAGCAGCTCGCGCAGCATGATGACCACACAGTAACAGACCGGTACCGCCCGGGCGGGCGCCCCCTCCCCGGCACGGGAAGGGGGCGCCGCGGCGGGCCCTGCCGCCGCGGCGCCCCGGGATCCGCGGCCGCCCTTGCCTGCTCAGCCCTGCGGCAGGGGCTCGAACTCCTTGACGGCGTCGATCGCCGGGCCGTGCGGGGTGTTCGCCTCGCGTTCGATCATGATCTCGACCAGCACGGGGCGGCGGCTGGACCGGGCCTCTTTGCGGGCCCATTGCAGGGCGTCGTTGATCCCGCCCGGGTCGACGACGCGCCGGCCGGCGCAGCCGTACGCCTCCATGATCTTGACGTTGTCGGTGCCGTACTCGTCGTAGTGGATGTCGACCTGGTAGTTCATGGCGTAGGGGATCGACGCCTGGCGGATGAGCCCCAGGTACTCGTTGTTGATCATGATGATCACGAACGGCACGTTGTACTGCGCCGCGACGGCGAGCTCCTCCACCATGTACTGGAAGCTGTAGTCGCCCACGACCCCCACGACCTCGGCGTCGGGCTCGGTGTCCTTGAGCGCCTTCTTGACGCCGATCGCCGCGGGGATCTCCCAGCCGAGCGGTCCGGCCTGCCCGCAGACCTGGTAGCGCCGCGGCTTGTACGCCTTCTGGTGCTGGCCGCCCCAGATCTGGTAGAGGCCGATGGCGGTGACGAAGTAGGTGTCGGCGTCGAAGACGTCGTTGATCTCCCGGTAGACGCGGGGCGCCTTGATGGGGGTGTCGTCGAAGTCCTCGCGGCGGCCCAGGGTGCGCTTGAGCTCCTGGACGCGCGCCGTCCACGCGCCGGGGCCGCGGCCGGCGCCGCGCTCCTTCGCGAGGTCGAGCAGGGCCCGCAGGAACAGCTTGGCGTCGGAGACCACGCCCAGGTCGGGCTCGAACACCCGGCCGATCTGGGTCGGCTCGACGTCGACGTGGATGAACTTCCGGTCGCCGCGGTACACGTCGAGCTTGCCGGTGTGCCGGTCGCCGAACCGGGCGCCCACGGCGAGCACCAGGTCGGACTCCAGGAACGAGGCGTTGCCGTAGCGCTGGGAGGTCTGCACGCCCGTGATCCCGGCGAACAGCGGGGCGTCCTCGTCGATCGCGCCCTTGCCCATGAGGGTGACCTGGACGGGGATGTCCAGGTACGCGGCGAGTGCGGTCAGCTCCTCGGACGCCCCGGCGGTGATGACACCGCCGCCGCCGAGGAGCAGCGGGCGCTCGGCCGCCAGCAGCAGGTCGAGGGCGCGCGCCACGCGGGGCCCGTGCGGCCGCACGGGGTGGACCGGCAGCGGGGCGTCGATGCCGGCGTCGTACTCGATGAGCTGCTGGGCGATGTCGACCGGGATGTCGATGAGCACGGGGCCGGGGCGGCCCTCGCGCGCGACGCGGAACGCCTCGCGGAAGACCCACGGGGCGGTCGCGGCCTCCTTGATCTGCACCGCCCACTTGGTCACCGGCTTGGCGACCTCGACGATGTCGACGGCCTGGAAGCCCTCCTTGTCGAGCAGGGCCGTCGCGGCCTGGCCGGTGATGCAGACGATGGGGACGGAGTCGGCGAGCGCGGTGTAGAGGCCGGTGATCATGTTGGTCCCGGCCGGGCCGGAGGTGCCGATGGCGACACCGACCCGGCCGTTGGTGCGCGACCAGCCGTCGGCCATGTGCGTCGCGCCCTCTTCGTGCCGGACGGTGAGGTGCTCGATCCCGCCGACCTGCTCCATCGCCTTGTACAGCGGCAGGATGGCGGCGCCGGGGCAGCCGAACGCCGTGTCGACTCCCTCGGACTTCAAAACCTCGACCACGGCGTTCATGGCGGGCATCTGTACCATTTGGGGAAACCCTTCTGTGCTAGGGGGTTCAGGGGTCCTCCGCCGGCGGGATCGAGGGTGCGGCCAACACCCGCGGCACATGGCGTCCGAGATACGCGCGACGCCGTGTCGTCGTGCCCGTCGGCGGGGATCCCGCCTGCTCAGGCCTTTTCGGCTGAGGAGAGCTGTTCCACGATCTTGAGCAGCGCCGAGTGGTCCAGTCCGCCGTGGCCCTGGGCCTTCAGGGCGCCGACGAACTGGGCGACCAGCGCGCCCAGCGGGATCGCCACCCCGGCCTCGCGCGCCGCCTGGGTCACGATCTTCATGTCCTTGTCGTGCAGCGCGATCCGGAATCCCGGGGTGAAGTCGCGGTTGCGCAGCGCATCGGTCTTGCGGGTCATGACGGTGCTCCCGGCGAGGCCCCCGTTGAGGACCTCCAGGCCGGCCTTTGTGTCGACGCCGTGGGCTTCGAGGAACACGAGCGCCTCGGCGACGAGCTGGATGTTGCCGGCGACGATGAGCTGGTTCGCCGCCTTCACGGTCTGGCCGGCGCCCGAGGGGCCCACCAGGACGGGCGTGCTGCCGAGGACGTCGAACACGGGGCGCGCCGCGGCGAAGTCGGCTTCGGAGCCGCCCACCATGATCGACAGCTTCGCCTCGACGGCGCCCGCCTCGCCGCCGCTCACCGGCGCGTCGAGGACGCGGAAGCCGCGCTCGGCACCGGCCTGGGCGACCTCGCGGGCGACGTCGGGGCGGATGGTGCTCATGTCGATGACGAGCGCGCCGGGGCGCGCGTTGGCGAACACGCCGTCGTCGGCGAGCAGCACCTGCTGCACGTCGGGCGAGTCGGGGACCATGACGATGACGGTGTCGGCGTCCTTGACGGCGTCGGCGATCGACGCGGCGGCGGTGCCGCCCGCCTCGGCCAGCCGGGTGATCGCCTCGGGCATGAGGTTGTAGCCGGCGACGGAGTACCCGGCCCGCACGAGGTTCTTTGCCATGGGCAGGCCCATGATGCCGAGGCCGATGAAGGCGATGCTGCGCGGTGTGGACATGAGCGTCCGTCCTTTCGGGGGTCGTGGGGTTAGCGGCCGAGCCAGGCGAAGCTGTCGGCGGAGGGGACGGTGGGCTTGTACTCCAGTCCCACGTAGCCGTCGTAGCCCTGCTGCTGGGCCGCTGTGAGGAGCGCGTCGAGGGGCAGTTCGCCGGTGCCGGGTTCGCCGCGCCCGGGTGCGTCGGCGATCTGGATGTGGCCGAACTCCGCGGCGTGCGCGTCGACGACCGCGGCGACGTCGGCCCCGTTGACGGCGAGGTGGAAGAAGTCGGCGAGCAGGGCGACGTTGTCGGCCCCGTTGCCCTTGGCCGCGTCGACCACCGCGAGGGCGTCCTCTGCGGTGGTGAGCGGGTAGTCGGGGGCGCCGCTGATGGGCTCGATGAGGACGGTGCCGCCGATGCCCGCGACGGCCTTCGCCGCCGCGGTGATCTCCGCCAGCGCCACCCGGTCCTGCTCGGCCGGGTCGACGCCGTCCTGGCGCAGGCCGTAGAGGGCGTTGAACGCGCGGACGCCGGTGCGCTCGGCGATGTCGAGGACGACGTCGATGTTGGCGCGGAACTCTTCGGCGCGCGCGGGGAGTGACAGCACGCCGCGGTCGGGGCCGGGCAGTGCGCCGGCGAAGAAGTTCAGGCCGGTGAGCGCCGCCCCGGAGGAGTCGATGGCCGCGACGAACGCGTCGACCTCCGCGGCGGCGGGGACGGCGGTGGTCCACGGCCACCAGAACTCGACGGCGTCGAACCCGGCGGCGACGGCGGCCGCCGGGCGCTCGGTGACGGGCAGTTCGGTGAACAGCAGCGAGCAGTTCACGGTGTAGCGCAGCGAATGTGTCATGCACCCCTCCGTCTCGGCCGCGCGATCGGCACTGCGCATGCCGCGCGGCGTGCTGGGTCCTCGCGTCCCGGCGGCCCGGAACCCGATCATGATTCCATTATGTGGAAATCAGTTTTCACTTGAAGGAATCTGATGTGAGTGTGCGACGGCGCGGAACGCTTGTCAACAGCGCTGGTCCCGGCGGTACCTGCGGCGGGGCGGTCTCAGGGCATCGTCCGGACGCCGGCGCGATTGTTCGTGGATACATACAAACAGCCGGTACGAGCACGGATTCGCGGCGCGCGCCTGTTGACAGGTCCGCACACCGTCGTTCTATTGTCCGTAATACAGAACACACTTTCTGCACTACGAAACTTGGCTTTTTTCGAGTACGGGTCGCCGACCCGTCCGAACGGCCCCGGACCAGCGGCCCGCACGCCCCGCGGGCCCGCCGGGCCGAGAACGACCGCACAGGGAGCAGCCCATGCCCGATCGCGCCGCGGCCCCCGCCGACCCGGCGATCGAACGCCTCAACGCACTCGGCCCCGAGGAGTTCCGCGCCGAGCTCGCCCAGTGCCTCGACATCGACCGCTGGGTCCGCGCGCTCGACGGCGAACGCCCGTTCCGCGACCGGGACGCCCTCATCGCCGCTGCGGGCCGCCACGCCGCCGCCATCACCGACGACGAGGTCGCGCAGGCCCTCGCCCGGCACCCGCGCATCGGGCAGCAGGCCGCGCCCGCCGCGGCGGGGGGCACCGAGGCCGCCTGGTCCCGCGGAGAGCAGGCGGGCGTCACGGGCGCGGCGAAGGACGACTTCCGCGCGGCCAACGCCGCCTACGAGGAGCGGTTCGGCCAGATCTACCTCGTGTGCGCGAGCGGGCGCAGCGGGCCGGAGCTCCTCGCCGACCTGACCGCGCGCATGGCCAACGACCCCGCGGCCGAGGCCCGTGTCGTCGCCGGGGAACTGGGCAAGATCGCGCTGCTGCGCCTCGAGCGACTCCTCGACCGGCAGTGACCACCACGAGAAAGGCACGCGTCCGATGAGCCACGTGACGACCCACGTCCTCGACACCGCGCTCGGCGTCCCCGCCGCCGGGGTCCCGGTGCGGCTGGACGCCGTCTCCCCCGCCGCGCCGGTGGCGAGCGGCACCACCGACGCCGACGGCCGCGTCGGCGAACTCGGCCCGGACCGGCTCGCCGCCGGGGTCTACCGGATCACCTTCGACACCGGGGCCTACTCCGCCGCGACCGGGCAGAAGGGCTTCTACCCCGAGGTCTCCGTGGTGTTCGAGCTGACCGACGAGGACGCCCACTACCACGTGCCGCTGCTGCTCAGCCCGTTCGCGTTCTCCACCTACCGCGGCTCCTGACCACCGCGGCCCCCGTCCCCCGCGCGCCGCCGGCGCGCCCCACGACTGCACCTCCTGTGCGTGATAGGTCCTTCCGCGACAGCGGTCCTCCCTCGGGCGCACCGCGCACCCTCCGGGTGCGCGACATCAGAACCCATCGATGCGAGGAGTCGACCGATCATGGCGATCCGTCTCGGAGCCAACCAGTACGGCAAGGCCGAGGTGCGCCTGGTGCGCATCAACCGCGACACCGACGTGCACACCATCAAGGACGTGAACGTCACCTCCCAGCTGCGCGGCGACTTCGACGCCGTGCACACCGGCGGCGACAACGCCAACTGCGTCGCCACCGACACGCAGAAGAACACCGTCTACGCGTTCGCCAGGAAGCACGGCGTCCACGCGATCGAGGACTTCGCGCTGCTCCTCGCCCGCTACCACGTCGACACCTTCGACCACGTGAGCGGCTCCCGCCAGGAGGTCCAGGAGTACACCTGGAACCGGATCGCGACCCCCGAGGGCCCGCACGACCACGCCTTCGTCCGCAGCGGCGCCGAGACCCGCACCACCGTCGTCACCAAGGACGGCGACGCCGAATGGGTGCTGTCCGGCTTCGAGGGCCTCACCGTGCTGAAGTCGACCGGGTCGGAGTTCCACGGCTACCCCAAGACCGAGTTCACGACCCTGGCCGAGACCACGGACCGGATCCTCGCCACCGACGTCGCCGCCCGCTGGCGCTACACGGGCACCGCTGTCGACTACGACGCGACCTACGCCTCGGTCCGCGCGCTGCTGCTGGAGGCGTTCGCCACCACGCACAGCCTCGCCCTCCAGCAGACGCTGTACACGATGGGCGAGTCCGTCCTGCGGGCGCACCCGCAGATCGCCGAGATCCGGTTCTCCATGCCCAACAAGCACCACTTCCTGGTCGACCTGTCGCCCTTCGGCATGGACAACCCGAACGAGGTCTTCTTCGCGGCGGACCGCCCCTACGGCAAGATCGAGGCCGCCGTCGTGCGCGACGGGGCCCCCGACCCCGGGCGCGCGTGGGAGTCCGTCCCCGGCTTCCTCTGATACCACCCCCCTCAGGGGGCCGCACCGGCGCCGGCCCCGCGCCGGCGCGGCCCCCAATGCCCCGGCCGCCCCCGGCGGCGCCCGGGGCCGCCGCCGTACCCGGCACCGCCGGGCGCGGTACCCCCGAACCGCCGAGCGAGCACCCAACGAGGCTGGAAACTGGTCATGAGACTGCGCAAGAACGGCACCGACACGAGCGCCTCAGCCACAACAGACGCCACGACACCCGAACCCCGGCCCGAGGACGAGCGGCTGCCCACCCGGCTGCTGCTCGTCTACGGCCTCCAGCACATCCTCACCATGTACGCGGGCGCCGTCGCCCCCGCGCTGGTCATCGGCGCGGCCGCCGGACTCGACGCGACCGACCTCGGCGTGCTCGTCAGCGGCGCGCTGCTGGTCGCCGGGATCGCGACGGTCCTCCAGACCCTCGGAGTCTGGCGCGTGGGCGCGCAGATGCCCATCGTCATCGGGGCGTCGTTCATCCCGGTGAGCGCCATGACCGCGGTGGCGGCCGACCAGGGCATCCCCGTCGTCCTGGGCGCGTCGCTGGTGGGCGGCGTGTTCGCCCTCCTGCTCACACCGTTCTTCGGGCAGCTCATCCGCTTCTTCCCGCCGGTGGTCACCGGCAGCCTGATCACCGTGATCGGGCTGTCGCTGATGCCCGTTGCGGCGGGCTGGGTGGTCGACGGCGCCGCGGACCAGGTCCCCGCCCTGGGCGACCTCGCGCTCGCCGGCACGACCCTCGCGCTGGTGCTGCTGTTCTCCCGCGCGCTGCCGGGCATGTTCAGCCGGATCTCCATCCTGCTGGGGCTGGTCGCGGGCACACTCGTCGCGATCCCGTTCGGCAAGGCCGACTTCAGCCAGGTCGGCGAGGGGGCGATCGTCTCGCTCGGGTCCCCGTTCCACTTCGGCATGCCGCAGTTCGAATGGGCGCCGATCGTCACGATGTGCGTGATCATGCTCGTCGTGCTGACCGAGGGCGCGTCGCACATCATCGCCGTCGGCGAGATCGTGGGGTCGAAGGTCGACAGCCGGCGGATCGCCGCCGGGCTGCGCGCCGACGTGAGCGCGTCCATCATCGGGCCGATCTTCAACTCGACCCCCGGCAGCTCGTTCGCGCAGAACATCGGCCTGATCGCGCTCACCCGGGTCCGCAGCCGCTTCGTCGTCGCGACCGGCGCGGGCATGCTGATCGTCCTCGGGCTGTTCCCGGTCCTCGGCCGGGTGGTCGCCGCGATCCCGATGCCGGTCCTGGGCGGCGCCGGCCTCGTGCTGTTCGGCACGGTCGCCGCCAGCGGCATCCGCACGCTCGGCAAGGTCGACTTCGACGACAACCTCAACCTGATCCTGGTCGCCTCGTCGCTGGGCTTCGGCATCATCCCGCTCGCGGTCCCGACGTTCTACGAGGGCTTCCCCGACTGGCTGGCGCTCATCCTGCACTCGGGGATCGTCGGTGCGGCCGTCGTCGCGATCGTGCTGAACATCTGCTTCAACATGATCGGCGGCGGGCGGTACGCGGAGGGCCCGTCGGTCTTCGCCGCGGCGCCGACACTCGACAAGGACTACCCGGACGCGGCGGACGCGGCCGCCCGCAGCGGCTCCGTCCCGCCCCAGCGCGCGCCCGGGCCCGTCGGCGAGGAGGCGTCCGACCCCCGCTGAGCACCTCCGGCAGGACCTCCGGCAGCGCCGCGCCCCGGTCCGGGGTTGCGGCGCTGCCGCCGTTGCGGGACCGACCCCGGGACCACAGGCCCCTGCAATGCCAATCAATCAGGCGTAATATCACGTAAAACAAAATGGAACCGGACGTCCATCCTCAGGGGCTGACATGACCTCCCACCCGGGCACCTTTCGACCGATCCTCCTCGCCGCCGCGCTCGCGCTCCTCGCCACGGGCTGCACCGGGGGCGGCGAGGACGCCGTCGAACCCGACGGCACGCCCCGCGGCCGGATCCCCGACGACTGGGTGACCGCGGCGGCCGAGCAGCGGCCGCCCGCGTCCTCGGGCGGCGGCTCGCCGATCGTCGACCTCACCGCCGAGCAGAAGTGCGCCATCCCCTGGAAGCCGGCGATCGGCTCGGAGAAGGCGGAGCTGACCGAAGTCCTCAACGACGAGCAGGACGACGGCTCGCGGGTGCACAAGTGCAGTTTCAGCGGCGCGGCACCGGTCTCGGCCGGGCTGGTGCGCTACAAGGACGGCGACGCCCTCTCGCGGACCTACGCCGACCTCATCGCCGCGGGAGCCTCCGAGCACGTTGAAGGCGACCAGACCGTCGCCCTGCTCCGCCAGGTGTTCCCCAACAAGCGCACCGAGTACATCGTGATGGTCCCCGACCCCGACCAGCTGGCAAGCTTCGACCTGGAGATCGAGAGCCCCGGCTCCGGTTTCGGCGCGAAGGACGCCGTCGGCCTCGCGGTGTCGGCCCTGGACTGAGCCGCGGCGGCCGCCGCGGGCGGTGGTGCACGGGAAAACCGGGGACGGCCGGGCATACCCGAACGCGGCGCACGCACATAGGGTGACTCAGCGCACTCCCGGCCCGCGCCGTAGGCGGAACCGGGCGCCTGGGCCCTTGCACCGGCCGCAAAAGCCTCCTAATATCACCGAAAACCAAATGAAACCAGAAACATCCAGACACGAGCCGCGAGGATGCCGGCCATGACCGAACGCCAGGGCACCGCCCGACCCCTATGCGCGTTCGCGGCACTCTCCGCATCGGTGCTGCTGCTCTCCGGGTGCACCGGCGCCGACCCCGCGCCGGCGCCCAAGGTGGGCCCGCGCGGCGACCTGCCCACCACCTGGCTGGCCGCCACCAAGTCGGGCCCGGCCCCCAGCGGCGGCCTACCGGTCGTCGACCTCGCCTCCGACGAGACCTGCGCCCTCGGCTGGCGCCCCGACATCGGCGGCGAACGCGCGGTCGTGGAGGGCGCCTCGACCCGGACGGCGCACCGCATCATCGTCCACCAGTGCACCTACGACGGGCCCGCCGCCATCACCGCCGGCGTCGTCCGCTTCGAGGACGGGTTCGCCCTCGAAGCCGACTACGAGGACATGGTCGCCGCGGGGGCCTCCCAGCACCCCCACGGCCGCCAGACCATCGCGCTGCTGCACCGGACCCACCCCGACAAGCGCACCGAGTACCTGCTGAAGATCGCCGACCCGAAGAAGCAGCTCGCCTTCGACGTCCGGATCGAACCCCCCGCCGACGATCCCGACTTCGACGCGGCGGCGGCCGTCGCCCTGGTCATGACCGCGTTCGACTGACGACGGACCGCCACCGCACCGGACCCGCACACCCTTACCCTCCGAGAGGACCGAGTTGGCACCCCCTCGCCCTCCCTACCGCGCCCGCCCGCCGGCGGCCGACCCCGGCCGCATCCACATCGAGTACACGATGGGGATCACCCTCGCCGTCGCCGTCGCCGCCGTCGCCGGCTACCTCTTCCTGCCGCCCAACGCCACCGCGTCCGTCGACCGCGCAGTGTGCGGACTGCTGAACCCGTCCGAGTCCGACAACGGCGGCTGCACGGGCGGCGCCGCCGAAGCACGCTCGAACGCCGCCGCGGCGCCGCCCTCCTCCTGCACCGGCGACGGCGCCTCGGCGGCCGACGCCGAACTCCGGCCCGATCTCTGCCCCGTCCTGTACGACGCGGGCTGGTCCCGCACCGCCACGTCGGCGGCCGTCGTGGCGCTCGGCGGCGACCTCGCGTTCCTCCGCCAGGAACTGCCCGACGGCACCGTCCGCCTCACCGCGATGTCCGACGACGGGTTCGGCGCCAAGGGCAAGGGCGCGGACCGCGCCGTCACCAGCGGCGACGCGGCGCTCGGCGGCAAACTGCCCGGCGACCCGCCGTGGCGGGCCGGCGACGCGTTCGCGTTCAGGGGGCCGGGCGCGGCAAAGGAGGCCGACCGCGTCCAGCACGCCGCGGCCGACTACCTGAAGCAGCAGGCGTGCGACGACGGCAGCGCCGAGACCCCGCAGGCATGCCCCAAGGAGCCCGCCGACCTGAAGGACCTCGCGAAGAAGGTCGGCGACCCGCAGATCACCGCCGAATCCGTGCCCGGATCCCTCGGGTTCGGCGCCAAGGCGAAGAGCGGCACCCTCGACCTCGGCCTCCTCGGCGGCAAGGGCCGCCTCAGCGGGGCGACCCTGGAGGAGGTCGACGCGACCGACCCCGACCACCCGACGACGGCGCGCACCTACTCCTTCACCGCCAAGGGCAAGCACAACGTCGGCCTGTTCTCCCTGGGGGCCAAGGAGCGCAAGGACGTCGCACTCCGCCTGGTCCGCGACGACAAGGGGCGCCTGACCTCGGTGCGGGTCGCCGAGACGATCGCCACGCCCGACGGCGCCGGCCTCGACACCGAGGCCGCCGGCGAACCCGCACCCAGCCCGCCGCCCTCCGGCGCGGGCGGCAAGAACGGGCTGTACGAGACCCGCAGCGCGGCGCTCGCCGTCGACGACGGCAACCGCGACGACGTGGAGGACTGGCTGCGGAGCGGCGGCGGGGGCAAGCACCGCGACTCGGAGTTCGGCGTCCCCGCCGTGTCCGGCGACGACGGCGCCGTCCAGGACCGCGTCAAGCAGCAGTTCTACGAGCGCGGCAGGATCGGCCGGGTCCTCTACGAGACCGAGCGCTCCACCGGCTCCACCCCGTTCGGCCTCAGCATGCTGGGCGCCGGCTCCGTCCTGCCCGCTGCGTGGGGCGACGAGAAGCGGGCCGCGTCCAAGGCGGAGTTCCTGGGCGCACCCGACGACATGGGCCCGCGCGTGTGGCTGGACTTCGGCGAGTGCGCCGCCCACCAGGACGGCGGCGGCAACGACGCCCCCGACCCCAGCTCCGAACCCGACCCGGCACCCGCGGCCGCGGCCGATGCCGAATGCCGTCCAGAGAATGAGAACGAGCCGGAATGACCGTGCGTGACCTCGCGGTGCCCCCGGCCGTCGGCACCCGCTCGCCCCCCGAAAACGGGCCGCCGTTGTTATCCGAACGAGCTACGATCCGCAAGTCCGAACTGCTCCGACGCACCCCGGCCGACTGTCCGCATTCGGCCAGGATTAGCGCATTCGGTAACATTTAGGACTGAATACGGCTCCAATTAACGACGACTTGGTGACACAGCGTGGAAGTCAGTGTCACGGTTGTCCACAGGACTGCTTCAGGCATATCCACGTTCCCGGTGAATGGTTACGATACGCCTGCAACACGCCGCGTAGTGCCCCTTCGCAGGTGATCCAGACATCCGACGCGTCGAAGCGCCTACCCCCGGAGGAGCTCGCCCAGTGCCCAAAGCCCGCCCACGTTCCGTGAGCGTCGTCGCGCTGCTCGCAGACGTCCCGAGTACGGGACAACTCGGCGAGGCCCAGGCGCAGCGCTTCCCACTCGAAGGAGAAGACCTCGCCGCACAAGGCGAGGCCTTCCTCGAGTTCGCGCGCTACCACGTCGACGCCGGGCGCAAGGTCGTCGCGCTGTACCCCAGCTGGCACTCCGAGCGCGCCGTCCGCGCCATCAGGTTCGCCCGCGGCGCGCTCCAGAGCGACAGCGTCGCCGCCGTCGCCATGGACTTCTCACCGCTCGCCATGTCGCTCGCCGCCGACCAGCTCGCCTATCTGGCCCCCTACCTCCCGTCGGGGCTGGTCGCGGCGCTGCCGGCGGTGCTGCCCGAGCACATGCTCGCCGGCGGGTGGCTGAAGAGCGTCACGAACCTCGCGACCATCCCCATCTCGGTCCGCCAGCACCTGGGGTCCTACGCCCCCGGGAGCACCTTCCTCGCGTTCAGCGCCCCCACCAAGCGGGTCGGCCGGGTCCGCAAGGGCAGCGCCGCGGCCAACATCTCCGCGCGGCCGGTCGAACCGATCCAGATGCTCATCGCCCGCCCCGAGGGCCACGACATCGACGCCTTCAACAACCAGTTCACCCCCGCGGTGCGCCCGGTGTCGATCAGCGCCCTGCCCGAGCAGCCGCTCGGCGCCAAGTACTGGGGCAGCAAGAAGTACATCGAGTTCGTCGCGTTCAGCGCCCACCCGCAGGCGCTCACCCAGACCGTCCGCGCGATCCGCCCCACCGCCTGCGTCTGGTGCCGCGAACCCGTCGCCGGACTCCACTGCCCCTTCTGCCGGGCCGCCAACCACCCGCCGGTCGGCAGGCCCCCGACACGCGGCGCCGACGTCCCCCCGCCGCCCGCACGCAACACCGGTGAGCACGTCCGCCCCGCCTGGGTCGGCAACGACCCCGGCGCGGCCCGCCCGAGCGCGGCCGGACCCCCACCCGGCGCCGCACCCCCGCAGCAACCCCCTCAGCAACCATCGCCTCACGCGGAACCCGCCCCCCCTGGTCCCGCGTCCTATCCGCAGACCGCTCCTGCCCCCGGGCACGGGCGGCATCACCAACCGCCCCGGTGAGGACGGCTCCCCCGGTCCCCTCGCCAGCCCCCCGACAAGGAACGGAAGCTCATGAACCCCCGTCAGCGACGTGGCATCCTGCTCATGATCGTCGCCGGCATCGGCGCCATCGCGGTGTTCTTCACCGTGGTGAGCTACGTGAACACCCTGAATCGGGAGTTGGGCACGTACAAGACCGTCCTGAGGCTCACTCAGGAGGTCCCGGCCTACCAGCCGGTCACCGACGACATGGTCGAGAAGACGCAGGTCCCCGCCAAGTTCTACTCCAACAACTTCCTCGGCGACCTCGACGACGCCCTGAAGCAGCCGGGCAGCGTCCCCGTCTCGTCCACGAAGCTTCCCAAGGGCTCCTACCTGCAAAAGGGCATGGTCATCGCGGCGCCCAAGCTCGAAGCCGGTGAGCGCGAGGTCGCGGTCATGGTCGATGCCGAGACCGGCGTCGCCGGCAAGGTCAGCCCCGGGTCCCGGGTCGACGTCTACGCCACCATGGGCGGCGACCAGGAGGCCGGTGCCGCCAAGCAGTGCGCACTGCGCGCCCTGACCGACGTCCAGGTCCTGGAGGTCGGCGTGGTCCGCTCCTCGCAGGACGCCGAAGGCGCATCAGCGGGCAGCGTCCCGGTCACCTTCCGGCTCGACTCCGACCAGACCCTCCTCCTCACCCAGGTCGAGGCGTTCTCCGAGACCGTGCGGCTGGGCCTGGTGAGCCCCGAAGGCTCCGGCGACCCCGGCGCCATCCAGTTCTGCAACAAGGACATCCAGGACCTCGCGAAGAAGGACAGGCAGCAGGCCCCGGGCGGTGGCCAGTGACCTACCAGGTGATGCTCGGCGCCCCCAACGCCGAACTGGAGTCGACCCTCACCACCCGGTTCGACGAGTTGCAGGAGACCGACCTCGTCAGCGTGCACCGCTCCTCGCGCGAGATCATCGAGACCGTCTCCAAGCTGCCCAACCTCGACGTCGTCCTGATCCACAACGAACTCGGCCCGCTGCCGGTGCTCGACCTCATCCGCGAGCTGTCCCGCACCCACCCCCAGCTCGCCGTCATCCTGATCGTCGACGACATCCAGTCCGAGACCTTCACCCAGGCCATGGAGGCCGGCGCCCGCGGCGTCCTGTCCACGAACGCCACGCTCGAGGAACTCGACGCCCGCATCACCACGGCCGCCGACTGGTCGCGCACCCTCCGGCGGCACCTGGAGGCCGCCTCGCTCGACGTCCCGGTGTCGGGCGGGCGCGGCTCCATCCTCGCCATCACCGGGGGCAAGGGCGGGGTGGGCACCACCACGACGGCCGTGCAACTCGCCATGCTCTCCGCGAAGGCCGGCCGCGTCGTCTGCCTGGTCGACCTCGACCTCCAGACCGGCGACATCCCCAGCTACCTCGACCTGAGCCATCGGCGCAGCATCGCCGACCTCGTCGAGGCCGCCGACGACATCAGCGCGGCGATGCTCGCCGACACCCTCTACGTCCACCCCGACGGCCCCCACGTCCTGCTCGCCCCGAGCGAGGGCGAACGCGGCGAGGACGTCACGGCGCGGGCCGCGCGCCAGGTCCTCGGCGCGCTGCGCTCCCGCTACGAGGTCGTCATCGTCGACTGCGGCTCGGCCATGACCGAGGCCAGCGCCATGGCGGTCGAACTCGCCGACACCGCACTGGTCCTCCTCACCCCGGACCTCCCGTCGATCCGCGGCGGCCAGCGCCTCATCCACATGTGGGACCGCCTCCAGGTGCGCAACAAGAAGGAGGTCATGGGTCTCCTCACCCGGCACAGCCGCAAGAACGAGATCCAGCCCGACTTCGCCCGCAAGCTCCTGGGCACCGGCATGCTCAAGCACTCGCTGCCCGCGAACTTCCGCGCGCTGGAGGAGGCCGGCAACACCGGCGACCCCCTGAAACTCACCGACGACGCGTTCCGCAAGGCGTTCCGCCAGGTGGCCGACGAACTCGGGCTGTTCATCGACCCCAAGGCGCAAGAGAACGGCGGCAAGGCCGCGAAGAAGAAGCCGGAGCCCGCGCCATGACCGGACGGCTGAAACGGCGCCGGGACGACCACGGGGTCGCCCTGGTCGAACTGGCGGCGTTGACGCCGTTCATCCTCTTCTTCGCGCTCCTCGTGTGGCAGGTCATCATGATCGGCCTGACCTCCATGTACGCCAGCCACGCCGCGGCGGAGGGCGCCCGCCAGGCCGCGGTGACCCCCTACGACGCCGAGAAGATCGAGGAGCGGGCGAAGAAGCGCATCTCCGCCCCGTGGAACCACGACGACGCGTTCAGCATCGACTCCGAGGATCGCAACCTCAACACCTACATCCAGGTCGAGATCAAGATCCCGATCGTGCTGCCCGGCTTCAACAGCAGCTGGGACATCGGCGCCGAGACCAAGGTCGTCCTCGAGGACACCGTCGAGCCCATCCCATGAGCCGCCCACGCACGCCCTGCGGAGCCGCTCCGAACGAGGGGGCCTCATGATCACCCGAATCCACCGCGCCGCCCGGCGCGGCGACCGCGGCGCGCAGATCATCGAGTTCGCCGCGTTCTTCCCGTTCCTGCTCGCCGCGATCGTCCTGGCGATGGAGGTGTACTTCTCGTTCACCGCCATCGAGCGCATCGAGGCCGCGGCGCGCGCCGGTGCCCGGGTCGCCGGCCCGCAGGGGCTCGGTTCGGCCCAGGCGACCGCGCGGGCGTCCCTGCCGAGCTGGCTCGACCACGCCGAGGTCCGCAGCGGATACACCGGCAACGGCGTCTACACGCAGGTGAGCGTCGACACCCCCATCATGTGGCAGAGCGCGCCCTTCGACATCACACTGACCCGCAGGGTGGAGATGCCGGTGCTGTAGCCGAACGCTCCTCACCGCACCTTTCCGCCCAGTAGTGACACAAAGGACGTCATGGGACTCAAGAACCGTCTCGCCGAAGACCGCCAGGTCGAGGTCCAGGCCGACCGGGGCAGCATCGCGCACTGGCGGCAGCGGCTTCTCGACGAGATCAACCTCGACGACCTGGCCCTCCTCAGCCTGACCCAGCGCCGGATCCGGCTGGAGAAGGTCGTCGGGCACATCCTGTCGCGCGAGGGCCCCGTGCTCTCCGACAAGGAGCGCGGCAACCTCATCCGCCGTGTCGTCGACGAGGCGCTGGGCCTCGGCGTGCTGGAGCCGCTGCTCGCCGACGAGAACGTCACAGAGATCATGGTCAACGGCCCCGACGACGTCTTCATCGAACGCCGCGGCCGGGTCCAGCGCATCGAGACCACGTTCGCCAACGAAGAGCAGTTGATGCAGACCATCGACCGCATCGTCTCGCAGGTGAACCGCCGCGTCGACGAGTCGAGCCCCATGGTCGACGCCCGCCTCCCCACCGGCGAACGCGTCAACGTCATCATCCCGCCGCTGTCGCTCCAGGGCCCCATCCTCACGATCCGGCGCTTCCCCAAGCCGTTCAGCATCGAGAAGCTCGTGTCCATGGGCAGCCTCGACACCGCCACCGGCATCCTGCTGGCTTCACTGGTGCGCGCGCGCTTCAACTGCATCGTCGCGGGCGGTACCGGTACCGGTAAGACCACGTTCCTCAACGCACTGTCCGCGTTCGTTCCGGGCTACGAGCGCATCGTCACCATCGAGGACTCCGCCGAGCTCCAACTCCAGCAGGAGCACGTCATCCGGTTGGAGTCCCGGCCGCCGAACATCGAGGGCGCCGGCGCCATCACCATCCGCGACCTCGTGCGCAACTCCCTGCGTATGCGCCCCGACCGCATCATCGTCGGTGAGGTCCGCGGCGGCGAGACCCTCGACATGTTGCAGGCCATGAACACCGGCCACGACGGCTCACTGGTCACCGTGCACGCCAACTCGGCCGACGACGCGATCTACCGCTTGCAGACCCTCGCGTCGATGAGCGAGGTCAAGATCCCCTTCGAGGCGATCCGCGACCAGATCAACAACGCCGTCGACGTCATCGTGCACCTCGACCGCGCGGCCGACGGCGTCCGCCGTGTCGGCGAGGTCGCGGTCGTGGCCTCGACCCGGCGCGAGGAATTCCGGTTGCAGAGCGTCATGGACTTCAAGTCCAGTCCGCTCACCGCCGAACGCAAGTCCGCCGGCACATTCGTGCACAATCCGCTGCCGCGGCACGTCGCCGAGCGGATCTTCAACGCCGGTGAGACCGTCCCCTCCGTCTTCGGCGTCATCGACGACGACGACACCACCTTCGTTCGGGGTGTGGACGCATGACCCCTCCGTCGCGCCTCCTCCCCCGTCCCCGCCTCGTCCGCCACGGAGCCACCCCGTGAACTACCCCCAGATCATCCTGCTGGCCACCGCCGTCACCCTCGTCCTCGTGGTGCTGGCGGTACGCGAGGTCGCCGCCGGATCCCAGCAGAACCGGGCCCTCGCCTCGCGCAGCGCCATGCTCGAAGTCGAGCGCCGGTCCGCCTCACCGATGGCGCGCCTCGACCTCTACCTCAAGAAGACCGAGATCGGGCGCAAGATCGAGAAGCGCATCATCCGGGCAGGCGTCCGGATCAAGGTCTCCACCTTCCTCCTTCTCATGTCGGTCGTGTCGGTATTCAGCGTCATCTTCGTCTGGAGGACGCTCGCACCGATCTTCGGGGTCCTCTCGATCGTCCTTGTGGGCTACATCTTCCTCGCCTACCTGAAGCGGCAGGAGGAGCGCCGCAAGGAGGAGTTCATCGCGCAACTGCCCGAGGTAGCCCGGGTGCTGTCGAACGCCACGTCCGCCGGGCTGGCGCTGCCCACCGCCGTCGACATGGCTTCCGAAGAGCTGGACGAGCCCGCCGGAGCAGAGCTCCGCCGGGTGGCGCAGTCGCTCAAGGTCGGCCAGTCGTTCGACTCCGCAATGGCGGAACTGCGCGACCGGATGCCCTCACGCGAGATCGGCGTCCTGGTCAGCACCCTGCTGGTGGCGTCACGGTCCGGTGGTGCCCTGGTCACTTCGCTGCGCAACATCTCGGGCACGCTCGAAGAGCGCAAGGAGACCCACCGCGAGGTGAAGACCATCATGAGCGAGAGCACATCGACCGCCTGGGCGCTCACCTTCATGAGCGTCGGCTCACTGTTCCTGGTGAACCTGATCAACCCGGGGGTCATCCGCACCATGACCGGCTCGTTCGGCGGACAGATCGTCCTCGCCATCTCCTGCGCCATGATGCTGGCCGGCGTGGTGCTGGTCCGACGCGTCACCACGATCGAGCACTAGGGGCCAGCCATGCCGAACGTCAACCTCGAACTGCCGCAGATCCTGCTCCTCGGGGTCGCCTGCACACTGATCGTGCTCATCGCCGTGTGGGGCTTCCACCTCCTGACGGCGGACAACCAGGTCTCCGCCGAGCTGGAGACCACCACGAAGAAGAAGCCCGAAGAGATCTTCATCCTGCACCGCGTGACCGAGCTCATCGGCCTGCCGTTCAGGGGAACGACGGTCAAGCTGCTCGGCGACGGCATGATGCGCAAGATCCGCGGCAGGATCGACACCGCCGGCCGCCCCGAAGGACTCACCGCCGAACGCTACGCCCAGCGCAAGGCCGGTGAGATCGTCCTCTACGGCGGACTCATGCTGCTGTTCGTGCTCAGCGGGCAGACGTTCTTCGGCATCATCATGCTCCTTGGCGCGGTGCTCACCGATCTCGACCTCTACAGCCGCCGGCAGAAGCGCATGGACCAGATCCAGCGGCAGCTTCCGGACTTCCTCGACGTCCTGGCGGTCACCGTCGGCGCCGGCCTGTCGTTCCGGCAGGCCATCGAGCGTGTCTCGGCATCGATGCCCGGCGTGCTCGCCGAGGAGTTCCGGCTCGTGCTCCAGCAGATGGACCTAGGGACCCCCCGCAAAGAAGCCTTCGAGCAGCTCCGGGTCCGCAACCGCAACGACTCCCTGGGGAAGTTCGTCACGGCGATCCAGCAGGCCGAGGAGCTCGGTGCGCCGTTGTCTCAAGCACTCATGGAGATCAGTCTCGACATGCGCCGCGACGACGCCCAGTACATGCGCCGGCTCGCGCAGAAGATCAACCCCCGGGTCACCCTGGTGTCCACCGCCACGCTCCTCCCCGGGCTGATGCTGCTCCTCGGGGGATCCATGTTCTTCGGTCTCGACATCGACTGGAGCACCATCACGGGCGGAATGTGAGAGTCCTCGTGATCACGAACCACGAACAGGAGGTGCCGAAAACGATGACGACCGCCGCAGCGGCTCAACTGACCGCGACCGTGCGCCTGCTGCTCCAGGTTCGGCTGCTCCTCACCGCGATCGCCCTGCTGCTGCTGCCGCGCGACCGCCTCACGGTGAGCGTGTTCATCACGGTGTGCGCCTTCGCGTTCCTCACCTGGCTGCTGATCCGGTACTGGGAACGCCTCGCACCGCACCTGCAACGGCGCCCTTCGCTGATCGGCGCCGACGCCCTGGTCGCCGCCATCGTCCTCGCGCTCGACGGGCCCACGGGCCCGTTCTTCATGGCGACCGTCCTCACCTCGACACTGACCGGCGTGCTGTTCGGCCGCGTGGGGGTCGCGCTGATGGCGGTCCTGCAAGTGTGCTGCTACTACGCCGCGCTCCTCTCGCAGATCGCGCTGGACGACTTCGCCATGCGATCCGCGACCTTCCAGGTCCTGATCATGCATCCGGCCCTGTACGCCATCGCCGGCTTCGTGGGTCTCCGGCTGCGCACCTTCTTCGACCAGCTGGCATCGGAGCAGGAGGCACGCCAATCCGCCGAGCTCATCGCCGCCGCGGCCGAGGAGCGCACCCGGCTCGCGCGCGACATGCACGACTCCGTCGCCAAGACCCTTCGCGGCGCCGCAATGGCGGCGCAGGCCCTCCCCTTGTGGATCGAGCGCGACCCCGAACGCGCGGCGACGACCGCCCACCAGGTCGCCCAGGCGGCCGAGGTCGCGGCCAAGGAGGCTCGCGACCTCATCGGCGAGCTCCGCAGCGAGGCCTCCGGGCGCCCCATCGCCGACCTCGTGCGGAACGCCTGCGACGAGTGGGCGGCCGAGAGCAGCGTGACACTCGAACTCGAATTGACCAGCGAGCCAACTCCGTTGCTCGCCATCGCCCGGCACGAGATCGTCTCCGTCCTGCGCGAGGCGCTGACCAACGTCGACCGCCACGCGGGTGCCGCCTCGGTCCGCGTGAGCCTCGACACCGCCGACTCCCACGTGTACCTCCGCATCAAGGACGACGGCGACGGATTCGACCCTGGCGATACCCCCACCGGACACTACGGACTGGTCGGGATGCGCGAACGCGCCCGGCACGCCTCAGGCGAGCTCGACGTCACGAGCAGCCCCGGTGCGGGCACCGAGGTCACCGTGCGCCTTCCTCTGTGCTCTCCGCAGGACAACCCCGCTGATTCCCCCACGAGACAAGTTGCTGAGGCCCCATGAATTCCGACCCCATTCGCGCCCTTGCCGTCGACGACAACATCCTCGTCCGCGCCGGACTGGTCTCGCTGCTCGAAGCGACCGGGACCGTCACCGTTGTGGGCGAAGCCGGCAACGGCCGAGAGGCCATCGAGAAGGTAGTCGAGCTCCGGCCCGACGTCACCCTGCTCGACGTCCGGATGCCGCTGCTCGACGGCGTGAGCGCGGTCGAGGAGCTGGTCAAGACCGCGCCGGTGCTCATGCTCACCCATACGGAGGAGCCGGAGATCATCCAGGCGGCCCTGCGCAACGGCGCGTCGGGATACCTCGTGCACGGCGCGTTCACCGCCGACGAGCTCAGCAAGGCCATCCTTGAGGTCGTCGCCGGCCGCGGGAACCCCCTCTCGCCGGTCGCCGTCTCGGCGATGCTGTCCGCGCTGCGCGACCCCGCCACCGCGAGCGACCCCGTTTCGGAAGGGGCCGCACAGGACCACTCGGCGCGACTCGGGCTCTCCCAGCGGGAATGCGAGATCCTCGCACTCATCGCCCAGGGCCTCTCCAATGCCGAAATCGCCAAGGAGCTCTTTCTGGCCGAGAAGACGGTCAAGAATCATGTGAGCCACATTTACGCCAAGCTCAACGTCTCCAGCAGGGCGGCCGCGATCGCCAGTTGGAACGGTGTCTCCAGGTCACAGGTGGGGTAGCCCGATGCCGTCTATTCCGGTGCCGAGCGGTCCCACCCCGCATGGGTCCCAGGTCCCTCGCCCGAATGAGTCCCCAGGCTCTGTTGCCTCCTCCCGTCAGACCGTAGATTTATGGCTATCGGAAGACACCGGGTAGGGAAAACCCCCAGAAATACAGGAGCAGCGAAAATGGCGAACGTCACCGTTTCCACCGAGGACCAGAACACCGGCTTCATCATGAAGACCCGCGACCGCCTTTCCCGCGGCACGCGTGACGCCGGTGCGGGCATCGTCGAATACGCCGCCCTGGTGGTCCTCGCCGCCGCGATCCTCGCCGGCCTCATCGCCAGTGGTGTCACCAAGGACATTCAGACCGCCGTCACCAAGAAGGTCGACTGCCTCATGGCGGCCAACTGCAAGGCGGGTTGATCTAGGCCGGCACGGTAACGGCGACCCAGCCTCGACCCGGCTTACCGGGTCATACCGACTCCGGTTTGATACCAGGTCAGAGATACGGATACGCCTCATGAACTTTCCCTCCCGGGGGAATGCAGCCGATGACGAGGGACAGGCAACCCTGTTCCTCGTCATCGGCTTGATGTTTTCCCTCCTTGCGGTAATGTCCCTGTTCGTTCGACTGGGCAACGCCAATGACTTGCGTTCCCAGGCGCAAACCGCCGCCGACGCCGCGGCACTCGCCGCCGCGGGAAACACGCAGGACCGCATGGCCTATGCGCTCGCCGGCGGCGACGCCATCCATTTCTCCAGTTGGAACGAGAGTTCCGGCGAGGCCGCGGCCGACCGCTATGCAAGGAAGAACCGCGGCGTCGTCACCGACGTTCGTGTCAGCGACAACATGTACGGCTTCTCCGGGAACCACATCCGGGTCGTCGTACGCGGCGCCCAATGCCAGCGGGAGCTCAAGGACGACCGGAGCCGCAATTGGGGCGACACCACCTGCGACGGCACCGAGAAGGAAAAGAAGATCGAGACCTTCTCCGGCGAGGCCGCCGCGGTCGCCCGCGTCGATGCGCCGAACTGCTCGCTCCGCAAGGTCAGCCCTTTCTCGGAAGAGGTCCGGCCGTTCTGTGCCGGGAAGTGGATCTACAACGTCGCCGACGCACGCTCGGTGATCCGGGTCAAGCTGGTCGACAAGGAGGGCAAGTACCTCTTCGACCCGACCGGAGGAGTCACCGGTGATGTGTCGAACCTTGCCGGTGGAAGCATGGGACCGTGCGACGCGCCCGCTGGCGGCGGCAACCTCACGCCGCTGATGTGCGCCACGCACAAGGCCATTCTGAAGAAGTTCCCGCCGCTTATCGCGAAAGGTCCCGGCTGTTACCGGTCCAACGGCGGCATCGCCGGCGGCGGCGAGCACCCGAAGGGCCGCGCATGCGACTACATGGTCAGTAGCGGCATGGCCACCGGAGCCGACAAGGCGCTCGGCGACGCCACCGCCGCCTGGATCCAGCAGAATGCCGACAAACTGGGCATCATGTACATCATCTGGGCGCAGAAGATCTGGAGCCCGCAAAGGGCGAGCGAGGGGTGGCGCTCCATGGAGGACCGCGGGAGCCCGACCCAGAACCACTATGACCACGTGCACGTCTCTGTAAACTAGCCCGGGTCTGTGTCGGCTTCGCATCGAATTCGGTCAGGTCGCCCCGAGTCTCCCCGATCTAAGAGGACCGCAATCCCATGGTTGAACAGCGCAAAGGTAGCCCAGCGTTCTGGCGCAGAGCTTCGCTGGGCGTCCGGGTCGCCGCCCCCGCCGTCGCTCTCGCCACCGTGCTCACCGGCTGTGTCGGTGGTGGCGACGGCGGAGAGGGCGGTGATGACGGCGGAGGCTCCGGCAACGGCGGGGGCAACGGCGGCGGGACCGGGGACGGGGCGAAGCCCATCGCCTCCACCGATGAGACGGTCCTCAAGTTCAGCGCGAAGACCGAGATCATGCAGCTTCAGCGTACGCAGGACGACATGGTCTTCTTGAGCTTCCGGATCACCAACACCGGTGATGAGCCCGGTGAGATCTTCAGTGAACTCGCCACACAGGCCGATACCGATGGTGCCTCACTCAACTCTCCTAGCGGGGTCTCCCTAATCGACCCGCAAGGGATGAAGCACTACCTTCCGCAGTCCTACTCGAACAAGGATTGCTACTGCAAACTTTGGGACAACTACAACATCGAACCCGGCAAATCTCTCGAAACATGGGTTGTCTACCCTGCTCCTCCAAAGAACGTCAAGAAGCTCAGTGTCGACATCCCCACCAGCCCAGCGATCTTCGACGTGCCACTGAGCAGTGGAGGAGAGGTTCCGGAAGACCCGTCCGGGAAACTCGCCAAACCTCGAGTTCTTGATCTCCGCCAGATCGAGGAGGATCTTGAAGACGGCACTGCACGCGACGAGAACAATGACGAGACCAACGTCATGCTCTCGTCGGATGTGCTCTTCGAGTTGAACAAGTCGGACCTGACCAGCAAGGCCGATTCCTCACTCAAGAAAGTTGCCGAGGAAATCGACGAATCGAGCGCAAAGACGGTCAAAGTTGATGGCTATACGGACAACAGCGGAGACGACTCCATCAATCAACCGCTCTCTGAGGACCGAGCTTCCGAGGTCACCAAAAAGCTCAAGGAACTGGTAAAACGAAAAGGCATCGAGTTCAAGCCGGCAGGCCATGGGTCGTCCGACCCGGTTGCTTCGAACGACACCGACGACGGGCGGCAGAAGAATCGGCGCGTCAGTGTCAGGTTCGCGAAGTAGCGCCCGTCGGAGGAGATTGGTAGCCCAAATGAAGCACAAACTCAGCGCCATGCTCGCCCTGGTCGCACTGCTCACGGCCAGCTTGAGCGCATCTGCGAGTGCGGACGGTTCTGCTTCCCAAACTGGCAAGCTGCCCGTCCTTGGCAAGGCAGAGTTCACCGGTGAGATGAGTGCAAACGCAGGAAAGAACGACGCGAAGGCCACTGTGGAGGTCAACTCTCTCAAACGCGCGAAGGACGGTGAACTGACAACGCTTATGTACACCGTACGCAATGAGCATGAGTCCGAAAGCTATCCCTTGACCGCGTGGAGTGCCAGTCCCACATACACGTATGCGCCGATCAAGTCGATGAGTGGAGCGGTTCTCGACACTAACGAAAAGATCCGCTACCACAATCTCACTGACGAGAAGTTCTACTGCTTCTGCTCAAACACAAATGGAACTTCCACTGCCGACGTCATAGAGGCGGGCTCTCATGGTGTCGTCTGGGGATCATTCCTGATTCCCAAGGAGGTGAAGAGCGTCACTGTGCGAGTTCCGGGCTTTAGTGCGATCAAGGATGTTCCAATCAACTAGTCAAACCCCATTCTTGCGTCAATGGAAGGAGCCCTCGATGCCGGCGAGAAAACACCGGCTGCGGGTGTCGCGAACACGTCGCGCCGACCAAGGCAGCGCGATCATCGAGACAGCCGCAGCATTCGTGTTCGTCACCGTTCTCGTTCTAGGCATCGCGGCCACACAACCAGACAACGCGTTTCACGACTACACGCGCAAAGCGGTCTGCCTCGTTGGCGCGGAGAGTTGCAAGGGCAAGAGCTGGGTGGTCCTGGAGGACACCGATCCGCCCATCAAGCGCCCCGTCACCATGGGTAGTGTTCCCGCCGGCAGTGTGAAGAACGAGGCCAACCGGAAACTCGGCCAGAAGCTCGCCGCCGAACGCGGTTGGACCGGTGCGGAATGGGACTGCCTGGACCAACTGTGGCAGCGCGAGAGCGGCTGGGACCACACCGCGATCAACCCCACGTCGCAGGCTGCGGGGATCCCCCAGCTGCTGCCGAGCGCGGGGCACGATGTCCCGCCCGGCTACTACGACGACCCCAGCATCCAGATCCAATGGGGTATGAACTACATCGCCGAGCGCCCCAACTACGGCACCCCGTGCAAGGCATGGGCGTTCTGGCAGAACCCCACCGGCTCGCCGGCGGGAGCCAGCACGCACTGGTACTGAGCACCTTCGGTTTCGAGAGGGCCGACCGGGCACTGAGTGCCCGGTCGGCCCTCTTCTGCTTTCGGTGCCCTCCCGCCGCCCGGCGGAAGGGCACGACCGCGGACGCGGCCAGGCGTGTCAGATCATCCGGGTGGAACGACTGTGGGCGGCGGTAAAGCCCCGCCGCCCACGGCATGACGCCCAGCCGGAACAGGCCCGAGCGCGGATCTACTTGATGACGCGGAAGAGCGATGAGTAGGAGTCGGTCCACACCGGCCCCCCACTGGGCAGTGGGGTCCACTCCCCGCGGTTCGGGCTGTCCGGCTCTTTCAGCTTGGCCAGGTCGCCCTCTTCCGGAGCGAGCGCGATCCATTGCGAGGCGAAGGCGTACGGGTCGACCGGCCCACCGTCGGCGGCCATGTTGTCATCGGACCGGTACAGCCCGTGCAGGCCGGCGGCCTCCGAGGTCGCGCCGACCATCGGCGCGAGTTCCAGCACCCGGTTGCTGACGTGGACGGCGATCACCCCTCCCGGGGCCAGCTTGTCGGCGAACTCCTCGTATGCCTCACGCGTCAACATGTGCGCCGGGATCGCGTCGGAGGTGAACGCGTCAAGGATGATCACGTCGTACGACCCGTCCTCGGTCTCGCCCAGGCGCAGGCGCCCGTCGCCGACGATGGTCCGGACCTCGCCCTTGCTGTCGTCGAGGTAGCTGAACCGCTCCGGGTCCTGGGCGAGCTCGACCATCTCCGGGTCGATCTCGAAGAAGTCGAACTCCTGACCCGGCTGCCCGTACGCGGCGATCACACCGGTTCCGAGTCCCACGACCCCGACCTTCTTGCTTTCGGCGCCGTAAGCCTCGAACACGTCCCCGACGGGACCGCTCTTGGCGTAGTAGGACACCGGGTCCTTGCTCTTCTCCGGGTCCAACGGCTGAAAACCGTGCGTGGTGGTCCCATGCGAGAGGGAGCGGCTGCCGTTGTCCTCGTTGACGGAGTAGCTGCCGAAGAACGACCGGCCGTGCAGGACCGCGGTCTCACTGTCGAGGATCTGGGTTCCGATCAGCAGGGCAGCACCGAACGCGGCGAAGACGGCCGTGAATGCGACGACCTGCCGGATCACCAGGACCAGTGTCACGGCGAACAGCAGCGCGATCAGCACCATGGGCCAGCGGATCTCGAGCAGGTAGACCACCGCTGTGGCGCCGAGGGCCAGCACCAGCGGGATCATCCGCGCCCACGCGCGCTGCGCCGCCCACTGCACGACGCGGGAGGAACCTCCTGCGGTGAGGGCGAGGAGCGCGACGGCGATCAGCGCGAGCGGGTACTCCAGCACCCGGTCGAAGAGCACGGGCGCGATCACGCCGTTGAAGAGGCTGCCGAGCGCACCGCCGAGCGAGACGAGGAGGAAGAACTCGGTGAGGTGGACGGGTGCCGGCCGGTCCTTCGCCAGGAGGCCGTGCGAGGCGAGGGCGACGACCGTGAGCATGACCATCGACAGCGCCATCGCCACCGGCACCGAGGCGATGTCGGGCTGGACGGCGAGCAGCAGCACCGGGATGGACAGGATGAGCGCCGCGTCCACCGTCCCGTTCACCCAGCCGTGCTTGCGGAGCCCGAAACCGATGATGTAGGTGCCGAGGTAGAGCGCGAGCGGCACCACCCACAGCAGCGGCACAGCGGCCACGTCGGTGGACATGTAGGAGGTGGAGCCCTGCATCAGCGACGACGGCAGCGCGGCCAGCGCCAGCCAGCGGCCGCGGCGGCGCCAGGTCAGTGCGGTCGCCGACGGTGTCGGGGCGTCGGCCGGCGCCGCGCCCTCCTCCTCCGGCGCGCCGTCAGCGATGGTTGCGCCGGCGCGCATCCGCCGCCAGGCGAGGACGGCGCAGCAGGCGACGAGCACGACGAAGGCCCCGTACCCGACCGCCCACCACACGGACTGGGTCTCCACGCCGAGGACCGGTTCGATGACGAACGGGTAGCCGACCAGGGCGACCAGGCTGCCGATGTTGCTGGCGGCGTAGAGGAAGTAGGGGTCGCGCGAGCGGGGCAGGCCGAGGGTCGCGTACCACGCCTGCACCAGCGGACCCGTGGTGCTCAGCACGACGAACGGCAGGCCCACCATGACGGTCAGGACGACCAGGAGCCAGCCCGCCACGGAGACCGACTCGTCGGGCGCGGCCCAGGTCGGCAGGGTGATCGGCAGGACCAGCAGGGGGATGAGCACCAGGGCGAGGTGGACGAGGGGCTGTTGGCGTCCGAACAGGCGCGGCGCGAAGTGCGAGTAGGTGTAGCCGATCAGCAGGACGATCTGGAAGAACAGCACCGAGGTCGTCCACACGGCGGGGGCTCCGCCGTAGGGCGGGAGCAGCATCTTCGAGACCATCGGCTGCACCGCGAACAGCAGTAAGGCGCTGATCAGGATCGCGGCGGTGAAGAGCGTGTTCAGTGAGCCGCTCTTCGTGCGGGCGACCTCCGGTGGGGCCGGGGTCAGCTCCTCGGTCGACGTCATTGCGGGGGACTCTCCAAGTGGTGGGACGGGATCAGGGCTGGCTCTGGTGAGAGACGGCGCTCGGCCCTCCCCACCGGTGGGGAGGGCCGTCGAGGGACGAGTCTTCCTCATTCATCGGCGCCGACCAATGCCACGAAGCTGCTTCCGGGGCCCTCCCCCCATGCGCTCTCGGTGTCGAGCACCGAGGCGGGCAGCTCTTCGCCGGTGACCTCGGACCCGGGCCAGGCGGCGGTGTGCAGCGCGGCGCCGGACTCCGCCAGTACCTCCCGGGCGACCCGGCGTGCGAGGCCGGCGGTCTCGTCGGGGTCGAGCGCGAAGTCCGATCCGTTCAGGAGCCAGCGGAGCTCGTAGAGCCCGACGACACCGAAGTCGTCCAGGTGCTCCAGGACCTCCTGCTTGAGCCATTCGGCCGGTGATCTGTCAGTCATCCGCGTTCAATCTCAGAGCGTGGGGTTGCCTTCGAGCGGCATCTTGATGGTCTTCCCGTTCTGGGACACCTCGACGTAGGGTCCGTGCGTCAGCGGGTCGGGCCGGTTGCCCGCCTTGTACCCGGGCATGATCCTGATCTGGCGGCCGAAGTTGTTCGGGTCGACGTATACCGTCCCCCCGCCCTTCTTGCTGGGCTTGCTGGTCCACCCCTCGGGGATGGAGTCGGCGACGTCCTCCGACGAACGTCCCCGCAGCGACTCCGCGTCGAACTTCTTCGGGTCGCCGATGTCCTCGAGGCCGTCCTTCGGCTTCTCGGGTTCGCATTCGTCGTCCTTGCCCGGCGTCGAGTTGCTGTTGTGGACGAGGACGGGCGTGCGCCCCGCTGCGACGTAGAAGGTGTGCAGGTCGGCGACTGTCAGGTTGTGGACACGCTGGTCGCCTTCCGTCCGCGGCCGGACGGTCTCGACCTGTGTCCACGCGCCGGTCCCGGTGCGGAGCCGGGTATCGGTTCCGAGATCCGCGGCGTCGACCCATTCTGCGCTTTCGGGGACCCAGAAGGGGTGCTCGGCCGTGGCCGTGACGCGCCCGGACCGGCCGCTGTCGTCGACGACGGTGATGTCGACCAGGGACTTCGTTCCGGTGCCCTCGATCAGGCGGGTCACCGGGCGGGGGCCTTCGGTGCCGGTCCGCGGGTCGAACGCGAGGACGTCGTCGCCGACCTCGACGTCCTCGATCGGCCGGGTAGACCCGTCGCCGAGCAGCACCGGGGTCCCGGGAACAAAGCTGTTCTTCGGTCTCGGGCAGCTGGTCGGCTCCTTCTTCTCCTGCTCTTTCTTCTTCTTGTCCTTCAGGTCGTCGAGCTTCTTCCTGCGGTCGGCGACCTTGTCCGCGGCCTTGTCGAGGACCTTGGAGCCCTTGCGCCACTTGTCGAAGAGCTTGTACGCCTTGGGGATCTTGCGGGCGAACTTGATGGCCTTGCCCCACGGGATGGCTTCCAGGGCCGTCCACAGGCACGCTTGGACGTCGCCGTCCAGGAAGCACTTCTTGGCGTCGGTGAGGCCGATCAGATCCTCAAGGAGGTCCAGCAGTTCCTTGTCGAGGTTGCCGTACTCGCCCTTGGCGTCCCTCTCCTCCTTCTCCGCGGCGGCGAGGTCCTGCTCGGCCTTCTCGATCTGCTCGTCGAGGTCGGAGGGGACGGCAGCGGGATCGGTGCCCGCCTGCTCGGGAGCGTCGGGGGATCCACCGCTCTCCTCGGGCTCCTCGGGGTCGCCGCCGGGCCCGCCATTGCCGGGGTCGCCGTCGCCGGAGCCGGGGTCCGCGGGTTCGCAGTCGTCGCCGCCGAACAGTCCGCAGGTGGCGCTCGCGACAGCGGGCTTCACGTCGGTGGGCAGGCCCGCGCTGATCAGTGCACCGAGGATGACGGCGACGAGCACCACCAACGCGGCGTACTCGACCTTTCCGGCGCCCGATTCGGCACGCCATACCCAGCGCACAGTGGCAGCTCTTCCCATGGATCACGATGTGGACCCGGACCGTCCGGAACCTCGGAGCGGAGAGCCGGCGGCGGACGGACGCGAAAAAGGGTCCGAAGGGAGATTAGGGAGATTTCGGCGCCGACGGGACAACTCCACTGTCCGGGATAGCACGCCGCAGGAGTGCCGCACCAGGCCGCAGGGCATGTTCAGGACCGGAACGGGACCCCGCTGGGACCCACGGCCCATGGGCGCCGCCGCCTCTTCGGCCGCGGGGCGCCGTCGGCACCGGATCCCGATGACGAGGTTTCCGGACCCGTTGGTAATTTCGGGGTACCTTTCCTACGCTTTTACCGTCCCGGCGCCCGTCGGCCCCCGCCACCAGAGATCGGTTGCCCCCTGATGAGACGTCTGATGCCCGCCGCAGCTGTGTTGTCCGCTGTGCTCGCAGTGAGCGCGTGCACCGGCTCCGGCGGTGACGGCGGCGGGAACGGGGGCGAGGGGGACGGGAAGGGCCCCCAGCCCGTCCCGGCGGACAAGATGGACAAGGCCAGCCTGCCCGACACCCCCGCCGACCTCGCCCCGTTCGTCCAGGAGCGGATGCAGGAGGCGCTGACCGTCGAGGTCGGGATCGAGCTGAGCCCTGAGGCCGATCAGGCCGACCCCATCAAGGAGACCGTGCTCGACCTCCGGATGAGCGACCCGCCGGCGGCGACGATGCAGGTCGTCGACACCGAGGCGAAGCCGCCGACCACCACCGACATCGTGGTGCTCGACGACGTCATCTACACCAAGATGCCCAAGGGCGAGGCGCTGGTCGAGGGCAAGCCGTGGATGCGCATGTCCCAGCCCGAGGTCGACAAGGCGAAGGAGGAGCTGGGCCCGTTCGCCGAGATCTTCACCGTCATCCTCGACGAGACCATCAGTGGCATCGACGAGGCGACCGGCGACTCCAGCCTGCGGCTCGTCCAGTACGGCACCCTCGAAGGCAAGCCCGAGACCGCCGAGGAGGGCGGCGAGACCCTCACCACCTACAAGGGCTCGACCAAGGCGCAGAAGCTGTCGGACCTCGGCGATGAGACCTACTCCGACCTCGCCGACCAGGGCCTGGAGTCGGTCGATTGGTCGCTCACCGTCAGCGACAAGGGACTGCCCACCGAACTCAGCGCTTCGGTGCTCAGCCCCAAGGGGGAGAAGGCCACGAGCACGGTCCACTACAAGGACTGGGGCAAGAAGCTCGACATCGCCGCACCGCCCAAGGGCGAGGTGGGCACCCTCGAGGAGAGCCTGGCGGAGTAGGGGTGGTGCTGCCCGGCCGCCGTGCCCGTCCCGCACGGCGGCCGGGCAGGTCAGTGGGGCGCGGGGCGCGTCGACCGGTCCGCACGGTGTGCGGTGGCGTCCCGTGCGCGGGGCGGCGCCTGGTGGGCCGGGCGCGGCCGCCCGCCGGGCATCACGGCGCCCCGGCGGGGATCGCGTGGCCGCCGCGGTCGTAGCGCCGCCTTCCCAGCATCGCCGACTCCTCGCGGGTCGTCTGCCGTGCGGCGGCCGGGGCCGCCGTGTCCGGTTCCGGCCAACGGTACTGAGCCGACCGCCGGGACGGACAGGGTCGCCGAGCCCAAATCCCGGGCGGGACCAGGGGCCCATCAGGTCCCCGGTACGCCCGTTCGGCCGGCGCGGCGGTCAGCCGCAGGGCACCTCGACCTCGGGGAACAGCGGCAGGTCGTGCCAGCCCTCGCCCTCCTGGTAGCAGAGGCGCCCGGGGATGGGGTCCTGCTGCTTGACGTCGTATCCCCACAGCTTCTCGGGCGTTTCGTACTCGATGTAGCCGAAGCTGTCGAGGCCGGTGCCGTCGGCGAGGGGGCGCACCTCGGGCACCGTGAAGCTGAAGTCCTGCTTGGGCTCTGCCGCGTCGAGGCTCGCGAGCATTCCGTCGTCGCGCACGGGGAAGGTGTCGAGCTGCGCCGCCCAGCTTTCGGCGTTCTCGGCGCGGTCCTTCTTGTACAGGTAGGCGGTGAAGTCGTTCGAGTGGAGCTCGTAGCCGCCTTTCTCGCCGTGGTACTCGGCTTCGGCGGTGAAGACGACGTCGTCGCCCTTGCGCCGGGACGACTCGAAGACGATGGTCAGGCGGGGCTCGTGCGCGACGCCGATGTCGGCCGAGTCGCCCTTTGCGGGCGGGACGGTCGCCAATTGGATGGTGTCGTTGGCGGTGGCGGCCGTGCGGACCCCGCCGATGTCCGGCATCCCCTTCCCGGTGGGGCCGCCGCCGGGAGGATCGGCCTTCTCAGTGGGCGACGGGGTGGCGTCCGACTTCGGCTCGCCGCCGCTGCCGCCCAGGCAGCCGGACACCGCGGTGAGGACCGCTGCGGCGAGGGCCGCGGTGCGCAGTGCCCGGGAAACGTGCCGGGGGTGGCGGCGGGACGGGGCTGGGTCGTGCATGCGCGTGTTCCTGTCGGCTTCGGGGGAGCGGCACCGGACGCTCCGGTGCCGGTTGCCGCAGCCTAGTGCGACGCTCCGCGTACGCCGGGGGTTCCGGGCCGTGCCCGGCGGCGCGCGGTGCGCTCGCGCGGCTGGACCGTTCACCGGCAATTATGAGCCCCAGGACTCACGACAGGAGCCTCAGGGCGCGGTACCCTGCTTCGGATCGGCATTTTTCGGCATGAGAGAGGTCTCCCCGTCGTGTCCGTTCCCCCTCTTCTCCCTTCCAGTCTGGGAGAGAAGCCCGAGGACCCGGGTCACGAGCCCGCTGCCGAAACCTCCGAAGCACTGCACATGGACACCCTGCTGCGCAGGCGCGCCACCGGCCCGAGCAGCGGCTGGCGGCGGCTGCTGTTCAAGGTGAGCGGCGGCCAGATCGACCCCGGCGAGTCGCCCGGCGAGCTGCACCGGCAGCGCCTGCGCGCGACCACCCGCACCCCCCTTGCCAACGGGCACCACCGGGTCGCGGTGCTCAGCCTCAAGGGCGGGGTCGGCAAGACCACCACGGCGGTCGGCCTCGGCGGCATGCTGGCGACCCAGCGGGGCGACCGGGTCATCGCCGTCGACGCCAACCCCGACCGCGGCACCCTCAGCGAGCGCCTGCCCGAGGACCTCCGCCCCACCATGACAGTGCGCGACCTGCTGCGCGACCGCGATGACGTCCTGCGCTACGCCGACGTCCGCAACTACACCGGCCAGGCAGAGTCGCGCCTGGAGTTCCTCGCGTCCGAGCAGGACCCCGCCGTGAGCGAGGCGTTCAGCGAGGCCGACTACCGGGTGGTCGCGGGCATCATCGAGCGGTTCTACTCCATCTGCATCACCGACTGCGGCACCGGCATCCTGCATTCCGCAATGGACGGCATCCTCGACCTCGCCGACCGCCTGGTCATCGTCAGCCCGCCGTCCGTCGACGGCGCGCGCAGCGCCTCCGCGACCCTCGACTGGCTCGACGCCCACGGGCACGGTGCGCTGGCCGCCGAGTCGGTGGCCGTCATCTCGCAGGTCGAGCGCAAGAGCGACATCGACCTCAACGAACTCGAGTCGCACTTCACCAGCCGGTGCAGCCGGGTCATCCGAGTGCCGGTCGACCGCCACCTGCGGCAGGGCTCCCCCGTCGATCTCGACGCCATGCACCCGCGGACCCGCGAGGCGTTCCTCGAACTCGCCGCCGCCGTCGCGCAGGGGTTCCAGGGCCCGGTGACCGACCCCGCCCCGCCCGCGCAGGCGCCCCGCGCCGCCCCGGTGCACACCGGCCCGCCCACCCCCCGCTTCGAGCCCATGGCCGCGCCGGCGGCTCCCGCGCCACCCGAGCACGCCCCGGGCCAGGCGCCCCCCGTCGAGCCGCAGCCGCCCGCCCAGTGGTTCCCGCGGCAGGCACCTGCGGCCGCCCCGCCCGCGATGCCTCCGGCCGCGCCCGCCCCGCCCGCTGCGACCTCGCCGGCGGCGCCCCCGGCCGCGGTTCCGACGCCTGAGGCGCCGCACGGCGGCCAGGCCACCGAGCCGCCCGCCGCGCACGTCCCGGCCGCCCCTGCCCCCGAGGGCCCCCCGGAGGCGCAGTGGTTCCCCGAGGAGCCCGCCGGCTCCCCCGCCGGGCCCGAGCCTGCCGTTGCCGAGCCGCACCCCGGCCCCGAAGCCGCGCACGCGGAGCCCCAGGTGGCCCCTGAGGCGCACCCGGCCGCCGAGGACCCGCCGCACGAGCCCGCCGACGCCCATGAGACCCCTGAGGCCCTCCATGAGGCGCCCGCGGCGGACCCCGGACCCGAGGCGCGCGCCGAGGAGGCCCCGGCCGAGTCCACCGACGGCCGCGAGGAGCCCCTTGAGTCCCCGGAGGCGCCCGCGGCGCTCCCCGAGCCCGCTGAGGCGCACGGCGCCCCTCCGGAGCCGCAGGAGGCTCCTGAGGCCGACGACACCGCGGCGGCGCAGTGGTTCCCCGAGGAACCCGCCGGGTCCACCGCTGAGCCCCGCAGCGACGACGCCTCGGCCCTCGATACTCCCCGCTCGACGCCTTCTGCGGACACCCCCGCAGAGTCGTGACCGGGCCGCCCGGTCCGTGTCCCGTTTCGCAGCACCATTCGTGAGGAACGGTCAAGCCCGTGCACACTCCCGCCGCACCCGGCCAGCAGCCGCCGGTCCCTCCTGTCACCGGCCCCGTGAACGGCCACGACTCCGGGCACCCTCCTGCGGGGCACGCCCCTGAGCCGCAGCACCCGCCGCTGCCCACTGAGCCGCCCGCGCCCCCGCAGGCGCCGCCGCGGCAGGCCCGGACCCACGACCTCACCCCGGAGCGGCTGCTCCGCGGCCAGAAGGCGCCGCCCACCAAGGGCTGGCGGCGGGCGCTGTACACCGCCACGGCGGGGGTGGTGAACCCCGGTGAGTCAAAGGCGGAGCTGCTGAAGCGGGAGCTGCGCTCGCGGATGCGCACCCCCGTCGACTCCGGGCACCACCGGGTGGCGGTGCTCAGCCTCAAGGGCGGGGTCGGCAAGACCACCACGACCGTGGGGCTGGGGTCGGTGTTCGCCGAAGGGCGTGGCGACCGGGTCATCGCCGTCGACGCCAACCCCGACCGCGGGACCCTCACCGAGCGGCTCGCACCCGAGCTGCGCGGCAGCCTCACGGTGCGCGACCTGCTGCGCGACCGCGACAACCTCGACCGCTACGCCGATGTGCGCGCCTACACCAGCCAGGCGCCGTCGCGGCTGGAGTTCCTCGCCTCCGACATCGACCCCGCTGTGAGCGAGGCGTTCAGCGCCGACGACTACCGCAGTGTCGCGTCGGTGGTCGAGCGCTTCTACTCGATCTGCATCACCGACTGCGGCACCGGCATGCTGCACTCCGCCATGAGCGCCATCCTGGAACTCGCCGACCAGATGGTGCTCGTCGTGCCGCCGTCCGTCGACGGCGCGCGCAGCGCCTCCGCGACCCTCGACTGGTTGCAGGCGCACGGGCACAACCGGCTCGCGGAGAACTCGGTGGCGGTGCTGTCGAAGGTCGGCAAGCGCGGCGACGTCGACCTCGAAAAGCTCAGCGCGCACTTCACCGGCCGGTGTCGCAGCGTGGTCCGCATCCCGGCCGACCGCCACCTCGAACAAGGGTCCGGTATCGACCTCGACAAGCTGCACCCGGCCACCCGGCACGCCTACCTGCTGCTCGCCGCCGAGATCGCGAGCTCGTTCAACAGCGCCGCCAGGTAGCACCCGGCCCCCGCGCACAAGGAGCGCCCCCGCCCGGAGGGGAGTGGGCGGGGGCGCGGGGTCCGGCGGGTCGGCCGCGCCGACCCGCCGGGGGTTCCTACTTCTCCAGCCAGCCGATGTCCTCGTACTTGATGGACGCCAGGCCGTTCTCGCCCCAGTTGGCGAGGTCGGCCTTCACGGCGAAGTTCCCGGGACGCTGGTACAGCGGGACCCCGACCCCGAACTTCCACAGCTCGCGGTCGATCTCGTTGGCCTTCGCCGCGTACTCGTCGGGGTCGGTGAGGGTGACGAGCTCGTCGAAGCCGTCGTTGATCTTGTCGTTGGACGTGAAGGAGAGGTTGTTGCCCCAGATCTCCTCGCCGTCCTCGTCCTTGCCCTGCGGCCCGGCGAAGTTCTCGGCGGAGTCGCCGGCGTAGGGCACGGTGCCGGTGAGCACGTAGGTCGCCATGTCGTACTTGCCGGGGATGATGTACTCCTCGAAGAACGCGGTGTTGGGGACCGACTCGATGTCGACCTTCACCCCGATCTCCTTGAGCTGCGACTGCGCGATCTCGGCCTCGTCCTGGGAGATCTGGAGCCCGGAGGTGATCACCCACTGGAGGGTGAACTCCTTGCCGTCCTTCCTCCGGACGGCGCCTTCCTTCTCCTGCTTCCAGCCGGCCTCGTCGAGCATCTTGCCGGCCTTCTCGGGGTCGTACTCCCCGTAGCCCTTGCTGTTGTCCTTGAAGCCGGGCTGCGGCGAGCGGAGGAGCCGGTTGACGGTGGGGTCGGTGCTCCAGTCGATGGCCTCCAGCGACGCCGAGGCGAGCGCGGAGCGGTCGATGCCGTGCGTGATGGCGTTGCGGATCTTCGGGTCCTCCAAGGGGCCCCGGCCCTCGCCGCCGTTGAGGGAGATCAGCCGGTAGCCGTTGTTGACGGCCTTGGTGATCCGGGAGCCTTCCTTGTCCTTGAGCAGGTCGTAGCCTGCGCCGTCGTAACCCAGGTAGAAGCCGTCGATCTCATCGTTGTTGTAGATCTTGGGCAGGGTGTCGGACTCGTAGTTGTGGTAGACGATGCTGTCGAGCTTCGCTTCGTCACCCCACCACTTGTCGTCCTTGTTGACGGTGATGGTCTCGGCGGTGTCGTCGAACTTGACGTCGCCGAACGGCCCCGAGGTGACCGGCATCGCGCTCTTGTAGCCCTCGTTGAACTTCTTCGGGTCCTTCATGAACTCCTTGGGGTACAGGGGTTCGAAGAGCCGGGGCCACTCGGCGTAGGGGGTCTCGAAGGTGAAGACGACCTCGTTCTCGCCGCCCTCCTCGACCTTCTCGATGTTCTCGTACCCGTCGGGGTTGCCGATCTCGAACTTCTTGTTGCCGGTGTGCCCGCCGACCGTCTCGACCTGCTCCTTGTAGTCCTCCCAGGTGATGGGCTTGCCGTCGGACCACTCGGCTTCGGGGTTCAGCGTGAAGGTCAGCGTCTTGCCGTCCTCGGAGATGTCGCTCTCCTCGACGAACGCCTTGTTGGGCTGCGGGACGCCCTTCTCGTCGTACTTGTGCGCGATCGGCATCGAGGAGTGCACGATCCGGACGACGTTGGCGAGGTTGCCGTCGGGGTGGAAGGTGTTGTACTGCGTGGGGTACTCGTTGATACCCCAGTGGAAGTCGCCGCCGTCCTTGAGCTTGTCGCGCCCCTGGACGTTGATGTCCTGGGCGGGGATGTCGGCGAGCTTCTCCTCGTTCTCCCCGCCGCCGTCACCGCCGCCGCTGCACGCGCTGGCTACCAGGGCCAGGGCAAGGAGTGGGGCGGCGAGGGCCGCCGAACGTCGCATTCGCATGTGCTCTCTTCCTTAGCTGAAGGGGATCATCGCGGCAGGAGGGCCCCGCCGGACCGGTGGATCACACGACCACGCGCGCCTCCGCGTAGTGGCACGCGGCCGCCTGGTCGTCACCCGCGACGGGTTCGAGGCCCGGCTCCGTGGTCAGGCAGGCTTCCTGCTCGGCAGGGTCGAGGATGGTGAACTTCGGGCAGCGGGTGCGGAAGCTGCACCCCGACGGCGGGTTCGCCGGGCTCGGCAGGTCGCCCTCCAGCAGGATGTGCGTCCTGGCCCGCTCCTTCTCCGGGTCGGGCACGGGGATCGCGGAGAGGAGCGCCTGGGTGTAGGGGTGTGCCGGGGTGGCGTAGATCGACTCGACGTCGCCGATCTCGACGATCTTGCCGAGGTACATGACGGCCACCCGGTCGGCGATGTGCCGGATCACCGACAGGTCGTGCGCCACGAACAGGTACGACAGGCCCAGTTCGACCTTCAGCTGCTCCAGCAGGTTGATGACCCCGGCCTGGATCGACACGTCGAGGGCCGACACCGGCTCGTCGAGGACCAGCAGCTTCGGGTCGAGCGCGAGGGCGCGGGCGATCCCGATGCGCTGGCGCTGCCCGCCGGAGAACTCCTGCGGGTAGCGGGCGGCGTGCGCGGGCTCCAGGCCGACCACGGTCAGCAGCTCGTTGACGCGCGAACGCACCGAGGGCGCCGAGTGGCCGTGGGTGCGCAGGGGCTCAGCGATGATCTCGAACACCGGCATCCGCGGGTCGAGCGACGACATGGGGTCCTGGAAGACGACCTGGAGGTCACGCCGGACCGCGAAGCGCTGCCGCGCGTTCATGCCGCCGGCCTGCTTGCCGAGGACCACGACCGTGCCGCGCTGGGGCGCCTGGAGGCTGAGGATCTCCATGAGTGTGCTGGACTTGCCGCAGCCGGACTCCCCCACCAGCCCGAGCGTTTCGCGTTCGCGGATGTCGAAGGTGATGCCGTCGACCGCGTAGACGGTGCCCACGCGCCGCTTGAACACCGCGCCCTTCATCAGCGGGTGGTGCTTGATGAGGTCGTTGACCTCCAGGACCACCTCGCGCTCCGCGCGCGGGACCGCGGCCTCGGCGTCCTCGGGGAGCTCCGGCAGCGGGTAGATGTCGGCCGCGGTCCAGGCGTTCTCCTCGATCTCGCCGGCGCGGATGCACGCGGCGGCGTGCGTCGAGGCGCCCACCTGGTAGAGGGCCGGCTCCGACTCCGTGCACGCGTCCTTGACGAGCGGGCAGCGGGGGGCGTAGGGGCAGCCGGGCGGCAGCGCGGTGAGCGAGGGCGGGTTGCCCTTGATGGGGACGAGGGGGGTGCGCTCCTCCAGGTCGAGCCGCGGCACCGCGCCCAGCAGCCCCATGGTGTAGGGCATGCGGGTGCGGTAGTAGACGTCGTCGACGTCGCCCACCTCGACGGCGCGCCCGGCGTACATGACGAGGACCCGGTCGACGAACCCGGCGACCACGCCGAGGTCGTGGGTGATCATCACGATCGCGGCGCCGGTCTCGCGCTGGGCGGTCTTCAGCACCTCCAGGACCTGCGCCTGGATGGTGACGTCGAGGGCGGTGGTGGGCTCGTCGCAGATGATGACGTCGGGGTCGTTGGCGATGGCGATGGCGATCATCACCCGCTGCCGCATGCCGCCGGAGAACTCGTGCGGGAACGCCCGGTAGCGCTGCGCGGCGTTGGGGATGCCGACCAGTTCGAGGAGTTCCACGGCGCGTTTCGCGGCGTCGCCCTTTGACAGGGCCTGATTGTGCACCTGCACGGTCTCGGCGATCTGGTCGCCCACCGTGTAGACGGGGGTCAGGCCGGACAGCGGGTCCTGGAACACCATGGAGATGGCCTTGCCGCGCTTCCTCGCCATGGCCTGGTCGCCGAGCCCGAGGAGTTCCTCGCCGTGCAGCCGCACGGACCCGCTGATCTCGGCGTGCGGCGGGAGCAGTCCCATGGTGGCGAGCGACGACACCGACTTGCCGGAGCCCGACTCGCCCACGATCCCCAGCACCTCGCCGCTGCGCAGCTCGTAGCCGACTCCGCGGACCGCTTGGACGTCGGGCGCCTTCGCCGCTCCGGGGAAGGTCACGAACAGGTCGGAGACTTCGAGGACGGGGGTGTTCTCGCCGCGGTTCTCACGCACAGGAGTCTGGGTCCCGGTTCTGGTGTCGGTGCTGGTCATGTGTCTGTTTCCCGGTCCCTAGCGGCGACGGCTCTTGGCCTGGGGGTCGAGTGCGTCGCGCAGGCCGTCGCCGATGAGGTTGGCGGAGAGGACGAGCACGATCAGCAGGCCGGTGCAGAAGACGAACATCCAGGGGTAGGCGAGCGCCTGCCCGGCGCCGGTCGCGATGAGGGACCCGAGCGAGACGTCGGGCGGCTGGATGCCGAACCCGAAGTAGGACAGCGCGGTCTCGGCGATGATGGCGCCGCTGACGTTGATGGTGGCGTCCACGATCAGCAGCGACGACATGTTCGGCAGGATGTGCCTGAAGATGATCTTGGTGTCCGAGACGCCCATGTACCGGGCGGCGTGCACGTACTCGCGCTCCTTCAGCGAGATCGTCATGCCGCGGACCATCTTCGCGGTGACCATCCAGGCGAACGCCGCCAGCAGCAGGACGAAGACGAGCCAGCCCTGGCCGCGCAGCACCGGGTAGAGGATCGCCAGGATCAGGAAGCTGGGCAGCACCAGCATCAGGTCGGTGATCCACATCAGGGCCTTGTCGGTGATGCCCATGAAGTACCCGGCGAAGGCGCCGACGACGGCGGCGACCGCAGTGGTGAGCAGCGCGGCGAGCAGGCCGATGACGATGGACTTCTGGAGGCCGACCATGGTGAGGACGAAGACGTCCTTCCCGGTGTTGTCGGTGCCGAACCAGTGCTCCGGCGACGGCGGCTCGCGGAAGGAGGCGAAGTCGCGTTCGGTGAACTCCCACGGGCTGATCAGCGGGCCGATCCAGGCGGCGGCCATGAGCAGCAGGATGAGGCCGATACCGACGACAACGCGCCGGGTGGCCAGCATCTCTCGGAACACCGCGCTCCAGCGGCCGGAGACCCGGGGCTCCCCGGGTCCTGCCTCGGTGCCCTTGTCGCCATCGGAGGCCGCGTGTTCTGCGGACAGGCTCATCGGTTCGTCTCCAGCGGTTCGGCAGGGCGCCGCGGCGCGCGCCTCGGTGCAGGGGTCGGCATCGGCTCAGCTCACCCTGACCCTGGGGTCGAGCCACGCGTAGAGGATGTCGGAGAGGAACGAGGCCGCCATCACGCACACGGCCATGAACAGCGACACGGCGGCGACCGCGTGCACGTCGTTGCGGACGATCGAGTCGACCACCCAGGCGCCCATGCCCTTCCACCCGTAGATCTTCTCGGTGAAGGTGGTGCCGGCGAGGAGGATCCCGAAGGTGAACGTGAAGTAGGTGACCGTGGGGATGAGCGCGGTGCGCAGCGCGTGCTTGATGAGCGCCCTGCGCCGGGTGAGGCCCTTGGCCATGGCCGTGCGGACGAAGTCGGCGTTGAGCACGTCGAGCATCATGTTGCGCTGGTAGCGGCTGAACGCGGCGAACAGCGCGATGGCGAGGGTCGCCGTGGGCAGCAGCCCGTGCTGCATCCGGTCGAGGAGCATGCCCCAGAACCCGGCGTCGAGGTTCGCCGTGTACTCGCCGCCGTACTGTAAGAACTGGGTGCCGGTCGCCCGGTTGAACCACGCCGCCAGCACCTGGAGGGCGACCGCGATGACGACGGTCGGGATGGCGAGCACGAAGAACGCCGCGGCGGTGGCGGACTTGTCGAACGCCTTGTACTGGCGCACCGCGGAGTACGCACCGATGGCGACCCCGGTCGTGCAGCCGATGATGGTGCCGAGCACGATCAGCCGCAGGGTGACGCCCGCCTTGCGGGCGACCGCCTCGTTGACGCTCTTGTCCTCGACGGTGCGGCCGAGGTCGGCCTGGGCGACTCCGGCCAGCCAGGTCCCGTAGCGCTGCGCCAGCGGGGTCTTGTCGTTCAGGTTCAGCGCGTCGAGCCGCATCTCGATGGACTCTTGGGACGGTTTCGGCTGAAGCTGCTCGTAGTTGACGCGCGGGTTCAGGGTGGAGGCGGCCAGCAGATAGGCGAACGAGGTCGCCAGGAAAATCAGGACCAGATAGTTCACTAGTCTCCGGACCAGGAACTTGCCCAATCGGGGCCTCCCACCTAGGAACCTGCGGGGCCGGTTGCCGCGGATGGCCGACCCGTGGCGGTGGGCATGGCGAAACACCCGAAAGAACTGCGGGTGCTCGTCTCGCGCCACCGTCGAAGGTTCGGCTTCCGGCAACCAACCGAAACGTCGTGCTCCCCGGATCACGGTCAGTGAACCGGAATGCCAATGAGTGTGCGGCGCGCCAGACACCTCCCGGTCACCGCCGCATCAAGAAAGCGTCACGAGCTTTGCAAAGAGTTGACATGCGATTACAGCACTGCCAAAGGCTAGCGTTCGGCGCACGCATCGTGACATGGAGTGAGGAAATCGGGCGCGCGGACGCCGCTGGGAACCGGGTTCCGGACGGGGCCGGGCGATGCCGTCCGGCCCCGCGGCCGATGGCAGCGGGGCCGGACGCCGCGCCGCGGGGCGGCGCGCGCCGGGCGGTCAGGACTCGCTGGACCTGCGCCAGATGTTGACGCCCATGTCCACGGTGATCTCGTCGATACGGGCCAGCTCCGCCGCTGTGAGCGGTTCGGCGTGCACCGCGCCCACGCTGTCCTCCAACTGGGCGACGCTGCTCGCGCCGATGAGGACGGAGGTCGTGCGCCCGTCGCGCAGCGCCCACGACAGCGCGAGCTGGGCGAGGGTCTGGCCGCGGCCCTGGGCGACCTCGTTCAGCGCGCGGATGCGCGCGACGTTGTCGTCGGTGAGCCAGTCGGGCGAGAGCGACTTCCCGGCGCCGGCCCGCGAACCCTCCGGGATGCCGTCGAGGTAGCGGCTGGTCAGCATGCCCTGCGCCAACGGCGAGAAGACGATGCAGCCGACGCCTTCGGCGTCGAGGGTGGTGAGGAGGTCCTGCTCCTCGACCCAGCGGTTGACCATCGAGTACGACGGCTGGTGGATCAGCAGGGGCGTGCCGAGGTCCCGCAGGATGGCGGCCGCCTCGGCGGTGCGCTCCGGGGAGTAGGACGAGATTCCGGCGTACAGCGCCCTGCCGGACTGCACGGCGGTGTGCAGCGCGCCCATGGTCTCCGCAAGGGGGACCGTGGGGTCGTGGCGGTGGCTGTAGAAGATGTCGACGTGGTCGAGGCCCATGCGGGCCAGCGACTGGTCGAGGCTGGCGAGGAGGTACTTGCGCGAGCCGCCGTTGCCGTAGGGGCCGGGCCACATGTCGTAGCCGGCCTTGGTCGAGATGACGAGCTCGTCGCGGTAGGGCCGGAAGTCCTCACGCAGGATCCGGCCGAAGTTCAGTTCGGCCGACCCGGCGGGCGGGCCGTAGTTGTTGGCGAGGTCGAAGTGGGTGACCCCGAGGTCGAAGGCGCGGCGCAGGATGGCCCGCTGGGTGCCCAGCGCCTTGTCGTCGCCGAAGTTGTGCCAGAGCCCGAGCGAGACCTCGGGCAGGGCCAGACCGCTGCGCCCGCTGCGCCGGTAGGGCATCCGGCCGTCGTACCTGCCGGGGTCGGCGGTGTGGACACCGGCTGCGGGGGCATCGAGTCGCGGAATGTTCGCAGTTCGCACCATGCGCCCCATCCTTCCACGCCGCCACTCCCCCGCCCGGACGCCGGGCCCCGGTTCCCCGCCGCGGGGAACCGGGAGCCACCGGTCAGGTGCCGACGGGCCGGCCCTGGGCGTGGTAGATGGCGACGACGGAGGGGCGCGGGATCGAGCCCTCGCCGTCGGGCCAGGAGCTGGTGGGCTCCTCGTAGGTGCCGTTCTCGCCCGGGTGCTGCGGGGCGATGAACACGGTGAGCTGGTCCTCGGTGATGAACGGGCCGCAGCACTCCGCGTCGACCGGCACCGTGGCGAAGGTCTTCAGCTCACCCTTGTACTTGCCCTCGACGGGGACGACGTGCAGGGCGTCGTTGCCGCCGATTGTGCCGGGCTGGCCGTCGGTGGAGATCCACAGGTTGCCGCGGATGTCGAAGGCGAGGTTGTCGGGCGAGGAGATCGCGGCGACCTTCGACTTGTCGTAGCCGGCGAAGTAGGTGCCGGGGTCCTCGGGGTCGCCGCAGACGATCGGCACCAGCCAGCCGAACGACTCGGCCGCGGCGTCGTCGCGCTTCTCGGTGATCTCCAGGATATGGCCGTACTTGTTGTTCGCCCGCGGGTTGGCCTCGTCGGCCTGCTCGGGCGTGCGCGCGGTGTTGTTGGTCAGCGCGCAGTACACCTTGCCGGTGACCGGGCTGGCCTCGAAGTCCTCGGGGCGGTCCATCTTGGTCGCCCCGGCGGTGTCGGCGGCCAGGCGGGTGTGCACCAGCACCTCGGCGACGGTGAACCCCTCGACGAAGCTCTCCTTGTCGGTGCAGAGCGGGATCCAGGTGCCGGACCCGTCGAACGCGCCGTCCTCGGGGAGCGCCCCGCTGCCGTCGATCTCCTCGGCCGGGCTGTCGCCGGTCAGCTTCGCGGTGTAGAGCGTGCCGCTGGAGAGGAGGTCGTCGTTGCGGCGGCGGGAGCCCTTCGTGTACTTCTTGGCGCTGACGAACTTGTAGATGTAGTCGAAGCGCTCGTCGTCGCCCATGTACACGACCACGCGGCCGTCCTTCGCGAGGCGGGTGTTGGCGCCCTCGTGCTTGAACCGGCCGAGCATGGTGTGCTTGCGGGGCGTCGCCTCGGGGTCGAGGGGGTCGATCTCCACGACGTAGCCGAACCGGTTCGCCTCGTTGGGGTTCTTCGCCAGGTCGAAGCGCGGGTCGACCCGGTCGAAGCGGCGGTTCTCGGCGGTGGTGTCGCCCTCGATCGCGAAGCCGTAGCGCTTCAGCGCGGGCTTCGCTCCGGCCGGCGCCCTGTCGCCGTTGACGAAGTACTGGTTGATGTTCTCCTCGCAGGTCAGCACCGTCCCCCAGGGGGTCGTGCCGCCCGCGCAGTTGTTCAGCATGCCCAGGACCTTGGTCCCCGCGGGGTCGGCGGCCGTGCGCAGCAGCGCGTCGCCCGCTGCGGGGCCGGTGAACTCCATGGGGGTGGACGCGGTGATGCGCCGGTTGAAGTGGCGCTCGCCGGTGGTGACGAGCTTCCACGCCCCGGTCGACTTGACCCGCTCGACCTCGACGAGGGACCCGCCGTGCGCCGCCATGCCGATCCGGATCTGCTCCTCGGTGGCGCCGTTGCCGTCGGTGTAGCCGGGGAACATGATGGCCTCGTTGGTGTACTCGTGGTTCACCCACAGCAGGCCGCGGCTCCGGTCGACGGGGATGAACGCCACATAGTCGCAGTTGTAGCCGAACTGCCGCTCCTGGGCGTCAGCGCGCTGCTCCTCGGGGTCGAACTCCGGCGCGCCCGGCAGCACCGGGTCGCCCCACCGCACCACGACCCGCTGACGGTACCCCTTGGGGACGGTCACCACGTCGTCGTTGTTCGGCGGCACCGAGGCGAACCCGGGCCGGGGGCGGCCGGGGGCGGCTAGCGCGGGCGCGGCGGGGGCCGCGATGCCGAGCGCGGCCGCGCCGGATCCCGCGGCACCGGCCTGGAGCATCCTCCTGCGCGAGAGCACGTCCGAGTAGATGCTGCCGAAATAGGTGTTGCCGCTGGTGTTGGGGGCCTCGTGGAAGCACGCGTCACCGCAGCGGAACCGGCACGTCGCACGGGAGCGCCCGCCATGGCCGCCGAACAGCGGTAGCAGGCTGCGGCGCTGCGCGGATGCTGGCTCTGTCACTGGTCCTCCTCGGAAGCGCTGGCGAAGGTCGGCCGGGGCGCGGGGAGCCGCCGACCAGCCACGACACTGGCGGAAGGGGAGTTCGAGAGGGTGAATCCGCAGTGAATGCGCCGCCAACTCCGGCACACGCCTTCGCTTTTCCGGCATTCCGGGACGGCCGGCAGCGGGTGGCCGGCCCGTCCGGCGCCGCCCGCGGGGCCGGACGGGCCGGCGCCGGACGCCGGTCAGGACCCGATGCGCCTGCCCTGCTTGTGCCACACCGACACGACCGAGGGCCGGGCCACGCCGCCGTCGGGCCAGGTGCTGATCGGCTCCTCGTAGGTGCCGCCCTCGCCCGGGTGCTGCGGGGCGATGAACACGGTGCGCTGGTCCTCGGTGATGAACGGGCCGCAGCACTCCGCGCCGATGGGGACGGTGGCGAACATCTTCAGTTCGCCCCGGTAGCGCCCGCTCATCGGCACGGCGTGCAGGGCGTCGTTGCAGTCGATGGTCTTGCCCTGGCCGTCGGTGGAGATCCACAGGTTGCCGCGGGCGTCGAAGGCGAGGTTGTCGGGCGAGGAGATCGCGGACACCTTGGACTTGTCGTAGCCGGCGAAGTAGCTGCTGGGGTCGCCGGGGTCGCCGCAGACGATGGGGAGCACCCAGCCGAACGACTCGGCCGCGGCGTCGTCGCGCTTCTCGGTGATCTCCAGGATGTGGCCGTACTTGTTGTTCGCCCGGGGGTTGGCCTCGTCGGCCTGCTCGGGCGTGCGGGCGTCGTTGTTGGTCAGCGCGCAGTACACCTTGCCGGTGACGGGGTTCGGTTCGACGTCCTCGGGGCGGTCCATCTTGGTGGCCCCGGCGGCGTCGGCCGCGAGGCGGGTGTGCACCAGCACCTCGGCGACCGAGAAGCCGTCGACGAAGCTCTCCTCGTCGGTGCAGAGCGGGATCCAGGTGCCCGCGCCGTCGAACGCGCCGTCTTCGGGGAGCGCGCCGCCGCCGTCGATCTCCTCGGCGGGGCTGTCGCCGGTCAGCTTCGCGGCGTACAGGGTACCGGACTCCAGCAGTTCGCTGTTGCGGCGGCGGGAGCCCTTGCGGTACCGCTTCGCGCTGACGAACTTGTACAGGTACTCGAAGCGCTCGTCGTCGCCCATGTACACGGCGACGCGGCCGTCCTCGGTGAGGCGGGTGTTGGCGCCCTCGTGCTTGACCCGGCCGAGCATGGTGTGCTTGCGGGGTTTCGCGCCGGGGTCGAAGGGGTCGATCTCGACGACGTAGCCGAACCGGTTCGCCTCGTTGGGCTGGCGCTCAAGGTCGAAGCGCGGGTCGACCCGGTCGAAGCGGCGGTTGTCGGCGGTGGTGTCGCCCTCGATCGCGAAGCCGTAGCGCTTCAGCGCGGGCTTTGCCGCCTCCGGCGCCCTGTCGCCGTTGACGAAGTACTGGTTGATGTTCTCCTCGCAGGTCAGCACCGTCCCCCAGGGGGTCGTGCCGCCCGCGCAGTTGTTCAGCATGCCCAGGACCTTGGTCCCCGCGGGGTCGTCGGGGGTGCGCAGCAGGGCGTCGCCCGCTGCGGGGCCGGTGAACTCCATGGGGGTGGACGCGGTGATGCGCTGGTTGAACCGGCGCGCGCCCTTGCCCGCCAGCCGCCATCCGCCGCTGCGTCCGACGCGTTCGATCTCGACGACCGACCCGCCGTGCGCCGCCATGCCGATCCGGATCTGCTCCTCGGTGGCGCCATTGCCGTCGGTGTAGCCGGGGAACATCAGGATCTCGTTGGTGTACTCGTGGTTCACCCACAGCAGGCCGCGGCGCTCCCCCATCGGGAAGAAGGCGGTGTAATCGCAGTTGTAGCCGAACTGCCGCTCCTGGGCGTCGGCGCGCTGCTCCTCGGGGTCGAACTCCGGCGCGCCCGGCAGCACCGGGTCGCCCCACCGCACCACGACCCGGTGGTCGTAGCCCTTGGGCACGACGACGGCGTCCTTGGTGTTGGGCTCCACCGGGGTGAACCCCGGGCGCGGGTGAGCCGGGCGGCCCGGGGTGTCGGCGCACGCCGCGGAGGCGCTGAGCGGGACCGCGGCGGCGCCCGCGGCGAGGGCGCCGGCGCGCAGCGCCCCGCGGCGCGACAGCACCGCGGCGTAGACATCGCCGAAGTAGGTGTTGCCGCTGGTGTTGGGGGCCTCGTGGAAGCACGCGTCGCCGCAGCGGAACCGGCAGGTGTCGCGGGACCTGCCGGCGATGCCGCCGAGGAGGGGGAGCAGGCGGCGGCGCCGCGCGGATGGGGGTACGGCCTCGGACTCTGTCACGGTTCTCCTTCACCTTCGAGCGGGATGCCGCCCGGCGCCACTACCGGGCAATTCCGACGGAAGGGTGAACGAGTTCCCAATGGCGGGTGAACACGGGAAGAAGTCGCGGTCGCCCTTCCGCGCGGCCAGTAACTCACGATTCGCCCCCGGAGACCAGACGTGACGCGCCGCGGATCCGGCACCCGGATGCTCACGCGGGATCCCGCAAATGCAATCACCGCAGCCAGAAGGGGTCGCGACCAGAAATCCGGCGTTAATTCCCGTGGACACACCTTTCGTCCACAGTTGCAAAACCCCGCCTGGGTGACCCCTGGCACGCACGCGTATTCTGACCGAGCAGAAAACTCCATAGCCGCGAAACAGCCGACCTCCACCCCGCCGCTCCCAGAGCGCGGTCCTCCCCGTCCCCGCACACTGCCGTGACCTTCACGTGCGAAGGCATCGGACTGCAACGCCGGAGGATCCCCGCACGCCCGTCACCGCGGCAGCCAGCGCGCGATGCCGCGATGACGTACGTCTTCCCCCGGGGAGTGATCACATGCCCGAGATCCCACTGACCGCACCGCCCACACGACCCCGTGCACCGGTTCCGGGTCCACGCGCCGGTTCGACGACCCCACCGCCCTCCCGACTCCCGGCGAATTCCATGGCTGAGCGCTCCCCAGACCCGGATCCCGCATCCGGGCCACACCCGTCGCCCGAGGAACCGCACGACACCACCGCCGACCCCGTTGCCGTACGCCGGCGGTTCCCCGGCCTCGCCAACCAGATCCGGCACGCCCGCCGCTTCGTCGCCCGGCAGCTCGGCGACACCCCGACCGCCGCAACGGCGACCCTGCTCACCAGCGAACTCGCCACCAACGCCGTCACGCACAGCGCGTCGGGCAGCTTCGGCGGGAAGTTCGAGGTGGCCGTGTACCGCGCCGACACCTGGGTGCGCGTCGAGGTCCGCGACCTCGGCAGCTCCGAGCAGCCGCGCGCCCAGCACCGCGACCCCTACGACGCCAGCGAGAACGGCCGCGGCCTCGACCTCGTCGAGGCCCTCGCCGAGAAGTGGGGCACCGACCCCCGCCCCGACGGCATGGGCCGGCTGGTCTGGTTCGAGCTCACCTGGGAGGACCACCCGGCCCCCGAGGAGCCGTGAGCCCCGGGGTGCCGGCCGGCACCCCGGCATGACGAAGGGTCCCCCCTGCGGGGAGACCCCGGTCGTCATCGTGCTGGTCGGCTACTGAGTGGTCGGCAAAGCTGGGCTGGAGCCCATGCACTACGTATCCTCCCGGGGGGCAGGGGTCTGGGGGTCGGGCAGCCGGTACTTCTCGTACAGTTCGCGCGCGTAGTCCTTGGCTTCCTGCGACGGCTCGTCGCCGAGCTCTTCGCGCACCAGCTCGTCGAGGTCCGGTTTCTTGGGATCCATAAAGTGCAGCTTGCCTTCCACAGGGGCGTATAACAAATCGGAGCCGCGGCGTTGCGCGGAGTTCGCGGTTCCGGACTCCCCGTGCACGTCCCGCAACGCGCGCCGCCGCGCTCCCCCGGAGGGAGGCGCGGCGGCGCGGCGGAGCCGGGTGCGGTGCTCAGAGGGTCAGGAGTCCTGACCCCCCGTGCCCGCTGCGGCCCGCTCGGCGTCCTGCTCCTGACGCTCGGCGCGCGCCGCCTCGATCTTCGCTTCGCGCTTGGCGGCGCGCTTGGCCGCGCGGCGCTCCTTGCGCCCTTCGGACATGGTGTACAGCACCGGCACCAGCACCAGGGTGAGCAGTGTCGAGGTCACCAGGCCGCCGATCACCACGACCGCCAGCGGCTGCGAGATGAACGCCCCGCCGCCGGTGATGCCGAGCGCCATGGGTGTCAGCGCGCCCATGGTCGCCAGGGACGTCATCAGGATCGGCCGGAGCCGGTGCCGCGACCCTTCGACGACCGCCTCGCGCAGCTCCATCCCGTCCTCGCGGTACTGGTTGATCAGGTCGATCAGCACGATGGCGTTGGTGACCACCACACCGATCAGCATCAGCAGCCCGATCATCGAGGGCAGGCCGAGCGGCACCCCGGTGAGCCACAGCAGCCCCAGCGCGCCGGTCGCCGCGAACGGGATCGACACCAGCAGGATGAGCGGCTGCATGAGGCTCTTGAAGGTCGCGACCATGATGAGGTAGACGATCGCGATCGCCGCCAGCATGGCGATCCCCAGCTGGGTGAACGCCTCGTTCTGGTCGGAGCTCACCCCGCCGAGTGAGGCGGTCGCGCCGTCGGGCAGGTCGACGGTGTCGAGCTTCTGCGTGAGCTCGGCCGTGACCGACCCGAGGTCGTCGGCCGTCGGCGTGGCCTCGATGGTCGCCGTGCTCACGCCCCCGCTGCGGGAGAGTTCCGGCGCCTGCTTGACCTCGTCGACGACCGCGACGTCGGAGAGGTCGACGGTCTCGTTGTCGCCGGCCGGCGTGGCGATCTCCAGGTTGCGCAACTCCTTGGCGCTGCCCGGCTTGTCCTCCAGGCGGACGACCATGTCGCGCTGGACGTCGTCGACCGTCGCCTTGCCGACGTCGGCGCCGCTGAACGCGTCGCTGACCGCCTGCGCGACCTGCCCTTCGCTGAGGCCCTCGTCGGCGGCCTTCTCGCCCTTGACCCGCACTTCCAGCGCGGGCTGCGCCGCCGCGATGCTGTTCTGCACATCGGCGGCGCCGGGGATGTCGCGGACGACGTCCTCGACGTCGTTGGCGGCCTTCTCCAGGTCCTCGTTGTTCTCGGCCTTGACCTCGACCTGGAGGTTGGAGGTACCGGTGCCGCCCGCGGCGGCGACCTGCGGCTCGGCCTCGGTGTCGACGGACTCCAGCGCCTCGCGCAGCCGCTCGGCGTAGACGGCCTGGTCGCCGTCGGGGTCGGTGGTGACCGTGTAGGTGTTGGTGGTCGCCGCACCGCCGCCGCCCATGGGCCCCATGGCGGCGGCCTCCCCGCCGGCTCCGCCGCCCAGGGACGCCTGGTAGGACTCCACCCAGGACAGCCCGCTGAGCGCGTCCTCGATCTTCTCGGCCTCCTTGTCGGCTTCGGCGAGCGAGGTGCTGATCGGCAGTTCCTGGGTGATCTGGTGGGTGTTCTGGCCCTGGTCGCCGAGGAAGTTGGTCTTCAGGAAGCCGCCGACCGCGAGGTAGACGGTCCCGGCGAAGATGAGCACCGCCACCGCGATGGTGGTCAGGCGGAACCGGGTGGCCCAGCGGATCACCGGCAGGTAGATGCGCTGGAGCGGCGTGCGCAGCTCGCGCTGGTACTCCTCGGCCTTGACCCGCTCCAGCTCCTCCGGCGGCACGATCCGGGGGCGCATGAACCAGTAGCACAGCACCGGGATGATGGTCAGCGAGACCAGCAGGGACGCGCCGAGCGCGATGCTGACGGTCACGGCGAACGGCCGGAACAGCTCGCCGACCTCGCCGCCGACGAAGCCCATGGGCAGGAACACGGCCACGGTCGTGAGCGTGGCCGAGGTGATGGCCGCCGCGACCTCGCGCACCCCGGTGTAGACAGAGGCGTAGCGTTCCTCCCCGTAGCTCATATGCCGCTTGATGTTCTCCAGCACCACGATCGAGTCGTCGACGACCCGGCCGATGGCGATGGTGAGCGCGCCCAGCGTGAGGATGTTCAGCGAGTACTCGAACGCCTGCATGCCGATCATCGCGACCAGCAGCGACACCGGGATCGAGATGGCGGTCACGATGGTCGATCGGATCGACAGCAGGAACACCAGGATGATGATGATCGCGAAGCCGAGGCCGAGCAGGCCCTCCTCGCCCATGGCGACGATGGACTCGTTGATGAACGGCGCCTGATCGAACACCACCGTGACCTCGGCGCCGGCGGGCAGCAGGGGCTTGAGGTCGTCGAGCTTCTGCTGGACGGCCTCGGAGATCTCGACCGTGTTGCCCTCGGGAGTCTTGGTCACCATGATGCCGAGGCTGGGCTTGCCGTCGGTGCGCGTGATGCTGCTGGCCTCGTCGGGCTGCAACTTGACCTTCGCGACGTCCTTGAGCTGGACGGGGTCGGAGGGCGCTGCGGGCGCCATGGCGCCGGCGCCGCCCGCGGCGCCCCCTGCCGCCGCGCCGCCCGCCGCACCGCCGGCCGCGCCGCCTCCTTGCGCCTCGCCGCCGCCGGCACCGGCGCCACCGCCGCCCGGCATCAGCCAGATGTTCTTGACGTCGTCGAGGGACTCCAGCTTGCCGCCGGTGGTGACCGTCAGCGTCCGGCCGTCCTCGGTGATGTCGCCGCCGGGCACCATGGCGCCGCTCGCCTGGAGCGCGCCGGTGAGGTCGGCGGAGGTGAGTCCCTCGTCCTCCAGCTCGTCCTCATCGGGCGTGATGGCCACCGTGGACTCGCGCACACCCGTGACCTGGGCGGCGCGGACGCCGTCGATCGACTCCAGCTCCGGGACGACCTGCTCCTGGAGCGGCTCGGCGAGCTTCTGCTCGTCGTCCTCCGCGCCGGCGGCCAGCATGACCACCGGGATGTCGTCGAAGCTGAACGCCTGGACGTTGGGCTCGACGTCATCGGGCAGCGTCGCCTTCGACTGGTCGACCGCCTGGGTGATGGACCGGACGACGTCCTCGGTCTCGTCGCCGTAGTCGAACTCGGCGGTGATCGAGGTCGAGCCGTTGCTGGAGGTCGACGTGTAGCTGGTGATGCCGGGGACGCCCTTGACCGCCTGTTCCAGCGGCTCGGTGACCTCGTTCTCGACGACCTCGGGCGAGGCGCCCTGGTACTGGGCGCTCACCATGACCATGGGGAGTTCCAGCGAGGGCATCAGCTCGCGCTTGGCAGAGGTGGTGGCGATCAGCCCGAACACGATCGCAGCGAGTGTGATCAGCAGGATGAGTGCCCGGTTGCCAAGGCTCAGCTTGGCCAATCTGGACATGGAAAGGGTGCTCCTCGGAGGCGTTGTAGCGCGGCAGACGGCACCGCTGCGACGAGCGGTCGGGACTGAGTGCGGCGCGGAACTTTACGGGGATCCGCGCTGATTTGCCGGGCACGCACCAGTAAGAATACTGCGCCGTGCGGAGCACGGCGCAGCACCTCCCCGGAACACCAGGGGAATGTCAGGGTGTGCTCAGCGAAAGTTCAGGGTCGCCCTCCACCCGGTGGATGAGACCGGAGCGGGCGCCGTCGGCACCAGGCAGGATGGGGCCATGGACCGCCCCGCCGACGACGCCCGGATCACCACCGTTCTGGGCGAACTGCGGCGCGCCGGGGGCTTCAACGCGCTCGACGCCGCCGCCGCGGCGCCGGCCGGCGCCGGATGGACGTCGTTCGCGGCGTTCTACGGCTCCCCCGCGCTCGTCGACGGGCGCATGGACCTGGTCGACGCCGCGCACCGGCCGGCGGAGCGGCGGGTGTCGGCGTCGGTCCTGCACCTGGGGGTCGCGTCGCGCGTCGTCTCGCCCGTACTCGCCGCAGCGTGCCTCGGCGTGCTGCTGGAACTGCCGGCCGACCGGCTGTTCTGGGACCTCGCGCCCGGCTCGATGCTGCCGTTGCGCGCCGTCGCGCCGCGCGGCCGCTGCGTCGACGGCGCCGCTGCGGCCGATGTGGCGGCCGCGCTGCGCCCCGCCCTGGTCGAGGAGCACCTGCGCCCGCTCGGCGCCGCGGTGCGCGGCCGGGTGCGGGTCGCGGAGCGGCTGCTGTGGGGCAACGCCGCCGCGGCGGTCGGGGGCGCCGTGCTGATGCTGTCGCGGCTGCGACCGGACCTCGCCGACCGCGCCGCCGCGATCGGGGCGGCGCTCATCGCGGAGGGCCCGATGCGGGGCCTGGGCGAGGTGCTGCGCCCGGACCCGCGGAGCCCCGAGCGGCGGTTCGCCCGCCGCACCTGCTGCCTGCTGTACCGGGCGCCGCGGGGGGACGTGTGCGGGGACTGCTCGCTGCGCGGGGGCGCGGGGGACTGATCCCCCCGCCTGTCGCCCCGCTGCGCCGCCGCGCGACACGGGAGGGGTCCGCTGAGCGCGGTTCAGGAGGGGGCGACCGGCACGGTCTCGCCCGGGGGGACGTGCTCGGCGGCGGTGCCCCACACCACGCGCAGCAGGTCGTTGAGGGCGTGCGCAAGGGAGTCGTCGACCAGGGCGTAGCTGACCTGGCGGCCGCGCGCCGAGGTGCCGACGAGTCCGCATTCGCGCAGGCACGCGAGGTGGTTGGAGACGTTCTGGCGGGTAAGGCCCAGGTCATCGGCCAGTTGTGCGGGGTAGCCGGGGCCGTCCAGCAGTGCCAGCAGCAGCCGGCACCGGGTCGGATCGGCGAGGGCCCGGCCGAGCCGGTGGATGGCGGACAGTCGCTGCTCGGAGGTCAACATGAAAATCATTGTACATTATTTGCTGTATTGACAGTGCGGGCTGTATAAACAGTGGAGACTGAACCAACAGGGGCGACGACGCCGAGGAGGCACCGGGCCATGGGCATCGGTCATGACCACGACCACGCCGACCGCACCGCAGCGGCCGCGCACCGCGGCCGCCTCGCGCTCGTCTGCGCGATGACCCTCGGGGTGATGGTCGTCCAGATCATCGGCGGCCTCTCCGCCGGAAGCCTGGCGCTGCTCGCCGACGCAGGGCACATGGCGGCCGACGCCCTCGGCATCATGCTCGCCCTGTTCGCCGTCTGGATCGCCGGGCGCCCGTTCTGCGACCGGCGCACCTTCGGCTACCAGCGCGCCGAGATCCTCGCCGCCGCGGCCAACGCCCTGCTGCTGTTCGCCCTGAGCGGCTACATCCTCTACGAGGGCGTCAGCCGGCTGTTCTCCCCCGCCGAGGTCACCGGCCCGACCATGCTGGCGGTGGCGGTCGTCGGCCTGGTCGCCAACCTCATCGGCCTCGTCCTGCTGCGCCGCGGCCAGCAGGAGAGCCTGAACATGCGCGGCGCCTACCTGGAGGTATTCAGCGACCTGCTGTCCTCGGTGGGCGTCATCATCGCCGGCCTCGTCATCTGGCTCACCGGGTGGGGCTACGCCGACTCCCTCGTCTCGCTCGCCATCGCGGTGTTCATCGTCCCGCGCGCCTGGAACCTGCTGCGCGAAGCGGTCCACGTGCTGCTCGAAGCGGTCCCCAAGGGCATGGACCTCGACGAGGTGCGCAGCCACCTGCGCGCCCAGTCCGGCGTCCTCGACGTCCACGACCTGCACGCCTGGACCATCACCTCCGGCGTCCCGGTCATGTCGGCGCACGTCGTGGTCGACGAGGACCGCCTCGGCGACTCCGGCCGCATGCTCGACGAACTGCGCGACTGCCTGACCGGGCACTTCGACGTCGAACACTCCACACTGCAACTGGAACCGCCGAGCCACGCGGCCCACGAGGGCGCCCGCCACCGGTGACCGCCCTCGGGCCCGCGGCACCCCCGGCACGGCCCCTCGAAGGAATGAGACCACGTCACACGGGGGGTCACGCGTTTTCCCGCGACCGCGGTCAGTAGGGTCGGCCTCTGCGGTCCGCGTAGCGCACACCCCGGGGGGACGACCATGAGCACGACCAGAGGATCCGGCCTGCGCCGGGTGCCCGACCTGCTGCGCGAGGACGTGATCGGCGGCTTCCTGCTCATCGGCGGCGCCATCATCGCTCTGGTCTGGGCGAACTCGCCGCTCGGCGGCTCCTACGAGGAGCTGCGCACCTTCCCCCTCGGCCCCGAGTCCCTGCACCTGCGCCTGTCCGTGCAGGACTGGGCCGCCGACGGCCTGCTCGCCGTGTTCTTCTTCATCGTCGGCAACGAGCTCAAGCAGGAGTTCGTCCACGGCGACCTGCGCAACCCGCGCAGGGCCGTCCTGCCCATCATCGCCGCGCTGTGCGGAATGGTGGTCCCCGCGCTGATCTACGTCGCCTTCAACGCCACCCGGCCCGAGACGCTGCACGGCTGGGGCATCCCCATGGCGACCGACATCGCGTTCGCCGTGGCGATCCTCGCCGTCGTCGGCCGCTACCTGCCGCCCGCGCTGCGCACCTTCCTGCTGACCCTCGCCATCGTCGACGACCTCGGCGCGATCATCGTCATCGCGGTCTTCTACACCGACCACCTGTCCATGGCTGCGCTGGCAGGCGCGATCGCCCTGCTGGCCGTCTTCGGGTACCTGCAACGCGGCCGCGGCGCCGCCGCTGTACTGGACCGCTCCCCTGTGCCCAACTGGGTCGTCTACGTGCCCCTCGCCGTACTGATCTGGGTACTCATGCACGCCAGCGGGGTGCACGCCACCATCGCCGGCGTCGCCATGGGCATGCTGATGCGCACCACCCCGATCGGCCGCGAGGCGAAGTCGCCCAGCCACCGGGTCGAGCACCTCCTCCGCCCCTGGTCGGCCGGCGTGGTCCTGCCGATCTTCGCGCTGATGTCGGCCGGGGTCGTGTTCGCCGGAGTCGGCTCGGTGTTCACCGACTCCGCGGGCCTGGGCGTGATCGTGGGCCTGCTCGCGGGCAAGCTCGTCGGCATCCTCGGCGGCTCGTGGGTCACCACCCGGCTGACCTCCGCCGAGCTCAACCCCTCGCTGAGCTGGATCGACGTCGCAGGGATGTCGATCCTCGCCGGGATCGGGTTCACGGTGTCGCTGCTCATCGCCGAGCTCTCCTTCGACGACCCGGGGACGCTCGCGCACGCCAAGGCCGGTGTCCTCATCGCCTCCCTGATCGCCACCGTGCTGGCGGCGTGCATCCTGACCGTGCGCAGCGCGCACTACCGGCGGCACGGCTACAGCGAACTGCCCACGAGCTCAGGCGGCGACCTGGGCTGAAACGGGGCGGGCGCGCCGCGACACGCCGCCCCCGCCCCCCTCTCGCCGCAGGCCGGGACCTGCTGATCGGGGCGCCGGGCCCGCGACCCGGTTCAGGTCCGGCACCTGACGGCGCTAGGTTCGGACTCTGCGGGCACCCGCCCGCGCAACGACCCCGGCGGACAGGACGACGACCATGCTGGCTATGCTGCGCGCGCTGCGCAGCCGGATCACGTCGACCATGCGCGCGCCGCGCGGCGCCCCCATGGCGCACCGGTTCGCCTGGGGACGCCCGGCTCGGCTGTTCGTGCTGGCCTTCGCGGTCGCCGATGCCATCGGCACGGCGCTGCTGATGCTGCCGATCGCACGCGCCGAGGGCAATCACAACACCTTCGTCGAGGCGCTGTTCACCTCCACGTCCGCGCTCTGCGTCGCCGGGCTCGCCGTGCTCGACATCGGCGCGCACTGGTCGGTGTTCGGCGAGCTCGTCATCCTCGGACTGATCCAGATCGGCGGTCTGGGGATCATGACCCTCGCCTCGGTGCTGGGCATGGTCGTCATCCGGCGGTTCGGCCTGAAGATGCAGCTCAGTGTGCAGACGGAGCTGCGCAGCCCCAATGTCGGCGACGCGCGCGGGGTCGTCGCCCGCATCGTCAAGACCAGCCTCGCGGTCGAGGGGACCCTCGCGGTGATCCTCACCGCGCGGCTGTGGGCCTCGTACGACATGCCCCTGCGCGAGGCCGCCTACGTCGGGGGGTTCCACGCCGTCTCGGCGTTCAACAACGCGGGACTCTCGCTGTTCCACGACAGCCTCACGCGCTTCGCCGCCGACCCGGTGATCCTGCTGCCCATCGCCTTGGCGACCATCCTCGGCGGACTCGGCTTCCCCGTGCTCCTCGAACTCCGCCGGCACCTCGGCGACCGCAAGCGCTGGACGCTGCACGCCCAGCTCACGCTCGCCGCCACCTCGCTGCTGTTCGTGGCGGGAGCGGCCGTGGTCACCTTCCTGGAGTGGTCGAACCCCGCGACCCTCGGCCCCATGGGCTGGGCGCAGCGGATCCTGGTCGGCGCCTTCCACGGCATCATGCCGCGCAGTGGTGGCTTCAACGTGGTCGACGTGGGGGCGATGGACACGTCGACCCTGTTCGTCACCGTGATGCTGATGTTCGTCGGCGGCGGCAGCGCCGGGACCGCCGGCGGCATCAAGGCCGCGACGTTCGCCGTGCTCTTCCTGGTGGTGTGGAGCGAGATCCGCGGCCACCCGCACGTCCACGCCTTCGGCCGGCGGATCTCGCCCGGCGCGATCCGGCAGGCGCTGAGCCTCACCTTCCTGTCCATGACCGTTGTGGCGCTGGCGACCGTGTACCTCCTGGTCCGCACCCCGTTCGAGACCTCGACCGTGCTGTTCGAGGTGGTGTCGGCCTCCGCGGTGGTCGGCCTGTCCACCGGTATCACCCCGGATCTGCCCCCCGACGGGCACGTGCTGCTCGCGGCGCTGATGTTCGCCGGCCGGATCGGTCCCATCACCTTCGCGTCGGCGCTCGCACTGCGCGACCGCACCCGCCGGTACGATCTGGCCGAGGCCCGGCCCATCATCGGCTGACCCGGCCCAGGATCCGGAGAGCACCCAAGGGGGTCGTGAACCCTAGCCGAAGGGGGTGTCTCCGGGAGTCGCGGTGGAGGGGCGCGCCGGTGTCTGGACTGAGGAGCGGGGTGCGACCGAGGAACGAGGGAGCGCCACGCGACGAGGGAAGACACCGGCCTGAGGCGCCCCGCAACCGCGACGACCCAGAAAACAAGAGTCGCGGTGGAGGGGCGCGCCGGTGTCTGGACTGACGAGCGAGGAGCGCCCGAGGAACGAGGGCGTGACGAGCGAGGAGGGAAGACATCGGCCTAAAGCGCCCCGCAACCGCGACGACCAAGCAAACAGGAGTCACTGTGCAGCGCAGTAAGACCACTGACAAGCGTGTCCTGGTCGTCGGGCTGGGCCGGTTCGGCAGCTCGCTCGCCACGGAGCTCGTCGACCACGGCTGGGAGGTCCTCGGTGTCGACAGCAACCCGCGGTTGGTCCAGGCGTACGCCGACGCGCTCACCCACACGGTCGTCGCCGATTCCACCGATGACGAGGCGCTGCGCCAGATCGGCGCGCACGAGTTCTCGCGCGCCGTGGTCGCCATCGGCACCCACCTGGAGGAGAGCATCCTCACCACGTCGCTGCTCGTCGACATGGGGGTGCCGCACATCTGGGCGAAGGCGATCAGCAGGCGGCACGGCCGCATCCTGCAACAGATCGGGGCGCACAACGTGGTCCTCCCCGAGCACGACATGGGCGAGCGGGTCGCGCACCTGGTGTCCGGGCGCATGCTCGACTATGTGGAGATCGAGGAGGACTTCGCCCTCGGCAAGACCCGCGCCCCGCGCGAGATCATCGGCCGCAAGCTCGGCGAGACCGGCATCCGCGCGAACCACGGCATCACCGTGGTGTGCATCAAGCGGCACGGGGCGCAGTTCACCTACGCCACGGCCGATACCGTCCCGCAGAAGGGCGACATCATCATCGTCGCGGGCAAGACGGAGCGCGTGGAGAAGTTCGCCGAGTTGAACTGAGCCGTGCTCAGGCCGGGCGCCCCTCGAGCTGCTGGAGCGCCGACTCGCTGACGTCCTCGACGATGGGCCGCAGGTCCGACTCGTCGGCGGCCTCCATCGAGTCGTAGCCGCCGCTGCCCGCGGACATCTCGACGGTGATCAGCACGTTCGCGCGCCGGACCTGCATGGTGCTGGCACCGCTCTCGTAGCCTTCGGTGGAGTAGACGGTGTAGAGGTGGTGGGCTTCGTCGCCGAGGTCGGCGACGTCCTCCTCGTCCTCGATCGTGACGTAGTCGGTGTCCATCCGCTCGCGGTTGTGCTTCAGCAGGAAGCCGGCGATCTCGTCGGGGGACGCGCCGCCGACCGGCTCGGAGATGACCTCGTAGCCGACGGTCAGGTGCATTTGGTCGGTGTCGCCGGTACCGCTGGCGCCGGAGGCGTCCGGGTCGGTCAGTGTCCACGCGCAGGTGGCGTAGCCGAGCTTGTCGTTCTCCTCGGCCGAGTAGGAGGCGTCGATGTCGTCCTCGATCGCCGGGCAGGGGTCGGCGGGTTCGGTCAGTACCGCCGGTTCGGCGAGCAGGACGACGGCCGCGGTGGCGCCGCCGCCCAGCACTACGACCACCGCGATCACGGCGATGACGATTCCGGCGGTGCGGCTCCGGTTCGGCGGGGGCGGCGGGGGCTGCTGCCACTGGGGCCCTGGTGGCTGCGGGCCGGCGGGCGGACCCGGCGGTCCGGGCGGCGGGTAGGGGCCGGAGGGCGGCCCGGCGGACCACGGGTGCGGGCCGGGATCGGGCGGATTCGTGTGTGCCATCGGCCCTGGATCTCCTCCGCTGTCGGCACCGGGTCGGTCCACGAGCATCGTAGCCCGCGCGAACCGGCACGACTCGGTGGTTTTCTCCCTGAAAACCGCCAAATTGACAATCATTTTCATTGTCGCCATCATTGGCGTATGAGAACGGGGATGTCGAGGACACTGCGGGGCGCAGCGGCGGGGGCGGCTGCGCTGGTACTGGCCGGTTGCGGCACCGGCGGACCGGTCGGATTCACCGATGACGGGCGGCTCACCGTGGTCGCCGGGGTCTACCCGCTGGAGTGGCTGGCCACGCAGGTCGGCGGCGACGACGTCGCGGTCGAGGCCCTGACCGAACCCGGCGCCGAACCGCACGACCTCGAACTCACCCCGCGCCAGGTCGGGCAGGTCAGCGAGGCGGGGATCGCCCTCTACATCCAGGGCATGCAGCCCGCCGTCGACGAAGCCGTCGAGCAGCAGGCCGCCGACCACGGTCTCGACGCGGCCGAAGTCGTCGAACTGCGCAAGGCGGGCGGCGAGGACGGCGGCACCGATCCGCACATGTGGCTCGACCCCGAGCGGATGGCGGTCCTGGCCGAGGCGCTGGGCGACCGGCTCGCGGAGGCCGACCCCGACAATGCCGACTCCTACCGCGCCAACGCCAAGACCGTCGCGGGCGAACTGGCCGACATCCGCGCGGAGTACGAGGACGGCCTCGGCGATTGCAGCCAGCGGGACTTCGTGGTCAGCCACGAGGCGTTCGGCTACCTGGCCGACGCCTACGACCTGAACCAGATCGGCGTCGCAGGGGTCGAGCCCGACAACGAGCCCTCCCCCGCCCGGATCGGCGAGGTGGCGAAGGTGGTGGACGAGAAGGGGGTCGACACGATCTTCACCGAGACCCTTGCGAGCCCCGCCGTCGCCAACACCATCGCGGAGGAGACCGGGGCCACGACGGCGGTCCTCGACCCGCTCGAAGGGATCACCGACCGCTCGCCCGGCGACGACTACCCGTCGATCATGCACGCCAACCTCGGCGCCCTCAGCAAGGCGCTCCACTGCTCCTGACGCACCGCCCGGTCCGCCCCCGCCGCCGCGCGGCCGCATGACCCAGCGGTAGGGCGCCCCACCACCCGTGCCCCGTCGGCATCCGCCGGCGGGGCACCGTCGTGTGCGGCGCCGGTGCGGACCGCGACGGCATCGCCACCGAAAGCATTTGCCGATACTTCCCGTGGAGTCGGTCACACTGCGCTAGGCTGACCGAAGTACAGTGCGAATGCACGTGCAGACGGGAATGCAAATGCGCGTGCTTGGCACTGTGGTCTCTACAACCGAGCAAGGAGCTTTCCCATGAGCGCCTACAACGGCATTTCGGCGACCGAACTGAAGAACGTCACCTGGCAGAAGAGCCGGCGCAGCAACTCGCAGGGCACCTGTGTCGAGCTGGCCAAGCTCGCCAACGGCTCGATCGCCATGCGCAACTCGAACTTCCCCGATGGGCCGGCCCTCGTCTACACACAGGCCGAGATCGACGCGTTCGTCGGCGGCGCCAAGGACGGCGACTTCGACAACCTCATCGGCTAAGAGCAGGACCGACGACGACAGCGGCGCGTCGTGACACAGATCAGGGGCCCTGCCGCGACACGGGGGCGGGGCCCCGCTCGCCCGAGTGCGTCACGGTGGCACGCGCTCGGCGGCAGGACACCCGCCCAAGGGGTGCCCTGCACAGCGGTGCGCCCGTCGGACATCGCTCCGGCGGGCGCACCGTCGTCTCCGGCCTCGGCCGTCCCCTGCCCGGGTCCCGGTCAGGCCTCGTCGAGGTCCTTGATCATCGAGCGGAGCCGCTCCTTGGTGGCTTCGGGGGAGTCGGCGGCCACGCTGAGGTTGGTGATCGCCTTCGCGTACACCTCGGTGTGGTCTGAGGTCTCCAACAGCACCTTGCCGGTCAAGTGCTCCAGGTACACGACATCGTGCAGGTGCTCGTACGGGTAGCGCAGAATCGTGAAGGAGGTTGCCTCGGCAGCGTGCGCGCCGGCGGCGAACGGGATGATCTGCAAAATGATGTTGGACGATTCAACCAGGTCGAGCAGGCGCTGCCACTGCTTGCGCATCACCTCGGGTTTGCCCACGGGGCGCCGGGCCGCGGCCTCGTCGACGACGGCCCACAGCTTGGCCTTCTCCTCCTGCCGGGCGAACCGCTGCTGGCGCTGCATGCGCAGTTCGACGCGCTCCTCGACCTTGCCGTCCTGCCGGCCCGCGGCGATGACCGTCCGGGCGTACTCCTCGGTCTGCAACAGACCGGGAACGAACTGGGACTCATAGGTGCGGATGAGGCTCGCCGCCTCTTCGAGGCCGACATAGCTCTGGAACCAGTCGGGCAGCGCCTCGTGGAACTTCTTCCACCAGCCGGGCTTGGTGGTGCCCGAGGCCATCTCGATGAACAGTTTGCGCTGCTGCGGCTCTGTGAAGTTGTAGAGGTCGAGAAGGTCGACCACGTCGCGCTGCTTGACACCCACCTGGCCGCGCTCGACCCTGCTCATCTTCGATTCGGAGCCCTGGACCCGGTCAGCGGCATCAGCGCGGGACAGGCCGGCATCCATGCGGAGCCTCCGCATGTGATAGCCGAGCAGCAGACGTCGGACGGTGGGTCCGGCCTCTGGATCCGGAAGCGTGATGCTCACGGCTCGTTCCCTCCCATCGACCGATCCATGGTCATTCGAGCGCGCACTCGGCGCGTCGTACACACGATATCGCCCGAGGCGCCCCGCCTTCGGGAGGATGGGCCCGCGAAACCACAGGGGATCCCGCTGCCGCGGCGCTCATCACACGGCGGGGGCTGCCGGCGCTATTCGAACAGCGCCCACACGAACTTGCCGTGCGGCGGCACCGCCAGGGCACCCCACCTGCGACTGAACGACCTGACAAGGTTCAGGCCGCGACCGGTCTCCATGAGGAAATCGGGTTCGCGCTCGGTCGGGAACTCGTCGCTGCCGTCGCGCACGGCGCAGACGAGTTGACCGCCGCGCCGCATGATACTCAACTGGGTCACGTTGTGGGCGTCACCGCGCGCGAGGCCGTGCCGCAGCGCGTTGGTGATGAGTTCGGAGACCACGAGTTCGACATCGCCGGCGAACCGGACCATGTTCCATTCGCGCAGGACCGCCATTGAGAGCTCGCGCCCGATCTTCACCGCGACGAGTTCGGGTTCGAGCGTCCAGGTGGCGGTGTCGTGGCTCGCTCCGCCGTGCGCCTGCCAGCCCCGGGGGCCGTTGTGCAGGGCAGGGATCCACCAGCAGCGCTGGGCCTCGGCCGAGAACACGGTCTCCGACGCCCACTCCCGCACGGACGGTCTCCGAATCGACCCATGGGCGAAATGTCCGGTCACCGGGAACCCCTTGCCGTCGTGTCGGTCGCCTGTCGGCCGATCCGGTGCCCACCGGCGCCGGAACACGGGGAGAGTGTGCAGATGCAAGGCACGAATGCACGTGCATTCTCTCCGTCCACCCATACTAGAACACGATCCCACCAACGACAGGGGAAGTACGCAGATCCTTCGCTGCAATTCCGTGTCGGCCGGTCACGGACAGCGGTGGACCGCCCCCCGGGCGGCCCTCGGCGCCCGGGGACGTGCGGAATCGCGGATCACGCCGCGATCGCCAGGTGGGCGGCGACCCGGTCGGGGTAGTCGGTGATGATCCCGTCGACACCGTCGCGGATCAGCCTGCGGATCGCCTGGTCGGTGTTGACGGTCCAACCGAACATCGCCAGCCCGTGCTCGTGGACATGGCGGACATAGGACGCGGTGACCCGGAGATGGTGCGGATTGATCTGCGCCGCGTAGCGGGCCACCCGGCGCAGCGCGTACCGGGTGTGGGTCTTGCCCAGCACGGCGGTGCGCACCCCCGGCAGCAGCCTGCCGATGGCGCGCAGGGTCACCCAGTCGAAGCTCTGCACGATGAGCCGGCCCTCGGCGCCGGCCGCGCGCCAATGGGCGTCGGCGCAGACCTGGTCGACGATCCGCTGCGCCAGCTCGGGGTCGCGGCGGCGCACCTTGAGCTCGATGAGCGCGCCGAGCCCGCAGGACTTCATGGTGGTCATGGCCTCGCCGAGCGTCGGGATCGGCTCGCCCTCGAACGCCGGGCCGAACCAGGACCCGGCGTCGAGCCGGCGCAGCTCCGCCAGCGTGAAGTCCTCGACCCGGCGGGAGCGGCGCGCGGGGTACACGGCGTCGACGTTGGTCGTGCGGCGCAGGGTGGGATCGTGCAGCACCACGAGTTCGCCGTCGGCGGTGCGCCGGACGTCGAGCTCGGCCATGTGGGCGCCCAGCCGGGCGGCGGTGCGCAACGCGGCGAGGGTGTTCTCCGGCGCGCTCGCCGACGCCCCGCGATGCGCGACGACGATGACGGACGGCCGTCGCACCGCGGGCACGGCCGCCTGCCGCACCGGTGTCGCGGATTCGGTGACCAGCACGGCCGCACCCCTTTCTGCGCTCCTGTTCGACGGTTGCCGCGCACAGAGCGGTCCGCGCCCGTGCGGCGGCTCCCGCCGTCCGGATCGCCTCCGGTGCGGCACCGGCAGGCGTGTCTCCACCCCCGGGAGCGGGGAACGACCGACCGAATCCGACGTTTCGTAGAGTTACGATACCGCGCAAAACGGCGAATTTTCGTGACTCTGTGTATTGTCGGGTGGTCCCCACGCGGCTCGTGGTGCCAGCACCACCGCCGGAGTCCGCACGGCCCGCCGGCACCCGGCCGACCGACGGCGAACCCCCGCGATCGACACGCAACGCACACCTGAGAACGCGTTGGGTGACATAAGGATACGGGTGCGGGCCGCCCGCCACGACCTTTCCCGGCCGGTCGCACCCGCCGCCGTCACGGTCCGCTACCCCCGCCGCGCCCGCAGGCGGCGCCTCCTTTCGGCGCGCCGCACAGGAGGGGCGCGGACACCGGCCCCGGACGGCCCGCGGGACACGCCTTAGGGTGGCCGGATGGACAGCATGGACAGCACCGACGGCGGTTCCGAATCCGAGCTGATCCGCGCGCTGTGGACCGGGCTCGGCCTCCCCGGCCTGGTCGACGTGCACACGCACTTCATGCCGGCCAACGTCCTGCGCAAGGTCCAGGCGTTCTTCGACGGCCTGGGCGACGGGGTCTGGCCCATCCGCTACCGCGAGACCGAGGACGAGCGGGTGGCGATGCTGCGGGCCTTCGGCGTGCGGCGGTTCACCTCCCTGCTGTACCCGCACAAGCCCGCCATGGCCGAATGGCTGAACGGCTGGGCCGCGGACTTCGCCGCGCGGACCCCCGACTGCCTGCACAGCGCGACCTTCTACCCGGAGCCGGACGCGGCCCGCTATGTGACGGACGCCCTGGATTCCGGCGCCCGCGTGTTCAAGGCGCACCTCCAGGTCGGCGGGTACGACCCCGCCGACCCACTGCTGGCGCCGGTCTGGGGGGCGCTGGAGGACTCCGCCACCCCCGTTGTGGTGCACTGCGGGTCGGGGCCGCGGCCGGGCGCGTTCACCGGGCCGGAGCCGTTCACGAAGGTCCTCTCCGCGCACCCCCGCCTGTACGCCGTCATCGCCCACGCCGGGCTGCCCGAGTACGGCCCGTTCCTCGACCTGGCCGAGCGCTTCGCGAACGTCCACCTAGACACCACCATGGTGTTCACCCCGTTCACCGAGCGCATGGCACCATTCCCCGCCGCCGAACTCCCCCGGCTGGGCGGGCTCGGCGACCGCGTCCTGCTCGGCACCGACTTCCCCAACATCCCCCACCGGTACTACGACCAGCTCACCGCGCTCACCGCACTCGGACTCGGCGACGACTGGCTGCGCGCCGTCCTGTACGACAACGGCGCCCGGCTCTTCGGCGCGGACCTGGAACGGACGGGATAGCCCCAAAGCCGTTGAGCCGAAGGGGGGCGAAGGGGGTTTTGGCGGCCCTGGCGACCTCGCTCGAACCGCACTCCCCTACGACGCCCGCGACGGCAGTCTCCGTCTCCGTCTCCACGCGGCCGGACATTCCCCCTGCCCCCTACTCGTGGGTAGGATCGCGGCACTCGCCCGCCGCCCGAACACTGGAGGCCGTCCATGCCTGAGACTCCGCGCGTTGCCATCGTCACCGGTGCCGCCCGTGGGATCGGCGCAGCCACCGCACGCCGCCTTGCCGCCGAGGGGCACTCGGTCGCCGTCCTCGACCTCGCCGAGGCCGACGCGAACGCCACAGCGGAGCAGATCACCGCCGACGGCGGCACCGCCATCGCGGTCGGCGCCGACGTCAGCGACGCCGGGCAGGTGCGGACGGCCGTCGACCAGGTCGCCGACCGGCTCGGCCGACCCGCGATCCTGGTCAACAACGCCGGCGTCATCCGCGACAACATGCTGTTCAAGATGAGCGACGACGACTGGGACACCGTCCTCGGCGTGCACCTGCGCGGCGCGTTCCTCATGAGCCGCGCGGCGCAGGAGTACATGACCTCCGACGGGTGGGGGCGCATCGTCAACCTGTCGAGCAGTTCGGCGCTCGGCAACAGGGGGCAGGCCAACTACTCCGCGGCGAAGGCCGGAATGCAAGGGTTCACCAAGACCCTCGCCGTGGAGCTGGGCAAGTTCGGGGTGACCGCCAACGCGGTCGCGCCCGGGTTCATCGCCACCGACATGACCCGGGCGACCGCCGAGCGCGTGGGCATGGAGTTCGAGGACTTCAAGAACGCCGCGGCGGCGAGCATCCCGGTGCGCCGGGTGGGCCGACCGGAGGACATCGCCAACACCATCGCGTTCCTCACCGGCGAAGCGGCCGGGTTCGTCTCCGGCCAGGTCATCTACGTCGCCGGCGGCCCATTGGACTGACCCGGCCCGCCCCCGGCCCGCCGCACCCGCCCGGGCGAGTGGCCCGGCGGGCCGATGCGGTCGGCGGGCCGGGGGCGGCTACCGGGTCGCAGCGGCGATGGCGTCGACAGCGGCGCCGACAGCGGAGTCGTCGACCTCCAGGTGGAGGACGAGCCGGATCCGGTCGGCGTCGAGTGCCAGGCAGCGCACACCGTGCGCGGCGAACGCCGCGACGTGGCGCTCCGCCTCCCCCGGCGGGGTCGTGAGCACGACCATGTTGGTGTGCGCCTCGGCGTGGAATCCGCAGCGCTCGCGGAGGCCCAGGGCGAGCCGCGACGCGCGCGCGTGGTCCTCAGCGAGCCGGTCGACGTGGTTGCGCAGCGCGTACAGCGCGCCCGCCGCGATGATCCCGGCCTGGCGCATGCCGGCCCCCAGCAGCTTGCGGCCCCGCCGCGCGCGGTCGATGGCGTCGGCGTCGCCGGCGAGCGCCGATCCGACCGGCGCTCCGAGGCTCTTGGAGAAGCACACGGACACCGTGTCGAACGGTTCGGCGACCTGCTCCGGGCGCGCGTCGAGCGCGACCGCCGCGTTCCACAGCCGGGCGCCGTCCAGGTGCGCGCGCATGCTGTGCCTCCGGGCGAACGCACCGACCCGGCGCTGCTCGCGGAGCGCGACCGGCCTGCCCGTCATGGTGTTCTCCAGGCAGATCAGGCGGGGCCGCGCGCGGTGGATGTCGCCGGTCTCGAAGGTCCACGCCGCGAGCACCTCGTCGGAGGGCGCGCCGCCGGGGTCGTCGAAGGTGCGCGGCAGCGCCCGCGCGATGAGTGAGGTCCCGCCCTGCTCGTCGGTGATGAGGTGGCTGCCCGAGTGCGCCCAGAACTCCTCGCCGCTGTTCAGCGACGCGAGGACGGCGAGCTGGTTGGACATCGTCCCCGACGGGACGTAGAGGGCCGCCTCCTTGCCGAGCCGCGCGGCGGTCTCCTCCTCCAGTTCCCTGATCGTGGGGTCCTCGCCGAACACGTCGTCGCCCACCTCGGCCTGCGCCATGGCCTGGCGCATCGCCGGTCCCGGCCGGGTGACGGTGTCGGAGCGCAGGTCGATCATCGGCGGTGTCCCCCTGTGTCATGGCCGCCGGGCCGGTCCCGGCCGCCCGGCTCAGCCTAGATCGTGCTTGGTGAGCGGTATGGACACGGGTACACCTGCGTGGGCACGGCTGCGAGAAGGCAGGGAGCCCCAGCCCAACGGCAATACGCCTGACCGCTCTGTGCCCTTCGGGAACGGAGCGACACCGCTGGGCCGCACACACCGGGATGCGGCACGGATGTCGCCCACCGCTACCTCCGCACCACGATCAGGCGCCTGAACTGCAATGTTGTTGATTCGTCGGAGACATTGCCTAAAGACTTCCGTTCCGATTGCCGAATGCCATGGCCGAACCACCACGGAAACACACGCGAATTAGCCGAACCAAACATTGTCATCGCAGGTCAGACACAATAAAATGAAGATATGAACGACAAACCAGCGGCATCCCACCCCACCCCGGGACCCCTGC
>NZ_PYGA01000019.1 GCF_003014485.1 Murinocardiopsis flavida | reverse complement strand
CCGCAGGCCGGCCCCGCGCTACGAGCCTGGTAAGACCGTGAAGCGGGCAGCCAGCCTCGAACAACACCGCCAGCAGCAACCATAAAACTCAAGCTCAGTGGAGGAACGAATTGATCAGGGTGGATCCCCCCGAGTGGACCGGACGCGACGACGGGCCCGGCCCCGAGCACCTGCGCTGGCACCGCGCGGTGCTCCCGCTGTCCGCGGCCGACCGGCCGGGGACGGCCCTCATCGGGTTCGCCAGTGACGAGGGCGTCCGCCGGAACAACGGGCGCACCGGGGCGGTCGAGGGACCGGCGGCGCTGCGCCGCGCCCTGGCCCCGCTGGCGCTGCACACGCCCGCCGCCCTGTACGACGGCGGCGACGTGCGCGTCGACGACCGCGACCTGGAGAAGGGGCAGGCCGCGCTGGGCGAGAGCGTCGCCGCCGCCATGGGGAACGGCCATTTCCCCATCGTCCTGGGCGGCGGCCACGAGGTCGCCTGGGCCGGCTACCTCGGCCTCGACCGCGGCCTCGGCGCCGACCGCACCCGCACGCTGGGGGTGCTCAACATCGACGCCCATTTCGATCTGCGCGAGGAGCGGGTGCCGACCTCCGGCACCGGGTTCCGCCAGATCGCGGAGAACGAGCAGGCGCACGGCCGCCCGTTCCACTACGCCGTCGTGGGCATCAGCGAGACGGGCAACACCGGGGTGCTCTTCGACCGCGCCCACCGCCTCGGGGTGCGCTACCTGACCGACACCGAGTGCGCACCGCCGGCGGTGGAACGGGTGCTGGACTTCGTGCGCGAGTTCGTCGCCTCGGTCGACGACGTGTACCTCACCCTGGACCTCGACGCGCTGCCGGCGTGGGTGGCGCCCGGGGTGAGCGCTCCGGCCGCACTGGGGGTCGCCCCCGAGGTCGTGCAGGCGGTCATCGACACCGTCGCCGCCTCCGGGCGGCTCGCCCTCTTCGACGTCGCCGAGCTCAACCCGGCCCTCGACGCCGACGGCCGCACCGCCCGGGTCGCGGCCCGCATGATCGACCGAATCGCGACGCGGAGGAGCACACTGTGAACCACGAACTGAGCCTGGACCTGGTCCAGAGCAGCGTGCTGGCCGGCGTGCTGCTCATCCTGGGCGAGTTCGCCCGCCGCCGCGTCGGGTTCCTCCAGCGGTTCAGCATCCCCGGCCCGGTCATCGGCGGGTTCCTGTTCGCGCTGCTCCTGCTGGTGCTGCGCCAGGCCGACGTGGCCACCGTGGAGTTCGACACCACGTTGCAGGAACCGGCGATGATCGCCTTCTTCACCACGGTCGGCCTGACCGGCAGCCTGTCGCTGGTGCGCAAAGGCGGCCGACTGCTGATCGTCTACCTGTTGGCCTGCTGGACGCTCGCGGTGGTGCAGAACCTGGTGGGCATCGGCCTGGCCGAGGTCCTCGGGGTGAACCCGCTGCTGGGCATCATGGCGGGAGCGGTGAGCCTGGAGGGCGGGCACGGCGCCGCGGCTGCGTTCGGCCCGACCGCCGAGGCGATGGGTGCCGAGGGGGCCACCGCCGTGGCGGTCGCTTCGGCGACCTTCGGCCTGGTGGCCGGCAGCGTGCTCGGCGGCCCGCTGGCCGGTTGGCTGATGAAGCGGGGCAAAGTGCGGGTGCCGACCCTGGTCACGGCGTCCACCGGATCGACGACCACGGTCGTCGACCAGGGCTCCGACACGGGCTCCGACTCGGGCTCCGACACGGGACGGGGGCCCGAGACGGAGAACGCAGAGGAGAGCGGGTCCGCCGGATACCGCAAGTTGCTGTCCACCGGCGTGCTGGTCGGCGTGATCATGGTGCTCGGCACACTGCTCGGCACGTGGTTCAGCGACACGACCGGCTTCGTCCTGCCGGGGTACGTGGGCGCGATGGTGGTCGCGGTCGTCTTCCGCAACCTCAACGACAGGTTCGGGTGGGTGCGGCTGGACTCCGGGACGGTCGACCTGATCTCCGGGCTGACCCTGGGCTTCTTCCTGACCATGGCCATGATGAGCCTGAAGATCTGGGAACTCTACGCGCTGGCCCTGCCCCTGGTCGTGATCCTCGCGGTGCAGGTCCTCGTGCTCGTGGTGTTCGTCGCATTCGTGGTCTTCCGCCTGCTGGGCGGCAACTACGACGCGGCCACAATGGCGGCCGGAATGATGGGCCACGGCTTGGGCGGCACGCCCAACGCGATGGCCAACATGGACGCGTTCAACAGCCGGTTCGGCGTGCGTTCGGAGCGGGCGTTCCTGGTGGTTCCGCTGGCAGGGGCGGTGCTGATCGACCTGGTCGGCCTGCCGTGGATCGTGTGGTGCATGAACTGGGTCGGCTGAGGCCCGCACCGAGGCATCGAGCGCTGCCCGCCATCGGAGTTCCGGTGGCGGGCAGCGCCGCGTACAACGGTGTTCCCGCAACGCGTCGGTACCGCCCGGTCTGCACACCCGGCCATTTTCCGCAACAAAGGGAAGCCTTGCCGAAAATGACGGCAAATCGGTGGCGGGCAGACTTTGGGCACCCTTACCTAAGACATATTACAAAAGGCTTGCCTAAGTGGCGAACATTACCAGCCGATTAATTGCCAGATATTCTTAACGGACACCGAGAAGGGTATTGTCTGCACTATGACTTCCGCAGACAAGCACTCCGACCACGGCCTTTCCAAGTTCCACCGGCTACTGCTCGACCAGGTGCGCCACGAATTCACGGCCTCCCAGCAGTACATCGCGCTGGCGTCCTGGTTCGACGACCGCGACCTCCCGCAGCTCGCCCGGCTTTACTACCGGCAGTCAATGGAGGAGCGCGACCACGCCATGATGATGGTCCGCTACCTGATCGACAATGACGTCACGACCGCCATTCCGGGCGTCGATGAGATTCAGAACGAGTTCGACACGCCGCGCGACCTCGTGGCGCTGGCGCTGCGCCAGGAGCGCGAGGTGACCAAGCAGATCCTGCACCTGGTGAAGGTCGCCCGCGACGAGAACGACTACACCGGCGAGCAGTTCCTCCAGTGGTTCGTGAAGGAGCAGACCGAGGAGGTCGCGACCATGTCGACGCTCCTCAACGTCGTGGACCGCAGCAACGGCAACCTGTTCGACGTCGAGACGTTCGTGGCGCGCGAACTGTCCGACGTCCAGGGCGGCGAGTCCGGCGCGCCCGAGACCGCCGGCCCGTCGCTGACGACCTGACGGCCGGGGATCGCCGGGACGGGCCGAGACCGCCAAGGCGGCCCCGGCCCGTCCCGGCGCAGCGGGAGGACCCGTCGCAACGCGGCGGGCCCTCCCCGGCGGCCCCGGGGCGTCCCGGCAACCGCAGCCGTCGCCGCAGGCCCGGCCCGCCTGAGCGCCGCGGGCCCGCGGCGCGCCGATGTGCGCACCTTTGCGCGCGTTCGCGCAGTCCGCGCCCGTTTTTCGGCATACTGGACCAATGCCACACCGGCTGCCATTGTTTCCACTCGGGACCGTCCTGTTCCCGGGATCGGCCATGCCGCTGCACGTCTTCGAGGACCGCTACCGCTCCCTGATCGCCGACCTGCTCGACCTGCCGGCCGACGAACCGCGGCGCTTCGGGGTCCTCTGCATCGAGATCGGCCACGAGGTCGGCGAGATGTCGGCGCACCAGCTGTGCGACGTCGGCTGCGTCGCCGAGATGCGCACCGTCCGCAAGCACGAGGACGGGCGGTTCGACCTGCTGGTCGAGGGCGTCAGCCGGTTCAGGGTCGAGGAGTACCTCGACGACGGCTCCCCCTACCTGCGGGCCGCCATAACGCCGATGCCCGACGAGGTCGGCGCCGATGCCGACGCCTACGCCGAGCGCGCCGGCCGCCTCTTCACCGTCTACCGCGACCGCCTGCAACGGCACGGCATCCCGATCGACTCCCAGGACGACTTCCCCGCCGAGCCGCTCCCCCTGTCCTACGCGCTCTCGGCCGCGCTGCTGACCGACCGCCACGACAAGCAGGAGCTGCTGGAGTCCGACCACGCGGCGGCCCGCCTCGAACGCGCCGGGGAGCTGCTGCGCCGCGAGAACAGGCTGCTGTCCACGCTGCCGCTGCTCCCCGCCGGCCAGTTCATGCAGCATGACGTCAACCTGAACTAGCGTCGCCGGGCGGCGTGCTCGGGTGCCTGGGCCGGGATGATCCACTGGACACCGGCGCAGCGCCGCGGCCTCCGGCCACGGGCGCCCACCGTGAGGAGAACCCGTTGAGCGGACAGAGCACCCCCGCCACCGTCGCCGCCGCGCGCGCCCGGGTCCCCTTCACCGTGCACCCGTTCGAGACGACCGCCGACGTCGGTGGCGGCGGCTACGGCGCGGCCGCCGCCGACGCGCTCGGTGTGGCGCGGGAGCGCGTCTTCAAGACCCTGGTCGCCGAGGTCGACGGCCGCCTCACCGTCGGCGTGGTGCCGGTGAGCGGCAGCCTCGACCTCAAGGCGCTCGCCGCCGCGGCCGGCGGGAAGAGGGCGGCGATGGCGGACCGGCCGACCGCGGAGCGCGCGACCGGCTACGTCCTGGGCGGCATCAGCCCGCTCGGGCAGCGCAAGCGGCTGCACACGGTGATCGACGCGACCGCGGCCGGGCACCCCACTGTTTTCGTGTCCGCGGGCCGGCGCGGCCTCCAGCTGGAGATCGCGCCGGCGGACCTCGTCCGGCTCACGGAGGCACGAACCGGCGCAATAGCCGCACCGGCCACACCAAGCTGACCTCCGGGGGACTTCCGCGGTCCGGTTCCGCGATCTACGGTGGGATCACTCCTGGTTTCCGCCTCCGCACAGCGGGTGCGCCCCCAATGGCCCCGGGTCCCGCGTGCGGCGGCGCCGGTTCTCCGCGTCGCGGCGCGAGAGGGGGCACGGTGGTGATCGCGTTCGTGCTCGCCGTCGCCGGTTGCCAGGTCGCCGTCGGCGTCTGCTACCTGCTGACCCGCCTGCGCTATACCCGGCTGCGGACGCGCGGGCCGCTGCGCCCCGCCACGGGGCCCGACGACCTCTCGGCCTACGAGCTCGCGATGCTGGCCGGCGGCAACCGGCGGGTCGGCGAGGTCGCGCTGGCGGAGCTGTACCTCAGCGGGCGCGCCGTGGCGTGGGGACGCGGGGCCGTCGCCCGCCCCGGCCCGGAGGGCACCCCCGTCCGCCCCCTGTCGGGCGCCCCGTTCGCCCGTACCGTCGACGCCCGGCTCCAGTCCGGTGTCGCCGTCCCTGTCGAGCGCCTGGTCGCGACCGCCACCCGCGGCGATGCGGCCACCGCGCTGCTGTGGCGGCTGCGCAGGCTCGGCCTGTTCTTCCCGCCCGGCGCCCTGCACGGGGTCGGGTCCTGGCGGCACGCGGCGTGGGGCGTCCACGCGCTGCTTGGGGTCGGCGGGGTGCTGTTCGCCGGGTACGCGCTCGTCGCGGCGGTCGGCACGCCGCCGCCCGGCTCCACCGCCGCGCCGCTGCTGCTCGGTGCCGTGTTCCTCGGCTACCCCTTCCTGTTGCACCTGGCGCACCGGTTCATCAGCGGGGTGCAGGGTGCCGTGCTGACCGCGGTGTCGGTGACCGTGCTCGCCATCGCCGGCGGGGCACTCCCGCGCTCGGCCGCCGCAGCGGCGCTGGCGCTGTTCGCCGGCTGGTTCGCGCTGTACGGCTGCTACCGCGCCTCAGGCGGCAAGCTGGGGCCGCGCACCGTCGCGGGCGACACCGCGTTGGCCGAGGCCCGCGCGCTCGCCCCGGGGCGCGGGCGCACCGCGGTCGACTCCGCGCTGCGCACGACCGCGCTGGTGGGGCTGCGCGGCCTGTGCCTGCACCCGCGGAACCAGGACGGCGGTGCGGACGGCGGTGCGGGCAGCAGTGCGGGCGGCGGTGCGGGCGGCGGTACCGAGCACGCCGAACTCGCGCCGCTGCGCGCCTTCGCGTCGGCATGCTGGCCGCGGTCCGGTGCGGGCGCCGTCGACCGGAGTGTCGGCGGCGGATTCGCCGCCGATGGCGGCACCGGCGACTGGGGCGGCGACGGCGACAGCCTGGCCGCGCCGCGCAGCACGCAGTGGCGCCGCTCGGGCGGCGGACGGGTGGGCTGAGTGCCGGGCGGTCGCGCTACCGCTGCGACGGGCCGCCGCTCAGCGGCGCGGTCCCCTCGGCGACGTCGGGCTCCTCGGCGGCGGACCCGTCGGCGGCGGGCGTGACCTCGCCGGTGTCGGCCGCCGCATCGGCGCCGGGAGCCGCGGCGCCGCGCGCGGCCTCGTGCGGGAGATCGCCCCGCAGGACGCTCACCGCGTCGAACAGCGAGTACTGGAGGACCGCGACGAACGGCCAGAGCAGCAGCGCGCTGGTCGCACGCAGGTCCAACCCCGCGCGGACCACGTCGCCGGTCTCGGCCGCGGCGAGGACGCGCGCGAACGCCGCGGCGTCGAGGGCGATACCGATCCGCCATGCGAGCACCGATCCCAGCGCCCCTCCGGCGACCATCCCGAGCAGGCAGGCGAGCCGGACGTCGACGGCTCGCAGCCTCGCGATCCGGTACTGCGCCAGGTAGCAGGCATACCCGGAGAGCAATCCCGTGACCAGGAGGATCAGCGCAAGGTACCCTTCGCTGGCGAACATGGTCTCCGAGACCGGGTAGGGCACCGTGCCGCCGTCGGCCACGACCGTGACCTCGGGCCGCGGCGCGATGGCCCACCACAGCAGCCCCAAGGGCGCTCCGACAAGTGTGAGGGCGCCCGCTGTCAAGGCTCCGATACCCAGGTGCGGCCGGATCACCGGTGGCTCACCTCTTCCTGCTCATGGGCGTCGGACGTGACAGGATCGGTCGTTCCCGGCGCGCAACGAATCTATCCGCTGCCGGGCGGCGGAAAACCAGTGGCACGCCATTCGGGCGAACCTGACAATGAGCGCATGAGTGAGACAACGAGCCGCACCGCACCGGCAGCAGGCCTGCGCACCGGCACCCCGGTCGAGCCGCCGCACGCGGCCGACGAGCGCACCATGCTCACGTCCTGGCTCGATCAGCATCGCGCCACGGTCCGCCGCAAATGCCAGGGGATCAGCCCGGAGCACGCCGCCGCGGCGCCGATCCCCACGTCACCGCTGATGACCGTGGGCGGGATCGTCTCACATCTGCGCTGGGTAGAGCACGTGTGGTTCGAGACGACCATGCTCGGCGGGCTCGACCGGGCACCCTATGGGCCGGGTGACTGGGACGCCGAATGGCGCATCGGCGCCGAGCGCCCGCTGGCGGAGCTGCTCGACGAGTACGACACCCAGTGCGCCCGCTCCCGCGAGATCGCGGCACGGCTGGAGCTGGGCAGTTCGGCCCGCAGGAGCCGCCAGGGCGAGGCCCCGGTGACGTTGCGCTGGGTGCTCGCCCACCTGCTGGAGGAGACCGCCCGGCACAACGGGCACCTCGACATCGTCCGCGAACTGGTCGACGGGACGGTCGGCGAGTAAGGGCCGCCCGCCGAGGGCAGCGGCCGCGCGCCGCCGGCCCGCCGCGGAGGCGGCGCCGCCGCCTACTTGGACTGGACCTCGCCGACCGGGGCCGAACCGGCCGCCAGCGCGTCGCACGCCGCCTGCCAGGCGGGGTCCCCGGGGTAGAGGGCGGAGCGGAGGTAGGCCCAGGTGAGCCGCTGGACCGCCGCCACGCGCTCGGGATTCTCGTCCGTGGTCTCGGCGACGTCGTATCCGGAGATCCCGCCGAGCCCGTGCTCCGCGCCGAAGAGGGTGAGCAGGGCTTTGGGGCCCGGGGCGAGGACGTAGGGGTCGGTGTGCCAGTCCGGGCCCCGGACCGTCAGGTGGGCCGAGGCGTCCTTGTCGCCGGCGACCACGAGCGCCGGCGTCGTCATCGCGGCGAAGTCGCCGGTCATGAGGAAGGGGTAGTTCTCGGCCACGAACCCGGTGAGGGCATCACCGCCCCGGCCGGTCGTGGCGAGCAGCACGCCCGCCGTGATCCGGGGTTCGGCCAGGTCCACCTCTGTTCCGTCGTGCGGGTCGGTGAGCCGGGCGCCCAGCAGCAGGCTCGCGGTGTGCCCGCCCATCGAGTGCCCGGCCACGGCGACCCTGCTGCGGTCCAGGCGCCCGGGGAGCTGCGGGACGGCGGCCTCGATCTCGTCGAGACGGTCGAGGATGTGCGTCATGTCCTCGGCCCGTGATCGCCAGTACATTGGCGCCCCGGGGGTGTCGGGGGCCAGGCTCAGTGTCGCGGAGCTCAGGTGGGTGGGTTGGATCACGGCGAAGCCGTGGGCCGCCCAGAAGCCGGCGAGCGGGGCGTAGCCGTTCAGCGAGGAGAGGTGGTTCGAGGGGCCCTGGCCGTGCGAGAGGAGGATGATCGGAAGCGCGCTCCCTGTCACGGGGACAGTGACGCGAAGCTCCAGGTCCACGGCGCGGTCGGGTGCCGGCAGCACGACCGGAGCGACCGAGAGGACGGGGGTGGGAGGGCCGGAGGTGCCGGCCGTGGACGTCGATGCACTCATGACGCGTGTTTCCCTTTCGATGGCCCTTGCTTGCCGCCCTGGTTCCGGCGGCGGGCGTACCGGAGCGTCCGTCTTCAGCTAGACTGAAACCGGAGCGTTGTTCCGATTAATATACGGAGCAGTGTTCCGTTTTGTCAAAAAGGCAAGCGGAAGGAGAGCGTGGTGCCCACTCCACGCCGGTCAGGGGAGGGCCCGGCTCCGGCCCGCGGCAAGCGCGCCGACGCGCTGCGCAACCAGCAGACGCTGCTGACCGCAGCCGCCGCGGTATTCGTCACCTCGGGCGTCGATGCGCCGATCCGGGAGATCGCGGCCAGAGCGGGCGTCGGGATGGGGACGATCTACCGCCACTTCCCCACGCGGGCGGATCTCGTCGTCGCCGTCTACCGCCACCAGGTCGAGGAATGCGCCGCGGCCGGCCCGCGCCTGCTGGACGGCGCCGACTCCCCGTTCGCCGCACTCCGCCAGTGGGTCGACCTCTTCGTCGACTTCCTGGTCACCAAGCACGGCCTGGCCAACGCGCTGCAATCGGACGGCAGCGGCTTCGAGGCGCTGCACACCTACTTCCTCGACCGCCTGGTGCCGACCTGCGCGCAGTTGCTCGACGCCGCGGTCGACGCCGGTGAGATCAGGCCCGGTACGCACGCCTACGAACTGATGCGCGGCATCGGCAACCTCTGCATCGGACGCGACGGCGACCCCCGCTACGACCCCCGCCGACTGGTCGAACTGCTCCTCATTGGATTGCGGCGGCCGCAGCCGTCCTGAGGGCGGCCCCGGAGGCGGTGGCGGCCCCGGAGGCAGTGAGTGTCCCGGACGCGGCGGGCCGGGTGGGCGGCGCTGCGCGGGCGGGCCGCGCCGGCACCGCGGCCGGCCCGCCCGCGGGTCACTCCAGTTCGGGGATCCGCGGCCGGTAGCGGGCGAACAGCCCGGCGTTGGCGTCGTCGCCGCCCTCGACGTTGGCGGAGCGCCACAGGGGCAGGTCGAGCCCTGCCGCCTCGGTGCGGGCGTGCAGCTCGGCGAGCAGCAGGTTCCACAGGTAGACGTTGACGAGGCTCGACATGGGCGCGGTGACCGGGGCCTCGGGCGGGTACCCGGCGTCGCCGGGGCGGATCAGGGTGTCGATCACGTGGTCGGCCTCCTCTGCGAGGGTGCCGCCGGCCCGCTTGGGCGCGACCGCGCTGCATGCGGGAGAGGTGACCGCGACCACGGGGATCGAGAGCCGCCGCGCCTCGCGGGCGAGCTCCACCGGGTAGGGGTTCACGCCCGAGGTCGAGTAGACGAACAGCACGTCCCCGGCGTCCGGCCCGCTCTTCGCCAGGACCTCGGCCGCCAGCCCACTGCGGCGCTCGACGGCGGTGCTGGTCGCCGCCCCGTGCAGCGGGAAGAGCTCCGGCGTGTAAATGGGTTTGACGGTCGCGAGCCCCCCGGCGCGGAAGAACGCCTCGGCGATCGCCGCCACCGAGTGGCCCGAGCCCGCCACCAGCGCGACCCCGCCGCCGCGGACGACACGCTCCAGCAGCAGGTCGGCGACCGTGCCGATCGCCGCCGTGTTGTGCTCCTGCACGCGCGCGAGCTGCGCACGCATGACCTCTCCGAAGTCCGAACCGCGCACCCTGACGACTCCCCCTTGGTGGTGTGGATTGGTGGTGTGTGGATTACCGTGCCGGGCCCGCGCACTGCGCGGGCCCGCTGCTCACAGCCAGCCCTGCTCGCCCAGCCGCTCCCGGAGGGACGCCGCGAGGCCCTCCTTGTCGAGGAAGTTGTCGACGGCCAGCACCACGGGGGCGAGGTCGGCGATGTCGTCCGTGTGCATGCCCTGACCGATGACGACGTCCGGGCGCATGCCGCGGGCGGTGGAGATATCGGTGTTCTCCACCTTGGCGCTGACCCCGATGTCGCGCAGGGCGTCCTCGGCGGTCATCTTCAGGATGAGGCTTGAGCCCATGCCGACACCGCAGACGGTGAGGATGTGCAGGGGTTCGGAACGGGGCATGGGTCCTCCTTCGACGTGGGCGCCCGACCCGGTCGGGCGGGCGCCTGAGAGCGGTGAGCCGTCAGCGTGCGGGGCTCAGGGACGCTCGTCCTTGTTGGTGTCCGTGGCCGCGGTGTCCGTGGCCTCGGTGTCGGTGACCTTGGTATCCGTTGCGGACTCGGTGTCCGTGGTGGTCTCAGTATCGGCCGCCGCGCCGCTCGGCGCGCTCTCCGGTGCGTCGGCGGTCGCGCCGCCGTCCGCCGCGGCCGCCTGCGCCTGCTCTTCGGCGGCGGCCGCCTCCGCGGCCTCTTGGCGCTCCTGCGCGCGCTTGCGGCGCGAGAGCCAGAACAGCAGGGCGACCGTGATCGCGCCGACGACGACCGGGATGGGCCACACACCGGGCACCACGTTGCCGACGGCGATGAGCAGCCAGGCGATGACGTACCAGTCGGGGTCGGCGAGGGTCGCCAGCTCGGGTGCCGTGGACGACAGCATCCCCCACGTGAGCGCCTGCCCGACGGCGAGGACGACACCGTTGAGCACGCCGCCGATCAGCGCGCCGCGCCACCCGGCGACCGCGTTGCCGAACACGCCGCCCGCACCGCCGCCGAAGAACAGCATGATCATCGGCGGGACGAGGGTGAACCAGCCCGCCCCGGCGAACACGCCGAGCAGGATGAGGAAGGTCGCGGTGCTCGAAATGAAGCCGAGCATGACGGCCGTCGGCGCGAACGGGAAGATCGTGGGGATGTCGAGCGCGGGCCGGGTGCCGGGCACGACCTTGTCGCTGATGCCCTTGAACGCCGGGACGATCTCAGCGAGGAACATCCGCACGCCGTACAGCAGGATGGCGATCCCGGCGGCGAACCGGAACGCGGCGATGACGCCCCATGCCCACGGGTCGATCTCGGGGTCGTACTCTGCGGCCGCCTGGGCGATGACACCGGAGTCGGCGAACGCCATCGAGACGAGCAGGATCGCGCCGATGACCAGGGCGGTGCTGACGTTGACGTCCTTGAAGAAGGACAGCTGCCGGGGCAGCTTCAGGCGCTCGGTGGAGTGGCGCTCGGGGTCGCCGAACGGGCGGGCGACCACGGCGGTGAGCAGGCCGAGGGTCGAGGTGGTGTGCCCGAACCCGAAGTCGTCGCGCCCGCCGGTGACCTTGAGCATCACCGGGCGCATCCACAGCGGTTGCAGCGTCCAATAGCAGGCGATCAGCACGGACCCGGCCGCGATCAGGGTGACCTGGGGCAGGTCGCCGTAGACCTCCACCAGGCAGGCGGTGATGACGACGCTGACGTAGAACATCAGGTGCCCGGTGAGGTACACGTAGCGGGCCGCGGGGAACACCGCGACGAGGAGGATGTGCAGCAGGAAGCCGATGGTGATGATCATCGCGACGGTGCCGCCGTAGCCCTTGAGGAAGTCCTCAAGGGTGTTCTCCGAGGCTGGCGGGTCGAGCCCCACCGCGCTCGACACGATGGCCTGGAAGCTGGTGAGCCCGCCCGTGAACAGGTCGATGCCGACGAACAGGATGATGATGCCGAGGGTGGCGCGCAGCGCGCCGCCCACGACGTCCTCGATGGGTTTGCGCTGGAGCACCAGGCCCAGCAGCGTGATGATCCCGATCAGGATGGCCATCTGGCCGAACACGTTGTTCGCGATCCAGATCAGCGCATTAACTACGGCGTCCATTCGTCATCCCGTCGGCGGCAGTGACTGGAGCGGGGCCCGCTCATCGATGTCGGTATAGTCCGGTCTATACCGGACCAGCCTGGATCATGGAACGGGTGCAGGTCAATACGCACGGAGTACACGTGCGAGCACACGCGATCGCCCCGCCCACCGGATAGCTGCGCTGGTGGGGGTGTGCGGCGCATCCCTGGTGTCCTGGGGTGAAGGGGGTGTGCGGCGCGGTCCTGGTGCCCTGAGGTGGAGGGGGTGTGCCGCGCGCCCCTACTGCGCCCGCTTCGCGGAGTTTCGCGGGGGCCCGCTGCGGCAGCCTCGGCGCAAGCCCGGCAGGCACCGTCAGCGTCGCGAGACGGGTCGCCGCCGGGGCACGCACGGCGGGGCGGGGCGGGGCGGCGTGCCGCACCCGCCCCGCCGGCCGGTGTCAGGCCCGAGGGCCGTCGCCGTGGGTGTCGGGGCCGCCGCCCTCGGACGGTTCACCGTCGTCGGCCGCGTCGTCGGTGTCGTCCTCGGCGAGGATGCGGTACAGCCCGCGCCGGGTCTCGGCGAGCAGGTCCTTCGCCCGCTCGACCTGGTCGGTGGTGCCGGCCTGCGTGACCTGCATCGCCGCCGCGGCGAGCTGGGCCGCCACGCTCGCGAGTTCGGTGTAGGCGGAGTAGCCGCCCGACTCCTCCTCGGGTTCGGCCTCCCAGGGGAGCACCAGTTCCTCGGCGTTGTCCTCGACGTAGCGCCTGCCCTCGTCGGTCAGCTCGAAGGGGCGCCGGCGGGCGTCGTCTCCGGGCTCGGCGGGGCGTACGAGACCCTCGTCCTCCAGTTGCTGCAACATCGGGTAGACGGAGCCGGGGCTCGGGTTCCACTGGCCGCGGCTGCGCTCCTTGCCTTCGCGGATGATCTCGTAGCCGCTGCGCGACTCCTCCGCGAGCAGGACCAGGATGGCGATCCGCACGCCGCCGCGCCGCACGCGGCGGCCGCCGCCGCGCCGGTGTCCGCGCCCGCCGCCGAAGAACGCCTCGAACGGGTTGCCGCCGGGGCCGAACGGACCACCGGGCCCCCACGGTCCGGGGGGTCCCCATGGGCCGCCGCCGTGCGGGCCGTGGTGCCGGGGGCTCATGGCCGCCCAGCCGAACCCGTGCCGGTGGTCTCCGCAGCCGCCATGCCGCCATCCCTTTCGGTCTCGTGTTTCGCCTTCTCGCTCACTGGTCCGCTCGTCGCCGCGGCGTCCGCGGCCCCGGCCCTCCGATCGCTCCGCGCCCGCGGCGGCGGCCAGCCACCAGGGGCCAGGGCGTCCGGACTGCGCGCCGAACGGCCATGGCATTGCCATCGCATTCATGATCGGTCTCCTCGTATGTTCGCACCTCCGCTCCGCCTCCCGGCGGTCGCGATAGGTTTCGATAGGTCTAATCGAACGATTACGTTTTTACGATATATCGGTATCGTATCGCTGGCAAGTAATATCTCTGTCACCTCGACCCTCCGCCGCCTCGACCGTCAACATTTATTGACATCGGGATCGGGCGCGCCCTACTCTGCGCGGGAGAAGGGCGGCCCGGCGCGGGCCGCCGGGCACCGACAGCGGGCGGATCCGGAGGCAGGCGCGATGGAGCGGTTCTCGGGGCAGGGCCGCGGCTCCTCAGCGGCCGACGGCACAGCGTGGGGCCCGGCGGACCCTGCCGGGCAGCGGACCGTGCGCGCGCTCCTGGCGTGCGGAGTCGCCGCCGGACTCCTGTTCGTCGGGGTGTTCCTCGGCACCGGGGCCGTGCGCGCCGACTACGACCCGGTGCGCCACCCGGTCAGTTCGCTCGCCCTCGGCGACACCGGCTGGACCCAGACCGCCGCCTTCATCGCGTCGGGGCTGCTCATGGCGGCGTTCGCGGTGGGCCTGCGGAGGGCGCTCGGCACGGGCCGCGCATCGGTGTGGGGGCCGCTGCTGATCGGCCTGTGGGGCGTCGGCCTGATCGGCGCGGGGATCTACACCACCGACCCGGTCAGCGGGTATCCACCGGGCACCGCCGACCTGCTGACCGAATACAGCCCCCACGGTCTCCTGCACGACCTGTTCTCGACGCCGGTGTTCCTCGCCCCGCCCGCGGCCTGCGTCCTCTTCGCGCTGCGGTTCGTCGGCGAGCGGCGATACGGGTGGGCGGCCTACTCCGTCGCCACCGCTGTCGGCTTCACGGCCGCGACCGTCCTCGCGAGCCTCGGCTTCGGCCAGGTGTCGGGCTTTGCGGACCTCGGCGGGCTGCTTCAGCGCATTGCGCTGGTCACCGGCTTCGCGTGGGCGGCCCTCCTGGCCGTGCGGGCGCTCCGGACACCGTCAGAGGTACCGCTGCGCGGCGCGCGCGGCTAAGGAGTCAGGGGCGCGGCGGGCGCCGGGTCCGCGTGTGGCGGGGTCCGCCGGCGCCGTGGTCGGGCACCCTCGGCCTTGTGGGCCGGGCGTGCGGGGTCGGCCGGGTCAGCGTGTGCGCGCCCGGCGACCGGGGTCGGTCTGGCGCTCGCGGGCCGGTTCCGTGCGGCGCGTCTCGGTCATGCGGGACCGTTCGGCGGCCTCCTGGGCGCCGGCCAGCATGTTCGCCGTGATCCATTCGTAGACGAGCACCCAGGCGGACCCGGTGTGCGAACTCCACGAGTTCGAGAGGTCGCCGACCGCGCGGACCAGCGCCCAGCCGACGTAGCGGTACTGCGCGGGTTCCACGCCGAGCACGCGGTAGTGGTGGGCGCCGAGGTCGCGCAGGTAGGCCTGGATCTCCTGGGGCTGGTCGAGGTTGCGCACGACGTCGAGCAGCGCCTCGCTCATGCGGATCTGCTGCTGGGTCATGTCGGCGGCGAACATCGGCCGGATGTCGGGCGCCAGGCGGAACAGGTGGTCGTAGAAGTGCTCCGCGAGCAGGGTCGAATCATCGGGCAGGGTCGCGCAGGTGGCGCGCACGACGTCGATCACCCGGGGGCTCGGAGGCGGTACCTGGTCTACAGTGCGGTGCTGCATCGGGCTGACTCTGCCTTGCGTGTGGCCGAACGGCGCCGGAGCGGCCGGTCGGCGTGCGGGGAGTTCGGGCGGTCGGGGCGGCGGCGCTCCTCGTCACCGGTGCTGGGACACCGGTTCGAGCGGGCGCCGCTCCCGCCCTGCGCTCCAAGGGCTGGCGGTCTCGCGGGCCGCGAAGAAGTCACCTCCCTTGCTACGGGTGTCGTCGGTCCCCCATGCGGCGGACTCGCCGTCCTCGATCGGGCGCAGGCGGGGCAGGTGCTTGCGGCAGTGGATGTAGGCCTCGTCGACCTCGGCGAGGACCCACACCTGCGCGCGCTGCCCGGGGATCTGGGGCTGCGGCGCGTCCGGTGCGAGGCGGCGCAGGTCGGGGTCGTCGAGGATCGCCGCGCGCCCGTTGACGTGCAGGCCGATCCGGTCGCGGGTGAAGTCGAGGAACATCATCCCGATGCCGGGGTTCTCGGCGATGTTGCCGAGGCTCGCGAGCACGCCGTTGCCGCGGAACTCGGGGTAGGCGAGCCGCCGGTCGTCGATGATGTGCACGAAACCGGGCGGGCCGGCCCGGAAGGAGGAGTCGCAGTTGCCGTGGGAGTCGGCGGTCGCGACGAACATCATCTCCTGGCGGGCGATGAACTCCCGCATCCGCTCATTGAGGTGGTCGAGCACCTGGTCGCGGTAGAAGCGCTCGGCCCGTTCGGTGGTCCCGAGCACCTTCTGGACATGGTGCTCGCCCGCGGACCCCGGCAGGTCGCCGTCGTGCACGCCGCGCTCGCTCAACGGAGCACCTCTCAGTCCTGTCGAAGATCCACTTGATGATCGGCGCCCGATTATGCCAGTGAATCGGGATTGCCGTGACTCATGTGGACATATCAGCTTCGTTCCGTCACCTGTGAAGTGCTGGAACCGCTGCGGCGCGGGGCTTTCGGGCGCACGGCAACGGGGGCGGCGGTCCTCACCGGACCACCGCCCCCGCAGTCGAAGCGTGCGCGCACTGCTCCGCGGCACTCGGTCGTAGGACTCAGTAGAAGATGGCGTCGGCCCCCAGCAGCGACTTGATCTCGCCGGAGAACTCGGTGCCCATCCGCACGGGGTAGTCGTCGACGGCGACGATGCGCGACTTCGCGGGGTTGTCGACCCGGATGCGCAGCGGGGTCTCGCCGCGGTGCCCCGCCAGCACCTGCTTGAGGTCGCCCACCAGCTCCTTGGTCAGCCGCTTCTCGGGGATGGTCAGCAGCATGGGCGGCGGGCCTTCGGAGACGTGCGAGATGTCGAGGATCGACATCTCCTCCACGAACAGCGAGAACGTCCCGTCGCGGCTGTTCACCCGGCCCTTGATGGTGACCGCGGTGTCCTCGGCGAGGGCGTCGGTGTACAGCGGGTAGGTCTTGGGGAAGAACAGCGCCTCGGTCGAGGCGTCGAGGTCCTCGACCACGACGATGGCCCATTGGTTGCCGGCCTTGTTGACCCGCCGCTCGACCTTGGAGATGAGCCCGGCGATGCGGACCATGTCGTTGGCCTTGCGCTCGCCGTTCATGACCTCGAGGACCGTTGCGTCGCGGGAGCGCGCCAGGATCCGCTCGGCACCTGCGAGGGGGTGGCTCGACACGTAGAGGCCCAGCATCTCCCGCTCGAACCCGAGTTTGATCTTGCGGTCCCACTCTTCGTCGCGCCAGTGGATGTTCAACCCGATGGGCGCGGCGGGCTCGTCGCTCTCCTCGCCGCCGCCGAACAGGTCGAACTGGCCGTTGGCCTCCTGGCGCTTCGAGCCGATCATGGCCTCGACGGCGGTCTCGTGGTGGTTGAAGAGGTCCATGCGCGGCTGCCCGAGGCTGTCGAAGCCGCCCGCCTTGATCAGCGACTCGATGACCCGCTTGTTGCAGGCGGTCACCTCGATCTTGGACAGGAAGTCCACGAAGTTCGCGAACTTGCCCTTCTCCTCGCGGGACCGGCAGATGGACTCGACCACGTTGGCGCCGACGTTGCGCACCGCGCCCATGCCGAAGCGGATGTCCTTGCCGACGGGGGTGAAGCGCAGGCCGGACTCGTTGACGTCGGGCGACATCACCTGGATGCCCATCTTGCGGCACTCGGCGAGGTACCCGGCCATCTTGTCCTTGTCGTCGCTGACCGAGGTGAGCAGCGCCGCCATGAACGAGGCAGGGTGGTTGGCCTTGAGGTAGGCGGTGCGGTACGACAGGATCGCGTACCCGGCGGCGTGGGACTTGTTGAACGCGTAACCGGAGAACGGCAGCATGACGTCCCACAGCGTGGTGACGGCGTCCTGGGAGAAGCCGCGTTCCAGCATGCCGGCCTGGAACTTGACGTACTCCTTCTCCAGCGCCTCCTTCTTCTTCTTGCCCATGGCCCGGCGCATCAGGTCGGCGCCGCCGAGGGTGTACCCGCCCAACTGCTGGGCGATGGCCATGATCTGCTCCTGGTAGACCAGCACGTGGTAGGTCTCGGACAGGATGGGGTCGAGGGCGTCGTAGAGCTCCGGGTGGATCGAGGTGATCTCCTGGCGCCCGTTGGAGCGGTCGGCGTAGTCGTTGTGCGCGTTCGCGGCCATGGGACCGGGCCGGTACAGGGCGTTGACCGCGATGATGTCGGAGAAGTCCGTGGGCTCCATGCGCTTGAGCAGGTTGCGCATGGCGCCGCCGTCGAGCTGGAACACGCCCAGGGTGTCGCCGCGGGCCAGCAGCTCGTAGGTCTTCTTGTCGGCGACGCTGATCTGGTCGAAGTCGACGTCGACGCCTTCGTTGGCCTTCACGTTCTTCACGGCGTCGTCGATGATGGTGAGGTTGCGCAACCCCAGGAAGTCCATCTTGAGCAGCCCCATGTCCTCGCACTGCGGGAACGGGAAGCCGGTGATGATGGCGCCGTCGGTGTCGCGCTTGTGCAGCGGGACGACGTCGAGCAGCGGTTCCTTGGACAGGATGACCCCGGCGGCGTGCACACCGGTGCCGCGGGTGAGGCCCTCGATGCCGCGCGCGGTCTGGAGGACCCGGTGCACCTCGGGGTCGTTCTGGTCGAGCTGGCGCAGCTCGGCGGCCTCGGCGTAGCGCGGGTTGGACTCGTCGCTGATGGCGCTGAGGTCGATCTCCTTGCCGCCGGCCGCGGCGGGGAACGCCTTGGTGATCTTGTCGCCCACCGCGTAGGGCAGCCCCAGGATGCGCGTGGAGTCCTTGATGGCGGCCTTGGCCTTGATGGTGCCGAAGGTCAGGATCTGGGCGACCCGCTCGTCGCCGTAGAGCTCGGTGACGTAGCGGATCATGTCGCCGCGCTTGCGCTCGTCGAAGTCCAGGTCGACATCGGGCATGGTGACGCGTTCGGGGTTGAGGAACCGCTCGAACAGCAGCCCGTGCGCCAGCGGGTCGAGGTCGGTGATGCCCAGGACGTAGGCGATCATCGACCCGGCGGCCGAACCGCGGCCCGGGCCCAGCGCGATGTCGTTGGTGCGCGCGTGCTGGCAGATGTCGGCGACCACGAGGAAGTAGGCGGGAAAGCCCATCTCGTTGATGACGCCCAACTCGTAGTCGATGCGGCGGTTCACCTCGTCGCTCGCACCGTTGGGGTAGCGGGTGGGGGTGAGCCGGTCGACCTCGCGGCGCAGCCAGGTCTCCTGGGTCTCGCCCTCGGGGACGGGGAAGCGCGGCATCATGTCGCGGTGGGCGAAGACCTCGTCGTAGCAGCCGTCCTCGACCCGCTCGGCGATCAGCAGGGTGTTGCGGCACCCCGCGGCCCATTCGTCGAAGCTGTTCAGGCCGCGCATCTCGTCGGCGGTCTTGAGGTAATAGCCCGAGCCGTTGAACCGGAACCGGGTGGGGTCGTCGATGTTCTTGCCCACGCCCACGGCGAGCAGGGCGTCGTGGGCCTCGGCCTGGTCCTCGGTGACGTAGTGGGAGTCGTTGGTGACCACCGTGGGCAGGGACAGTTCGCGGGCGACCTTGAGCAGGCCGTCGCGTACCTGGCGCTCGATGTCGATGCCGTGGTCCATGAGTTCCACGAACACGTTGTCGGGACCGAAGATGTCGCGGACCTGGGAGGCGTAGGCGACGGCCTCGCGCTCCTGGCCCAGGCGCAGCCGGGTCTGCACCCCACCCGAGGGGCAGCCGGTGGTGACCATGATGCCCTCGCTGTACTGGGCCATGATCTCCAGGTCCATGCGGGGCTTGCCGTAGAACCCTTCGGTGGATGCGAGTGAGGAGAGCCGGAAGAGGTTGCGCAACCCCTGGGCGTTGTAGGCCCACATGGTCTGGTGGAGGAACCGCCCGCCGCCGGAGATGTCCTTGCCGCCCTCGGCCGAGGCGTCCTCGCCGCCGGCGCTGCGGCCCCACTGCATGCGCTTCTTGTAATGACGCGAGTCCGGAGCGACGTAGGCCTCGATGCCGATGATGGGTTTGACCCCGGAGTCCTTGGACTGGCTCCAGAACTCGTAGGCGCCGAACATGTTCCCGTGGTCGGTCATCGCCACCGCAGGCATCCGCAACCGGGCGGCCTCGGCGAACAACGGCTTGAGCTTGGCGGCGCCGTCGAGCATCGAGTACTCGGTGTGAACGTGCAGGTGAGCGAATGAGTCGGCCACGAAACAGCTCATCTCTTCAGTCGAGGGCGGGAGTGGATTCCAACCCTAACTCCGCGCGCACCCGTCTCACGCGCAACGAGCGGAACGCCGACACAGACCACATCCGGTCAGCGTTCCGCGGCGCGTCGGGGGTGCTGGCGGGGCGGGGTGCGGTGGGGTTTCGGGTGCCCGATACGACCGGGTCGCACCCTGTCCTGCGCCGCGTGGAACGATGGGGGCGCGACCGGAATCAAGGCCATACGGAGGGGCGCATGGAAGAGGCGACATGGGACCAGACGGAGCTCTCCGTCGGGCAGCTCGCCCAGCGCAGCGGTGTGGCGGTCTCGGCACTGCACTTCTACGAGCGGCAGAACCTCATCACCAGCCGCCGCACCGCGGGGAACCAGCGGCGGTACCGGCGCGACACCCTGCGCAGAGTCGCGATGATCCGCATCGCCCAGCGCGTCGGGATCCCGCTGAGCCAGGTGAGCGCGGTCCTGTCGCTGCTGCCCGACCGCCGCACCCCCACCCGCAAGGACTGGGAGCGGGTGTCGGCGTGCTGGCAGGCCGACCTCGACGAGCGGATCCGCCAGCTCCAGCAGCTGCGCGACGACTTCACCGACTGCGTGGGGTGCGGCTGCCTGTCCATCGACCGCTGCCGCATGGCCAACCCCCACGATGAGCTCGGCACCCAGGGGCCCGGCCCGCGGCGGCTGCTCACCCGGACGTCGTCGGGACCGCGCTGACCGAGCGGCTGCCCGCGGCCGAAGGCGTCGGCACGGGCGACGCCCGGACCGTCTCCGTCGCCCTGGCGGCGGCGGCCGACGCCGTCGTCCGCGCCGCACCGGCCCGGGCGGGACGCGTCCCGCCCGGGCCGGGCGCCCCGCCGGGCCGCGCACAGACCGCGCCATGACCGTGCAATGGCCGCGCAAAAAGTGCCCCGGCACCGCGCTCCCCCTTCGGGACGAGGAGCGAAAAGGGCCTCGCGGGGGCAGTGGGGGACCATGTCCGACACCGGCCCCGCGAGGGCGCTCACCGTCCGCATCGGCCGCGAAGAGCTCATCGTCCGCCAGCGTTACGAGGCGGTCAGCATCCTCAACGACATCCTGATCGCCGCGTGGTTCATCGCGGGCAGCGTCATGTTCTTCTCCACCGCGTGGACGACCGCGGGCACCTGGTGCTTCCTGTTCGGCAGTGTCGAGCTGATGGTCCGCCCGGCGATCCGCCTGTCGCGCCAGATCCACCTGAAGCGGTTGAACCCGGCGGGTGCGGGCAACGCCACCCAGTCCGGCCAGGAGTACTGATCAGCAGCCGGGGCGGGTCCAGTCGCAGGTGCGGTGGCGGCTCCGCCACCGGCGGATCCGGTAGCGGAGCCGCCGCGCCCGCTTGTAGCGGGCGCGGCGGGCCGCCTTCGCGGTCGGCGCGCGGCGCCCAGGGGCGGCGGGGCTCACCGGGCGGCCGCCTCGGGCAGTGCCGCGGCCCACGCGGCGAGCGCGCCGAAGTCGGCGGCGCACAGCCCCTTGGCGGGGTGGACGTGCCGGAGGAGCGCCGGGCCGTCGTGGAAGTCGGCCACGTACTCCCGGTCCCTGCGGCCGTGGTCGTCGTCGACCCACGCGAACGGGCGCCCGGCCGCGTACTCCACGATGGTGGGCGTCTTGAAGTACAGGCCGCTCGGCGGCGCGGTGTCCGGCCAGGAGACCACGGGCAGCTCCGGCAGGCCGAGGACGGGACCGATCTCGGCGTTCGCCTCGTGCTCCCAGGTGGTGGCCCACACCAGGTCGTAGGGCAGGTCGAGGAGCCGGGGGCCGTGGGAGGGGTTCAGCCACACCCGGAGGCCGAGAACCCGGTTCGTCGTGTACCCGGCTGGCCTGCGGTGCGCCTTGGCGGCGAAGGGGTTGAGGGGGCCGTCGACGTCGAGGAACAGCAGCGGACGGGACGGCGGTGCGGTGTCGGACATCGGTGGGTTCCTTCCCCGGGGAGTGGCGGGTACGCCGCTGCCGTTCGCGGTTCATCGGGGGGTCATGGGGCGGATGGTTAAGGTGGGCACCATTGCACCGGCCTCCCCCTGTCCGTTCCGGCGCCGCGCCGCCCCTCACCCCAAGGATGCCGTCCGATGCATCGACCCCGCCGCCCGCTGCTGGTCCTCTCCACCGCGGCGTGCTCCCTCAGCCTGCTGCTCGGCGCCGCCCCGGCGGCCGGCGCCGATCCGCACCGCCCCGCACCCGCCGACCGCGGGGACTCCGACATCCGCTTCGCCACCTTCAACGCCTCACTGAACCGTCCCGCAGAGGGCGACCTCGTCGACGACCTTTCCGGCAAGGGCGACGAGCAGGCTCGGGGCGTCGCGGAGGTCGTGCAGCGCCAGCGGCCCGACGTCCTGCTGCTCAACGAGTTCGACCACGACGCCGACGGCCGCGCCGCGGCGCTGTTCCAGCGCAACTACCTCGACCGGGGGCAGGGCGGCGCCAAGCCCATCGACTACCCGTACCGCTACACCGCCCCGGTGAACACCGGCGTGGCTTCGGGCTTCGACCTGGACAACGACGGCACGGCCGTCACCGACCCGGGCAGCCCCGGCTACGCCGAGGACGCGCTCGGATTCGGCGCGTTTGCCGGCCAGTACGGGATGGTCGTCTACTCCAAGTACCCCATCGACAAGCGGCGGGTGCGCACCTTCCAGGACTTCCGCTGGGCGGACATGCCCGGCGCGCTGCTGCCCGAGGACCCCGAGACCGGGGAGCCGTTCTACTCGGACGAGGAGCGCGAAGCCCTCCCGCTGTCGTCCAAGAGCCACTGGGACATCCCCGTGCGCACCCCGCGCGGGCGCACGACCCACTTCCTGGTGGCGCACCCCACCCCGCCGAGCTTCGACGGGCCCGAGCGGCGCAACGCCAATCGCAACCACGACGAGATCCGGTTCTGGGCCGATTACGTGCGCTTCGGCAAGAGCCGCTACATCTACGACGACGAGGGCCGCAGGGGCGGCCTGAAGCCGGGCGCGCGCTTCGTCGTCGCGGGCGACCTCAACGCCGACCCCCTCGACGGCGACGGCCGCCCCGAGGGGATCCGCGGGCTGCTGGAGTCCCCCCGGGTCACCGACCCCCGACCCGCGAGTGAGGGCGGGCCCGAGGCCGCGGAGCGCCAGGGCGGCGCCAACGCCGACCACAAGGGCGACCCCGCGAACGACACCGCCGACTTCGGCGACGACCCCGCCCCCGGCAACCTGCGGGTCGACTACGTCCTGCCGTCGCGCGGCACCCGCGTCGAGAGCGGCGGCGTCTTCTGGCCGACCGCCGACGACCCGCTGGCCCGCCTCAACGCGGTCTCCGACCACCACATGGTCTGGCTGGACGTCCGCTAGCGGCACCGGCAGAGCAGCGGGGCGCCCCGCCGACCGGGTCGGCGGGGCGCCCTTTGCTTTGCGCACCGGGCGCTTCGGGGCGGCCGGCCGATTGACGGCTCCTTACCACTCGGTTAGATTATTAACCGAGTGGTAAGGAGAAATGCGATGACCAGCAGCACACCGCGCAGGCGCCGCCGGGTCCGTGTCGGGATCTGCATCGCGACGGCCGTGCTCGTCCTCATCGGCCTCGCCGTCCGCGACACCTCCCCCATCGGTCACTTCGCCTCCGGCGACGCGAAGGACGCGTTCCTCCGCAGCTACGGGCGCGCCATGGCGGAGCTGCCCGAGCCGGACGAGACGCTGGACGTCCGCACCGGCTACGGGGTCGTGCGCGTCTACCGCTTCGACGGCGGGGCCGACGGCGCCCCGCTGGTCCTGCTCCCCGGCCGGGCCGCCGCGTCGCCGGTCTGGGCGGGCAACCTGCCCTCGCTGCTGAAGGTCCGCGACGTCTACACGGTCGACCTGCTCGGCGAGCCCGGCATGAGCGTCCAGGACCGCCCGATCGAGACAGACGCCGACCAGGCGCAATGGCTGCACGAGACCCTGCGCGCACTGCCCGAGGACCGCGTCCACCTGCTCGGCCTCTCGATCGGCGGCTGGACCGCCGCGAACCTCGCCACCCGCGAACCGGCGGGCATCGCGAGCGTGACACTGGTCGACCCGGTCCTCGTGTTCGCCGACATGCCGGTCGAGGTGATGGTGCGCTCGATCCCCGCGTCGGCCCCCTGGCTGCCGAAGAGCTGGCGCGACGGCTTCAACTCGTGGACCGCCGGCGGCGCACCGGTCGAGGACGTCCCCGAGGCCGACATGATCGAGTCGGGCATGCGGAACTACACGCTGGTGCTGCCCGCGCCCACCCGCATCCCCGAGGAGCGGATGGCGGCGCTGAAGCCGCCCGCGCTCGCTGTCATCGCGGGCGAGTCCGTCATGCACGATTCGGCCGCTGCGGTCGAGACGGCGGAGCGCACCCTCCCCGACGGGTCGGTCGCGCTCTACCCCGACGCGTCGCACGCCCTCAATGGCGAGTACCCCGACGAACTCGCGGCCGACGTCGCCGCCTTCGTCGACGGCGCCGAGGGAGAAGACGAATAAGAGGACGAGTGAGAGGATGGGCCGGTGCCCCCGCAACCCGACGCCGTGGCCAGGCGGCCGAGCATCACCGAACGCGCCCGCCGCGAACAGCTCATCGGCCTGACCATCGCGCTCATCGCCGAGCGCGGTTACGCCGCCACCTCACTCGCCAGCATCGCCGCCGCCGCGTCGATCTCCAAGGCGGCCGTGCTCTACCACTTCTCCTCGAAGCAGGCGGTGATCGAGGCGGCCTACCGCTCCGTGCTGCACGACCTCACCGAGCACGTGGGACCGCGCGTCGAGGCGGCGGCGGGCCCCGGTGCCGCGGTGGAGGAATACGCCGCCGCCATGATCGGGTACATGGCCGACCACCCCGACCACGTCCGGGTCATCGCCGAGGCGCTGGGCGACCCCGACGACACCGGGATCGGCGACTCCCCGGGGTCCGCGGCGCGGTGGGGTGCCCTCGCCGCCCTCATCGAGCACGCGCAGGACGCCGGGGAGTACCGCCCGGCCGATGCCCGCACGCAGGCCATCATGATCAACGGCGCGATCGACGCGGTGGTGGCCGAATCGCTCAATGACGACGGCTACCGCCTGGCCGACGCCGCTGATTCGGTCGTCGACCTGGTACGCCGTGCCGCGCGCGGCTGAGCCGGGCCCGGCACGGGCCCCGGTCCGGGCCGCGGGAGCGGCCCGGCGGCGTCGGCGCGTCAGGGCCTGTTGCGGCCGCTCCGCCGCATCTCCTTGTGGATCGTCTTCCACTTGCGCGCCCGCTCCTGGCGGACCCGGTGGTCGGTGCGGGCGGCGTTCCACTCGGCCTCGCGCTGGAGCTTGCGCCAACTGTGCAGGCGCCGTTCGGGGAGGTCGCCCGACTCCACCGCCGCCAGCACGGCGCAGCCCGGTTCGCTCTCGTGGACGCAGTCGCGGAAGCGGCACAGCTCCGCGAACTCCAGCAGGTCGGCGAACGCGCGCTCGACACCGTCGCCGGACCCGCCGAGTCCGATGCGGCGCACACCGGGCGTGTCGAGCATGACGGCGCCCTGCGGGAGCGGGACGAGTTCGCGCCGGGTCGTCGTGTGGCGCCCCCTGCCGTCGTCGCGGACCTCGCCGGTGTCCATGATCCGCGCCCCCGCGAGGGCGTTGACGAGGGTGGACTTGCCCGCGCCCGAGGACCCCAGCATCGCCAGGGTGGTCCCGGGGCGCAGATGGGCCGCGAGCCCGTCGAGCCCGGTGCCCGCTGCGGCGCTCACCGCGTGCACCTCGGCCCCGACGGCCGCCGGGGCGACCCGCTCCAGCAGGTCGGCTGCTGGTTCGGCGGTGAGGTCGCACTTGGTGAGGACGACCACGGGCACGGCCCCGCTCTCCCACACCAGGATGAGGAACCGTTCGACGCGGGCGAGGTTGTACTTGGGCGCCGCCGGTTCGCAGACGAACACGGTGTCGATGTTGGCGGCGAGGATCTGGCCGTGGGAGTCGGTGGCGACTCCGCTGCGGACCAGCGCGGTCCTGCGCGGCAGGACCTCCTCCAGCGTCCACGCGGCCCGCCCGGCGGTGTCCTCGGCCGGGCGCAGGAGCACCCAGTCGCCCGAGCACGGCAGCGCCAAGGGGTCCGCCGCGGCGGCCCGGCGCAGCGCGGGCCCGTAGGAGACGGTCAGCGGTTCGGGGGCGAGGACGGCGGCGGCGCCCTTGCCGACGGACGCGACCCGCGCCGGACGGAGCGGGGTGGAGCCGGGATCGGCGGTCGGGGCGGCGGCAGGGTCCCAGCCCAGCGCGGCGAGGTCGGTGAAGTCGGTGCGGTCGGACGGAGCGGAATGCTCGGCAGCGGTCACAGCATGCTCTCAATGGCGGAACACGCGAGCCGGCGGGGCGGCGCACCCGGCGCACGGTGCGCGCCGGTCGCGGGCGACCGGTCAGACGGGGCGGAACTGCTCCCGCGGCTCGCAAGGGAAGGATGGAATCGGAGAACGCGCAAAGCGGGCCATAGGTCATCCCTCTTCCCTGTGATGCGGGCGCACCGCGCCCGTGCTGCAAGCGACGCGCCGGACTCTACTCCGCCGCCGCCCGGCGGCGCCACCGATTATCGCGGCACGGGTCACGAGGGGCGCGAGAGGCCCGACGGGGCCGAGAGGCCCGAGTGACTCGACGGGCCCGCCCGGACGGCCGACCGCCGGTTTGCGGCCGGTGCGGGTGCCCCGCCGTGCGGGTGGCGGACCGGGCGCGTCCCCGGCCCGCCACCGGCGCGTCCGGCCCGGCGGGCCCGGCGGCTCAGGGGCGCTCCACGCCGCGCTCCTGTTCGGCGGCTTCCAGGCCCGCCTCGATCACCCCGGCCATGATCCGCGCCAGGCGCTCTTCGCCGAGCCGCGGCGCGCGCCCCGCCATGGCCGCGACGAGGGCGCGCTCGCGCTCGGCGTCGCGCCCGGCGAACCCGCCGACCGGTTTGACGCGCTGGACGCCGGCCGCCAGGATCGCGCGCTGTTCGAGCAGCTCCGCGAGCCGAGAGTCGACCTCGTCGATGCGGCGCCGCAGCTCGGCGAGCTCGACGGCGCCGTCGTCGGGGGTGATCGCGGCGTGGTCCGCTGCGGTACCGGCGGTGGGTTCGGGGCTCATATCGGTGTCTCCTCACGTCGTGGTCCGCGGCCGGGCCGCGCCGCACGGGTTGGAAACGGGTCGGCCGCCATTGGGGTCCGGGAAGGGGCCCGGAAAGCACGAAGAGCGAGGAGGCCGGGGCCTCATCGCTCTCACTGCCGACTTCGGTGCGCCGCCTACGACAGAGCGGCCGGCGCCTCCGGAGCCGGCTTGCTAAACACGTCGTGGCGATACAGCATGCGCACAGTGTAGCGGGACGACGGACGACGGACGACGGACGACGGACGACGGACGACGGACGACGGACGACGGACGACGGACGACGGACGACGGACCGCGAACTGTGGACCGCGAACGGCGGCGCTCCCGCCGTGTCCCCGCCCCGCACGGGCCCCCTCCGGGGACCGCGCTGCACGGGGCGCCCGCCCGCGCGGGCTCGTAGGATCCTGCTGAACCCCGCTGCACCCGCGCTCCCGACCCGGCCCGCACCCCTGCCCCCTCCTCCCCTGGCGGTCCCCATGAACCTGGTGTCATCGATCGGTCTCGGTCTCACCGTCGTCCTGCTCCTCGCCGCCGGCTGGGCGCTGCGCCGCGCCTCGGCCGCCGAGCACCGCCGCGAGCTGGACGTGCAGCGGGACGGCGGCGCGCTCCCTCGGCCGACCCGCGCGGTTCGCGGCGCCGACCGTGCGGCCGTCGTCCGCGCGGTGCGCACCGGCACCCGGTGCGCCGACCCCGATCTGGCGCCGGCGGCTGCGGACCGGGCGCAGCGCGGGCTCGCGTCCCTGTACAGCCCGTGGGCGCGGACGGGGTGGGGGCTGCTGGTGGCGTCCCAGGCGTGCAACGCCGCGTGGATCGGGCTGCGCTCCGGCGGCGACCTCGCGTGGGCCGGTCCGGGGCTCGGCGCGGTCCTGCTGGCCGCCGCGGTCGGCTGGTGGGCGTGGTGGGCTCCGCACCGCTGCTACCAGGCGCGCCGCGCGCTCGCGCTCAACCGCCATGGCACGGGCGCGGCGGAATCGGACACGGCGGAATCGGCGGCGGAGGCCGAGGACGCGGCGGAGCCGCCCGCCGAACGCGACGAGCCCGCGGCGGGCGGGGCCGAGCCGGGCCCGGAACGCGAGGAGCGGCTCGGCACCGGGCCCGACGCCGGCTGACCGCAGACGGAGGTTGCCGTCGCGGTCCCCCGCTGCGCGACACTCCGCGAAGCGTGCGCAGTGGAGGCGTGCGAAGCATCCAGCGGACAGAGGGTTATCTACCGTCGCGATCGCGAAGCGTCCAGCGGACCGAGGGTGGGTTGCCGTCGCGATTGCGACGGTAACCCACCCCCTTCACCCCAGGACACCAGGCACGCGCCGCACACCCCCTCCACCCCAGGACACCAGGGACGCGCCGCCCTGCTAGGTCAAGGGTGGTGCGCCCTCCTGCTCCCGCTCGGCGGCCCTGCGGTGCAGGGCCCGTTTGGCCGCTGGGATGGCGATCGGGACGATGACCAGCACCGCCATGACCCCGAGCAGTGCCAGTGAGGGGGTCCGCTCGACGAACACCGCGAACGTCCCGCCCGACAGCAGCAGGCTCTGCCGAAGGGTCTCCTCGGCGATGGGCCCCAGGACGAGCGCGATGACGGTCGCCGCGGGCGACAGCCCGTACAGCCGCATGCAGAATCCGAGGACCCCGCAGCCGAACATGATGCCCACTTCGACGATGCTGCCGTTGACCGTGAAGGTCCCGAACGCGCAGAGCAGGATGATCAGAGGGGCGAGGGTCGCGAAACGGATCCTCGTGACGGCGGCGAACAGCGGGATGCAGAACACGTTCATCGCGAGCAGCATCACGTTGCCGAGGTACATGCTGGCGATGAGGCCCCACGCGAACTCGGGGTTGTCGCGCATGAGCAGCGGGCCGGGTTGCAGGCCCCACATCATGAACCCGCCGAGCAGCACCGCCGTCGAGGCGGACCCGGGGATCCCCAGGGTGAGCAGCGGGACCATCGAACCGGTCGCCGCGGAGTTGTTGGCGGCCTCGGGCCCCGCCAGCCCTTCGACCGCGCCCTTGCCGAACCGCTCGGGCCGCTTGGAGAGGGCCTTCTCCGTGCTGTAGGAGATGAGGGAGGCGACGGTCGCGCCCGCTCCGGGGATCACGCCGAGGAGGAATCCCAACGGGGTGCCGCGGGCGATCGGCTTCGCGGCCTCCCGCCACTCCTGGCGGCTCGGCCAGAACGCCCCGCGCCGCGCGCGCAGGTCCATTTCCGCGGGGGTCTCCCGGTGCCCGCCGCGGTAGATCGTCCACAGGATCTCGCCGAGCCCGAACAGGCCGATGGCGACCGGGATGAAGTCGACCCCGTTGATGAGCTCGGTGGAACCGAACGTGTAGCGCTGCTCGCCGCCGCTGACGTCGATGCCGACCGTGCCGATGGCGAAGCCCAGCACGACGGAGAGCAGGCCGCCCTTCCAGCTCTTCCCGACGAGGACGACGAGCGTGAGCAGGCCGATGACGACGAGCAGGAACAGTTCGGGCGGCCCGAAGGACGACGCGATCCGCGCGGTCGGCGGCGCGGCGACCGTCAGGATGACCGTGGCGACGGTGCCCGCGACGAACGACGCGACCGCGGCGATGATCAGGGCGGGTATCGCCCGGCCCTTGCGCGCGAGCGGGTAGCCCTCCAGGGTCGCGGGCACGCTCGCGGAGTCGCCCGGCGTGTTGATCAGCACCGAGGTGATGGTCCCGCCGTACATCGCCCCGTAGTAGACGGCGGCGAGCATGACGATGGCGGTGGTGGCGTCCAGTCCGAAGGTCAGCGGGAGCAGGATCGCGAGGCCGGCCGAGGGGCCGAGGCCGGGGATCGCGCCGATGAACATCCCGACGAGCACGCCGATGAGCAGGAACAGCAGGGTTGTGGGTGACAGCACGCTGGCGATGCCGTTCGCGAGGTGCGCGAAGACGTCCATAACGGACTCCGAGAGGGGTCGTCGGGTGTCGTTGCGTCGTTGCGTGGCGGGGGCGGGGCTGCACCGCGCGCCGCCGGTCGGGCCCCGGCCCGCGCCGGGTGTCCGCGCCGGGTGTCCGGGACGGGTGCCCGCGCCGGGTGTCCGGGACGGGTGTCCGAGCCGGGTGTCCGAGCTAGAGGAAGGGCAGGACGCCGGAGGGCAGCGCCGCGTTGAGGAGGATGTCGAAGACGACGTAGAGGGCGATCGGGAACCCGATCCCGAGTGCGGCGGCGCGCACTGGGCGGGTGCGGTCGACCAGCAGGAGCAGGCCGGTGAGCAGCAGCGCCCCCGTCACGATGGCGCCCACCGGCACCATGACGGCGGCGAAGCCCGCGAGGCCGGCGCAGGTGGCGGCCACCGGCCACGGGTGGCGGGGGGCCGCCTCGCCGGGTCCGGCTGCCGTGGGGCGGAGGCTGCCGATGGTCGCGAGGGCGGCGAGCGCGACCCCGATCACGCCGAGGATGCGGGGGAAGTAGCCGGGGCCGATCCGTCCCGCGTCGGTGCGCCAGTCCATGCCGAACGCCATGGCGGTGTAGCCGATGAGGACCGCCGTGACGATGAGGTAGAAGACGGTCGCCCCGGTGATCCGCCGCGCCGGGGCGGCGGGCCGGTCGGCGGCCCCGGTGCGCCCGTCGCGGGTCGGCTCCGCCGCCCGCCGCTGGAGTGGGATCCGCGGCCAGGTGAACGTCGTCCTGGTCATTTCACGGCCCCTTGCTCGCGCAGGGACGCCTCGAACTCGTCTCCGCTGTCCTTGAGGTAGGCGGTGAAGTCGTCGCCCCAGCGGATGTCCTCGGCGAGGTGGTTCTTCGTGATGTAGTCCCGCCACTCCTTGGTCTTGACGACCTTGCGCATGACGCCGATCCACCAGTCCCGCGCGTAGTCGGGCGCGCCGGGCGGCAGGATGAGCCCGCGGGGCATGGACACCATCCCCTTGTGGCCCTCCTCCGCGGCGGTGGGCACGTCGGGCAGCGCGTCGAGCCGCTCCTTGCCGGTGAACAGCAGCGGGGTGATGTCGCCGCCCTTCACCTGGCCCATGGCCGACCCCGGGTTCGACACGATCGCGTCGAGCGAGCCGGAGGACATCGCCGTCTGGAGCTGCCCCTCGTCGTTGAACGGCACGTACTCGATCTCGTAGCCGGCCTGCTCGGCGAGCCGCGCCTGCACGATGAAGTCGACGTTGACGGTGCCGATGCCGCCCACCGCGACCGGGCCGGTGTCCGCCGCGTGCTCGGTCCACTCCGCCCAGTCGGCGATCCCGGCGGATTCGGGGACGAGGAACAGCAGGTCGTCGGTCGCGAGCAGGCCCACGTGGGTGAAGTCCGCATGGGTCCAGCCGGTGTCGGCCTGCAACGGGGTGGTGAGGAAGGACCCGGAGGTGGTGGACACGACGTAGGGGTCGCCGGAGTTGCTGAGCAGGTGGCCCCACCCGGTGGCGCCGCTGCCGCCCTCGCGGTTCTCCACGGCGATGTCGTGGGGGTAGAGGTCGTGTTCGTTCAGGATGTCGACGAGGGTGCGGGACATGATGTCGTTGCCGCCGCCGGGGCCGAACGCGATCGTCCATTCGAGGTTCTGGCTGGGGTACTCCTCGGGGTCCTCCTGGAGGGTGGTGCCGGCGCCGCATCCGGTCGCGGCGGCGAGCAGGGCGAGGGCGGCGGGCAGGGTCAGTGCGGTGAGCGGTCGTCGGGTGTTCGGCATGGGTGCTGCCTCCTCAGCGGGAACTGAGTCCGCGACCGCCGGCCGGCGCCCCGCCGGGGGGATCGCGTGGTCTTCAGGGGGCGCGCCGTGCGCGCCCCGGTGCGGCGGTACAGGGTCCGCGCCCTCGCTGTCGGTGCGGGGCGACGCGGTCGCCGCGCCTCACGACCAGGTGAAGCGCGGCGGGCGCTTCTCGAGGAAGGCGCGGACGCCTTCGGCGTAGTCCTCGGTGTCGAAGGAGGAGTTGCGGAGGAGGGTGGTGGCCTCGTCGTCGTCGGTCTGGCCGCCGACGATCCGGCGCACGATGTCCTTTGCGGCGCGGACGCTGAACTGGGCGCGGGCCGCCACCAGTTCGGCGAACGCGTAGGTCTGCTCGGCGAGTTCGGCCGTGTCGGCGACCATGTCGGTGAGCCCGGTCGCCAGCGCCCGGTCGGCGTCGACCTGCTGCCCGGAGAACAGGATCCATTTCGCCTGCGCGGGCCCGACCAGGTCGACCAGCCGCTTGGTCGATTCGAGGCTGTAGACCAGCCCGAGTTTCGCCGGGGTGATGGCGAACCGCGCCCCGGTGTCGCTGAAGCGCAGGTCGCAGGCGAGCGCGAGGCCGCACCCGCCGCCGATGCAGTAGCCGTGGACCATGGCGATCGTCGGCTTGCCCATGCCGTCGAGGGCGCGTTCGGCGGCGGCGACCTGCTCGTTGTAGGAGCGTGCGCTCTCGGCGTCGGCGCGGACGTCGCGGAACTCGGTGATGTCGGCGCCGGCGGCGAAGGACCTGGTGCCCGCGCCGCGGACGACCAGCACCTTCACGGTGGGGTCGGCGTCGATGCCGGCCAGCAGCGACGGCAGTTCGCGGTACATGGACAGCCGGATGGCGTTGCGGCTCTCTGGCCGGTTGAGGGTCAGCGTCACGACCGCGCCGGAGCGTTCGACGTGCAGGTCATCGGACATGGCGGCTACCTCTCTGTGCGTTCGGGGTGTGCGTCGTAGGCGACGCCGTCGGCGCAGAGGGCGTCGACCTCCGCCTCGCCCAGCCCGGCCTCGGCGAGGACGCGGCGCGTGTGCTGGCCGAGCCACGGTGCGGGGCCGCGCACCGCGAAGTCGACGGAGCTGAACTTCGCCGGGGGCGCGATGGTGCGCATGGGCCCGATGATCGGGTGGTCGACCTCGGCGATCATGCCGCGCGCGACGACGTGCGGGTCGGCGAGCGCCTCGTCGTAGCGGAGCACGGGCCCGCCGGGGACGCCGGCCTTGTCGAGGGCCTCGATCCATTCCGCGGTGGTGCGGTCAGCGGTGACCTCCTCGATGGCGTCCTGGAGGGCGTCGATGTGCTCCATGCGCGCCGGCAGTGTCGCGAACCGCGGGTCGTCGAGCCATTCGGGGCGGTGCAGGGCGTCGAGGACCAGGCGCCGCCACAGGCGGTCGTTGTTGGCGCCGATGGTGACGTAGCCGTCGGCGGTCCGGTACGCCTGGTAGGGGGTGGAGCGGCGGTGGCGGGTGCCGGTGGCGGCGGGGAGTTCGCCGTTGCCGAAGTAGGCGCCCGACTCCCACACGGTCCAGGCGAGTCCGGCGTCGACCAGGGAGATGTCGATGTACTGCCCCTCGCCGGTGGTCCGCCGGGCGAGTTCGGCGGCGAGGATCGAGTAGATCGCGGTCGCGCCCGCGGCGATGTCGTTGATGGCGATCCCGACCTTGGCGGGGCGCCCGCCGGGGTGGCCGGTCATCCGCATGAACCCGGCCGATCCCTGGGCCATGATGTCGAAGCCGGGCCGGTCGCGGTAGGGCCCGGTCTGGCCGTAGCCGCTGATGGAGCAGTAGAGGAGGGCGGGGTTGGCGGCGCTGAGCGTGTCGTGGTCGATGCCGAGGCGCCGCACGACGCCGGGCCGGAAGTTCTCGATGACGAGGTCGGCCTGTTCGGCCATGCGCAGGAAGGCGCTGGTGCCGCGGGGGTCCTTGAGGTCCAGGGAGACGCTGCGCTTGCTGCGGTTGGGCATCCCGAAGGGGTAGCTCTCGCCGTTGACCTTCGGCGCGAGGCGGCGGGAGTCGTCGCCGCTGCCGGGCTGCTCCACCTTGATGACGTCGGCTCCCAGCTCCGCCAGCACCATCGTGCAGTAGGGGCCGGAGAGGAAGCGGGTGAGGTCCAGGACTCGGAATCCGTCGAGTGGCTTCACTCTCGCACCACGTTCCCGTATTGTGGGATAGCATCCTGTATATTAGGAAAATACGAGTTACCTAGGTGTTACGTCAATGGGTCACGAAGAAATCACCGCCATGGAGAACGCGGCGGCATCCGGCGAGTCCGGTGCCGCGGCGGGGCGGGCCGCGGCGCCGGGCCGGTCGGGCGTCCAGTCGATCGACCGGGCCGTGCGGATCCTGCGGTGCTTCAGCCCCCGCGCCCCCGAGATGGGCATCAGCGACATCGCCCGCGCCACCGGCCTGTCGACCAGCACGACGCACCGGCTCCTCGTCGCCATGCAGCACAACGGGCTGGTCCGGCAGACCCGGCAGCGCCAGTACGCGCTCGGCCCGCTCCTGGTACAGCTCGCCCGCAGCGGGGCCTTCCCCACCACTCTGCGCGACGCCGCGCTCGCGACGATGACGGAGCTCCGCGCGATCGTCGACGAGACCGTCGGCCTGCACGAACTGCTGCCGAGCCTGGAGCGCGCGGTGGTCGACCAGGTCGAGAGCCACCACGCGCTGCGCCGCACCTACACCGAGCTGGGGGTGCCCATAGCGCTGGTCCACGGCGCCCCCGGCAAGGCGATGCTGGCGTTCCTCTCCCCCGCTGCGGCCGACTCCCTGCTGTCGCAGCCCATCAGCGCGGTGACCCCCACGACGATCACCGACCCGGACCTGCTGCGCCGCGACCTCGCGCAGGCGCGCGAGGCCGGGTACGCGCTGTCGTTCTCGGAACGCACACCGGGCATCCGCACCGCGGCCGCGCCTGTGTTCGACCACTCCGGCGCGGTGACGGGCAGCATCAGCGTCAGCGCCCCCGAGGGCCGGATGCCGACGGAGCGCATGCACGAGATCGGCGCCCAGGTGCGCCGGGCCGCGTGGTCGGTCTCCGAGGTGCTCGGTGCCGCGCGCGACGCCGTTGCCGAACGCATCGCCGCCTACGGCACGGGCGGCTGACCGCCCGCACGCCCGGCATGTCGGCCGGTCGGCCTAGCTCAGCTGCACGACGTAGGACCACGCCAGCAGGAGCAGCGCGAGCAGCCCGACGGCGCCGAGCACGTTCTGCCACCACCGGTTCGCCAGCGCGCCCAGGAGGCGGCGGTCGGCCGCGAGGTAGAGCAGGACCGCGCCGACCATCGGCACGACGAGCACCGTCGCGGCCTGGGCGGTGATGATGAGCTGCACGGGGTTCGCGGCGAACGCCACGGCGACCGCGCCGCCGAGGAACATCACCCCGGAGATGAACAGCTTCACGACCGGCGCCGAGAGCGAGCGGCCCAGGCCCAGCGCGTCGGCGAGCATGCACCCGCCGATGGTCGCGTTGCCGACCAGCGAGGAGAACGCCGCGGCCCACAGGCCCAGCGCGAACAGGGTGCGCGCCCATGGGCCGATGGTGGGCTCCAGGATCGCGGCCATGTCGCCGGCCGAGGTGACCGCCACCTCCTGCGGCCGCAGGACCGCCGCCGCGCCGATGACGATCACGGCGGTGAGCCCGCCGAGCAGGGCGATCCCCAGGGCGGTGTCGCGCATGGCCGAGCCGCGCTGCTCCGGCCGCCACCCCTTCTCCTGGACCAGGTAGGCCTGGTAGAACGCGCCGACGACGGAGAAGCTGGTGCCCATGAGCGCGACCACCAGCAGGGCCGACCCCGAGGGCACGCTCGGCACCAGCCCGGAGGCGATCCCGCCGAGGCTCGGCCGCGAGACCACGGCGGTCGCGGCGAAGAGGACGAACATGGCGACGACGAGCACCACCATGACCCGCTCCAGGTGCCGGTAGAAGCTCGGCAGCCAGACGAACGCGATGCCCAGCGCGGTGAACAGCGCAGCGGTGACCTGCACGTTCCCGCCCACCAGGATGGCGGTCGCCGCACCGGCGCCGACGCTGTTGCCGGCCTGGAACGCGGCGGTGACCAGGAAGCAGCCGACGCCCACCAGGACGGCCAGCCACGGCGTGAGGCGGGCCCGGATGACCTCCAAGGGCGAGCGGGAGTCGCCGATCCCCAGCCGGACCGCCATGCCCGTGTAGGAGAGCATGAAGACCGCAGCGACGACGAGCACCCAGAGCAGCGCGTACCCGTACCCGGCGCCGATCGAGCTGGCGAGGGTGATGCTGCCGGGCCCGAAGACCAGGGCCGCCGTCACGAACGCCGGCCCGATGCTCCACCTGCGCCGCCCGGTACCGCCGGGGCGCGTCGCACTGCCGGATTTCACCATCGGGCTGCCTTTCGCTCTGGACCGAAACCGGGGGGATCCGGCGCGCTCGCGTCCTGTGCGCTCGTACGGCGCCGTTCTGCCACCGAGATTGCCACAAGTTCCACTTACGGTCTAGACCGAAACGACCGGCATTCGGATCGCGCGCCATCGGCACCGCCCGCCGGGCCGCCCCCGGGATTCGCCCCGCGCCGCCCGGTGCGCGATCATCGGGACCGTGCCGATCGACGTCGAGGCGCGCGCCTGCGCCCGTGTGCTCTGGGACTTCCACGCCGAACCCATGACCGGGCCCGGCGACGGACCCGCCGACCTCATCCTCGGGCTGGGCAGCCACGACCTGCGGGTCGCGCACCACGCGGCGCTGCTGTGGGCCGACCGCACGGCCCCGCTGTTGATGTTCACGGGCGACCGCGGGCGGCGCACCAACGGCGGGGGCGGGCACGCCCGGTGGGAGCGCCCCGAGGCCGACGTGTTCGCCGCCGCGGCGCGCGAGGTCGCCGCGATCCCCGACTCCGCGCTGCTGCTGGAGCGCGGCGCCACCAACACCAGCGAGAACTTCGCCCGCGGCAGGGACCTCGCCGCGGCTGCCGGCCTGGACGTCCGCCGGGCCGTCGTCACCGCGAAGCCCTACATGGGCCGCCGCGCGCTGGCGGCGGCCGCCGTCCACTGGCCCGGGGTGCAATGGACGTTCCGCGCGTTCCCCGGCGGCTTCGACGGCTACCCGGACGAGCGGTACAGCGAGCGGGAACTCGTCCACTTCGTCGTCGGCGACCTCCAGCGGCTGGACCGCTACGCCGAGCGGGGGTGGTCCGCCCCGGTCGCGGTGCCCGAGGAGGTCCGCGCGGCACAGCGGCGACTGATCGCGCTGGGGTACACCGAGCACCTCGTCCCCGACTGAGCGGCGCGGCGCACCCGGACCCGGCGCGCCGCAGCGGGCCCCGAAGGCGGTGCGGCGCGCGGCGCGGGCCGAGCGTCAAATCGGACCCAAGTGCGCGTGTCCTTGCACGTCATCGTCGCGCGGCTCACGGAAACTGGTCGGCGAACATGTTCATTTCCGTTGTTCCAACCGGGCGGGCGCACGGCGACCCGCCCGCGACGACCGAAGGTGCCATCATGATCAAACGGAGCAAGCCCGACCGCGACGGACACGTCAAGCTGACCTTCTCGATCCCGGACACCGCGCCCGAGGGTGCGGTGTCCCTGGTGGGGTGCTTCAACGCGTGGGACCCCTACGCGCACCCGCTCAAGGCGCGCGCGAACGGGCGCCGCAGCGCCGTGGTGAGCGTCCCCGCCGGCGACACCGTGCGGTTCCGCTACCTGGGCGAGAACGGCAGGTGGTTCGACGACGAGGACGCCGACGCGCTGCACCACGACGGCGGCCTGCTGCACCTGTGACGGCCGGCGGCGCACCGCCGCACGGCCGCTTCGAGCGCCGCCCATTCGGCTGCCGTCGGGCGCGCCTCGACATGATCGAACAGTTCCGGTGAGGGCCGCACACCGGTGTCGTGTGCGGCCATCCGGTCGATGAACCGGTGGGCGGAGCCGATCGGGTCGTAGTTGCGGTGGCGGTCCAGCCGCGTGCCGATCGATCCGAAGCCCGAGTCCGGCGACGGGGTGGGCAGCCGCACCGCGCCGCCGGCGAGGGCGCGTTGCCGCTCGTGGTCGTCGGCCCAGAACTCCCACCGCCACCCCGGCCACAGCTCGGCGGTGCGCTCCAGCGCGCCGCCCAGGGTGTCGGTCGTCCACAGGCCGGCGGACCGTCCCGGGAGGTCGAGGTGGACCCCGGAGTCGGGGAACTCCGGGCATGACGTGCGCTCCGCCGCCGCGGGGATCCGGGCGGCGAAGCCGTCCCCGTGCCCGACGACCTCGCCCGCCGAGCAGGATTGCAGCGGGTAGGCGCGCACGCGTTCACCGTCATCGACGGTGACCAGGCATTCCACCCATGAGTCGGCCGCCTCGGGCTCGTCGGGCGAGGTGCCCCTGCGGACCGTCGACCGGTCGAGCCCCACACGGGCGACGAGGTCGCCGAGGCCGTCGTAGGCCCAGTGGACGCACCACCCCGCCCAGGTCTCGCACAGGACCTCCAGCACCGCGGCGCGGTGCGCGTAGCCGTCGAGGTCCGAGGCGAAGAACAGCAGTTCGCGCCGGTCGAGGTCGACCAGTGCCGCGCCTTCGCACCAGATGTCGTCGAGCCAGTCATGGGGCTCCCTGCCGTGCTGCGCGCGGATGAACCGCAGCGCGCTCACCGGCCCCGCCATGAGGTCGACGTCGATCGTCGTGGCGGCCAAGTGCGAGGAGTACAGTCGCCACGAACCGTGCTCGACCACCACGTAGTCGGCGCGCGAACCCATACCGGGACCCTATACGCGGCGGTGCGGGCCCCGCCACGGCGCCTTTTCGTCCCTTGGCAGTGCCCGCGCCCCCTACTGCGCCGTGTCGCCCATGGCGGTGAACGCGCGGGTGCGCGCGGTCAGGGCCTCCTCCACCGGCAGCCGCTCCATCGACGAGGCGCCGTAGAAGCCGTCGACGCCGGGGCATTCGCGCAGGATGAAGGCCGCGTCGCCGGGCTCGGCGATGGGGCCGCCGTGGCACAGCACGAGGACGTCCCCCCGCACCGCGCGCGCCGCCGCCGCCCAGTCGCGGATCCGCGCGACGCACTCCGCCAGGGTCGGCGCGGTCTCCGCGCCGATGCTGCCGCCGGTGGTCAGGCCCATGTGGCAGACGACGACGTCGGCGCCCGCCCCGGCCATCGCCGCGGCGTCCTCGGCGGAGAACACGTAGGGCGAGGTGAACAGGTCGAGCGCGCGGGCCCGCCCGATGAGGTCCACTTCGTGGTGGAAGCCCATGCCGGTCTCTTCGAGATTGGCGCGGAACGTCCCGTCGATGAGGCCGACCGTGGGGAAGTTCTGCACACCCGAGTAGCCGAGCGCCGCGAGCCGCGGCAGGAACGTGTCGAAGTCGCAGAACGGGTCGGTGCCGTTGACCCCGGCGAGGACGGGCGTGCGCCGGACGGCGGTGAGGATCTCGGGCGCCATGTCCACGACGATCTCGTTGGCGTTGCCGTAGGCGAGCAGCCCCGCCAGCGAGCCGCGGCCCGCCATCCGGTAGCGCCCGGAGTTGTAGACGACCAGCAGGTCGGCCCCTCCGGCCTCCTGGCATTTCGCGGAGAGTCCGATCCCGGCGCCGCCGCCGACGATGGGCCGGCCCGCCGCCCTCTTGGCGCGCAGCAGGTCGAGGATGCGCTCTCGGGGCACTCTGGTCATGGTTTCCCGTCCGTGTCGTCGGTGGCCCCGCTGCCGGGCCGTGCCGTGCGCTCCGCCAGTTCGCCGAGGACCCGCACAGCGGTCGCAGCGAACAGGGGATCGTTGATGGGGGTGTCGAGTTCGACGAGGTCGACGTCGGACCCCGCCAGTCCGGCGCGGACCGCGTCGAACAGGGCGGCGTCGGCGCGGGCGTCGTGGAAGGGGCCGCCCTCGGTGGAGATGGCGGACACCCCGCCCAGCGGCAGGAGCACCGCAGCGGGCGAGTCGAGCCCCGCCGCCCGGGCGGCCAGGCGCGCGCCCAGCTCCGCGCACTCCTCGGCGGTGGTCCGCATCAGGGTGACCCCGGCGTTGTGCACGTACAGCGTGCGGTCGGCGAACGCGGCGGGGACGGTGTCGCGCGGGCCGAAGTTGACCATGTCGAGGGCGCCCAGCGACACCACGCGGGGTGTCGGCAGCGGGCCCTCCCCCGTGAGGCGGCCGGGGCCCGCCGACATGACCCCGCCCACCAGCTCGTCGGCGAGTTCGGTCGTCGTGATGTCGAGGACGCCGTGCAGCGCGCCCCGCGCCACGAGGGACTCCAGTGTGCGCCCGCCGGCACCGGTCATGTGGAACACGAGGACCTCGTAGTCCCGCTCCTCCAGCAGGGCACGCGCGTGTCCGACGCACTCGGTGGTGACGCCGAACATGCTCGCCGCGATGGCGGGGCCGGGCGCGCGGTACTCGACGGCGGCCCCGGCCGCCATGCCCAGCACGGCGTCGCAGGCGTTGGCGAGGATCCGGGTGGAGATCGCGTTGAGCCCGGCGATGTCGACCACGCTGGGGAACAGGACGAGGTCGCTCTCCCCGACGTAGGGCGCGGTCTGGCCGGACGCCGCCGTCGACACGACCAGCTTCGGGAACCCCAGGGGCAGGCCGCGCAGCGCCCGCGCGGCGATGGAGGTGCCGCCGGAGCCGCCGACGCCCATGGCGGCGTCGATGCGGCCTTCGGCGTGCAGCCGCGCCAGCACGGCGGCCGCGCCTTCCGCGGTCGCGGCGACGGCGGCGCCGCGGTCACCCGCTGCGGCAAGCGCGCCGAGGTCGTATCCGCCGCTGCGGGCCACCTCGGCGCGGTCGATGTCGGGGCGCGCGTCTTGGGGCGCGAACACGCCGCAGTCCACGAGGAGCGGCACGGCGCCGGAACGGCGGATCCGGTCGCACACGAAGGCGCACTCGGCGCCTTTGGTGTCGAGGGTGCCCAGCAGTGCGACGGTGGTCATGGCGCGCCTCCGGCGGCGCGCGCGGCGGGGGCGCTCATGCGTTCGCCAGGGTGGCCTGCTCGCCGGGGCCGATCTCGCGGAAGCCCGGCGCGTCGCGCAGCGCCTGTTCCGCCCCCGCCGGGTTGTAGATCGCGACCAGGTGCAGGACGCTCCAGCCGGTGTTGTGGGTGGAGTGCAGGACGCCGCGCGGCACGTGGACCATGTCGCCCGCTGCGACGGGGAAGGCGGGGCCGTCGCCGACGGTCTGCTCGCCGCGCCCGGCGACGACGTAGAGGACCTCGTCGGATCCGGGGTGGGTGTGGTGGTCGTGCCCCTTGCCGGGGAAGATCACGACGTCGCCCACTGTGATGCCGGTGCCGGGGACGTTGTCCGGCGACACCCGCCAGGTGATCCGGCCCCAGTCGAACAGCTGGGTCGGCACCGTCGCGGGATCGATCGCGCTCATCTGGCCTCTTCTCGGTCGTGCGGCCGCCCCCGCGGAGCCGCGCGGGGCGTGGCGCGTCGGCGCCGTACCGCGGTCCCTACCCACGTTGGCGCCGCGCGAGTGCACGCGGGGGTGGTCGGCCGTCCGAGTGTCCGTTTCCCCGCAGTTCCCCGCCGGTCGCGATGAAACCGGCCCCTCGGCCGCGAGTGGACTTTCGGTGTTGTGGGCCGGAGGTCTGCGGGGCGGCCTTGTCGCCGGGCGGCATGCGGGTGGTCTGCGGGGAAAGGCAGCGCCGAGGGCTGCGGGTGGGCGGGGTGGGCAGTGGCCTGCACGGTCTCCGAGTGGGGACAAGCAGCACCAAAGGCGGCGCATGGCCCGGGCCGGCGGTCATCGACGGCGTGGCGCCACCCCGCACGCACCGAGACTGCGTTGGCGGCGGTTGTCCGCGCCGAGACCGCACTCCCCGTCAGTCTCGGCGCCTGAGCGCCGCCGTCATGTCCGTTTCCTCCCGACGCTCTCGCTGATCTTGACGAAAGTGTTCCCTCAACCGCCATTGAGGGAACACTTTCGTCAAGATCAGCGAGGACATGAGGAGGAAACGGGCATCGGATAGGTGACTACGGCCTCACCCACCCGCCGCCTTTGGTGCTGCTTGTCCCCACTCGGAGACCGTGCAGGCCACTGCCCACCCCGCCCACCCGCAGCCCTCGGCGCTGCCTTTCCCCGCAGACCACCCGCATGCCGCCCGGCGACAAGGCCGCCCCGCAGACCTCCGGCCCACAACACCGAAAGTCCACTCGCGGTTGAGGGAACAGTTCGTCAAGATCGGCAAGGGGATGCGGAGGAACCGGGGATCCGCAGATCAGCCAGACGCGCCCTAGCCGTACATGCCCTCGATCTCGGCGGCGTGGTGCCGCAGGATCGCGGGGCGGCGCAGCTTGAGGGTGGGGGTGAGGGTCCCGTCCGCCTCGGTGAACGGCGACGGCAGGACGGTGAAGCGGCGGATCGACTCCGCCTTCGACACGTGCCGGTTGGCCGCGTCGACCGCCTCCTGGACCGCGGCGTCGACCGCGGCGTCGTCCATTCCGGCGCGCTCCTCGGCGTCCAGGGTGACCAGCGCGGTGACGTAGGGGCGGCCGTCGCCGACCACCATGCACTGGTACACGAGCGGGTGTTCGCGCACCCGCTCCTCGGTGGGCCCGGGGATGACGTTCTTGCCGCCGGCGGTCACCAGGATCTCCTTCTTGCGCCCGATGATGCGCAGGTCGCCGGCCGCGTCGAAGGCGCCGAGGTCGCCGGTCGCGAACCACCCGCCGCGGAACGCCTCCCGCGTGGCGTCCTCGTTGTTCCAGTACCGGTCGAAGACCTGGGCGCCCTGGACGAGGATCTCGCCGTCCTCGGCGAGGCGCACCGCCGCGCCGGGCAGGGGGGTGCCGACGGTGCCCGGGCGGATGCGCCCCGGCCGGTTGGCGACCACGGCCGCCGTGGTCTCGGTCAGCCCGTAGCCCTCGACGACCTCCAGCCCGATCCCGCGGAAGAAGTGCAGCAGCCGCGGTTCCAGCGCACCGCCGCCGGTGATGGCGCGGGTGGCCCGGCCGCCGAGCGCCCCCATGATCTTGGCGTAGACGAGCCGGTCGAACACGCGGTGCGCGATGCGCTGCGCCCAGGTCGGCCCGCCGGTGTCGAGGGCTTCGCTGTAGGCGACCGCGTGGGCGCGCGCCGCCTCGAAGATCCTGCCCTTGACGCCGCCGCCGGCCTGGCCGCGCGCGTTGTCGTGCACCTTCTCCAGGACGTAGGGGACCGCGAGCAGGAACGTCGGCTGGAAAGCCGCGAGGTCGGCGAGGAGGCTGCGCACGCTCGGGGTGTGGCCGAGGAGCACCCCGGCGTGCAGCGCGCACACCTGCACCATGCGCCCGAACACGTGCGCCAGCGGGAGGAACAGCAGCGTGCGCGGCCCCTCGCCGTGGGAGTCGGGGTGGAACAGGTCCGGCAGGTCGGCGATGATGTTGTCGACCTCGGCGAAGAAGTTGGCGTGGGTGAGGACGCAGCCCTTGGGCGCGCCGGTGGTGCCGGAGGTGTAGACGATGGTCGCGGTGTCGGACGGCGCGACCGCCGCGCGGCGGCGCTCGATCTCGTCGGGGGCGGCGTCCGCGCCGCGGTCCACCAGTTCGCCGACCGCGCCGTCGGCGACGCACCACACGTGGCGCAGCTCGGGCAGCGACCCGCGCAGGGACGCGAGCTGCGCCGCGCGCTCGGCGGTGTCGACCACGCAGGCGCGCGCACCGGAGTCGGAGAGGATCCAGGTGGTCTGGCCGTCGGACGACGACGGGTAGATCGGCACCCCGATCGCCCCGGCGGACCACACGGCGTAGTCGAAGAGGGTCCACTCGTAGGCGTTCTCGGCGAGCAGCCCCACCCGGTCGCCCGGCTCGATCCCGGCGGCGGCGATCCCGCGCGCGAGCGCCGAGACCTCGGCGGCGAACTCGGCCGCCGTGACGTCGTACCAGCCGTCCGGCCCCTTCCTGGCGAGGACGGCCGCCGACGGTTCGGCCGCCGCCTTGGCGAACACCGGTTCGGCGAGGCCGCCGGAGGCGGGCGGCCGTGCCCGTGCGGGAGCGCTGCGCTCGGCGGGCGCGCCACCCTCGGGGGCCGACCGCGGGTCGGCGCTGTCGTCGGTCATGCTCGCCTGCTCACGGTGTCGGCTGCGCCGGTCCGCTGCCGCGGCCGGCGGGGCGGGGAGGGTGCGGCGGTTCAGGACGGGAGCATGAGTTGGACCATGATCGCGGTGCCCTCGGCGGTCAGTTCGCCATTGTGCCGGATCTCCGCCGAGACGAAGACCTTGCGGCGCTCGGTGCCGGTGACCCTGGCGGTGACGGTGAGCGGGTTGTGCAGCGGCGTGGGGTTGCGGTAGTCGACGTCGAGGTGGGCGGTCAGCCCCGGCATGCCCGCTGCCGACGCCGCGCTGCCCAGCGCCTGGTCGAGGAGCGCGGCGACCCAGCCGCCGTGGACGAGCCCCGGCGGGCCTTCGTAGCTGCCGTTGAGGGTGACCTCGCCGCGCACGCCGTCGTCGGTGTGCGCCAGTTCGAGGGGCGGCGCCGCGGGGTTGACGGGGCCGGCGACGATGTTGGCGATGGTGCCGTACTCGGGGCGGCCGCGGGAGTCGCGCCCGGCGACCATGGCGCCGGTGGGGCGGCGCGCGCCGTTCAGCGTCTCGGTGGCGGCGGCGATGGCGGCACGCGCCTGGGCGAGCGCCTCCGGGGCGACGTCGGTGTGCGCGACGGCGTCGTTGAGGGCACGGGCGTCCTCGACAAGGGCGAGGAGTTCGTCGGACAGCTCCTCGCGGTGTACCACCGTGAATCCGAAGTCCCGGGGGTCGGGGAGTTCCGCGACCGGCTGCGCGTCGACCGTCATGGCCTCTTTCTCTGCTCTCTCGTCGGCTGTGGGGCCGGTGTGCGTCACCCGGCACCGAAACCGAATATTACTCGGTAGTAGTTCCGGGTCGACAGCCGCCCCGGTGCCCACGGGGGTGCGCGCGATCCACGCGCCGCACGGGCACCACTGGTGCAACGGCCCCGCGAGGAGCCCTATTTCGTGATTCCGACCACCGCGGCGGTGCAGGGGTAGAGCGGTGGCGCGGTGACGCCCTTGGGGTGCCGGTCCGAGCGGCCCAGTTCAGGGGGTGTTTCGGCGGTCGCTGCTGCGCAGCCGCCTCGCAGCCTGGCCCTTGTCCTCTACGGACAGGGACGCTCTGGCCCCGAACCCCACACTCCGAAACCCGACGCTCCGAAAACCCGCGGCCCGAGACCCGGCGGCTCCAGACTCCGCGCCCTTGAACCGGCGGCCCCAAGACCCCGCGGCCCGGCGGTCGCTCATTCCTCGGCCGCTTGCGGCAGTACCTTGCGCATCGCCTGGTGCGGGATCCCCGCGTCCATGAACTCCGGGCCGAACGCCGCGTAGCCGAGCTTCTCGTAGAACCCGATGGCGTCGGACTGCGCGTTGAGGTCGACCGCTGAGAGGCCCCGCTCGGCCGCGCGCCGCTCGATCGCCGCCACCAGCGCCACACCCACCCGCGCACCGCGCGCCTGGGGCAGCACCGCGAGGCGGCCGAGGTGCGCCTCCGCGCCATGCACGACGAGGCGACCGGTGCCCACGGGCGCGCCGTCGAGCCGCGCGAGGAAGTGATCGGCGGTGAGGTCGTCGGTGTCGCTCTCCATCTCGGCGGGCACCGCCTGCTCGGCGATGAACACCGCACCGCGGATCGCGAAGGCGGGGAAGAGGTCGGCGTTTCCGGTGGCCAGGGAGACGTTCAGCATGACTGCGACCTTAAGCCGTGCGGTTCCCGAATGGTGCCCCCGCGCCCTGTGCCGAGGCCCCCACAGCGCAACCCCACGGCGCACCACCAAACCATCGCAGGGATCTACACAGCGCCACCGCGGCCGGTGCCGGGGACCGCGCTCCGCACCGCGGCACGGCCGCGGGGATCAGCCCGGCACCGCCGCGCTCCGTACGGCGCACGGCACTCCCCCGCCCGCCCTCCTCCCCCGGCCGCGCCGCCCGCGCTGACCTCGTACTCTGGAGATCATGGCACTGGTCGGCCGAGAACACGCGCACTACTGGCGGCACCCCGGCGTCCCTGAGGTGGAGATGCTGGACGCCACGTTCGTCCGGCACGCGTTCGGCCGCCACACGCACCCCACCTACACCATCGGGCTCATCGAGGCCGGGATCGAGGAGTACGCGTTCCGGGGCGAGACCATCCGCGTGGGCCCGGGCGGGCTCGCGCTGCTCGACCCCGAGGAGGTGCACACCGGGCACGCCGGCGTCCCCGAAGGGTGGACCTACCGGGTGCTCTACCCCGACATCGCGATGATGGAGTCGGTCGCGCGCGACCTCGGCGGCGGCGGGCCGCCCGGCTTCGCCGTCACCACCGCCGACGACGCCGAGGGGGCCCGCCGGGTGCGCGCGGCCCACCGGGCGGCCGGAGCGGGCGACCAACTCAGCGCGTCCGCGCTGCTCAGGCACGCGATGGAACACATCGTCCGCCGCTACGCCGGGACGCCGGTGCAGGGCGCCGAGCGCACCGCCGCGCCGCTCGCCGTCGCGGCGGCGCGCGACCTGCTGCACGAGCGCATCGTCGACCCGCCCCGGCTGGAGGAGCTGGCGCGCCTCGTCGGCGCGTCGCCGTACGCGCTGAACCGCGCGTTCGCCGCCGCGTACGGGCTGCCGCCGCACGCCTACCTCAACCAGGTCCGGGTGCACCGCGCGCAGCAGCTGCTGCGCGCGGGGGTCGGGCCCGCCGACGTCGCCGCGCAGGTGGGCTTCGCCGACCAGGCGCACCTGACGCGGCACTTCAAGCGCCACAAGGGCGTCCCACCCGGCGCCTACCAGCGGGGCGTCAGCGGCTAGAGAACGTCCCGGTCTGGTCCGCAGACACCCAGGACAAGAGCGCGCCCCTCTGGCCCGCAGACGTCCAGGACAAGAGCGCGCCCCTCTGGCCCGCAGACGTCCAGGGCAAGAGCGTCCTCAACTCCAGGAGACCGGAGCCAGGCTGCCGGAAAGCCTGCGCAGCAGCGACGGCCGACGCAGGCTTTCCGGCAGCCTTGCCCAGGTCCACTGTGGACGAGGGCGCTCTCGGCACTCACCCCCGGCACGGCGCGGGCTGCAAGAACGTTCAAGGCGGCGCCGGTCGGCGGCGGATAGCGTCCTGCACTGTGAAGAGATCATTTCCGCCTATGTCCGCACCCGTGCGCGACGGGCTCGGTGTGGGGCTCGCCGTGGGCGTGTCCGGGATCGCCTTCGGCACGGCGGCGGTCACCGCCGGGCTGTCGGTGGGCCAGTCCGTTGTGCTGAGCCTGGTCGCGTTCACCGGCGCCTCCCAGTTCGCCCTTGTCGGGGTGGTCGCCGGCGGCGGCAACGTCCTCGCCGGGGCGGTCGGCGCGCTCCTCCTCGGCGGCCGCAACACCCTCTACGGCCTGCGCCTGGCCGATGTGCTCGGCTGGCGCGGCGGGAGCCGCGCGCTCGCGGCCCACGGCGTCATCGACGAGACCACGGCGGTCACCCTGGCGCAGTCCGGCCGCCGCGACGCGCGGACCGCGTTCGCGGTCACGTTCGGGACGCTGTACGTGCTGTGGAACGCCACGACGCTCATCGGCGCGGTCGCTGTCGGGCACATCGGCGACCCCAACGCGCTCGGCCTGGACGCGGTGGGCCCCGCGATCTTCCTCGCCCTGCTGTGGCCGCGTCTGAAGGAGGGCCGGAGCACGCTCGCCGTGGCCCTGCTGGGTGCGGCGATCGCGCTCGGCCTCACCCCGCTGCTGCCGCCCGGGGTCCCGGTGATGCTGGCCGCGGTCGCCGCGCTGATCGGCGTCACCCGCCCCGCCGGGCCCCCGGCCCCCGCTGCCGGGGACGAGGACGGCGACGGGGCCGACGGCACCGGCGGCGCGGCGCCGACCTCCGGTTCGGGGGTGCGCGCATGAGCGGGTACATGATGACGTGGATGGCCGTCATCGCCACCGGGGTCGGCTGCTACCTGCTGAAGTTCGCCGGGCTCGCCGCGCCGCGCCGGATGCTGGACCACCCGTGGATCTCCCGGTTCGCCATGACGGTGCCGGTCGCGCTGCTCGCGGCGCTCATCGCCGTCCAGTCGGCGGCAGACGGCCAGGCGATCGACCTGGACCCGGCCCGGCTCGGCGGGGTCGCCGCCGCCCTGGCGGCCCTGCTGCTGCGCGCCCCGTTCCTGGTGGTCATCGCGGTCGCGGCGGCGACGGCGGGCGTCCTCAGGGCGCTCGGCATAGGCTGACCCGCACGCACCGCCGCCGACGCTGAGGAGCCCGCCTGTGACCGACACCCGCGACTGGCGCACCGCCGCCGAGGAGGTCGTCGACGTCCTCGCCGCCGCAGGCATCCGCCGCTGCTACACCGTGCCGGGCGAGAGCTTCCTCGAACTGGCCGACGCGATGCACCGCCACGACCGCATCCGGCTGGTCTCGACCCGGCACGAGGGCGGCGCGGCGTTCATGGCGGAGGCCGACGCGAAGTCCACGGGGGTCCCCGCGGTCGCCGCCGCGACCCGCGGGCCCGGCGCCGCCAACCTCGCGGTGGGCGTGCACACGGCGACGCAGGACTCCACGCCGATGATCGTGTTCCTCGGCCAGGTCGAGACCGACTACCTGGGGCGCGAGGCGTTCCAGGAGGTCGACCTCACCGCCTTCTACGCGCCCATCACCAAGTGGGCCACGACGGTGACCCGCGCCGACCGGCTCGCCGAGGTCACGGCGCAGGCGGTCCGGACGGCCACCACCGGGCGGCCCGGCCCGGTCGCGATCGCGGTCCCCGGCGACCTGTTCGGGCAGCGGGTCCCGCCGCCGGCGGCCCTCCCGGGGCTGGCGGCGCTGCCCGCGCCGCCGCTCGGCGACGAGCAGCGCGACCGTGTCGCCGCGTGGCTCGACGGCGCGCGGCGGCCGGTCATCATCGCGGGCGGCGGCGCCCGCGGCGCGCGGGAACCCCTCGTCCGGGCCGCCGAGCGGTTCCAGGCCGGGGTGTACGCCTCGTGGCGGCGCCAGGACGTGTTCCCCAACGACCACCCGCTCTATCTGGGCCACCTGGGGCTCGGCTGCCCGCCGCCGGTCCTGCGCGCGCTGGAGGAGGCCGACGCCGTCCTCGTTGTGGGCTGCCGGCTCAGCGAGACAACGACGCAGACCTACCGGCTGCCCGGCGGTGCGGCGTCCGTTGCGCAGATCGACATCTCCCCCGACCAGCTCGGCGCGGTCGCCGGGGTCTGGCTGGGGGCGCAGGCCGACGCCGGGCAGGCGCTCCGCGCGCTGGCCGAATCCGAGCCCGGGCACGAGTCCGGGCGGCCGGACCGCGACTGGTCGCCGGCGCACGCGGCGTGGGCCGACACCACCCGGGTACCCGCCGAGGCGGCGGCGCACCAGGGGCCGGGGCTGCACCCGTGGCAGGTGGTGGAGTGCATGCGCGCCACGCTGCCCGAGGACTCCGTCATCACCAACGACGCCGGGAACTTCGCGGCGTTCCTGCACCGGGGCTGGCTCTTCCGGCACCCCCGCACCCAGATCGCGCCCACAAGCGGCGCCATGGGCTACGCGATCCCCGCCGCGATCGGCGCCAAGCTGGCCGCGCCGCACCGGACGGTGGTCGCCGTCGCCGGCGACGGCGGGGCTCTCATGACAGGCAGCGAACTGGAGACGGCGGTGCGGGCGGGCGCGGCGATCACCGTTGTGGTCTTCCAGAACGGGATGTACGGCACCATCGCCATGCACCAGGCGCGGGAACTGGGCCGCACCGCGGCGATCGACATCAGCGGGCCGCTGGACCTCGCGGGCTACGCCCGCGCGCTGGGCGCGAACGGGGCGACCGCCACGACGGTCGCCGAGCTGGCGGCCGCGCTCGCCAAGGCGGCGGCCGCCGAGGGCCCGACCCTCATCGACGTCCGCACCGACCCCGACGTCATCAGCCCTGGCAGCACCCTGTCGGCGCTGCTCGGCGAACACGGCGGGCACGGCTGAGCAGCGGGGCCGCGCCCGGCGCGGCCGCGTCAGTCCGGGCGGCTCCCGGCGTCCGCCGCCTGGGCGGCGGGGGCCGTGCGCGCCCAGTAGCTCGCCACCAGGGCGCCCGACAGGTTGTGCCAGACCGAGAACAGCGCTGCGGGCAGTGCGGCGAGCGGGGCGAAGTGGGCGGTCGCCAGCGCCGCCGCGAGCCCGGAGTTCTGCATCCCCACCTCAACCGACACGGCGCGCCGCACGGACTCCGGCATGCGCAGGGCCCACGCGCCCGCGTACCCGAGGGCGAGTCCGGCGGTGTTGTGCAGGACGACGGCGAGCACCAGGACGGCGCCGGTGGCGAGCAGCGCGTCGGCGTTCGCGCCGACAACGGCGAAGACCACGACCATGATGCCGCCGACCGAGACCAGCGGCAGCACCGGCAGCACCTGTTCCACCACGGTGCCGAACAGCCACCGCACCAGCAGCCCGAGCAGGACGGGGACGAGTACCACCTGGAGGATGGAGACCAGCAGACCGCCCGCGTCGACGGGCAGGGTGGACCCGGCCAGCCACAGCACCAGCAGCGGGGTGAGGAACGGGGCGAGCAGGGTGGAGATCGAGGTCATCGCGACCGACAGCGCCACGTCGCCGCGCGCCAGGTACACGATGACGTTGGACGCCGTCCCGCCCGGCGCCGCGCCGACCAGGACCATCCCGACCAGCAGCAGCGGCGGGAGTTGCAGCGCGACCCCGATTCCGAACCCGGCGAGCGGCATGATCACGAACTGGGCGATCACCCCGGCGATCACCGCCTGCGGCCGGGTGAGGACCACCGCGAAGTCGACCGGGCGCAGGGTGAGCCCCATGCCGAACATGATGACCCCGAGCAGCACGCTCACCCACGGCGACAGCAGCGCCGCCTGCTCCGGGACGAGCAGGCCGACGCCCGCGCTCAGCAGGATCAGCAGCCCGAACCAGCGCCCGGCGAACGACGCGACCTTGACCAGCGTTCTCATGGCGTTCATTCCAGCAGGCGGCGCCGTGGCCCCGGACACCGGGGGCCGCCGCGGCGCGGTCGGGGCTCAGCCCAGCCGGGCCGCCGCCTCCTTCAGCGCGCGGACGGTCGCCGTGATGGCGGGGCGGCGGGCGGCGTCCTCGCGCCAGAACACATAGACCTGGCGCACCAGCGCGGGCTGCACCGGCACGAGCCGCACGCCCTCGGGAACGGGGCCGCGGCCCAGCCGGGGCATCACCGCGATGCCCAGCCCGGCGGCGATCATCGCGAGCTTAGTCTGGTGCTCCTCCGCTTGGTGCGCGACATCGGGCTCGACGCCGCGCGCCCGCAGCATGCCGTGCAGCCAGTTGTCGCAGATGGAGCCGCCGTTCCAACTGATCCACGGTTCGCCGACGATCTCGTCGATGTCGACCAGGCCGCGGTGCGCGAGCGGGTGGTCGGCCGGCAGCGCCACGTCGGCGGTGTCGACCATGAGCGGGACCCGCATCATGCCCTTGGGAAGGGGGATCATGGACTCGGCCCAGTCCACGACGATGGCCATGTCGGTCTCGCCGCGCGCGACGGCGGGGACGCTGTGGTCGGGCTCGTGCTCGATCAACTGGACGCGCAGGCCGGGGTGGGCCTCGCGCAGGGCGACGAGCGCGGGAGCCGCCAGGCCGCGCGCCGCCGTGGCGATCGACGACAGCCGCAGCGACCCGAGCACCTGGTCGCGGTGGGCCTCCAGGTCGGCCTCTGCCCGATGCACCAGCGACAGGATCTGCCCGGTGTGCTCGACCAGGATGTGCGCCGCGTCGGTGAGCCGGACCCCGCGGCCGTTGCGCTCGACCAGTGCCTGCCCGACCTCGCGTTCCAACTTGGCGAGCTGCTGCGACACCGCGGAGTTGGTGACGTGCAGCGCCTCGGCGGCGCCGTTCAGGGAACCGTTCACCGCGATCGCGTGCAGGACGCGCATCCGATCCATGCTCAACATATAAGCAATGCTAACTCAGCGCTTAAGCAGATTGAAGTAGACCTTAGGGGTGGTTCGGCGGTATCCCTTAGGCCATGAGCATCTCCCCCGCGCGGACCCCGGCGGGCGCGCCCGCCGCCACGGCCGCGCGCCCCGCCATCGGCTGGCGCCCGAAGTTCCTGCTGCTCGCCCTGGTCTGGGGGACGAGCTTCGTGTTCATCGGCGTCGCGGCGCAGGCGCTCGACCCGATCCAGATCACGCTGGGCCGGATGCTGACCGGCCTGCTGCCGCTCGCCGGGGTCCTGCTGCTGCGCGGCGGACGCCTGCCCCGCGAACCCCGGATCTGGCTGCACCTCTCGGTCACGTCGTTCTTCCTGAACGTGGTCCCGTTCACGCTGTTCGGCCACGCCGGGCAGCTCATCCCCTCGGCGCTGTCGGGGATCTGCAACGCGGCGACGCCGCTGTTCGCCCTGGTGTTCTCGCTGGTGCTGCTCACCGACGAAAGGCCCACCCGGGCCCGTCTCACTGGTCTCCTGCTCGGCTTCGTCGGGGTGCTGGTCGTGTTCGGGGTGTGGACCGGGTTCGCCGGTGCAGGCAGCACCGGGATGCTCCTCGCCGTCGCCGCGGCGCTCTGCTACGGGATCGGAACGCCCTACCTGCGGCGGTTCGTCGCGGGCAGCGGCCACACCCCGCTGGAGCTGTCGACGGCGCAGCTCCTTGCGGGAAGCGTGCAGATCGCGGTGGCGGCGGCCCTGTTCACCGACGCTCCGGGGGCCGTGCCGCTGCCCGTGATCGGGTCGGTGGTGGCGCTCGGCGCGCTCGGCACCGGCCTGGCCTACGTCCTCCAGTACGCCATCGTCCGCGAGGCCGGCGCGACCGTCGCCGCCACGGTCACCTACCTCGTCCCCGTCGTCGCGATCGCCGCGGGGGTGCTGCTCCTCGGCGAGGACCTCGCCTGGAACCAGCCGGTGGGCGCCCTGGTCATCATCGCCGGGGCCGCCCTCGCCCAGTACCGCCCGCGCCGCGCCCGCCGGTAGGGCGCGGCCGCGGCTGGTCAGTCCTCGCGCAACTGGTCGACCGCCTTGGCGAGGTCGTCGGGGTAGTCGCTGGCGAACTCCACCGGGCGGTGCTCGGTGGGGTGCTCGAACCCGAGCCGGACCGCGTGCAGCCACTGCCGGGACACGCCCAGTCGCTCGGCGATCGTGGGGTCGGCCCCGTAGAGGTGGTCGCCGACGCAGGGGTGCCGCAGCGCCGCCATGTGCACCCGGATCTGGTGGGTGCGCCCGGTCTCCAGCCTGATCTCCAGCAGGCTGGCGGCCCGGAACGCCTCCAGGGTGTCGTAGTGGGTGACCGACGGCCTGCCGCCCGCGACGACCGCCCAGCGGCCGTCGCCCGCGGGATGCCGGTCGATCGGGGCGTCGACCGTGCCGCGCAGCGGGTCGGGGTGCCCCTGGACCAGGGTGTGGTACCGCTTGTCGACCGTGCGCTCCTTGAACGCGCGCTTCAGGACGGTGTAGGCGGTCTCGCTCTTGGCGAGGACCATGAGGCCGGTGGTGTTGGCGTCCAACCGGTGCACGATCCCCTGGCGCTCGGCCGCACCGCTGGTGGTGAGCTGCACACCCGACGCGAGGAGCCCTTCGAGGACGCTCGGGCCGGTCCAGCCCCCGGTGGGGTGCGCGACGACGCCCACCGGCTTGTCGACCACGATGATGTCGGCGTCCTCGTGCACGATGCGCAGCCCGGGGACCGGCTCGGGCCGCGGGGTGGGCGCGCTCGGCGGCGGCGGGAGGACGACCTCCAGCCAGGCCCCGCCGTGGACCCGGTCGGACTTGCCCGCCGGGTCGCCGTCGACCAGCACGTCGCCCGCGGCGATGAGTTCGGCGGCGCGCGTGCGCGACAGGCCGAACAGGCGCGCGATGGCGGCGTCGAGCCGGTCGCCTTCGAGCCCGTCGGGGACGGGGAGGCTGCGGTGGTCGCTCACTGGCGGCTCTCCCCGCCGGCGCCGTCGGACGCCTCAGCGGGGTCGGCGTCGTCGCCTTCCCGCGTGCCGTCGATGTTGATCCCGCGGAACGCCAGCAGCACGGCGAGCACGCCGGCGCACACGATGCTGGAGTCGGCCAGGTTGAACACCGGCCAGTTCGGCAGCTGGATCCAGTCGATGACCTCGCCGTTGAGCAGGTACGGCGGCCGGAAGATCCGGTCGATGACGTTCCCGGCCGCGCCGCCGAGGATCATGCCGAGGGCAACGGCCCACCCCGTGCTGCGCAGCCGCCGGGCGAGGAACGCGATGTAGCCGATCACGGCCAGCTTGATGAGGGAGAAGACCCACGTCATGCCGGTACCCATGGAGAACGCGGCGCCCGAGTTGAACCAGAGCGTGAACTGGAGGAACTCGCCGAGCACGGCGATGGGTTCGTGCGCGGAGAACCGCGACAGGGCGATGGTCTTGGTGGCGAGGTCGGCGAGGACCACGACCGCGGCGACGGCCGCGAGCAGCAGGGCGCGCCGCGGTTTCGGCGCGGCGGGCCGGGACGTCGATCCGGTGGACTGGGGGGCGTCATCGGCCCCGGGATGCTGTTCTCGCAATGTCTCCGTCCACAGAACACACCGGTAGGTCCGGCCCACCCGCGCCGCAGGTCAGCGGCGCTCTTGGCGCTGCTTGCACTTCACGCACCGGGTGGCGCGCGGGAACACCTGGAGGCGCGCCTTCCCGATTGCGTTGCCGCAGGATTCGCAGACCCCGTAGGTGCCCGCCTCCATGCGCTCGATCGCCCGCTCGCTCTGCGCGAGCAGGTCACGAGTATTGTAGGCCAGCGCGAGGTCGTGCTCGCGCTGGTAGGCCTTCGCCCCGGTGTCCGCGGGGTCGTCGCCGGCCCCTTCGGTGGAGTCCGACATCCGCTCGGCGAGCTCGGACTCCGCGGCGCTGATGTCGGCCCGCAACCGGTCGACCTCCTCTTGAAGGCCGTCGCGGACCTCGGCGAACTCGGCCGCGGTCCACGGGTCCTCCCCGTTCAGGACCGGCGCCTGCGTCTCGGTGGTCATCGCCATTCCCGCCCCCTGGTCTGCACACCGGGCCGCCCCCCGACCGCCCGGTTGAGAATGATCTCCTCTTGACAGCGCACCCGCCCTCACGATAAGAGCTGCCGCGCAATGCCGGGAAGCTTAAGCGCCCGCAACGGGCAAGGCAACCAACCACGGCGGAAAACGGCAATGACACCGAAACACCGCCGGACGCGCCCCGCACCGATGCGGGGTGGCGGGCGGGGTGGAACGAGCCGGTGCGCGGCTCATTCGGCCGCGGCGAACCCGCCGTAATCCTCGGCGAGCAGGGCGAGGTGCGGTTCGTCGAACGTCGCCGGGCCGCCGTGCGGGCCGGTGCGCACCTCGATCACCCAGTCGGCGTCGTCGGCGTCGTCCTCGCCGGACAGCATGTCGCGGTGCACGACGCACGGCTCGTACCCCTGGTCGGCCAGCTGCTCGGCCAGCTCCTCCGCGTCATCGCGGTCGGGCAGCGTCACGAGCACCACACCCGACCGGTCGGCCTCAGCCGTCATTCGCCGCACCCTCCTCACTCCCGGCCTCCCGTGTCCCGGGCCGCGGCAGAATCATGGCATGGCGAGGGGCCCGGTGGGATATCCTCGGCACCAGCAAAGGCGATGACGGGGACGGGTCCCAGCGGGCCCCCGCGGCCATGAGCGATCCGGGGACGGTGCGAGCCCGGTGCCGCGACCGCTTGGGAACATCACCCCCGAGCCGCCGGAAGAACGGCCTTCACCGGCCCAGTAGACCCGGCAGCGGCAGGAACGAAGCGGGGCGGAGCCGGCGTCGGCCCAGCCCAAGGAGGGTGGTACCGCGGGGTCTCACCTCGTCCCTCCGTCAGGTGTGTTCGATCCTGATGGAAGAAGGTACCCGTGGTGTCGCAGCAGCACCCCCAGCCGTTCCCCGCACTGCCCGCCCAGATCGACCTCCCCGCCGTCGAGCACGACGTCCTGCGGCGCTGGGAGGAGCAGAAGGTCTTCGAGCGCTCCCTCGAACAGACCCGCGGCGGCCCCAACTGGGTGTTCTTCGAGGGTCCGCCCACTGCCAACGGCGAGCCCGGCGTGCACCACATCGAAGCGCGCGTGTTCAAGGACGTCTTCCCCCGCTTCAAGACCATGAAGGGCTACCACGTCGAGCGCAAGGCCGGGTGGGACTGCCACGGGCTGCCCGTCGAGGTCGCGGTCGAGAAGGAGCTCGGCCTGTCGGGCAAGCGCGACATCGAGGAGTTCGGCGTCGCCGAGTTCAACCGGCGCTGCCGCGAATCGGTGCAGCGCAACGTCGACGCGTTCACCGCCATGACCGAGCGCATGGGCTACTGGGTGAACATGGACGAGGCCTACCGCACCATGGACCCCGAGTACGTGGAGTCCGTGTGGTGGGCACTGAAGACCATCTGGGACAAGGGCCTCCTCGTCCAGGACTACCGGATCAGCCCCTACTGCCCCCGTTGCGGCACCACGCTGTCCGACCACGAGCTGGCGCAGGGCTACGAGACCGTCACCGACCCCTCCGTCTACGTCCGGTTCCCCGTCACCTCCGGCCCACTCGCCGACGCCGGGCGGCCGACGTCCCTGCTGGTGTGGACCACCACACCGTGGACGCTGGTGTCCAACACCGCCGTCGCGGTGCACCCCGACGTCGCCTACGTCGTCGCCACCGACGGCACCGAGCGGGTCGTCGTCGCCGAGCCGCTGCTGTCCGCGGCCCTCGGCGACGGATGGGAGCCCACCGGCGAGCGCTTCGAGGGCGCCGAAATGGAACGCTGGACCTACCAGCGCCCCTTCGAGCTGGTCGACTTCCCAGAACCCGCCCACTACGTGGTGCTCGCCGACTACGTCACCGTCGACGACGGCACCGGGCTGGTCCACCAGTCCCCCGCCTTCGGCGCCGACGACATGGCCGTGGCCCGCTCCTACGGGCTGCCCGTGGTCAAGCCGGTCCGCGCCGACGGCACCTTCGAGGCGGGGCTCGACCTCGTCGGCGGCGTGTTCTTCAAGACGGCCGACGCCACCCTCGTCGCCGACCTCAAGGACCGCGGGCTGCTGTTCCGGCACCTCGACTACGAGCACAGCTACCCCCACTGCTGGCGCTGCCACACCGCGCTGCTCTACTACGCGCTGCCGTCCTGGTACATCCGCACCACCGCCGCAAAGGACGAACTCCTCGCCCAGAACGAGCGCACCAACTGGTACCCCGAGAACATCAAGCACGGGCGCTACGGCGAGTGGCTGCGCAACAACATCGACTGGTCGCTGTCGCGCAGCCGGTACTGGGGCACCCCGCTGCCCATCTGGGAGTTCCCCGACGGCCGCCGCATCTGCGTGGGATCACTCGCCGAACTGAGCGAACTGAGCGGCCAGGACCTCTCGGCCCTCGACCCGCACCGGCCCTACGTGGACGACATCGTCATCCCCGACCCCGACGCCGACCCCGCACTCCCCCTGGAGCAGCGGGTCGCCCGACGCGTGCCCGAGGTGATCGACGCCTGGTTCGACTCCGGGTCCATGCCGTTCGCGCAGTGGGGCGCCCCGCACCGCAACGACGCCGTGTTCCGCGCGAACTTCCCCGGCGACTACATCTGCGAGGCCATCGACCAGACCCGCGGCTGGTTCTACTCGCTCATGGCGGTCAGCACCCTGGTGTTCGGCGAGAACTCCTACCGCAACGTGCTGTGCCTCGGCCACATCCTCGCCGAGGACGGCCGCAAGATGAGCAAGCACCTCGGCAACATCCTGGAACCCATGGAGATCATGGACCGGCACGGAGCCGACGCGCTGCGCTGGTTCATGGCCGCCAGCGGGTCGCCCTGGGCGCCGCGGCGGGTGGGCCATGCCGCGCTGGAGGAGATCGTCCGCAAGGTCCTGCTGACCTACTACAACACGGTCTCCTTCTTCACCCTCTACGCCAACGCCGGGGATACCTGGGACCACTCCCGGCTCGCCGAGGCGCCCGCCCCGCAGGACCGCCCGCTGCTCGACCGGTGGATGCTCTCGGAGCTGAACCGGCTCGTCCGCGATGTCGACGCCGCGATGGAGGACTTCGACACCGCCGCCGCCGGGCGGCTGCTGACCTCCTTCGTCGACGACCTGTCCAACTGGTACGTGCGCCGGTCCCGCCGCCGTTTCTGGGCGGGTGCGGCGGCCCCGGCCGGCGCGTCGGCGTTCGCCACGCTGTTCGAGTGCCTGGAGACGCTGACCCTGCTGATGGCGCCCTTGGTGCCGTTCCTCGCCGACCACGTGTGGGCCGCCCTGCGCCGCCCCGACGCGCCCGAGTCGGTGCACCTCGCACCGTGGCCCGAGGCCCGCGAGGACCTCGTCGACACCGACCTCTCCGCGCAGATGGCCCTCACCCGCCGCCTGGTGGAGCTGGGCCGCGCGGCCCGGGTGGACTCCGGGCGCCGCACCCGCCAGCCGCTGGCGCGGGTCCTCGTCGGCGCCAAGGGCTTCGACGCGCTCGCCGAGCAGCTCCGCGACCAGATCACCGAGGAACTGAACGTCCAGCGCCTCGACCCGCTGTCGGTGGTCGGCGGCGACCTCGTCGACTACGCGGTCAAGCCGAACTTCCGCGCGCTCGGCAAGCGGTTCGGCAAGCGCACGCCGCTGGTCGCCGCGGCCATCGGCGCCCAGGACGCCAAGGAACTCGTGGACCGGGTCCGCGCCACCGGCTGGGCGCACGTGCCGGTCGAGGGCGAAGCCGTCGACGTCAGCGCCGACGAACTGCTGATCACCGAGCAGCCGCGCGAAGGCTGGGCGGTGGCGTCGGAGAACGGCGAGACGGTGGCGCTCGACCTGGACGTCACACCGGAGCTCCAGCGGGCCGGGCTCGCGCGCGAGGTCATCCGCCTCGTCCAGGACCTGCGCAAGTCCAGCGGCCTCGACATCTCCGACCGGATCAGCCTGTGGTGGCGGGCCGAGGACCCCACCACCGGGCAGGCGGTCGCGGAACACGCGGCCTGGATCGGCGCCGAGGTGCTGGCGGGCGAGGTCGTCAACGGCGAACCGGACGGCGAGGCCCACTCGGTCGCCTCCCCAGAGTTCGGCGTGACCTTCTGGCTCCGCAAACTCTGACCGGGTCTCCCCGCGACGCAGCCCGGACCCCCGGGCTGCGTCGCGGGACCCCAATGCCGGGGTGGGCGCCACGGTGCTAGGGCGCGGGACCAGGGGCAACACGCCCGCGCCGCTGGTCGCGGGTCCGACAGGGCCTCGCCCTGAGGGGCAGTGGTCGAGGGGGTGGGCTGCCGTCGCGGATGCGAAGCACCCGGCGGCACGAAGCACCACGCTCCAGTCGGGGCACCAGACCCCGGGCACAGCGCTACCGTCCGTGACGGATCACGTCTGGCCAATGCCGTTGACTTTGCGGGCGGGTCTTGGTCTTGGCCTGGTTCGGGAGTGGGTGCCGAGAGCGCCCTTCCCAACAGCGGACCTTGGCAAGGCAGCCTGGCTCCTGTCTCCCGGGGCCAACGACGCCCTCGCCACCAGATGCCCGCGCCCGCTCTACGCGGTGCCGCGCATCGGCAGCCCTTCTAACGCCCAGGTCGCCAAGCCGGTGAGCACGCCTTCGTTCCCGTTACGCCAATGGCCTTGCGCGCCGCTCAGGCGTCGGGGTCGGGTTTCGGGGTGATCGTGTCGCGGTCGAACGCGAGGGTGGTGTCGGAGTCGGGTCCCGGCTCCGCCGCTTCGGCGTCCTTCGAGCCGTCGGAAGAGTCGGCGGGTTCGGCGGCGCCGGGTCCGGCAACCGGGTCGGCCGGTTCGGGTGCCTCGGACGGGTCCTCGGAGGGCTCCGCGTCGTCGTGCTCACGGAGGCCGGCCTCGGCCTCGCCAGGCTCCGGGGACTCCGCGTCGTCCTCGGGGGCAGAGGGCTCCGGCGGCGGCGCGTCGTCACCGGCGGCGGTCTCGCCGAGGTGGTCGGCAGGCTCGTCCGGCGCGGGGTCGGACGTGTCGCGAACGGCCGCGGGCTCCGGCGACTCGACGATGTCGGCCACGCGGCCCGCGGCGTCCTCGGCGTCGACCGGCGCCACGTCCTCGACCGGCGCGTCCTCGGCCGGATCGGCGTCCTCGCCCGATTCGGCCGGGTCGGGTGCCTGCTGCTCGTCGCTGCCGAGGACCGGCGCGTATGCGTCGGCCGGTTCGGGCTCCCATTCGGCCGCGGGCTCGCTCGCGGGGACGACGTACTCGGCCGGTCCGCTCTCAGCATCGGACACGGTCGCCGCGGCGAGATCGTCCTCGGCCGGCTCCCATTCCGACGAGTGGTCGGCGGCATCCGCTTCGTGCGGGTACGCGGCGGAACCCGCTTCATGCGTGTACTCCGCGGAACCCGCTTCGTGCGGGTAGCTGGCCGAGCCCGTGGGGGTCTCGTGCCATGGGCTGCTGTAATCGGCCGCGGCGGGCTGGGCCTGGGGGTCCGGGATCCGGTACGTGAACGGCTCAGGCTCGTAGTCGGCGGCTGCGGGCGCGTCCCACCCGACGTCGCTCTGGTCGGCGTCGGCCTCATAGACGACACCGCCGAACTCCGCGTCGTCGTCCGCGTCGTCGGTCACGGGATCCGCGGCGGGTGCGTCGCCGACGGCGGCCGAGGGCTCCTCAGCGTCGGCGTGCTGCGTGTGCGCATCCCCGTCGGCCCATATGTCCGTGCGTGCGGGGTCGGCGGCGCGGTCACCGTAGTCGATGGATGCGTCGCCGTGGTCGAAGGGCGCGGCCTCGCTGGCGGCCGCCGCGACCTCCGGTGCGTGCGCGGTCTCCGTTGCGTGTGGGGTCTCTGGTGCCGGTGGGGGTTCCGGGCTTTCCGGGGCGGATGGGGCGCCCGGGGCGGCGGTGGCCCCCTGCCCGGGGGCCGCCGACGGCGCCCACCCGTACGGGGCGGACGCGCTCTGCTGTGTCGTGTCGCTCTGCGACGTCGCCGCGTCCCACTGGGCGGCGTCGCCGCTCCGGGTGGTCTCGGCGGGCCGGGCGTCCGGTGGGGGCTGCGCGCCTCCGCCGTCGGGCGCCGGGTGTCCGGTCGGGGCCGCCGGGGACGGGACCCGCCATGGGGCCTGCTCGGCGTACGACGAGACCCGCACCGGAGGGTCCTCCGGTGCGGGCGCCGGTGAACTGCCGCTACCCCGCGCTGAGCCCCATGGGGCCGCCGACGGTACCGCGGTCGCTGATCCGGCGAGTGCCGAGGCGGGGACGGACGCCTTCCCCAAACCGTCCGTCCGCTGCGCCTCTGCCTCGGCGGCCTGCTCTTTCGTCGTGCCCGCTTCGCTCGGCAGGCGCTCGGCGCGCCGATCGAGCCCTGCCCGCTCGCCGGACCCGAACAGGGTCTCCCTGTTTCTGACCGCGTCGACCACCAGCAGTACCGCGGAAACCGCCGCGATGCCGATGGCGATGTAGACCAGGGTCAATTCGGCGAGTGCCAGCGCCGCCACGATCACGACGAGCGCCGTGACGAGGAGGACCAGGCAAAGGATGAACACTGGAAAGAGTGCCTTCACTCATGGATCAGTTGTGTGAGCGGTGGTCGGCAGCGGGCTGCCGTGACCGGTTCAGCGCCGGTCGTGCGGGGCGTCGCCGTAGTGTCCGCCGTGCTGGGCGGGCTCGGGCTGGCCGAACGGGTTGGTGTTCGGCGGTGCTCCGTTGGCGGGCCCGGCGTGCTGCAACGACGGGGCTCCACCGGTGGGTGCCATGGTCGGGAAGCCGCCACCGGTCGTGCTCGGTGCCGGGGCCGGCTGGTTGCCCTCTTCGGTCAGCTCGCGCAGCTGCCGCTCGAAGTAGTCCTTCAGCCGGCTGCGGTACTCGCGCTCGAAGTCCTTGAGCCCGGCGACCTCGTGCTCCAGCTCCTCGCGCTGCTGCACGAGGGAGCCCATGACCTGGCGGTGCCGCTCCTGGGCGTCGCGGTCGAGGTTCTCGGAGCGGGCGCGGGCCTCGTTGACGATCTGCTCGGCCTGGCGGCGTGCCTTGCCGAGGATGTCGTCGGCCTCGTGCCGGGCGCGGCCGAGGGTCTCGTCGGCCTCGCGGCGGGCGTCGGAGATGGCCTGGTCGGCGGTCTGCTGAGCGAGAGCGAGGACCCGCGCGGCGGTGTCCATGTTCTCCTCGGCGCCGGGGAGGCCCATGTTCGCCATGGCGGGGACCGGCTCCGGCGGCTTCACCGGCTCCGGGCGCTGCGGCTCGGGCTCCTTGACGGGCTCCGGCTGCTGCTGTTGCTGCTGCTGCTGGAAGTCCTGCATGCCGGCGTTGGGCACCTTGCCGCGCAGGACCTCGGCGAGCTTGCCGCGCAGCTCCTCGTTCTCCTGGATGAGGCGGTCGAGTTCGGACTCGACCTCATCGAGGAAGGCGTCGACCTCTTCCTCGTCATACCCCGGCCGGAGCCGGGTCGTACTGAACTGCTTATTCCGCACATCAGCGGGTGTAAGCGGCATGTTCGTCTCCTTGGCGCGCTTGGACTCCGTCCGTAGGGACGCTACCTGATCGTGACCTTACGGCAATCCACATCATGACCAAGACCACATATCGGAACGGGAACCAACACTTTCCGACATTGCGGCCGGTGTTCAAATGGGGATCAAGATCGCGACCTGGATCAGGATCCATACGATGAGGAACAGGGCCATGAAGCTCAGGTCGAGCGCGATACTACCCAGCCGCACCGGCTTGATGAAGCGCCGCAGGAACCGCAGCGGCGGATCGGTCACCGTGTATGTGGTCTCGGCCAGGACCAGTACGAACCCACTGGGGCTCCATGACCTTGCGAAGGACTGGACGATCTCGAACACCAACCGCCCGATGAGCACAAGCATGAAGGCATACAGAACGAAGACCAGTACGTTCTGCACGATGTTCACAGGTCTCCCCCGGCCCTATCCCTGGTCGCGTGTGATGGTCTAACTCTGATTGAAGAACCCTCGCTCAGCGATCCGTGCCTTGTCTTCAGCGGTCACCTCTACATTAGCCGGGGACAGCAGGAAGACCTTGTTGGTCACCCGCTCAATGCTCCCATGCAGCCCGAAGATGAGCCCCGCCGCGAAGTCGACGAGGCGCTTGGCGTCGCTGTCGACCATCTCGGTGAGGTTCATGATCACCGGGATGCCCTCGCGGAAGTGCTCTCCGATGGTACGGGCTTCGTTGTAGGTGCGCGGATGAAGCGTCGTGATGCGGGCGAGGTCGGCCATTGCGGTGGCGGTCTGGCCGACTCCGCGCCGATCGACGGTCGACACTCCGTAGTCGTCGGAATCCGTCACCGGGTCCCTCGCGTCGCCCCGCGGCTCGATGTCGCGCTCGCGCCGGTCGACGGCGCCGTCGTCGAAGTCCTCGAAGTCCTCGTATTCGTCCGCATAGCGGTGATCGTAGCGGTCGTCCTCCACGAGGCCGAGGTAGACCGCCATCTTGCGCATAGCGCCGGCCATCTCTTGCCCTCCGTCGTCCCTGTGGTGCGGCACCGCTGCTGACTCGCCGGTGTTCGCCCTCGTTACCCGCCCATCAGGCGGAAGAAGTCCGTGGGCGCCTAGGTCCATGTGGGGACATTACCCCACGATCGGGCCCCGATCGCCGAGCAACGCCGTACCGATCCGGAGGTGTGTCGCACCGTTCTCGACAGCGGATTCGAGGTCGCCACTCATGCCCGCGGACACCATCGACGCCTGATGGTAGCGAGCCCGCAGCGACACTGCTATCGAGTTCAGCCGGGCGAACGCCGCGCCGGGGTCGCCGCCGAGCGGCGCGACCGCCATGACACCGCCGACCGAGAGGCCGTCCTCGGCGTCGATCGCGGCCGCGATCTCCTCGACGTCGCGGGGATCCGCGCCGCCGCGCGGCCCCACCGCACCCTCGATCGCCCCGGGGTCGAGGTCGACCTGGACGAGGCAGCGCACCGCGCGCTCCTCCGCTCTGGCGCGGGCGCCCAGCGACCGCGCCAGCCGCACCCGGTCGACCGAATGGACGACGTCGGCGTAGCGGACGACCGACCGCGCCTTGTTGGTCTGCAACTGCCCGACGAAATGCCAGGTGAGAGGTAGATCACGGCATTCGTCGGCCTTCGGGGCGGCCTCCTGGTCGCGGTTCTCGCCGACGTCGGTCACACCGAACCGGCTCAGGATCCGCACATCGGACGCCGGGTAGGTCTTGGTGACGGCGATCAGGGAGACCTCGTCGGGGGCGCGGCCGGCCTTGGCGCAGGCGTTCGCGATGCGTTCGCGGACCTCCATGAGCCTGCTCTCGACGGCGGCGGCGCGGTCGGCGCTGGTGTCGGGCATCGGTCAGGCCCGCCAGACGTATCCGGCCATGCGGCCCGTCGGCGCGTCGCGTCGGTGCGAGAACAGCTCCGGGTCCTCCAGCGTGCACCGTGCGTCGTCGATGACCTGGCCGACTCCGGCCGCGCGGAGTTGCGCGGCGACCGCGGCGCGCATGTCGACGCCGGTACTGCCCCACCGGGTCAGCGACGCCGCCTCGGGCACCGCCGCCGCGACCTCGTCGCGCATCGCCGACGGCACCTCGTAGCAGGAACCGCAGATGGCGGGGCCGAGCGCCACCACGATGCCGTCGGGCGCGGCGCCCAGCGCCGCCATCGACCGCACCATGGCGGTGGCGACCCCGGCGGCGGTGCCCGCCCGCCCCGAGTGCGCCGCGGCGATGACGCCCGCCGCGGGTGCCGCGGCGACCAGCGGCAGGCAGTCGGCCGCGAGCGCGGCGAGGACGACGTCGGGGCTGGTGCTGACCATCGCGTCGACCGACCCGGCGAGGCCGGGCCCGGCGACCACCGCGACGTCGGCGCCGTGGACCTGGTTCATCCAGGCGATGCGCTCGGCGCCGAACCCGAACCGGGCGGCGGCCTCCGCGCGGTTGGCGTCGACCAGGGCCGCCGCGTCGCCGACGCCGTACGCCTGGTTGCGGGCGGCGCGTTCGGTGAAACCGGCGTGGAAGCCGGGGGCGAGTTCGATCACGCCGCCCATTATCCCGCCCGTTCGCGGCCGCCCCGACCCCCGGGGCGGCCGTGCGGCCCCGGGCACCGCAAAGGAGCCGGCCCCGGAACGCTCCGGGGCCGGCTCCTACGACCGGTTGCTCACTTCAGGAAGTCGGGGACGTCCAGGTCGTCGGGGTCGTCGAAGATGACCCGGCGGCGCGGCGCGGAGATCTCACTCGACCGGGTGAATGAATTGTCGGTGCCGGTGCGGCGCACCGAGCTGTAGCCGGTCTCACCCACCGCGTGGATGTTGCGCGGCTGGTAGGAGTCGTGCTGCTCCTCCTGCACCGGCTCGGGCTCGGGCTCGGCGGCCGCGGTCTCCGGCGCGACCGGCTCGGGCTCGGGCTCCGGCTCGGGCTGGACCTCCTCGTGCTCCGCGGCGGCCGCGACCGGGGCCGCGGCCTCGGGGCGGGGCTCCTCGCGGACGGTCTCGCGCTCCACCGGCGCGGGCTCGGGTGCCGCCACCGGCTCGGGCGCGGGCACGGGTGCGGGCGCGGCGGCCTCGGGCGCCGGCCGCGGGCGCTCCGGGCGCGGCTGCACCGGGGTCGGCGCGGTTCTGGGCGGTTCGGCCGCGGTGACCGCTGTCGCCGCGGCCGGCCCGGGGACCTCGCCGCGCTGCTCGTCGAAGCCGGCGGCTATGACGGTGACCCGCACTTCGTCGCCGAGGGCGTCGTCGATGACCGCCCCGAAGATGATGTTCGCCTCGGCCGCCGCCGAGTTGGCGACGAGCTGCGCCGCCTCGTTGATCTCGAACAGGCCGAGATCGGAACCGCCCTGGATGGACAGCAGCACCCCGTGGGCGCCGTCGATACTCGCTTCGAGCAGCGGCGAGGAGATCGCCATCTCCGCCGCCGCGACGGCGCGGTCGTCGCCCCGCGCCGAGCCGATGCCCATGAGGGCCGACCCCGCCCCCGACATCACCGACTTCACGTCGGCGAAGTCCAGGTTGATCAGGCCCGGGGTGGTGATCAGGTCGGTGATGCCCTGAACACCGGACAGCAGCACCTGGTCGGCCGCCTTGAACGCGTCGAGGACGCTGACCTGGCGGTCGGAGATGGACAGCAGCCGGTCGTTCGGGATGACGATGAGGGTGTCGACCTCTTCGCGCAGCATGGCGATGCCGGCCTCGGCCTGGGTCGCGCGGCGCTTGCCCTCGAACCCGAACGGCCGCGTGACGACGCCGATGGTGAGCGCGCCCAGCGAACGGGCGATGTCGGCGACCACCGGCGCGCCCCCGGTGCCGGTGCCACCGCCCTCCCCCGCGGTGACGAACACCATGTCGGCGCCCTTGAGGACTTCCTCGATCTCCTCCCGGTGGTCCTCGGCGGCCTTGCGGCCGACGTCGGGGTTCGCCCCGGCGCCGAGGCCCCGGGTGAGTTCCCTGCCGACATCGAGCTTGACGTCGGCATCGCTCATGAGCAGCGCCTGAGCGTCGGTGTTGATGGCGATGAACTCGACGCCCTTGAGTCCCTCTTCGATCATCCGATTAACGGCGTTCACACCGCCGCCGCCGATACCGACGACCTTGATGACCGCGAGGTAGTTCTGCGGTGCTGCCACGACGAGGGGCCTTTCCGCTCGCTTCTGGCCTTCCGTCCCGGTCGCTGCGACCCGGGACGGCGGCTGTCCGGTTCTTGCTGCCCCTCCGCCGCCGAGCGGCTCTGCGGCCGGGCGGCGGTACTGGGGTTCATCGGCGGGTTCAGGAAGGTTCGGACTCCGGCCGTTCCCCGCCCCGACGATTGGGAGTCCCTACTTATGTCAACTAAAGGTAGTGCTCCCCGACAGTAGGACGGCGCCCCTCCGCCGGGCAACTAACCTCGCGCTTTAAGCCTAACGGCGAGTCGTACGAGGAGGCGATGCGCGCGCCCGGCGCGTCGCGTCTGCATCTTTTCGGTGCCGTCCGCGCCGCGCCGGGCGGCGCTCATTTGACGACGGCCATCCCCGGGGCGCTGACGTCGTAGCGCCGCTCCCCGTTCGAGGGATGCTTGCCGACCAGCACCTCAAGGGTCCTGGCCTTGTCGGAAAGGCGGGTCGCGTCGCCCCACACGACCGAGCCGCCGTCGGCGAACTCCACGGTGATCGCCGCGCGGTCGCGCGCGTCGACGGACTCCACCCGGCCCCGCAGCCCCGACGGCAGTGCGTCGGTGATGGCCGCCGCATCGGCGATCGCCTTGTTGCCCGCGACCGCTCCCTTGATGAGGACCTGCGGAATGGGTTCGGGCCGCTCCTCGGCGTCGTCGACCCGCACACCGTCGTGGTCGACGAGCTGGAACCCGGAGCCGACCCGGACCGCGAGCTGCGGGGTGCGCTCGATGATGGTCACCCGCAGGGTCGCCGGCCAGCTGCGGGCGACCTCGGCGGACTCCACCAGGCGCAGCTCCTCAACGCGCTCCTGCGCCACCCCGGTGTCGACCGTGGCGAGCGGCGTGCCGGTGGGCACGCCGACCGCCTTGACGACCTCCGCCTTCGCGATGCGCTCGCCGCCGCCGACGTGCACCTCGCGCACCACGAGCAGCCGCGAACCGAGCAGCACCCAGGTCACCACCGCCAGCAGCGCCACGATCAGCAGGATGACGAACGCGACCTTCCATGGGTCGGACCTGCGCGGCCGGGCCGCCGCGGGATCGGCGGCGGGCGTCTCGACGGCGGTCTCGACGGCGGTCTCGACGGGCGTCTCCACAGGCTCGCGTCCCCTTCCGCCCGGTACCGAGAGCGCCGCCGGGCTAATCCGTGCTGGCTTCCAACGCCTCGACGATCTTCGGTCCGAGTTCAGTGACGTCGCCCGCGCCCATGGTGAGCACGATGTCGCCGGGGCGTGCGACGGCGGCGACGCGGGCCACCGCCTCGGCGCGGTCGGGGAGGTGGCGGACGTTGCCGTGCCCGATCCGGTCCGTGATGAGCTCCGCGCCGACCCCGGGCTCGGGGTCTTCGCGCGCGGCGTACACGCCCAGCACCACGACGTCGTCGGCGAGGGTCAGCGCCTCGGCGAACTCGGCGGCGAAGATGCGGGTGCGACTGTACAAGTGCGGTTGGAACAGCGCCACGACCCGGCCCGGCGCGCCGCCGTCGGGTACCGCGCTGTCGAGTGCGGCGCGGGACGCCCGCAGGTCGGCGGCGAGCTCGGTGGGGTGGTGCGCATAGCTGTCGTAGACCCGCACCCCCGCCGCCTCGCCTTTGAGCTCGAAGCGCCGCGCCGCGCCGGTGAACTCCGCCAGCCCTTCGACGGCGACCTCGGGGTCGTGGCCCAGCACGTCGGCGACCGCGACGGCCGCGGCCGCGTTGAGCGCGTTGTGCAGGCCCGGCACCGCGATGGCGGCCCTGATGGGGTCGCGCCCCGCGGTGTGCAGGGTGAAGGTGCTCGCGAAGCCTTCGGCGCGCAGGTCGGTAACGCGGTAGTCGGCCTCGGCCGCCTCGCCGTAGGTGCGCACCTCCTTGCCGCGCGACCGGGCGGTCGCCGCGACCTCGCGGGCGCCGGGATCGTCGATCCCCACGACCAGGGTGCTGCCGACGCGGTCGACGAAGGAGGCGAAGTTGGCGTGGATCTCGGCGAGCCCGCCGTAGTTGTCGAGGTGGTCGGCCTCGACGTTGGTGACCACGGCGACCTGCGGCTCCAGCATCAAAAACGAGCCGTCGCTCTCGTCGGCCTCGACCACGATGACGTCGCCGGCGCCGGCGTCGGCGCCCACACCGGTGGTGACGAGCTTGCCGCCGATGACGTAGCCCGGCTCGGCGCCCAGGGCTTGGAGGACCACGGCGAGCATGGACGTGGTGGTGGTCTTGCCGTGCGTGCCCGCGACGGCGACCCCGCGGCGGTCCTGGAGCAGCGCGCCCAGTGCGGCGGCGCGCGGGAGGACGCGGAGGCCGCGCGCGCGGGCCTCGGCGAGCTCGGGGTTGGAGTCGCGGACGGCGGAGGACACGACGACGGTCTCGGCCGCGCCGACGTTCGCGGCGGCGTGGCCCACGTGCACCCGCGCGCCGAGTTCTTCGAGTTCGCGCAGCAGGTCGGAGTCCTTGGCATCGCTGCCGGAGACCTCGACGCCGCGTTGCAGCAGTACCCGGGCGATACCGGACATGCCGGCGCCGCCCATGCCGATGAAGTGCACGCTGCCCAGCTTGTCGACCGGGACGATGTCGGCCTTCTGCACCAGGCTCATGCCGGTCAGCCCTCCTCGTGGTCGAGGGGGGCGTCGCCGCCGCGTTCGCCGCGGGCGATGGCGAGCACCTCGCGGGCGAGCGCGGAGTCGGCGTCGCGGCGGCCCATGGTCGCGGCGGCCTCGGACATGGCGACCACCCGGTCGGTGTCGGTGAGCAGCGGGATGAGCTGCTCGCGGATCCACTGGGCGGTCAGCGCGGAGTTGTCGACCAGCAGCCCGCCGCCCGCCTCGACGACGGGCTCGGCGTTGAGGCGCTGCTCGCCGTTGCCGATGGGCAGCGGGACGAACGCGGCCGGCAGCCCCACCGCGGTGAGCTCCGCGCACGTCATGGCGCCGGCGCGGCACATGGCGACGTCGGCGGCCGCGTAGGCGAGGTCCATGCGGTCGACGTAGGGCACGGCGACGTAGGGGATGTCGTCGCGGGTGCGGTCCTCGGGCTCCGCGGCGTTCTTCGGGCCGACGACGTGCAGCACCTGCACACCGGCGCGGGTGAAGTCGGGCGCGGCGTTGAACGCCGCCTCGTTGACGGCCTGCGCCCCCTGGGACCCGCCGAAGATCAGCAGGGTGGGGAGGTCGGGGCGGAGCCCGAAGTGGGCGCGGGCCTTGTCGCCGAGGGCGAGGCGGTCGAGCCCGGAGATCTGCGCGCGCAGCGGGATGCCGATGAACCGGCCGTTGCGGATCTCGGTGTGCGGGTGGCCGGTGAACACATGTGGGGTCATGCGCGCGCCGAGCCGGTTCGCGAGGCCGGGCAGCGGGTTCGCCTCGTGGACCACGATGGGCACCCGGCGGCGGCGCGCGGCGAGGTAGCCCGGTGTGGCGACGTAGCCGCCGAAGCCCACCATGACGTCGGCCTCGATGCGTTCGATGTGGTCGCCTGCCGTGCTGATCGCGTTGGCGAGCTTGCCGGGGACGCTCAGCAGCTTCGGTGTGAGTTTGCGTGGGAGCGGAACCGCGGGGATCTCGCCCAGTTCGTACCCCCTGAGGGGGACGAGCCGGGTCTCCAGTCCCCGCTCGGTGCCCAGACACAGGATCCGGGTGTCGGGTTCGACGCGCCGCAGCGCGTCGGCCAGGGCCAGAGCGGGCTCGATGTGCCCGGCAGTGCCGCCTCCGGCGAGGACTACCCTCATCGCCGCCGATTCCTCCTCGATTGTGCCTCAGTGGGACGCGCTTCGCCTTTGGGCCGCTCGGCCGGACCGCTTTTCCGCTGCGGTTCGGCATGGTCCAGGCCAAGCCAGCTTAGAGCCCTCTGGATGCGGCCGGGACCGCGCGCGTCCAATACCTTGCGGGCGTCCGGTTCGGCGCGGGCCAGCGCGAGGAGGATGCCGAGGCCGGCCATGGTCGGGATCAGGGAGGACCCGCCCGCGGACACCAGCGGCAGCGGGATCCCGGTGATGGGCAGCATCCCGATGACGGTCCCGATGTTGACCAGCGCCTGCACCACGATCCACGCGGTCACCGACACCGCGGCGAGGCGGGTGAAGGGGTCCTTCGCGCGCGAGGCGATGCGCAGCCCGGCGTACCCCAGCAGCCCGAACAGCCCCACGACCAGCAGCGACCCGAGCAGGCCCAGTTCCTCGCCGAGGATGGCGAAGATGAAGTCGCTCTCACCGTGCGGCAGGTAGCCCCACTTCTCCCTGCTGCCGCCGATGCCGACCCCGAAGAGGCGGCCGGTGCCGAGCGCGTACAGGCCGTGCTTGAGCTGGTAGCCGGCGTCGGAGGGGTCGGCCTCGGGGTCCATGAAGGACACGATCCGCACCAGCCGGAACGGCTCCACGGCGATCATGATGCCCGCGAGGCTGAGCACCAGGCCGAACATCGCGATGAACAGTTTGCTGGGGGCGCCCACCACCCACAGCAGCGCGAGGAAGATCGTCATCAGCACCATGGTGGTGCCGAGGTCGGTGCCGAGCAGGACGAGCAGCACGAGGATCGCGCAGCCGGGCAGCAGCGGGAACAGCAGCTGGCGCCATTCGACCAGCTCCTTCAGTTCGTCCTTGCGGGCGAGCACGCTCGCACCCCACAGCGCGAACGCGAGCTTCGCGGGTTCGGACGGCTGGAAGGTGAGCCCGCCGATCTCCAGCCAGCGGGTCGCGCCGAGCAGTTCGGTGCCGCGGAAGACGGTGAGGACGAGCAGCGCGATGGACGCGAGCATCATCGGGTAGCCCACCATCCGGAAGACCCGGACCGGCAGGTGCGCGGCGAGGACCATGATCGGCAGCCCCACGGCCGCGCTGACGACCTGCCTGAGGAACAGGGTGAACGCCGAACCGGTGTCGGCGTAGGAGTCGACCATGGACGACGACAGGACCATCAGCAGGCCCAGCGCGATGAGCAGCGAACTGCTCCCCACGAGCAGGTAGTACGAGGTCAGCGGCCGGTTGAGCAGGTGGTTCAGGTCCCTCATGCGCGCACCGGGGTGTCCGGGGCCGGTCCTCGGGCGCGTCTCGTGCGCCCTGGTTCCGCACCGGCCTCCGGCGGGGCCGTCGCCGCCGCCATGGGTCACCTCCGCCCGTACCGCTGTTTTCTCTGGCGTCGCACAAGTTTGCTGGCTGGACGCCCGCAGGCGGCGGACATATCGCGCGTGTTGGGGTTTTTTCTGGCGGACCCGCGGGGCGCCCGCTACCGGTCGAGCCAGCGCACCGCCTCGGTGAACGCGTCGCCGCGGACGTTGTAGTTGGTGAACATGTCCATGGACGCCGCCGCCGGGGCGAGTAGGACGGTGTCGCCGGGCACGGCGAGGCGCGCCGCTGCGGCGACCACAGCGGCCATCGCGTCGGGGCCGGTGTCCTCGATGTCGGCGACCGGCACGCCGGGGGCGTGCTCGGCGAGCGCCGCGCGCAACTGGTCGCGGTCGCGGCCGAGGAGCACGGCGCCGCGCAGGCGCGGCGCCGCCGTGCGCACGAGGTCGGTGACGTCGGCGCCCTTGAGCAGCCCGCCGGCGACCCACACCACCGAGTCGAAGGCCGACAGCGACGCCGCCGCGGCGTGCGGGTTCGTCGCCTTGGAGTCGTCGACGTAGCCGACGCCGCCCACCGTCGCGACGTGGGCGATGCGGTGCGGCTCGGGAGCGAACGCCGCGAGACCGGCGCGCACCGCCTCCGGTGCCACGCCCACCGATCGGGCGAGCGCCGCGGCGGCGAGGGCGTTGGCGACGTTGTGCGGCGCGGCGGGGCGGACGTCGGCGAGGGCCGCCAGCTCCTCGGCCGTGTTCGCGGGGTCGGCGACGAACGCGCGGTCGACGAGGAGTCCCTCGACCACGCCCAGTTCGCCGGGGCGCGGCGCGGTGAGGGTGCAGCCGACCATCGGGGCCGCGGGGTCGCCGCCGTCGGCGAGGCGCCGCGACCATTCGTCCGCGGTGTTGACCACCCGGATGGTGCCGCGCGCGAACACCCGCCCCTTCGCCTCGGCGTAGGGGTCCAGGCCGCCGTGCCAGTCGAGGTGGTCGGGGGCGACGTTGAGGACGGTGGCGGCGTGCGGGCGCAGCGAGGACGACCAGTGCAGTTGGAAGCTCGACAGTTCCACGGCGAGCACCGCGGGCGCCGCGGCACCCGGCGCCGGGCGGACCGCGTCGATGGCGGGGGTGCCGACGTTGCCGACGGCGAGGGCGTCGCGGCCGTCGGCGCGCAGCATCGCCTCCAGCATCCGCACCGTGGTGGTCTTGCCGTTGGTCCCGGTGACGGCGAGCCACACCTGGTCGGCGGGCTTGAGCCGCCAGGCGAGTTCGACGTCGCCGATGACCTCCACCCCGGCCTGCTGCGCGGCGACCAGCAGCGGGGAGTCGGGGCGCCACCCGGGCGAGGTGACGACGAGGTCGGTGCCCGCGGGCGGCGCGTCGGCGCCCAGCTCCACGGCGATGCCCTCGGCGCGCAGGGCCTCGGCCGCCGCCGCGGCCGCTGCGTCGTCGCGGCCGTCGACGAGGGTCACCGCGGCGCCGAGCCCGTGCAGGGCCCGCGCCATGGGCGGCCCGGACACGCCCAGCCCGGTGACGCACACCGGGCGGCCCACCAGGGTGGTCGCGAACAGCTCAGATTTCACCGGTGTATCCGCCATCGGTCAGCGAGGCATCCATTCCAGGTAGAACAGCCCGATACCGACCCCGACCAGCAGGCCCTGGATGATCCAGAACCGGATGACGATCGTGGACTCGGCCCAGCCCTTGAGTTCGAAGTGGTGTTGCAGCGGCGCCATGCGGAAGATCCGTTTGCCCGTGAGCCGGAACGAGCCGACCTGCAACATCACCGACATGGTGATGAGGACGAACAGCCCGCCGATGACGAGGAGCAGCAACTGGGTGCGGGTGGTGATGGCGAGGCCGACGATGAGGCCGCCCAGCGCCAGCGACCCGGTGTCGCCCATGAAGATCTTGGCGGGCGGCGCGTTGTACCAGAGGAAGCCGATGCAGCCGCCCAGCGCCGCCGCGGCGACCACCGCGAGGTCGAGGGGGTCGCGCACGGTGTAGCAGTTGGGCTCCAGCGCGTTCACGCAGCTCTGCCGCAGCTGCCAGTTGCCGATGATGACGTAGGCGACCAGCGACAGGATGGTGGCGCCGGTCGCGAGGCCGTCGAGGCCGTCGGCGAGGTTGACGGCGTTGGAGAAGCCGATGATCAAGAACAGCGCCCACACCACGAACACGGGCAGCATCAGCGCCGGCCCGAAGTCCCGCAGGAACGACAGGTGCGTGGACCCGGGGGTGTAGGTGTAGCCGTTGGGGAACATCGTGACGCCGACGGCGAACCCGATGCCGATGATGCCCTGGCCGAGGGCCTTGGCGCCGCTGCGCAGGCCGAGGCTGCGGCGGCGGTAGATCTTGATGAAGTCGTCCAGGAAGCCGACGAAGCCCATGCCCACGAACAGGCCCATGACCAGCAGCCCGGACACCGTGGGCCGGGTCAGCAGCACGAGGTGCGCGCCGAAGTAGCCGATGACGGCGCCGACGATGATGACGACGCCGCCCATGGTGGGCGTGCCCTGCTTGGTCTTGTGGCCCTCGGGGCCGTCGTCGCGGACCTCCTGGCCGAACTTGAAGCGGAACAGCAGCTTGATGACCATCGGCATGGTCACCATGGACACGATCAGGCCCAGTGCCGCGGCGACGAGGATCCCGGTCATCGGACGGCCTCCACTGCCATGAGCTGCTCGGCGACCTGCTCCAGCGCGACCACGCGCGATCCCTTCACGATGACGACGTCTCCGGGGAGCAGCCGGTCGCGCAGCGCCTCGGCCGCGTGCGCGGCGTCGGGCACGGCGACGATCTCCCGTTCTGCGGTCCAGTGCGGCGAGTTCCGCGCGCCGTCGCCGATGGGCCCGGCTTCGGCCCCGACGACGACCAGGAGTTCGGTGCCGCTCTCGGCGACGAGCCGGCCGACCGCCTCGTGGGCCTCCTGGTGGCCCTCGCCCAGTTCGGCCATCTCGCCGAGGACGGCGACGCGGCGCCGGCCGGCCGCCATGGCGACCAGGGTGCGCAGTGCCGCCGCCATGGACTCGGGGTTGGCGTTGTAGGCGTCGTTGACGACGGTGACACCGTCGGCGCGCTCGCCGACCTCCATGCGCCATCGGCTCACCGCACCGGCGCTGCCGAGCAGGTCGGCGATGTCGTCGATGCCCATGCCGAGTTCGGCGGCGACCGCGGCGACGGCGAGCGCGTTGTGGAGCTGGTGCCCGCCGACCAGGGCGAGCCGCACCCGGGCGCTCGCGCCGCCCACATGCAGCCGGAACCGCACCCGCCCGGTGGCGTCGAGGTCGACCTCGCGCGCGTAGACGTCGGCGTCCTCGCTGCCGTCGCTGAAGGTCACGACGCGCGCGGCGGTGCGCGCGGCCATGGCGCGCACAGCGGGGTCGTCGGCGTTGAGGACCGCCACCCCGCCCTCCCCTGCCGGCGGCAGCGCCTCGACCAGTTCGCCCTTTGCCGTGGCGATCGCCTCTTTGCTGCCGAACTCGCCCAGGTGGGCGCTGCCGACGTTGAGGACCACGCCGATGCGCGGCGGGGCGATGCGGCACAGGTGCGCGATGTGGCCGATGCCGCGCGCCGAGACCTCCAGCGCGAGGAAGCGGGTCGCGGGGTCGGCGCGCAGGACGGTCAGCGGATGGCCGATCTCGTTGTTGAACGAGCCCGGCGGGGCGATCGTGGGGCCGAGCCGCCGCAGCGCCTGCGCGAGCAGGTCCTTGGTGGTCGTCTTGCCGGCGGACCCGGTGACGCCGATGACGTCGGCCGAGGGCAGCTCGCCGAGCACGTGCGCCGCGAGCCGGCCCAGCGCGTCGAGCACCGCGGGGTCGCCGCCGTCGACGACCAGCACCGGGACGCCGTCGACGGGGCGGGATCCGAGCACGGCGACCGCCCCCGCCTCGACGGCCGCCGCGGCGAAGTCGTGGCCGTCGGCGCGCTCGCCGTTCAGCGCGACGAACAGCCCGCCGGAGAGCTCTTGGCGCGAGTCGACGACGACCGGGCCGGTGACGGTATCGGCAGGGCGCGCCGGACCGCTCAGGCGGGATTCGGTGATCTCAGCGATCCGATCGAGCGACAGCGCGATCAAATCCACTCCTCAAGTCGGGCCCGGCCCACCGCACCTACGGGGCGACCACACGGCGGGCGAACAGCCGACCTCGCGGGGGACGGCGCTGTAGGCGAACCATGAGGCGGCGGCTTCACACCACGGCGCCGGGCTGCAATTGCCGGACCTACCTTAGAACATGTTTGGCCGACTCAAGTCGTCAGCCGCCGTACCCCGGGCGTGTGGGCGGCCGCCATGGCCCCGCGCCCGCGTGCGGGCGACCCGGTCGGAGCCGCCGCACCGGCGCCGCGGGGCCGGGCGGGTCGGGGGGTCAGCCCTGTTCGAGCCGCCATCGCAGCGCGTCGCCGAGAACCCGGCGGTCGTCGAACGGTAGTTCCTCGCCGCCGACGTACTGGCCGGTCTCGTGGCCTTTTCCGGCGACGACGAGCACGTCGCCGGGCTGTGCGCGGTCGACGGCGAGTTCGATCGCCGCGGCGCGGTCGGGTTCGACGGTCACCCGGGCGCGCTGGTCGGCGGGGACCTTGGCGACCCCGTCGAGCATCGCCGCGAGGATGGTGACGGGGTCCTCGGTGCGCGGGTTGTCGTCGGTGAACACGACGGTGTCGGCCAGGCGCACGGCGGCCTCGCCCATGAGCGGGCGCTTGGCGCGGTCGCGGTCGCCGCCGCAGCCCACGACCATGGTCACCTGCCCGGTGGCGATCTCGCGGACGGAGGTCAGCACCGCCTCGATGGCGCCCGGCTTGTGGGAGTAGTCGACGATCGCCGTGAAGTTCTGGCCTTCGTCGACGCGCTCCATGCGCCCGGGCACGCCCGGGCACTCGGCGACTCCGGCGATCGCCTCGTGCATGGGGATCCCGGCCTCGATGAGGCCGACGATCGCCGCCAGCGCGTTGGAGACGTTGAACGGCCCGGGCAGCCGCACGGTCGCCTCGCCCTCGACCCCGCCGGGGCCCACCACCCGGAACGCGCTGCCCTCGGGGCCCAGCCGGACGTCGTCGGCCCGCCAGTCGGCCTCGTGGTCGCCCTCGGCGGAGAACGTGGTCACCGGCACCTCGCCGCGCGCCTGCACCATGTCGATGAGGGCGCGGCCGAAGCGGTCGTCGGCGTTGACGACGGCCATGCGGGAGTACTCGGGCGTGAACAGCATCGCCTTGGTGTCGAAGTACTCGCGCAGGTCGGCGTGGAAGTCGAGGTGGTCCTGGGAGAGGTTGGTGAACACCGCGACGTCGTAGCGGGTCCCGGCGACCCGGCCCATGGCGAGCGCGTGGCTCGACACCTCCATCGCGGCGCCGCCCACCCCCCGCTCGCGCATGACGGCGAACAGGCCGTGCAGGTCGGTGGACTCGGGCGTGGTGAGCGCGGCGTCGACGCGCTCGCCTGCGACCCGCATCTCCACGGTCCCGATGAGGCCGGTGGTGAGGCCGGCGGCGCGCAGCCCCGCCTCGACCAGGTAGCTGACGGTGGTCTTGCCGGCGGTCCCGGTGGTGCCGATGAGCAGCAGGCCGTCGGAGGGGTCGCCGTAGACCCACGCGGCGATCTCGCCGAGCCGCGAGCGCGGATCGGGCACCGTGAGCACCGGCAGCCGGGTGCCCGCGGCGCGGTCGTAGCCGTCGGGGTCGGTGAGGATCGCGACGGCCCCGGCGTCGGCGGCCTGCGCGGCGAACTCGGCGCCGTGCACGCGCGCGCCGGGCAGCGCGGCATAGAGGTCGCCGGGGCGCACGGCGCGGGAGTCGTGCGTGATGCCCGTGATGGTCGCCTCGGCGGGGTCGGGCCCCGCCCCGCCGTCCGCGGCCGGTGCGGCGCCCTCGGTCAAGGGCGGCTCCGTGGAGTCCACACACGTGAGGAACGCCCCGGATCCGAGCTTCCTGGCGAGCTCGGTGAGGGGGCGGAGCTGATTCTGTAGGGGTCGCATTACCGGTGCCACGCGGAGAGCGTATCCCCTGTTGAACAGGCGTCGTTAATCCGTGTGCGGCGGGGCCGCGCGCCCCCGCCGGGCCCGCCGCCGGACACGGCGAGGCGCCCGCCGACGGGTCGGCGGGCGCCTCGGGCGTACTGGTTCGCGGCTAGGTCGTGTTTAAAAAGTCATTTCGGGCTCGCGGCCACCAGACACCGCCTCGCGGCACCGATGTCACTCGAACAGCCAACCAGGCTGAACTTCGTGAATCGGCTTGCGACGCGGCGCCTGGACGGCCGCTCGCTGACCCGAAAGCACTTTCTAAACACTCCCTAGTTCGCGTTGGCCTTGATGGCGGCCTCGACGGCGGCGCGGTTGGCGCGCAGCTTCTCGAGGGCCTCGTCCAGGATGGCCTGGCCGTCGGCGACCGTGCGCCGCTCCTTCACGTAGGCCAGGTGGGTCTTGTACGGCTCCGTGCGCGGCGGCGCCGGAGGGGCGTCGGGGTCCTGCCCGGCGGGGAACCCGCAGCGGGGGCAGTCCCACTCTTCGGGGACCAGGGCCTCATGCGCGAAGCTCGGCATGACCTGGTGCTTGTTGGCGCAGTAGAACGCGACGCGCACGCGCGGAGCGGACTCACCGCGCTCTGCCTCGCCCATCGGACCCGCACCGACACGGCTGCCTCGGATGGCGCTGCCACTACCCACGAAAATCTCCTTGGCGGACATACCCCCGAACGAACAGGGACGACCTGGCTTGTTCTGCGGTCAATCGAGAAGAGTGCCCCGCGCGGTGCCGGGGGTGGGCGCGGACACGCGACGGCGTCCGGGCCGCGCAGGCGCGGGCTTCTCAGGTGCTGCGTTCAGATGCCGCCGCGGTTGATCAGCAAGCCGAGGGCGACGATGAGGACGAACCACAGGACGGCGGTGATGATGGTCAACCGGTCGAGGTTGCGCTCCACCACCGATGAGCCGCCCAGCGAAGAGCTGACGCCGCCGCCGAACATGTCGGACAGACCGCCGCCCTTGCCCTTGTGCATCAGGACCAGCATGACGATCAGCAGGCTGAGGACCATCAGCGCAATAGACAGACCGAGGATCACGTGCTCACCTGTAACTCGACCCCTGTGAGGGGGAATTGAGGATGGGAAAGGCCCCGGGACCGCGACCGTACCGCTCGGCTGAAGCGAAGGCGCCCGCGGATAAGGGACCGGGGACTCTACTGGATTTTACCGTGCCGGACGACGGGATGGACCCGGTTCCGGTACGGAACCTCAGCAGAGTGTAGCGGCGCACCCCTGGTGCTCTCGACACCGGTGGACGCCGGGCCCGGCGTCCACCGTGCGCCGCGCGGCGATACTAGTCCTCGCCCAGCCTGGCGAGCTTGGCGAACTCGTCGGCCTTCAGGCTCGCGCCGCCCACCAGGGCGCCGTCGATGTCGTCCTTGGCCATGATCCCCGCGACGTTGTCGGCCTTCACCGAGCCGCCGTAGAGGATGCGGGTGCGCTCGGCGGTCTCGGGCGAGTACAGCTCGGCGATCCGGGCGCGCAGCGCACCGCACACCTCCTGGGCGTCCTCGGGGGTGGCGACCTCGCCTGTGCCGATGGCCCACACCGGTTCGTAGGCGACGACGATCCGGCCGGCCTGCTCCTCGGTGACGTCCTTCAGCGCCGCGTCGAGCTGCGCCACGGAGTGGGCGACCTGCCCGCCGCTCTTGCGGACCTCCAGGCCCTCCCCCAGGCACAGCAGCGGGGTGACGCCGCTGGCGAACGCGGCGCGGACCTTCGCATTGACGAGGGCGTCGTCCTCGTTGTGGTACTCGCGGCGCTCGGAGTGCCCCGCCAGCGCGTAGGTGCAGCCGAGCTTGGCGAGCTGGGCGCCGGAGACCTCACCGGTGTAGGCGCCCTTGTCGTGCGCCGAGATGTCCTGCGCACCGTAGCCGATGCGCAGCTTGTCGCCGTCGATCAGGGTCTGCACGCTGCGCAGGTTGGTGAACGACGGGATCACGACCACCTCGGCCCGCTCGAAGTCGGCGTCCTTGAGGGAGAACGCGATCTTCTGGACGAGGCTGATCGCCTCCAGGTGGTTGTTGTTCAGCTTCCAGTTGCCCGCGATCAGCGGTTTGCGGTCGGCCATGGTCGTCGATACGTCCTCGGGTCGGGGTCGGATTGCGGTCGGGGGTGCCCGCGCCTGCGTGCCGCGGGCCGGGGTCAGTCCGCCAGGGCCTGGATGCCGGGCAGGGTCTTGCCCTCCAGGTACTCCAGGCTGGCGCCGCCGCCGGTGGAGATGTGGCCGAACGCCGCCTCGTCGAAGCCGAGCGCGCGCACGGCCGCAGCGGAGTCGCCGCCGCCCACGACGGTGAACGCGTCGGAGTCGATCAGCCCCTGCGCGAGCGCGCGGGTGCCGCCGGCGAACGCCGCCATCTCGAAGACGCCCATGGGGCCGTTCCAGAAGACGGTCTTGGCGTCGGCGAGCTTCGCGGCGAACAGCGCGCCGGACTCCGGGCCGATGTCGAGGCCCAGCCGGTCGGCGGGGATCGCGTCGGCGGCGACCGCGGCGTGCGGGGAGTCGGCGGCGAACGCGTCGGCGGCGACGATGTCGACGGGCAGCACCAGTTCGACGCCTTCGCGCTCGGCGCGGTCGATGTACTCGGCGACGACCGGGACCTGGTCCTCCTCCAGCATGCTGCGGCCCACCTCGTAGCCCTTGGCCTTGAGGAAGGTGAAGACCATGCCGCCGCCGATGATCAGGCGGTCGGCGGTGCCCAGCAGGTTGTCGATGACGGCGAGCTTGTCGGAGACCTTCGCGCCGCCCAGCACGACGACGTAGGGGCGCCGCGGGTCGCCGGTGAGGCGGTGCAGCACCTCGACCTCGGCGAGCACCAGGCCGCCGACCGCATGCGGCAGCCGCTGCGGCAGGTCGACCACGCTGGCGTGCTTGCGGTGCACCGCCCCGAAGCCGTCGCCGACGTAGAGGTCGGCGAGGGCGGCGAGGCGGTCGGCGAACTCGCCGCGCTCCGCGTCGTCCTTGCTGGTCTCGCCGGGCTCGAACCGGAGGTTCTCCAGTACGGCGACCTCGCCGTCGGCGAGCGCCGCCGCGGTGGCCCGCGCGGACTCCCCCGCGGTGTCGGCGGCGAAGCGCACGTCGGCGCCCAGGAGTTCGCCCAGCCGGGCGGCGACCGGCCCCAGCGAGAACTCCGGGGCGACCCGGCCCTTGGGGCGGCCGAGGTGGGCGCCGACGACGACGCGGGCGCCGCGTTCGCGCAGCGCGGTGATGGTGGGCAGGGCGGCCCGGATGCGGCCGTCGTCGGTGATGCGCTCACCGTCGAGGGGCACGTTCAGGTCGGCCCGGACGAACACGCGCCTGCCGGCGACGTCGAGATCGTCGATCGTCCGCATGGGGGTCCTCTCACAGCAGCGATGTCGGGTGGAGCGGGTGCGCGGGCCGGTGCCGCAAACACCGCGGTGGCGCCCCCGCTGGGGGCGCCACCGCCGGTCGCAAACGCGGGTACCGCCTCAGCGCCTACAGGTTGGAGCCGACCAGCGAGGTCAGGTCGACGATGCGGTTCGAGTAGCCGAACTCGTTGTCGTACCAGCCGATGATCTTGACCGTGTTGCCGAACGCCATGGTCAGGCTGGCGTCGAAGGTGCACGACGGCGTGGTGCCCACGATGTCGGACGACACGATGGGGTCCTCGGTGTACTTCAGCAGGCCCTTGAGCGGCCCCTCGGCTGCGGCCTTGAACGCGGCGTTGACCTCGTCCTTGGTGACCTCGCGCTCCAGCTCCACCACGAGGTCGGTCACCGAGCCGTCGGGGACCGGGACGCGCATGGCGATGCCGTCGAGCTTGCCCTGGAGCTCCGGCAGCACCAGCGCCGTGGCCTTGGCCGCACCGGTGGTGGTGGGGATGATGTTCTGCGCCGCCGCGCGGGCCCGGCGCAGGTCCGAGTGCGGGAAGTCCAGGATGACCTGGTCGTTGGTGTAGGCGTGCACCGTGGTCATGAGGCCCTTGACGATGCCGAAGTTGTCGAGCAGCGTCTTGGCCATCGGTGCGACGCAGTTGGTGGTGCACGACGCGTTGGACACGATGTGGTGCGACGCGGGGTCGTACTTGTCGTCGTTCACGCCCAGCACGATGGTGAGGTCCTCGCCCTTCGCGGGGGCGGAGATGATGACCTTCTTCGCGCCGGCCTCGATGTGCTTGCGGGCGTCCTCGGCCTTGGTGAAGTGGCCGGTCGACTCGATGACGACGTCGACCCCGAGGTCGCGCCACGGGAGGGCGGCGGGGTTGCGCTCGGCGAGCGTCTTGATGGTGGTGCCGCCGACCGTGATGCCGTCGCCGTCGGCGGTGACCTCGGCGTCGAGGGTGCCGAGCACGGTGTCGTACTTGAGCAGGTGCGCGAGCGTGGTGTTATCGGTGAGGTCGTTCACCGCGACGATCTCGATGTCGTTCCTGCCGGACGCCTGGACGGCCCGGTAGAAGTTGCGACCGATCCGGCCGAAGCCGTTCACGCCTACACGGATGGTCACTCGAACCATTCTCCTCACGTGTCGATTGCGTCGTTGACGCTGAGGTCCGACGCGGCACGCGCCGGATCGCGGTATCAGTGCGCTGGGATGGCTTCAGCCTATCGCCCTGTGTCTGCGTGGGCCGCAGGGAGTCGGGGTCGGCCGGAGCGGCCGACGGGCCGCACGCGCCCCCCGCGCACCAGAGGTATAGACCATTAGAGCGTATGTTTCGACCGGATTTCTAGGTGTTTCCGCAGATCGTGAAAGCGTGGTCGGGGGGTTTTCCGCTTCACAATTCATTACGCGGTGCCGGCGGCTCCGGCCGCGCGGCGGTACCGGGCGCGCCGCGCGGCGCGGCCGCGGTTCAGGGCACGAGCATGTCGGGCGTGAGGTTGGCGTCGGTGCCGGGCATGTGCAGGTCCGAGGCGCGCTTGTCGGCCATGGCGAGCAGCCGCCGGATCCGCCCGGCGATGGCGTCCTTGGTGAGCGGCGGGTCGGACAGCTGCCCCAGCTCCTCCAGCGACGCCTGCTTGTGCGCGAGCCGGAGCTGCCCGGCGGCGACCAGGTGCTCGGGCGCCTCCTCGCCGAGGATCTCCAGTGCCCGCTCGACCCGGGCGCCGGCCGCCACCGCGGCGCGGGCGCTGCGGCGCAGGTTGGCGTCGTCGAAGTTGGCCAGCCGGTTCGCCGTGGCGCGGACCTCGCGGCGCATGCGGCGCTCCTCCCAGGCGAGCACGCTCTGGTGCGCCCCCAGGAGGGTGAGCAGCGCGCCGATGGAGTCGCCGTCGCGGACCACGACACGGTCGACACCGCGCACCTCGCGCGCCTTGGCGTGCACCTTGAGGCGGCGCGCCGCCCCCACCAGCGCCAGGGCGGCCTCGGGGCCGGGGCAGGTGACCTCCAGCGACATGGAGCGCCCCGGCTCGGTCAGGGAGCCGTGCGCGATGAACGCGCCGCGCCACGCCGACTCGGCGTCGCAGGCGCCGCCGGCGACCACGTGCCGCGGCAGGCCGCGCACCGGGCGGCCGTTGTTGTCGATCAGCCCGGTCTGGCGGGCCAGGCTCTCGCCGTCCTTGATGATCCGCACCACGTAGCGGTTGCCCTTGCGCAGGCCGCTGGGCGCCAGGACCACGACCTCGGACTCGTGCCCGAACACCTCCGAGATGTCCTTGCGCAGCCGCCGCGCCGCCGCACCGGTGTCGAGCTCGGCCTCGATGACGATCCGGCCGCTCACCAGGTGCAGGCCACCCGTGAACCGCAGGATCGTGGACACCTCAGCCTTGCGGCAGCATGGCTTGAGAACGGTCAGCCGGCTCAACTCGTCCTTCACCACGCCGGTCATCGCCATGGATGTGGTCCTCCCCCTGGAACGCAGGTGTTCGCGCGGTGCCGCGTGGGCACGGATGCTTGTCAGGACGCAGACTACTCGGCGCGCGCGGCAATGCCAGACTCTGGGACGCGTGTCCAAAACCCCAGGTGGAAACGGCGAGTCGCATTTCGCGACAAACGCTTATTCGTGCCGGGCCGCGCGGCGGCCCGGCGGCGGCGGGTGCGCGGCGGCCCCGGGCCGCGACGCCCCGAAGACGCCGTCGAACGCCGCGGCGAGCCGGTGCGGATCGTGCCGCGGGCTGCCGTCGCCGGCCGCGATCTCCGCCAGCACCAGCCGGCCGCCGAGCTTCGCCGCGGCGTCGCGCAGCGCCTGCGGCTCGTCGACCATGGCGGCGTCGGCGAGCACCACGTCGATGCGCAGCGCGGGCGCGTGCGCGGCGAGCACCTCCAGGTAGGTGTGCGGGGCGAAGCCGTCGGTCTCGCCGCGCTGCGGCGACAGGTTCAGCGCGACCAGCCGCTTCGCCCGGGTGGCGACGAGCGCCCCGGCGAGCTCGGGCACCATCAGGTGCGGGAGCACGCTGGTGAACCACGACCCCGGCCCGAACACCACCCAGTCGGCCTCGCGCACCGCCTTGACGGCCGGCGGCGACGCCGGCGGGGACGCCGGGACAAGCGACACCGAGCGGACCCGGCCGTTCGTGCTCGCGCACGCCACCTGGCCGCGCACCGTGGTGACATCGGTCGGCCGGGCGGGGTCGGCGCCCTCGACCTCGGCGACGATGTCCAAGGGGATCGACGACATCGGCAGCACCCGGCCGTGCGCGCCGAGCAGCTGGCCCACCCAGTCGAGGCCGGCGACGGAGTCGCCCAGCAGCTCCCACAGGGCGACGATGAGGAGGTTGCCGACCGCGTGGCCGTGCAGGTCGCCCTCTGAGCGGAACCGGTGCTGCACCACCTCGCTCCAGGTGTGCCCCCACTCGTCGTCGCCGCACAGGGCCGCCAGCGCCATGCGGAGGTCGCCCGGAGGCAGCACGCCCAGTTCCCGGCGCAGCCGCCCGCTGGAGCCGCCGTCGTCGGCGACCGTGACCACGGCGGTGAGGTCGGTGGTGACCCGGCGCAGCGCCGACAGGGAGGCGTGCAGCCCGTGCCCGCCGCCCAGGGCGACCACGCGCGGCGGGGAGCCGGCGTCGCCGCCGTCGTCCGGATGCTCCGGCAAGCGGCTACTCCCGTCCCACATCGCGGTGCACGACGTGCACGTCGAGCCCTTCGTCGCGCAGCCGCTCGCCGAACTGCTCCGACATGGCGACGCTGCGGTGCTTCCCGCCGGTGCAGCCCACGGCCAGCGTCAGATAGTGCTTGCCTTCGCGCTGGTAGCCGTCGATGAGCAGGCGCAGCACCTCGGTGTAGGCGTCGAGCAGCTCCTTGGCGCCCTTCTGCGCGAGGACGTAGTCGCGCACCGCTGCGTCGCGGCCGTTCATGGGGCGCAGCTCCGGCACCCAGTGCGGGTTGGGCAGGAACCGGCAGTCGACCACGAGGTCGGCGTCGACGGGCAGGCCGTGCTTGAACCCGAACGACACGACGTTCGCCCGCAGGTGGGTCTTCTCGCCCTCGCCGAAGAACCCGATGACCTTCGCCTTGAGCTGGTGGACGTTGAGCTGCGAGGTGTCGATGACGAGGTCGGCCTCGTCGCGCACGGTGCGCAGGGTCTCGCGTTCGCGGGCGATGCCGTCGGTGAGGCGGCCGTCGCCCTGCAACGGGTGCGGGCGGCGGACGCCCTCGAAGCGGCGCACTAGCGTTTCGTCGCCGGCCTCGAGGAACACCACGCGGGCGGCGATGCCGCGGGTGCGCAGCGCCTCGACCGTGGACAGCAGGTCCTCGGTGAACGCCATGCTGCGGACGTCGACCACCGCGGCGACCTTCGGCACGGCGCCCTTGGTGCGGCCGGCGAGGTCGATCATGGTGGGCAGCAGGCCGGGCGGGAGGTTGTCGACCACGAACCAGTCGAGGTCCTCCAGCGCCCGCGCCGCCGTGCTGCGGCCGGCGCCGGACATCCCCGTGACGATGACGATCTCCGGCGGAAGTGCTCCGCTCAGGGTGTTCGGCACGTGCTCATCCCCCATTGGATTGTTGGGCCCCGCCCTGGTCAGGGCCCTGGCTCCCAGTATCGCGGTCGCCGTTCAGCATCGACTGGATGGTCGCCGCCGTGCGCGCACCGATACCGGGGACCTCCCCGATCTCGGCCACGGTCGCGGCCGCCAGCCTGCGCACGGAGCCGAAGTGCTTGAGCAGCGCGTTGCGCCGGGCCGGTCCGAGACCGGGCACGTCGTCGAGCGCGCTGCCGGTGAGCGCCTTCGCCCGCATCTGCCGGTGGTAGGTGTTGGCGAAGCGGTGCGCTTCGTCGCGCACCCGCTGGAGCAGGTACAGCCCCTCGCCCGCGCGGGCGAGGATGACCGGGTCGTCGTCGCCCGGCAGCCATACCTCCTCCAGTCGTTTCGCGAGACCGCACACGGCGATGTCGGTGACGCCCAGTTCGTCGAGCGCCCGCTGCGCCGCGTCGACCTGCGGGCGGCCGCCGTCGACCACCACGAGGTTGGGCGGGTAGGCGAACTTCGCCGGTTCGGGGCCCGCCTCGCCGTCGGACTCGCCGGCGGGGCCGCCGATGGCTTCGCCCGACTTCTCGCTCTCCTCAAGGTAGCGGGTGAACCGCCGCTTGATGACCTCGTGCATCGCGGCGACGTCGTTCTGCTCCGCGCCGCCCGCGCCGCTGCCCCTGATGCTGAAGCGGCGGTACTCCGACTTGCGCGCCATGCCGTCCTCGAACACCACCATGGACGCCACGACGTGGGTGCCCTGGAGGTTGGCGACGTCGTAGCACTCGATGCGCAGCGGCGCCTCGGCCAGCCCCAGCGCCTCCTGGACCTCGCCGAGGGCCTTGCTGCGGGTCGTGAGGTCGCCGGCCCGCTGGGTCTTGTGCCGCGCCAGCGCCTGGGCCGCGTTCTTCGCCACGGTCTCCAGCAGCGACTTCTTGTCGCCGCGCTTGGGCACCCGCAGCGACACCGGGCCGCCGCGGTGCTCGGCCAGCCAGGCGTCGACGGCGCCGGGGTCGGCGGGCAGCTCCGAGACGAGCACCTCCCGGGGGATGGCCGCCGCCGCTCCGTCGGCGGCGTCGGCCGCGTCGCCGGGGCCGATGGCGCCGTAGGTCTGGGCGATGAACTGCTCGACGAGGCGGCCGGTGCCGACGTCCTCGACCTTGTCGACGACCCAGCCGCGCTGGCCCCGGATGCGCCCGCCGCGCACGTAGAACACCTGGACCGCCGCTTCGAGAGGGTCCTCGGCGAAGGCGATGACGTCGCAGTCGGTGGACTCGCCCAGCACCACGGACTGCTTCTCCAGTGCGGTGCGCAGCGCCTGGATGTCGTCGCGCAGCCGGGCCGCGCGCTCGTAGTCCTGCTCGCCCGCCGCGGCGCGCATCTGCTGCTCGATGCCGCGCACATAGCGGTTGGTGTCGCCGGCCATGAAGGAGCTGAAGTCCTCGGCGAGCGCCCGGTGCTCAGCGGGGGTGACCTTGCCGACGCACGGCGCCGCGCACTTGTCGATGTAGCCGAGCAGGCACGGCCGCCCGCTGGACTTGGCGCGCTTGAACACCCCAGCGGAGCAGGTGCGCACCGGGAACACGCGCAGGAGCAGGTCGACGGTCTCGCGGATGGCCCACACGTGGGAGTACGGGCCGAAGTAGCGCACGCCCTTGCGCTTGGCGCCGCGCATGACCTGGACCCGGGGGAACTCCTCGTTGAAGGTGATGGCGAGGTAGGGGTAGCTCTTGTCGTCGCGGTACTTGACGTTGAACCGGGGGTCGTACTGCTTGATCCAGGAGTACTCCAGTTGGAGCGCCTCGACCTCGGTGCCCACCACGGTCCAGTCGACGTCGGCGGCCGTGGCGACCATCGACTGGGTGCGGGGGTGCAGCCCCGCGAAGTCCTGGAAGTAGGACGAGAGCCGGGCGCGCAGGTTCTTGGCCTTGCCGACGTAGATGACGCGCCCGTGGGAGTCGCGGAAGCGGTACACACCGGGGTCGGTCGGGATCGACCCGGGCTTGGGCCGCAGCTTGGGTTGCGCTGTCATACCCACCATTCTGGCGCCGGTTCGGACATCCTGCGCGACGCCACGGGAGCAGTGGCCGACCGGGTACTGTTCACTACGCCGCGCGGCGTTCTACCGTGGAGCATGGACGCCCCGTTCGGCGATGCGCTAAGTCACCTCGGTTATGTCACGGTTTGGTATCTGGATGCTCTAGGTTGGGTCCGATACCGGGCGGTTTCTCTACCTTTGAGGGGGCTCACAGCCGTGAAGTTGGAACATTGGATCGCGCTCGGCGTCGCCGTCGCGATCTCCGTGCTCCTGGTCACGGTGATGCACTGGCTGCTCACCCACCAGTTGTCGAAGGTGTGGCGCATGGCCGGTCCTCTGGTCAACCGCTGCACCTACGCCGCGTACTTCGCCGCGGCCGTGGTCGGGGTGAACATCGCCATCCCCGACTCCAAGGGGTTCACCGGCGACGCCCCCATCGGCTGGTCGACCTTCCAGCACACGATGACGATCGCGCTCATCGCGTCGATCACCTGGCTCGCGCTGGCGGCCGCGTTCGCGGTCACCGACACCGTCCTCGACCGGCTCGCGCTCCAGAGCGCCGACGCCGACCGCCGTTCGCGCCGCTTGCAGACCCAGGTGAAGCTGCTGCGCAGGGTCATCTCGTCCATCATCGTGATCCTCTCGGCCGCGGCGATCCTGTTCACCTTCGACGCCTTCGCCCCGCTGGGCGCCGGGATCCTCACCTCCGCCGGCCTCATCGGCATCATCGCCGGTGTCGCCGCGCAGTCCACGCTGGGCAACCTGTTCGCCGGCCTGCAACTCGCGTTCAGCGACACCCTGCGCATCAACGACATCGTGGTGTTCAACGAGGAGTGGGGCCGCGTCGAGGAGCTCACCCTCACCAACGTCACGCTGCGGCTGTGGGACGAGCGGCGCTTCGTCGTCCCGGTCTCCCACTTCACCAACAACGCGTTCGAGAACTGGACCAAGCAGGGCACCTCGATCACCGGCGCGGTGATGCTGCGGGTCGACTGGGAGGTCCCCATCGACAAGATCCGCGAAGAGGTCGGCGCCTACGTCACCAACCACCCCCTGTGGGACGGCCGCCGGTGGTCGCTCCAGGCGACCGAGGTCCTCGAAAGCGGGCTCATCGAACTCCGCGCGGTCGTGACCGTCGCCGACTCCGACGCCCGCTGGGACCTCTGCTGCGATCTCCGCGAGCACATGATCGGCTACCTCGCCGAGCAGTTCCCCGAGGCGCTGCCGCGCAACCGCACCGAGTTCACCGTGCCCGACGACTCCTCAGCGGGCTACGCCGGCATCTGGCCCGAGTCCGCGTTCCGCCGCGGCACGCCGCCGCTGCCGGTCGGCGCGCGGAAGGAGTCGGGCGGCGCGCACCACACCGACCGGGGCGAGACCCCCTCCGACGAAGGCTGAGACGGCACCGGCGCACCCGTTCAGACCAGGGTGATGTCGGTGCCCTCCACGGTGACGTCCAAGGGCTCCAGCGGCTTGTTCGCGGGGCCCTCCAGCACGTCGCCGGTCGCCAGGTCGAACTCGCTGCCGTGGCACAGGCAGTGGATGTTCTCCTTGACCTCCTGGATCGTGCACCCGGCGTGCGCGCACACCGCGCTGAACGCCTTGTAGTCGCCCTTCGCGGGCTGGGTGAGGACCAGCTTGCTCTTGACGATGACCGTGCCGCCGCCCTCGGGCACGTCGCCGGTCTGCGCCACCACCGTGCCGTGCAGCTTGTCGTGCGGCGTGGGCCGGTCCTCCTCGGGGGTCGCGCACGCGGCGGCCCCCACTGCCGCGGCGCCCGCGGCCCCCGCCGCTCCCAGCACCCTGCGCCGGGTGACCCCGGTTCCCGTCGGCTCCCGCATCGTGCTCGCTTCCCCGTTCCGCTCGGCCCGCCCTACGTACTACGACAGACTGTAGTACTGGGTGCGGGCGGCCCCTCGGCGGGGCCGGTGATCCGCGGATGCGCAGGACACAGAGCGAGGGCGGCCCCCGTGAACCGGGGACCGCCCTCGCGTGTGCTGTACCGGTGGAACTAGCGGGACGACACGACCAGGGTCTTGGCGATCTTGTCGTTCAGCGACTGGTTCTGGCTGTCCCACAGCGGCCAGAGGCCGTTGAGGAGGACGTAGATGCCGGCGATGCCGGCCAGGCCCGCACCGCCGATGAACGCGAGCACACCCATGAGGGCGTAGGCGCCCCACCAGGCGGCGGCGCGGGTGTAGGCGGTACCGCCCGGCAGGCCGGCGCCGTACCCGGCGCCGCCCAGCGGGGTGACGACCGCGCTCACGGCCATCTTGCCCAGGGTCTGGCCCTTGCTGGAGAGCATGAGCCCTTCGTAGACGATGCCGATGACGGCGAGGATCAGGTAGCCGATGCCCATGGACATGGCGCTGGCCGCGGCGACGTCCTCGGCGTAGCTCGGCGACATGATGTCGGTGGGCATCATGGCCGCGGACAGGATGGCGATGACGATGCCGCCGGGGATGCCGACGATGAAGCCGTCGATGACGCGGGCACCGAACCGCCCGCCCCACCCTGCGGCGGGACGCTGCGGCTGGCCGTACCCGCCCGGGCCGTAGCCCGGCTGGCCGCCATAGGGCTGCTGCTGCGGGGCGTAGCCGGGCTGGCCGCCGTACGGCTGCTGGGGCTGCGGGGGCGGCGGCTGCTGCGGGCCGTAGCCCGGCTGGCCGCCGGGGTAGGGCTGCTGCGGGCCGGAACCGTACCCCGGTTGCTGGGGCTGCGGGGGCGGCGGCTGCTGCGGGCCGTAGCCCGGTTGGCCGCCGTAGGGGGGCTGCTGCGGGCCCGAGCCGTAGCCGGGCTGCTGGGGCTGGTAAGGACCCCCGCCGTGCGGCGGCTGTTCAGGCGGCGGTGGGTAACTCATGTGGGCTTGCACCTCGGGGTGTGTTCGATCGTCTGGATTGAAGGCTGCTCAGCATTCCACTGACCCGGCGGGGGCACCAAATTCGGGATCCGGGCCGTGTGCCGATGCGCCCAGGTTAGCCCGTGCGCACGACTACGGTACGCGCGAGCTTGTCGTGGAGCCCTTGCCGGTACGGCGTGTCCCAAAGTGGCCAGAGAACATAGGCGATGAGGGAGGCGATCGCAAGGCCGGCGACAAGGACGATGTTCGTCCAGAAGAACAGTACCCAAAGGTGGAAGACTGCCGCTCTGACCAGGACGGTGCTGAACGGGATCGGCTGCTCGAAGGAGCGGTTGTCCAGCGAGGCGACCCTGATCTTCAGCAGATGTTTGCCGAACGTCTTGCGCAGCTTGGTCAGCGTGACGACGTCGTACGCCGTGAGGCACAGGTACAGGGCGACGCTGAAGATGACGGCGAACTTGTCCTGCGTCGCGCCGGAACTGTTCGATGCCAGGTTCAGGGTGAGCTGGGCGCCCATCCAGATCAGGCTGAACACCAGCGCCACGATCAGCGCCGGGATGGTGACGACCGCGACGTCGACGAGGCGGGCGGCGGCACGCGGCCCCCACGGTGCCAACGGCGGGGCGGGGCGCTGACTGCGGTCGTCCATGGGCTCTCTCGACGGCGGTGCTGGCTGCTGGGGCGGGAACGGGGGATGGCTCATCGCCCCCGACCCTACCGAGACCGGGCGCACTTGGCACCCGGCCCCGGGTGTTCACAGGATCTTCGCGAGGAACTCGCCGGTGTAGCTGCCCTCGGCGGTGGCGATCTCTTCGGGGGTGCCGGCGGCGAGGACGGTCCCGCCGCGCGCACCGCCCTCGGGGCCCATGTCGATGACGTGGTCGGCGGTCTTGATGACGTCGAGGTTGTGCTCGATGACGATCACGGTGTTGCCGCTGTCGACCAGGCGGCCCAGCACCCCCAGCAGCTTGCGGATGTCCTCGAAGTGCAGGCCGGTGGTGGGCTCGTCGAGGACGTACACGGTGCGCCCGGTGGAGCGCCGCTGCAACTCCGAGGCGAGCTTCACCCGCTGCGCCTCGCCGCCCGACAGGGTGGTCGCGGGCTGGCCGAGGCGGACGTAGCCCAGGCCGACGTCGTTGAGGGTCTGCATGTGCCGGCGGATGGCGGTGACCGGCTCGAAGAACTCCAGCGCCTCCTCGATGGGCATGTTCAGGACCTCGGCGATGGTCTTGCCCTTGTAATGGACGTCGAGGGTCTCCCGGTTGTAGCGGGCGCCGTGGCAGACCTCGCAGGGGACGTAGACGTCGGGCAGGAATTGCATCTCGATCCGGAGGGTGCCGTCGCCCGCACACGCCTCGCAGCGTCCGCCCTTGATGTTGAAGGAGAACCGGCCGGGCTGGTAACCGCGCATCTTCGCCTCGGCGGTCGCGGCGAACAGCTTGCGGATGTGGTCGAACACGCCCGTGTAGGTGGCGGGGTTGGAGCGCGGTGTGCGGCCGATCGGGCTCTGGTCGACGTGCACGACCTTGTCGGCCTGGCCCATTCCGTTGACCCGCACGTGCCGGCCCGGCACCGTGCGCGCCCCGTGCAACTCCTTCGCGAGCGCCTTGTACAGGATCTCGTTGACGAGGGTGGACTTGCCCGACCCCGACACCCCGGTGACGGCGGTGAACACGCCCAGCGGGAACGGGACGTCGATGCCGCGCAGGTTGTTCTCCGTGGCGCCCTTCACCACCAGCTCGCGGCCCTTGGTCGCGGGCCGGCGGACCGCAGGCAGCGGGATCTCGCGGCGGCCCGTGAGGTAGGCGCCGGTGGCGGAGTCAGGGCTGGCCAGCAGGTCCTCGACGGTGCCGGACACGACGACGTCGCCGCCGTGCTCGCCGGCGCCCGGGCCGATGTCGACGACCCAGTCGGCCGCCCGGATGGTGTCCTCGTCGTGCTCGACCACGATGAGGGTGTTGCCGATGGTGCGCAGCCGCTCCAAGGTCTCCAGCAGCCGGAAGTTGTCGCGCTGGTGCAGCCCGATGGACGGCTCGTCGAGGACGTACAGCACGCCCACCAGCCCCGACCCGATCTGGGTGGCGAGGCGGATGCGCTGCGCCTCGCCGCCGGAGAGCGATCCGGTCGGCCGCTCCAGGTTGAGGTAGTCGAGGCCGACGTCGAGCAGGAAGCCCAGCCGCGCCGAGATCTCCTTGAGGACCTGCGCGGCGATGGTGCGGTCGCGGTCGCTGAGCTCGACCGTGCGCAGGAACACCGCCGCCTCGTTCAGCGGCAGCGCCGCAACGTCGGCGATGGAGTGCCCGCCGACGGTGACCGCGAGGATCACCGGCTTGAGGCGCCGACCGTGGCACGCCGCGCACGGCACCGTGCGCATGAACCCTTCGAGGCGCTCGCGGCTGGTGTCGCTCTCGCTCTCGGAGTGGCGGCGCTTCACCCACGGGATGACGCCCTCGAAGTCGGTGTAGTAGGAGCGGGTGCGCCCGTACCGGTTGCGGTACTGCACGTGGACCTGGGTGTCGTGGCCCTCAAGCAGCGCGGTGCGCGCCTGCTTGGGCAGCTTCTCCCACGGGGTGTCGAGGGTGAACCCGATGGCGTCGCCAACGGCCTGCATGAGGCGGCCGAAGTACTCGCTGGCGTGCCCGCCCGACCAGGGGGAGATGGCGCCGTCGGCGAGGGACTTCTCGGGGTCGGGGACCAGCAGCTCCGGGTCGACCTCCATGCGGGTGCCCAGGCCCGCGCACTCGGGGCAGGCGCCGTAGGGCGAGTTGAAGGAGAACGAGCGGGGTTCGAGCTCCTCGAACGACAGGTCGTCGTAAGGGCAGTACAGGTGCTCGGAGTAGATCTTCTCGCGCTCGGGGTCGTCCTCGGGGAGGTCGACGAAGTCGAGCAGGATGGTGCCGGCGGCGAGGCCGAGGGCGGTCTCGACGGAGTCGGTCAGCCGCTTCTTCGAGGACTCCTTGACGCTGAGCCGGTCGACCACCACGGCGATGTCGTGCTTCTCGTACTTCTTGAGCTTCGGGACGTCGTCGAGGCGGACCGCGGCGCCGTCGACCCTGGCGCGGGTGAAGCCCTTGGACTGGAGGTCCTTGAACAGCTCCGCGTACTCGCCCTTGCGCCCGCGGACGATGGGCGCGAGGACCTGGAACCGGGTGCCCTCGGCGAACTCCATGACGCGGTCGACGATCTGCTGCGGGGTCTGCCGCGCGATCTCCCTGCCGCACTCGGGGCAGTGCGGCACCCCGATGCGCGCCCACAGCAGCCGCAGATAGTCGTACACCTCGGTGATGGTGCCGACGGTGGATCGGGGGTTCTTGCTCGTGGACTTCTGGTCGATGGAGACCGCCGGCGACAGGCCCTCGATGAAGTCGACGTCGGGCTTGTCCATCTGGCCGAGGAACTGGCGGGCGTACGCCGACAGCGACTCGACGTAGCGCCGCTGCCCCTCGGCGAAGATCGTGTCGAACGCCAGCGACGACTTGCCCGAGCCGGACAGTCCGGTGAACACGATCATCGCGTCGCGCGGAAGATCGAGTGAGACGTCCTTCAGGTTGTGCTCGCGGGCACCCCGGATGACCAGTTGATCGGCCATTTGTGAAAACCAGCCCCTTCGGGTTCGGCGCACAGGGGAAGGGCCGTCGTCGTCCGACTGCTCAGAGACGTGTGCGGCGCGCTCGGCGTCCGACCTTCCTTCACCACCAACCACTCCGGCGCCGGGAATCTTCCATGCTCAGGTGCATGGCCCGACGGGGAGTGCGCCCGCCGGTACCCCCGGCGGGCGCATGCGACTATACCCGAACAGTCGTTCGAGGGCGGCTACTTCCCGGCGTCGACCGACTCCGCCTTCTTGCCGTCGTAGCGCGCCTTCAGCAGGCTCGCGACGATGGTCACGACCATGACGCCGATGATGACGGTCAACGACATCCCGATGCTCACCTCGGGGACGTGCACACCGTTCTCGTGGAGGGCGTGCAGGAGCATCTTGATGCCGATGAACACCATGATGACCGCGAGGCCCCAGCTGATGTAGGCGAGTTTGTCCATGAGGCCGGCGAGGAGGAAGTACAGCTGGCGCAGGCCCAGCAGTGCGAACGCGTTGGCGGTGAAGACGATGTAGGCGTCCTGGGTCAGGCCGAAGATCGCGGGGATGGAGTCGACGGCGAACACCAGGTCGGTGACACCGATGGCGACGATGACCATGAGCATCGGGGTGACGTAGCGCTTGCCGTTCTGCACGACCGTCAGGTGGGCGCCGTGATAGTCGTCGGTGACCGGCCACACCTTCTTCACCATGCGCACCGCGAAGGAGTCGGTGAAGTCCTGGTCGCCGTCGTCCTGCTTGACGTGGTCGTAGACGATCTTCACCGCGGTGTAGATGAGGAACGCGCCGAACAGGTAGAAGACCTCGCTCCAGGCGTTGATGGCCTGGGCGCCGATGGCGATGAAGATGCCGCGCATGACCAGGGCGATGACGATGCCGACCAGCAGCACCTCGTGCTGGTACTTCTTCGGCACCGCGAAACTGCCGATGATCAGGTAGAAGATGAAGAGGTTGTCGACGCTGAGGCTCTTCTCGGTGACGAACCCGGCGAAGTACTCGCCCGCCGCCGTGCTCCCGCCGAAGTACCAGACACCGAATCCGAAGATGATGGCGATGCCGATATAGAAGGCCGCCCACCAGCCGGCCTGCTTGACCCCGAATTCTTTCGGGCCGCTCTTCTTACTCCACGGGTGGTCGACGATCGCGAGGTCGATCGCGAGGATGGCGATCATCGCTCCGATGGTCGCGAGCCACACCCACAGGGGAACATCCATGTACGAACTCTCCTCCGGTCTTGCCAAACCCAGCACAGGCGAGTGGGGCATGGATTACGAACCGGAGGTCTCTCCCGCCCATCCGGACCGGATAGGCCGGCGGCACCGGGTCCGCACTGTGTGCGCACCGTGATGACGGCACCGCCGCGAAAAGGGATACTCCCCTCACGTTTTTACAGGGTCCGCACATCGCAGCGTGAAGCGGCACATGCGCGATCCCCGTCCATCATGCCATCCATGCGCGTTGATGTGGATTGCTGGAAGTGATGTATTGCCTCACCAGAGTGTGGGGAACCACTCACTCGGGACGCGTCACCCCCTTCCGCCGACCGGACCGGACCCCCGCCCCACTGCCCCGGCCGCGGCGGTTCAGTCGGGCTCGGGGCGCACCTCGTCCCCCTCGGTGTCGCGCGGACCCGGCACCGGGTCCGGCAGCGGGCGGGTGGCGCCGTCGGCCACCCCGTAGTGGCCGCTGCGCCGCTCCAGCGCGTCGGCGAGCGCGAGGACGCCCACCACCCCGCCCGAGACGGTGCCCAGGGTGTCCACGGTGGAGAACCCGGTCTCCCCCGCGCGCGCCTGCGCGACCAGGCCGCCCGGCCCGGCCGAGGCGGTGTCACCCGCCAGCACCGCGCCGCCCGACCGCGTGCTCATGGCCCGGGTCAGCGCCAGGACCGAGGCGTTGCCGTCAGCTGTCGGGAGCGGATCGGCCGGTCCGATGACGAGGGCGACGTCGGCCTTGCCCTCCGGCGCGCGGCCCGTCACCAGCCCGGCGTCGGAGTAGGCGGCGAGGACGGCGGCGGCGCCGGACCCGCCGGCCGGGGCGCCGGGCCGCGGCGCCACCTCCGGGAGCGGCGCCGGCGCCCCCGGGGACGCCCCGGACTCCGCACCCGCTTCCGCGCTCGGTTCCGCGGCCCCGTCGCCGCCATCGGGCTCCTGCGCGGACGATCCGGTCTCCGCTCCCTCGTCTCCCTCGTCCGCGCGCGGCCCTTCGGCCGCTCCCCCGTCGCCCGACGCACGCGCGGAACCCTCGGACTCCGCGCCCTTGCTCCCGGGCGCGGCCGACTCCTCCTCGGCTTCGGCGCTGTCGGGCGCCGGAACCAGGAGCGCCTTCGCGAGCTGGGTCCCCGCCTTCTCGTACGGGCCGCCCTCGGCACGCGAGTCCTCGGGGGCGACGCGGTCGGCGAGCCCGCCGACGAACGACGCCTCCTCGGGGTCGGTGAACTTCCCGGCGAGCAGCAGCCGCCCGGCGACCGTCCCCCCGGCCTGCTCGATCCGTGCTGTCGCGTCCTTGCGCTGGGCCGGGTCCGCGTTGGGCGCCTCCACGACGACGACCTTGGCGCCGTCGAGCCGGCCGGCGAGCATCTCCGCCGCGTAGGCGTCGACGACCCCTTCACCGCCCTTGTGCAGGCGCCGGGCGAGGTCGCCGTCCCGGTCGGCCGCCGCCGGCTCCGCCGGTACCGGGGTGTCCTCCGCGCGCAGCGTGTGCAGCAGCGGGGTCCCGAGGACCGTGGCGCCCAGCGCCACCCCCACCGCCAGGGCGAGGAACACGGCGACGATGGACACCAGGTGATAGCGGAAGTCGACCATGCGCCTCATCCGCTCAGCCACGACCGGGCGGCGGCCAGCCGCTCCGCGAGCAGGTCCATGGGCACCCCGCCCTGCGGCGTCACAGCGAGGGCGACCGCGATCACGGCCAGGGCCGCCGCGACCGGCGCGAGCAGGGTCCACGGGGAGATGCGGCGCCGGTACAGCAGGGCGACGGACCGCGCGTCGACCACGGTCGTGCCGAGCCCGAGCCGGGTCAGGTGGCTGCCCGCCGCAGCGGTGCGGCCCTTGTCGAACAGGTCCTCCAGGCGCGTGTGCGCACCGGCGACGACGACGAGCGACGCGCCCGCGGCGTCGGCGAGCAGCAGCGCGGCGTCCGCCCCGCTCCCGCTGGTGGCGAAGACCACGGCGTCGCGCCCGAGTGCGCGGGCCCTCAGGAGGCCGCGCGGCCTGCTGTCGCGGTCGGCGCGCACGACCAGCTCCGCGCCGTCGGTGAGCGCGTCGTCGGAGACCTGGCCGAGGTCGCCGACGACGAGGTCGGGGCGGTAACCGGCGTCGCGGAGCGTGTCGGCGCCGCCGTCGACGCCCACGAGGACGGGGCGCTGGTCGCGCAGGTAGGCGCGCAGCGCGGCGAGGTCGTCGCGGTGGCGGGGCCCGCGTACGACGACGAGGACCGGCCGGCCCTCCATCGCGGTCTCGACGGCGGGCAGGCCGACGCCGTCCAGCAGCAGCCCGTGCTCCCGGCGCAGGTAGTCGGCGCTTTCGGCGGCGTATGCCGCCAGCTGCGCGGGCAGCCGGTCGCGCGCCGCGGCGAGGGCCGCGGCGACCCGGCCGGCGTCCTGCTGGACACCGGTGGAGACGATCCCCTCGTCGCGGTACAGGGCCCCGCCGTGCAGTCGCAGCCGTTCACCGTCCCGTACCAGGGCGAACACTTCGGGCCCCACCTCGTCCACGAGGGGGATTCCGGCCGCGACGATGCGCTGCGCCCCGAGGGTGGGGTGGCGCCCGCTGATGCTCGCCGAGGCGTTCACGACCGCGGCGACGCCGCGGTCCAGCAGTACCTCGGCGGTCGGCAGGTCGATGTCCAGGCGGTCGATGACCGCGATGTCGCCGGACCGCAGCCGGTGCGGGTGGATCCGGCCGCGCCGGTCGACGCGGACGTGCGCGGTCACGCCGGGCGGTCCGCCCTCTTTCGAGCGGCGCAGCCTGGGCATTCGTGCTCGTAGCGCGGTTGCGACCTTCATACCGCGCATCCTGCCAGCGCACCGTGCGCGATCGGCGCATCACCGAACATATCGGCGTGTTCACTCTGAGTGATCACCGGTCGATTCGGGCATACCGCGCTTACCGCGCCCGCAGTGGCCGCACCGCGGGCGGGTGCGGATCCCGTAGGACGCCGCCGCGACGCTCAGCCCTGCGCCCCACATCAGGTACGCGGGGACCGCGGTCCAGAAGAACGCGGTGCCGTAGCCGCCGAAGGACGCGAACCCACCGGTTCCCGTGATCGCGGCCGCCACCATCTCGACCTGCGCGTAGCCGAAGTAGCTGACCAGCCCGATCCCGATCACCAGTCCCGGTCCGAGGACCAGCCACCGCGGCACCGCGCGCCCCGCCAGCGGGAGCACCCACCGCGGCCACACCCGGCCCCAGCGGTGCACCTGCGCGAGGGGCAGCACCGTCCCCGCCATCACCGCCCCGGCGAGGAACGCGGACCCTGCCGCCAGGGTCGCGAGGTCGCCGCCCGCACCCGCCGTGAGAGGGCCCTGCGCCCCGCCGGACACCGCCGCGACCTCCGCCGCGATGCGCAGCGCGAAACTCGCGGCGGCGAGGTAGGCGGCGGCGAACGCCCACCGGGGGACGGCACCGGGTTCGGGTTCCGCCGCGTGCGGCGCCCGGCCGCAGTACGCGCACACAGGACGGATCCGACGGTGCGCCGCGACCAGGGCCGCTGTGAGCAGCAGCGCGACGGCGAGGCAGCCCAACCGGCTGCCCATCGGGAGGAGGGCCGTGGAGACACCCAGCCCGAACAGGAGCCCCGCGATGTCGAGCATCAGCAGCGCGCACATCGCGACCAGCGTCGCCGCGATCGGTACACCGGCGAGGATGAGCACCCTGGTCGCCCGGCGGGGCAGCCGCGGCGCGCTGAGAACGCCGGCGATGAGCACGGCGCACCCGCACAGCACCACGCCGCCCGCGCCCTCGAAGAACACCAGGTCGGAGCCGATCGGCGGAAAATCCGGCAGGCCGGTCGCCGCCCAGTACAGGCGCACCGCGCCGTAGATCGCAGCCCAGCACGCCGCGAGCGGTGCCGCGAGGCGCGCCCAGGCGGGCGCCGGGGCGTCGGGGCGCGCGCCCGTGCCGGCGGTGTTCGGTTGTCGCGTGTCGGTGTCCATGCCACCGACTCTCGCGTTCCGGATCCCCGCAGCGAATCACGCTGCGGATGGACCACCCTCCCCCCTCAGAGGGAATCCGCCCGGATCGCCCGCCGCGACGGATCGTCATCGTCCTCGACGGAAAGCGCGGCCGAGAGCAGTGGCGCCCCCGCCTCGAATCGGCAGAGGTGGCGCATGCCCCGTGTGAGCCGTCGCCGGAGGTGCCGGGGCGACCGCAGGAGGCGGCAACGACCCGACCGCCCGGGGGTCGGCGGGCGGGCCCGCGCTGTCAGCCCTCGTGGGCGTGTTCGGCGGAGGCGATGGTGAGGAGTTCCTCCGCGTGGGCCCGGCCCAGTTCGGAGTCCTCCAGCCCGGCGAGCATCCGCGACAGCTCACGGACCCTGCCGTCCTGGTCCAGGCGGATCACCCCGCTCTCGGTGACGATGCCGTCGCTGGACTTCTCCACGAGCAGGTGCGCGTCGGCGAACGCGGCGACCTGCGGCAGGTGCGTGACCACCACGACCTGGGCGCGCCGCGCCAGCCGCGCCAGGCGGCGGCCGATCTCCACGGCGGCCTTGCCGCCCACCCCCGCGTCGACCTCGTCGAAAACGAAGGTCGGCACGGGGTCGGCCCCCGCGAAGACGACCTCGATGGCGAGCATCACCCGCGACAGCTCACCGCCCGACGCCCCCTTGTTCAGGGCCAGCGGCGGGGCGCTGGGGTGCGCGGCGAGCAGCAGCTCGATGTCGTCGCGCCCGTGCGGGCCGAAGTCCTCGCCGGTGGTCACCCGGACGCTGACCCGCGCGTGCGGCATCGCCAGCGCGGTCAGCTCCTCGGTGACGGCGGTGCCGAAGGTCTCGGCCGCGTCGTTGCGGATGGCGGTGAGGGCGTCGGCCGACTCGGTGAGGGCCGCCCGGAGCTGCTCCTCCTCGTCGGTCAGCGCGTCGATCCGCTCGTCGTCGCCGTCGAGTTCGATGAGGCGCTTTGCGGCGTCCTCGGCCCAGGCGAGCACGTCGTCGACGGATTCGCCGTACTTGCGGGCGAGCTGGGTGAGGAGCGCCCGCCGTTCCTGGACCACGGCCAGCCGGGCGGGGTCGGCCTCGACCGACTCGCCGTAGGAGGCGAGTTCGGCCGCCGCGTCGGCGAGGGAGTAGGACACCTCGTCGAGCCGGTCGGCCACCACGGCGAGCGCGGGGTCGTGCTCGCGGACGCCGGTGAGCGCCCCGCGCGCGGCGGCGAGCAGGCCGACCACGTCGGCCTGCATGTCGGCCGCGGGGTCGCCGGTCAGCGCCTCGTGGGCGGTGGTGGCGGCGACGCGCAGGGAATCGGCGTGCGCGAGCTTGGTCTCCTCTGCGAGGAGGTCGGTGTCCTCCCCCGCAAGCGGCTCGGCCGCGTTGATCTCCTCCATGCCGAACCGCAGCATGTCGGCCTCCTGAGCGCGTTCGCGCGCCCGGGTGGTGATCTCGGCCAGCTCGGCGGCGACCTCGCGGTGCCGCCGGTAGGCCGCGCTGTAGGTGTTGAACGCCTTGGTCAGCGCCTCCCCCGCGTAGCGGTCGAGCGCGGCCCGCTGCCGCTCCGGGCGCAGCAGCCGCTGCTGGTCGGACTGCCCGTGGACGGCGACCAGGTCGTCGGCGAGGTAGGCGAGGACGCTCACCGGCGCGGACCGGCCGCCCAGCGTCGCCTTGGACCTGCCCTCGGCGGAGACGCTGCGGGTGAGGATGAGGACGTCCTCGTCCAGTTCGCCGCCTGCTTCGGCGACCCGCTCGGCGACCTTGCCCTCGCGGGGGACGGTGAGGCGGCCCTCGACCACCGCGCGCTCGGCCCCGGGGCGGACCCGCTGCGGGTCGGCGCGCCCCCCGAAGAGCAGGCCGAGCCCCGTGACGACCATGGTCTTGCCGGCACCGGTCTCACCCGTGACAACGGTGAATCCCGGGGACAGTTCCAGCACGGCGTCATCGATGACGCCGAGCCCCTGGATACGGACTTCTTCCAGCACCGAACCCTCTCCTGCTTCGCCACGTTGGCGCCGCGCCTGCACGCCTCGTTGTCGTCTCGCCGGACCGTCCGGCCCCCGCGCCCTGCCGGAGGTGCGGCTCACCCGTCCTCAGGGTCGGCCTCGGCGCGGCCCCGCCATCCGGCGACGGGCAGGCCGAACTTCGCGACCAGGCGGTCGGTGAACGGGGCCCGCTGCAAGCGGGCCAGCCGCACCGGCATATCACCACGCGAAACCTCAATTCGCGCACCTGCCGGCAATTCGACCATACGGCGTCCATCGCACCAGAGCACGCCATCGGTCGTGTCGGGCAGGACCTCCAGCGCGATGGTGGCGTCGGTGGACACCACGATCGGGCGCGCGAAAAGGGCGTGGGCACTGATGGGGACCACCAGCAGCGCCTCCACCTCGGGCCACACGATGGGGCCGCCCGCGGAGAAGGCGTGCGCGGTCGACCCGGTGGGGGTAGCGCAGACCACGCCGTCGCAGCCCCACCGCGACAGCGGGCGGTCGTCGATCTCCAGGACGATCTCCAGCATCCGCCGCGCGGTGGCCTTCTCGACCGTGGCCTCGTTCAGCGCCCACGTGCGCACGGGCGGCTCGGGGCCGCACCTGCCGCCGTTGTAGACGGCGACGTCGAGCGTCATGCGCTCCTCGACCACGTACTCGCGGTCGACCACGGCCCGCACCGTCTCGTTGAGGTCCTCGCGTTCGGCTTCGGCGAGGAAACCCACGTGGCCGAGGTTCACCCCGAGCAGCGGGGCGCCGGCGGAGCGGACCAGTTCGGCGGTGCGCAGCAGGGTTCCGTCGCCGCCGAGCACCATGACCAGCTCGACCCCTGCCGCGGCGCGGGCGTCGGCCGGCACCACCTCGACGGGGTCGAGCTCGTACCCTGCGCTCTTCAGCTCGTCGGCCTCCGACTCCAGCAGCCGCACCGTCACTCCGGCGTCCGTGAGGCTGCGGTGCACCAGTTGCGCGCTGCGCAGCGCGGCCGGGCGCCCGGTGTGCGCGATGAGCAGCACGCTGCGGCCGAGGCGGGCCGCAGCAGCGGCGCCGTGGGGGTCGCCATGCCTGGTCATCGTGGAGCATCCTCCTCGTTCGCGGTGTCACCGCCGTGCCGGGCACGTCCGCCGTCAGTGCGCCCGGCCGCCGACCGTCCCCACTGACGTTATCCCCCGGACCCGTGGCGCGGCACCGGCTCCGAGGACAACGCGACGATAGCGAATACATGTTCGCCCACCGACCGCCCACCCGAATCGACCGGACTGACGGAGCCTGGGGCCACCCGACTGCCCGGCTGCCCGGTTGCCCAGACGGGCGGCGCCTGGGACCGCCGGTCCCTAGTCTGGACCGATGCCGACCGGGTCAGAGGAAACGCGCCTCATCGTGCTGCGGGGCAATTCCGCGTCGGGCAAGAGCACCGTCGCCCAGGCCGTTCGGGGGCGGTACGGGTACGGGCTCGCGGTAGTGGCGCAGGACAACATCAGGCGGACGGTCCTGCGGGAGAAGGACGTGCCCGGCGGAGTGAACATCGGGCTGATCGACCACGTCGCGCGCTATGCGCTCGACAGCAGCTACCACGTGGTGGTCGAGGGCATCATGCACGCCGAGCGCTACGCCCCGATGCTGGAGCGGTTGTGCGACGACCACCGGGGCCTCAGCCGCTGCTACTACTTCGACCTGCGATTCGATGAGACCCTGCGGCGCCATGCGGGTCGCCCGCTGGCGGCCGAGGTGGACGAGGAGCAGATGCGCGAGTGGTACCGCCCCGGCGACCTGCTGCCCGGCGAGCGCGAGCAGGTCATCGCGGCGGACGCGACCGAAGCCGAGACCGTCGCCCGGATCATGGCGGACGCCGGCTGGGACACCCGCTGATCCGCCCGCTGACCCGCTTTTGCCGATTCCACCCTTGGCAGGGACCGAACCCCCTTACATACCGCGTGACCTGCACCGATAATGGGAACCAGAAAAATTCGGAAGAGAATCGCGCTCCCGTGTCGATCCGGCCCCGCCCCGTTCGACGCGTCAGCAAAGGCCGGGCGGAACCGGCCGATCAGGCACTCGGTTCACCGATGGAGTGATGGCAATGCGGTTCATGATGATCATCAAGTCGAACGAGGACTCCGAGGCGGGCGTCATGCCCACCAAGGAAGAGATCGAGGCGATGGGCCGGTACAACGAGGAGATGGTGAAGGCCGGGGTCATGCTGGCCGGTGAGGGCCTGCACCCCAGTTCCGCGGGGGCGCGCGTCTCGTTCGATGGTGGAAAGCCCAGCGTCACCGACGGCCCCTTCACCGAGTCCAAGGAGCTGGTCGCCGGGTTCTGGCTGATCCAGGTGAAGTCGAAGGAGGAGGCGGTGGCGTGGGCCTCCCGGTGCCCCGCTCCGCAGCAGGGCCCGGGCGGCGTGATCGAGATCCGCCAGGTCTTCGAGACCACCGACTTCCCGGAGGAGACTCTTTCGCCGGAGGAGGCGGCCCGCCAAAACGCCATGCGGGCGGACCTGGAGCGCAAGAACGCGGGACGGTAGCCGCGCGCACCGCTGGTCTTGACGAAGCGGTTCCCTCGGTTGTTTCGGACGGGGCGAAACCCCACCCCCAGGTGAGAGAACAGCTTTGTCGAGATCAGCGGGCTACGGCGGACCACGCTCGTCCACACACCCCACCGGAACGCCGGCGGTGCGGGGATGGACGAGAGCGGGCTGCGCTGCTGTGATGGGTGGTTGTGGAGACCACCGGGACCAACCGTGCGGTCGAGGCGGTGTGGCGCATCGAGGAGGCGCGCATCATCGCCGGTCTCTCGCGCATGGTGAACGACATCGGCCTCGCCGAGGAACTCGCGCAGGACGCCCTTGTCGCCGCGCTGGAGCAGTGGCCCGCTTCCGGTATCCCCGACAACCCCGGCGCCTGGCTCATGGCCATCTCCAAGCGCCGCGCGATCGACGGGTTCCGGCGGAACAGGCGCCTGGAGGACAAGTACGCCCAGCTCGGCCGCTCCCTCGAAGAGGACGGGAACCAGGGCACGGCGGATTTCGACGCGGTCCTCGACGACACCATCGAGGACGACCTGCTGCGGCTGGTGTTCACCGCCTGCCACCCTGTGCTGTCCACCGAGGCGCGGGTCGCGCTCACCCTGCGTCTGCTGTGCGGCCTGACCACGAAGGAGATCGCGCGGGCCTACCTCACCGCCGAACCCACGATCGCCCAGCGGATCGTGCGCGCCAAGCGGACGCTCACCGAGGCCGGCGTCCCGTTCGAGGTGCCGCAGGGCGACGAGCGCGAGGAACGCCTGGCCTCCGTCCTCGAAGTGATCTACCTGGTGTTCAACGAGGGGTACGCGGCGACGTCCGGTGACGACTGGATGCGGCCCGCGCTGTGCGAGGAGGCGATGCGGCTCGGCCGGATCGTCGCCGAGCTGGTTCCGGCGGAGCCGGAGGTGCACGGCCTGGTCGCGCTAATGGAACTCCAGGCGTCGCGGACCCGTGCCCGGGCGGGGTCCGACGGTGAACCGGTGCTGCTCCTCGACCAGGACCGGGCCCGCTGGGACCGGATGCTTATCGGGCGCGGCCTCAGCGGGTTGGAGCGCGCCGAGCGGCTGGGCGGCCCGCCGGGGCCGTATGCGCTGCAAGCCGCGATCGCCGCGTGTCACGCGCGTGCGAACACACCGGAGGACACCGATTGGGTGCGCATCGCGGCCCTGTACGCGGCGCTTGTGCAGCGTGTGCCGTCGCCGGTCGTTGAGCTGAACCGGGCGGTCGCGCTGGGGATGGCGTTCGGGCCGTTGGTGGGGCTCGAACTCGTGGACTCGCTGACCGACGAACCCACGCTCAAGGCGTACCACCTGCTGCCGAGCGTGCGCGGCGACCTGCTGGCAAAGCTGGGCCGCACCGGGGAGGCAAGGGCGGAGTTCGAGCGCGCGGCGTCCCTGACGGGCAACGAACGCGAACGCGCCCTCCTCCGCAGCCGCGCAAAGGCGTGCGCGGAGGAGTGACGCCGTGCGGGACGGCTACAGCTCCCCGCGCTTCACCGAGGTGAGGAACCCGGCCCACGCCGACGAGGAGAACGCCAGCCGCCCGAGGTCCCGATGCCTGGTGTCGCGGACCTCAGCACCATCCGCGTGCTCAAGGACCTCGACGCATTCACCACCTGAGGCATTGCTGTAACTGGAGGTGTGCCAGTTGAGAGCGTGGGGGCTCATGAGTACTCTCCTCGTACCGTGTCGATCAGTACCCGCGACTCGCGTGGAGGCAGCGCGACACCTCGGATATCACCCAGTAGGCGCCCGTACTGACCGACGATTCTAGGAGCATCGATCACAGTGCCTGAGAGCGGCGTCTCCATGTACAGAATCTCGGTTTCCTCAGCAGTGATCAGCGTAAACGGCCCATTCAACGCAGGGTTGTTCGCCGATGCCTGAGGCAGTACTTGCACGACGACGTGCGAACGCTCGGAAGCTTCCAACACACGGGTGAGTTGAGCTTTCATGATCTCACGGCCGCCGACGGGTCGCCGAACCGCGGTCTCATCGAGCACCATGAGAAACGACGGGGGTCGATCTCGTTCCATGACAGCCTGCCGTTCAAGCCGTCCCGCGACGAGTTCGTCAATTTCAGCCTCGGTGTCGGTGGGGCGCCCATCGCGGAGAATCGTGCGCGCATAGCCTTCCGTCTGAAGAAGTCCGTGAATGAGAAGCGGCTGGGATGTCTTGATCTCGCTAGCTCGCTGCTCTAGATCGGCAGTGCTCCGGAACCAGTCCGGGAATCCGCCACTACTGCTACCCACCGTCTCCCATAGGCGCAACAGGGATCCTTTGGTTGAGAGCAAGTGGTCGATTTGCTCCACTAGATCCCGTCTTGCTCCACGTACTCCACGTTCAATTGCACTGATCATGGCGTACGACACCGAGACGGATTTTCCTAGCTGTTGCTGCGTCATGCCCTGCTGAGCGCGCACCCTCCGAAGCTCCCGGCCGAACCGAACCCACTGCGCCCTTGCCTGATCTCCCATCATTCAACGATAAAGCGTCAACGTTCAACCTTGCTAGTCCTTCAAGAACGAGATTGGACGGTTGAGTTGAACTGATAGCTCAGAGATGACCTGTTCAGGCACTGTTGGATTAAACCTGGCGACCTGTTGAATGGTCTCACCAGCCAGTGAACCAATCCAACGAACGAGGCACACATGACGAACGTTGTCCGTCTCCATACCAAGTCAAATGACCTTTCCAAGGAAGGCCCGTCCCATGTCCCATGGGCCGCGCGGGCGCAGGTTACTCGCGTCGACATCATCCACAACGGAGTCCCCAGCGAGTTCACGAGGGACATGACGCACATCGCCAAAGGGTCCGACTTCATGGCGGCCGACGACATGGCCGCTCTCATGGGGCTGCTGGACCACCTGCGCGACTGGTTGGAGAACCACGGCGCCCTCACCCCCGGCAGCAGGATCCTCGTGCGCGTCGCCGGAGAGGACATCGCTCCCGCCGAACTGGCGGCCGAGCGCCGCAATCCCGGTCGTGTGGTCGACACCCGCTGGGTCACCACGCGCACCAGCCCCCGTGCACCCTTCCGCCGCCGGTGAGTCCGCCATGACCTACGACCTCTACCCGAGCGCGGAACTCGCCGCGCTGCGCGCCCGCTTCACCGACTACCAGGTGTGCGCGTTCCACGACCAGCACGGCCGCCCCTACCTGTGCGCGGTCCTGTTCCCCGAGCACCTGGACTCCGGCCTGCCCGTGCTGATCACCGCCACCAGCATCGCCGCCCTCGGCGCGCGCCTGGCCGCGATCCGCGATCTGCACACCTCCCAGAAGGCCGTCCCCGCGATCCGCAACAGCAGCCGCAGACACGGCGGACCGGAAGCGGACGGCGGCCAAGGCGGCAGCATCCCCGCGTCTCCGCCCAGCGCCCCGGACGCGGACCTGACGCGGCGGCTGCGCGACGCCATCTGCACGCTCAGAGACCGCGGGCTCCTCCCCCGCTGGCAGCCTTCGCAGAGCCTCCTGTCGTCCCCGGCCCCAGTCTCGGTCCCGGCGCAGTCCCCTACACCGGTCCCCGCTCAGCGGCTTCCGGTGGAGCGCACCGACCAGGACTGAATCCCGACGCCACGTCCCGGCCACCGAATTCGGTGGCCGGGACGTCTCAGCGGTGGGCGTCCCCCGACGTCCCCCGACGTCCGAGGCGGGGTCACGCGTCACGCGTTATGCGTCCTGCGGCCCGGTCCGGGCGGGCAGGGTGAGGCAGAGGGCGGCGCTGACGAGCAGCGCCGCCACCACCGCCAGCATGCTGGCGGTGAACGCCATCGCGTGCCCACCCGCGTCCAGTCCGGCGAAGAAGACCGTGCCGACACCCGCGACGCCCAACGCGGCGCCGAACTGCTGGCTGGTGTTCCAGATGCCCGACGCCGACCCGGCGTGCTCCGACGGCACCCCGTTGAGGAACAGCGTGCTCAACGAGGGCATGACGAGGTTCATTCCGGCGCCCATCACGAACAGCCCCGGGATCAGCGTCCACGCGCCGACGGACTGCGGCGCGGCGTGCGCGGCGGCGAGGACGCCGAGCGCGCCCGCTCCGGACAGCAGGCACCCGGCGAGTGTCACGAGGCGGCCGAACCGGACAATGAGGCGTCCGGTGAACGGCGCCATCGCGAGCCCTCCGGCCGAGAAGCCGATGGCGGCCATGCCGGCGTCCAGGGCGGAGTAGCCCTGCCCGTCCTGCAACCACAGGACGAACACCAGCAAGAAACCGCTGAACGCCGCGAACGCGAGCAGCTGCACCGCGAGTCCCGAGGCGACGACGGGGCGCCGGAGGAGGTCCAGCGGCAGCAGGGCGCCCGCCCGCCGCTCCGGGCGGCGGTGTTCGGCCAGGGCCAGTCCCACCACCGCGGCGATGCCCGCCGCCAGGCCGAGCCAGATCCAGGCCGGCCAGCCGTAGGTGCGGCCTTCCAGCAGTGTGAACACGATCGCGACCAGAGCGGCGGTGAGCACCCCCGTGGCGAGCCACCGCGGCCGCGACCCACCCGCCACGCGGCTCTCCGGCACCAGCCAGGCGCCCGCCGCGACCAGCACGACGGCAGCGGGCACGGTCACCAGGAAGATGGTGCGCCACCCCAGCCCGGCGATGTCGGCGGTGATGAGCACCCCGCCCAGCACCAGCCCGCCGGCCTGGGCCAACCCGGCGACGATGCCGAACACGCCGAACACGGTGGCGCGCTCCCTCCCGTGGAACATGCCGTACAGGCTGCTCATGACCTGCGGGGCGAGCGCCGCCGCCGCGACACCCTGCACGGCGCGGGCGGCGATGAGTTCCGTCGGGCCCTGCGCGATGCCGGACCACACTCCGGCCGCCGCGAACGCGGCGACCCCGGCCAGGAAGACCCGCTTGCGTCCCCACAGGTCGCCCAGCCGGGCGAAGGTGATGAGGGCGGCGGCGAAGGCGAGCAGGTAGGCCGCCGAGATCCACTCCAGTTGGGTGGGGCTCGCCCCGAAGTCGCGCTGGATGGCGGGGAGGCCGACGTTGACGATGGTGACGTTCACCAGGTCGAGCATGAAGGCCAGGATGAGCACGATCATGGCGGCCCATCGGCGCGGGTACGGCGCCTCGGAGTCGGAGGTGGTTGGGACGGTCGTTGTTTCAGCGGTCACCGCTGCGCTCCAAGTCGCGGGCGTAAAATGACAGGACGGCGACAAGGTCGCCGGAAGAACTATGTCGTCTATACGACTAAGTCGTTCAGACGACACGTTAAAGGAGAGGATCGCCGATGACAAACGCGTCACCTGCGCTGTGCGTGCGGGTCCAGAACGCCGCGCTGCGCCACGCGGCGGCGACCGCCCGGTTCGACCACGAAATGGGCGCCCAAGCGGGACTGACGCTGAGCACGTACGAGGCGAGCTTCATCGACCTGCTGCACCTGCACGGCCCGCTCAGCCCCGGCGAGCTGGGACGGCTCGCCGGGCTCAGCTCCTCCGGCACCATCACCGGCGTGATCGACCGCCTTGAGCAGGCCGGTTACGTCCAGCGGGCGCGGTGCGTCAACGACCGCCGCAAGGTCGAGGTGACACTCAACAACGAGTTGCTGGAGCAGGAGAACGCCCCACGGTTGCAGCGCCTCGCCGCGATCCTCGCCGACTACGACAAGACCCAACTCGACACGATCGCCGACTTCCTCAACCGCCTCGCCGACGTCGAGACCGCCGCCGCGGCCCCCGCTCCGGCCTCAGCCCCAGCCCCGGACACCGGGCAGGCCGTCTCCTGAAACAGGCAGCCCGCCCCCTGAAAACGGGTCGACGGCGCTACGGCGCCTTGACACAGTGGCGCACACCATGGCGAACCCCGAGCACCTGACCGCCGCGGACGTGCAGCTCATGCAGTCCCTGGCGCAGCACGTCACCGCCACCCGCCCCGACCTGGTGAACAGCGACGCGGCGTTCGGCGAGCTGGCCTGGAACTGGGGCAAGGGGCACATCGGCGGCGGCGCGAACTGGCGGCGTCGGCTGTGGTTCTCCGGCGGGGACCTGGTGGCGTGGGGCTGGGCCCACCTGCCGCACCGGGTGCGGCGCAACGACGGGTCGGTGAAGGACGTCACCGGCGCCTATCTGGCGTACCAGGTCCATCCCGACCACGCCGGGCTGGTCGATGAGGTGATCGACTGGTACGACGCCACAGCGGCAGGTATGGAGCGCACGGTCCTGCCGAGCGCCGCCGACGGGTTCGCGCTGAAGCGGTGGGCGGCGCACGGCTACGTGACCGACCCGGCCTCGCTCGGCGACACCGGGTCCTGGATCCAGGTCAACGAGCGGGACCTCACCGACGTGGCGCAGCCGGCGCTGCCTGCCGGATTCCGGTTCCGCACCGCCGACGAAGCCGGGCCGGAGGCCGCGGTCCAGGCCCATGTGGACGCCTGGACCCCCTCGACGTACACGGCGGAGAGCTACCAGGGTGTCCGGGGGACGGCGGCGTACCGCGGCGACCTGCACATCCTGGTGGAGGCGCCGGACGGGACGATGGCGTCATCGACCATCATGTGGCTCGACGACGCGAACGAGACGGCGGAGTTCGAGCCGGTCGGGACGCATCCGGACTACCGGCGCCGAGGACTGGGCCGGGCGATGCTGCTGCACGGGATGCGGCTGGCGCGGGCGGCAGGGGCCGCTCACATGACGGTCGCCTGCCTGGGCGCGCCGGGGCACCCGCAGGCGCGCGGACTGTACTACAGCGCCGGGTTCCGCGCGTTCACCCGGGACGCACCGCTCATCAAGCCCGGGGACGTGGACTGAAAGGTCTGAAAACCCGGGGACCTGGCCTTGAAACCCAGGGACGTGGCCTGAAAGCCCGGGGACCTGGCCTGAGCACCGTCCGTTCGGAAACCCGCGGCCCGAGCACCGGCCGCCCTGAACCCTCGGTCTGGACCGGAGACGTCTGGGGCGAGAGCGCCCCTGACCCCAGGAGACAGGAGCCAGGCTGCCGGAAAGCCTGCGCAGCAGCGACGGCCGATACACACCCCGCACCTTGACCGCCAGACCCGGCCCTCCGCGGATCCTGCGGACCCCGCGGACCCCGCAGCAGACATGCCCGCGTCGCCGGCCCGTCCCAGGGGTCAATCTGGTCGCGAAACCTCAGCGTCCGCTTCGGCCGACGCTGCTGCGCAGGCTCAACGGCAGCCCAGCCCAGGTCCACTGGGGACAAGGACGCTCTCGGCACCCACGCCCGCTACACGGCGTGGTGAGAACTCGCGTCAGGGCGGCTGGGCGTGGGCCGCGACACTATGATCCACAAGGCTCGCCCTAGACCCCAGAACCGAGACCCCAGACCCCAGGTCCGAGGCCCGAGATCCGCAACACACTAGTGAACGCAGAACTCGTTGCCCTCCGGGTCGGACATGACGACGTGGCTACTGCCGGGCTCCTCCACGGCCTGCACCGCCTTGGCGCCGAGCCCTTCGAGGCGCCGCACCTGCGCGTCGCGCTGCCCGGGATCGAAGTGCAAATCGATGTGCAGGCGGTTCTTCACCTGCTTGGCTTCCGGCACCACGTTGAAGAGCAGCCGGCGGCCGAGGCCGACCCCGGTGTCCGGGTCGACCGGGTCCTCGGGGTGGCGCACCCCGGAGGCGTGCAGCCACGCCTTGCGCCCGTCGACCACGGTGTAGGCGGCGTCCTCGATCACACCGGCCCCGCGCAGCCGGTCGATGAGCGCGCTGTGGTCCTCGACCTCGTAGTCGAGCGCCTGCGCCCAGAATTCGGCGATCGCCAGCGGATCCGCACAGTCGACGACGAGTTTCCAGTGCACAGCCATCTGGTCCTCCAGTCTCCGATGGGGCTCCGACTTCGCCTGGCCCCATGTTGTTGTAACCAGTTATACTGGTTACATGCGAACGACGGCAACGGTGATGACCCTCCAATCGCTGGAAGGCACCCGGTTCTCCTTCGATCCGGGGGCGCTCTGCCTTCAGTTCCTCACCACCGGCGGGCCGAGCCCGGCGGGCCGCCGCTACGAGATCCTGTACGAACCCGACGACCTGGCCCGATGGCTCCCGCAATCCCGTCTCGGCCTCGACGCCGCCGACGTCCGCATCACGACCGGCGAACTGGCGGCGGGCCGCCGCATGCGCGACGCACTGTGGCGTGTCGCGTCCGCGGCCGCCAACGGGGAGCCCCATCCGGGCGGCGACCTGGCCGAGATCAACAGCACCGCCGCCCACCCGCCCCTCGTCCCGCGGATCACCGCCGACTCGGCGCACGCCTGGGCACTGCCGGCGTCCGGCGGCCAGGTGCTGTCGACCATCGCCCGCGACGCGATCGACCTGCTCACAGGCCACTTCGCCGATCGGATCCGCGAATGCGGCGGGCACAACTGCGCGCTGATCTTCGTCGACACCTCCCGGCCCGGACGCCGCCGCTGGTGCTCCATGGAGCGCTGCGGAAACCGCCACAAGGTCCAGGCCCTACGCGCCCGCCGCGACCTTGCGGAGAGGAACGGAGGATGACCCGCCCACCCGGACTGACCAAGGACGCCGGATTCCAGATCGGCGTCTCCCGCACGCTCCCGCTGCCGTCCGAGGCCGTCTGGCGCTTCCTCACCGGGCCGGACGGGATCGCCCTCTGGCTCGGCCGGGGCGCCGTCCTCTCCCGCGAACGCGGCACCGCCTACCGGACCGACGACGGAACCAACGGCGAGGTGCGCGGATTCCACGAGGGGACGCGCATCCGCCTCACCCACCGCCCAGCAGGCGGCGGCCGTGAGACCACCATCCAGGTCACGATGGCACGCGCGCCGAGCGGTACCACGATCGGCTTCCACCAGGAGCGGATGTCCGGCCCGGCAGAACGCGAGCGGCAGCGCGGTCACTGGCGGCGCGTTGTGGCCGACCTGGAGAACTCCATGCTCCCCGGCCCCGCCTGAACGCCGCCGACGACTCGACAGGGCACCGGCGGCCGGGCCCGGACCGTCCCGGCCGCCGCACAGTGCGGCGGGGCCGACGGCACCCCCGCCCCACACCTCACCGCCCTCAGCCGGGCGACTACGCCGACGGCGCCCCAGCGGGGTCGGCGGCGGGGTCGGCGGCGGGGTCGGCGGCGGGGTCGGCGGCGGGGCCGGCAACGGCCCCGGATCGGCCGTCGGGCCGAGCCCACACCAGCGCTTCTCCCGCGTGCCGGGGCTCCTTCACCACCAGGTGGCGGACGTGCCGCCACCAGGGGTCGGCGCCGTAGGGCCGTGTCGCGCACAGCGTCCCCCCGGCCCTGGTCATCACGTCGGCGAACTCGGCCCGCCCGATGGCATGCATCCGCATGGGCGCCGGAAACCGCAGGACACGGCGCTGGAACGATCGGAGCAGGGGGTTCGGTGCGAGTGCGGCGAGCGCCGCGCGCACGTAACTCGTCGCGCCATCGGGAACCCCCACGATGAGCGCGCCGCCCGGGCGGGTGACCCGCATCAATTCTCGGAGGTAAGCTCGGCCGGATTTCGGGGGAAGGTGCTGGATGACCCGATCGGTGTAAACGAGATCGAACCCGCCGTCCTCCAGAAAGCGCAGGTCGTCGGCCGTGTTGTGAATGTATCGAATGCGTCCGCCGCTGCGGTCGAGTCGGCGGGCGTGCGCCAGCATCGATTCGGCGATGTCGACGCCGACCACCTCATCGAAATGGCCCGCCAATGCATTCGTGAGGCGACCGACCCCGCAACCGAAATCCAATGCCCGGCCGCCGCGAATGGTGATGCCGAGACCATCGGCCCACGCGATGTCCTCGGCGACCTGGGCGCACCCGGTGGCGAAAAGTTCCGCCGCACTCCATTGGTTGTTCTTCTTTCCCGGTTCGGTGAGGACCGCCCAAAGAGGGTCGCTCTCCCCCAGCTCATTCCAGTCGCGGCCGACCTGTCCAACACTCATCGCAGGACCCCGAATTCGACAGCGAGAATCGACCCGGCGGCACTCAACGAAAGGATTTCCGTGATCCTCGTCCGTGCCCCGGGAATTCTCGTTCGCGGATAGTGGGACGAGCCTAGAAAACGGGTCTACCCCGGCGCGTCACTCACAGGTAGGGACTTCATTCGGCGGCCGCGCAACTTTATATTCGCGCGCAGCTCATCATTCCGGACCTCGAATCCCGGCGGCGCAGGACCTATCCTCGGACCATGGGTGGAAAGGGCGGCCGATGGCCGAGGTGATCTCCTCCGGCCGGCCGCCGAAGGGCCCGTCGGCACGCGGGCTCGCCACCAGGGCGTACGCGTTCGTCTCCGCACGGCCCCGGCCGAGCGACCTGGTCCTCGCTTTCGGCGCGGTGGCGATCCAGCTCCTGTCGTGGGCGACCGCGCCGGAAGGAGCGGGCGGAACAGGTGGGACCGACGGGGCCGGTGGGGTCGACGGGACCGTCGGAACAGGTGTCGCCGCAGTGGCACTGATATGCCTGCCGCCCCTGGCGCTCATCTGGCGGTCGACCCACCCGACGGCCATGTTCGTCTTCGTGAGCCTGGGCGCGTGGACGTGGACGCAGATCCCGCTCGCCTCACCCGTGGCCGCCCTCGCCCCGCTCTACGTCGCGGTGGCGCTCTACTCCCTGGCCCGCTACGCCCGGACGGCGGTCGGACTGGCCGGCTTGGGTGTGCTGTGCGCCTTCATCCTCACCGACACGCTGGGCCGCTTCGGCTCCGACCCCGCCGCATGGCCGGGACTGGCGCCCACCGCCCTGCTCCAGTCGGTGATCCTGCTCGGCTTCCCCATCGTCATCTGGACGCTGGGACACAGCCGCCGCCGCATGCAGGAGGACGCAGAGCGGCTGCGTCGCCTCGCCGAGCAGTTGCGGGCCGAACGGGAACTCAGCACCCGGCGGGCCCTGGCCGCTGAGCGGAACCGCATCGCCCACGACCTGCACGATGTCGTCGCCCACCACATCAGCGGAATCGCCGTCGTCGCCCACGCGAACAACGACGAACTCGCCGACGACCCCGATGCCGTCCGCGACGGGATGCGCACGATCGCGACCGCCGCCGACACCGCGCTCGGCGATATGCGCCGCCTCCTCGGCCTCCTGGCCAACGGCGCGCCGGACACCGGGCCGGCCCCGGAGGCGTCGCTCGACCGGTTGGACCGGCTCGTCGCACCGGCCCGCGCAGCGGGATGCACGGTCGTGGTCGAGACAAAAGGCCCCTTCGGCGACCTCTCCGCCTCTCTGCGCACAACGGCCCACCGTGTCGTCCAGGAAGGGGTCACCAACGTGATCAAACACGCGGCGCCCGCCGATGTCACCGTCACCGTGCTGCGCACGGGCGCGTCCCTGTCCGTCGAGGTCGTCAACGGGCCCCCTGAGCGGACACGCGAACGCTTCGACGGCACGGGCCTCGGACTGCTCGGGCTGCGCGAACGGACCGGGATCTTCGCCGGGACCCTGACCTCCGGTCCCGAAACGGGCGGCGGCTGGCGGCTCCGGGCGACGTTCCCCCTCGACCCGGCAGGGGACCTGTGAACGAACCAATCGGGGTCCTGGTGGTCGACGACCAGGCCGTGGTGCGGGCGGCGCTGCGCGCGGTCATCGACCGCCGCGACCGCATGCGGGTACTGGGCGAGGCCGCCGACGGCGCCGAGGCGGTCGCCGCGGCGTACGAACTGCGCCCGGACGTGATCGTCATGGACGTGCGCATGCCCGAGATGACCGGTGTCGAGGCGTGCAGGCGGATCCTGGCCGACTGGCAGCACCCGCCGCCCCCGCGCATCCTCATCCTGACGACATTCGACCTGGACGAGTACGTTCACGCGGCCCTGCGCGCGGGTGCCGCGGGGTTCCTGCTCAAGAACAGCCGCCCCGAGAAGCTCACCGAGGCGATCACGGTCGTGGCGGAGGGGGAGTCGATGCTCGCGCCATCGGTCACCCAGCGGCTCATCCGGTCGTTCGCGAGTCTGCCGACGTCGCTGACTTCGGGACATCCGGCAGCGGGGGACGCCGCGGAGGGCGGCCGCGGGCTCGGACCGGGGGACGCCGCGGACGGCGGCCGCGTGCCCGGACCGGACCCCGCCCGCCTGCTCACCGCACGCGAACTGGAGGTGCTGGCCCTGCTGGCGCGCGGCGAACCGAACGTCGCGATCGCCGCGACACTGGGGGTCACCGAGGCCACCGTCAAGAGCAGGGTGAACCGGATCCTCACCCGGCTCGGCCTCGCGAACCGGGTCCAGGCCGCGATCCTCGCCCACGACGCCGGGCTCGTCGACCGCCCCCGACCGCATGCGCCCGGAGCCGGACCAGGGCCCGGGTGACCCCCGTCCACTCCCCCACGCGAGGCGGGGCCCTTACGGGGCCGGGGTGTAGCTCAGGTCCTTCGCGGTGAGGCGGTCCGGGCGCATCCGCAGCCACATCGTCCCGGACTCCGCGGGGTCGGCCCGCAGGTAGTTCCGGAACCGCCGGTCCCACTGCGCCTCTTCCGCGCCGAGGTAGCGGCTGAGCTTGCGGTAGCCGCGCTCGGTGTCGAACGGCACCAGTTCCGCGCTCCCCCGGGCGATGACCTGGCGGACCTCCCCGCTGCCGATGTCGCAGACGTCCACGACGAGCACGATCGCCGGGTCGGCGCGCACGCGGTCGTACAGCTTCGTCCACGGGCCCGTGAGAGTCCAGAACACGCCGTCCTCCCACAGGTACCAGGCCGGGCGCACCGTCGGCCCCTGTGTGGCGATGCGCGCGGTCAGCGGCCGGGCGAGGAACGCGTCCACGTCGAAATCGGTGTCCACCATGGGGCAAGCCTGCCAAAGCGCCACCACCGCATCGACGAGCGGGCGAGGCTGGAGGTGGGCGGGCTGGGCTCGGTGGTCCTGGACACGGACGCGGCTGGACACTGGCGAGCCGCGCGGATCGCCGCCCCCGCCACCTCCGCCGCGACCGGTGCCGGACCGGCCGCGGCAGGGGCGTATGCCGACCGCAGCGGGGGTGTCAGCGGTTCGTCGGCGGCTCGACCTCCGTGTCGCCGTTCAGCCACGACTGCGAACCGGCGTTGAGGTCGGTCGGGTAGCCGGGGTCGAAGTCGGCCACCGCCTCCAGTCGCTCGACGGCCTGCGCGGGGAGGGCGACATCGGCGGCCGCAAGGTTGTCCCGGAGCTGCCGGGCGCTGCTGGCGCCGACGATGGGGTGCACCGCGCGGGAGCGCGCCATGGTCCAGGCGATGGCGACCTGGGACGGGCTCACCCCCAGCTCGCCCGCGATCTCCCCCACCGTGCGCGCGACCTCGTGGTCGCGCGGGGTGAGGGACGCGACGTCGACCCGGCCACCGGTGCGGGCGGCGTCCGGCCCGGTGTACCTACCGGACAGGACCCCGGCCGCGAGTCCCCCGTAGGTCGCAACGCTCATGCCCAGCGCCTCGGCCATGGGCAGCAGCTCTCGTTCGATGTCGCGCTTCAGCAGGTTGTACGGGACCTGCACGCCCGCGAACGGGGACCAGTCGCGCCACTGCGCCAAGGTGTTCGCCCGGGAGACGAGCCACGCGGGCAGGTTGGAGGCGCCGACGTAGAGGACCTTCCCCGCGCGCACGGCGTCGTCCAGCGCCCGCATGGTCTCCTCGATCGGGGTGTACTCGTCCCAGGTGTGCACCCATAGCAGGTCGACGTAGTCGGTGCGGAGCCGCCGGAGGCTCTCCTCCAGGGAGAGGGTGAGGTTCTTGCGGTGGCTGCCGCCCGAATTGGGGTCGGCGGCGTCGCGGGGCAGGGTGTACTTGGTGGCCAGCACGAACCGGTCCCTGCGCTGCTTGAGGAGGTCGCCCAGGACCTCCTCGCTGTCGCCGTAGGCGGACGCGGTGTCGATGACGTTGCCGCCGGCGTCCTCGTACAGGTCGACCATCCGGCGGGCCTCGTCGGCGTCGGCGAAGGTCATCGCGCCGAGGAACATCTGCGAGACCCGCAGGCCGGTCGGCCCGAGCAGTCGGTGGCGCATCAGGCCACGTCCCATGCCGTGGGCCCGAAGGCGCCGGTGCCGGCGCCGCGCGCCAGGCGTCCGATGGGCTGGGTGTCCAGGTACTCGATCTCGTCGGGTGTGAAGGTCATGGACCGAGTCTGGGGAAGAATCCGGACCCGGGGAAGACCGGGGCGAACCTAGCTCCGGGAGGGCCAGGATCAGCCCGGTCCGGCGGACCTAGACTCGGCCCATGAGTGAGAGCGAGTTGGGGACGTACCTGCGCAGCCGCCGCGAGGCGCTCGTCCCGGAACGGGTAGGGCTGCCCGCGGGGGCGCGCCGCCGTGCTCCCGGCCTGCGGCGCGCCGAGCTGGCCACGATCTCCGGAGTGAGCGTCGACTACCTGACCCGGCTGGAGCAGGGACGCGACCGCAACCCGTCGCCGCAGGTGCTCGTGGCCCTGGCCGACGCCCTGCTGCTGTCGCTGGACGAGCGGGTCCACCTGCGCAACCTGTCCAAAGCCGCCTCAGGGGCCGGCGCCCTCTGCCCCGGCGGGCTGCCGCCCGCCCGGGAGGTCCGCGCCACCATGCGCACGCTGCTCGACCGGTTGGACCCCGCCCCGGCGGCGCTGTTCAACCGGCTCGGCGAGACGCTCGCCCACACCTCCGGCTATGAGCGGTTGGCCGGGCCCCTCGGGCTCCTCGACGGGGAACAGCCCGCGAGCCGGGTGTGGTTCCTGTTCGCCGACGAGCGGGCCCGGCAGGTGTACCCCGACTGGGACCTTGTCGCCGACGAGCGGATCGCCGCGCTCAAGTCCGAGTCCTCACTCGACGACCCGCACCTCGCGCACCTGATCGAGGAGCTGAGCATCGTGGCCGGGGCCCCGTTCACCGAACGGCTGGCGGCCGCACCGGTCCCCCCGCGGCGCACCGGTGTCGAACGCCTGGCACACCCGGAGGTGGGCGAACTCCGGTTGTCGTACGAGACCTTGGACGCGGAGGGGCAGCAACTCGTCGTCTACCTCCCCGCCGACGACACCGCAGCCGCTGCCCTGCGCCACCTCACCCCCGACCCCCGCAAGCCCGAGGTACTGACCTTGACCGGGTAGCGCTCCACCCGCTCCCCTGGGCCTGGCGGCACGGCCGGACTCTGGCCGCGCGCGGCCAGGCCGAGCGCGCGGCAGCGTGGAGAGGCGCAGGCCCTCGCCGCTGCCAAGGTTCGCCGGGCAGGGGGCCGTTGGTCGAGGCGCCACGGACGTCCGGTCTGCCTACACCTCGGCTGAGTAATGCGAGTACACGATGCCGCCGCTGAACTCCTGGGTCTCAAGCAGCCGCAGTTCGATCCGCTTGTCCAAGGTGGGGAAGAACGGTGTGCCGCCGCCGAGTATCACCGGGAACACCCACACCGCGTACTCGTCAATGAGCCCGAGCCGGATGAGGCTCGCGCCGAGCCCGGCGCCTCCTACCTCGATCTCGCCGCCGGACTGCGCTTTCAGGGCGTTGACCTCCTCTACGACGTTGCCGCGCACCAACCGCGAGTTGTGGCCGACCTCGGTGAGTGTTGTCGAAAACACGACCCTCGGTATGGCCCGCCACAGCCGCGCGAACTCAACGATGAAGTCGGACGCCTCGGGGTCCTCGTCGGCGGTTGGCCAGTACGCGGCCATGTTCTCGTACAGCCGCCTGCCGTACAGCGAGGTGCCGACGCGTCGGGTCCGCTCGATGTGGAACTGGTGCAGGTCGTCACCAGGATCCGACCAGTCGATACTGCCGTCCGTTGAAGCGATGTACCCATCGAGTGAAACACCGAGCGAATAGGTCACTTTCCGCATGGTTACCTCCGTGCTTGGATCGCTGGCAGCGCCCGGCAAGCGAACGAGAACAGTTCGCACCCTCACCTGGCCGATCAAATGGTCAGCTGCCATACCGACTACTCAGCTACCGAAATTCATCGTCGGACATCCGTACGACAATTTCGAGCGAGTGCGTGATCGCCGCGCGGAGAATCAAGGCGCAGATGCTCCAGCACCGGCACCGGCCCTTCCCAGACGGAGGGGCAGCCCCTAGCTTTCGGCGCAGAATCAGAGCCGGGGACGGGGCAGCAGGGGGTGGAGCCGGGGGTGGGAGCGGGACGGGAGCGGAGCCGGGAACGGCCGAGGTGCCGTGACCCGCACCCGCGGTGATCGAACCCGCCCACCAGGCCCGCTGGGCGGCCCTGTCCACTCTCACCACCCGGCCCCGGTGGGGAAGGCAGCACCAAAGGCGAGCAGGGTCCGGGCCCCTGGTTGGATCGTGCCGGTCTTCTTGGTGGGCGGTCCGTCTGCGGAACGGCCTTGTCGCCGGGCCGCATGCGGGTGACCTGCGGTGACAAGCAGCACCAAGGGTGGGTGGGGGGCCCGGCCCCGGCGGTATCGAGTGGGGTGTGTGGAAGTCGGGGCGGGCGACGAGGCAGCAAAGGCCGATGGTGGGCCAAGGTGCGCGATAGGCCACCGCAGCGTTCGAGGGTGTGTCCGTTACACCGCCACGGCGCAGCGCCCCATGTATAACCGCAGGTCAGAGGCTCGAGTGTTGCACTCCACCACTCGTGTCGTCTCACATAGTGAGAAGTCAATGAGGATGGCCACTCAGGATTAGCCCCCATGACACCTGGATGGCGACCCCGCCACTCCTCAGGCCCGCACCACCCGCGAAAAACGGACATCACGCAGCAATCCGGGCGCGCAAGGAGGACCCAGCCCGGCCCTTCGTCCGCATTATGGACATGATCTTGACACAGGGCCCGAATTGGCACCCAGTCGCTGCGAAACACGCGACCAAAAGGGGCATACACCCCGAATCACCCTCCGCGGGTGGCGCTATGCGCAGATAGCAGTGCTTTCCGCTACGCAGGGACGCGGGTACGCGTGGGAGGCCCCAAGGAACGCCGCCTTCGACAGCGCGCCCCGGCCCACCACCGGCCTTCGCTGCCCCGTCGCCCACCCCGACCCCCGCACACCTCAGCCGAAACAACCGAGCCCGGCCCCTGCCGCCGTTGGAGCCGCTTTTCCCCACCGTGCACCCCGCTCGGTACAACCGACGCCCGGGCCCTGCTCACCGTCGGTGCTGCTTTTTTGGGAACCGGATGCCGACAGCGGACAAGGCCGCCCTGCGAGCCGGAGTCGCCTCCTAGGACGGCCGGTATACGTACCACCCTGGGATTCTGCGCTTTCCCAGAAAAGTGAAGCCCTCGGTTCCTTGTGGTTGTTCGGGCGATTTATGTGGAATAGATTCGCCTTTCCGTTTTTCGAGAAGTGGTCAGAATCGGGGGTACCACGCGGTAACCTTCGAGGTCAGCAAGAGTGCTCCCCGCGCACGCGGGGATGGACCCTGCACGCACCCGAGAACCGCCCCCAGCAGGGTGTGCTCCCCGCGCACGCGGGGATGGACCCGATGACCATCCGCTTGCCGTCTCGCTGCGTCGGTCTGCCCGGTGTGCTCCCCGCGCACGCGGGGATGTGTCCCTTCAGGTGTCATGGCCGTCTGACCTGGTGTTTTCCTCGGTTTCAGCGTCGTTTTCGAGGAGTTGGCCCGTGACAGGCCCGATCTCGGAAAGTGCCTGGTCAATGATCTTGTTGGAGGCGTGCGTCTGGGAGGTGAACCAGTGCGTATAGGTCGTCAGCAGGACCTCTACCGAGTGCCCGAGCCGGTAGGCCACATCGGGCGCGGGAACGCCGAGGTTGATCAGCAGGGACGCGCACGCGTGGCGCAGGTCGTAGGGTCGCTCTGCCAGGCGTGCGGCCCGCTCAGCGTCGGTGAGGACCGCAGCGCGCGCCCGCTTCCACGCGCGCCGGTACACCTTGCCCGGCAACGTCGCGAAGGCGTCGGTCGCGCTCAGGTGCCAGAAGAGGCGCCCGTCCGGCGCGGTACCGAATTCCGCCAGGTGCCAGCGCAGCACGGCGACGGCTTCGGGGGGAAGCGGGATCCGGCGCACGTCCCCGGTCGCGCGCTGTTTCAGTTCGCGTGACTCACCGGCCGACCCGGCGTCGGTGTAGGAGGCGCCCACCTCAGTACGTGAGCCCGCAGCGGTGAGCAGGCCCCAGCCCGGTACGGCGTCGGTATGGGTGATGTGCTCAGGCCAGGTGATGTCCCCGCGCGCCACGGCCCGTGTCTCGCCGGGGCGGGTGCCTGCCAGGTAGGCCAGGACGAAGAACGCCGCCAAGTACCGGTCGGTGGGGTTGGTGCTGTCGGCAACGGCGGTGATCAGCCGGGACGATTGCGCCGTGTCCGGCACGGTGCGGGGGTTGACGGCATCGGAGACCCGCGCGCGCCGCACCTTGAGGCCCGCCATGGGGTTGGTGGCGAGCAGCCCGCGTGCCACGGCGTGGTCGAGTACGGCGAGCAGGACCCCGCGCCGACGCCGGATCGTGCCCGCAGCCGAGGCGCCGGTTCCGTCGATACGCAGGCAGGCGCGATCCAGCAGCGCCCGCACCGCCTCTGCCCCGGAGAAGTCCGAGACTGGACGGGATACCTGTTCGGCCCAGGTCAGCAGGGCCGCCGTTCGCGCATCGGGGCAGGGACGCGCCGTGACCCGGTCCTCAGGACGGTTGGCCGTGGTGTCGGTGTCGAAGGACAGCGCGAAGGACACCAGGGCCGAGCGCACCTCACGCAGGGACGCGGGGGACGGAGCGCGCTTGACCGCTTTGTCATCGACCGCCGCAAGGATCAACCGCGCGGTGTTGTCCGCGATCGTGCGGCGGGTGTTGCCGGAGTCGGTGAGTCCCCAGGCGTGGCGCGCGTAGGCCACCGCGTGGCCGTAGAAGGACTCCGTACCCCGTTCCCACGCCAGCGGTTCGCCCGAGGACAGCGAGAACACATCACCGGCCCGCGCCGCCGCCCGTAGCGCGGTTTCGTGGTTGCGCGCGAGTTCCTTGGTGAGGAACGACCGTGATTTCTGTGTCTGGTCGATACGCCACCGCAGTTCAAACGGCTTACTGCGACCCGCGCGTTTACGGATCTCCCAGAATTGAATATCCTGTCCACCCGGCATCAGCGACCGCCCTTGATTGGGAATCCGTTCGTACACGCCCATTCTATGAAATCGGACCGGTGAATCCGAATGCGCCCACCAGGCGATTTAAACGCGGTCGGGCCGTTTCCTGCCCGCACCCACCGGTACACCGTCGCCCGGTCGAAGCGTAGTTCTTGCGCCATCTCAGAGATCGTCATGACCTGTTGCTGTGCCACTGCCGCACCTGTCCCGATCCAGTCCACGGGCCACCCACGGGCCACCCGCCGATTGTGTCGAATCGTGTCCGCAACCGGCCGCCCCAACCGAACGCGAATTCTCGAATTAGCTTGACTTCCGGCGCCCGGCGGGGCCATCCACAAACCCCGGCCGCCGCCCCTATTCGCCGCTGACGCGAGCGACAAAGGAAGCGCTACGCGCCTTATCTCTGTTCCATCCATCCCGTTTGCGGGAATGGGAAATGTGAGTGGGGGATTGGACTGGTCGCGCTACGCGCGTCGTTCTTCTTTGTGCTGCCGCGCTATTCATCAGGGAGCGGGCACCATTCGGCCATTTCGGCTTCGCGGTGCAGAAGGTCGCGGTACTCATGAAGGGCGACCTCATACTCACGTGCCATCATCCGCGCAAGATCGGCATCCGTAGCGTGGGTGTAGCCCCGCCCGGCATAGGAGAAGTCGCCCACCACGTCCGCGCCGGAGCCCCGCGCCGAGGCCCACACGTCGGTCGCCCCGGAGGCCGCACCCTGTTCGGCGCGCCAGGTGCGGCGCGCGGCCCGCAGCGCACCCAGGGTGACCGAGTACCGGCGCGATTTGGTGGCGAAGTGGCCCCGGTAGCCGAGCGTGTGCGCCCAGGACCGGAGTTTCAGGTGTTCCAGGTCCCGGCGTCCGCCCAGGTCCCACGCCGTTTCGACCATGGTCGCGAGGTGGCGGCCGATCTTGCGGCGCAGCCAGGTGCGGTGGAGCGTGCGGAAGCGCGAGGCGAGCGCCCCCGAGGCCCCCGCACTGTCCGACGCGGTTTTCGTCGCGTACTTCGCGAGGTAGGCCGCTACGCGGCGCGTGTCACCCGCAGGGCCGCCCGCGCTCACGTCGGAAACGTCGAACTGGCTTCCCCACTGGGCGACCCGAAGTCTGCCATCCGGTGAGGGCAGGGCTACCGACGCCGTGTCCACCGCGCGCCGCACCGCCGAGGAGAGCAGGCCCGCCGTCGCCCACGAGGCAGGCGCAACGATCCCGCCGTTGCAGTCGGCGCCGTCCAGGCGGATCACCAGGTGCAGATGCACCAACCCCCGGCGTTGGAACTCACTGACTTTCACGTAGGAGACGCGGAGGAGGTCGCGCAGGCCCGAGGCAGTCACGTGGTCCCCGGTCGCGGCCGAGGCCAGCGGCGCCAACGCGCGATCGATCCCGATCCGGGTCCGCCGCCACAACTCGCCCGCGTGGGAGTTCCACAGCACCGCGCCCGCGTAGTCATAGCAATCCGCGCACAGCGGGGTCCCCACCACGGGGTGAGCGGTGTCGTGGACCAGGCCGCAGCCCGCCGGCCGCCCATGCGCACACGTTCTGCTCCTCCCGGAGCGCGGACGGCAGGCCGCTCCGCCACGCGCTGAATGCACCGGCCCGAAGGACGGAGCCGTCAGCGTCACGAACAGCCTCGGGTGCGACTCGACGGAGGAGGGCACGACGGAGCCCGCTGTGTCCGCCCGCGCGCCCGCATGGGTGCCCGACGAGGTCGCCGTAGACCGCCCCTGGAGACCGCTCACGACGACATGCCACATGTCGCGGCGATACGTCTCCGCACACGACGCGCAGACGGAGGCGCGCCGGTCCCCGCACGCGATCAGCAGAGTCCCGTCCGGCTGAGACGACGACGAGAACGACGCAGCAATCTCACCCGTGGACGTGTCCACCGCCGAAGCGCGACCCGTCACCCGCACCGGACGCGCGCAGAAACGGACGCGTTCGACCTGGCGACGCCACGCCGGGTAATCCGCCCCTGAGACCCGATCGTGCATCGCCCGCATACCGGGGGACAGTTCGGTTTCCGTCACGCCCGCACCTCCCGCACCGTCGAAAACACGTTCTAGTACGAGCATGGAACAGAAACGGAGATGTGCACGGTCAATCTTTGCGCGGATACCGCTTCGAGCACGCGTCCGTGCGCCCGCATCCCGCCACCTCCGCAAACCGGGGAGCGGCCAACCCCGGCCGCCGTGCACAGAGTTTGCGTTCAGCGACCACCGGGAGGCAACGAATCGGCAGGACGAATTCGGCGAATGTCTGAAATGCGCAAACTATCCACATTCGGGTGCGCGTCCCCGCCCGGACACGGCGGAGCCCCCGGAACGCCGACGTCCCAGGGGCCAGCACACGTGGCGCTCAGCTCTTCGGGTTGGTGATGCGGTTCTGGATGGAGGCCCACCCCATGCCGTACTCGCGTGCGAGTTCGGTGATGGTGGCGCCGTTGTCGTAGCGGGCGCGGAGTCGGGTGTCGGTGATGCCGATGTCGCGCCGCGCCCGGTAGCCGGGGCCGGGGTCGGGGCGCTGGGCACGACTGCGGGTGCGCTGGCGTATGGCGGTGGTGGTGACGTGCTTGTGGCGGGGTCTGCCGCTGCGCACATCGTTGCCCCACGCCCTGGTCGGGGTCTCGTGCTCGTGCCACAACGCGGTGAAGGCGCGGCGGGCGCGCGAGATCATCGAGTAGAAGCTGGACACCGGCAGACCCAGCGACGCAGCCGCGCGGGTGTAGTCCTCGTGGTAGTACAGCGCGCTGATGAGTTCCTGCTGGCGGGGGGACAGGGCGGCCCAGATCTGGTCCAGGGCGAGGCGTTCCACGACGCGCTCCTCAGGACTGCCGGTGGGGGAGGAGGCGAGCATCCAGTACCGGTGGAACTGCGGCGCCGCCCCGTGCTCGGTCTGGCCGTGGAACGCGCGGTGCTTGCGGGTGTGGGCGGTGATGGCATTCCACCCGGCGCGGATGAGGTCCCAGATGTCGGGGGGTTCGGCCGCCGCGTAGAGGTGTTCGGCGATGGCCGACCACGCGATGTCGCGGCGCTCGCCCCAGGGCAGGGGGGTGGCGTAGCGGTAGTGGGTGGCGGCGTAGTTGGCCAGCCGCACGATGGCGCGCGCGGTCCAGCCGGGACGAAGCGGCTCATCCTCAGCACACGCGTAGGGGTCGGCAATCGGCGCCGGTTCAGTGTCGGGGGCCATGGTCACCTTCGGTATGGGGGTGTCCGGCTCCGCCCCGCCTGCGGAGCCGGACGGTTCAGGGGGCGCGGGGGGCCGCCCGGACCCGCACACGGGGTTGCCGGGTGCGGGTCCGAGCGGCGCTCATGCGATCACGTCTGCGGGATCAACCGCTGGTGATGCAGTAGTGCTGCCAGCAGTGACCGCCCGATGCGGCAGTCTCGGCAGCGGCGGGCGCGGCGGCGGTGAGTGCTACGGCGGTGGTGAGGGTTGCGGCCAGCAGTCCGGCACGGATGAACGTGAACATGCGGTTCCTTCGGGGTTGCGGGCTCGTGCGGCCCGGAGTGCTAGGGGGAAGCGAACAGGCGAGGGCGGCGGGCCGCGCGCTCTGGCCATGACGAACAGAACTCGTCCCTTCGGGTCGGGGTCCCCGGACCGGGTCGTGCGGCCCCCGCAGGCGCACGGAGCAGGCAGGGCGGCGACACGGCAGGAAGGGCTACAAGGAAGCCAGCGCCCGGCGGACCGCACCGTCGAGCACGCCCGCGCACAACTCGCACGTCTTCGTGTGGCGATCCAGAACCGCCGCGTGCTCACGCATCAAGTTCCCGAACGCCTCCGGCGTGGTGCGCACGTGCACGACCAGCCCGCGCCCGTCCGGGCACAGCATCGGCAGCGACGCGCAGAACACCCCGTGGACCACGACCGCACGGTCGGAATCGGTGATGCAGAAGACGTTCCACCCGCGCGGACCGAACTCACGCGCGAACGCGGGGAAGGGGTGGCGCGGCGACACCGGACGCTCAACCATCACGCCGTCACCTCCCGCGCGGCCAGGTACGCACGGATGACGCCGCGCAGATCCGAGTGGGACCGGATCTCGGAAAACACCCGGTCTGCTGTCGGCCCCCGCACCGACGGTTTCGTCCCGCCGTCGGCCATGTCCACGTCCAAGAACGCGAGGAACTCGCCATGGCGCGGAAGCCACACGCAGCGCCAGCCGGGGGACTCATGTTCAATCCTCTGGGCTTCTGCTTCGTTGCCGAGGAAGGCACGAGGTCTACGACGCGGGTGGCTGCGGAGTTTCTGAGGGCTTGCGCATGTGGTGCTGGGATCGCTGTCCATAAGCCCAGGTTGGAGACAGGCGCGGCGATCCCATAGTGTCCGCAGCTATTTTGGAATTTGCTGTACGGTTTTGAGTGCTCATTGCTACCGTATGAGGCGTGACCCCAACTCTTTTCTCTGAAGCTCTCACCAGGTTTCGCGACTTGGCAGGGTTCACCCAGCTCCAGTTGTCCGCGCGGAGTGGCACCGCACATTCCAGCGTCAACCGCTGGGAGAACGGTGGTTCGTTGCCAAAACGGGACAACGCGGAGCGGTTGGACGCTGCCTTGGGAGCCAACGGTGAGCTGTTCACCGCGTGGCGCCGCTCCACGGTCGGTACCGGGCTTCCCGAGTGGGCACGCGACCTCGACGCGATCGAACGAGGCGCGCGGCAGCTCTCTATCGCGGCGCCGTCCCTGGTGCCTGGGTACCTTCAGTGCGAGGCGTACGCACGCTTCGTCTTCTCGGCGGGTCAGCCGCTAGCAGTTCCTGAAGAGCTGGACCGGCTCACCAAGCTGAGGTGCGAGCGACTCAACGAACTTCCCAACCTGAGTGTGACCGCTGTGTTTCCGTTGTCCGCCTTGACCGGGCTTCCCAGCGCCGTGGTCAAGCAGCAAGCTCGGCACCTCGTGGAATGGGTCGACACCGGCAGGGTCGTGCTTCACGTGGTGCCGACTGGTTCCATACTGATCGTTCCCACGTCGCCGGTCATGCTGTTTCGCTTGAGGAGCGGGGAGCTGGTGATCACCAGCGATTACGCGGACGGTAGTGTGACCTTGAATTCTGACACCCACGAGCGTGTTAGCAGCCTGTTCACGGCGGCATTGGCGGCATCCTTGCCGTTTGATCTCTCGCTTGCAGCACTGAAGGACCTCTATGCGTGATTGGTATACCTCTAGTTACTCCCCCAACGGTTCCAACTGCGTTGAGGTTCGGGAGTCCCCGACCATGGCCGACGTCCGGGACACGAAGCACAGGGACGCGGGATACCTCACGTTCGGCGCCGAGGAGTGGGCGGCGTTCCTGCACCACGTGCGAGCCGAAGCGCGGTAGTTCCCGCCCAGCCGTCCCCGGCACAGGGGCGGCAGCATGGCCGATGCTGCGGTGAGAACTTTCCCTACAGGATCAAGAGCCCCGGCCGCGCTACGCGCGGCCGGGGCTGAAACGTCAGCGCGAAGGCACGGCGGACAGCGCTCCTAGCGGCTACCGCACTGCGCGCGGCCTCCTTCGTCGGCCGTGCTCGCGCGGGGCCGCGTCGCGCCGCCCGCCTCACGTCGGCTGCACGGGCGCCCCGGACGCGCGCAGCGCGGAGGTAGACGCTTGTCCCGCCGGTCAGGTCACCCGCGCACCGGTCAGGCGTGCGCCTGGTTCCGTAGCGGCGTGGCGAGGTCGACCGGCATCACTCACACGGTCGCCCGTAGCGTCCCAGCGTCCCCGGTAGCATCAGCGACCATGGCCGAGGACAACGTCCGCCCGATCGGAACCGCCGCCAGCGCGAAGGCGCGCGCCCGCGTCGAGGCGCGTCGCATCGCCGAGCACGCCGAGCAGATCGCATCCGAGCTGCGGCACACGGGCGCCGTCGTACTGGCGTGCGCCGATGATGCCGAACGCGACCGCGCCCGCAAGGCCGGGCGCAGAGCCGGGCGGATCATCAACCGCAAGGTGCGCACGAAAATCCTGCCGGACGGGCGGGTCGGCGTCTGGGATACCGAGCGTCAGGACCACCCGCTGCACTCCCAGTTGGACCGCACGCGCGGCAACAAGATCATCAGCGAGAGCGGTGTGTTCGACGGTATCGGCGTTCCCGGCGCCGGCCCCGAGGACGAGGGTTCGCAGTGAAGGGCCGGGTGGCCGGATCTGTACACGTGCGCACCGCACGGCGGGACCCGAAGATCGGGGGCCGTAGGGACGAGACGCGGTGGAGCCCAAGGGGCCCCTACTCGCCGACCAGCTTGCAGCCCCCGATCTCCCGCCGTGCGCCGCTCCCGCGCCCAGATCCGTCCACCCTCCCCAGCGCGGGACCGCCCCGGCACGGCATCGAGCCGCACCGTGCCGGAGCCTGCCCGCCGCTGCACACCCGCATCAGCCCAGCCCACCGGCCCCGGATCCGGCCCGCACGTGGCCCGTAACGGACGAGTACGGCCGTCTACGGGTGCCCACGGATGCGACACCAGCAGGACCACACCGCCCTCGAATCCGCAGGACCGCAGGTCAGCGGCATAGTGGCTGACATGCGAAAGGGCGACGATCACGCGGACCGCCGCCCCTTGCCCCGTCACATCACACGCGGGGATGGACCCGGCGGCCTCAGTTGCGATCGGCACACCGGATTGTGCTCCCCGCGCACGCGGGGATGGACCCGGAGCACACCATCACCGAGGTAGAGGTAGAGGGTGCTCCCCGCGCACGCGGGGATGGACCCGTCGGAGGCCGCGCGTTCCATCCGCAGCGTGCGTGCTCCCCGCGCACGCGGGGATGGACCCGGCGAAGGGGAATCGCCCTGGCGGGTCTACACGTGCTCCCCGCGCACGCGGGGATGGACCCGCCCTCGTGCATGGGTCGACCACGTGCGCGACGTGCTCCCCGCGCACGCGGGGATGGACCCGCGAGCCTGCGCGACCGGTACCGCCGACTTGCGTGCTCCCCGCGCGCGGGGGTGGCTGGGGTGGTTTGTTGGGTGGGTTGGGCTTCGTGGGGGCGCGATGGGGTGAGTGGGTGGCCTGACCTCGCACGGGTTGGTCGTGTGGGGCGTGGTTACCATGGCGCTTATGACCAGCGAATCCCGTGCGGTGGCGCGGCGCCGACGCGAGCAGCTTCGCGACTTCCTGCGGACCCGGCGGGCGCGGCTCACGCCCGAGGACGTCGGCATGCCCGCCGGCGGGCGTCGGCGGACGCCGGGGTTGCGCCGTGAGGAGGTCGCCGCCCTGGCCGGGGTCGGGGTGTCCTGGTACACCTGGCTTGAGCAGGGACGCGACATCAACGTCTCGGTCGAGGTGCTCGACGCGATCAGCGGGACTCTGCGCCTCAGCGACGCCGAGCGCGCGCACATGTACGTGCTCGCCGGTCTCAACCCGCCGCGATCTGGCGCGGTGCGCGATGCCACGGTCACGCCGGAGCTTCGGCACCTGCTCGACGCGTGGGCGCCGCGCCCCGCCCTGCTTCGGGATCCGTACTGGAACCTCATCGCGACCAACGACGCGGCACAGGCCGTGTTCGGATTCGACGATTCCGACCACAACTGCCTGATCACGTTCTTCACCAACGCGCGGTATCGCGCCATGCACATCCATTGGGCGTCGGTCGCGCCCGAAGTCGTCGCCGCGTTCCGCGCCGACGCGGCGCATGCCCCGGACGACCCCGGCTTCGACCAGGTGGTCGAGTATCTCAGCGCTGTGAGCTCTGATTTCGCCGAGATGTGGGCGCGCCACGACGTGGGCGCCCACACGCAGGCTGTGAAGGCGGTGCGCCACCCCGAGGTCGGTGACCTGGTCTTCGACAAGACGACCTTGTCGGTGGCCGACCGCCCGGACTGGCACCTGGAATTGCACAACCCGCGCCCTGAGACGGGCACCGGGGACCGGCTCGAAAGGCTGCTGAGCGTCCGGCTCGCCGACCCGACCTGACCATCCCGAAGGTGGCGGTGCCGCCCAGGCTGTTGGGGTCCGGGTCCGGATCCCGGCCGTGGGGACGTCCTTCGGCGGTCGCTGCTGCGCAGCCGCCTCGCGGTCCCGCCCCGTCCCCATGGGTCTCGGCGATCCAACCCCCGCTGCGCCGCACTCTGCCCCGCCGCGCTTTCCGATGCGGTCACATCACCAAGAGTGCCGCTCTGGTCCGATCGCCCGGTCGAAAAGGGCTCCCCCGTCCGGCCAACCCCCCCCAAACAACGCCGCCCCGGTTCGGCCACCCGCACAGCACCGCTCCGAGCTGTTCACGCCCCCAGGGTGGTGGTGTCACACCCCTGATATCCGCGCCCTGTTCGCGCCGCTCGCCTGCTGTGACGCTGAATCCCATGAAGCACAACACCAATGACTCCCGGTTCAACGACAAGATCGCCCTCATCACGGGCGGCACCAGCGGAATGGGGCTGGCGGCCGCGCGGCGGCTGCTCGCCGAAGGCGCGCAGGTGGTCATCACCGGGCGCGACAAGGCCCGGTTGGACGCCGCGGTCGAGGAGCTGGACGGCGGGGACCGCGTCCTCGCGGTGCGCAGCGACGTGTCGAAACTCGCCGACCTCGACGTGCTGACGGCCGCCATCCGGAACCGGTTCGGGCGGCTGGACGTGGTCTTCGCCAACGCGGGCGTCGCCTCGTTCCAGCCGTACAACGACATCCCCGAGTACGAGTTCGACCGCCTCGTGGACATCAACTTCAAGGGCGTCTTCTTCACCATCCAGCAGGCCGTCCCGCTGCTGTCCGACAACGCGGCGATCGTCATCAACGCGTCGTGGACGCTGCACCGCGGCATGGCCAACGCGTCGCTCTACTCGGCGACGAAGGCCGCGGTGCACAGCCTGTCGCGCACCCTCGCCGCGGAATTGGGGCCCAAGGGGGTGCGGGTCAACTCCGTGAGCCCCGGCTACATCGAGACCCCGATGTTCCACGACGCCATCACCCCCGAAGCGCAGGACGCCGTCATCGCCCAGGTGGTCGGCGGGCGTCTCGGTACCGCTGAGGATGTCGCCGACGCGGTCGCCTTCCTCGCGTCCGATGAGGCGTCCTACGTCAACGGGCAGGACCTGGTCATCGACGGCGGTCTGGTCGCGGCGATCCCCGGATCGACCGTGTAGCAGCGGCTGCGGCGGGAGGCGGCCGCGTCCCCCATCCGGGTCGCGCGGTTCCCCGTACGGGTCGGTGGACGCGGGCCGGTACTGCCCCGCGCAGGCGGGCCCGCGTCCCGGTTCACGGCGCAAGGACTGGACCTGGCCGGACGACTGCGGCCGGGGTTGACCGGGGACTAAGGCCGGACCGGGTCGGACGACTGGAGCCGGGGCTGAGCGGGCCGCCCGGGGCGTGGCCGGTGTCCCCTGCGCACGCGTGCCGCGCCCTCGGGGCCCCGCGCCCACTCGGAGTACGGCCCCGGCTGGGCCGCCGGCGCACGGTGGCGCCGCCGTCCCGCGTGCTCCATCGGCACGCGGCCGGGGTTTCCGCTACTGGGGGCCCCGGGTGATGGCCTCGGTGAGGGCGGCCTCTTCCAGGGGCGGGGCGTCGTTGCGGAGCCACAGGAAGTACTCGACGTTCCCCGACGGGCCCGGCAGCGGGCTCGCCGCGACGTCGGATACGCCCAGGCCCAGGGTGCGGGCGCCGGCGGCAACGGTGCGCACCGCCTCGGCGCGCAGCTCGGGGTCGCGGACCACGCCGCCCGCCCCCACCCGGTCCTTGCCGACCTCGAACTGCGGCTTCACCATCATCACGAAGTCGGCGGCGGGGTCGGAGCAGCGCACCAGCGCGGGCAGGACCAGGGTCAGCGAGATGAACGAGAGGTCGCCCACCACCAGGTCGGGCGGCGGGTCGCCGACCTGCTCGGGGACGAGTTCGCGGACGTTGTGGCGCTCCAGCACCCGCACCCGCTCATCGCTGCGCAGGGGCCACGCCAACTGGCCATAGCCGACGTCGACGGCCACGACCTCGGCGGCGCCGCGCCGCAGCAGCACGTCGGTGAATCCACCGGTGGACGCCCCGGCGTCGAGGCAGCGGCGGCCCTTGGGGTCGATCCCGAACGAGTCGAGCGCGCCGACGAGCTTGTGCGCGCCGCGCGAGACGTAGCCGGGGTCGTCGTCGGGCGGTTTGACCACGACGGCCTGGTCGGTGCCGACCTGGGTGGCGGCCTTGGTGGCGCGCGTCCCGTTGACGCTCACGTACCCGCCGTCGATGAGTTCGGCGGCGTGCCCGCGTGATCGTGCGTGCCCCCTGCGGACGAGCTCGGCGTCCAACCGGTTGCGTCGGGCCATGGTGGGTGGGCCGCCTATCCGGGGTTGCTCGGTGAGTCCAGGCTGTTCAGCACCGCGGAGAGGTCGCCGTGCACCTGCTCGAAGACGGCGACGTGCTCGACCGTGGGCAGGTCGTCCAGCGCGGCGAGCCGTTCGCGGACGCTGTCGACGGCCTGGTCCGCCAGTGCGGCCTCGGCGGGTTCCGCGGGCCCGTCGGCGGGGCTCACGCCTCGTCTCCCTTGGCGGTGTTCCTGGCGCCGGACCGGCCGGTCTTGCCGCTCTTGGCGGAGGGGCGCCGCGCGGCGCCCTTGCCGGTGGTGCCCTTTCCGGAACCGCTCTTCGACGCGGTCGCCTTGGCCTGGGCGCCCTTCCCACCGGCCTTGGCGGCGGGCTTCGCCTCGCTCCGCTTGGCCGCGGTCCTCCCCTCGGACTCCTTGGGCTCCTCGTGCTCCTCGGGCATCGTTGCCGCCGACTTCGCCTCGGGCCCCTTGGCGGCGGTCTTCGCCTGGGTGCCGCGGTTGGGCGCCGCGGCGGGCCCGGGGTCGGCCGCGGGGTCGGGACCGACAGCGCCTGCGAGGTCGGTGCCGGGCGCGGCGTCCCGTTCCGAACCCTCGGGGACGTCGGGCGCGTCGGCCGTCTCGGGCGGATCCGGCACCTCAAGGACTTCGGCGGTCTCGGGGCGCCCCGTGCCGGGAGGGCCGGTGTCGTCGGCCGGCGGAACCGCGGGGGCCGCGTCGAGGGACTCCGCGACCACTGCCGTCGGGGCCGACGCGGCGGCGACCTGGGCGGTGTCGGCGACCGCTCCGGCGGACGCCGGGACCGTGGGGTCCCCCGGACCGGCCGCCGACTCGCTCCGGCGTACCCGCTGCACGGCCGCCTGGGAGGCGAGCCGGCGTTCGAGCTCGGCGACCCGCCGGACCAGGCGCTCGTGGTCTTCGCGCCGGACCAGGTCGAGGCGGGCGAGCACGCGCTCGACCTCCCCCTCGACCAGGGCGCGCAGCGCTGAGCGGTTGTTCCGGCTGGTCTCGATGAGGTCGGCGGCGAGGCTCTGGATGCTGGTCCCCACGCGGGTGTTGCGGGCCGAGGACTCCACGGTCTCCGCAGCGGACCGCGCCGTACCCGCGGCAGGGGTGATCGCGCCGCCCGAGCGTTCGTCGCCCTCCTTGATCAGGGTCTTGGCCGCCGAGACGGCGCGCTTGCGGGTCAGCTCCGTGAACCCGCTCGCGGCGTCGAGGTAGGCGCGTACCGCGTCGACGACCATGTGAAGTACTCCTCGTGGAATCCCGTGTGCCGCGGCCGACGTAAGCGTCGGCGTCATCGGCTATGAACGCTACCGGCAACGACGCGCCGGTGGGGCCCAAGTCGCCGGGTCGGCGGTGTCGTGCGCGCCGCCGCGACCGGTCCGGCGGCGACCCGGACAGATGGGTGGCGGTTGCCTTAGCGGGGCCGGTACCGGCCCCGCTAAGGCATCATTGGTCCCATGGCCAGCGTTGAGGAATGCCGTTCAGCGATCGACAAGGTGTCGGACCGGATCACGGACATCGATGAGGCTCGACGGCGCAAGCACGTTGTCGAGCGCACGGTGAGCGTGACGGTGACCGACCTGCGGACCGTGTTCGACATGCGGTTGACCCTGAAGGGGCTCGTGGAGGTGACTTCGCGCGCCGTCGACGCCCCGGGCGCCCGCGCGCAGGTGCGCATCACCACCACGAGCGACGACCTGATCGAGCTCGCCGAGGACCGGTTGGACTTCGGCAAGGCCATGCTCTCGGGTCGGGTCAAGCTCGACGCCAGCTTCAGCGACCTGCTCCGCCTGCGCAAGCTGCTGTGACCGGGCGGCGCACCAGTGCCTGACCTGCCCTCCCCGCCCCCGAGCCCGGCGCCGCCCGGTGGCGTGCCGCCGCGCGGGGACGTCCTCGAACTCGCCCCGCTGCGCGGTCTCCGCTACGCCGACGAGGGTGACCTGGTCACCGCGCCGCCGTTCGACATCGCGTTGGCGCTCGCGCCGCCCTACGACATGCTCAACGCCGCGGCGCTGGCCGCACTGATCGAGGCCGAACCGCGCAACGCTGTGCGGCTCACGGTGCCGCCTGCGGCGAACGGGGCGTCGGGGAGCATGTCGGCGCTGTCGGGCCCCGACCGCTACCGCACCGCGGCGGCGACCCTGCACCGCTGGATCGCCACCGGCGTCCTGGTGCGCGACCCCGAACCGGTTCTCTACGTCTACGAGCAGACCGGCCTGGACGGTGAGCGCCAGCGCGGGCTGATCGGCGCGCTGCGGCTGCCCCGCACCCCGGGCGGCGTGGTGCGCGCACACGAGGACGTCGCGGACACGCCGGTGGCCGACCGCGCGGCGCTGATGGCGGCGACCCGGGCGAACCTCGAACCGATCTTCCTGCTCTACCAGGGCGGCTCCGGCACGGATCGGGGCGCCGCGGGACAGGCGGTCGACACGGCCGCGGATTCGGCGCGGGGACTCCTGGTCGAGGCGGTGACGGCCGACGGCACCACGCACCGCCTGTGGGCGATCGCCGACCCCGAGGTGCACGCCGCGATCGCCGCGGACCTTGCCGGGCGCTCGGCGCTCATCGCCGACGGCCACCACCGCTACGCCGCGTATCAGCGGTTGCGCGGCGAACTGGGCGGCGCCGACCCGTGGGCCGGCTACGGGCTGGCCATGCTCGTGGACTCCGACACCTCTCCCCCGCACCTGCGTGCCATCCACCGCGTGCTGCCGGGCCTCGACGCCCGGATGGCCGCGCGCGCCGCGGCAAAAACCGCCGACGTCGAAGCGCTGCCCGGCGGGCCCGACGACCCGGGCTCGGTCGAGGGCGCCGTGGAGCGGCTGCACGCCGCCGCACACGGACCGGCACTGCTGCTCGGCGGGGCCGGACGGTGGTGGCTGCTGCACGGGTTCGGCCCGGACCGGCTGGCCGCGGCGATGCCCGGCCACTCGCCGCGGTGGCGCACGCTGCCCACGGCGGTACTCGACGGGGTACTCCTCCCGGCGTGGGGGATCACCGAGGACTCGGCCGTTCTGGTGCACGACTCGCCGAGCGAGGCCGCCGCCCGCACCGGGCCGCGCGACAGCGTGGTGGTCGTACCGCCGTTGACGGTGGACGAGGTCTACGCCATCACCGCCGGGGGCGAGCTGACACCGCGCAAGTCGACCTCCTTCGGCCCGAAGCCCCGCACCGGGCTGGTGCTGCGCGCGGACGACGACACATAGGGGGCCTGACACCCCAGGCCGTGCCGTCGAGTCGGCGCGGGGGTGCCCTCATCTGTTCGGTCTCGGGGTCTCCTCGTCGTGGCGGACCGATGCGTTCTGGGAGACCGTGTCGGCGAGAAGGCCGTGCCGCCGCACGGCCTTCGGGTGGTCCGCGGGGAGAAGCAGCACCAAGGACGGCGGGGCCGAGGCAGTACCCCCTTCCCGCCTTGTTTTGACGGCTGCTCAGGGCGGTGGGGCGCCGGGCACGGGTGCGGCGCGAGGTGGGGGCGGCCCTCGCCATCAGTCCATGTCGGGCCAGGCCAGCACCTCTTCGGCGAGGGCGCGGTCGCCTTCGATCCGCACACGGTCGAGTGGAGTGCGGCGGTAGAGGGCGAGGAGGAGGTCGCTCGCCGGGCCGTGCAGGGTGGTGGCCGGGACCCCCTCGGCGCCGTTGGAGACCGCGGCGCCCGCAGCGGTGAGGTCGACGGTCCACTGCGGTCCGGTGTCGGCGCGCACGGCGATCCGGGCCGGCCGATGCGGCCACGGCCCTGCGGCACCGAGGACGACGGTGAGGAACTCGGCGACACCGTCGAGGGCCACCGCCTCGGGGACGGCCGCGGGGCGCCCCGCGGCTTCCTGGGCGTCGTAGGCGTGCACCGCGGCCTCGTGCACCTGGTGGCGGGCCACCGATCCCGACGTCAGTGGGGCCTCGGAAGCGCCCCACCACCCCCAGCAGCCCTGGTCGGGGCCTGTTTCGCGCAGGGCCGCCAGCAGGAGCCCGGTCGACTCGGCCGACCATGCGATGAGGTCGTCGCCCGGGGAGCCGATGGCGAGCTCGGCCTCCGACGGCGGTGTGTCGCTGGGCCCCGCAACGACCACGGCGGCCCAGGACCGGTGCACCTCACCGAGGTGTTCGACAAGGTCGCGCAGCGCCCAGTCGGGGCATGCGGGAACGCGGGCGCCGAGGTCGGGAGCGTCGGCAATGGCGGTGCGCAGGGCAGCGGAGCGGGCATCGATGTGGGAGAGGCATTCGTGGAAATCCAGCGACTTGGTCATGCGCGCTTCCTACCACCCGGCGCTGACACCGGACCAGTCGACTACGGGCCCGACCGCGGTCGTCTGCCGGCGGGGGGTGGTGGTCCACGGGGGTGCGGGGGACGGCGGCCCGGTGGTGGCGGCTGCGGCGTCGTCCCAAGGCTGGGGACCGTGCCACCTCCGGCCCGCGGGACGCGGCCTCGCCTCCGCTGGGAGGCGCGGCGTCGCCCCCGGGCGCGGGGTGGGCTGGGGCCGCCGCCAGGCCACCGCGCCTGCGATGATGCACTGGACATGGGCACCGGACCCGGCCGGAGAGGTCTCGCGAGCGGGACGGGACGGGGCCCGGACGCACCGAGACCGACATCGACGGGGGAAGGCAGCGGCGGGTCCGCGGGCGCGACGCCACGGCCGCCGCACGCACACGATGACTGAGCACACCTCCAGCACTGAGCACACTTCCAGCAGCGGCGCACCGGTCCTGGCCGGGTGCGACGAACCGCTCGACACGGTCTACGACGCGGCGCTCCTCGACCTCGACGGGGTGGTCTACATCGGCCCTGAGCCGGTGCCCGCGGCCCCCGAGGCGGTGGGCAAGGCGCGGGCTGCGGGGATGCGGGTGGCGTTCGTCACCAACAACGCCGCCCGCACCCCCGCCGCGATCGCCGGGATCCTCAGCGGCATGGGCGTGGCCGCCGAGGAGAGCGACGTGGTGACCTCGCCGCAGGCCGCCGCGCGGCTCCTCACCGAACGGTTCGCCCCGGGCGCGCCCGTGCTGGTGGTGGGCGACACCGGGCTGCGCCAGGCGGTGCGCGCGGCGGGCCTGCGCCCGGTGACGATCGCCCGCGAGGAACCGGTGGCGGTGGTGCAGGGGTACCACCCGCGCCTGGACTACAGCCTGATCGCCGAGGGTGCGCTCGCGGTGGCGGCGGGGGCGCTGTTCGTGCTGACCAACGGCGACACCACGGCCCCCATGGCGCGCGGGGTGATGCCGGCCAACGGCTCGTTCGCGCGGGTGATCGCCACGGCCACCGGGCAGGAGCCGCTGGTCGCCGGCAAGCCCATGCGGCCCCTGCACGAAGAGGGGGTGCTGCGCACCGGGGCGAAGCGGCCCCTGGTCGTGGGCGACCGCCTGGACACCGACATCGAGGGCGCGACCCGCCGCGGCGCGGCCAGCCTGCTGGTGCTCTCGGGTGTGACCACCCCGGAGCGGTTGATCGCCGCGGCACCGCAGCACCGTCCTTCCTACCTTGGGTGGGACCTCGCAGCGATGGGGACCGTGCACCCCCGCGTGCACACCGGGCCCGACGGCGCCGACTGCGGCGGCTGGCGCGCCACGGTGCGCGGCGGCCGGTTGGAGCTCACCGGCTCAGGCGACCGGCTCGACGGCCTGCGCGCCCTGTGCGGGGCCGCCTGGTCGGGGCGGGACGGCGCGGACCAGGCGGACGCGGGACCCGCCCTGGCTCAGCTGGGCTGGTGATCGGTTGGGCCCGGCCCATCCGGCGGGGCGGCCGGTTGGGGCGGCCCGGCGGGGGCTCCGGGCGGAGGGTCGGCGTCGGCCAGCCGCTGCGCGGCCCTTACCTCGACCTCGATGACGCTGGAGGACCCGGACGGCGACCGCCAGAACCGGCGCCGCAGCGAACCGCTGATCTGGACGGTGTCGCCGATGCGCCAGCCGCGGGTGACCTCCTCCATGATCGCCTGGAAGCTCACGCAGGTGATGGGGTCGGCCGGTTGGTTGGGGCGCTGCTCGGCCGTGGGCCGGGTGATGGAAATGCGCCAGGTGATGAGGTGGTCGCCGCTGGGCAGCTCGCGCACCGCCGGCTCGGCGGTGACCCTGCCCGCGAGGAGGACTTCGTTGCGGTGGCCGCTGGGGTCGTGGACGCGGGCGGCGGTGCGCCGCTCGGCGGCGGGCGCGGCCGGGGCCTTGCGCACCGGGCGCGCGGGCGCCGGTGCCGGTGCCGACGGGACGCGGGAGGCGGGGACGCGGGCTGTGGACGACTTCGGCATGACTGGTCCTTCCAACTTCGGCGGGCGGACGGCCGGTGTTCAAGGGGGCTCCGTGCGCCGGACGGTTTCGGGCACTTCCTAGAATCGCCGGGCGGGCATGATCAGGGGAAGGCGGAAGATTCCGTCTGTGGACAACCCGCGGATTCGCATTTCAGCCGGTGTGGGCGAGAGGCCCACCGGCGATCGGGAGGAGTTGGGCAGCAGTGGAGCAGCAGGCGGACCCGAGATCGGCCGTCGGCGGCATCGCGCCGCTGGGCGAGGACATCTTCGCGATCGACACGTTCATGGCGGGGTGCCCGGGGATCACGTCGAGCTACCTGATCCGGTCCGAGCGCCCGTGCGTCATCGAGGTGGGCACGGCAGGTTCGGCCGAGACCCTGCGCGACGGCATCGCGTCCCTGGGGGTGCAGCCCACCGACCTGGCAACGGTGGTGCTCACGCACATCCACCTCGACCACGCGGGCGGCACCGGCGCCATCGCCGGGATGTTCCCCAACGCCGAGATCGTCGTGCACGAGCGGGGCGCCCGGCATCTGGCAGACCCCGAGCGGCTCATGCGCAGCGCCCGGATGGTGTGGGGCGACCGCCTCGATGTGCTGTTCGGCGACATGCACCCCACCGCGGCCGAGCGCATCCGCTCCGTCGGCGAGTCCGGCGAGGTCGACCTCGGCGGCGGGCGCCGCCTGGTCTCCCATTACGCGCCGGGCCACGCCAAGCACCACATGGCCCTCGTCGACTCCCTCACCGGCGACCTCTACGTCGGCGACGCCCTGGGCGTGTACAACCCGCACACCGGGGACGTCCGGCCGGCGACCCCGCCGCCGGACTTCGACCTCGACGCGGCACTCGCCTCGCTGCGGCTGTTCACCGGAATCGACCCGCAGCGCCTGATGTTCTCCCACTTCGGCGCGGTCACCGACGTGGCGGAGACCATCGACCGCGCCGAGCGGGAACTCCGGGTGTGGGTCGAGACCGTGCGCGAGGCGCACGGAACCGACGGCGACCTCGATCACGCCATCGCCATGGTCCGCGACCAGGTCACGTCCCGCTACACGCCGGCCCCCGCCGACGCGGCGGAGTCGCAGGCCGTCATGGACGTCCTCAGCGGGGTCGAGGGCAACGTCAGCGGCATCGTCCACTGGCTCGACCGGCTCGCGGCCGACCAACCGGGACGCCCCCACAACCCGTGACCCGCGCCGACCGTCCGGTCGCCCTCGTCACCGGTTCGGCCTCCGGTATCGGGGCGGGCATCGCCCGCCGCCTGGCCGACGACGGGTTCGCCGTCGCCGTACACAGCCGCGACAGCGTCGCGTCGGGGACCGCGTTGGCGGCGTCCATCGGCGGCCGGTACCTGCGGGCCGACCTCGCCGACGAAGGGCAGGCCCGCGCCCTCGCCGCCGCGGCGATCGGCTGGCGGGGCCGGCTCGACGTCCTGGTGAACAACGCCGGGATCAGTCGTCCGGTCGCGCACGCCGACCTGGCCGCGGCCCCGCCCGCACAGTGGCGGGAACTGCTGGAGGTCAACCTGATCGCCCCGTGGACCCTGGTCACCGAATGCGCGGACGCGCTCGCCCGGTCCGACCGCGACGGCGGCGGGGCGATCGTGAACATCACCAGCCACGCGGGGGTGCGCCCCAAGGGCGCGTCCATCCCCTATGCGGCGTCCAAGGCGGCGCTGAACCACGTGACACTGCTGCTCGCCGCCTCCCTCGGCCCCGGGGTCCGGGTGAACGCGGTCGCCCCGGGGCTGGTCGACACCCCGCTCACCCTCGATTGGGCCGGGGCCCGCGCGCTGTGGGCGGAGTCGGCGCCGATGCGGCGGGCGGCACGCCCGGAGGACGTCGCGGACATGGTGTCGGCGCTGCTCGCCAACTCCTACGTCACCGGGCAGATCGTCACCCTCGACGGCGGACTGCACCTGCGCTGAGCCGGATCCGTCGGCGCCCGGGGGCGCCCCGCGTGCGCGGCGCGTCCGGTCCCGACCCTCCGGTACAGTCGTTCTAACGACCGTGGAAGTCATTGGAACGACCGAAAGGGGTGCCGCGTTGTCGGAGGAGGCCGTGCGCACGGTCGCCCGCAGTGTGCGTGCCGCCCGCGCCCGGTTGGGGCTCTCCCTGGACCGCCTCGCACAGCGCTCCGGTGTCAGCAAGGGGGCGCTGGTCGCGCTGGAGAACGGCACCGGCAATCCGAATCTCACCACGCTGGTCCGGCTCGCCGACGCCCTCGCCGTCCCGGTCTCGGCGCTGGTCGAGTCCGCCCCGTCCGCAGGCGTCCACGTCGTCCGCGCCGATGAGATCGACCCCCTGTGGCGCGGGGCCTCCGACGGAACGGTCCGGCTCCTGTTCACCACCCCCGGCCCGGCACCGCTTGAGCTGTGGGACTGGCGCATGCGCCCCGGCGAGCACCACCGCAGTGCGCCGCACCCCGCCGGGACGCACGAGACGCTCACCGTCACCGCCGGCACCACGGCCCTCACCGTCGACGGCACCGAATACGCACTGCCCGAGGGCGCCAGCGCCCACTACGCCGCCGACGTCGCGCACGGATACGCGTGCGCCGGCGACGAGCCGTGCGCGTTCCTCATGACCGTGCACCTGCCCGCGGCCCCGGCCGCGCCGCCCGATCCGCGCCAACACCACCACCAGGGGGAACAATGACCACCGACGCCCGCAGCTGGCTCGACCGGGCGACCGTCGACGACGCCGTCTTCGAGCTCCGGCCCGACTACCGCGCACTGCTCGTCCTCGCCGAGGGCCTCGTCCCCGGCCCGAGCGACGACACCAGCGAGAAGATCCTCGCCGCCGCCGAAGAGCAGGCCCGCGCGTCCCTCGGCGCCACCCCGCCCGAGGAGCACCCCCACGTGGCGTCCTGGCGCGACGCCTTCCGCGCGTTCGGCGCGAAACCCCAGCGCACCCGCACCAGCGTCGAAGCGCTGCTGCGCAGGGTCGCGGAAGGGCTGCCCCGGGTGGACCGCCTCACCGACGTGTACAACGCCGTCTCCGTCGCCCACGCCGTGCCGCTCGGCGGAGAGGACGTCGACCACTACGAGGGCCCGCTGCGCCTCGTGCGCGCCACCGGCGACGAGTCCTTCGAGATCACCAAGGCGGGCGAGCCCGCCGTGGAGCACCCCAACGCCGGGGAGGTGGTGTGGCGCGACGACCTCGGTGTGACCTGCCGCCGGTGGAACTGGCGCCAGTGCGTGCGCACCCGCCTCACCGGCGCCACCACACGCGCCGTGTTCATCGTCGACGCGCTCGCGCCCATGACGGACGACGACCTGCACGCCACCGGGGCCGCCCTCGTCGAGGCGCTCACCGCCACAAGCCCGGACGTCCGGACGGCGACCCGGCTCGTGGGCCGATAACCACCTGACATCCGCGGGGCGGATGTCTAATGTCAGCGTCCATGACCTTCGACATCCGCCCCGCGACCGCCGACGACTCCGCCGCTGTCCACACCGTGCGCAGTGCCATCACCCCGCATCTGATCAGCTCGCCGGAGCAGGTGCGCTGGCGCTTCCACAACCCGCCCGCCGGCGAACGAGGCGCGTCCTTCGTCGCCGAACTCGACGGCCGCGTCGTCGGATTCACCCGCGCCGCCCTCGAATGGGAGACGTCGGTCCCGGGGCAGGGCTTCCACCTGACCATGGTGCTGGCCGAAGCGCGGGGACGCGGCATCGGCACCGCCCTCATCGACACGGCGACGAAGCACCTGGTGTCCGTCGGCGCCACCACCATCCGCTCGTTCACCACCGACGCCGCCGGCCGCCGGCGCGCGGAGAAGGCCGGATACCGCGAAGTGTCGGTCGCCCGGCACCAGGTACTCGACCTGTCCGTGCTGCCACCGGTTCCCGCGCGCCCCGACGGTGTCGAACTCCGGCCCTACGCCGAGTTCGCCGACGACCCCCGCCCGATCCACGCCATCGAGGCCGCCGCCCTGGCCGACGAGCCGAGCGACCTCCCCTTCGACCAGGTGCCCTACGCGACTTGGCAGCAGACCTCGTGGGCGGACCCCATCCTGGACCGCGAACTGAGCACCGTGGCCGTTTCCGACGGCGCACCCGCCGCCATCGTCGGCATCAACGTGTCGGGCGACGGCCGCATCGGATCGGCCTTCACCGGCACCCTGCGCGAGTTCCGCGGCCGGGGCATCACCAAGTACGCCAAGACCCACGTCCTGCACCGGGCGCGCGACTTGGGATACACGCACGCGTTCACCGGCAACGACTCGACCAACGCCCCGATGCTCGCCATCAACACCTGGCTCGGCTACCGCGCGCACACCGACGAGGCCGCCTACCGGATCGACCTGTGAGCGCGTCGGAGCCCGCACCCGCGAGTGCCCCGCACCCCGGGGCGACCGTCCGGGCGTTCGCCCGCTCCGACATCGACGCCGTGTGCGCGCTGCGGCGCGACGTCATCCCGTTCACCCTCACCACACCCGGATACGCGCTCTGGCGGTTCGAGGCCGCCGCCCCCGGCACCCGGCTGCTCAGCATGGTCGCCGAGCGCGGCGGCGTGTTCGCGGGCACACTGCGCGCCTGGGCCCCCGTCCAACCCGCGGAGCACCGCACAGGCATCATCGAAATCATGGTGCCCGCCGAGCACCGCCGCACCGGGGTCGGCGCCGCCCTCCTCGACGCCGCCGACGCCCACCTTCGGGACCTGGGGGCCGACACCGCCCACGCGTTGGTGATGGACGACCCGGGACGGCGGTTCGCCGAACGCGCCGGGTACACCCACCGCGCGCGTCAGCTCCGCCTACACCGGCACGCTGCGCGCGCACCGGGGGCTCGGCCTCGCCACCTACGCGAAGACCACGGCGCTGCATCGCGCCCGCGAGCGGGGTTTCACCCGCGCCTACACCGACAACCACGTCCGCAACGCCCCCATGCTGGCGGTCAACGCCCGCCTCGGCTACCGGCCGGGCGGGTGGGAGGCGACCTACACGCGCGCCATCGGGGCCCGCTGAGCTCAGGCTCCGCTGCCGGAGGGCGGCGCGCCGGGGAGGCCGCTCTCCCGCAGCAGGTGCGCGTAGATCCCGTCGTCCCACGACAGGTCGGCCGGGAGCCGGTCGAACGCGCGCACCTCGACGGTCTCGAACTCACCGGTCAAGGGGCGCAGCGCCCGCACCTGCGCATGCGTGACCACGGTCGTGTGTCCGCCCGCGAGGACGTAGAACCCGACCGTGCGCACCTCGCCCAACTCCGCTCCGGCCTCCTCGCGCGCCTCCCTGCGCGCGGTGGCGTCGACGTCCTCGCCCTCCTCGGTGTGCCCGCCGGGGAACTCCCACGCGCGGTCGCGGTGCCGGACCAGGACCGGGCGGCGCCCCGAGTACAGCAGGCACACCACCGAGTCGTGGTGTTCGGGCATCGCGCCGATGCGCACGACCGCGCCGTTCAGCGGCGGCGGACCGCCCGCCCCGGTGGTCTCCCCATCGCGCATCCGGTCGTTCCGCTCTCGTCTAGGGGCTACTCCCCGGGGGCTACTTCAGCAGCCGGGACATCCGGCGGTCGGCCAGCGCCTTGCCGCCGGTCTGGCAGGTCGCACAGTACTGGAGGGCGGAATCCGCGTACGACACCTCCCTGATGGTGTCGCCGCACACCGGGCACTGCCGCCCCGTCCTGCCGTGGACCCGGAAACCCGCCCGCTTCTCCTTCGCGAGGGAACCGGGATCGGCGCCGCGCGCCCGTTCGACCGCCGCCGACAGGACGCCGCGCGTCGCCTCGAACAGCCGGTCGACCTGCTCCGCCGACAGGTCGGCCGCGATGGCGAACGGCGAGATGCGCGCCGCGTGCAGGATCTCGTCGGAGTAGGCGTTGCCGACTCCGGCGATGACCTTCTGGTCGCGCAGCAGGCCCTTGATCCGGGTGCGCCGGCCGGCCGCCAGCGCGGCGAACCCGGCCCGGTCGAACCCCGGGTCGAGCGGGTCGGGGCCCAGCGACGCGATCCCCTCCACGTCGTCGGGGCTGCGCACCACGGAGACCGCCATGCGCTTCTGGGTGCCCGCCTCGGCGAGGTCGAAGCCGCTGCCGTCGTCCAAGGACACGCGCAGCCCCAACGGGCCCTTCCCCGGCCGCGGTGCCCGGCCCGACACGCGCTCGTGCCAGCGCAGCGACCCCGCCCGCGCCAAGTGCACGATCAGGTGCAGGCCGTCGACGTCGAAGTCCAGGAACTTGCCGCGCCGGGCTACGGCGGTGACGGTGAGGCCGCCGAGCGCGTCCACCGGCGGGTCGTAGGTCTTGAGGACGGACACGGCCAAGACGTCGACGCGCGCGACCACACGGCCCACGGCCCGCTCACCGAGGAACTCCGCCAAGACCTGAAGTTCGGGCAGCTCAGGCATGCATCCAGTGTCACCGATCCGCCGCCGAGGAGCCAGCACCCGGTTCCCGGCCGCGCGCACGCTCCTGCTCGACGGCGCCGCGCAGCATCGCCGCGCAGTCGGCGGGGCCGTGCAGCGCGGTGTCGAGCACCAGCCGCGCGTCCGTCCACGGCGCGTACTCGCGGTCGCGCACCTCCTCCCACCTCGGCTTAACCAGGCCGGGGACGTCGCTGCCGCGCGTGTCCACCCGGCGGCGGTGCTCCACCGGGTCGGAGCACACCACCTCCGCCTCGACGAACGCCGAACCCGCCCACCACGCGACGCCGCGCCACGCCGATCGGGTGACGGGCAGCGGGTTCACCGACTCCGCGATCACATCCAGGCCCTGGGCGAGGATGTCCCCGGCGACGGCGTGGCCGACCGTGTAGCCGGCGGGGCCGAGCGGGTGCTCGGCCAGCCCGGACCGGACGATGGCCTGCTCGATGGTGTCGACCCGCACATGCACCGCGCCGATGTCGGCCGCCGCGAGCCGCCCGATCGTGGTCTTGCCGGTCGCGGGAAGGCCGCTGAGGATGACGAGCACACTCGATCATGGCAAGGGGCCGCCCGCCGCGTCCACCAGGGCGGACCCCGGTGGGACAGCGGTGGAACGGCGGTGGGACGGCGGCAGCCCGCGCGTCGCCGCTTCAGGGAGGACGGGGGAAAGGGAAAGGCGCGGGCGACGACCACCGCCGCCCGTCCGTCCGTCCGTCCGCACAGCACAATGCGGCCCCCGCGCACCGGCGGGGGCCGCACTCATGCGGCGCTGCGGCGCCCCTCAGTCCTCGGGATCGGGGCGGCGGCGCCCACTGTCGTCGGGCGCCCGCGCGTCCCGCTCGGGCGCCCGCTCATCGGAGGACGCGGACGCGGCCTCCCCGGGGATGCCGCCCTCGTCGACCTCGTCGTCGTCCTCGTCGAACTCCGGGTCCTCGGCGTCGCTCCACACGACGTCGCCGCCGATGTCGACGATCTCCACGCCTTCGAGTTCGGCCAGGCGGTCATCGGCGTCCGTGGCGCCCTCGCGGTCGACCGAGGACGACTTCGCGAAGTACTCGCGCGCCTCGACCGTACGCCCCAGCTCTTCGAGGACGTCGGCGTAGGCGTAGAACAGGCGGGCGACCCACGGCCGCGCCCTGCGCTCCTTCAGCTCCGGGCCCTGGAGCTCCGCCAGCGCGGCGGACAGCTCGCCGAGGTCGCGACGCGCACCGGAGGCGACGATGCGGAGCTCGACACGGTCCTCGCCGCCGAGCCGCTGCGCCTCAGGGCCCCGCGCGAGCTCCAGTGCCCGCTCCGGCCGGCCGAGGCCCCGCTCGCAGTCGGCCATGATCGCGAGATAGGAGTTGTTGCCCGTCAACCGCCGGGCCGCACGCAGATCAGACAGCGCCTCCTGCCACTTGCCGACCTTGTAGGCGGCCACACCCGACGCCTCGCGCACGGCGCCCACGCGCGACGCCTTGCGGCGCGCGTAGACCGCGTGGCGGTAGGCGAGGTCGGGGTCCTCCTCCACGACCTCCCCCGCCATGACCAGGTGCCGGGCAACGGCGTCGGCCAGCGACTTCGGCAGGGTCGACAGCTCGGCGCGGACCTCGCCGTCGAGCTGGTGCGGCTGCACCTCCTCGGGCAGCGGCGGAGCGACGTCGCGCGGGTCGCGGGGTTCGTCGCGGTCGCGCTGCGGACGGTCGGGACGGCCGCCGCGCCGGTCGTCGGACCGGAACGGGCGATCACCCCGGCCCTGCCAGCGGCGCTCACCACCGCGCCCGCCGGAACGGTCGTCACGGCCACTGCCGGAGCGGTCGTCGCGGCGGTCGGGCCGCCCGCCGGAACGGTCATCGCGGCCACCACCGAACCGGTCATCGCGGCGGTCAGGCCGCCCGCCGGAACGGTCATCGCGACGGTCGGGCCGTCCGCCGGAACGGTCATCGCGGCCACCACCGAACCGGTCGTCACGACGGTCAGGCCGCCCGCCGCCCTGCCCGCCGCGCGGAGCCCACCGGTCATCGCGGCGGTCCTGCCCGCCACGCGGGGCGGAGCGGTCGTCGCGCCGTTCTCCGCCGCGGTCGTCGCGGCGGTCGTCCCTACGGTCGTCGCGCCGGTCGCCACCGCGGTCATCTCGGCGGTCGGATCGCTGGTCGTCACGGGGGCGGCCCCCCTGCCCAGGGGGGCGTCCCCGGAAGCCGCCCCGTTCGCCGGAGCCGCCGCCGAAACCGGTACGGGACCGGCCGCCCTGTCCCGAGCCCTGGCCGCCGTAGCCACCGGAGCGCTGGCCTCCGCGGTCGCGCGGTCCCGAGCCGCCACGGCCCGCTGATCCGCTGTCGTCAGTCATGTCCCGCCCGTAAACGCTCAAAAGCGCTGCCACCGAGAAGTAGCAGCGCGTGGTAGGTCCAAGTCGTCTCACTCTACGGCATGTCGGGACCCCTGGTCCCTGCGCGGTCATGGCCGTCCTCGCGGTGGTGGCGTACCTGCGTGACGCGTTCATCGACCTACGGGACACAGCCATGATCACCGGATGACGAGCTCCGTGATGGCGTCGGTGATCTGGTGGGGGCGTTCTTCGGGGAGGAAGTGGCCGCATGGCTCGACGAGGGTGAGCAGGTCGTGTGCCCAAGTGGACCAGATCTGGGCGGGGTCGAACGGTAGCGGCGTGTCTCCGGGGTCCTGCCATGCGGCCAGCACCGGCATTTTCAGGCGATGCCCCGCCCTCTGGTCCGCCTCGTCATGGGCGCTGTCGATGAAGGCGCTGGCACGGTAGTCGTCGCAGACGGCGCGGATGACCTCGGGGCGCCGCATGGCGGAAAGGTAATGCGCCCGCACTTCCGGCGGGATCGCGCCGGCTTGTTTGGTCCAGGTGTCGAGGAAGTGGCCGAAGAACGCGTCCGGGTCCGCGCCGATCATCCGTTCGGGCAGGTCGCTGGGCTGCGCAAGCAGGTACAGGTGGAACGCGAACACGCCGTTGGCGCCGTGCAGAGCGGCCCAGTTGTCAACCGTCGGAAGCACATCGAGCACACCGAGGTGGCTGACGATCTCGGGGTGGTCCAGTGCGGCGCGAAAGGCCACGAGCGCACCTCGGTCGTGTCCGACGACGGCGAAGCGGTCATGGCCGAGCGAGCGCATCAGGCCGACCATGTGCTCAGCGACCCTGGTCTTGGCAAACCCTTCCGGACCATTGGCGAGGCGGTCGCTGTCTCCGTACCCGGGAAGGTCCGGGCAGACGACCTCGAACCGTCGTATGAGGCGGGGCGCGACCTCGCGCCAAGTCACGCGGGTCTGCGGGAATCCATGCAGGAGCAGCACGGGCGGACCGCTGCCGCCGGTGTCGAAGGCGATCCGTCGTCCTTCGATTGCGCTGGTCGCTGTGTGCAGGCCGGGAAGGGGCATCGTGTGCATGGCCTGATGATCACAAACGGCGCCGACATTCCCGTTCGGTTGGCCTGGGACCGCCCTCTCCCCAAGCCCGCGGCCGCCTCCGGCGCCCGGCTCCCCAGGCGGGGCGGTCGGGCCGCGGCTACCAGGTGGGCGGACCGCTGCGGAAAGTGCGGCGGTACGCGGCCGGTGTGCTGCCGAGGTGGCGGTGGAAGTGCTGGCGCAGCAGGTCGCCGCCGCCGAGCCCGCTCCGCTGTGCGACGGCGTCCACGGAAAGATCGGTGGTCTCCAGTAGTTCGCGGGCCTTCGCGAGGCGCTGCCGGTTGAGCCAGGCGAGCGGGGTGACGCCCGTCTCGCGTGCGAAGTGCCTGCCGAAGGTGCGCAGGCTCATGCCCGCTCGCCCCGCGAGTTGCGGAACGGTCAACGGCTCGTGCAGCCGCTCGACGGCCCAGTCGAGGACCGGCGCCAGCCCCGACTCGACGCCGGAACGCGGCGGCGGGTCCGGCGCATACTGGGACTGGCCGGCCTCCCGGTGCGGCGCAGCGACCATGCGCCGACCCACGTCCGCCGCGACAGCGGCGCCGAAGTCGCTGCGGACGATGTGCAGGCACAGGTCGATGCCCGCCGCTGTGCCCGCGCTGGTCAGCACCGACCCGGTGTCCACGTAGAGGGCGTCCTCGACCAGCAGGACCCGGGGATGGCGGCGGCGCAGCTCCTCCGCGTACATCCAGTGCGTCGTCGCCTCCTTCCCGTCCAACAGCCCTGCCTCGGCGAGGACGAACGCGCCCGAGCACACGGCCGCGATCCGCGCGCCCCGCGCATGGGCTGCCCGAAGCCCTGCCAGCAGGTCTTCGGGCGGACGGTAGTCCGGCATCCTGCACGCGGGGACCACGACGAGATCGGCGTCGTCGAGCGCCTCCACGCCCGCGTCGACTTCGAGCCGCAGCCCGCCCGGACCGTTCTGCGGGCCCGGAGCGGTGGCGCACAGCGTCAACTCGTACCAGCGCGGATCGAGGTCGAACCGCTCCTTGCCGAACACCTCGCAGGGCACGGCCAGCTCGAACAGCGGACTGTCGGCCAGCACCGGGACAACGGTCCTGATCCCCTCGGTCCCCTTGCTCTCCCTCTCTCCGAGTGCACTCGCCATGGCGCAAATATAATGCCTAATGGCTTTTACGCCACTGGTGGACGTACCCGCCCTCCATCGATCCTGGTCAACGGCCCTGGAGAACCCAAGGGAAGACCCAACGCGGATCGAGGAGAACAATGCGGCTGCACCGGAGGCTTCCGGACCACTGGCGGATCGGGATCGCCGGGGTGATGGCGATCGGTGTCACGTTCGGATTCGCCAGATACGGCTACGGGCTGTTCCTGCCGGAGATCCGGCGCGAGTTCGGCCTGTCGATGTCACTGGTCGGCATGGTCGCGAGCGCCACCTACCTCGGCTACCTCCTGGCGCTCACCCTCGTGGGAACCCTCGTCTCCCGGCTCGGCCCGCGCCCGCTCATCATCACGGGCGGCCTCGCCGCGACAGCGGGGATGGCCATGGTGGCGTTCGCCGGCAGCACACCTCCACTGGTGATCGGGCTGATCCTGGCCGGCACGAGCTCCGGTTGGGCGTGGGCGCCCTACTCCGACGCCGTGGACCAAGCGCTGCCTCCGCAGCGCCGCGAACGCGTACTCGCGCTGCTCCCGAGCGGAACCGCATTCGCCACAGCCATCGCAGGGCCGCTGGCTCTACTCGCCGCCGGCGCGGCATGGCGGTACGCCTGGATGGCGTTCGCCCTCATCGCCCTCGCCGTCACGGCCTACAACGCCCGCGTCCTCCCCCGCCGTGCGGCACCGGCCCGGGCCCCGACACAGATTCCAGCGCGGAACGTCCCGGTCTGGGACCTTGGCTGGTCACTGCGCCGCGACGCCGTGCCGCTGTACCTCACGGCGTTCAGCTACGGCCTGGGCGGCGCCGTGTACTGGGCGTTCGCAGGTGACGCCGTCACTAAGGCCACCGGGGTCCAGGAAGCGGCCCCACTGTTCTGGACCCTGATGGGCGCGGCCGGGATCTCCGGGGTGCTGACCGGGGCCCTCACCGAACGCCTCGGGCTGCGCCGGACACACACGCTGCTCGTCGGCGCGCTCGCGACCGCCGTCGCCCTCCTGGGGGCGGCCTCCGGGTCGTGGGCGGCCGGGTCGGTGGCACCTGGGGCGTGGGGCGCCATCGCCACCTCGGCGGTGCTGTACGGGTCGGCGTTCATGGCGGGGTCGGGACTGCTGGCCGTGTGGAGCTACCGCGTCTTCCCCGACCGGCCGTCCGCAGGGTTCAGCGCGACCGTGTTCTTCCTCGGAATCGGCACGATCGTCGGTCCCACAGCTCTCGGCATCGTCGCGGACCACCACGGCCTGCGCGTCGCGTTCGTGCTCACCACGCTGATCCTCGCAGCGACGGCTTTGGCCCGCCCCCGCCACAAACCCGCGGACGCCGGCGGCGACCGGGAAATGGCTACTTCTCGACTCGACGGATGATCTCGTCGTGGCGCCGATTCAACCCACAGCTGGAAGGAGCCCATGGCCGGAAGGAAAAGGGCCGCAGCAACCCGCTAGATCAACCTCGTCATGAACACACTGCTCGGGTCAAGCCGGTAATCGGCGAAGGGAGCGCAGTAATCGAACCCGAACTTTTCATAGAGTCTCCTGGCAGGCAGGAAGAACTCAGCACTGCCGGTCTCCAAGCTCAATCGGGCGAAGTTCATACGCTCGGCCTCGGTGAGGATGTGGCCCAGCAGCAGTGAGGCGACCCCGCTGCGCTTGCGATGTGCGGTAGTACGCATCGACTTCAACTCGGCGTGGTCCGCGTCCAACTTCTTGATCGCAGCGCAGCCGACCACGGACTCACCATCCATCACAGACCAGAAGGTGACTTCGGGTTCGCGGAGCTTGTCGAGATCGAGTGCGTGCTTACTCTCCAAAGGCGTAATCGACCGCAACTGCTGAAGGTGCTCGCTGAGGAACTCGGCAATCTCGGGGCCGGACAGGTCATCAACGACAATTCTCATGCTGCTCGCTCATCCATCAAGGCCGACAAGGGGCTCTTCACAATCGAGGGTGTAGTTGGGGTCGGAAGCCGCCAGTCTCGAGTAGTGATCTGGCGATGTAGGTCGTCAGGTTGCGGAACCCGAGGGCGGAGCCGCGGAGGTGTTCGAGGCGGCCGTTGATCGCTTCGGTGGGGCCGTTGGATGTGCCGGGCCGGTCGAAGTAGGCGAGCATGTCGGCGGCGCGCTTGGTCAGGGTGCGGCCGAGCGTGATGATCTCGCTGAACGGGCTGGGGACGCCTCGGCTGATCGACTCGATCAACTGCCTCATCAGCTCGCGGCCCCGGGTTCGGTCGGGCTCACGGTAGGCGGCGATCATCCGCTGGTAGATGCCCCAGGTGGCTTCGACCTCGACGTGGGCGTCGGCCGCGAACAGCTCCGTCAGCCGGTGCTGCTGGGTCTCGGTGAGCAGGTCGGCGCCGGTGTGCAGGGTGCGTCGCGCGGCATATAGTGGATCGCCGGTGCGGCCTCGGTGCCCGTGGGTGGCTTGCTGGACCCGGCACCGGCACTGATCCAGGGCGTCGCCTGCCAGACGGACGACGTGGAAGGGGTCCAGCACCGGCACAGCCTCGGGTAGCTCTTCGGCGGTGGCGGTCTTGAACCCGGTGAACCCGTCCATCGCGACGACCTCGATATTGTCGCGCCAGGACTTGTCCCGTTCGGCGAGCCAGGCCTTGAACGCCTGTTTGGAGCGGCCGGCGACCATGTCCAGAAGCCGCGCCAGCCCGGTGCCGTCGCGGATCGGCGTCAGGTCGATGATCACGGTCACGTACTTGTCGCCACGCCGGGTGTGCCGCCAGACGTGCTCGTCCACGCCGATGACCTGCACGTCGTCGAAGCGGTGCGGATCGTCGATCAGGACCCGGCGGCCCTCGGCCAGGACCGCGTCGTTGGCGGTGTTCCACGAGACCCCCAGAGCGTCGGCGACGCGGGCGACACTCAGGTGTTGGCACACCAGGGCTTCCAGCGCCCACCACAGGCCACGTCGCGACAGCTTCGCCCGCGGCTCGGCGGCCCGCGACGTGTCCTGGCGCCACACGTGACCGCACCCGGTGCACCGGTATCGGCGGAGGCTGACCTCCAACACCGTGGGCCGCCACCCGAACGGCTCGTGCGCCAACCGCCGGACCACCGTGTCCCTGGCCGCGCCCTGGCATCCGCAGCGACGACACCATCTGTCGGGCTCGACAACCCGGCACCGGAGAATCGCCCGATCGGGCTCCAACCGCTGCGCGAGCACTTCGAGCCCGAGATCATCAAGACGAGCGAACGTGGTCAGGTCAGGGCGGGCGAAGGTAGCGTCAGACACGTCGAGGTCTTCCAGATGGACGGCATAGTCACCTCCATCCTCGGGAGACCTCGACCCCTACCCGGCCACCGACGCGCCGACCGGACTACACCCTCAACTGCGACTGCGAAGAGCCCAAAAACAGCCCCGGTGCGAGGGTCGGCCCGCGTGCTATGTTCCGGCCATGACTAGACCCGGTGAGATCCTCGGCAGCGTGGTCGCCGCCAGCGAGCGCGAGCAGCTCGAGACGTTCCTGGATTATCTGCGCGACGCCGTCGTGCGCAAGGCCCGCGGGGTGTCGGAGGAGGACGCCCGGCGCAGCCCGGTGCCGACCGGCACCAACCTCGGCGGCCTGATCAAACACCTGCGGTGGGTGGAACTGGGCGGGTTCGCCGAGCAGATCGGGCAGATCCCCGCCGCGGAGCTGCCCACGCCGCCGTGGACCGACGCAGACCCGGAGGCCGACCTGCGGCTGGAGCCGAACGAGAAGCTCGACGACGTCATCGCCGCCTACCAGGCGGAGTGCGACCGCTCCCGCGAGATCGCCGCCCAGCACAGCCTCGACTACGCCGTCACCACACCGCGGGGCAGGGAGCTGACGTGGATGTACCTGCACGTGATCGTGGAGACCGCCCGGCACGCGGGCCACGCGGACATCCTGCGCGAGATGATCGACGGCAGCGTCGGCGACTGACGGCTCGCGGCGCGTCGTCGGTCCGTGTTCCGGGTCGTCGGAGGCGGCGTTACAACGGTATCGGCGGAGGCTGACCTCCAACACCGTGGGCCGCCACCCGAACGGCTCGTGCGCCAACCGCCGGACCACCGTGTCCCTGGCCGCGCCCTGGCATCCGCAGCGACGACACCATCTGTCGGGCTCGACAACCCGGCACCGGAGAATCGCCCGATCGGGCTCCAACCGCTGCGCGAGCACTTCGAGCCCGAGATCATAGTCACCCCCATCCTCGGGAGACCTCGACCCCTACCCGGCCACCGACGCGCCGACCGGACTACACCCTCAACTGCGAAGAGCCCGACAAGGCCGCAGTTCCCAGGCCTCGCGGACTGCTCCTGGGTGGGGCCGATACAACCCACAACCCCACCCACAACAAAAAGAAGCGGGCAACCCCCCGAAAGGGGCTGCCCGCTCCACAAAGATGTCCGGCGGCGACCTACTCTCCCACCCCGCACCATGGAGGCAGTACCATCGGCGCTGGAAAGCTTAACGACCGGGTTCGAAATGGGACCGGGT
>NZ_PYGA01000018.1 GCF_003014485.1 Murinocardiopsis flavida | reverse complement strand
ACCGACCTCGACAACCTCCAACCCCTCTGCGCGGCCCACAACCTCGCCAAAGAGCACCGCCGCGCCGCACACGAACGCCGCACCCGGACCCACCGCAACGCCGCCCCCCGCCACACTCCCCAATACCCCACCGTGCACCCCGCCGAAGATCCACCCACAGACCCCGACCCACCCCCACCGCAATAACCCCCCACCACCCCACCCGCCGGGCCCCCGCCCGGCGGGCCGCACCCATGCCCTGATCACCCCTCTGCGTTGTCCGGCGGCTATTCTCGACCTATGGCGATCGAGGGCGAGCCGGGTTCCGCGGCCGGGTACCAGGGGCCGCGCTCCCGCTCCTTCGGCTCCATAGCCGCCGAGTACGCCGCGCACCGCCCCGACTACCCCGCCGCCGCCGTCGCCTGGGCGCTCGAACCCCTGGCCGACCGCTCCCACCCGGACGTCCTCGACCTCGCCGCGGGCACGGGGAAGCTCACCGCGGGCCTGCTCACCGCCGCCCCGCGCACCGGCCGCGTGTTCGGCGGCGAACCCGACCCGGCGATGCGGGCCGAGTTCGCGCGGCGCCTGCCCGGCACCCCGGTGGTCGGCTGCACGGCCGAGCGGATCCCCGTGCGCTCCGGCGCCCTCGACGCCGTGGTCGTGGGCCAGGCGTTCCACTGGTTCGACCCCGACCGCGCTCTCGGTGAGATCGCCAGGGTGCTGCGGCCGGGCGGGGTGCTCGCCGTCTTCGGCAACGACGGCGACTTCGCCGTCGACTGGGTGGCCGAGCACGAGCGCATCACGCACCCCGACGCGGCCGCCGACAGCACGGACGACCCCCTTCCCCTCGCCGCGCACCCGCTGTTCGGGCCGCCGGCCGACCGCGCGTTCGCCCACCGGCAGCGGACCACCGCGGCCGGGCTGACCGCCACGGTCGCCACGCACTCGCGCACGCTGCTGCTGCCGGACGCCGAGCGCGCCTCGCTGCTCGCCCGCACCGAGGCGCACCTGCACGGCGTGCACGGCCCGGCCGTTTTCGACTTCCCGCTGGTCACCCGGGTCCGACGCATGCGCAGGCAGCCGGTGTCCGACCCGGCGGCCGGGAACTAGGGCAGGGAACAGCAACCACGGAGAGGGAGTGCCGATGACCGCGGTGCGGGTACTGATCGTGGGAGCGGGTTCGCGCGGCAGCGGCTACGCCGAGTGGATCCGGGAGCATCCGGAGGTCGCCGAGGTCGTCGGCGTCGCCGAACCCCGGGCCGAGTACCGGGAGCCGCTGGCCGACGCGCACGGGGTCTCACCGGAGCGCCGCTTCGCCGACTGGCGCGACGCCGCCGCAGCGGCGCGGTTCGCCGACGCCGCGCTGGTGTGCACGCTGGACGACGCCCACCTCGAGCCCTCACTGGCTCTCGCCGACCGCGGCTACCACCTGCTGGTGGAGAAGCCACTCGCGCAGACCCGCGCCGACTGCGCCGCCATCGTCGCCGCGGCGCAGCGCAACAACGTCCTGCTCGGCGTCTGCCACGTCCTGCGCTACGCGCCCTACACCCGGCTGCTGAAGGAGATCATCGACTCCGGCCGCATCGGCGACATCGTCAGCGTGAACCACCTGGAGCCGGTCGGGTTCTGGCATCAGGCGCACTCCTACGTCCGCGGGAATTGGCGGCGCACGGCCGACACCGCGCCGATGCTGCTCGCGAAGTCCTGCCACGACCTCGACTGGCTGCGGCACATCATCGGCGGCGACGCCGAGCGCGTCTCGTCCTTCGGCTCACTGCGGCACTTCCGGCCCGAGAACGCGCCGGCAGGGGCCGCGCAGCGGTGCCTCGACTGCCCGGTGGAGCACGACTGCGCCTACTCGGCGCCGCGCATCTACGGCCGGTTCCTCGCCGAAGGGCGCACCGGGTGGCCGCTGGACGTGCTCACCCCGAAGCCGACGGAGGACACCGTGCTCGCCGCGCTGCGCGACGGCCCCTACGGCCGCTGCGTCTACCACAGCGACAACGACGTGGTCGACCACCAGGTGGTGTCGCTGGAGTTCAGCGGGGGCACCACGGCCACCTTCACCATGACCGCGTTCAACCGGGCGCGCCCGCGCGAGACCGCCCTCTTCGGCACGCGGGGCGAGCTCTTCTGCGACGGCGCCACCATCAAGGTCTACGACTTCCGCACCGACAGCACGGAGACCATCAGCGTCGCGGCGGCCAACGACGGCCAGATCGACACCGGGCACGGCGGCGGCGACGCCGGGCTGCTCGCGTCGTTCCTGCCCGCTGTCGCCGCCAATGACCCGGCCATGGTCGCCACGAGCGGCGCCGACGCGCTGCGCTCCCACGAACTGGTCTTCGCCGCCGAAGAGGCCCGGCTGACCGGCAGCGTCGTCCACCTGTCCTGACCCGGCGCTCAGTCGATGCCGCGGGCGACCATGGCCTCGCCCATGGCCTCGGCCGAGCGGATCAGCCCCACGATCACGGGGACGACGAGCAGGTGCGGGCGGCCGCGCAGGCCCCGCGCCGCGTAGGCCTCCCGCGAGTTCCGGTACGCCGTCGCGACGAGCGGGATGCAGCGGATGGTCAGCGCGAGGGTGAGGGCCACCCGGTCGGGCCGCACGCCGACGTGGCGCAGCGGCCCGGCCAGCCGCTCGAAGAGGGCGAGCATCGCGCTGACCTTCGTGGTGAGCGTGACCAGCCCCGCCAGGAGCACGGCAGCGACGAGTTGGGCGCACACCCGCACGGCCGTCTGCGCATCGGCCGCGTACCACTGGAACACGCCGATGACCGCGACGAACACCAGCAGCGGCCGGACGGTGCGCCACACATGGCGCGGGGCCAGCCCGCACAGCGGGTAGAGGAGCACGGCGGCGGCGACGGCGGCCAGTGCGACCCGCAGGTCCCCGGCCAGCAGCATCGCCGACACCGCGACCAGCAGCACCAGCAGTTTGGCGCCGGCCGGCGCCCGGTGCGCCGGGCCGTCGCCGGGCACGTAGAGGCCGACGGTGCTCACGCGTGCGGCTCCGGGCCGCCGCGGGGCGCCATGAGTTCGGTGTAGTGGGCGACGGCGTCGTCCGGCGCGCCGTCGAACGCGATCCGCCCCTCGTCCAGCACCAGGACCCGGTCGTACCCGGCGAGCATGTGCAGGTGGTGCGTGAGCAGCACGACCTGCTGCGGGAGCGCGCTCAGGCGCCGTTCGATGGCCGCGGTGTTGCGCAGGTCGAGCAGTGTGGTCGGCTCGTCGCACACCAGGATCGCGGGGTCGGTGACGAGGACCGAGGCGAGCGCGAGCAGCTGCTTCTGCCCGCTGGACAGCAGGTGCGCCGGGTGGTCCCGGTGCCCGTCGAGGCCGTAGGCGCGCAGGACGCCGTCGACCCGGTCGGCGATCTCGGCGGCGGACAGGCCGCTGCGGCGCAGGCCCACCTCGACGTCCTCGGCGACGGTGGGCATGATGATCTGGGTGTCGGCGTCGGAGAACACGAACCCGACCCTGCGGCGGATCGCCTTGGCGTCCTTCCTGGTGTCGCGGCCCTCGACCAGGACCCGCCCGGAGTCGGGGATCACCAGCCCGTTGAGCATCCGCGCCATCGTGGACTTGCCCGAGCCGTTGGCGCCGATCACCCCGATCCGGCGCTCCGCCAGTTCGACGGTGATCCCGTCGATCACCCGCCGCCCGTTGTAGCTGTGGGTGATGTCGTCCAGTCGCAGCACGGTCGTTCCTGTTCAGGGCATGTACGTACGGGGTGGGCCGGGCGGGGTGCGGCGCGCCCGCGGCGCCGCCCGGTTTCAGGCGGTGGGCCGCCCCGCAGGCGGCACCGGGTAGGCGCGGAACACCCCTGCCGCAACGGCCGACGCGATTGCGGCCTTGGCGATGTCGCCCGGCAGGAAGACGGCGAAGCCGAGGAGGGCCGCCAGCGAGGTGTCGCCGGTGACGACCGCGCTCCACGGCACACCGACCAGGTAGACCACGCCGATACCGCCGACGGCGTTGCACAGCAGCCCCCACCAGAAACGGTACCTGGGCAGCATCCGCGCGGTGAGCAGGCCGATGACGAACGCCCCCGCGACCCAGCCGATCAGGTACCCGCCGGTGACCCCCGCGAACGGCGCGAGCCCGCCGCGCCCGCCGGGCAGCAGGGGCAGCCCGACGGCGACCAGCAGCAGGAAGGTCAGTACGGCGAGCGGGCCGCGCGTGGGCCCGAGGAGGCTCGCGGCCAGCATGACGCCCAAGGTCTGAAGGGTGATCGGCACCGGCCCGATCGGGACCGCGAGGGTCATGCTGAGCACCGCGATCAGCGCGGCGAACAGCGCGATCAGGGCGATGTCGCGGGGGACGAGACCGCGGTTGCGCGGGGGCGGCGGGCTGGTACTCACTGGCTGACCTGTTCCGTTGCGGCGTGCCGGAAGAGCGGGGGTATCGCACTCATTGTGCGCGAGTCCCCCGCGCTCCGCCCTGCCGGATCGGACAGGATCGGGCCGGTGTTCCTTGGCGGAACGGGCTATCGACGTCGCGGCCGGACCGGCGGGGTCCGGCGGGGTCCGGCGCTACCGTGCCGGCAGCACGCACACCGCGCTGGGCAGGTCGAGCCGGTTGCCGGTTGCGGCGGGCACCCCGGTGGCCGGGTCGAGCCGGAAGGTCTCCAGGCTGCCGGGGTCCTGGTTGGCGGCGATCAGGAGGTCGCCCGCGAGGGTGAAGTGCCGCGGCCACACCCCTTCGGTGGCGGCCTCGCCCGCGGGGTGCAGCGCTGCGCCGTCGGCGGCGACGTCGAAGACGGCGACGGTGTCGGCGACGCGATTGGACACGTAGAGGCGGCGCGCGTCGGCGGACAGCGTGACCTCGGCGAGGAGGGTGCGCCCGCCCGTTGCGGTGGCCGGTGCCGAGGAGACCGGGGCCGCCGTCGCGGTCGCGGGGTCCCAGCGCAGCACGTGGACGGCGCCGTCGAGTTCGCCGCCGACGTAGATGTGGCCGCTGGGGTGCACGGCGAGGTGCCGGGGGCCGGTCCCGGGGGCGCAGCGCACCGCGATGGACTGCGGGCCCAGCGGTTCGGCGGCGCCGGCGGTGTACGGGTGGGCGCGCAGTTCGTCGGTGCCGAGGTCGCACACCAGCAGGTGGGTGCCTCCCGGGGACAGGTCGGCGCTGTGCGCGTGGGAGCACTCCTGCCGGTCGGCGACCGGCCCGGTGCCGTCGTGCGCGAACTCCTGGACGCGCTCGCCCGGTGCGCCGTCGGCCCCGATGGGGTGGACCGACACCACGCCTTCGGCGTAGTTGGCGACGACGACGCAGTCGTCGAGGACGGCGAGGTGGCAGGGCGATCCGCCGCCGGTGCCGACCGAGCCCAGCGGGGTCAGGGTGCCGTCGGATGCCGTGGCGAATCCGCTCAGGCGGCCTTCGGGCGCCTCGTTGACGGCGAACAGCAGCGGGCGGGTCGGGTGCAGGGCGAGGAACGAGGGGCCCTCGGCCGCCGCGGCGAGGCCGCCGTCGGTGAGGGCGCCGGTGGCGGTGTCGAGCCACACCCGGTGCACGCCGGAGCCCGCTCCGGCGGGCTCCGATCCCGGTGTGTAGCTCCCGACCCACAGCAGTCGACGCTCGCCCATGCCCGTTCCCTTCCGGCCCGCCGCGGCCGACGCCCGGCCCGGACCGCTCACCCTACGAGAACCGGTGCGGCGCCCCGCGCCCTGGGGTGGTCCCCCTGGCGGGGCGCCGCGTACCCGGATCGGCGGCGCCGCTCATCCGGCGAGCGCCGGCTCCTTGGTGGGGTGCGACAGCGCGTATTCGAGGAGCGTGGTGAGGGCGCTGCCGGCGGACCGGCGGTCGCGGGCGTCGAAGTCGATGATCGGGATGCCGGGGCGGATCTCCAGCGCCTCCCTGATCTCGTCCACCGTGTGCCCGAGCTCGCCGTCGAAGCGGTTCAGCGCCACGATGTAGGGCACCTGCGGGTTGTTCTCGAAGTAGTCGACAGCGGCGAAGGAGTCGGCGAGCCGACGGACGTCGACCACGACGACCGCCCCCACCGCGCCGCGCACGATGTCGTCCCACATGAACCAGAACCGCGCCTGGCCGGGCGTGCCGAACATGTACATGATCAGCTTCTCGTCCAGGGTGATGCGCCCGAAGTCCATGGCCACCGTCGTGGTGATCTTGGTCGGGGTCGAGGAGGTGTCGTCGTGGGCCTCGCTCGCCTCGGTCATCATCGCCTCGGTGGTCACCGGTGGGATCTCGGAGACCGAGCCGACCAGGGTGGTCTTCCCTGCGCCGAACCCGCCAGCGATGACGATCTTGGTCGAGACCATCGACGACTTGTCATTGGAAGAGACGTTCGAGGCCACGGAGCGCCCTCTCAAGTACTTGGTTCTCCGACGGGCTGTGCCCAGTGATGGTCGGATGGATGTAGATGAGTTCCTGGTCGGCGAGGTCGCTGATCAGGACTTGGGTGACGCCGACGGGGATCTTGAGCTCCGCCGAGATCTCCGCGACCGAACGCGCCTCCCGGCACAACCGGTGGATCTGCTCGGATTCCGGCAGCAGGTTCTTCGGGGGCGCCGTCCCGGGGTCGGCCACGGACACCAGCGTTTGCAGCATCAGCGGATGCCGTGACCGGGTCCGGCCGCCCGTGAAGGTGTAGGGGCGGATCCTGATGCCCCTTCTGCGGCGATTGTTCACGACTGTGCACACCTCTTCATGGGGGAAGCTCCATGGAAGCAAGGCCGGTCAGGTCAGTTGGCGATGACCTCGCGCAGTTGCGAGCGCAACTGCGGGGTGAGCACGTGGCCGGCGTTCTCCACGAGCAGGGTCATCTGGTAGGCGACGATCTTCATGTCGGCCTGCTTGCTTGCGAGGACTGCCAGCGACGACCCGTCGCTGATGGCCATGACGAACAGGTAGCCCCGGCTCATCCGCAGGATGAGCTGGTCGCTGTCGCCCTTGCTGAACATCCTGGCCGTACCGTCGGCGAGGCTCTGCATTCCGCTGGCGATCGCCGCCAACTGCTCGGCGTGCTGCTCCGGAAAGCCTTCTGAGGCCGCCAGCAGCAGGCCGTCGGATGAGACCACAACGGCGTGCTCGACCCCGGCCACCTCCGAAACGAAGTTGGAGATGAGCCAGGTGAAATTCTCCGCACTTTCGGTCATCAGCTTGTCCACGTCCACTCGGTCTTCTCGGGTTCACCCGGCGGGCGCTTGTGCGCGCGCCGGTCAATGTCGCTGCGGTTCAACCGTCGTCCTGGACCATGGGACCGCGGTCAGTTGTCGCGGCCGGCCGCGCGTTCGCCCTCGAGGAAGCCTTCGAGGTCGGCGCGGATCCGGTCGGCCCGGCTGGCGGGGGTGCGCGACGGCTCCTCGGGTTCGGCCGCAGCGGGCTGCTCGGCGAGTGGTTCAGGGGCCGCACCGGACCGGTGGGCGCTGCGGCGCGGGAGGCCGGATGCTGTGACGGACGACTGGTTCATGTCGGATCTGCCCTCCTGCCTCGCACCGGGCTGGGTGGTGCCGGGTGCGGTCGGCGCGATCGGCTGGGGCACGGGGGCAGGGGGCGCCACCGGGCGCCGGGGGAGGTCCGCCGAGCTGGGCTGGGCGGGGCCCGTCGTCCCGAACAGGTTCTGGGGGACGACGACGTGGGCGCTGACGCCGCGGAACGCGCGCGCTTCGAGCTGCACGGCGAGGCCGTGCCGGTGCGCGATGCGGCTGGCGACGTAGAGGCCCATGTGCTTGACGGAGTGCTGGTCCAGAACGGGCGCGCCGTTGAGCCGCGTGTTCAGGGACTCGAGGCGCTCCTTGGGGATGCCGATGCCCTCGTCCTCGACGGTGATGAGGAGGCGGTCGTCGGCCATGGCCTGGGCGCTGACGACGACCTGGGCGTGCTCCGGCGACTTGGCGGTCGCGTTCTCCATGAGCTCGGCGAGCAAGTGGCTGAGGTCGTCGGCCGCGCTGCCGGAGATGAACAGCTCCGGCATCTTGCCGATGCGGATGCGCTGGTAGTCGCTGATCTCGGAGATCGCGGCGCGTCCGACGTCGAGCAGCGGGATGGGGTCGATGGAGGGGTCGCCGCTGTCCTGGCCGGCGAGGATCAGCAGGTTCTCGCCGTTGCGGCGCATCCGCGTCGCCAGGTTGTCGATCTTGAAGAGCTTTTCGAGCAGATCGGGGTCCTCGGCGGTGTCCTCCAGCTCTTCGACGGTGTCGATGATGGAGTCGACCAGGCTCAGGTCGCGCATCGCCATTCCGGCGAGGCTCGCGGCGAGCAGTTCGGTCTGCGCCTGGTCCACCGGGGAGACGACGGCGGCGGTTGCGGTGGTCGCGGCGGTGGTCGTGGCGGCCGCCGCCGGGGTCTCGGCGGGGCGCGCGGGCGGCGCCTCGGCGGGGGGCTGCTGCTCCTGCGGCCAGGGCCGCACGGAGTCGACCGCGGGCGCCGCGCCGTTGGCCGGGGCGGCGGGCTGCGGCACCGGCGGTGCGGCGGCCCACTGCTGCCCGGCGTTCCACGGCTGGTCGGCACCCCAGTGCTGCGGGGGCGGCGGTGCGGCCCCCTGCGGCGGGTAGCCGGGCGGCGGCTGCCGCAGTGCGGTGTCGGCCGCGGGCCATCCGCCGGACTCCTGGTGGTGGCGGCCGGTCGGCGGCGGTATCAGGTCGGCCGTGTACTGCTCGGCGGCGAGTCCGTCGGGGTCGGGCCGGCGGGACAGTCCGACCTTGCGCAGGAACCTGCGCCACCGGCCGGCGTCGTCGCCTCCGGGCGCGCCGACGGGCCCGCTGCCCTGCACGGAGCCGGGGTGGTCGGGGCTGGCCGACGATCGAGCCTGAGCCACAGCGCTCTCCTCAAGTGGGGGCCTGACCAACAGAAGTGGTTTCGTTGCGGATGACGTCGGGGTCTTCCACCGTCATCCGGCAGTACGCCGCCCACCGAAAGGGATTCGGGACTCGGGTTTTGTGGCCGAATCGGACATACCAGAAGAACGTGCATCAGTAAAACGTTCTCGCATGTCGTACCTGGCGGGCGAAACAGCGGCCAGGCTAGCACAGCGAATCCCTATGAATTGGGCGTTTCCCTGCTTTCCGTGGACAGTCTTGCTCTCACCTGGCCACAGTGCCACGAGGCCCCATCAGTCCACTCCGGAAACCCGGAACATGTGTCGCACACCACATCCACGTCTTCGCACGGATGGCGAAGGCCGACAATTCACCCGCGAATCCCCCCCGAATCCCCGCGGACGATTCGGCGGCCGTGCACCGGGCGAAGGCTTCGCGAGTGGCCCCCGGTAAGTGGGTCGGCGCCTTCCGCGCGGCGGTCGATTTCCATTGCCGGAGCACCGACGGTGAACGGCGCGCTTTCACCGGAGATTGCGCGCATTTCCGCGCCGATGCCGCGCACGGCTCGCAGCCCTGCGGCGGGGCCGTCCGATGCGCCGCCGCGTCGCCTGATGGGAGATGCGGGACCGGCCCGGGGCCCGGGACGTCCCCGGGGCCCGGGCCCGGGCCCGGGCCCGGGCCGCAGGGGCCTACGGCTTCAGCGCCTCGATCGCCTTCAGGATGCGCTTCTCCGACACGGGGTAGGCGGTGCCGACCTCCTGGGCGAAGAGGCTGACCCGCAGCTCCTCCAGCATCCAGCGCAGCTCGACGACGTCGTCGTCGGCCTCCCGGCCGGCGGGGAGCCGCGCCAGCAGCGCCTCGCGCGCGACGCGCATCTGCTCGACCTTCGCCATGTTCACCTGGTCGCGGCGCGGGTTCTCGGGCAGCTTGGCGAGCCGGTACTCGACGCCGCGCAGGTAGCGCAGCAGGTCGGGCAGGCGGCGCGCACCCGCCGCCGTGACGAAGCCCTTGTGGACCAGGCCGGACAACTGTCCCTGGATGTCGGCCAGCGACGCGAGGACCGCCAGGCTCTTGGTGCCCTTCATCCGGCGCTCGACCTCGTGCGCCTTCGCGAGGACCCGCACCACGCCGTCGACGGTGACGCCCAGCGCGTCGCCGATCTCGGCGCGGACGTAGGACTGGAGCGCGGCGAACGCCTCGGGGTCCCACACCACGCCCCCCGCCTCGGCCACGAGCTGGTCGGTCGCCGCCGCCCGGCAGTCCTCGAACAGGGCGGGCACGCTGCCGTGCGGGCTGTGCCCCAGCGCCAGCTTCGCCGGGTTCCCCAGGTTGCGCTGCACGGCGGCCGCCGGCGAGGCGACGGTGAGCAGCAGGAGCCGCCGGGTGCCGACCCGCATGGCCGCCCGCTGCTCGGGCTCGGTGTCGAAGATGCGCACCGCGACGCTGTCGCCCTGGTCGACCAGCGCGGGGTAGCCCTTGACGGCCGGACCGGCCGACCTGCGCTCGAAGGTGCGCTCCAGCGGACCGAGGCTCCACTCGGTGAGGCCGGTGCGCTCGATCCCCTTGGCCTCGGCCGAGATGGCCTTCGCCAGCCGCGGTTTGAGCTGGCGGCGCAGCTCGGCGAGGTCCTTGTCCTCGGCGAGGCGGCGGCCCTTGTCGTCCACGGCGCGGAAGGTGATGCGCAGATGGTCGGGGACCCGGTCGAGCTGGAAGGAGTCGGCCGGGATGCGCTCCCCGATCATCGCGCCGAGTTCGCGCGCCAGCGCCTCGGCGAGGGGGCCGCCGCCGGGGTCCAGGCGCCCGGCGACCTTCGCGGCGTAGTCGGGAACGGGCACGAAGTTGCGCCGCAGCGGCTTCGGGAGCGCGCGGATCAGCGCGGTGACCAGGTCGGCGCGCAGGCCGGGGATCTGCCAGTCGAACCCGTCGTCCGAGACCTGGTTCAGCACCTTCAGCGGGATGTGCACCGTGACACCGTCGGCCTCGGCACCCGGCTCGAACTGGTAGGACAGCGGGAAGTCGAAGGACGCCTGCCGCCAGTGGTCGGGATAGTCGTCCTCGCTGACCTCCTCGACGCCCTCGTTGATGAGCATCGACTTCTCGAAGTTGAGGAGGTCGGGATCGCGCTTCCTGGCGCGCTTCCACCAGGTGTCGAAGTGCGCGCCCGAGACGGCCTCGGCGCCGAGGCGCTGGTCGTAGAACTCGAACAGGGCGTCGTCGTCGACGAGGATGTCGCGGCGCCGCGCCCGATGCTCCAGGTCCTCGACCTCGTCGAGGAGCCTGCGGTTGGCGTGGAAGAACGCGTGGTGGGTCTGCCAGTCGCCCTCGACCAGCGCATGCCGGATGAACAGTTCGCGCGCGGCCTCGGGGTCGATGCGGCCGTAGTCGACCTTGCGCTGCGCGACCAGCGGCACGCCGTAGAGGGTGACCCGCTCGAACGCCGCCACCGCGCCGCGGTTCTTCTCCCAGTGCGGCTCGCTGTAGGTGCGCTTCACCAGGTGCGCGCCGAGCTCCTCGGCCCATTCGGGTTCGATCTTGGCGACCATGCGACCCCACAGCCGGGAGGTCTCGACCAGTTCGCCGGCCATGACGAACCGCGGCTGCTTCTTGAACAGGGACGACCCGGGGAAGATCGCGAACCGGGCGCCGCGCGCGCCGGCGTACTCGTGCTTGTCGGGGTCCTTGAGCCCGATGTGGGAGAGGAGCCCCGCGAGCAGGGACCGGTGCACGCTCCGCTCGTCGGCGTCGCCGGTGTTGAGGGTGGCCCCGAGCTGCTTCACGACCTGCTTGAGCTGGCTGTAGATGTCCTGCCACTCGCGCACCCGCAGGTAGTTGAGGTACTCGGTGCGGCACAGCCTGCGGAACCGGTTGCCGGACAGGGTCCGCTGCTGCTCCTGGAGGTGGCGCCACAGGTTCAGGTAGGCGCTGAAGTCGGACTCCTTGTCGGCGAACCGGGCGTGCTGCTCCGCCGCCGCCTGCTGCTTGTCGACGGGGCGTTCGCGGGGGTCCTGGATGGACAGCGCGGCGGCGACGACCATGACCTCGCGCAGGCAGCCGTTGTCCGCCGCCGCCAGCACCATGCGGCCCAGCCGGGGGTCGACCGGCAGCTGGGCGAGTTTGCGGCCGACCGGTGTCAGCCGGCGGCGTTCGTCGTCCTCGTCGGGGTCGATCGCGCCGAGCTCGGCGAGGAGCTGCACGCCGTCCTTGATCTGGCGGCGGTCGGGCGGCTCGACGAACGGGAACGCCGCGACGTCGCCCAGGCCGAGCGCCGCCATTTGCAGGATCACGGAGGCGAGGTTGGTGCGCAGGATCTCGGGGTCGGTGAACTCCGGGCGCGCCTCGAAGTCGTCCTCGGAGTACAGCCGGATGCAGACGCCCTCGGACACCCGCCCGCAGCGGCCCTTGCGCTGGTTCGCCGACGCCTGCGACACCGCCTCGATGGGCAGCCGCTGCACCTTGGTCCGGTGGCTGTAGCGGGAGATGCGGGCGTAGCCGGGGTCGATGACGTACTTGATGCCGGGGACGGTGAGCGAGGTCTCGGCGACGTTGGTCGCCAGCACGATGCGGCGGCCGCGGTGCGGGGCGAACACCCGGTGCTGGTCGCCGGCCGAGAGCCGGGCGTACAGCGGGACGACCTCGGTGTCCTTGCGCTCCTGGCGGTCGAGGAAGTCGGCGGTGTCGCGGATCTCGCGCTCGCCGGAGAGGAACACCAGGACGTCGCCGGGGCCCTCGGCGAACAGCTCGTCCACCGCCTCGCCGATGGCCTGCGCCTGGTCGCGGTCGCCGCCCGCCGTCACGGGTTCGCCGTCCGCGTCGACGGTCTCCTCGACGGCGGGGCGGTAGCGGACCTCCACGGGGTAGGTGCGCCCGGACACCTCCACGATCGGGGCGCCGCCGAAGTGCCGGGAGAACCGCTCGGGATCGATGGTCGCCGAGGTGATGACGACCTTCAGGTCGGGGCGGCGCGGCAGGAGCTGCTTGATGTAGCCGAGGAGGAAGTCGATGTTCAGGCTGCGCTCGTGCGCCTCGTCGATGATGATGGTGTCGTACTGGCGCAGCATGCGGTCCTGCTGGATCTCCGCCAGCAGGATGCCGTCGGTCATGAGCTTGACCAGGGTGTCGGAGCTCGAGGTGTCGGTGAACCGCACCTTGTAGCCGACCGCCTGCCCTGTTTCGGTGCCGAGCTCCTCGGCGATGCGCTCGGCCACGGTGCGCGCCGCGAGGCGGCGCGGCTGGGTGTGGCCGATACCGCCCAGCACCCCGCGGCCCAGTTCCAGGCAGATCTTGGGCAGCTGGGTGGTCTTGCCCGACCCGGTCTCACCGGCGACGATGACCACCTGGTGGTCGCGGATCGCCGCGGCGATGTCGTCGCGCTTCTGGCTGACGGGCAGCTCGGCGGGGTAGCTGATCTCGGGGACGGCGGCGCGGCGGTCGCGCACCCGCTGCTCGGCCCGGTCGATGTCGGCGCCGATGGCGGCGAGCACCGCGCCGCGGGCGTCGTCGCCGCGCACCTTGGCGCGGGCGCCGTCGATACGCCGACGCAGCCGGTGCCGGTCGAGCGGCATCAGCGCGGGCAGCCGTTTGTGCAGCTCGGACAGCGATGGTGTGGCAGCAGGCGTTTTCATAACCGCAGTCCAGGATATGAGCCGCCGCAAGCTGTTTTCCGCATGACCCCGCCGGTCCGGCCGGAACGCGCCGGCGGGCGGCGGCGGGCGGCGGCGCCGAGGGCGGCCGCCGGGGGCGCGCCGCCGGGTATCGGCGGGCGGGGCGCCGCTCACTGGGCGTCGGCGGGACCGGCCTCCTGGAGCAGACCCCAGGTGAAGTCGGCGATGTGGCGCCGCGGCACGCCGTCGTCGCCGGGTGCGGCGAAGGCCAGCCGCCAGCGGGTGGGCGCGGTGCCCTCCATGGGGGTCGCCGGGGCGAAGGCGCGGGCGACGTCGTCGACGACGCACGACCACGGGTGCAGGTCGGCGGCCGACCGCAGCTCGGGCGGTGCCGAGCCGGGCGCGCGCACCAGCCAGGCGTGCCACACCCCGCCGGCGCCCGACAGCACCTCGAACCGGAGGTCGGGCCAGAGGTCCAGCGGCCACTGGTGGGCCTCGAAGCGGAGGTCGCCCACCGTGCGCGCGACCGACGACTCGGGCGGGCCGAGCACCTCGCGGTAGCGGCGCACGGTGTGCGGGGCGCGGGAGTGCAGCATGGCCTGCCAGCGCTTGTTCACCTCGCGCAGCCGCGTCCGCGACGCCCCCAGCCGGCGTACGGCGTCCTCGACGAGGTCGGGCCGGTAGTCGGCCATGCGGCGCAGCAGCACCAGTTGGAACTCCCGCGCGCCGAAGTCGTGCACGGCCCCCTCCCTCCGATCGGTGGCGCGACCGACACTGCCACGCGGTGCCGACAGCGCGCGAACGGGTCGCGCGCCTAGACTCGTCCCCCAGCGCACTCGGAGCCGTGGGGAGCCCGCACATGCACGCAGCCCGCTCACGGCACCGACGGGGTCCGGTGTGATCGCGCGGGGGCGGCGGCGGTTGGACCGGTTGCGGCCCGGCGACCCCGAGGAGGTCGGGCCGTGCCGCATCGTCGGCAGGGTCGGCACCGGGGGCATGGGCACGGTCTTCGCCGGGACCATGGGCGGGCGCGCGGGCTACCTCGCCGTCAAGGTGATCCACCCCGAGTACGCGGCCGACCCCGGTTTCCGGCGCCGCTTCGCCCGCGAGGCGCGCCTGCTGGTGCGGGTGAACAGCCGCTGCGTGCCGCGGTTCGTCCGGGCCGACGTCGAGGCCGAGCGGCCCTGGCTCGTCACCGAGTACGTTCCCGGTCCGACCCTGCGCCGCCAGGTGGAGCGCTTCGGTGCGCTGCGCGGCGGCATGCTGCTCGGCCTCGCCGCGGGTGCGGCCGAGGCGCTGCGCGCGGTGCACGGCGCCGGGATCGTGCACCGCGATCTGAAACCGGGGAACGTGGTCATGGCGCCCGGCGGCCCGAAGGTGCTGGACTTCGGCATCGCGCACGCCCCCGAGGACGCCACCCGCTGGCTGCGGCTGCGCCGGGGCCGCGGCCGGGTGCGCGCGCTGGGGCTGGCCGACTCCCCCGCCCTGACCGAGCCCTTGGGCGCGTTCGTGCCGACCGGGCGCCGCCGCGGCGACCGGGTGGGCACGCCCGGGTGGATCAGCCCCGAGCAGTACCGGGGCGGGCCCGCGACCCCGCGCTCGGACGTGTTCCTGTGGGGGGCGCTGGTGGCGTTCGCCGCCGGTCGCAAGGACCCCTTCGGGCACGGGTCGCCCCGGGAGATGGCCTTCCGGGTGCTGCGCGAGGAGCCCGACCTCGAGGGCCTGCCCGACGGCCTGGCGGCGCTGGTGGGCGCCGCCATGGCCAAACGCCCCGAGGACCGCCCGGAGCCCGCCGCGCTGCTGTCAACGACGCTCGGGCTCGCCGGGGCCGACGACGTCCGCGGCCTGCTGGCCGACGTGTGGACGCGCGTCTCGGCGCCGCCGCCCCGCCCCCCGCGCCGCCCCCTGCTGCCCCGCTGGGGGTGAGGCGGCCGTGCCCGGGTCCGGTCCCGGGCCGGGCGGGCGGCCCGCCGCGCTGCGCCGCCGCGGCCTGGCGCGGACGGCAGCCCACGACACGGCCGCGATGGCGAGCAGCAGCGCCGCCAGCCCCCACCACACCATGCCCTGGGTGACCGCCGGATCCCCGCTCTGCGCGCCCGGGGTGCGGCCGCCGTCGCGCCCGCTGGCCGTGACCGCGAGCAGCACCACCACCGCTGCCGCGGCCGCGACGCGCCCCGCCAGCCGGGCCGCGAGCGGCAGCAGCGGCGGGCGGGCCGCCGGGTCGCCCAGCACCAACCGGTCGGCGCGGCGGGCCGGCGCCAGCAGCCGGAGCAGGAACAGCGCCGCGACGGGCAGCTGAAGCGTCCAGACCAGGGTGCGGAACGCGCCGTCGAACCACACGTTGGTGCCGTAGAGCAGGGTGTGCCAGACGCTGAGCACATAGACGACGATGATGAAGCGGTGCAGCACCGTCCACAGCCGCGGCCCCATGGTCGCCCGGTAGTAGAAGGACAGGCCGAGCGGGATCGACAGGTAGAACGCGATCAGCCCGATCAGGATCGCGACCTGGCCGGTGCCGGTGGCGTACCCGCCGGGGACGAAGGCGTCGACGAACGCCCGCCCGACCCTGCCGCCCCACCCCAGGCCGTGCTCGTTGGCCCGCACGAGTTCGGCGAAGAACATGAACGCGTGGCCGAACATCAGCCCGATGGTGGTCAGGCTGGTCGTGCGGTGCCAGCGCTCGATCCGCGCCACCGGGACGGGCGACCACCCGGGCCGGGTCGTGGAGCGCAGCAGGCCGAGCATGACCGTGATCCAGGCCCACAGCAGCCCGGACCAGCCGAACGCCTGGCACAGCCAGTACATCCAGTAGGCACCGGCGTCGGCGAGGAACGGCATGACCGCCAGGGTCTGCGACTCCCCCGAACGGATGCGCGCGTACAGCAGCCAGAAGACCAGCGCGGTGACGGCGAGCCCCGCCGTCGCGTCGGGGACCGCGGCCCGCAGATCGGTCCGCAGCCCGGCCGTGTCCATCCTTGAGCGGCGCTCGCGCCGCCGCGGTTCGGCGGCCTGCCGGGGCCGGTCCGGAGTCCCTGCCATAGGGCACCTGCTTCCACTCGTCGCCAGTAGTGGTCATGGCGTCCAAGTGGTGCGGCACCTGCCCGATCCGCGTCGGGGCCGAGGTCTTCCTACCCATGAGCGCGCGGGGTGACGCGCGGATCACGCGGCTACCGTTGTCCGGGGCCGTCCAGCGGAGCCCCGGCGGCCACCGCGCCGGTGAGCGCGGCATGGCCGTCGCGGACGTCGAGCAGGTGGCGTACCCCGGACAGCGCCAGCACCCTGCGGACCGCGGGGTGCGGGGCGACGACGCGGAGCTCGCAGCCGAGCAGCCGCGCGCGGCGGCGCAGCCGCACGAGCAGGTCGATGCCCGAGGAGTCGCAGAACACGGTCGCGGTCATGTCGGCCACGAACACGGCCGGCCGCGTGCCGAGCAGGGCGAGGCACTGCTCCAGGGCCGCGGTGCGCGTGTCGAGGTCGATCTCCGCCGGCAGCAGCACCGAGAGCACGCCGTCGCGGCGGTGGACGGGCAGGCGTGGAGCAAGGCGCATGGTGGATCGTCGCTTCCCGATGGAGTCCCGATGGAGTCGAAGAGCCGAGGGGCGCTCTCCCGCATGGCGGCGCACCGGTACGGCGGCCGTAGCGTCTGTCTACCCAGCGCCTTCGCGCCGTGCAAGCACTGCCGGGCGTGCGCGTCGGGCCCCGGCCGCGGGTGCGGCGGGGCCCGGATCCGGGCGTGCGGCGGCACCGGCGGCGCTTCGCGCACCCGGCCACCTGCTGCGCGCGCCGCCGATTTCGGCACCGGGATTTTGACCGCAGCCGAACCGGAGTATGCACACGCCGCGGCGGCGGCCGGCCGGGTCCGGCGCGGCGGCCCGCGCGAAGTTGTCGCCCTCGGACGGCCCAGGGGTAGTCACCGCGGGGACGGTAACAGCGGAGTATGCGGCGGACCAAGGGAGCACAATGGTGCGCAAGGGCATCGGACCAGCGACCGTGAGCAACAAGGCGGTGCCCCGGGCCGCGCGGTGGTTCGCCCGGGCGCGCGACTTCGACGGCCACGAGCGGCATGTCGTCCTGATCCTGCTGAAGAGCGCGGTCGCGGCGACGGCGGCCTGGGTGCTCGCCAACGACGTCATGGGCACCCGCTCCCCCGCGTTCGCCCCGTTCTCCGCGGTACTGATGGTGCAGGTCACCGTGTACCGATCGCTGAGCCAGTCGCTGCGCCACGTCGCGGCGGTGACGCTCGGCGTCGCCATCCAGATCGCGGCGGGCCTGCTCGCCGGCCCGGACATGCTGACCTTCGCGCTGGTCTGCGTGATAACGCTGGCGATCGGCCAGTGGTCGCGGCTGGGCGTCCAGGGCCCGCAGGTCGCCACGGCGGCGTTCTTCGCCTTCTCCCAGTTCGTCAGCGCCACCGACCTGTCCGACCGGCTCGGGCAGCTCGGCCAGATCGTGGGCCTCGTCCTGCTGGGCAGCGCCATCGGGGTCGCGGTGAACCTGCTGCTCTTCCCGCCGCTGCGCTACCGCAGCGCCCGGTACGCGATCGCCGCGCTCGCCGCGTCCCTGGGCGGCCTCCTCACCGACATGGCGCAGGCCCTGCGCACCGCCGAACTGGCGGACGACCGCACCAGCGAGTGGTGGCGGCGCGCCAACCAGATGGACCGGGCGACGGCCGCAGCCCAGGAGTCCGTGTACACCGCGGAGGAGAGCGCGTACTACAACCCGGCGCGGCTGCTGCGCCGCAACCGCTCCCCCCTCCCGTTCGAGGCGTACCGGACGCTCATCGACGCGCTCGGCAGGGCCTCGGGCGACATCGCGTCGATCGCCCGGGGACTGCACTACAACCGTCCCGACGACCCGGCGGACCCCGCGGTGGTCGACCTGCACGCGACGCTGAGCGACCTCCTGGAGGCGGTCGGCCGCACCGCCGAGGTACTGGCCGACCTGGACACCGACGGCATCGAAGCGCGACTCGACGCCATAGACGGGCACCTCGCGTCCGCCGCCGACGCGTGCGCGCGCCTCAAGAAGGGCGAACGCAGCACCGACCCACGGAAGATCGAGCAGACCCGCGGCTACGAGGCCGTCATCGTCGACGCCACCCGGCTCGTGGAGGACATCCGGACGGCGTTCGGCGACATCCGCGCCCCCGAGGGCGGTACCGCGCCGTGACGCCCGGCCCCCGCGCCGGCATGGTGGGGGCGGGGGCGGGGGCCGGGCGTCAGTTGGCCATGCCGGCGGAGGTGTAGCCGGACACGAAGCGGCGCTGGAGGGCGAGGAATAGCAGGAGCATGGGCAGCACCATGATCGACCCGGCCGCGCTGACCAGCGCGTAGTTCGTGGCGTAGCCCTGCTGGAAGGAGAACAGGGCGATCGAGGCCGGCAGCGCCTCGCTGTCCTGGATGAAGGTCACCGCGATGATGAACTCGTTGTACGCCTGGAGCCCCGACACCAGGGCCGCGGTGAGCACGCCCGGCCACAGGAGCGGCAGCACGATCCGGGTGAACACCCGCAGCTCTCCCGCGCCGTCGATGCGCGCGGCCGCCTCGTACTCGGGCGGGATCGCGATGAGGTACGACCGCAGCAGCAGGGTCGCGAACGGGCTGTACAGGGCCCAGTAGATGACGATCAGCCCGAACTGGGTGTCGTAGAGGCCGAGCGTCGTCCACCACGACAGCAGGGGGACCAGCGAGAGCTGGATCGGCAGCGTGCTGACGACCAGGAGGTACAGCATCACGACGCCCGGCTTGGGCACGTCGAGCCGCACCAGGGCGTAGGCGCCGCAGCAGGCGATGACGCACACGCCGCCGGCCGTGCTCAGGACGATGACGGCGCTGTTGAGCAGCCCCGTGCCCATGCTCGCGTCGACCCAGGCCGTGGCGAAGTTGTCCCATTGCAGCTCGGCCGGCCAGCTCAGCGGGTTCGCGCTGATCTCGGCGGGTGTCTTCACGGCGCTGAGGAGCAGTACCAGCATGGGGCCGGCGGCGTATGCCGCGAGCAGCAGGAGCAGCCCGTAGACGCCCCAGTTGCGGGCCGGCCGACTGCGGGGGGCGCTCATACGTCCCACCCCGCTCGCCTGCGCAGCACGAGGTACCCGGTGACGGCCGTGGCGCTGATCAGCGCCAGGACGACGCCGATCGCCGAACCGTAGCCCGCCTGCTGCTCGGTGAACGCGCTCCGGTAGAGCAGGGTGCTGAGCACCTCTGTCGCACCGCCGGGGCCGCCCTGGGTGAGGATGTAGACGTAGTCGAACACCAGGAACGACCAGATGATCGTCATGAGGAACAGGAAGACGAACGTCGGGCGGATCCCGGGCAGCGTGATGTGCCAGAACTCGCGCCAGCGGCCCGCGCCGTCCAGGCGTGCCGCCTCGTACAGCGACGGGTCCACCGACCGCATCGCCGCCAGGAACAGCAGCATCAGAAATCCCCACCACTGCCAGTTGTTGATGAGCGCGATCGCGCCCAGCGCGAGGTCGCCGTCGCCCAGGGCGTTGATGTCGGCCGCCCAGGGCACTCCGAAGTCGCCCAGCACGCCGCCGATCCCGACGGACGGGTTGAGGAGCTGGCGCCAGATCGACGCCGAGACGACCGTCGCCACCACGTAGGGGACGAAGAACAGCAGCCGGAACAGCAGCTGCCCGCGCCGGATCCGGGTCAGCAGGTAGGCGCCCAGCAGGCCCATGCCCATGGGAACGGTCAGGAAGAACACCGTCCACAGCAGGTTGTTGCGCAGCGCCGTGCGGAACGAGTCGTCGCCCGCGAGCCGGACGTAGTTGTCCAGGCCGACGAAGCCCGGGGCGTTGAGCCCGTCCCAGTCGGTGAAGGAGTAGAACACCGACATCACAGCGGGCCCGGCGATGACCAGGATGTTGACGGTGAACAGCGGAAGGAGGAACAGGAGCCCCGCGAGGCGCCGCCCGCGCGACGCGCGCGCGGTGCGGCGCCGGGGCGCCGGGCGGGTGCCAAGGGCCGGCAGGGTCATCGCAGGGCTCTCAGTCGGCCTCGGGTGTGAAGGCGTTGGGCACCACGCCCTCACCGGTCTCCTGCGTGAACTGCCCGGCAAGGCCCGAGCAGTACTCCTTCGGCGGGAGGTCGCCGGTGATGACCTTGTCGAACTCCTCGTAGAAGAAGCTGTTGGAGCGCGGCGGCAGGAACGTCCAGCTCGTGTAGCCCAGGTTGGTGCTCTTGGGGATGGCGTTGTACAGCCGCTCCGAGCGCTTGTCGGTGTCGTCGGGGAAGTCCCCGCTCTCGACCTTGATGGGCGGCGGGTTCTCGCCGGTCGCGGCGAGGTAGCCGAGGGCCCGGCCCGGGTCGTTGATGAGGAAGTCGAGGAAGGCCACGGCGCCGTCGCCCTTCTTCTCGTCGGCGCTCAGGGCCAGGCTGGTGCCGATGGCGAGCGGGAAGACCCCGGGGTCGACGTCGCTCGACAGGGAGGGCAGCGGGGCCCAGTCCCAGTCGGCGTCGTTGCCGGCGTCCTTGCCGAAGAAGGTGGCGATGGACCCGAAGCTCCACGTCCCGCTGATGTACATCGCGACGTCGCCCTTCGCGAGGCCGGTCAGCACATCGGGGTCGGTGGTGGTGAAGTAGTCCTTGGTGCCGCCGCCCCACCAGCCCTTGTCCATCTGCGACTTCATCAGCGAGACCGCGTCGACGATCGCCTCGTCGTCGAAGTCGCGGCTGCTGGTGAGCACCTCGTACAGCCGGTTCGGCCCGACCGCCATGTTGAGGAACGCGGTCAGGTACCACTCGGTCTGCGCCTTGTAGCCGCTGTTGCCCGCGCCGACGGGGATCAGGCCCTCGCTCTTGGCGTCGGCGCACAGGTCCTCGAACTCCTGCTTGGTCGTCGGCGGCTCCCAGCCGTACTTCTCGAAGGTCGCCGGGTTGTAGTACAGGACCATCGAGCCGTAGCTGGTGGGCACCGAGAAGATCTTGTTGTCGACCTGGCTGAGCTGGTACGCCCAGGGCAGCAGCGCGTCCTTCCACTTGAAGTCGGACGCGTAGTCGCCGAGCTCGCGGATCTTGAACGACTTGGCGTACCCGGCGACCGCGGAGGGGCCGGGGCTGTAGACGATGTCGGGGGCGCGCCCCGCCGAGACCGCGGTGTCGGTGAGCTGCGCGAGGTTGGTGAGCTGCTTGACGCTCATCGAGACCTGCGCGCTGTCGGAGGTCTTGTTGAAGGCGTCGACGTAGTGCTCGCGGAAGTACTTCTCCGTGGGCTTGCTGGGAAACGCGGCCCAGTACGACACGTCGGCGCCGGAGCCGGCACCGCCGCAGCCGCCGAGCAGCGACGCTCCGGCCAGGACGGCTCCGCCGTGGAGCAGGCTGCGGCGCGAGAGCTGGTGAGACATTGATGGGTCCAATTGGCGAGTGGATCGGGTGGACTGGTCAGGACGAGTCGCGGACCGTGAGACGGGTGGAGAGCACCTCTTCACGGGCCGGCCCGGTGTGGACCCCGGTGATGCGGTCCAGGAGCATGCGCGCACACGCCCGGCCGATCTCGCGGGCGGGGTTGTGCACGGTCGTCAGCGCGGGCGACAGCAGGGCGGCTGCCTCGATGTCGTCGTAGCCGGTGACGGCGATGTCGTGGGGCACGGTCAGGCCCGCGCCGCGGATCACGTCCATCGCACCCACGGCGATCAGGTCGTTGCCGCAGACCAGCGCGTCGGGGCGGAGTTCGAGCAGACGGCGGGCCCCCGCCACGCCGCCTGCCCGGGTAAATGACTCGGCGCGGACGAGCGCCGGATCGAAGCGGCGGCCCGCTTCGCGCAGGCCGCGCCGGTATCCCTCGGCGCGCAGCCGCGCCGGTGCGGTCGACTGCTCGCCGTTGATGAAGGCGATGCGCCGGTACCCGCGCTCGGCGAGGTGCCCGACCACGCCGGCCACCCCGGCGGTGTCGTCGGAGCTGACGATGTCGCCGAGTTCGTCCTCCGGTGCGCCGCTGAGGCGCACGAGGTGGGTGTTCGAGGCGATGATGCGGTTCAGCTCGTGGCCGGTGCTGCCGTAGGAGGCCATCAGGATGCCGTCGGGCCGCCGGTTCAGCACCTGGCGCAGGACGTCGTCGAGGCTGCGGCTGGGCAGGTCGGCGTCGCTGATCGAGATGAGGTAGCCCTCGGGGTGCAGGACGTCCTGGACGCCCGCCGCCAGCAGGGGGAAGAACGGGTTCGTGATGTCGGGGATGACGATCGCGACGCTCTCGGTGCGCTGGGTCCGCATGCTCCGCGCACTCGGGTTGGGCTGGTAGCCGAGCATCTCGATGGCGTTCTCGACCCGTGCGCGGGTGGGCGCGCCGACCGGGCGCTTGCCGCTGAGGACGTGCGAGACGGTGGTGACGCTCACGCCGGCGGCGGCGGCGACGTCGCCGATGACGACGCGCCCGTCTCCGATTCTCGGCACGGCCCCCGCCACCTCCTCGTACTCCTCGCAAAACGATTTGCGTTGCTCATGGTAGATATTGCATGGCGCATCCGGAGTGCGTCAACACGAACCGCGCCGACACAAGGCAACGAATTGGTTTCTCTGCGTACAGGACGGTCATGATCTCAGACGAGGCGACGGGCGCAGCCCCGGCACCGCCCAGCGAACGCGCCCGGGGCGCGCTGCTCGGCCTCGCCGTCGGCGACGCCCTCGGCGCACCGACCGAGGGGATGACCCCCGCCGCCATCCGGCGCGAGTACGGCCGGGTGACCGGCTTCCTCTCCGCCGACGCCGCGGGCACCGACGACACCGAGTACGCGGTCCTCTGCGCCCAGGGACTGCTGCGGCACGGGTCCGATCTCACCCCCGACGACGTCGCCGCCGTGTGGCAGGAGGCGCTGCGCGCGCAGGTCGGCGCCTTCCACAAGGCGGGGTTCAGCGAGATGACCGCCATCGCCAACCTCGCGGCCGGGCTGCGCCCGCCGGTCAGCGGCACCGACAGCTACGAGTCCTGGAGCGACGGCGCCGCCATGCGCGCGGCGCCGATCGGCGTCTTCTGCGCGGGCGACCCCGCCGAGGCGGCCCGGCTCGCCGCCGTGGACGCCTGCGTGAGCCACACGCGCGACGGGATCTACGGCGCCCAGGCCATCGCGGCGGCGGTGGCCACCGCGATGACCGCGGCGGACCACGGCGCCGTCACCGCCTCGGCGCTGGCCGCGCTGCCCGAGGACTCCTGGTCCCGCCGCCTCGCCCGGCAGGCGGTCGACATCGCCCTCGCAGCGGCCGACCCCACGGCGGCGGAGGCGGACCTGTACCGCGAGATCCCCCTGTTCCACTACCCGTGGGCCGATGCGGCGCCCGAGGCGGTCGCCCTGGCGCTGGGGCTGTTCACCGCCCACCGCGGCGCCCTCAACGCCGGCGTCCTCAGCGGCGTGAACATCGGGCGCGACTCCGACACCATCGCCGCGATGGTCGGCGCGATGGCGGGGGCCCTGAACGGCAGCGACGCCATCGATCCCGCCTGGCGGCACCAGGTGCGCATGGTCGCCGGCCGCTGCATCACCGCGACGAGCGGTACGGACCTGCGCGAACTGGCCGACGCGCTGTACACAGCGGGTCGGCGTGTCGAGGAAGGTGCACACCTGTGACCGACGACCGGCTCGACTCCGCCCGGGGCGCGCTGCTCGGCCTCGCCGTCGGCGACGCCATCGGCATGCCCGCGCACTTCCACCGGCACGCCCGCTCCGGCTGGAGCCGCGCCATGCTGTGGCAGCTGAGCGCCGACCTCGACGCCCAGCAGGTCTCGCGCCCGCTGCTGCCCTTCACCCCCACCGCCGACGGGCACCCGCTGTGCGGCACCGACGACACCGAGACCATGGCGACCGCGGCCCTGGTGCTCCTGGGCGCCGAGGACCACGGCAGCGACGGGCTCTTCCGGCGCTGGCGGCACTACATCGCCGAGGACCCCGAGGCGTGGTGCGGCACCGCCGAGCGCTCGGCCGCGCGCAACGCCCGGAAGGGACTCGTCCCGCCGCACACCGGGGCGGACAACCCTGTGCACTGGGACGACGGCGCGGTGAGCGCGGCGGTCGCCTGCGGTGTCCGCTACGCCGGGGACGTGGAGCAGGCCGACCGGGTCGCCGCGGCCTATGCGGGTATCACCCACGCCCATGAGGGCGTCGAGGCCGCCCGCGCCATGGCGCGCATCATCGCGGCCCTGGTGGCCGGCAGCCCGTGGGAGGCGGCCCTGGACGAGGGGGCCGCCGCCGTCGCCCGCGACGGCTGGCTGGGCCGGAACCTGCGCACGGCCGAGGAGATCGCGCGGCAGGCGTCCTCGGCGTTCGCGGCGGTCCCCGCACTCGCCCGCGCGCTGAGCCCCGGCACCTACAGCGACGCGCGGGTCGCCCCCGAGACGCTGCCCGCGGCGCTGGCGATCGCCCGCCTCTGCGGGCCGGCGCCCGAGGCGGCGATCCAGGCGGCCTCGCTGCTCTCGCGCCAGTCCGACAGCCTGCCGGCCATGGTCGGCGCCATGACCGGCGCCGCGGCCGGCGCCGACGCGCTGCCCGAGGAATGGCGCACCGAGGTGGACGAGGTCAGGGGCGTGCTCGTGCCCGGTGTCGCGGGAACCCGGCTGGGCACCCTCGCCACCCGCCTACTCCCCACCTGACCGACCCCCCGCGCCCTGCCGCCCCGTTGTCCGGGCGCCTCCGCACGGCATTCCGCCCCAACACACCAACACCGCACCACAGGGAAAGGCGGCCGGGTCCGGGGAAGCGCGCTGGAGACGAGGCGAATGGCTCCGGGAAATCCTCCCGGCCGCCCCCGGCATCCGCGAACGGCTCGCGCCGGCCCGATCTCCCCGATCCGGGGAAGATCCGGCCCGGCGGACCCCTGAACCGCCTCGACGGGCGAGAAATCAAGGGGGCGATGCCGGATATTCCCGACTCGTCGATTTCTTCGACCTCCCCATCGGAACGGTGACGCGTTCCGATGGGGATACGCACTTCGGATTACACGTGATTCCTCACCGCGAAGGATTCGCATACGGTCGCGGCCTCCTAGAGTCGAAGCCGTGGATCCCGACAACACTCTGGCCTCCGACGCCGAACGAGAGAGCGCCGTCGCGCAACTGCGCGATGCGTGCGGCGAGGGCCGGATCACGCTGGAAGAACTCACGGAACGCGTCGAATTCGCCTATACCGCCCGCACCCGCGCGCAACTCTCCAAATCCGTCCGCGACCTCCCCCGACCCGCGGCTCCGGTCACTCCCGCCCCTGCGGACGACGGCTTCAGCACGAATCTCTTCGCGCTCGGCGACAACATCGAGCGCAAAGGCCGGTGGGTCATCGATGACGGGCTCAAGGCATTGGCGATAATCGGCGATATAAAACTGGACCTCCGGCAGGCATATTTCTCCAGTGACACCGTTTTGGTGAATCTCCGGGCCGTACTCGGCGGCGTCAGGATCTGGGTACCCGAAGGCGTACGGGTCGAACTCGACGGCAGGGCGGTTCTCGGGGACAAACTCGTGGACATCGCCCGACCGCGACCGGGCGCTCCTTGCCTGCAAATCAACGCCTGGACCCTGGGCGGCAGCATTCGCATCGCAAACACCCGTCGCCGCATCGGGTTCTTTCGTGCACTGCTCGGCGACTGAGTCGAAAAGACCGTATATAACCGGACGTGCGTGAGAACCGAGAAGGAGAAGCATAATGGGAAATGTGTTCACGACCGTTGGAATAGGCCCGTGGGACATTGAGATCGGAGTCGTCGGCGGCATCATCCTCGTCGTGGTGATCGTCGTCATCGTCATCGCCAACCTGAAATAGCGGACCAGAGCGGGACCGCTCGCCGGCCCGCCGCGCCCACACCTGTGTCGGCGGCGGCACCGCCCATGCGGCACGTTCCCACCGGCGGGCCCGCGGAACGGGAGAACCCGCCGGTGCGACCCCTTTTCCGTGCGTGAGATTTTCGGACCAGCTCGTACTCCGCCGGCCCCGTTTATGCTCACACCGCCGGTGCCGGCAATAACGATCGGCACCGGACTCCGCCCCGCGGCAACGGCCGGTTCGGATCCACCCTCGCGTCCCCGCGTACATCCTTCGGCGTACGAAAGGATGCGGTCCGGAGTAGATCCGGTTCCCTCCCTGCGGGGGATGCCCCTGGTGCGCGCTTCTTCTACATTCTCACCCATGAAGACTTTCGGCGGCAGGGGGGTACTCCCCAGAATCCAGCTCCCCCGCATTCCGGCCACGACACTCCGCGCATGAAATCCACGGAGGCCCGCCGCTTTCTCGGCCGGGCACCGATCGGCTGCCCGATTCCGACCCCGCCAGGAAACCGACACGGCTGCGTTGTCGCGACAATGGCGATCGACCGATCGCGTGCACGTCGTGCGGAACTGCGGCCGCTGATACGCGGCCGGGACGTCAATGGCGACGCTGTTCTCCCCGCCGCCTCTCATCTCCCCCGGGCTGATCCGGTCCGGGGGCACTGCGCCCCGAAGGAGGTGAAATCCATGGACAGCTTCGAGGACATCGTGGTCGAGGCCCCCGAGACCGATGAGGTGTCGGACATCGACTTCGGCTGCTGATCGGCCTGCTCGCCAATGACGGTCGGCATCCACCGCGCCACCGGTTCCCGGAGCCCGTACGCGGCCGGAATGCGAACCATTCCGGAGCCCCCTCTGCGATGGGCAGGAGTTCACCGCCGCAGTCGTTTCGGGTGGAGTCCCGTCGTAATGGAGCCGATCCTCCGAGGTCGAGCAGCGGACGCGAACGAAGAGTGGCACGGTGGGTGCGCTGTCGATTCGGCGTGCCCACCGCGCTCGGTTACTCGACCGGCGCCGACAACCGCGCCAATCCGACGAAGGGAATCGTGGTGGGTAGCACACAGGTCTACCGCCCTTCACGCTTCACTGTCATGACACCGCATGAGGCCGGCGGAGCCGTCCTCTACAACGCGATGCGCGGCAGTGTTTACTACGTTCGTGATCCGTTGGCCGCACGCGTGCACGATCTCCTGCACAACCGCCACGGGCTGATCTCCGCCGACGAGGACGACCCGGCGTCGCTGGTCCCCTCCCTCCTACAGCGTGGTCTCATCGTCCCCGACGGATACGACGAGCGCTCCGACGCCAAAGAGATCCGGGACGAGCGCGTCGCCAGGACGGACCGCCTTGAGCTGATCCTGATGCCGACCGAAGCCTGCAACTTCCGGTGCACCTACTGCTACGAGGATTTCGCCCTCGGACGCATGCTCTCCGGGGTCCGCGAAGGGGTTCGCAGCCTCGTCCGCCACCGCCACGAACAGCACGACCTGAAATCCCTGGCCATCTCGTGGTTCGGTGGCGAGCCCCTGGTCGCCTTCGATGTGATCGAGGAGCTGAGCGGGTTCTTCGGCGAGTTCGCGGCCGAAGCCGGCATCGACTACCGCTCCGGTATGACGACCAACGGGTACCTGCTGACGCAGGACGTGGCCGCGCGATGCGTCGAACTGGGCATCCGCCAGTTCCAGATCACCCTGGACGGCCCCAGGCACACCCACGACGAGAGCCGGCCCCTTATGGGCGGCGGCTCCACGTTCGACGACATCATCGCCAACATCCGCGGGCTCGCCCGCAGCGATCTGGATTTCAGCGCCCTACTGCGGACCAACTTCTCCCCCTCCAACGTCGGCAGCGTTCCCGAACTGCTGGCGGAGCTCGGCGAGATCACCGCCGCCGACCCGCGGTTCTCGGTGATCTTCCGCCCCGTAGGCCAGTGGGGCGGCGCGAACGACATACAGATCGAGACGTGTTCCGGCAGGGACGCGGAGCTCGCGAAGCTCAGCCTGTACCGGGACGCCCAGGACCACGACTTGGCGGGCGGCGACACGCGCACACTGCGGCCCGGCGGCAGCGTCTGCTACGCCGCGAACCCCTGGTCCTTCCTCATCAGGCCCAACGGCATCGTGAACAAGTGCACGGTCGCGCTGCGCGACGCGCAGAACATGGTCGGCAGGCTGACGCCGGACGGCGACCTGCATCTGAACGACGGGCTCATGAAGCTGTGGACCGAGAACGACGAGACCCACGACACGGGATGCCAGTCGTGCTTCTTCCGCCCGTCCTGCCAGGGGGCGCACTGTCCCCTCGTCCGTATCCAGGACGGCGTGCGCCCCTGTCCGCCGCAGAAGGTGTGGATCGGTCCGCACCTCCAGACCTACGCCGACCTCCAGCGCGAGGCGGCGTCCCGTGGCTGAGCACGACGTGGCGACGGACATCGATGCCCGGTTCCTGGCGCGGATCGGTACCAATGCAACGTTGTTGCTGGCCGACCTGGCGGAGTTCCCGCCCAAAGTCGCCCAGGCGGACGGCGTGCACGCCACGAGCGTCGTCCCCGGCCCCGAACCGGGCGGCTTCCTTGCCTGCGGGCCTGACAGCGCAGTCCCCGTGCGATGGTCCGATGGCGGAGTCCTGGTAGCGGACCCGATCGGCCTGCCCGATGGAACCCGGTACGTGACCGGTGCGGGACCGGGCCGGCCCGCGCCCCGGCTGGCGGCGTGCACGAGCCACGCGCTGTTCACCTACGCCGGAGCCTGGCGGGAGCGTCTCACCCTGCCGGCCGAACCGGTGCTGCTCGTGCGCCAGGCACGACGCCGCTGCCTGCTGATCCTCACCCGCGACGGGACGATCACCCGCTTCGTGCCCGAGACCGGTGAAACCGAGCACGTTCACGAGCCCGCGTGGGCCGGGCCCGCCGCAGCCGCCTACGACGAGACCCTGGGATCCGTATGGCTGGCCCACCCGGCCGGGCGCCCCGAATCCATCCTGGTCCGCGTCGAACCCTGGCCTGCGCGCGTCACCTACGAGGCGAGCCTCGGCGACGATGTCCGCCGCCTCACCGTCGCGGAGAACGGGGAGTGGCTGGCCGTGCGGCGCGGCGCGGCCGACGACGTGGACCTCTACAACGTCTCGGGCGGGCGGACGTTCCGCCCACCGATCCAGACGCTGCGAGGACACGTCGGGGTCGCGTTCAGCCACGACAACCGCCTCGTGGCGGTCGACGAGCAGGACCGCGTCATCGTCGCCTCTCTGCCCGCACGCGTCGATGTCCGCGCGGAGAGCGCCGACCTCAGGGACCTGGAGACCTTCTGGGAGGGCCGGATGACCAAGACCACCCGCATCGCCAGGCGGACTCCGAGAAGGGACCGCGCTGCCCCCGACGTCCTCGATACGCGGGAGACGACCCGATGAGCGACCCGATGCTGCGGCTCGTCTCCGACGTCGCCGAACTGGAGGCGTGCTGGGAGGAACACCCGCTGGTCAGCCGGTGCCTCGCCGACTTCTCCGACGTGTTCTCCCTCGCCGGCCTGGAATCGCTGCTCGCGACCGCGCCCATCTCGACGTCGTTCGTCCGGCTGATGCACGACGGGGCGGAGCTGAAGAGCGAGACGCTCGCCCGCCCCCGCGAGCGCAGCGGTCCGGGCGCCGAACCGCTCGTCGACGGCGGCAAGATCGTCGACGAGGTACGCCGCGGGACCACCCTGGTCCTTGAGGAGGTGCAGTCCTGGATCCCGGAGGTCGCGGCGTTCGCCCGCGGCGTCGAGTCCGCGACGGGCTACGGCACCTACTGCGCGGCCTTCCTCACCCCGGCCGACGCCTGCGGCGTGCGCGCCCACTACGACCTGGCCAGTGTGTTCATCCGGCAGGTGTACGGCTCCAAGCGCTGGCAGATCGGCAGCCCCGTCGAGTTCCGGCCCAAGGAGGCGTGGGCGGGGCGGAAGGTGCCCCTGCGGGACCGGCAGGAGGTGCTGCTCCGGGAAGGCGACTGCCTCTACCTGCCACGTGGCTACATCCATGTCGGGGACACAACGGGCGAGGCGTCGTTGCATCTCTCGATCGCCGTCAAGCCGGTGACATGGGAGAGCGTGCTCGTCCAGGAGATCAGGAGCCTCGCCGACCACGATCACCGGCTGCGCGAGGCCCTTCCCTTCGGATTCCACCGCGCGGCGGGAAGCGCCATGGCGGAGCGGATGGCCGCGGTGACCTCGGTCGTCGGCGACCACGTGACGCGGCTGCCGACGGAGGACGCCTGGAAGGGCATTCGGGCGCGGTACGCACCATCGGACGTGCCGGCAGCGGATGGACTGTCCGATGCGCTGGGCGCGAAAGGGCAGGCAGAACTCCACGCAGGAGATCCCGATGAGCAGTGACAGTACGACCGTCTGGGAGCAGATCGCCGACCGCTCCGACGGGTTCGAGGAGCAGTGCCTGCTGCGCGCCCCCTTCCGGTCGCCCCCGTGCCGGCTCGATGACCTCACCCGGCTCATCCGAAGCCTCTCGGAGGACCCCGACTACGCGATGGTGACGCGGATGCTCGACGTCACTGTCGAGGGCAACCGCCGTGCGTCGCTGAAACCCCTGGTCCTCGACGATCCCCCGAAACCGGGGGAAGGGCTGGCGGAGTGGTCCGCGCGGGTGTTCGACGGCCGGCCCTTCGGTCTGATGGTCAACGCCGTCGAACGGTGGAGCGAGACACTCGCGCGGGCGGGCGCCGAGTTCTTCGCCCCCGCCCGGTCCGAGTTCGGGATTCCGCAACTGTCCTTCCGGATCTCCCTCTTCCTGGGGAACTACGGATTCACCCCTTCGGGCGTGCACCGCGACATCGGCCGCAGCGAACGGGTCTTCCACTACAACGCAGGCCCCGGCCGCAAGAGCTTCCACTCCTGGCCGGTGGACCGGTACCGGGAGCTCACCGGATCGACCCGGCCCAGCCATGATCCGGAGCCGCTCCTGCCGTACGGCACCGGCCACACGATGGAGCCGGGCGACGTACTGCTGCTCAACGTGAGCCGCTTCCACGTCGGCCGTTCCGACGAACTGGCCGCGACGGTCGGCCTCGAGATGTCCAAGATGCCGCCGGGGGAGGTCCTCAAAGAGGCCACGTCCTCCGTGCTGACCGGCCTGCTCAGAGAACGCAGCGCTCCCCTTCACGACACCGAGTTCTGGAGCGAACCGTGGGACTACACCGACACCGCTTGGGCCGATCTACCCGAATCCGGCCTCGACGCGTGGGTCCGTGAGGCGGTCGACTCCCATATCGCGCGGCAGCGGAGCAATCTCGGCTTCTCGACGGCGCCGGTTCCGCTCAACGGCGTCGGAACGGACGACCTGCGTCCGGCGGCCGTCCGCCTCGCCCGGCCGTTCCCGCTGGTGCTCGTGGAGCACCCCGACCATGCGGAGATCTTCGTCCGCGGGGTCCGGCTCAAGGTGCCCCGCGATGGCATCTCGGAGCTGGTCGACGAGCTCTCCTCAGGTCGGGAACTGGAGGTGGCCGACGTGGTCCGCCGCCGGCGGAACCCCGATTTGGCGCTGAAGCTGCTGACCACCCTGGTCCGGCTGCGCGGCATCGACCTGGTCCGCCCGGACTGCGCGGAGGGGGCGCGGTGATCCCCGGCGTGCCGCGCGTCGTGGGCGCGCAGGCGCCCTCGGGCGGGACGGCCCGTGCGGCGCCGCCGGACGCCTGCCGCGTTCCGGGCCCGCCGGTCCCGTCCCTGAGGAGACGGCGGAACCGATGAGCATGGTCGGCGGCGTCGGGACCGAGCGGGTGGCACCGCTGCGCCGCAACCGCGCCTTCCAGGTCCTCTGGCTCGGACAGTGCGTCTCCCAGTTCGGCAACGTCACCGCTGTGCTCGCCTACCCGCTCCTGGTGCTCACGCTCCACGGTTCCGCGGCCTGGGCGGGGGTACTGGGCTCCATCGCCTACGCGGTGGGGCTCGCGGCGCGGCTTCCGGCCGGCGCCATCTGCGACCGGGCCGACCGGCGCCGGATCATGATCGTCAGCGAGGTCGGCCGCGCGGCCGCCATGGTGGTGCTGACCGCCGCCGTGATCGCCGGCGTGGTGCCGATCTGGCTGATCATCGTGGTCGCCGCCGTCGACGGCGTGGCCCTGGAGTTCTTCCGGTTCGCCGGACGCTCGGCACTCCGCCACGTCGTGCACCCCTCGCAGGTCCCCGTCGCTCTGGCCGCGAACGAGGCCAGAAGCCAGTCGGCCGCCCTGGCCGGTCCCGCGGCGGGCGGCTGGCTGTTCGCTGTCGGTACCTGGCTGCCGTTCGGTGTGAACGCCCTCGCCCATGCGCTGACCGCCGCGATGGTCGCCACACTCCGCCGCCCCCTACAGAAGCGGCCGCAGCGGCACGCCGATCGGCGCCGCCCCTTCCACACCGAGGTTCGTGAGGGGTTCGCCTGGCTGCGGAGGGCGCCGGAGGTGCGGGTGCTGCTCATCTCCGCGATCGGCCCCAACCTGGTCTTCGGCGGCGCGACCCTGGTGATCGTGGCGGCGGCCCACGACCAGGGATCCGGGGGCGCGGTGATCGGCACCGCCCTGTCGGCCGCGAGCCTGGGCGGGGTTGCGGGCGCCCTCGCTGCTCCCACGCTGATGCGTGCGCTCACTCCCACCGCGCTCCTGTTCAGCGCGAGTTGGCTGCTGCCGGCGGTTCTCTTCGGCCTGGCGGCCGCGCCCGGTGTGGGGGCGATGGCGCTGCTGCTGGGAGTCGCCGTCTTCACGGTGCCTCTCCTCAACACCCTGCTCAGTACCTACCAGGTCCGGTTCACCCCCGACGGCTTGCAGGGCCGCGTCTTCAGCGTGTCGTCGTTCATCACGGGGGCGGCCCAGCCGTTCGGCCCTCTGCTCGGCGGTGTGGTGTACGAGACCTCCGGAGGCACCGCCGCCTTCCTCACTCTCGCCGCGGTGCTCGCCCTGTCCGCCTCCGTCGTCACGGCCCTGCCGTCGGCTCGCCGCCTGCGGCCCATCGCATGGGCGGCGCCCGATGCGCCGCCCGCCTCGCCAGAAGAGACAGCTCCAGGAGGAAGTCATGGGGAGCCAGAACACGGATCCGCACGGGGATAGGGCCATGCGGCGCCCAGCGGCGACAGGGCTGCGTCTTCCGGTCGGCGTCGCCGGAACGGGCGTCCACATCCCCGAGCGCGTGGTCACCAACGCCGAACTGACCCGTGAACTCGACACCACGGACGCCTGGATCAGGGAGCGCACCGGTATCAGGGAACGGCGGTTCCTCCCCGACGGGCAGACCACCTCCGACATGTGCGTCGCAGCAGCGGAGGCCGCCCTCACGGACGCCGGCGTCACGGCCGACCGGATCGACGCGGTCATCGTCGCCACGTTCACCCAGGACCAGCCGCTCCCGTCCACGGCGCTGATGGTCAAGGAGCGGATCGGCGCGCACTGCGCGATCCCCCTGGACCTGAACCAGGCCGCGTGTGCCGGGGGGGTCTACGGGTTGTGGATCGGCGGGCACCTGCTCCAGAACGAGGCCCTCTCCCACGTCCTGGTGATCGGCGCCGAGTGCCTGTCACGCGTCACCGACCCCCTGGACCGGGCAACACGCGTGTTCTTCGGCGACGCGGCGGGAGCTGCGGTCCTCAGCCGGACGCGAGCGGGCCACGGCATCCTCTCGTGGCACATCGGCTCACGCCTGTCGCACGCCGTGGAGATCCCTGCCGGGGGGACACGCCTGCCGCCTTCGGCGACGACGTTGGCGGACCGGGAGCACTTCCTGAAGATGGACGGCCGCGCCGTATGGAAGGAGGCGACCGAACAACTTCCCGCCAGTGTCGAGACGGCGGTCGAAAGTGCCGGATTCGGCGTCTCCGACATCGACCGCTTCATCTTCCACCAGGCCAACCTGAACATCGTCAAGGAGGCCATGCGCGCGTTGGGCCAGCCGATGGACAAGGCAGCGGTCAGCGTCGACCGGTTGGGCAACACCGGTGCCGCGACCATCTTCATCGGCCTGCACGAGTCCCTCGCCGGCGGCCGGGTGCGCCCGGGTGACCTGGTGGCCATCTCCGCCATCGGCGCCGGGTTCCTCTGGGGAACGCTGTGCGTCAGGCATTGGGGCGAGGACGGTCCCGCCCGCAGGAACCCGTGACCAAGGAGGAACCCATGCAAGGCCACCTCGTGCGGCTCCAGCCGTTGACCGAAGACGACTATGAACTGATCAGCGGGTGGATGCGTCCGGGACTCACCGCCAGCCTCGCATCGGGCGGTCCCGAGTTCCCTTCGGCCGAACTGCTCAGGCGGCGGGCGGAGACGTCCGGCGAGTCGATCCTGATGGTCCTGACCCGGGACGGACGCAAGGTCGGGTTCATACGCTGGCAGTCGAAGAAGTACGCGGGCAGCTACGAGATCGGCGGGGCCATCGGCGACCCGGACTACTGGGACACCGGCTGCGGGGCGGAGGCCACCTCCCTCGTGCTGGAGCACCTGTTCCATGCGAGGAACGCGCACCGTGTGCAGTTCACGGTCGGCATGTTCAACGTCCGCACGGTCAAGATGCTGCTGAACACCGGGATCGTGATCGAAGGCCTGCTGCGCGACTACTTCTTCCTCGACGGCCGCTTCCACGACGCGATCGTCGCCTCGGTGCTCCGCGACGAGTTCTACACGCTGGACGAGTGGGGGGCCATCGAGGACGTCGTCCCGGAGGCCGACAAGAGGGCCGCCGCGGAGGAGTTCCAGCGGGCCATGCGGGAGCGCTGGAACGGTGATGTCTTCGAGAAGCTCGTGGGCCGGTCGCGGTAGCCGCCCGGTGGGCTCAGGCCGTCCGGTCGGCCCCGGGTGAGCACGTCTCGGGGTTGACGGCGAGCACGTCGAAGTATCGGCGGGACAAGCGGTCGAACAGGCTGCTGGGCCCGGGGACGCAGACCGTGCCGATCCCCTCCCGCTGCATCGTGGCGGCCGCGTCGTTCCATCTGACCGGCCGGACGAAGCCGTCGAGCACCAGCCCCGCCACGCCTTCGGCGGAGTCGACGACCGCCCCGTCCTGGTCGGATACCAGCGGGATACGGGGCGCCGCGAAGGGGAACCGCTCCAGGACCGGCCGGAGCCGCTCCCTGAGCGCACCGAACGCCCGGCAGTGCACCGGGGGGCGCATCGTGTACAAGGGGACGCCCCGCACCTCCCGGATCGCCGCCTCCAGCGCCTCGACGCGGTCCTCGGGGAGGGTGACGGCGTAGAAACCGTCGCCGAGGAAGCAGGAGACGTCGCACCACACTCCCCCGGTGTCCATCCGCTCCAGCACGTGCCGGAGCCCGTCCTCAGGGGTGCGGAAGAAGAAGCTGGTCACCAGGTCCCGGTGGTGCTCGGCGAAGTACTCGCGCTCGCAGCGTGAGATCTCCGCGGTGAGGCGGACCAGGTCGGCGAAGGGCAGGACGCCGGTGAACGCGATCGACGCCATCTGGCCGAAGCTCGGTCCGACGCAGAGCCGCGGGTCGAGCCCGTACCGGTCGGTGGACCGGTCTGCGAGTGCGATGCAGTTGACGACGAATGCGATGTGGCCGGCTTCGGCGTAGTCGCGGTCCTCGGCGCGGAACCGGTCGATGAGCGAGTACCCCAACGCCTCGTCGGCGATGGCGAGGCGCCGCCGCACGTACGGGTCGGCGCGCATGAACGCGCCGACGCTCGCATAGTTGGACGGGGCCATGCCGGGGAAGACGACCGCCGAAGCGCCATCGGCGGTCACGAGCGTGCTCTTCCCACCGCCGGGTCGGGCAGGTCGCCCGCCCCGAGGAATGCCTCGACCTCGAACTCGGCCGGGGTCGATCGCAGCGACTTCAGCACGAAGTGACCGGGGCCGATCACCGTCACCTTGCGGACGCCCAGCTCGGCGAGGCGCCGCACGCCGCGCTCCCAGTGGACCGTGCGGCTGTACTGGCGGATGAAGGAGTCGGTCAGCTCATCGCCGGTCGCCAGCACCCGGCTGGTGAGATTGCAGATGACGGGGATGTCGGGATCGCCCGCAGGGTCCCGGTACCGCCATTCCCCCCGGAAGCGCTCCTCGACCTCGTGGAGCACGGGCAGCGGGCTGTGCGCCGGCGGACCGTGCGGGATGACGACTCCGACGCCGCCGCATGCGACGGCGCGGACGTTCATGGCCCGGAGCGCGCCCAGCTCCCCGGTGAGGATCATCTGGTCGGCCGCGGTGTAGGCGCAGGGACTCAGGACGCGCCCGGCCGCGACCTCGCGGCGCATCGCATCCTCGAACGCGGCGATGTCGACACCGTAGTAGAACGCGACTCCCAGGCCCTTGCCCGCGAACACCCGGTCCTCGATCGCGGGCATCAGGTGCGTCATGCGTACGGCGTCGCGGAAGCTCATGTGCCCGCTGAGGTGTCCTGCCACGATCGCCCCGAGGCTGAGCCCGGCCAGGTACGTCGGGGGCCGCCCGCGGGCCACGGTCATGCCGTAGATCGCCGTCGCGATGGCGAGCGAGGCGGGGCGTACCACGGTCCCGCTGTTGATCAGGGCGGGATCGTCGTCGAGGAACGCGCCGGCGAGGTCGAACCCCAGGACACCCGAGGCATCGTCGAAAGCGTCTCGAACGGAGGAGTGCTCGTCGTAGAGGGCGCGATAATCGCCCGGTTCGACGACGACCTGCGGGTTCAGCAGGACCGCTGTGGGGGTTTCCGTGTTCATGCGCTTTCCGATCAGGCGGTGAGCCCGCCGTCGACGACGAGGGTGTGGCCGGTGATGTAGCCGGCCTCATCGGACGCGAGGAAGGCGACGGCATTGGCGATCTCGCGCGGATCGGCCAGTCGCTCCATCGCGATCCGGTCGGTGATGGCGCGGAGCTGGTGCGCTTCGATCCGGTCGACCATGCCGGTTTCGGCGGTGTACCCGGGCGCGACCGCGTTGATCCGGACACCGTGCGGCGCGAACTCGCGGCTGAGCGCCTTGGTCATGCCGATGACCCCCGCCTTGCTCGCGCAGTAGGAGCTCAACCCGGCGATGCCGGTGACTCCCGCGATGGAGGCGATGTTGACGATCGCGCCCCGTCCGCGGACGAGCATGTGCAGTGATACGGCTTTGACGCAGTGCAGGGTGCCGAAGAGGTTCGTGTGGACGGGGCCGGTCCAGTCCGACACGGGGTTCATCGGTACGACGGCGCTCGCGTCGCCGACCGCGGCGTTGTTCACCAGCACGTCGATTCCCCGGTGGGTACGCGCGATCCCGCCCAAGGCGTCGGATACGGCGTCGTAGTCGGCGACGTCGAAACGGCACGCGGCCGCGGCCGGCCCGCCGGCGTCGGCGATCCGCTTGACCGTGGCCTCAGCGCCCTCCTCGTCGGCGCGGAAGCCCACGACGACACGCGCCCCGTCCTCGGCGAGCCGCTCGCAGATCGCGCGCCCGATGCCGCGGGATCCGCCGGTGACCACTGCGACGCGGTCGGCCTGACCCATGTCGCTCACCTCCGTTGCCGCGCCCGTTGCCCGGTGATCGCCCTTACTCCGTCGATCAGGGCGTGGACGTCCTCGCGTGTGGTGTAGCAGGCGATGCCCGCGCGGACCGCCTCCGAGTCCTCGGGCGAGAGTGCGCGGATCGCGTCAGAGGCGTAGAACCCTCCGTGCGTGACGGACACGCCGACCTCGGCGAGGCGTGCGGCGACCTTCTCAGCGGGCACGCCGAGCACCTGGAACGCCACCACGGGGACGCGCCGCGCGCCGCGCGCGGGGCTCAGCAGCCGCACGTCGGGATCCTGGTCCAGGGCGGTGACCAGTTCGTCCCACAGCAGGCCTTCGCGTGCGGCGACCGCCGCACGGTCCCAACGCAGGAGGAGCTCCGCTGCGACCCCGGTGCCCAGTACCGACTCGAATGCGGTGGTGCCCGATTCCAGGCGGTCGGGGAGGTCGAGTCCCGCCGAGGGGACCTGCTCGGGAAGTGCCAGCCCCGTCGCTGTGTCGTCCCGGACCCACATCGCGCCCGCGTGCGGCCCGTACCACTTGTAGGCGGAGGTGACCACCGCGTCCGCCGACCATGCCTCGGAGTCGATCTCCAGATGCGGGACCGCCTGCACCGCGTCGACGAAGACCCGGGCCCCGACCGCGTGGGCGGCCGCGGCGATCCTCGCGATATCGGGGATCACTCCCACGGCGTTCGACGCCGCCGTCACCGCCACCCAGCGGGTGCGCGGGCCGAGGATCCCGGTCACGGACTCGGTCGGCAGCACGCCGCCGCGCAGCCGCGCCGTGCGGACGACGGCGCCCCTGCCGACGGCCATGGCCTGCCAAGGGCTGATGTTCGCCTCGTGGTCGAGTTCGGTACGGACGATCTCGTCGCCGGGCCCCAGGGCCGCGCCTGCTGCCCGCACGAAGGCGGCCGTGAGGGTCGTCATGTTGGGGCCGAACAGCACGTGGCCACCGCGTGCCCCCAGGAGGGCGCCGACCCGCGACCGCGCCCAGGCGACCAGCTCGTCCGAATGCCGACTGGCGGGGAACATCCCGTGGTCGTTGGCGACCAGGGGCCCGTCCAGGTAGGCGGCGATGGCGTCGCGGACGGCGGCGTGGACGAGAGTGCCGCCCGGTCCGTCGAAACGGGACGTCCCCCGGCGCAGTCCGGGGAACTGACCGGCGGTGGGCCGGTCGAGATAGTCGTCCAACGGTCGCGGCAGCAGGTCGTCGACCTTCATCGCCCTCTCCCGGGCTCGACGGCGCGTTGCCCGAAGCCGTCCTCAGCGGCCTCGCCGGCCGGGCGCGGGCGGTCGAGCCTGATGATCGTCCGCTTCAGCCAACGGTCCGTTCCGTCGTAGCTGGGCCGGAACGACCTGCGGCTGTGCACCGCCACATCGTTGTCGACCAGGACGATGTCGCCCGGTGTGAGAGGCAGCTCCGCCTCGCACTCCACCAGCCGCGTCCCCAGGGCCGCGTAGGCGTCGAGGAAGGCGGGGTCGTCGGTGAGCACTCGGCTGTAGACCGGGTCGTAGCGCAGGCAGGGACCGTCGTCCGCCCACCACACGGTGGCGACCCCCCGCGCCTCCCGGTCCAGCCAGCGGTGCGCGGTGTTCGGAGCGCCGTAGGAGTCGTCCGGAGTGATGGCGACCAACGGGCGTTCGAGCTGGGCGTACTCGGCGTCGGTCAACCCCGTCCGGCGCACGCTGGCCACCGATGTCCCGACGCTCTCCGGATTGCGCATGCAGACGAGCATCAGGATGTGCGGGCGGCCCGGGTGGAAGGCGTCCTCGGTGTGCCGGGCCAAGGGCTCGACACTGCCGGCACCCACCTGGAGCGTCTCCTGGCCGCGGATGGGCAGGATGTTGTGGACGAGCCGGCCGTCTTGCTGTTCGGCCCAGCCGAACACGTCCCCCATTGCCGAGGCGGCCAGCATGATCGCCATGTCGATCGCCGCGGCGTCGGCGTTCTGGTCGTCCTTCCAGTGTTCGGGGGTGGAGCCGGGGTCACCGAAGCCGTCCAGCAGGCCGGAGACGAGCCGGTATCCGCGGTGCCGCTCCGGGGGTGCCATGACCGCCGCGAGATCGGCGGCCAGGTCCGCCGCTGCCCCCGTGGTCCGCAGGTTCGGCGGGTCTTCCGGTCTGACTCCCGACCGGGCCAGCCGGTACGCCTCCCGCGCCAACCGTTCGGCGAGCCCTGGGCCGGCGATTACTCGATCGGCGCTGCGTTGCATGTCAATCCCATCTCCCTCAACCGCCCTCGTTGGCCGATTTACGGTCCGCCTCCAGGGTTTCGCATATCTTGTCGAGGGTGCGGAATGAATCGGTATTCGTCGATCCGATATCTAGGCCGTAGCGCTCGTGCAGTACCGCGATAAAACGCAGTGTGTCCATGGAGTCGAGGCCGAAACGGGAACTGAGCCCGAACAATGGCTCGTCCGTCGCGATCTGGTCGCACTCTGCGTCCAGTTTGTAGACCTCGATGAACAGGTTGCGCACCTCGTCGACCATTGTTACCGCCTTCCGGGACTGAGGGGCGCCGTCGCGTCGTCGACTGCATCAAGTGGCGCGCCGAGGAATTGTCTGCTTCTTCTCAGCGCCCACCCGGAACACATTCGGATGGGTAAACCCCGAGGGCCATTCCACGAACAGAGGACACGCCCCCGATCATGATCGGACATATCGGAAGTTATAGGAGGCTTGAAATCGGGTCAACCGACATGACCGCTACCGGACATGGTCTATGGACGAGGCATTAATGTGAAGCTAGTGTCGCTCCGATTGACCTGGATAGACCTGGAGATCATCGGCATCCGCCTCTTCGGAATACGCCCGCGCTCCGGTGCGGGCATGAGGCGGATCCGCCGTCCGGACCGAAGGGGTGGATCATCAGAATGGCGACCTCGCCCGACCGGTTGCCGCCGAGACTCGGCAACTTCATCGAAGGCGCTTCCGTGGCACCCCGGTCGGGACAATGGTCCGCCATTGTCGACCCGTGCACCGAGCGGCCCGCGTTCCGTTCGCCCCTTTCCCGGGGAGAGGACGTCGACGCCGCGATGCGCGCTGCGGCCGCGGCGTTCGGCGGCTGGGGCTCGTCCCCCGCGTCGGAACGCTCGGCGCTGCTGCACGCACTGGCCGACGCCATCGTGGCCCACGCCGGCGAGCTGGCCGCCCTGGACTCCGCGGACACCGGGAAACCCGTGGCGGCGCTGATCGAGGAGGAGATCGTCCCGGCGGCAGACCAGCTCCGCTTCCTCGCCGGGACGGCCCGGGCGATGAGCGGGCCCGCCGCAGGAGAGTACGTGGCATCGCACACCTCGGTCGTCCGGCGCGAACCCGTGGGTGTGTGCGTCCAGATCACCCCGTGGAACTTCCCGCTGATGATGGCCGTCTGGAAGATCGCCCCCGCATTGGCCGCGGGCAACACGGTCGTCCTCAAGCCCGCCGAGACCACACCGCGCAGCGCGTTGCGACTGGGCGAGATCGCAGCGGAGCTCCTGCCTCCGGGCGTGCTCAACGTGGTGTGCGGCGATCGGGAGACGGGCCGCCTGCTGGCCCGCCACCCTGCGGCGGACCTGGTCGCCCTGACCGGCAGCACCCGCGCCGGCCGGGAGGTCGCGGCGACTTCGGGCGCCGCGCTGAAGCGCCTCCACCTCGAACTCGGCGGCAACGCCGCCGCGGTCGTCTTCGACGACGTCGACGTGCCCGACACCGCTGCGCGCATCGCGGCGGCCGCCTTGCTCAACGCGGGACAGGACTGCGTGGCCGCGAGCCGCGTCCTCGTGCACGAAGGGATCCACGACGACGTCGTCGCCGAACTCGTGCGCCGGGCGGAATCCTACCGACCCGGCCCACCCGGTGATCCCGATTCCGCCTTCGGGCCGCTGAACAACGCCGACCAATTGGATCACGTGCGGGGCCTCATCGCCGGCCTCGGACCCCACGCCAAGATCCTTACCGGAGGGCGCCGGTTCGGGGACACCGGTTATTTCTTCGCCCCGACCGTGGTGATCGGGGTTCGCCAAGAAGACGCCATTGTCCAGGAAGAGGTGTTCGGCCCGATCATCACCGTGCAGCCCTTCCGGACTTCAGCGGAGGCGCTCGCCTTGGCCAACGGAGTCTCCCAGGGACTCGCGTGCAGCGTCTGGACGAACGATCACACCAGGGCCCTGGAGTTCGCACGCGATCTGCATTGCGGCTGCGTGTGGATCAACACGCACGTCGTCTTCGCCGCGGAGATGCCCCATGGTGGTTTCAAGGGCTCCGGAAACGGAAAGGATCTTTCCGTTTTCTCGCTGGAGGAATACACACACGTCAAACACGTGATGACGCGTCTCAGGTAGCTCCGGGAAAAGGGGGCCGGACTCCCGCGTACATCGAATTGTGTACATCAGAGTCCTTTCCGAGGAGGAGAGCGGTGCGCATCGGAAGATGATGGAATGAACCCATGAGGATGCGTGTTCTGCACGGCCGGATCGGCGGCGGCCAAAAAGACGCGGGCGTGGCCGCACTCCTCTTCGTGGGCGGGGTCGTCCTGCTCCATTCCGGCGCCTACTCGGCACGCGACTCCGGCACCGCATGGTCCGTCACCGAGTACGGCTACCCCGCACCGGCGCTGATCGGCACGCTCGCCGCGGTCTGTGCCGCGGTCGCGCTGAGGCGCCGGGCTCCCGTTGCGGGCCTGGTCATCGGCACGATCGGGTTCGTCGCCGACGTCGTCATGGGAGCAGCGCTCGGAACGATCCTCATCTACACGGACAACCTCTACGCCGCCTGCATCTACGGCCCGCGAAAGCTCTCCCGGATCCTGCCCGCGCTCTCGGCGACCTTGACCATCGCGCTGGGGGTGGCGGTCTTCGCCACGGGGCAGCAGTTGAGCGCGAGCATCGTCCTGATGGTCGTCATCGCCATGGTGCTCGTGACCCCGGTTGCAACGGCGACCGTCGTCAAGCAGCACCGCGACCGGGCGGAGACGGAACGCCTGCACGCCGACCAGGTGGTGCGCCTCGCCGAGCTGGACCGGCGGGAGGCCGTGAACGCCGAGCGCACCCGGATGGCACGCGAACTGCACGACGTCATCGCGAACCACCTCGGCATCGTGGTGTTGCAGTCCACGGCAGTGCTGGCGCGACCCGACCTGGACGCCGAGACGGTACGACGGCTGCTGACCACGATTCGGGAGAACGGCGTCCAGGGACTCACCGAGATGGGCGCCTTCATCGACCTGCTCCGCGACGACACCGCAGGCGAGGGGCTGCCGTCCACATCGACGCGCATATCCGAGCTGGGGCGGCTGATCGAGCAGGCGGGCGAGCAGGCGCACCTCGAGACGATCGGGGAGCCGCGCCCGCTGCCCGCCACCGTGGAGCTGGCCGCCTACCGGATCACACAGGAGTCCGTGACGAACGCTCTCAAACACGGCGGAGACGGCCCCATCGGCGTACAGCTCCGCTACAGGGAGGGAGAGATCGATCTGACCATCGACAACGAACTGAACGGCTCCGCTACCCCCGAGCTTCCCGGATGCGGCGCCGGGCTGACGGGAATGCGGGAACGGGCGGCTCTCCTCGGTGGGAGGCTCACCGCCGGATCCAGTGGGCACGGGTGGCGCATTCACGTGGTGCTTCCCACCTCGACCAGGACGGTGGCGGACGGATGATCAGGGTCCTCGTCGCCGATGACCAGGATGCCGTGCGCACAGGCTTGGTACTGATCCTCGGTGGCGCGGCGGACATCACGGTGATCGGCGAAGCCGGCGACGGCGAGAGAGCGGTCGAACTGGCCCGCACCTTGAAACCCGATGTCCTGGTCATGGACGTCCGCATGCCGCACAAGGACGGGATCACGGCAACACGGGAGTTGCAGGGCTCCACCGACGTCTTGATCCTGACGACCTTCGACATGGACGAATATGTATTCGGCGCACTGCGCGCCGGCGCCGCTGGATTCCTGTTGAAAAGCGCCGACGGAGACACTCTGCTCCATGCCATACGCCTAATCGCCAGCGGCGACGGGCTCATCTCCCCTGCCGTCACCCGGCGGCTGATCGCGTCCTTCGCCGGGCCCGGCGAAAAATCCGCGTCGGAACCGCGGCTGGACTCCCTTACCGATCGCGAGATCGAAGTCCTGTCCTGCATTGGGCATGGGCTTTCCAACCAGGAGATATCTGTGAATCTGGAAATAGCAGAGGCCACGGCCAAGACCCATGTCAGCCGGATCCTCACCAAGCTCGGCCTGCGCAGCCGTGTACAGGCCGCCATCCTCGCCCAACAGCTGGATTAATGGCACACCCGATTGCGCCCCGATCTCCCTGCACCTGATCACCGAGGCATTCTCACCCGTCATCACCGGCACGGTCCCGCCTTCTGCCTGGTCATCCCGGCCGGAGGCGCGGTCGGCATGACCTTTCCGGAACGTCGCAACAGACACGAAGATCCGAATCAGATCAGAGCCGTCATTAGCCAGGACACGGATTATGCGTAACTCGACATGACCTGTTCCGGCCAGGGTGAGCGATTTTCGAAATAGCCCGCATTGATTTACTTGCACGTCCTAGCAAGTCCTGTTATGTTTGATTTTCAAAGACTATGCAATGGAGTTGTTAAATGTCGCGGCACCCCTGAAGCGGACCAGTCTCCAGAGGAAATTCGTCGCATGCATAAGCGTACCGAAATGATCGAGTCCCACCACCTCTTAGAGTCGCTGCTGAAACTCGCATCGACCTGCAAGTCAGGGTTTTCGGCCATAGTCCCGCAGGAGTGGGTCCCGAGGGTCCTTACCGCAATGGAAAGGAACGACCTCGCGGGCCGCGGTCGGCCGGCCTCCTCCTACCGGATCGCCTACGTCCGCAATGGGACGCGCGTCCTCCGCGCCGATCCGGCCGTGCGTGCACTGTCCACTTCGCCCATCTGGCTGGCCGTCGCCGACCGCCGGCTGGCGCTCGTGTCGCCTTCATCGTGGAACACGACCCACGCCTCCTGGATCACCGCCGACAAGAACGGCGTCCAGGCGGCGAAGGGCGTCTTCGAACTGCTCTGGTGCGGCGCCCACCAGAACGGGCCGCCCGTGCTGAAGTCAACGGAACGCCGTTCCGCGGTGCTCATCTACCTGGCCAGAGGGCTCACCGACACCGCAATCGCCGGTCAACTGCACGTGACCGAACGGACCGTCCGCCGGGAGATCAGGGCGCTGATGACCGCCACCGGTTCCGCCACGCGGTTCCAGCTCGGCCTGCGGACGGCGCTCGGCGTGCTCTCGCCGCCCGTCCTCGACCGGCCGGAGAACACCAGGCCGCAGGAGACCCGCGCGGACCCGGGATTGAAGGTCCGGTCATGACGGGCGGGCCCATCGCCCGATCCGGCCGCCCCGGCTCAGGTGTCCACCTGCTGTTCGAGCACCAGGCGGGTTCCGAGGCGACGTCCGACGCGATCGCCCTTGTCCACGGCTCCCGTGAGGTGAGCTACGGCGAACTCGACCGCCGCGCCGACCAGGTCGCCGGCCACCTACAGAGCAGCGGCGTCGAGCCCGGGGACCTCGTCGGCGTGCGCCTGGATCGCGGCCCCGAAATGATCGCGGCGATGCTGGGGATCCTCAAGGCCGGGGCCGCCTACGTGCCCATCGACCCCGACGACCCGGTCGAAAGGTCCACCCACATCACGGCCGAAGCCGGGCTGCGCGCACTGATCACCGGTCCGGGGAGCGGCCTCCCCACCGCCGCGGCCGAATCGCCCGTCCCCGTCCTCGACCTGGTGGCCCTCTCGGCGTACCGCGGTGGGCCGCCCGCACCCGTACTCGTCGATCCGGCCGGCCCGGCCTATGTGATCTACACGTCCGGGTCGACGGGGCGGCCCAAGGGTGTGCCGATGGCGCACCGGTCACTGCTCAACCTGCTGCACTGGCACGACCGGACGCGTCCCGGCTCCTGCCGGCTCCGAACGCTGCAATTCTGCTCGGTGGGCTTCGACTTCTCCTTCCACGAGATCTTCTCCACACTGTGCTTCGGCGGGACGCTCGTCATCGCCGACGACCGCGTACGGCGCGACCCCTTCGCGCTCGCCCGATTCGTCGCCGACAACGGAGTCGAGCGGCTCTTCCTTCCCGTGACGGCCCTCAACCAACTGGCCGACGCGGTCGGCGAGCGCCCTCTTCCGCTCTCCCTCCGCGAGGTGATCACCACCGGGGAGGGCCTGCGGATCACCCCCGCACTGGCCCACCTGTTCAAGCGGACCGGTGCCCGGCTGCACAACCACTACGGCGCGACCGAGTTCCAGGACGCGACGTGCCACACCCTCAGCGGCGATTCCGCGACCTGGCCCGCATCGGTGCCGATCGGTCGGCCGATCGACAACGTCTCGGTCCATGTCCTCGACGCCGACCTGCGGCCCGTGCCGCCAGGGCAGGACGGAGAGCTGTACATCGGCGGCGCCGGGGTCGCCGGCGGTTACCTCAACCGCCCCGATCTGACCCGGGAGCGGTTCATCCCCGATCCGTTCGGCGAGGGACGGCTGTACCGAACGGGCGACCTGGGCCGTCTTCGCCCGGACGGCGTCCTGGAGCATCTGGGCCGCGCCGACGCGCAGGTGAAGATCCACGGTGTGCGGGTCGAGCCGGGCGAGATCGAGTCGCTCCTCGGCGCCCACCCCGACGTCAAGGACTCCGTCGTCGCGGCCCACGGACCGAGCGGCCACAAGCGGCTGGCCGCGCACGTCGTCCTGCGCGGTGGTACATCACGCGACGGCATCGCGCAGCGCCTGCACCGGTATCTCGCCGGGAAACTGCCCAGCGCCATGCGTCCTGACGCGTACGTCGTCCTCGACGAACTGCCGCTCACCGCGAGTGGGAAGAAGGACCGCCGCGGCCTTGCCGCGCCCGCGACCTTCGCCCGGCTCACCGACGCCCCTCTCGCGCGGCCGGGAACGGAGACCGAGCGCGTCCTCGCGGAGATCTGGCGGGACGTGCTGCACCTCGACGCCGTCGGCGTGCACGACAACTTCTTCGACGCCGGAGGCACCTCCGCCCATCTGGTCGAGGTGCAGAAGCAGATCACCGAGCGCACGGGGGTGGATCTGACGGCCGTCGACCTCTTCGGCCATCCCACGGTCCGCGCCCTCGCCGAGCGGCTCTCCGCGTCCGGCGGCGATCGGCGGCGCCGCCGGACGGCCAGAGCAGCGACGGCGGACCCCGACCCCGCCATCGCGATCATCGGCATGTCGGGGCGGTTCCCCGGCGCCGACGACATCCCCACGTTCTGGCGGAACCTGCGCGAGGGCGTCGAGTCCGTCACGCCACTCTCGGACCGCGAGACCGAACAGCACGATCCCCGGCTGCTGCACCACCCCGACTATGTGCGGGCGGCCGCGCCGATATCGGACATCGAGTCCTTCGACGCCGAGTTCTTCGACATCGGGCCCGAGGAAGCGGCCGTGATCGACCCGCAGCAGCGGGTGTTCCTCCAATGCGCGTGGGAGGCATTCGAAAGCGCGGGGTACGACCCCGGTGCCGCCAGCGGGCCCGCGGGGGTGTTCGCCGGCTCCAACATCAGCACCTATCTGATGAACAACGTGGCCCCGCACCTCGGTGGCGCGTCCGACACGCCCTTCACCGAGGCCGACCTCCGGCAGTTCCGGATGAAGCTGGGCAACGACCGCAACTACCTCCCCACACGCGTCTCCTACAAGCTGAACCTGAACGGGCCGAGCGTGAACCTGCAAACGGCCTGCTCGACCTCCCTTGTGGCGGTCCACCAGGCGTGTCAGAGCCTGCGGAGCGGGGAGTGCGACATGGCACTGGCTGGTGGCGTGTCGATCGTCGTGCCGCAGCGGAGCGGCTACCTCTTCGAGGACGGAATGATCCGTTCGCCCGATGGCCACTGCCGGGCCTTCGACGCCCGGGCGGCGGGGACCCTCTTCGGCAACGGCTGCGGGGTCGTGCTGCTGAAGCGGCTCACCGAGGCGGTGGCCGACGGCGACGAGATCGTGGCCGTGATCAAGGGCTCCGCGGTCAACAACGACGGCGCCGACAAGGTCGGATTCACCGCCCCCAGCGTGACCCGGCAGGCCGACGTGGTCGAGGACGCCCTGCGCGACGCGGGTGTCGACGCCGGCACCGTGACCTATATCGAAGCGCATGGCACGGGCACGCGGCTCGGCGACCCGATCGAGATCGCCGCGCTCAACGACGCCTTCCAACGGACCGGTGCGGGCCCTCTGCCGCGCGGGCACTGCGCTGTGGGGTCGGTCAAATCCAACATCGGCCATCTCGACGAGGCGGCGGGCATCGCCGGCCTGATCAAGACGGCGCTGGCCCTCAAGCATCGCTGCCGACCGCCGAGCCTGCACGTCGAGCAGCCGAATCCGCGGATCGACTTCGAGGGCGGGCCCTTCTTCGTCAACACCTCCCTCACCGACTGGCCCGCTGCCGACGGACCACGCCGCGCCGGGGTCAGCTCGTTCGGCATCGGCGGCACGAACTGCCACGTGGTGCTGGAGGAGGCGCCCCCGGCGGGGGGTTCCGACCACGGCGGCGCGGGCCCCGAACTGCTCACCCTCAGCGCCCGCACGGACGACGCCCTGCGCCGGACCGCCCTGCGCTACGCCGCGCACCTCGCGGAACGGCCCGACCAGTCGCTCGCCGACGTCTGCCACACGGCCGCGGTCGGACGTCGGCACTTCGAGCACCGGCTCGCCGTCATCGCCGAGACCGCGGAGCAGGCCCGCGCCGGGTTGGAGACGTCCGCATCGGCCCTGGGAACCGCCGCGAAGCCGCCGCGGGATCCCGGGGCGACCGCCTTCCTGTTCGGCGGGCAGGGCACGCAGCACGTCGGCATGGGCCGCGCCTTGTACGAGACCCGACCGGTGTTCCGTGCCGCGCTGGACCGCTGCGACGCGCTCCTGCGGCCGCACCTCGACCGGCCACTGCCGGCCGTGCTCTTCCCCGCCGAGGGCGAGGCCTCCCCCATCGACGACACCGCCTACGCCCAGCCGGCGTTGTTCGCGGTGGAGTACGCCCTTGCCGAACTATGGCGGTCCTGGGGAGTCGAACCCGGCGCCGTGGTCGGTCACAGCGTGGGCGAGTACGTGGCGGCGTGCGTAGCGGGGGTGTTCTCCCTTGACGACGCCCTCACGCTCCTGGCCGCCCGCGCGCGGCTGATGCAGGCCCTGCCCGGCGGGCGCATGGTCTCGGTGGCCGCGGACGAGGTGTCGGTCGCCCCATTCATCCGGCCCTACGCGGACCGGGCGGCGATAGCGGCCGTGAACGGTGCCCTCTCGACGGTCGTCTCCGGTGAGGGCACGGCCGTCGCCGAGGTCTGTGCCGCTCTGGCGGAGCAGGGTCGCACCTGGACGGACCTGACCGTCTCGCACGCCTTCCACTCCCCCATGATGGAGCCGATGCTGGCCGAGTTCACCGAGGTCGCCCGGTCGGTCCGGTACTCGCCACCGCACACGACGATCGTGTCCAACGTGACGGGCGCGGTCATCGGGGACGAGATCGCCGCGGCCGACTACTGGGTGCGCCAGGTGCGGCAGCCGGTACGGTTCGCCGACGCCGTGGACGCGGTCGCCGGGCTCGGCGCCCGCGTGTTCGTGGAGCTGTCCCCAAAACCCGTACTGCTGCAACTCGTCCGCCGGCGGCTACCGGACACCGACGCGGTCCTCGTCCCGAGCCTGCGGCCCGGCAGGGGGCGGGAACAGATGCTGCGGGGCGTGCGTGACCTCTACCTGGCGGGTGCCGCGATCGACTGGACCGCCTTCCACGCCCCGCGCGGTCGCCGCCGCGTGGCGCTGCCCACGTATCCGTGGCAACGACGGCGCCACTGGATCAGCGCGCCGTCTCCCGGATCCTCGCCCGCGCCTCGTGGCAGCGGTGCCCCGCTCGCCGGGCGGCCGATCGAGCTCGCGGAGAGTTCCGAGATCCGCTTCGAGTCGGTGATCGGCCCACGCAGGCTCTCGTGGTTGGGTGACCACCGCATCTTCCAGACGATCGTGCTGCCCGGCGTGGCGTATCTGGAGATGGCCCTCGCCGCCGCGAAGCGGGCGCTGGGCGGCGCGCCCTTCGAGTTGCGGGACTTCATGATCCACCGGGCCATGCCCTTCGCGGACGAGGACGCCGAGCGCACCGTGCAACTCGTCCTGCGGCCGGTGGCGGGCGGCCGATCATACGACCTGCGGATCCTCGCTCGGCCGCAGGACGGCTCCGGGCCCGGCCCCGCGGCGCGCGCGTCCTGGGTCCTGCACGCCTCCGGCCGGTTGGCACCGGCCGGAGCCGGTCCGGCGGCACCGGCCGCGGCGGACCTGGAACCGGGGTCGGCGGCGGAGGTTCCCGTCGAGGAGATCTACCGGGGCGAGCGTGAACGGGAGATCGACCTCGGCCCCTCCTTCCACGCGACGGAACGCCTCTGGCACGAGGGGGCCTCCTGCCTCTCCGAGATCGGGCTGCCGGCGTCCGAGCGGCCCGGATCGGACGCGTACGAGGTGCACCCGGTGATCCTGGAGGCCTGCTTCCTGGCCCTGACGGTGACCTATCCGGAACGGTACGGCCGACGCACCTACGTCCCGGTCGGCGTGGAACGGCTGCTCGTCGAGGGGCCGGGAGCGTCCTCGGCACGGTGCCGCGCACGGCTGCGCCCCGCCGACGGCGACGACCCGGAGACCCTGCGGGGGGACGTGCGGCTGTTCGCCGCGGACGGGCGGCCCATCCTCACCATGGAGGGGATCCTGCTCAAGCGGGCTGACCGCGCCGCCATGCTGGGCGGTTCCGCTCCGGAGTGGACGAGGTGGCTCTACACGACCGAGTGGACCGCGAGCGGCAGGGAGGCCGCGACGCCGCAGGCCCCGGCGAGCTGGCTGGTCCTCTCGGATGCCGACCTCGGCCCTGCCGTTGCGGAGGCGGTGCGCGCGAAGGGCGGCCGCTGCACTCTCGTGCCCGCTCCGGGGCTGCCGCCGACCGGACGGGCGTCCGCGGCCGACGCCGCGGGCGACCCGTCCGACAGCGCGTCACCGGATCGGATCGCCGGGATGGTCCGGGACCACGACGTCGTGGTCGACTGCCGCCCACTCGCTCCCGTGTCGGATTCCACCGCCCCCGACGGCGCGGCGTCGGCGCACACCACCCGGCTGCTGGACCTCGTCCAGGAGCTGACCCGCCGGGACGCGGCGCCGGCTCCCCTGTTCATCGTCACCCGGGGCGCTCAGAGCGTCGGTGATCGCCCGGTCGGCGACGTGGCGCAGGCGGCCCTGTGGGGGATGGGCCGGGTGATCGCACTGGAGCACGGCGAGCTCGGCGTCACGATGATCGACCTGGACCCCGGAACCTCACTCGCCGACCAGGTCGGGGCGCTCGTTCCGGAGATCGCCGCGGCGGCGCGGCCCGGCGCCGGCGCCGGGGCCGCCGAGCAGGTCGGGTTCCGCGGCCGGGCGCGCCACGTACCGCGCCTGGCCCGGGCCCGGATCGACGCCTCGATCACCCGGCCGCCCGTGACCGGCGCGGGCACCTACGTGGTCACCGGGGGTTTCGGCGGCCTCGGACTGGAGGTGGCGCGTTCCCTCGCCGCCGCCGGCGCTCGCCATCTGGCGCTGGTCGGCCGCCGTGGAGCGGACGCGGCCGGCGAACCGGCACTGCGCGCGATCCGTGCGTCCGGGGCCCGGGTGGCCGCGTTCAAGGCCGACGTCTCGGACGAGCGACAGGTCATCGATCTCCTGGCGGAGATCGGCGCCGATCCGGAGCTGCCTTCCGTCCGAGGGATCGCGCACCTGGCGGGCGTGCTGGACGACGGCCTGCTCCGGTCTCTCACACCCGAGCGGTTCGCCCGGGTCATGGCCCCGAAGGCGGCCGGTGCGTGGAACCTGCACCTGGCGACCCTGGACCTGGACCTGGACTTCTTCGCCGTCTTCTCCTCCGTCGCAGCGGCGCTGGGAACGCCCGGCCAGGCGAACTACGCCGCGGCGAACGCCTTCCTCGACGGCCTCGCGTCCCATCGGCGCGGGAGGGGCCTGCCGGCGCTGTCGGTCCAATGGGGCTCCTGGTCGGAGGTCGGCATGAGCGCCCGGATGAACCTGGACGAACGGCTCGAGCGCGAAGGCGAGGGGGTCATTCCCAAGGAGGCGGGCGTGGACGCGTTCGGATCCCTCCTCCACGCGTCGCCGCCGGGCGGCGTCATGGCCGTGTTGCCCATCGACTGGGACCGCTTCCTCAAGGCGCAGGCCGCTGTCCCGTCGTTCCTGTCCGGAATGCGGTCGGGGGGTGCGGATTCCCCGATGCCGGACGCGGCGCCCGGGTGGGACCTCGGCGCCGTACCGGCCGATCGGCGCAAGGCCGTCCTTGCGGAACGAGTCCGTGCGGACCTGGCGCAGGTCCTCGGGGAGCGCGTCGACCTCGAACCCGACACCGGCTTCTCCGCTCTCGGGATGGACTCCCTCATGGCCATCGAGTTGCGGAACCGGTTGCAGAAGGGGGTGGGCACCCGGCTCGGTTTCACCGTGGTCTTCGACTACCCGACACTGACGAGTCTGGTCGACCACCTGCATGAGCTGGTCGACCGGGCCGTCGCGCCGGCCCCGGATCCCCGGGCCGGGCGGCCGGACGATGCTCCGGACCGGCCGGGAGCGGCCGGCGACGCGGCCCGCCGCCTCGCCGCGAAGCTGGGGGTCGAGATCCGTGACTAGGGAGTCCGAACTCCACGGCCTCCTCCTCGAGAAGGCGCTGGGCAGGATCGAGGAGCTGGAGGCGGACCTCGCCGCGGCCCGCGGAGACCGGCGGGTCGCCGTAGTCGGCATGGGCTGCCGCTTCCCCGGTGCGAACGACCCCGACCAGTACTGGGACCTGCTGGCCCACGGGCGCGACGCCGTCGTGGAAGTGCCCCCGGACCGCTGGAACGCCGACGCCTTCCACGATCCGGACCCGGGCGTGCCGGGGAGGATGTGCAGCCGCTTCGGGGGCTTCGTCGCCCGTCCGGCCGACTTCGACGCGTCGTTCTTCGGGATCTCCCCCCGCGAAGCGGCGAGCATCGACCCCCAGCACCGCTTGCTCCTCGAAGTGGCGTGGGAGTCCTTCGAGCATGCGGGCCTGCCCCCGCAGCGCCTCCCCGCGCAGACGGGGGTCTTCGTCGGGGTCAGCAACGTCGACTACCGCGAGGCGCTGTCGGCACAAGGGCACGCGGCGATCGACGAGTACTTCAGTTCCGGCGCGACCCCGAGCACCGCCGGCGGCCGGCTGTCGTACCACTTCGGCCTGACGGGCCCATGCCTGGCGGTCGACACCGCCTGCTCGTCGTCGGCGGTAGCGGTCCACCTGGCCGTACGGGCGCTGCGGGCCGGGGAGTGCGAGCTCGCGCTGGCGGGCGGGGTCAACCGCATCCTCACCCCCCACGAGAGCATCAGCCTGTCCAAGGCCGGGATGCTCTCTCCCGACGGCCGGTGCAGGTCCTTCGACGCCGCCGCGAACGGATACGTGCGGTCCGAGGGCTGCGGCCTGGTCGTGCTCAAGCGGCTGGCCGACGCCCTACGCGACAATGACACGGTTCTGGCGGTGATCCGGGGGTCGGCGACCAACCAGGACGGCCGGAGGAGCGGCCTCACGGTCCCGCACGGGCCCTCCCAGCAGGCCGTCATCCGCGACGCCTTACGCGACGCCGGGGTGGCGGCGGCCGACATCGGCTTCGTGGAGGCCCAGGGCACCGGGACGGCGCTGGGCGACCAGATCGAGGCGGCGGCGCTGGCCGAGGTGTTCCGCGGCGACCGCGGCCCGCTGGTCGTCGGCTCCGCGAAATCCAACATCGGACACATGGAGTCGGCCTCCAGCGTCGGTGGACTGATCAAGGTCGTGCAGGCGATGCGCCACGGGACGATCCCGCCGAACCTCCACTTCCGCGAACCGAGCCCGCACATCGACTGGACCGACCCGCCGATGCACGTCCCGACCACGGTCGAGCGCTGGCCCCTCGACCGCCGGCTGGCAGGGGTCAACTCGTTCGGGTTCGGCGGGACCAACTGCCACATCGTCCTCGAGCAGGCCCCGGACGAGCCGCCGCGGTCGGTCGGCACGTCGGCCGACCGGCCGCGGCATCTCCTCACACTGTCGGCGAAGAGCGCGGTGGCGCTGCGGGACCTGGCGCTCCGCTACCAGACGCGCCTCGCCGACACGGATTCGCCGGTGGCCGCGGCGGACGTCTGCTTCACGGCCAATACGGGGCGGGGGCTCTTCCGGCACCGCCTGTGCGTGGCCGGCCGCGACTCACGTGAACTGGCGGACCACCTGGCGTCCTGGGCGGCGGACTGGTCGGAGGTGCCGTCGGCCCGGGTGGAGGGCGGGGAGACGGTCAACGGCTGCGCCCCTCCCGCAGCGCCGAAGATCGCGTTCCTGTTCACCGGGTCGGAGGATGCGTATGCCGGCATGGGGAGGAGCCTGTACACGACGCAGCCCACCTTCCGCCGGGTGCTGGAGCAGTGCGACCGGCTGCTCGCCGAACGCCGGGGCGGGCCCCTGGTCCCCGCGGGGGTCCGCGCGGACCTTTTCCGCGGTTGCGTGGCCGGGGATGCCGAGGACGGCGACCGCGGGCGCCTCGCCCTCTTCGTCGTTCAGCACGCCTTGGCGGAGCTATGGCGGTCGTGGGGTGTCGCGCCCCATCTGGTCGCCGGGATCGGCGCCGGCGGGACCGCCGCCGCGTGCGCGGCGGGCGCCCTCTCCCTTGGCGACGCCCTCGATCTCGCAGCCGGGCGGGAGCCGGCCGCGGGTGCGTACCGGGAGCCCCGTATCCCGCTGGTCATGAGGGCGGTCGACGAGGACGTCGGGGCGGACCTGCACGAGCGGTACGGCACGGAGATCCTCGTGGAGATCGGTCCGGGGATTTCCGGGCGCGGCCGCGCACCGGACCGTCGGCCGCTGCGGCTGCCGACCCTGCGACCGGGGGGCGAGTGGCCGGGCATCCTCATGGGCCTCGCCCACGCGTACGTCCGCGGTGCGCCCGTCGACTGGGCGGGGTTCGACCGCGACTACTCGGCGATGCGCCGCAGGGTCGCCGTGCCCACCTACCCGTTCCAGCGGGAACGCCACTGGCTCGCCGACCGCGTGAGCACGCCCGCTCCCGGCGGCGCCCGGCCGCTCACCGCCCCTGTCCCGGCCGCTGCGAGGGATCTGCGCCGCGAGATCGAATCCGTGTCCGATGGGCTCCCCGTACTCACCGGCGGAGTCAGGGCGCTACTGGCGGAGACGCTGGAGTACCCGGGGCCGATCGACCCGGCCGCCGACTTCACCGATCTCGGCATGGACTCACTGATGGCGGCGGAGTTCCGTGAACGCTTGCAGGAGGCCCTGCGTGTCACGGTGCCGCGAACGTTCGTCTCCGACCATCCGAATCTGGACGACCTGCTGACCGTGCTGGCCGAGATGCTCGGTTCGGCGATGTCGTCCCGCACCACCCCACTGCACGAGTCCACGGCCCCCTGAACCGCGGTCGTGCCCCCATGGGTCTTCGGGCAGGCGTCCACCGGCGCAGCGAGCCGGACCGCACAAGCATCGACTCGAACCGCGTATCACGTAGACCGTACGATCGGAGCAGCCATGACGATCAGGGTGATCCTGGCCGATGATGAGGTCACCGTCCGGACCGGGTTCGCGCTCTTTCTCGACTACTCCGCTCCGGACATCGAAGTGGTGGGGACGGCGGCCGACGGCCAAGAGGCCGTGGAGATGGCGCACGACCTGCGTCCCGATGTGGTCCTGATGGACATCCGGATGCCCCGCCTCGACGGGATCTCCGCCACTCGCCGCATCTCCGCGCTGACCAAGGTGCTCGTCCTCACCAACTTCGACTCCGACGAGTACGTCTTCAGCGCGCTCCGGGCAGGGTGCACCGGCTTCCTCTTGAAGAGCGTCAAGCCCGAACGCCTCATCGAAGCGATCAGGGCGGTCCACCGGGGCGAGGGAGTCCTCGCCCCCAAGGTGACCACCGCGCTGATCGCCAGTCTCTGCGCACGGCCGATGTCGACCGCCACGGACATGGACATCCTGACCCCGCGCGAGCGGCAGGTGCTCGGCTACCTGGGACACGGCCTGTCCAACACCCAGATCGCCGACCGCCTCAGCATGGCCGACACCACAGCGAAGACCCACGTCGCCAGCATCCTCGCCAAGCTCAAGGTGCGCAGCAGGACCCAGGCCGGCCTCGTCGCCAAGGAACTCGGCCTGACGAACACCGTCCCCTGATCCCGGCACGACGGGCGCGGCGACGTGCGGCGCTCCGGGGCCACGGACGCGACACACCCACGGCAGGCGGCGGCAGCCCCCGGGCCCGCCAGTCGGCGCCGCACGGGCGGCCACCGGGCACCCCGCAGTAAACGAGGCCCCGGTGCGGACCCTGGTCTCAAGGGTCGGGCCGGGGCCTTGTGCTGTGCGCCATCGGGGACTCGAACCCCAAACCCGCTGATTAAGAGTCAGCTGCTCTGCCTATTGAGCTAATGGCGCCCGCTGCGATGGGGCCTGGAACCCCGGCAGCGCCTGAATTCTAGCCGACACCGGCGCTGACCGGCCCCGCGACGGCCGTCGGCCGCGTCACAGGACGGACTCGACTTCGCCCGAAACACGCCCCCGCCTCCTCGTTGCTACTTTGCGGATTCAATATACTACTTAGAGTAACCATTCGTCCTTTGGCCTGATCGGCCACTGTCGATTTCGAGGGAGCAACGCGTGCGCCTTAGGGAAGAGGACCACGCCCGAACCGCGCCGACGTCCGCCACCGAGGGGCGCGACCAGTGAAGATCACGTTCCTCATCGCCAACGGCTACGGGATGGGCGGCACGATCCGCACCGTCTTCAACCTCGCGGGCGGCCTGGCCGAACGGCACGACGTGGAGATCCTCAGCCTGGTCCAGCACCGGCACGAGCCCTTCTTCGCGACGCCCCGGGGCGTGCCGATCACCGCGCTGTCGCCCACCAAGGCCTGGGCCGAACGGCCCGCACCGAGTCGGATCGAGCGCTACCGGGAGAACCGCCGCAGCCCCGCCGTTCCGCCGACGGAGAGCCCGGGAGAGGACGTCTTCAACTGCCGGGTGGAGCACGCGCTCCGCCGCCACCTGCGGCGCACCGACTCCGATGTCGTCGTCGCGACCCGCCCCGGCCTCAACCTGCTGCTGGCGAAGCACGCGCCGAAGCGGCTGCTCACCATCGGCCAGGAACACGTCCACCTGGGCAACCACAAAGAGGACCTCACCCAGGCGATCACCCGGCTCTACCCGCGGCTCGACGGCATGACCGTCCTCACCGAGGCCGACCGCCGCGCCTACGAGGACTTCCTGCCCGGCCGCCCGGGATGGACCACCGTCATGCCCAACGCGCTGCCGGAGCCCGAGCACGGGCCGGCCACGCTGGACGCCCCGGTCATCGTCGCGGCCGGGCGGCTGACACCCATCAAGCAGTACAACAAGCTCGTCGACGCGTTCGCCATGGTCGCCGAGGAGCACCCCGAGTGGGAGCTGCGGATCTTCGGCGGCGGCAGCCGCGCCGACGCGCTGCGCGCGCAGATCGCGCGGCTCGGCCTGGAGAAGCGGGCGCGCCTCATGGGCCGGACGAAGGACCTGGTGGGCCAGCTCGCCCAGGCGTCGGTCCTGGCGGTCAGCTCCCGAGCGGAGGGGTTCGGGATGACCATCATCGAGGCGTTCTCGGTGGGCGTCCCGGTGGTGAGCTTCGACTGCCCGCACGGCCCGCGCGAGATCATCACCGACGGCCGCGACGGGCTCCTGGTGCCGCACCAGGACGTCGGCGCGCTGGCGGCGAGCCTGCGCAGGCTCATCAGGGACCGGGACGAGCGCCGCGCGATGGGTGCCGCCGCGCTGCACTCGGCGAAGCGCTACTGCATGGCGGAGATCACACGGCAGTGGGAGGACTTCGTCGCCACCCGGTTCGCGGCGAAGGGGAGCCGGCCGCGCCGCGCCGCCGAACCGCGGCGGGCGCTGGCGCGTCCGGGCTTGCCCTGACGCGAAAAGGCCCGGACGCGAAGAAACCGCGTCCGGGCCTGAATCGGGTGCGCCATCAGGGACTCGAACCCCAAACCCGCTGATTAAGAGTCAGCTGCTCTGCCTATTGAGCTAATGGCGCGTGTGATGCGGCGACGCCCGATGGGACCGATTTGTACCGGCCCGTCCGGCCCCGCCAACGGGGACAACTTTAGCAGGAGGTCCGAGTGGCCGCGAACGCATTACCGGGCGCGGCCGTGCACCCGCGCCGGGGGCCCGGCGCGGGTGCACGGCCCTGCGGGGCCGGGCTCAGGACCACATCATGACCACGGAGGCGATGATGCCGATGGCGACGACGACCACCAGCGCGATCAGCAGGTAGGGGACGATCGGGCGGCGCGGGGCCGCTTCGGGCTCGTTGTTCTCGCTGACGAACTGGCGGAACATCTGCGTGGAACTCGCCGGATCGGGTTGCGGATCATTTCTGTCGGACATGGGGACGACCTTAGCGACTGGAACGGGACGCCCCAAGTGCCCGCACTCCGGACGGAACCCGGCGGCCGCGACCGCGGCGGCCCCTGGCCGCGGCGGCGGGGCATGGCGCAGGCGGCCGACCACGGCCGATTCGCCGCCGCTCCGGTTCCGCGCGATCGGTCGCACGCCGCCTGCCCTGCCCGCTCGTGCGCCGAAATTTTGCCGACGGCCCCGGCGCGCCGCCCACCGCACCGGCCCACTGCGCCCGACCACCGTGCCCGTTCACCGGGCTCGATCACCGCGCCCGTTCATTGGGCCCTCGCCAGCAGCGCCGCGTAGCCGGACTCCGGCGCGCCGACCGCGCGCAGGGCGAGTCCGGCCGCGCCCACCGCGCCATCGGCGCCGAACCCCGGCCGCACCCCTTCGCCGCGCAGGCCCTCCCGGACCGCGTCGGCGACCGGGCCGCCCGCGAGCAGCGAACCGGCGAGGACGACCGGGGCGCCGGCCGGCGCCCCGGCGCGGACGGCGCCCAGGTTGCGCAGCAGCAGCCCGGCGGCCTGCGCCACGATCGACGCCGCGACACCGTCGCCGGCCGTGGCGGCGCGCGCGACCTCCGGCGCGAGACGGCCCAATTCGGCGGGGTGCATCGCGTACACGGCGCGGATGATGAGCTGGTTGTCGCCGGGGGCGATGCCCAGTTCGGCCGCGAGCGCGGTGGTCAGCGCGGTGGCGGGCCCTCGGCCGTCGATGCCGGCCATGACCGCGCGCAGGCCGGCGAGGCCGAGCCACACGGCGGAGCCCTCGTCGCCGAGGAGCCAGCCGTAGCCGTCGCATCGGCGTACGACCTCGCCGTCGTCCACGAGGGCCGCGGCGGCACCGGTACCGGCGATGAGCACCGAGCCCGTCCTCTGCGCGGTTCCCGCGGCGAACGCCACGGTGATGTCGTCGCGCACGACCGGGGTGCCGGGGAGCTCCTGGGCGCGCCACGCCCGGCCGACCGTCGCCTCGGCGTGCTCCCGCCCCGCTTCGGAGGCGCCCGCCACCCCGAACACAGCGCCGACCACCCGGACGTCCCCTGCCGGTGCCAGCGCCGCGCGCAGCACCTCGGCGAAGGCGGCGGAGGGGTCGGCGCTGGAGTTCTGGTTCGCGCCGCCGGCGCGCCCGCGGGAGAGCACCCGCCCGTCGAGGGCGGCGACGACGCAGCGCGTCGAGGTCCCGCCGGCGTCCACACCGATGACCACGTCACAGCTCATGAGCCGACACACTAGGCCATGCGGCGCCGCGGTACGCCGCCGCGCCGCCCGTCCTCCCGAGGGGTGCCGCCGAAGGGGCCATAGGCGATGATGGACGACCATGGCCCTCTTCGACGATGTCCGCGCCATTGCGCTCGCCCTGCCCGAGGTGGTGGAGACGACGTCCTACGGCACGCCCTCCTTCAAGGTCCGGCGGGCGATGCTCGCACGGCTGCACGACGACGGCGAACGCCTGGTCGTGCGCACCACGATGGAGGATCAGGCGGCCCTGCACGCTGAGGACCCCGTGCGCTACACCGTCCCCGACCACTACGCCGGGTACCCCTTCGTGGTGGTCCCGCTCGCCGCGATCGACCGCGCCGAACTGCGCGAACTGCTCACCGACGCATGGCTGCTGCGCGCCCCCGCGACGCTCCGTGCACGCCACCCCGACCTCGGGTGACCGGCGGGCCGGGCGGTGGCGGCGCGACGCCGCCGGACCGTGACCGGATTCCCGCCACCAGCTCATTGACGCCGAGGACATCAACGAAGGAAACTTTCCAACATGACCAGAACGGCGAAGCCATCGGATTCCTCGCCGCAGCACCGCGACGACGACCAGCCGCCGACGACCGTGCTGCGGATCAGGTCGCTGCTGCCGTCGCTCGCGCCCGCTGAGCAGAGGGTCGCCAACCGCATCGTGGAGGACCCCGAAGGGGTCGCCGCGTCCTCGATCACCCAGCTCGCGAAGAGCTGCGACACCTCCGAGGCGACCGTCATCCGCTTCTGCCGCACCATCGACTTCTCCGGCTACCGCGAACTCCGGCTGACACTCGCCACCGAGGCGGGGCAGGCGCGCGGCGCGCGCACCGGCGCGCGCGAGATCGACGGCGACATCAGCCCCGACGACACCCTCGTCGCCGTTGTCGAGAAGATCGCGTTCAACGACTCCCGCGCCGTCGAGGAGACGGCGGCCCAGCTCGACGTCGACGTGCTCCAGCGGGTCATCGAACTGCTGGCGGCCGCGCGCCGCACCGACATCTACGGTGTCGGCGCCAGCGCGTTCGTCGCCGCCGACTTCCAGCAGAAGCTGCACCGCATCGGCCTGCCGTCCTACGCGTGGTCCGACAACCACGTGATGATGACCAGCGCGGCGCTGCTCGACGGCCGCGACGTCGCCGTCGCCATCTCGCACAGCGGGACCACCGTCGAGCCCATCAGCGCGCTCGCCGAGGCGCGCCGCAACGGCGCCACCGCTGTGGCGATCACCAACTTCCCCCGCTCGCCCATCAGCGAGGCCGCCGACCTCATCCTCACCACGGCCGCGCGCGAGACCACGTTCCGCTCCGGTGCGACCGCCAGCAGGCTCGCGCAGCTCACCGTCATCGACTGCCTGTTCGTCGGGCTCGCCCAGATGCGCTACGCCGACAGCCGCCACGCGCTGGAGACCACCCGCCACGCGGTGCGCGGCCTGCGCGTGGGCGGCGACGCGCACCCCCGACCCAACGGCACCGACAACGAAGGCGGGACCACCCGATGAGCGAGTCCGCGAACGGCGCCGACCCGGGCGAGCACGTGGAGATCGTCCGCTCCCCCACCGAGCGGCGCAACGGCGCGACGGCCGACATCGACCTGCTGCCGACCCTCGACATCCTCCGCCGGATCAACGCCGAGGACGCCGAGGTGCCCGGCGCCGTGGCCGCGGTCCTGCCCGATGTGGCCCGCGCCGTGGAGCTGGGCGTGGCCGCCCTCGGCTCCGGCGGGACCGTCCACTACTTCGGTGCCGGCACCTCCGGCCGCATCGGCGCCATGGACGCCGCCGAGCTCCCCCCGACCTACGGGATCGGCCCCGATCAGGTGACCGCGCACCACGCGGGCGGCGACCCGGCGCTCACCCGTGCGACGGAGGCCTCGGAGGACGACGAGCGCCTCGGCGCGGCCGACGCCGCCCCGCTCGGGCCCGGCGACCTCGTCGTCGGCCTCGCGGCGAGCGGGCGCACCCCCTATGTCGCTGGCGCGCTGCGCGCGGCACGGGCCGCCGGGGCAGCCACCGTCCTCATCAGCGCCAACCCCGAGGCGCCGCTGCGCGCGGAGGCCGACGTGCACGTGGGCGTCGACACCGGGGCCGAGGTCATCGCCGGGTCCACCCGGATGAAGGCCGGGACGGCGCAGAAGCTCGTCCTCAACGCGTTCTCCACCGCGGTGATGGTGCGCATGGGCCGCACCTACTCCAACCTCATGGTCGGCATGGACGCGAGCAACGCGAAACTCCGCGGGCGCCTGGTCACGATCCTCGTCGAGGCCACCGGACAGGACGAGCACGACTGCGCCGAGGCGCTCGCGAAGGCGGACGGCGACGCCCGCACCGCATTGACAGCCCTGCTCAGCGGAGCTGACACCAGTACCGCCGCCGAGGCGGTCCGCACGGCGCAGGGCAGCGTCCGCGACGCGCTGCGCCACCTCTCCGCCGGCTCCTGAGCCGCACAACCGAACACCAAGCACAAAAAGGGGCCCTCCCAATGCCCGAGAACAGACCCGTGATCCTGGCCGCGTGCGCCGCGGCACTCGCCCTGACCGCGACCACCGCCTGCGCCCCCAGCACCGGGGGCGGCGGCGAAGGCGACGAGGCGACCGTCACCGTATGGAGCTGGCGGCCCGAGGACGCCGCGGGCTACAAGAAGATCTTCGCCGCGTTCGAGGAGGCCAACCCCGGTATCACCGTGGAGTTCAAGGGCCACAAGAACACCGAGTACCCCACCATCCTGCAAACCGGGCTCTCGCAGGAGAGCGGCGGCCCCGACGTCGTGCAGCTCAAGCCCTACGGGCCCGTGCAGGCGTTCATCGAGGCCGACCAGCTCGTCCCGCTCGACGACAAGGTCGACCTGTTGGAGTGGCCGGAGGAGACCGTCGACGCGGCGCGCGGCAAGGGCGACGGCAAGCTCTACGGCGTCCCCTTCGCCGTGCAGACCTTCAGCGTCCTCTACAACGAGAAGATCTTCGCCGAGCACGACATCGAGGAGCCCAAGACCTGGGACGACATGGTGTCGGCCGCGAAGAGGCTGAAGAAGGCCGACGTCATCCCGTTCGCGACCTCCGGCAAGGAGCCGTGGGTGCTCGCCATCATGCGCGAGACGCTCGGCGCCACCCGCGCCGGCGGCAACGGGTTCGCCCAGGAGGTCCTCAAGGGCGAGAAGGACTTCACCGACCCCGACTACACGGCGTCCCTGAAGACCATCGCCGACCTCGAACCGTACCTGCCGCCCGACTCGACGGCCGTCAGCTACACCGACGCCCAGACCCTGTTCACCAGCGGGAAGGCGGCGATGTACCCCGGAGGGGGCTACGAGCTCGCGCCGTTCCGCGCCGCAGACCCCGACCTGAAGATCGGCTCGTTCGACGCGCCCCCTGCGCCCGGCGCCGTGATCGACCACCCGCTGACCCCCGGGTTCGCCGACGGCTCCTACGGCGTCAACGCCGCCTCCGGCAACAAGGAGGCCGCCACCAAGCTGGTCGAGTGGATGGCCACCAAGGAGTTCGGCTCGGCGTTCTCCAAGGAGCTCGGGCAGATCTCCGCCGTCCCCGGCGTGACACCGGACGACCCGCTGCTCGCGAAGATGCAGGCCGACTACGCCGACCACGGCACCCCCTACATGCAGGGCGTGTACTTCGGCTACGGCGACCCGATGGGCCGCGACGCCGAGGGTGCCGCACTGGCGAGCATGCTGCTGGGTGACGCGTCCGAGAAGGAGGCGGGCGAGCAGATCCAGAAGGAGATCTCGGCGTGGTTCAAGCCCGAGGAATGATCCGGAGCGCGCGCTCGTCGGCGCGGTCCACGCGCGGGCGCCCGCCCTGGTGGGTGCTCGCGCTGTTCCTCGCCCCCGCTCTGCTGCTCTACTCGCTGTTCATCGTCTACCCGCTGGTCAGCGCCCTCCAGTACAGCCTGTTCACCTGGCAGGGCACCCGGCCGCTGGGGTTCGCCGGCCTGGACAACTTCACCCGGTTGTTCAGCGGCGTGTACGGCGACCGGTTGTGGCGCGCGTTCGGGCACAACATGGTCTTCTTCGCGGGGACGATGCTGGTACAGACCACGTTCGGGCTGGCGTTCGCCGTCCTGCTGCGCCGCGCCCGCTGGGGCCGCCGCTTCCTCCAGACGGCCTACGTCCTGCCGCACCTGGTCAGCCCCATCGTGGTGGGCTACCTGTGGAGCCTGATGCTCAGCCCGCAGTTCGGCGCCGTGAACGCCGCGCTGCGCGCGGTGGGCCTCGACGCGCTCGCCCAGCCGTGGACCGGCGACCCGGCCCTTGCGCTGCCGACCCTGATCCTGGTGAACGCGTGGCAGTGGATCGGGTTCCCGATGCTGCTGTTCAGCGCGGCGCTGGCGGGGATCCCGCCGGAGTACGAGGAGGCGGCCCGGGTCGACGGCGCGACGGCATGGCGCGCGTTCCGGCACGTGACCCTGCCGCTGCTGACCCCCGCCATCGGCATCGTCACCGTCCTGACCTTCGTGGGGAACATGAACATCCTCGACCTGGTGTACGCGATGCAGGGGTCGCAGGGCGCGCCGGCCGGCGCGACCGACGTCCTCGGGCTGCTGTTCTACCGGACCGCGTTCAACAACCCCGACCCCGGCGCCATCGGGCAGGCGTCGGCGCTCGCCGTCGTGATGTTCCTGTTCATCTTCGGGGTGTCCATCCTCGCGACCGGCTACCTGCGCAGGAAGGAGGCTGGTCTGCGATGACCGCCGCCGCTCCCCCAGCAGCGCCGCCCGCGGCGGCGCGCCGCCGCGGGCGCGGGCGCGGGCGCGCGCCGGTGGTCGGCGACCTCGCCGTGCGGCTGCTGCTGTGGGGCTATGCCGTCGTCGCCCTGGCGCCGCTCGTGCTGATGCTGATCAGCTCGCTGCGCCCAGAGGCCGAGTTGCGCGCCGACCCGCTCGGCCTGCCGACCCGGCCCGCGTTCGACAACTACGTCCGCGCCTGGGTCGAGGCCGACTTCGGCACGTACTTCCTGAACTCGGCGCTGGTGACCGTCGGCGCGGTGCTGCTCGGCACGGCGGTGGCGGTACTCGCCGCCTACGTCCTGGGACGGTACTCGTTCTTCGGCGCCGGCGTACTGCTCGCGTACCTCATCGCGGGGCTGATGATCCCGATCCGGCTGGGCATCGTCCCCGTGTTCTACCTGTTCAACTCGTTGGACCTGCTCGACTCGCTGTGGGGGCTGCTGCTGGTCTACGCGGCGAGCGGGGTCCCGTTCGCCGTGTTCATCCTGACCGCGTTCTTCCGCCAGGTGCCCGCCGAGCTCGCCGAGGCGGCGCGCATCGACGGGACCGGGGAGTTCCGGCTGTTCGCGCAGATCATGCTGCCCCAGGTGCGGCCGGCGCTCGCGACCGTGATGCTGTTCCAGGGCATCCAGCTGTGGAACGACTTCTTCTTCCCGCTGGTGCTGCTGCGCGACAGCGAGAAGTACACCCTGCCGGTCGGGCTCACCGCGTTCTTCACCGAGTACGGGCTCAACCAGTCGCTGCTGTACGCGGGGCTGGTGATCACCACGCTGCCGCTGGTGGTGCTGTTCGTCCTGGCGACCCGGCAGATCGTCGACGGGCTGACGGCGGGCATCGGCCGGTGACCGGCCCGTGACCGGCGGCCCGCGCCGGGAACCGGCGCGGGCCGCCGTCCGTCCATGGGAGATGGGATCAGCAGTGTGGACATGGGCGCGGCGGCGCGCGCGGTGGATCGCGGCGGCGCTGATCGCCCTGCCGCTCCTGGGTGCGGTGCCGAGCGTGTGGCTGTACGCCTCGACCGCCGACGGGCGCCACGCCGCCGCCGACGCGCCGCGGCGGCCCGTGGCGATCGTGCTCGGGGCCGGGCTCACACCGAGCGGCGAACCCACCCCGTTCCTCGCGGGGCGGCTCGACATCGCCGTCGACCTCTACGACCGGGGCAAGGCCGAGGCGATCCTCGTCAGCGGCGACAACAGCCGCGACGACTACGACGAGGTGGGCGGCATGCGCGACTACCTGGTGGCGGCCGGGGTGCCGGACGCCAAGATCGCCAACGACCACGCCGGGTTCTCCACCTGGGAGTCGTGCGTGCGGGCCCGCAGGATCTTCGGGGTCGGTGCCGCGACGGTCGTCACCCAGGACTTCCACCTGCCGCGCGCGGTGGCGCTGTGCCGGGCCGCCGGGATCGACACGGCGGGGGTAGGCGACCACCAGGGCGACACCTACCCCACCGACTCGGCATACGGCTACCTGCGCGAGCTGCCCGCAGCGGTCCCGGCCGTGGTCGACTCGGCGGTGCGGCCCGACCCCACGTTCCTCGGCCCGCGGGAGTCCAGCGTCGCCGAGGCGCTCCGGGCCCCGCGGGACTGAGGGCGGCGGCCGCTACCCCTCGTCGTCGGCGTCGACGGCCCCGGTGAACTCGAGGAACGCCTCGTACTCCGAGGGCAGCCCCCACACCTCCAGGTCGGCTGGGATGTCGGCGGACTCCCACTGCTCCTCGGGCAGGCCGGCGATCGCCCACAGCACCTCCTGCCGGTCGCCGTCGTAGCCGTCGAACGCGTCGGCCGCGGCCGGCTTGTGCTGCTCCCTGCGGGGGCCGAACGCCAGCGCGAGCGCGTCGCCCACCAGCGGCGCCTCGCCCACACCGGCGGTCGCCTCGAAGCCGTCGGGCAGGGTGGAGATCCGCACCCGGCGGCTCCGCTCGCCCAGCGCCCCCAGGGCGAGCCGGCCCAGTTCGGCGGGCTCGCTCCCCGCGGAGGACGGCCACGCCACCCCGAACGTCTCGTCGAGCGACTCGGCCTTCTCCTCGATCACGTCCACGCACTGCTGCGGCGCGCCCTCGCCGTGGATCAGGCCGAGCCCGACCGCGGCGGCCAGCGCCTTGTCGGGGCCGCGGGAGAGGAGCTGCTGGCCGAGGTAGATCGTCGTGGTGATGTCGTCGGGGTCGGCGAGCATGCCCAGCGCGAACACCTCGGCGCCCAGCGGGTCGGGCCAGCCGCCCGGGTTCACATCGGCGACGGCGGCCGTGATAGCCCCGGTGATCTTCGCGGCCTCTTCGGGGAACCAGGCGAGCAGGTAGGCGGTCCACTCGGCGGCGGAGTCGAGCCCCCTCCGGTTCACCGCGCCGCGCAGCAGCGGCAGCAGGTCGTCGATCCGGGCCTTGATCGCGTCGTAGGTGTCGAGCTCGGACCGGAGCAGCGCGGGGCCGCCGTCGGGCGCGACGGCGTCGGCCCGGTGGCGCATCCGGCGGTACTGCTGCTCGTCCGGGGCGTCGGCCAGCCACTCCGCGTACTGGGCGCGGACGGCGTCGTCGTCACTGCCGTCGGCCCAGGCGACCTCGTCGCGCCACAGGGCGACGTCGCGCCGCTGCGGGAGGTGGTCGGCCGCGGCGGACACCGCCAGCTCGTGCAGCAGGTTCAGGACCGGCCACGCGTCGGCGGGCGACGCCGCGCGGGCGATGTCGACCAGGAAGTCCACCGCTTTGGGCGCCGCCGGGTTGCCCGCGCTGGGGAACACCAGGATCTCGTGCAGGTCCCGCACCGCGTCGACGGCGCGCGCGGGGTCGGCGAGGGCGCGCAGCAGCTCGGGGATCTCCGCGCCCCGGTCGGGGGCCAGAGCGGCCCAGTCGATGTCGTCCGCGCCCTGCACGGGTCCGTTGCTCACGTCGTCGTCCTCCATCTGCACTGCGGTCGGGGGTGCGCGCCCGGGCGGGTGCCCGGTCGAGCCGGGCGGGCGGAGCGCTCCTCGTCGGGGATCCACGCCCATTGTCCCGCGTATGGGAACGCCCGCGCGCCGTGCGGGGGGCGGGGCGCGCGGCCCTGTACCGCAGGGCCCCGGCGCGCGGCACCCGAACGAGAATGGCTCAGGGGCGCGGCACCCGGACGAGAAGGGCGCTAGGGGTTCGGCGGCCGGGCCGCGGCGAGCCTGCGGACGGCCTCCGGGTCCGACGGGCCGTCCTGGGCGGGCGCCGACCTGAGCACGACGTCGCCCAGCGCCTTCGCGTTCGCGACGACCTCGCGGGCGTAGCCGTACATGGTGGCGCGGGAGCGGCGGCGCAGGCTGGGGTCGCCCACCCCCACCGCGTCCAGTCCGGCGGCCCGCGCCACCGCGACGGCGCGCGGCAGGTGGAACGCCTGGGTCACGACCACGACCGAGCGGACTCCGTAAACGTCGCGGGCCCGCACGCAGCTGTCCCAGGTGCGCAGCCCGGCGGGGTCGGCGGCGATGTGCTCCTTCGGCACTCCGTTGCCGACCAGGTATTCGGCCATGGTGTCGGTCTCGTGGCCGGACACCGCGCGGTTGTCGCCGCTGACGAGGATCGCGCCCACCCGGCCCTCGGCGAGCAGCCGGGCGCCGAGGTCGAGGCGGCGGGCCAGCATCGGTGAAGGGCCCGACGCCCACGCCGCCGCGCCCAGGACGAGCGCCACGCGCCGCGCCGGGACCGCACCGGGGGTGTACCGGTGCCGCGCGCTGGCGGCGTAGGTCCAGGCGGTCGGCACCGCCAGCGCCGCGCTCCCGGCGCACGCCGCGGCCGCCGCCCAAACGCCCCACCCCATCCGGCACCCCTTTCGTCGCCCGCGCGCCATCGCCCCCATTCTGGCGCCCCGCCGGACCCGCCCGGACGGCCCTGACTCAGCGGGCGTCGCCGCCGTCGCCGTCCTCGGCCACCCTTGTGTCGGCGTCGGGCGGGTCGGCGTCCCAGTCGGGGCCGAGCATGCCGCGCAGGTTCTCGTAGGCGTCGAGGTGGCGCACGTCCTCGCCGTGCTCGCGCGCCGCGTCGAGCGCCTCCCGCCAGTGGCGCTCGGCGCCCTCGTTGTCCTCGAGGGTTTCGAGGATGCGCCCCAGCAGGGTGAACACCCTGATTCGGCCGGTGTGGTTGGCGAGCCTGCGGTACACCTTCTCGGCGTCGCGCGCGTGCCGCAGGGCCTCCAGGGGGCGCCGGGCGTTGTACAGGTGCCGCGCGGTCTGGAGGTGGGAGCGCGCGTGCCACCACTGGTCGCGCAGCTCGTCGAAGCCCTCTGCCGCTGCGCGCATGGTCTGCGCGCCGGCGTCCACCGCGCCGCTGTGGATCTGCACGCGGCCGAGCACCAGCCGGGTGCGGCTGACCCCCCACTGGTCGCCCATGCCCTGGAAGATGCGGATGGCCTCGCTCAGCATCTGCACGCGGCGGACGAAGGTCCACTCCTCCCGCGCGGCGTAGCGGCGGGCGCGGCGGGTCCGGCCGGGGTTCGGGCCGAACTCGAAGTCGCGCACCTCCCAGTACTCCCCCAGCAGCTCCTTCGCCTCCTGTTCCGCAGCGGAGAGAACGGAGGGGTCGGGGTCGGCGACGGGGCCGCGGCGCGACCGCAGCCAGGACCACGCGCGGTCCCTGCGGGTGGGGGCGAGCGCGGCGTCGCACTTGTTGTACTGGCGCGTGAGCTCGTCGCCGTCGAGTTCGGCCGAGGCGCGCAGGCAGCGCGCCACGTACCAGGAGTCGCCCCGCTCCTCGAAGCGCTTGCGCGCGTCGACCAGGACGAACCAGGCGTAGAGGTGCCGGCCCCGTTCGGGTAGTACCTCGGCGAGCAGGACGCGGGCCTTGTAGTACTGCTCCCAGTCGCCCTCGGCCTCGAACAGCGCGCACGCCTCCAGGACCAGCTCTTGGGCGCGGCGGTGCAGGTCGAGGTGGTTGTGGACCTCGGCCATGTTCGCGAGGGTCCGGGCCCGCCACCACGCCTGGCCGTGCGCGCCGAACGCCGACGCCGCCCCGGCGAGCTCCAGCAGGCCGTCGTCGAGGTCGCCGCGGCGGTGCAGGTTCACGCCGATGGCGCGGCGGGCGCGCGCCAGCCACAACGGGTCGGGGCGGGCCACCCGCCCCAGGATCGACTGGGCCTTCAGCGCGTACTCCGCGCCCTGCTCGTAGTCGCCCTGGTTGCCGGTGAACTCCGCGCAGTCGAGCAGGGCCATGCCGAGGGCGAGCCGGTCGCCGAACGCGTGCGCGGTCCGCTCCTGCGCCCGGGTGCTCTCCTCCCAGTCGACCCAGTACACGCGGCGCGACTGGCACATGGAGGTGAGGGCGCGGGCCAGCCGCCAGCCGAGTTCGGGGTTGCCGTGCCGTTCGGCGAGGGTGATGCAGGCGAGGACGGAGCGGCGTTCGCGCGCCAGCCAGGCGTCGGGGTCGGCGGGCTCGCGGATGCCGAACTTGCGGTCGGGGTGCAGCGCCGTGGTCTCCGGCTGGGCGAACGCTGCGTCGACCCTGCCGATGGCGTTCGCCGCGCGCTCGGCCAGCCAGGTGTAGGCGGTGATCAGCCGGACGGCGGCGGCGTCGCTCTCTGTCTCGGACCAGTCGTCGCGCTCCTGGAGGTCGAGGCCGATCTGGTCGGGCGTGACCCGGCGCAGGAAGTCGCGGATCAGGTCGTGCAGCCGGTAGCGGCCGTCGCCCGAGCGCACCGCCGCGACGAGGAACCGGTTCTGCAACTCGGCCAGCCGCGCCTGGGCGACCTCGACGGAGCTGTCCAGCAGGGCGGCGGCCGACCACGCCGACACCGATGAGAGCCCGGAGTCGGCGATGCGCTTGAGCAGCAGCCGGTCGAGCCGGCGGCACTCCTTCAGCGTGTACTCGAAGGCGGTGGCGAACCCGCCCGTGGCGTGCAGCAGCGGGTTCCGGGCGAGCGTGTCGAGTTCGCGCAGCAGCTCGGTGGGGCTGGGCCCGGACCGCGCCGCCAGCCGCCCCCCGCACAGCCGCAGCGCAAGGGGCAGCCGGTGGCAGCGGTCGACGATGGCGAGCGCGGTCGAGCGGTCCACCGCGCCCGCTCCCGGCGCGAACCATTCCGGTGCGAGCTTGCCCAGCAGCCGCAGGCCCTCGTCGCGGGTGATGCCGTTGAGGACGTACTCGTCGCACTCGAACGGCGCGTCGGAGAACGAGCGGCGGCTGGTGATGAGCACGGCGCAGCGGGGGCCGTTGGGCAGCAGGTCCGCCACCTGCGCGGCGTCCTTGGCGTTGTCGAGGACGATGAGCAGCCGCTTGGTGTGGGTCAGGGTGCGCCACAGGCGGATGAGCTCCTGGCGCGGCGCGTCGGTGCGGGGGCGGCCGCCGAGCGACCGGAGCAGGTCCACGAGGACCTTGTCGGTGCGGCGCGGCGCCGGCCCGCGGGTGGCGGCCCCGTTCGGCGCGGGACTGTCGGGCTCGCGGCGCCCCAGGTTCCACGGCCACCGGATGCGCGCCGGGCTGTCCGGGCCGGGCAGGTGCGGCGGGAACTCCTCCGGGGCCTCGCTTTCGTGGTCGTCGTAGAGGTCGACCCAGCGCTGGCCGTCGGGGAACCGGTCGGCCATCTCATGGGCGACCTGGGTGACCAGCTGGGTCTTGCCGGTGCCCGACACGCCGGTGACGGCGACGACCAGCGGGGAGCGGGCGGGGAGCGTCCCCGGTCGCGGGCGGGGCCGGAGCATCCCGCGCAGCCCGCCTCGCGGGAACCGGTCGAAGCGGGCCTTCATCCCGGCCATCTGGTCGACGTAGCCGGTGAACCGCTCGCTGTAGATCGGCAGTTCGGCGGGCGCCCGCGTCGCCGAGGGTCGGAACCAGCCGCGGACGACATCGATGAGGGGCCGCCCGAAGACGGTCACGAGCGCGCCGACGAGCGTGCTCGGGGCGGTGATCAGGATCTGCACGACGGAGGGCACGTCGAGCATGCCGAGGACGGTCGAGAGGGTGAGGAGGACCGCGGCGCCGACACCGATGGCGGCGATGACAGGAGCACTCCCTCGACGATCGGGCGGCAGCCCGCCTCCTGTCCGCGCTACCTGGTGGCTCATCCCGTCCTCTCCGACGAACTCCGGCAGCACTCGTGGGTACCGATCGCGCACTCTATGTTTAGGGCCGGACACCGATCTGTCCACAGCTTGGCCGAAAAACGTTCCCAGAAGCCCTAAACCATAGGGATTTCGGCACTCTGAGCACTCATCCGGCAGGCGGACATCCGGCAGGGTACACATCCGGCCGTGCGGCGGGCGCAGCCCCGGCCCGCGCTGCGCCCGCCGCACGGCCGGTCGCCTCCGCACCCCTTCCGAGGGCCGGCGACCAGGGTGGAACGGCGGTCGCACCGGGAATCTGTCTGGGATCTCAGACTTTACGGTCGGTGTCTGCGCTGGTCAGCGCCGTGGGAAGCGGTCGGAAACTAGGCCGTCATCGCGGGCGCCGGGGCGGGCGGGGTGAGCGCGGACACAATGAAACGCGTCCCGCGCCGCCGCACAGCGGCGCCCTGCCCCGTCGCACCCCACTGAGGAGGACCGCCGATGTCCGAGGGAATCGAGACCGCGGAGGCCGTCCCGCGCAACCGCGCCCGGTTCGTTCTGGCGACCCTGCTCGGCCTCGTGTTCTTCCTGCTGCCGATCCCCGCCAACGGCAGTTGGACCATCCCCTTCGACCTGCTCGTCAGCGGGATCCAGGACGTGGCGCCCGGTGCGGTCCGCTACTACGCGCTCGCCGCCGTGCTGCTCGCCGCGGCGCTGACCGTGGCCGCCGCGCTCCAGAAGCGCGGGCTGGTCCCCACGGGCCGGTTCGACCTCAAGATGTTCGCCACCGGCCCGGTCTTCACCGGGCTCCGGCTTCTCGGCGCGGTCCTCGCGGTGATGATCGTCGCGGACACCGGGCCGGCGGCGGTGCTCGCCGACGGGGTCGGGCCGATGATCTTCGACAGCGTGGTCGTCGCCGTCGCCGTCATCGTGCCGATCGGCGCGGTGTTCGTGACCCTGCTGGTGTCCTTCGGCGGCCTGGAGTTCATCGGCACCCTCGCCCGGCCCGTCATGCGCCCGGTGTTCAAGGTGCCGGGCCGCGGCGCCCTGGACGCCCTCGCGTCCTTCGTCGGCAGCTACTCCATCGGCCTCTACGTGACCAACCGGATGTACCTGGAGGGCCGCTACAGCGCGCGCGAGGCCATCGTCCTCGCCACCTGCTTCAGTTCGGTGAGCCTCGGCTTCTTCGCCGTGGTCACCGCGACGCTGGACCTGATGCCGTTCTTCCCCGTCATCGTCGGCTCGGTGCTGCTGATCTCGATCGTGCTGTCGATCGTCCTCGTCCGGATCCCCCCGCTCTCGCGCAAGCCCGACGACTACGTCGGCGAGGCGAACCCGGAACCGGCACCGGAGCGCCCGCTGCTGCGCTCGGCCGTCCGCAGCGGGGTGCGGCGCGCGGGAGAGTCCGACGGCGTCGTGCGCGAATCGGCGCGCGCCCTCGCCGAGGGGTTCCGGCTGGCGCTGGTCATCGTCCCCACGATCCTGGCCGTGGGCACGCTCGCCGTGCTGGTCGCCGAGCACACGCCGGTGTTCGCCTGGCTGGGGCGCCCGCTGGAGCCGGTGATCGCGCTGCTCGGCATCCCCGACGCCGCGACCGTGGCCCCCGCGAGCCTCATCGGGATCAGCGAGATGTTCCTGCCCGCGCTGCTGAGCACGGGCCTCGCCATCGAGGCCAAGTTCTTCGTCGCGGTCCTCTCGCTCAGCCAGATCCTGTTCTTCTCCGCCACCATCCCGCTGCTGCTGGAGTTGGACATCCCGATCGGCCTGCGCGACTGCGTCATCCTGTTCTTCCTGCGCACGGTCATCTCGATCCCGCTGGTCGCCGGGATCACGCACCTGGTGTTCTGGCTGGTCTGAGCGCCGGGACCCGGGCGGGGCGCCGCGCTGCACGCCGGAACGCGGCACCCCGCCGCCATGCCCGCTATCGCTCTGTCACCACCAGGGGTTACAAAGGGGGCGACAGCGACCGGGACGGCGGCGGCACAGGCAACATCGGATGTGCGGCCGCCGTAGCGGAATCAACGGCCCGTCACGAAGGATGCCTATGCCGCAGCTGGCCATCGACTCCGCGTGCCTGCCCCAATACGAGAAGCTCGACCGTGCCACCCGCGACCGGCTCCTCGCCGCCACCCGCAAGTTCCGCGAACTCTCCCTGCGCGCCCTCTTCGCCCACCCCGACCTCCGCATCCGGCCGCTCACCGGCGGGCAGGACCCCCGCATCCACACCTTCCGCGTCAGCGACTCCTGGACCGGCATCATGCTCGCCCCGGAGTCCGGCGAGACCTTCCTGCTGATCCACCTGCTGCCGCGCGAGTCGGCCGAGGAATGGGCCGGCGGGCAGCGGCACGACGTCAACACCGTCATGGGCACCCTCGAGCGCCGCGACGCCACAGCGCTCGACCGGCACGCCAAGGCCCCCGAGCCGCCGGAGCCCGCCGCCGACCCCCACCTGTTCGACCGGGTGAGCGACGCCGCGCTGCGCCAGCTCGGCATCGACGCCGAGATCATCGCGTTCTGCCGCACGCTCACGGAGCGCGCGGAGCTCACCGGCTGGGCGCCCGCCGTCCCGCAGGACCAGTACGACGTCCTCCTCCACCTCGCCGACGGCGACTCCCCCGACCGCGTCATGCGCGAGGTCGTGCAGCCGCGCCGCGCGGTCGGCGGCGGCGACGTGGGGCCCGACGACTACGACCGCGCCATCCGCAACACCCGCCACCGCGTCGTCATGGTCAACGACGACGAGGAGGTCGAGGACGTCCTGGGCCGCGAGTTCGACGCCTGGCGGGTGTTCCTGCACCCCAAGCAGCGCGACCTCGCCTACCGGCCGCACTTCAACGGGCCCGCGGCGGTCAGCGGCGGCCCCGGCACCGGCAAGACCGTCGTCGCGCTGCACCGGGTCAAGCACCTCACCGAGCGCCTCCCCCTCGACGGCCGGGTGCTGCTCACCAGCTTCACCAACGCCCTGGTGCGCGCGCTGCAACGCGACCTCGCGCTGCTCCTCGACGCGGAGCTGCTGACCGACGTCGACGTCGTCACCGCCGACAAGCTCGCGCTCGACGTCGTCCGCGACGAGCACCCCGAACTGGGCTTCCGCTCCGACAACGACGTACTGGGGATGTTCGCCAACGTCGCGCGCAAGCACGGCCTCCCCTGGCCGGCCGACTTCCTCGTGCAGGAGTACCGGCACGTCATCATGGCCAAGGGCATCGCGACCGTCGACGGCTACCTCGACCCCGACGCCCGCCAGGGCCGCAGCACCCCGCTCAGCGTCGAGCAGCGGCGCGACGTCTGGCACGTCGTCGCCGAGACCCGCGCCTGGATGCGCCGCACCAGGCGGCTGCCGACTCTGGAGCTGCACGCCGAGGCGGCGCGGATCCTGGCGCAGCGCACCGAGAAGCCCTACACCAACGTCGTCGTGGACGAGGCCCAGGACCTCCACCCCGCGCAGTGGCGCACACTGCGCGCCGCCGTGCCGCCCGGCCCCGACGACCTCTTCATCGCCGGCGACAACCGCCAGCGCATCTACGACAGCTCGGTGTCGTTCGCCCAGCTCGGCATCAGGATCGTCGGCCGGTCCTTCCCGCTGAGGGTGAACTACCGCACGACCACCGAGATCCTCACCTGGGCCGGCGAGATCCTACGCGACCAGCCGGTCACCGAGCTCGGCGAGTCCGCCCCCGAGCCGCCCGGTCTCACCCGCTCGCTGCTGACCGGCCGCCCGCCGGTCCTGCACGGCGCGGCCGACCGCGGGTCCGAGCTGGCGGCGCTCGCCGCCCAGGTCCGGTCCTGGCTGGACGACGGCATCGCGCCGGGCGACATCTGCGTGACCACCCGCACCCGGCGGCTCCGCGAGGACACCGTCGCCCACCTGCGCGCCGTCGGGCTGCCCGCCGCGGTGTTCAACCCGCAGGAGCACACGGTCGACGACACCGAGATCGTGCGGGTCACCACCATGCACGGCGTCAAGGGGCTGGAGTTCCGCGCCGTCGCGGTCACCGGGGTCACCAAGGACGCCCTTCCGCAGCTCGACCGGGTGGCGAGCGCGGCGCTGGACGAAGGGCAGCACGCGGCCGATCTCGCGGCGCAGCGCAACCTCCTCTACGTCGCCTGCACGCGCGCCCGCGAGGCGCTGTTCGTGTCCTGGCACGGCGAGCCGAGCCCGTTCCTGCCCGCGGCGTGAGATGCCCGTCGGGCGGGCCGATCCGGCGCCGCGGCGCATCGCTCGCAGTGGTCCGATGATGTGACGCCCCGCACACTTCCCAAATGCCCCGCGCCATCCCCAGAATGAGGGGGCGCCCCCGCTGCGCGCCCCTTTCACGTCCCCCTTTTGGCCCCTTTTGGAGCGTCCATGCGCTACCACATCGCCGCGCGCCTCGCCGCCCCCGCCGCCATCACCCCCATGCGCCGCTATCGGCGCTTCAGCACCGCGAACCTCATGACGGGCTTCCTCGTCCCCGGCAGCAGGATGGCGCGCAGCGACGGCGCCTGCGCCGTTCTCGACGGGCGCACCGTCACCGTCCACGAGCACGGCGCGCACCTCGCGCTGCACCTCGAAGCGCCCACGCTGGCCTTTGCCGAGCACGCGGCGCGCAGCCTGGTGACCATCCTGGTCCGCGACTTCCGCGAACTCACGGGGTGGTCGGTCGCCTCCTGCGCGGCGACCATCACCGAGGACGAGTTCGGTGCGCTCATGGGCTCGCTCGACAGCAGCAGGTGACGCCGCGCGGCCGGTGCCGCCGGCCGCGCCGGGTCAGAACTTCACCGCGCTCCGGGCGTCCTTCGCCGCCTGGACGACGGTGTCGAGGTCCGCGCCGCTCGACGCGGTGACCGCCGCCGCGACCGCGCCCTCCACGAAGGGCGCGTCGACCAGGACCACGTCGGGGCGCGGATCGTCGTCCAGCACGATCCTGGCGGTCAGGACCGCGCTGCCGATGTCGGGCAGCAGCACCACGCCCCTGCCGCTGTCGGCCTGCGCGATGGCGGCCCGGATCAGCGTGTCGCTGGTGCCGATGCCGCCGTCCTCGGTGCCTCCCGCGACAGCGGGCGGCGACGACGCGCCGAGAAGCTCCGCCACCAGGTCGCGCAGCCCGGAGGCAAGGCGCTCGCTGTGCGACACGAGTACGATTCCGACTAGTTCGCTCATGTGCACCAAGGCTAGACCGCCGTTCGCGCCGAAGGACGGCACCAGGACCGCGATGCAGACTCCTTTTCGTCTAAGGATGTGGCCGTGAAGAAGTTCCTGAACACCGCCGATTCGTTCCTCGCAGACAGCCTCGCCGGGCTCGGGGCGGCGCATCCCGCCCTCCGGGTCGACATCGAGAACCGGGTGGTCACCCGCTCCGAAGGGGTCGCCGACGGCCGGGTGGCCCTGGTGTCGGGCGGCGGCTCGGGCCACGAGCCGCTGCACGCCGGGTTCGTCGGCGACGGCATGCTGGCCGCCGCGTGCCCCGGCGAGATCTTCACGTCGCCGGTCCCCGACCAGATGCTCGCCGCCGCCGCTGCCGTCGACACCGGCGCCGGCGTGGTGTTCGTCGTGAAGAACTACACCGGCGACGTCATGAACTTCGACATGGCGGCCGATCTCGCCGGCGACGACGGGATCCGGGTCGAGACCGTCCTGGTCGACGACGACGTCGCCGTGCAGGACTCCACGTTCACGGCGGGCCGCCGCGGCACCGGCGCGACACTGCTCGTCGAGAAGATCGCCGGCGCGGCGGCCGAGCGCGGCGACGGCCTCGGCGTGGTCGCCGACATCGGCCGCAGGGTCAACGCCGCGTCGCGCTCGTTCGCCGTCGCACTCACGGCGAGCACCACGCCCGGCGCCGACCGTCCGGGGTTCGACCTGCCCGAGGACGAGATCGAGGTCGGTGTCGGCATCCACGGCGAGCCCGGCCGCAGCAGGGAGAAGATGCGCCCCGCCGACGAGATCGTCGCCGACATGATGGCGGCGATCCTGGCCGACCACCGCGACCTCGGATCGGGCTCCGATGCGATCGTGCTCGTCAACGGCATGGGCGCCACCCCGCTCAGCGAGCTGTACCTGGTCTACGGCCGGGTCGCCGCGATCCTGGCCGACCACGGCGTGACCATCGCCCGCAACCTCGTCGGCGACTACGTCACCAGCCTCGACATGGCCGGGTGCTCGATCACGGTGTGCAAGGCCGAGGAGTCCTTCGTGCACCTGTGGGACGCGCCGGTGCGCACCCCGTCGCTGCGCTGGGGGATCTGACCTACCGCGCGCCGAGGGGCGCGGGTTCGGAGGGGGCAGGGCTGTGCTGGAGTAGAGGAGTGAGGAAGCAATGGACATCAAGACCGCCCGCGCCTGGGTGCGCGCCATCGCCGCGTCCGTCGAGGCCGGGAAGGACCGGCTGACCCGGCTCGACTCCGCGATCGGCGACGCCGACCACGGAAACAACCTGCACCGCGGGTTCACCGCGGTCGACGCCGCGCTGGCGACCCACCCGGCCGCCACCCCCGGCGATGTCCTGGTCACGACGGGGAGCACCCTCATATCCAAGGTCGGCGGCGCCTCGGGGCCGCTGTACGGCTCGCTGTTCCGCGCGGCCGGCAAGCGGCTCACCCAGTCGGCGCCGACCCCGGCGGACCTCGCCGACGCCCTCGACGCCGGGCTGGCCGCCGTGCGCAAGCTCGGGTCGGCCCAGGTCGGCGACAAGACGATGGTCGACGCCCTGACCCCCGCGCTGGAGGCGCTGCGCGCCGCGGCGGAGTCGGGGGCCGACCTCCCCGCCGCGGCCCATGCCGCGGCGAAGGCCGCCGCCGACGGCGCCGCGTCCACCATCCCCCTCCAGGCGCGGAAGGGCCGCGCGTCCTACCTGGGCCAGCGCAGCCAGGGCCACGAGGACCCCGGCGCCGCGTCCACCGCGATGATCTTCACGGCGCTCGCCGAGGCCGCCGGCTGACCGGCGCCCGGCGGGCCCCACGCGTCCGACCGTAACCGGTTTACCTGCGCAAACGTCCGGCTTCGGCCAGCATGCGCACGGCCGCCCGGCGAACTCCGCCCGCGGTGTCCCCGTCTCATGGGATGAGGGGACACACCAAGGGGGAGATCATGGGGAAGTCCACGAGGGCGAACACGGGAATGCCGACCGGCCGCGCCTGGGCCGCGCGCTGCCTGCTGGGGGCCGCCGCGGCGGTGCCCGCCATCGCCATCGGCGCGCCATTGGCCGCGGCCCAGCCGGCGGCCGACCCGTCGGCGTCCGCCGCCCCGCCGGCGTCGCACGCCGAGGCGCGGCCGTGCGTGACCGGCGACTTCAAGATCATCGAGAACGACCGCAAGGCCGCGGCGGGGACCACCTACATCGAGTTCGCCATGATCCGAATCGGCGGCGACGGCGACCCGCAGAACGAGCCGTGCGACCTGTCGCGGCGGGTCGGCACCCACTGGATCGACGAGTACAACGGCGACCGGGTCGGCTCGTGGGCCGAGTACGGCGACGGCACCGACCGCCCGTCGTTCGTCGTGGCCCCCGGCGGGCAGGCCCTGCTGACCGTGGCCCAGCCCGACCCGGCCAACCACGACCCCGCGGACTGCGATCCCCGCGACGTCGCCGGGATCCAGGTCTACCTGGAGTTCGAGGGCGACGGCGGCACCTACGCCCCCACCGGCGGCAGGGACGAGATGTGCGCGGTCGAGGGGGCGGCCGTCCCGCGGGTGACCGTCGAGGAATGGCCGTACTGACCCGGACGTCGCGGCAGTGCCCGACCGGTGCCCGCCGCACGGCGCGGCCGGGCACCGGCGCGGCGTATCGGGTCGGTGCGCATCTCTACGATGGGAGGCCGGAACGGGTCGACCACGCGGCCGACCGTGCTTCCGCCTCGCCCGTTCTCTCTTCTCGTTGGGGTTGCCGCCATGCGCCTGGTGTTCACGAACGCCGATCAGGACACGTTCGATGAGTACCGCTCCCGGTTCGCCGCGCGCGTGCGCGAACGCGGCGGCTCGGTGTCGCCGTCGGTGCTCAAGACCGTTCTCGACTACAAGTTCGGCGAGCCCGACGCCGGCGGCGACGGGCAGCTCGCCCAGTGGCACCGCGGCGACGTCGCCGCCCTGCTGCTCGACTGGCTGCCGCGGCTCGGCGGCGCCGACCTGCCCTCGGAGGACGCGGTCCGCACCGCTTTGGAGGCGTGGTTCGGCCTCCTCACCGAGCAGGAGTGGTGGGATCCCCGCTCCGACTCCGTCGCGGAGCTGCTGGCGGTCATCGGCGAGGTCGCCGAGGGCTACCAGCGCGCCGCGGCGAACCGCGCCGAGCACCACATCGCCTCCTACATGACCGAGGTCATGGTCGACAACGACATCGACATCGAGGACCCGGAGCAGGTCGCCGACTTCGAGCGGCGGGTCGACGCCGGCGAGATCGACGTCGACTTCGCGCTGCTCTCGGGGCTCGCCGACGGCAGCATCGAGCCGCCGCCGTCCTTCCTGTCCGGGGCCGGGCGCTTCGGCGCGTCCTGGCGGGCGCCGGTGCTGCTGGAGGGCGCCGCACTCGACGCCGCCATCACCGCGGCCCCCGGGTACGCCGCGCTCAAGGAGGAGTTCGACGCCCTCGACGACATGTACGACGACGTCGCCGCCGACGCCGATGCCGACCCGCGCGCCGGCGACCCCGTGCTGGTCTGGGACTTCGGATTCGAGTCGATCGCCGACGACCTGCTCGACATCACCGAGCTCGACGAGGACGGCTTCGACGAGGCGTTCGACGCCGACCCGGAGGACGTCGTCGAGCAGGTCCTCATGGTGCTGTTCATGGAGCGGCTGCCCATGCCCGAGAACCTGGTGGGCGAGCTCGTCGCCGACATGTGCGGTGCCCTGGACGACAGCGCGCCCGCCACCGGGCAGGTCGCGCTGTTCGACCGCGCGGCCGGGTTCGTGCTCGGCGAGCTGCGGCGCCACGGCGCCGTCGTCCGCGAGGAGCACGGCCAGGACGCCGACGCCGCCGGGGGCCCGGTCGTGTCGCTGACCCCGCTCGGCGAGTGGGCGGCCTACCGGGAGCTCACCGACGCCGGCTACGACATCCGCACCTTCGACGAGCTCATGGCCGAGAGCGCCGAGGTGCTGGTCGAGCGCGCGGCGTCCGGCGAGCCGGGCGGCGACCTCGACCTGGAGGCGTGGATCGAGGCGCGCGACATCGAGTCGGCGGTGCGGGAGCTGACCGCTGTGGCGGTCCGCACCGACGACAGCACCCACCGCGCCACGGTGAGCGCCGCGACCGCCGAACGCGCGCTGCTGGCGCGCCCCGTCTACGAGGAGCTGCTGGAGGTCCCCGCCGCCGGCCGGCTGGCGCGCACCTGGCTGTTCCACGCGGGTTTCCGCAAGGAGTCCGACCTCCAGGCCGACGACCTCGAATGGCACACGGTCGACGCGATCGCGGCCATGGCCCGCATGGACCTGATGGACGACGAGCAGATCGCCGACCTGCCGGTGCGCCGCCAGGGCGGCGTCCCCTCGATCATCGACCTCGCGGTGGAGCACCAGCACCCGGAGGCGGCGTTCCTGCTGAGCTGGTTGGGCGAGCACCACTCCGACGCCGCCGTCCGCAAGGAGGCGCGCACCGCGCTGTTCCGGCTGAGCAGCCGCGGCGCGTGACCCCGGCGGCGGTCAGCCGGCCTCGGGGAGGTCGTGGAGGTACGGGTGGCCGCCGGGGTCGCGCCGGGTGAACCAGGTCTCGACGGCGGGCGGCTCGGCGGAGACCCCCGCTGTGTCGGGGGACCAGAAGATCCAGCGGTGGTCGAAGTCGGTGTAGGCGGCGGTGTCGAACACGGCGAACACCGACTCGGCGGCATCGTCGGCGAAGCCGGCCTGGTCGGCGAGCGCGTTCTTGGCGTGCTCGACCAGCAGGTGCAGCGCCAGCGCCTCGGCGGTGCAGGTCGGCGGGGTCCACTCGGTCTCGGTAAGGCGGGCGAACACGGCCGCCGACGCCATCAGGAACCGCTTGGCGAAGAGCGCGTCGAACCGGTCGTGCCAGTGCCGCGGGAGATCGTGCAGCGCGAGGAGCACCTCGCAGTCGGCGGCGGTGGGCTCCTCGCCGTCGTCCTCGACGCTCTGGGCCTCCTGTTCGAGGGTGAGCGCGTCGACGAACAACTCGTCGGTGAGCACCACCGCGGACTCCAGGAGCGCTCCCGCGGCGATCGCCGCGTCGCCCTGCGGGGCCTGCCCGTGCGGCGCGGCCGGGTCGAAGGCCGTGGCGTCGAAGGCGCGCAGCCGCGCCGATTCGGCGGCGAGGCGGGTGCGGCACCCCTCGACGTCGGCCTCCGGGTGCTCCGACGGCGGCCCCTGGCCGGGTGCGTCGTCGGCGAACGCCTCGACGGCCTCGGCGAGCTCGGCGTCGGTGACGGTGACCTCGCACTTTCCGAGCAGCCAGTCGTCGAGCAGTTCGGTGCGCTCCATGATCTCGCGCAGCAGCGCCTCGGCGCCGTTCTCGGCGAAGGCGAGGGCCGGCGCCTCCACGAGGAGTTCGATGACGACGCCCGCGCCGTGCACGTAGAGGTCGTGGCCGAACGGGGTGATCTCCACGCCGTCGGGCCCTTTGATGGTCGCGGCGCGGTCGAGCCACTCCGAGACCAGGGCGGATACCCCGTACTGCTGGAGGCCGTCGAGGTCGCCGGTGTCCTCCGGCGGCATCAGGTCGGCGATGATGCGGTATTCCACGGGCTGTCCCCAAAGCGCGGGTGTTCGGTGCGGGACGGCGAATCGAGGTCCCCATGCAGGATAGGTACGCCGCGGGCCCGGTGCCGCCGGGTCGGGCCCGGCACGGCGGGCGGCGGCGGGCGGCGGCGGGCGCGCGGACTCCGAATGGGAGCGCTTCCACTCTGAATGTGTGATCTATGTCACGCATCAAGGCCACGACCAGCACGGCGATGGAACGCTCGGTGACCCCGCATTGACGTTCCGATTCCATGGTCGACACATTGGTCACTTCGGAAAGGAGCCGATCATGATCAGTCGACGATCATTCCTCAGCGGTCTCGGAGTCACCGCCGTCGCGGCGGGCGCAGCGGGCGTCGCGGGGTTCGCACCCGCCGGCACCCCGACCGCCGCCCTCGCCGGCACAAAGGGGGCGCGGGCCGCATCGCTGCCGCTGACCATCGTCAACAACAGCGGGCGCTACCCCAACAGCGCGGTACGCGCCTACATCGTCGGGACCAACCTCGACACCCAGGAGCAGTGCCATGTCACCGCCGACGGGGCGCTGACCCCCGTCAAGGAGTCCGACAACACCGACGGCGGGTTCACCGACTACAGCATCCCGCTGTCCGACGGGGAGACGCAGATCTCGCTGCCCCAGCCGCTCTCCGGCCGCATGTACCTCGCGTTCGAGGACAAGCTGAAGTTCAAGGTGGTGGTCGACGGCAACGGCAAGCCCGCACTCCAGTACCCGGCCGGGCACGTCGAGGGCGACCCCAGCTACAACGTCCTCTACGACACCTTCGAGTTCACCCACAAGAGCTCCGGCGCCTCCGACGACGGCATGTACTGCAACTCCTCCATGGTCGACCAGTTCAGCGCGCCGATCGCCATCAACCTGAAAGGGGAGAAGGACCAGACCACCGGCCGGCTCGTCGAGGGCGGACGCGACCGGATCTTCGACGCCATCGCCGCGGACCCCGACCTTTCCCCGCTCATCGTCGGCGACCGCATGCGGATCATCGCGCCGAGCCACGGCCTCGACCTCGGCGCGTTCCCCGACGACTACTTCGCCCCCTACATCGACGAGGTGTGGTCCCACTACGCCGGCAACGACCTCAAGGTCACCACCAACGAGGGCACCTTCACCGGGCGGGTCGCCGACGGACTCCTCAAGTTCGACGGCGGCGTCACCCCGTTCGAGAAGCCCTCGACCCGCGACGTGCTGTTCTGCGACGGGGCGCTCGCCGCCCCCAACGACCCCACGACCGGCCCCGTGGCGGCGATCCTCGGCGCCGGATTCAACCGGTCGACGCTGCTCTCGCACGCCGACCAGCCCACGCGCGACGCCGCGACCTTCTACCAGACCGAGATCAGCAACCACTACTCGCGCATCCTGCACGAGAACATGGTCGACGGTAAGGCGTACGGCTTCGCGTTCGACGACGTCGCCGACTTCGCGTCCTACGTCCAGGACCACGCCCCGAAGTCGGTCACGGTCACCATCACGCCGTTCTAAGCGGCGCCGATCGCGGGCGCCGCACCGCCCGCACGGCACGCACGGCCCGCAGCGGGTTTCACGTACCGACCGGAGCGGGGGCTCCGGGGACGGCGGTACGCGACCAAGGGCAGACGGCAGTACCCGAACAGGGACACCGGGTCAGGAGCGCCAGGGCGGGGCTGCCGGAGCGGCCCACCGCCACGGGCTCGGTATCCACAGGCGGCGGAACCGGGGTGGCGCGGGGACGCGCCCGGGCGGAAACCTGGGACGGCAGGAGCCCGCCGGGGCTCCCCTCCGATCGGAGCCGCCATGATCCTCCGCATACCCCCTACGCTGGTGCTGGTCCTGACCGCACTGCTGCTCACCGCGTCAGCGCGGCCCGCGGTGCGCGGCTCCCCCGAGGAGGTCGACGGTTTCGTGCTCACCCACCTCCCCCACGGCATCGGCACCGGCGTCGCCGACTTCCGCACCGAGTGGGGCGGGGTCGCGTTCGCCTCGCGCGTGTGGGAGCGCCGGCTACCCGACGGCGGCCACCGCGTCGACGCCAAGGTGAACGTCATGCGCGGGGAGCGGCTGCGCGACCTCGCGTCGCTGCGCGCGTTCCTCGCCGAGTACCACGAGCACGACCCCGACGATTGGCACCTGGTCGCGTTCGAGCACCCCGAGGGGCACGGGCTGCGGACGTCCGGTTTCGTGTTCTGGCTGGTGCGGCCGGGCACCGCGGTGTCGATCCGGCTCGACCCCGAGCGGTTCGGCGCCGCCGAACTCACCCGCACCGCGCTCGGCACGAAGTCCGCCGGGTGAGCCCGCGGGGCTACTCCTCCCAGCTCAGCCAGTCGTCCAAGCGCATCTTGTAGCGCACCTTCAGCGAGCCGCCCTTGACCGATCCGGTGATCTTGAAATGCGGCGCGGGCCCCGTGCGGACCTCCGGCACCCGGCTGTCGACACTGCCGAACCACGAGGTGTCGACATCGATCTCTGCGCTGGCGCCGTCGGGCAGCACGAACTTCGCCTCGCCCCACGAGGCGGTGAGGTCGATCTCGACCACCGAGCTCTCGAAGGTCGCCTCGCGGAAGTTGAGCCGGGTGTCGCCGTAGGGGTTGGCCACCACGATCGAGCCGGGCACCCGCCAGTTGCCGCGCCGGGCGATGGTCCCCGCCTTGGCCTTGAGCTCCAGCGTCTCGCCCGTGGGCTCGACCCGCCCGGCGGGGGCGGTGCGGGCCACGTTGGCGCCGGTCTCGCGGGGCACGGGGAGGTCCTCGGTGATGGGTTCGAGGTCGGCGTAGGTGCGCGCCCGGTAGTTGCGGTCGAGGCGGTCGTCGAGCTCGTCCAGGGTGATGCGGCCCTCGGCCGCTGCTTCGCGCAGGATCTCCGACACCCGCTCGCGGTCGGAATCCGAGGCCCGCATGCTCCGCTGGTCGTCCGGTCGGTCTGGGCTCACGTCGCTCCTGTCGATGCTCGACCCTGCGCTGGCCGTCTCATCGTAGTCGCGTCCCGCCGCGCCCCCAATGGGCCTGGGCCGGTTCGGTCCGCCGCCGTCCCGGGGCGGCGCCGCACTGCGCGGCCGAGGCCGGGGCGCTCGCTCAGGCGGCGTTCTCCAGCACCGGCTCGGCGGCGCTCGGGGCGATCCGGCGGGTCCGGGTCGCCCAGCGCTCGAACACCACCGTGCCGAGCGGCGGGACGCTCGCGACCAGCGCCAGCAGCCCGGTCCACGGGCTCCAGCGCAGCCGCACCCATGCGATCAGGGCGATCAGGACGTAGACCATGAACGCGATCCCGTGCGCCATGCCGAAGATCTGGACCCCGATCTCCTCCTCGGCGACGACGTACTTGAACAGCATCCCGATCAGCAGGCCCACCCAGGTGAACGCCTCGACTGCCGCGATCACGCGGAACGTGGTGAGCATGGACACGGTGGCCTCCTGAGTGGGGCTGACGGGGGTCGAGTGGGGGTGGGTACCCGGGCCTCCAGTCTGGCCCAGCACCGGGACCGCACGGCGCGTGACGTGCGTTACCCGCCTGCCGCGCAGACCCGTCGTCCGTGACCGGGACGCGGGGCGGCGGGGACCCGTGGTCCGCAACCGAAAAGCGGTCCGAGCGCGGGGCCCGGGTTTCGGCGGCGCCGGTCTCCTCCGGAATCCGCCTATCGTTCCCTGACCGTGACTTTCACTGCTGCGTCCGGCCGCGTCCCCCGCGGCCGCCGCGACCTCTGACCCCACAATTTCCCCTGTTTCGGACCGCATAGAAGACTGCTTTCGGACCCAGGGATCGTGGACAAGTCCGCAGGTCGCCGAACGCGCCCGGACAAAGTCCCGGAACCGACTCGAATACCTGTGCCAATCAATGCCATGACCTGCATGGACATGCCATCCTCCGGCGCCCGGACACCTGTCGGCAATCGCCCCGGAACGGGCGTTTGCCCAAATTCCGGCGCGAGCATGTTTGAGGGTGAGGGCACCGGTTCCCGCCGGTTCCCCCGCAGCTCCAACGCTCCACGCAACGCCGATGACCGGAGGAATGCACGACGTGCCTCAGTACGCGATAGCTCCGACCTTCCTGTCCGATTTCGGCTACCTCAGCAGCACCGTCCAGAGCGCCACGCTCGCCATGGTCCAGACCTACGTCTCAGGCGCCCGCGACCACCTCGAAACCGTCCCCGGCGCGCGCGACCCCCGTGTCCGCCTCGTGCGGGTCGGGCCGGAGTGGTCCATGGTGGTGGCGCCGGCCGACCACGGCCGCTCGTGCATCGTCGCGGTGCGCCCCCACGACGACGCCGTGGCGTTCGCCCGCCGCTACGAAGCCGTGAGCGCCGCCGCTCTCGAACTCCTCGACCTCCGCGACCAGCCCGCCGGGCCGCTCGGGGCGCCCTCGGTCAGCGGACCCGCCGCGCTCGCCGACGCCCTCTCCCTGCCCTTCGCCGACTGGCAGCTCAGCCTGCACCCCGACCACCGCGTCCTGGCCGACACCCGGTTCGCCGGGTCGGCGCAGGTCAGCGGCGGGCCCGGCACCGGAAAGACCGTCATCGCGCTGCACCGCGCGGCCCGGCTGGCGTCGCTCGACGCCGCCCTCTTCCCCGGCGAGCCGCGCAGCTCCGTGCTGCTCACCGCCGTCAACCGGCTGCTCGCCCAGACCCTCTCCGCGCAGCTCGACCGGCTCGTGACCGACCCCGAGGCGCGGTCGCGCATCGACGTCCTGACCATCGACGGCCTCGCCCGCTCCGTCGTCCACGAGCACACCGGCCATGCGCCGGTCACGCTCGGCGACGACGCGCTGAGCGAGCGCTGGCGCGACGCCGCGCGGGCCGACGGCGTCCCGTACTCCGGCCGGTTCCTCGCCGACGAATGGGAGCAGGTGATCCTCGCCCGCGACTTCACCGAACTCGCCGACTACGTGCGCTGCGAGCGCAGCGGCCGGCTGCTGCACCTGGCGCCCGAGCACCGGGTCCACGTGTGGGAGATCATCCGCCGCTACAGCGCCGCCCTGCGCGCCGGCGGCGAGTGGACCTACCCGCAGGTGGCGCTCGAAGCCGCGCGGCTGCTGCGCGGGCCCGGGCCGCGCTACCGGCACATCCTCGTCGACGAGGCGCAGGACCTGCACCCCGCCCAGTGGCGGCTGCTCCGGGCGGCCGTCGAACCCGGACCCGACGACCTGTTCATCGTCGGCGACCCCGGCCAGCGCGGCTACGACAGCAGGGTCTCGCTGGCCTCGCTCGGCATCAACGTGCGGGGGCGCGGCCACCGGCTGCGGGTGAGCCACCGGGTCACCCAGGAGATCCTGGACTGGGCGGCGCAGGTGCTCGGGCCGGTCGCACCGAACGCCGACGACGGTTCGGCCGAGCCCGCCGGGTACCGCTCGGTGCTGCACGGCCCGGCCCCGGTCCTGCGCGGCTGCGCCCACAGGTCCGAGGAGCTCACCGCGCTCGGCGACCAGGTGCGCGCCTGGCTCGACTCCGGGGTCGACGCGTCGACCATCGCGGTGGCCGGCCGCAACCAGTGGGTGGTGCGCAACGTCGCCAAGGAACTGGCGGCGCGCGGCATCATCACCGCGGCGCTCGACTCCGCCGACCAGGGCGAGGCGGTGCGGATCGGCACCATGCACAAGCTCAAGGGGCAGGAGTTCCGCTGTGTGGCGGTAGTGGGCATGGGCGACCCCCTGGTGCCGCCCAAGGCGGCCATCGACTCCGCCGAGGGCGACCCTGTGGCGCTGGAGCACGTGTACCACCAGGAACGCGCCCTGCTGTTCATGACCTGCACCCGGGCCCGCGACGCGCTGTACGTCTCGTATGTGGGTTCGCCGAGCCGGTTCCTGCCGCACACGGCCCGCCCGGTGGGCGGGTACACCGAACCGATGCCCCAGTAACCCGTTGACCAGGGCGCCGGCGGCGCGGAGCACGGTGCTCCGCGCCGCCCGCGCCGCGGTGCGGTGCCAGACCCGCGGCGCGCAGCGGCGCTGCGGCGTCGAGCCCGCCGCGGTGCCAGACCTGCGGCACCACCCGCGCCGCCCTACGCGGCGGGATCAGGCTCACGGAGCCGTCCGCGGCGCGGGGGCGGCGCCCTGGCGCAGGGCCGCTCGGATCATGGCGGCGATCTCGGCGGGCCGCCCGAGGTCGCGCCAGGCGAACCGGAGCAGCACGAGGCGTTCGGGGGCCACGGCGATGCCGTTCTGCCGCCTGCGGTCGCCGAACAGGGCGTCGGGCAGGGTGTGCGGGCCCGTGCCGTCGGCCTCGGCTGCGACGCCGCGGCCGGGCCAGGCGAGGTCGACGTAGCCCACCGGCGCGCCGGTGGAGTCGCGCACGGGGTATTGCAGGGTCTCGGGGGCGATACCGGCGTCGACGCAGATGAGCCGGAGCCGGGACTCGAACGTGCTCTGCGCGCGGGGATCGGCAAGGGCCCACCAGGGGCGGCTGCGCGGGGCGCCGGGGCGGCCGGCGTTGGCCTCGGCGAGGGCGGGGAGGTCGGCGGGCGCAACCAGGCCCTGGTACAGCGCCGAGTCGATGGCGCTGACGGCGCTGTGGCGGTCGGTGCACAGCACGGTGTCGCGCAGGGTGCGCGCGGGGGTCGTGAGGCGGATGCCGCCGCGCATGGTGATCTCGCCCGGCGGGACGGTCCAGCCGTGCAGCCGCAGGCCGTCGCCGCCGCGACTGCTGCCCCGCCCGGCGACGCTCAGGTGCAGGTGGTCGTAGCCCGGCCCGGGCAGCAGCCCTTGGATGCGCCACAGCCGCGCGGCGGTGGGGCCCACCGCGACCGAGCGGGGGCCGTAGGCGAGCTGCACCGCGACGACCCGCGCCGCCAATGACGGCGCGGGATCGCCCCGGGCGAGGTAGACGCCCGGGCGTAGGCGGCGCCACCTGCGTGACCGGACCAGCGAGGCGATCTGGGCCGGACTCAGCCCGCAGCCGAGCGCCTGCGCACGGGAGAGCACCCAGTGCTGGCTCGCCGCGAGGGAGTTCGCGTTGGAGAGTTCCGCCATGCCCCCACGGTGTCCCTCCGCTTCCCCGCGCCGCCACCGCGATTCGCGGCCCTGTGGACAACCCCCGTGCGCGGCGCCGACGCTCCGCGCGAGAATCGCCGGATGGAATCGACTGCCGCGGCCGACGACGGTGTCAGGCTCTGGGCGGACCGGACGGGCCGAGGCGAGCCCCTTGTCTGCTGCCACGGCGGGCCGGGACTGTGGGACACCTTCGGTGGCGTCGCCGACCTGCTCGCCGCCGACCTGGCCGTGTACCGCTGGGACCAGCGGGGCTGCGGCCGGTCGCAGCGCACCGGCCCCTACTCCACCGCGCGGACGCTGGCCGACCTCGACGCGGTGCGGCGGCACTTCGGGTTGGAGCGGATGGCGCTGCTCGGCCACTCGTGGGGCGCCCGGCTCGCGCTCCAGTACGCGATCGAACACCCCGAGCGCGTGAGCGCGCTGGTCTACGTCTCCGGCACCGGCATCGACCAGGACGCCGCCTGGCACGCCGCCTATGCCCGCGCACGCGACGAACGGCTCGGCCCGCACCTGGAGCGGTGGCGGGCCCTCAAGCACAAGGACCGCACCGGCGCCGAGGACCGCGAGTTCTCGGTCCTCCAGTGGTCGGCGGACTTCGCGGACCCGGCCCGGGCCATGGAGCACGCCGAGCGCATGGCCGAACCGTGGTTCGGGGTGAACTTCGCGTGCAACGCCGCCCTCATTGCGGAGGACCGCACTCTCTGGGGGACGCCGGAGCTGCGGGCCGCCTGCGCGGAACTGGACGTGCCGACGCTCATCATCGACGGCGCCGAGGACATCCGGCCCCGCTGGTCGGTCGACTCCCTGGAGCACGCACTCCCCCGCGTCACCCGCATCACCCTGAAGTCCGCCGCCCACCTCCCCTGGACCGAGACCCCCGAGGCTTTCCGTACAACCATCACCGAGTTCCTCACCAATCACCCCTGACGCGGATCCACCCCGCCGAACTCGGCTCACCGTGTCGAAGCAGGTGAACACCGAGATGGCGCGGACCTGCGGGATTCCAATCACCCTGGGCATTGCGAGCACTCCATCCCCACTGTTGAGTGGGCCGACTTCCTCTCAGGCGTGAAGCGCGCGCCCTCATCCCCGACGAGACCGTGCGCAGGTCTGAGGAGTTGGCGAGACGGAGGTTAGGCTTTTTGGATCGGTCCGTCTGCTGGGCGGCCTTGTCGCAGTGCCGCGTGCGGGTGGTCTGTGGTTACAAGCAGCGCCAAAGGCGAGAGGTGGGCCGGGCCCCAGCGGTATCCGGCCGGGTGTGCGGTGGGGACAATCGGCACCAACGGCGGCAAGGGGCCGGGCTCGGCGGTATCGGTCCGTGCGCGCAGTGGCGGGGTGGGCGACGGGGCAGCGACGGCCGGGGGTGCGCGGTCGGAGGCGGGTTCCCCGGGGCCGCCCGCGCGCACCCGCGTCCCTGCTCAGCAGAAAGCACGGCTACCTGCGCAGAGCCGCACCCACGGAGGGTAATTAGGGGCCTATGTCCCTTTTGGTCGCGTGATTCCTGGCAGAGGGGTACGGATTCGGGCCCCGAATCAAGATCATGTCCATCATGCGGACTGGCAGCCGGGCGAATCCGCCTTCATGCGCCCGAATTGCGACTTTGCGTCCGGTTTTCGCGGACAGTGCGGGCCCGGCAAGCGGAGGGGTCGCCATCCAGGTGTCATGAGGGCTCATCCTGGATGGCGACCCCCATCGATTTCCCACCATGTGAGACGAAAGGGATGGTGGGGTGCCACGCCCGAACCCCTGACCTGCGCACTTGTCCGGGCCGTCGCGCTGCGGCGGCTCAACACCCCCCGCCCCAAACGCGGCGGTGGTCTGCCGCGCACCCCGACCCACCACCGCCCGTCGCCGCCCCGTCGCCAACCCCGACCACCGCGCACCCGACCCGATCCGACCGAGCCCGACCCCTCGCCGCCCTTGGCGCTGCTTGTCACCGAAGACCGCCCGCACGCGGCCCGGCGAGAAGGCCGCCCAGCAGACGGACCGATCCCCCCGCACTCCGACCCGATCCAACCCGGGCCCGACCCCCACCCGCCTTTGGCGCTGCTTGTCACCGAAGACCGCCTGCACGCGGCACGGCGACAAGGCCGACCAGCGAACGGACCGATCCCCGCGGACGGACCGGCCCTGAAAAACCGAAAGTCCACGGCGAGATGGGCGACGAGTGGCGCACCACTGAGAGGTCGCGCAGATCGGGTGAGGTGCTCACTCTGCGGTGGGGTGAGGTGTCCGCTCTGGGGTGCGGTGCTCGCTCTGGGGTGGGGTGGAGGCGGTGCACGGGCCCTGTGGTCGTGGAGGTATCGCGGACTCCGATGAGCGGTAGGTTCGACTCGCCGAAATACGCCAGGAGGGCGAATGCAGCCGAATCCACCGCAGCACGGGTTTCCCCAGTACGGTCAGCAGCCGATGGCGGGCGGACCCGCGCCGTGGGGCGGCGGGCCGAACCCGCCGGCGGCGCCGCCCAAGCCTCGGGCGAATGCCCCGGCGGCGATGATCGCCGGCAGCCTGGCGCTGCTCGCCGCCGCCATGTTCGCCTGGTTCGCGCTCACCAACGTCGTCTTGGCCAACGGGCCGACCGGCATCTGGTCCAGCGTGGTGGTGGTGAACGTGTTCGGCGGCGTCGTCAGCACCGGGGTCCTGGCGGTCGCAGCAGGGTTCACGTTTGCCCGCAGGATTCCCGGCGCGTGGACGCTGTGCGCGATCTGCGCGCTCTACGTCGTGGCGGTCCTCGGGGCGGCGCCGCTTCTGTGGGGCACACCCTTCAGTGATCAGCTCCAGTTCGTCTTCGGCTTCAAGGAGAGCGACGACGTCGCCATCGGGCTGGCGACCCTCTTCGGCGCCCCGACCGCGATCGCCGCGGCGATCGCCGGAAGCGTGAAGTCGTACGGCCCGACCACCGCCACACCGCCCCGCCCGTGACCACCCCGTTCGGGGAGCCGGGTCGGCCATGAGCCGCACCGGCAGGGGTGGAACGGGCTTGCGCGGAGGGTCGGGCGGGTTGTTTCATGGACGTCCTACTGGCGAGTAGGAACCGTGCGGCAGTCGGGGCCGCCTCGGCACGCGACTCGTTCGATCCGATCCGGGTGCCGACGCGGCACCGGTCGCCGTCCCCCGCCCGAGATGAGGTCGTCCCATGGCAGCGCGAGCGCACCCCCACGGCCCCGGGGAGGGATCCGAGGCCGCTCCCACTCCACCGCGTGAGGGGCCCACGGACGAGGGTGGCTCCTTCGACTACGACGTGGTCGTCATCGGTTCGGGGTTCGGGGGCTCCGTCAGCGCGCTCCGCCTCACCGAGAAGGGCTACCGCGTCGGGGTCATGGAGGCGGGTCGCCGATTCACGCCCGACACCCTGCCCAAGGACTCCTGGGACCTCCGCAACTTCCTGTGGGCGCCCGCGCTCGGCCTGTTCGGCATCCAACGCATCCACCTGCTGCGCGACGTCGTCGTGCTGGCGGGCGCCGGGGTCGGCGGCGGGTCGCTGAACTACGCGAACACCCTCTACGAGCCGCTGTCGGAGTTCTTCGAGGACCCCCAGTGGCGGCACATCGCCGACTGGCGCGCCGAACTCGCCCCGTTCTACGACCAGGCGAAGCGGATGCTCGGCGTGCGCACCAACCCCACCATGACGCCGGCAGACGTCCACCTGGCGAAGGCCGCCGAGGGCATGGGGGTCGGCAGCACCTTCCACCTCGCGCCGGTGGGGGTGTTCTTCGGCGATGGCAAGGACGCCGACGGCTTTTGCCCGGCCCGGCCGGGCGAGGAGACCGCCGACCCCTACTTCGGCGGTGCGGGCCCGCGGCGGCGCGCGTGCGTGGAGTGCGGCGAGTGCATGACCGGCTGCCGCCACGGCGCCAAGAACACGCTGACGGAGAACTACCTGTACTTCGCCGAACGCGACGGCGCCGTCGTCCACCCCATGACCTCGGTCGAGCGGCTGCGGCCCACAGCCGACGGGGCGGGCTACGCCGTCGACACCCTCACGACGGGCGCGGCCCGCACGCGGGCGAACGCGCACACGTTCACCGCGCGCCAGGTCGTCCTGGCGGCGGGCACCTACGGCACGCAGACCCTCCTGCACCGCATGCGCGACACCGGGCTGCTGCCGCGCCTCTCGCCCCGGCTCGGCACGCTCACCCGCACCAACTCCGAGGCGCTCGTCGGCGCGATGACCCGCCACGTCGACCCGCCGGAAGACTTCACCCGCGGGGTCGCCATCACCTCGTCAATCCACCCCGACGAGCACACCCACATCGAACCCGTCCGCTACGGCAAGGGCTCCAACTCCATGGGGCTGCTCACGACGATCCAGATCCCCGGGGGCGGCCGGGTCCCGCGCTGGCTGCGCTTCCTCGCCGAGGCGGCCCGGCACCCCTACTTCTTCGCGCGCAGCCTCTCCGTCCGCAGGTGGTCGGAGCGGACCATCATCGGCCTGGTCATGCAGTCGCTCGACAACTCGCTGACCACCTACACCCGCCGCGGCCTCCTCGGCGGGCGCCGGCTCACCTCCCGGCAGGGCCACGGCGCGCCCAACCCCGCGTGGATCCCCGCGGGGCAGGACTTCGCCGAGCGCGTCGCCGAGCAGATCGACGGGAAGCCGGGCGGCACGGTCGGCGAGATCTTCGACATCCCGATGACGGCGCACTTCCTCGGCGGCTGCCCCATCGGCGCCCGCGCGGACGAAGGCGTCATCGACCCCTACCACCGCCTGTACGGGTACCCGGGAATCCATGTCGTCGACGGCTCCGCGGTCACCGCCAACCTCGGGGTGAACCCGTCGCTCACGATCACCGCGCAGGCCGAGCGCGCGATGGCGCTGTGGCCCAACAACGGCGCCGCCGACCCCCGCCCCGGCCAGGGGGCCGGCTACCACCGGGTCGACCCGGTGTTCCCCGACGCGCCCGCCGTCCCGGCCGGCGCGTTCGGCGAGCTGCGCCAGACCGCCCGGACGTCCCCGGAGGTCCGACCGCCGGACGCGCCGTGATCCGACTCCCCCGGCCGACCGCCGCACGCGCTATGACCCGGCTCCCCCGGCTCCCCCGGCCGCCCCTCTCCGCCGCCCCGGGGACCCCGGCCGTGCCCGCCCCGCCGCGCGCCGCCGACCGGGTCCGGACCATCACCACGGCGGACGGGGCCGCCCTGCGGGTCCTCGTCCGGGGCCCCGACGACGCCCCGCTGACCGTGGTCCTGGGCCACGGCTGGACACTCGGGTCCAGCACCTGGGAGCGGCAGACGGCGGCGCTCACCGACCCCGCGCGCCCCGGGCCCGCGGTCCGGGTGGTGCGGTGGGAGCAGCGGGGGCACTGCGGCTCCACCCTGGGGACCCGGCCGCTCGGTATCGACCTGCTCGGCGACGACCTCGCCGCGATCATCGACACCCTCGCCCCCACGGGGCGGCTCGTCCTCGGCGGGCACTCCATGGGCGCGATGACCATCATGGCGCTCGCGGCGGAGCGGCCCGACCTGGTCCGCGACCGCGTCGCGGGCGTCGCGCTGGTCGCGACGGCGGCCGGGCGCCTCGACACCAGCCGCCCCGGGTTCCCGCTGCGGGCCCGCGCGACGGGCACCGCCCAGCGGCTGATCATGGGCGCGCTGGCCCGCCTCCCCCGGGAAGCCGACCGGCTGCGCTCGCTCGCGCCCCCGCGCCTCGGGGCGCACCGGGCCGCCGTGCGGCGGCTGCTCTTCGGCAGGGACGCCGACCCGCTCCGGGTGCGGGAGTGCGCCGAACTGGTGCACGGCTGCCCGGCGGCGGTGGTCGCCGGCTACTACGGGCCGCTGATGCGGCACGACATGACCGCGCGCCTGGCGGCCCTGCGCGACGTCGACACGGTGGTCCTCGGCGGCGGCGCCGACCGCCTCACCCCGGTCCGGTGCGCCCGGGCGCTGGGCCGGGCGCTGCCGGGCGCGGAGGTGCGGATCCTGCCCGGACTGGGCCACATGCTGACGGTGGAGGCGCCGGACGAGGTGAGCGGGGTCCTGCTGCGCATGTGCGCCGCGTGAGAGCGCCGGGAACCCGGCGCGCGGCTCAGTGCCTGTTGAGGGACCGGTCCGGATTCGCCGAGAGGACGTGTTTCGGCGGTCGCTGCTGCGCAGCAGCGACCGCCGAAACACGTCCTGACCGGGACAGGACAGACCGGCACCCCAACAGCGCCTTAGGCGCCCTGCGAGCGCGGCGTGATCAGCCCGGAGTCGTAGGCGAACACGACGAGCTGGGCGCGGTCGCGGGCGTTCAGTTTCACCATGGCCCGGCTGACGTGGGTCTTCGCGGTCGTGTGGCTGATGTGGAGTTGCTCGGCGATCTCCTCGTTCGACATGCCCTTGCCGACCAGCGCCATGACCTCGCGTTCGCGCTCGGTCAGCCGGTCGAGGCCCGGCGCGGCGCCCGTGGGGCCGGGCTGGGCGAGGAACTCGGCGATGAGGCGACGGGTGATGCCGGGCGACAGCAGCGCCTCGCCGCTCGCTGCGACCCGCACCGACCTGATGAGTTCCACCGGCTCGGTGTCCTTGACGAGGAACCCGCACGCGCCGGAGCGCAGCGCGGAGAAGACGTACTCGTCGAGCGCGTAATTGGTGAGGATGACGACGTGGACGCCGGTGAGGGAGCCGTCGGACGCGATGCGCCGGGTCGCCTCGATGCCGTCCATGACCGGCATCTGGATGTCGAGCAGCGCGACGTCGGGACGCAGCCGCCGGGCCAGCTCGACCGCCTCGGCGCCGTCGCCCGCCTCGGCGACCACCTCGATGCCGTCCTCGGAGTTGAGCAGCGCGCGGAACCCCGCGCGGATCAGTGCCTGGTCGTCGGCGATCAGCACCCGAAGTGCGCCGTCGCCGGGTACCGGAGCCGTGCTCGCTGTGGCCTCGCTCATCCCTGGTCCAATCCATCGGGTCGGTGCGGCACGGGTGATTCGGGGTCGACGGGCAGGATCGCGTGGACCGCGTAGCCGGACGGCGAGCGCGGCCCGGCGCGCAGCGTGCCGTCGACCGCCACGACGCGCTCGCGCATGCCCACGAGGCCGTGGCCGTCGCCGCCGGGCGCCGGTGCGGCGGTTCGGGTCGCCGCCGGGGACCCGTCGTCCTCGATGTCGATGACGACGGCCTCGCCGCGGTACCCGACCCGGACGGCCACCCGGGCACCGGGCGCGTGCCGCGCCGCGTTGGTCAGCGCCTCTTGCACCACCCGGTAGGCGGCGCGGTCGACCTCGACGGGCAGTGGGCGCTGCCGCCCCTCGACCACGACCTCGACACGGCTCCCGGTGTCCTCGGCGGCCTTGACCAGTTCGGGGAGTCGGCGCAGGCTCGGCGGCGGGCCGGGCGGCTCGCCGCGGGTGCGCAGCACCCCCAGCGTGGCCCGCAGTTCGCGCAGCGCCTCGTGGCTGGCCGCCTTGATGGTGGTGAGCGCGCGGTAGGTCTCTTCGTCGCGGTGCGGCTGCTTGTCGAGCAGGTGGACGGCCACCCCCGCTTGGACGTTCATCACCGACAGGGTATGGGTGAGGGAGTCGTGCAGTTCACGGGCGATGCGCAGCCGCTCCTCGCCCGCGCGGCGGCGCGCGGTCTCCTCCAGGGCCTGCTCGGCGGCGAGCGCCCGCGCCTGGACCGCGTTCACGAAGGACGTGCGGCGGCGGCTGATCTCGCCGCCCACCGCCGCCGCCACCATCCAGCCGGCGATCCAGGCGGGGCCGTCGGCGATGACCGCGGGGTCGCTGCTCTGCCGCATGCTGACGATCAGGATGGTGACGGGAACCACGACCGAGACCACCGCGCCGAGCACCCGCCGCCCGTAGGCCACGGCGGCGTACAGCGCCCAGACCGGCGCCACCGGGAAGAAGTAGCCGGGGTAGTGCAGAACGGTGTAGGTGAGGACGCACGCGGTGGTGGCGACGAGGGCCGCCCCGGGCCACCGGTGGCGGCCGAGCAGCACCGCGCACGAGGCGATGAGCAGGGCGTAGCCCAGGGGGTCGAGGTCGCGCGGAGCGGACAGGGAGTCGCGCGGCACCAGGGGCGAGAACACCACCAGCACGGCGGCGAGGACCGCCACCAGGACGAGATCGCGGACGAATCTCTTGTTCAGCGTGGACACGTCATTGACGTTACGGGGCGGGGCCGCCGGACCGCGTCGTCTCCCAGGCGGAATCCGCGGGTACCCCCGGGGAAGGACGCCGCGGCCACGGGCGCCACGGCCCTACCCCCGGCGGAGTAGCGGCACGGCGGCCTCGGACGTGAAGGGACGGCGGTCCTTGGGCAGGGCAGGGAAGGACGGCGACCCCGGGTGGAAGGGCGCGGCGACCTGCCGCGTGGCCCTGCACTGCGGGGTCACCCGGATCGGGGCGCGGCGTAAGGGTGCACGGCGCGGACGGGGTCGATGGGCTCGAACCAGGCGGAGTGCGGTACCGCGGGTGTGCCGGAGTCCGCGGACCCGGCTCCGCCGAACCGGGCCAGGGCCTCGCTGTGGGCGGGGTCGAAGGCGTTGGCGGTCAGCGCGGCGAACGCGGTGCCGGGATCGGACAGCAGGTCGTACCTGCCGACCAGCTCAAGGCCGCGCTGGAACATCAGCCGCACCGCGAACGCCTCGGCGAGGCAGGTGGGCGGCTGCCACACGGGTTCGACCAGCCGGTGCGCGCCGCAGCCCGCCACGAGCAGGAGGCGGTGCGCGAAACGGGTGTCGTAGCGCTCGATGGGCGGCGGGAGGTCGCCCAGGATCCACGGGCCGACGATGTCGGCGGCGGTGCCGTCGGTCCACTGCATGGCGCGGATGTCGCTGAGCAGGCCGTCGAGGACGATGGTGGCGCCGGCCAGCAGTGCCCCGGCGAGCAGGGCGCCGCGGTGCGCGCCACGCCCGCCCGCGCCCGCTGCGGACGCGCCGAACATCTCGGGACCGAACGCGCGCAGCCGCGGCGCGAGGTCGAGCAGTGTGCGGCGGATGCGGCCGCGGTCGAGCGGGTCGCCGCCGATGATGTCGAGGCGCAGCGCGGTGAGGGGATCGGCGCCGGTGAGCTTGACGGCGTCGGCGGAGTGGGCCTCGGCGCGGCACACGCCCACGCGCCAGCCCCGGAGCACGGTGTCCTCGCTGAGGAGCCGACGGAGCGCCAGGCGCAGTCCGGTCTCGGCGTGGGCTGCGCCGGGGGCGCGGGCGACGACCCGGGCGGCGACCCCGCCGGCATGGCCGACGCAGCGGATGTCGCACACGTGGACGCTCTTGCCCTCGGGGGCGTCGATGCGCGCGATCGTGTGCAGCGACCGGAGGACGCACTGGGCGGCGCCGAGCGTGCGGAGGCGGTCGAGCGGGACCTCCCCGGCAGGGGCGTCGATCTGGATCTGAACGGCGAACCGCATGGCCTGCTCCCGTCTGTGCGAGTCAAGGGCTCAGATGGTAGGCGGTCGGCCGCCACCCGCGCCGAATCCGTCCACAGGCACGCGCTGACCTGCGGCGGATCAGCACGGAAGCGCGGCGCCCCCAGGCGCGACGATCTCGGGCGCGACGGCCCCAGCCGCAACGCCTTAAACCGCGGCGGCCCCGGGCGCGGTCACCAGGAGTCCTCCTTGCGGAAGAAGGACGCGCCCACGGAGGCGGCGTGCTCGGTGGCGTAGGCCGGCTTGATCACCCGGTTGATGAGCGCCAGGCGTTCGTCGTGCCCTATGAACGCCGACTTCATGGCGTTCACCGTGAACCAGCGCAGGTCGGCGAGGGTGTACCCGAACATCTGCGACAGCGCCTCGAACTCCTCCGTGAGGGTGGTGCCGCCGATGAGCCGGTTGTCGGTGTTCACCGTGACGCGGAAGCGGAGCCTGCGCAGCAGGTCGACCGGGTGGTCGGCGAGCGAGGGCACCGCGCCGATGGACACGTTCGCCGTGGGGCACAGCTCCAGCGGGACGCGCCGGTCGCGCACGTAGGAGGCCAGCGTGCCCAGCTTGGTGTCGGAGCCGTCGGCGGCGGAGCCGGGGACGATGTCGTCGACGATGCGCACACCATTGCCGAGGCGGTCGGCGCCGCACCACTGGATGGCCTCCCAGATGGACGACAGGCCGAACCCCTCGCCCGCGTGCAGGGTGAGGTTGAAGTTCTCGCGCTTGATGTACTCGCAGGCCGAGATGTGCCGGGTCGGGGGGTACCCGGCCTCGGGCCCGGCGATGTCGAAGCCGACCACGCCGCGGCCGCGGTTGCGCACGGCGAGGTCGGCGATCTCCATGGAGTCGGCGGCCTGCCGCATGGCGGTGAGCAGCAGCCGGACGTCGATCGTGCGGCCCATCTGCCTGGCGCGCGCCGCGCCGACCCGCAGCCCTTCGAGGACGGCGTCGACCGCCTGGGCACGGGTGAGGCCGCCGCCGGTGTGCTGCTCGGGTGCGAACTTGACCTCGGCGTAGACGACGCCGTCGGCCGCGAGGTCCTGGGCGCACTCCACGGCTGCGCGGGTGAGTGCCGGCGCGGTCTGGAGCAGGGCGAGCACGGGCGCGAACCGGGCGAGCAAGGTCTCGTGCGTGGTGGGGGCGCCGCCGCCGGAGCGCAGTGGGCCGGCGAACCACGCGGCGAGGCGCTCGGGGTCGGCGGCCGGAAGTTCGGCGCCAGGGGTTTCGGCGGCGAGTTCGAGCAGTGTCGACGGGCGGAGCCCGCCGTCGAGGTGGTCGTGCAGCAGCACCTTCGGGAGCCTGCGGATGGTGTCGCGCGTGATGCGGCTCATGGGCGTCCCCAATCTCTCGGCGGTCGTCGTTGCCGCCGGAACGTCGTCGTTGTAATTGCCCGGATTCTAGCCCAGACGCCCCACACATGCAGGTAGCGCACGCCGCACGACGCCGGACCGGGCCCGCACCGCCCGCCGCTGGGGCCTTCCCGCACCGCCGCCGATCGTCCGGAACGCCCGCACCGCACCCCCGGGGTTCCCTCCGTGCCAGACTCCGGGTCCCGCAGTCCCGCAGTCCCGGACTCCGGGGCCCGCCGTCCCCGCACACCCGTGTCCAGCGGCCACCACGCACCCGGGCCCGCCGCCGCAGTAAGGCGGCGGGCCGGGATGTCAGGACCGCCGACTGCGCAGCCCCCAGACGATCAGCGCCACGCCGCCGATGGCGACGATAGGTCCGACCACGGCCCACAGGGTCACGCCCGACATCACGCTTCCGGGCAGCACACCGATGCCCTGCAAGCCCCAGGTCGCCCCCATGAGCACCAGTAGCACGCCGATGATCAGCAGGATCCAGACCTTCATTTGCTCCGCCTCCTCGCTCGGCCCCGGTGGGCCGAACCGCCGGGACCCCAGCCTCCCTTGCCGGACCGGGATCCGCCAGTGGTTCGGAGCCGACCCCGCCCCGGATCGGTCGCGGTTTCGCGGCGGCGCTCTCTCCGCGCGGCGAGCGCGGTAAGGGAGTGCGGAGCACCCAGCAGCACGAACACCACCGCGGACAGTGGACGGCTGCCGGGGTGGTCGGTCAGGTGGCGTATTCGGCGCGGATGCGGTCGGCGAACTTCGCGAACTCGGCGCCGTGCAGGAACGCCGACCGCATGGTGCCGGGGTCGGCGACGCCCTGCCCCGCGATGTCGAACGCCGTTCCGTGGTCGACGGAGGTGCGCAGGATCGGCAGCCCCACGGTCACCGAGATGGTCCCGTCGAAGTCGAAGGTCTTCGCCGCGATGTGGCCCTGGTCGTGGTATTGGGAGACCACGCCGTCGTAGCGGTCGGAGAGCAGGTGGTGGAAGACCGAGTCGGCCGGGATCGGCCCGCTGACGTCGGCGCCCTTGGCGCGCGCCCGCTCCACCGCCGGGGTGATGTGCACGATCTCCTCGTCGCCGAACGCCCCGTTCTCTCCCCCGTGCGGGTTCACCGCGGCGACGGCGAGGCGCGGTGCGTCGCGGCCGAACACGCGCAGCGCGGTGAGGGCCTCCTCGATGGCGCCGGTCTGCTGCTCCTCGCTGATCTGGTCGAGCGCCTTGCGCAGTGACAGGTGCCGCGTCGCGAAGAAGATGCTCTTGCCGCGGACGACGAACATGGTGTTCTGCCGCGTGGTGCCGGTGAGGGCGCCGAGCATCTCGGTGTGGCCGAGGTGCTCGCTCCCCGAGGCCCAGATCGCCTCCTTGTTGATGGGGCCGGTGACGATCCCGGCGACGGCGCCGTCCATGGCGGCCTTCGTCGCCACCTCGATGGCGCGCACCGCGGCGCGGCCCGCGCGCGCGTCGACCTCGCCCCACGGCAGTTCGGCCGCCCCGAGCACGCCGACGTCGTAGCAGTCGATGACGCCGTCCTGCTCGGGCGGCAGGTCGAAGGAGTCGACGACGCGGATCCGGACGTCGAGCCCGCAGACGGCGACCGCGCGCTCCAGGGCCGCGGGGTCGGCCACCACCACGCCGCGCGCCGGAGCGGCGGTGCCCGCCTCGGCGAGCGTGCGCACGGTGATCTCCGGGCCGATGCCGACCGGGTCGCCCACGGTCACGGCCAGGGTCGGGCGTTCGTTCATGGTGTCCAAAGCTCCCTCATACGTGCTGGTGTGGGACTGGTGTGGGACTGGTGTGGCTGCGGGCGCCGCCCGGTGGGCGGGCCCGGCCCGCGCCCGGTCGGCCGGGCGTCTCACAGGGGCATGACCTGTTCGGTGACTTCGGCGCGCACCTGGCGGAGGCGCGCCTGCGCCGCTCGGCGCAGCTTGCCGAAGCATTCGGCGAGGGCGGAGTCGTCGCCGACCATCCCGCCCTTGGTGACGACGGGGACCCCGTCGAGGAGGCCGCCGCTGAGGATGCCGTGCACGGCGAGCGGGATGACCTCGCCGCCCACCTCGAACGCCTGCACCCCCAGTGTGTCGAGCACCGCCGAGGTGACGTCGCCGCCGCTGGTGTAGAGCCCGGTCGGGAGCGCGTGCGCGCCGAGGTCGCGTTCGATCCCGCGCAGCACCCCCTCGACCAGCTCGGCGATCTGGCGCGGCAGCGCACGCCGGTCCCGTATCGGCAGCTCCACGACGTCGGCGGCCGACCCCGCGGTGCGCAACACCACCAGTTGGGGGAAGCGGGACGCCTCCAGCGCCTCGGCGAGCCGCAGGGCGACCTCGGACCGGTGCCCGGGGTCGGCGCCGAACCGGGCGGCGTCGACGTCGACGAACCGCACCGGGCCCGTGCGGGCCACCGCGTCGAGTTGCCGCCGCGTCAGTTCGGTCGCGCTGCCGACGACGCCCAGCAGCGGGCCGCGGGTCCCGGCCCGGCCGCGGAGCCGCAGTTCGTCGGCCAGCAGCGCGCCGGCCGGGCCGGGGTCGACCGACACCCACACGGTGCCGTCGCGGCGGTGCGCCTCGGCGGCGGCCGCGGCGATGTCGGCGAGGTGCTGCTCGGTGAACGCGTCGCAGACGAGGACGGGTTCGCCGCCTGCCAGCAGGTCGGCGGTGAGCATCGCGTGGGTGATCTGCCGGATGGGCACGTGCCGCACCGGCAGCGCGCTCTGCTGGGCGATGATCTCGGCGACGTCGCTGGTGTGCATGGGGCTCAGCGGGTCGACGGCCAACTCGGTCCGCTCCAGCGGGACGCCGTCGAGGAGTTGCAGTCCGTCGACCGTCACCCGCCCCGAGGCGGGGAACGCCGGGACGAACAGGGCGCGGACCGGGGTCGTGTGCGGCACCCGGTCGCGCACCGCGCGCCAGGCGGCCTCCAGTTCGGCGCCGATGTTGCCGCGCAGGGTGGTGTCGGTGCGCTTGACCACGAGCCCCACCGGCCAGACCGCCTCGATGACGTCGGTCACCAGGTCGGCGGCCTGGTCGGGCGGCAGGTGGCGGCTGTCGAGGTTGGCGATGACGACGTCGTAGTCGGTCATGGCGTCGGCGACGTGTTCGGGCGCGACCGTGCCCACGCGCATCCCGGAGCGCGCGAACCGCGCACCGGTGGCGTTCGCCCCGGTCAGGTCGTCGGCGACGACCAGTACTTCGGCCATGTCGGCACTCCCTTCAGCGCGCTCGTCCAGTGGTGTCCAGTGTCGTCCATCAGCCCAGGATCAGCGCCGCGATGGCGAGCAGGGGCAGCGTCGCGAGCCACAGGACCGTGGTCATCCCGCTCCACATCTTCATCGCCGGGATGCCGGAGAGTCCGGTGAACCGGGTCACGACCCAGAAGTAGCTGTCGTTGAAGTAGGAGAACACGATCGAGCCGGCGCAGGCCGACAGGACCGCGAGTGTGGGGCTCACACCGGCCGCCTCGACGATGGGCGCGCTCAGGGTCGCGGAGGTGATGATGGCGACGGTCCCCGAGCCCTGGGCGACGCGGACGAAGCTGGCGATGAGGAACGGCATGAGGAACATCGGCACCGGCCAGCCGGACACGGCCTCGGCGAGGGCGTCGCCGACACCGGAGCCGCGCAGGACCTCGCCGAACGCGCCGCCCGCCCCGGTGATGAAGACGATCATCCCCGCCGACGCCGCGGCGGCGGTGAGCCAGCCGACCACGGTCGCGCGCTTGGTGCCGCGCGGCGGCAGCAGGTAGACGGCCACCACGAGGCCGATGAGCAGTGCGACGGCGGGTTCGCCGACGACGGCGAAGATCGAGTGGACCCGCGACCCCTCGGCCACCGCCGCGCTGACGGTGTTGCCGATGATCAGCACCAGCGGCAGCAGCAGCGGGATGCTCGCGCGCAGCGGGTTGATGCCGGGGTCGGCCGGTTCGTCGGCGATGTCGCGGCCGCGCACCGTGATGCCCGTGCCGCCGCTGCGCGGCTCGCCGTGCGCCTCGGCGCCGCTCTCGCCCACCGCGACCAGCGACGGGTCGAGCTCGCGCTCCAGCTTCGGACCGATGTAGCGGGCGTAGGCGACCACCACGGGCAGCAGCAGGACGGAGAACACGATCCCGGCGAGGACCACGCTGCCCATGTCGGCGTTGAGCAGGCCGACGGCGGCGAGGGGCCCGGGGGTCGGGGGTACCATGTGGTGGGTGACCGACAGGCCGCCGGCCAGGGCGAGGCTGACCACGACGAGCGGCTTGCCGTACTTGCGGGCGAGCGACTTGGCGAGCGGGTGCAGGATGACGAACCCGGAGTCGCAGAACACGGGGATCGACACGACGGCGCCAGTGGCGGTCATGGCGACGTCCTCGCGGCCCTTGCCCATCATCCGGACGAACATCTTGGCGAGCGCGTCGGCGCCGCCGCTCTCCTCCAGTACCTTGCCGATCATCACGCCGAGCGCGATGACGATGCCGATCCCCGCGAGGGTGCTGCCGAACCCGTCGGTGATCATGGTGAGCAGCTCGGCCGGCGGGACCCCGGCGATCATGCCGGTGACCATCGCCCCGGCGAGCAGGCCGATGAACGCGTCCAACCGGGACCAGAGGATCACGGCGACGACGGCGGCGACGCCGAGCAGCAGCGCGCCTATCAGGTGCAATTCCATCGGGTACGGCCTTTCGGGGAACTGTGCGGCGGATCGGCCCGTGCCGCCGGGGCGGCGGCCCTGCGCAAACGAGCAGGGGTTACGGGGAGGTGCGGGGCGGGAGGACGACGGACTCGCACTGGGGGTCCGCGTCGAGCGCCGCGCGTGCGTCGTCGCTGATCGCGCTGTCGGTGACCAGCGTGTAGGGGCCGGGGATCAGGGCCCAGTGGTGGAACGGGGCCGCGCCGACCTTGGCGGAGTCGGTGACCAGGACGGTCCGCCGGGCGCTGCGCATCAGCAGCTCCTTGAGGCCGCCGATCTCGGGGTTCGGGCAGTTCAGCCCGCGCCCCGGATCCAGCCCGTCGACCCCGACGAACACGATGTCGGCCGTGACCCGTTCGAGGACGGCGCGGGCGTGGTCGCCGACGAGGGAGCCGCGCCGGCGGCGGAGGCGGCCGCCGACCACGGTCAGGTCGACCCCCTCGGCGTGCTGGAGCGCGATCATCGGGCCCATGCCGTTGGTGATGACGGCGAGCCCGCTGCGCTCCGCCAGCCGCTCGGCGATGAACGTGGTGGTGCTCCCGGCGTCGAGGATGACGACGTGGTCGTCGTCCACGAGCCCGGCGGCGTGGTCGGCGATGGCGCGCTTGGCAGGGGCGTTGCGCCGCTGCTTGTCGGTCCAGGACAGCTCGGCGGCACCGGCCGGGACCGGCACCGCGCCCCCGTGGGTGCGCACCACCCGGCCCGCCTGCTCGAGCTCGGTGAGCGCGCGCCGCACGGTCGACGGGCTGATCTCCAGGAGGACCGCGAGGTCCTCGACCCGTTGCACGCCGTCGACCACGGCGTCGAACAGGCGCTCATACCGTGCCATGGCCACTTCCGCCTAGATTGAGCAGTTCAACGCGCCCATAATGACTGAAATGAGCAGTTAACGCAACAGTAATCCCAGATGAACGCCATCAGTGCGCGAAATGCGCACGGGGCGTGGGGATGCGAGATGCCCGAGGATGCCGGGTGCGCAGGGATGCCGGGTGCGCGGGAATCCGGGCGGTGCTCGGAGGCCGGGCGGTGCGCGCAGCGGGGGCGCGGATGCGCGCGGATGCGCGGCGTGACGAGGGCACAGCGAGGCGGGGCGCGGGGCGACGGGCGGCGCTCAACGGCGCGAGCGCAGCCCCAGGCCCGCCAGCGCCGCCGCGGCGCACAGCGATGCGACATAGGCGACGACCCCGTGCCAGCCGAACCGGTCGTAGCACAGCCCGCCGATCCAGCCGAACACGCTGGACCCCAGGTAGTACGCCAGCGTGTACAGCGCCGCCGCCTGCGCGCGCACACCGGGCGCCGCGCGGCGGCCGACCCACGCCGACGAGGTGGTGTGCGCGGCGAAGAAGAAGAACGTGAACAGCAGCAGGCCGACGGCGACCGCCCACAGCGAGCCCGCCAGCAGGACGGCCGCGCACAGCGCCATCGCCGCGACCGCGCCCAGCAGCACGGCGTGGCGGCCCACCCGCTCGATGACCCTGCCGGTCAGCGAGGAGCTGAGCGTGCCCGCCAGGTAGGCGAGGAACAGCAGCGCGACGACCGTCTGCGACAGGTCGAACGGCGGCCCGAGGACGCGGAATCCCAGGTAGTTGTACACCGTCACGAAGGCACCCATGAGCAGCAGCGCCTGAGCGTACAGAGCGAGCAGCCCCGTGTCGGAGAGCGCGGCCCCCACTCGGCGCGCGAGCCCCGGGCCGGCGGTGGTGCGGCGCCGGAATCCGTGCGCCTGCGGGATGGCGACGACGAACACGGCCAGCGCGGCCAGGCCGAGCAGGCCGTCGGCGCCGACACCCCAGCGCCAGCCCGCGACGTCGGCGACCGCCCCTGCGAGCAGCCGCCCGCTCATCCCGCCGATAGTGTTGCCCGCGATGTGGAACCCCGCCGCGCGGCCCAGGTCCGCCGGGTGGATCTCCTCGGCGAGGTAGGCCATCGCCACAGCGGGCAGTCCGCCCAGCGCCGCGCCCTGCACGGCGCGGATCAGCAGCAGCAGCCACAGCTCCGGCGCGAACGGGGCAGCGAGGCCCAGCAGCGTCGACACCACCAGGGACGCCGTCATGATCCGGGCCCGCCCGAAGCGGTCCGCCAGCCCGCTCCACACCACGACGAACGCCGCCAGCCCGCCGGTCCCGAAGGAGACCGTGAGGGCGGTCTGCGCCGCCGAGGCGTCGAAGGTCAGCGCGAGCGAGGGGAGCAGCGCCTGCACCGAGTACAACTGGGCGAACGTCGAGATGCCCGCCGCCGTCATAGCGATCACGACGCGGCGGTACGCCGCGTCGCCCGCCCGGTGGCCGCGCCACTCCCCGGCCGCCGAGGGCGCACTCGATCCGCTCATCACCATGACCGTAGGAAACGCGCTTTCATGCGTCCAATACATGAGTTCGCACAGACGCATACTGTTCTGTATGACCTCAGCTCAGAGTCATGACGACGGGCCGTTCACGGGGCGCGATCCGGGCGGCATCCTCGCACCGCGGCTCCGCGTGTTCGAGGCTGTCGCGCGCACCGAGCACATCACCCGCGCAGCGGAGGAACTGGGACTCCCGCAGCCCACCGTCAGCAGGGCGCTGGCGCGGATCCAGCGCGAACTGGGCCTGGCGCTCATCGAGCGCACCGGCCGCGGCGTCCGGCTGACCCGGGCGGGCAGGACCCTGCTCCCCTACGTCCGCCGCGCCCTCAAGGAGCTGGCCGCCGGCGGCGCCCAGCTCACCGACCCCGACACGGGCACGGTGACGCTGGCGTTCCTGCCGACGCTCGGCGCCGAGGTGGTCCCGTCCCTCATCCGCGCGTTCCGCGCCGACCACCCGCAGGTCCGCTTCAGCCTGCGGCAGGAGGTCTGGGGTTCGGCGGTGCGCAGCCTCCGCGAAGGCGGCGTCGACCTCGCGCTCACCTCGCCGGTGCCGACCGAGCGCGGACTGTCGGTGCGGGTACTGCACACGCAGCCGCTCGTGCTCGTTGTCCCGGCCGGGCACCCGCTGGCGCGCGCCGAAGAGACGCCGATCTCCGCTGTGGGCACCGACCAGCTCATCGCGCTGAACCGGGGCCGCGGCATCCGGCACCTGACCGACGGCCTCTTCCACCGGGCCGGGCTGGAGCCCAGGATCGCCTTCGAGACCGACGAGGTGGGCACCGTGCGCGGCCTCGTCGCCGCGGGACTGGGGGTCGCCGTGCTCGCCGCCCGGCCCCACTCCCCCCTCCCGGGAACGGTCGAGCTGCGCATCACCGATCCGGGCGCCGAGCGCTCCATCGGTGTCGTGTGGCACCCGTACGAGGGCGAGCCGGCGACCGTCGCGTCGTTCCGCGCCTTCGTCCTCGCCGAGGGCGAACGCCTCGTCGCCGGCGGCCTCGCATGAACCGCGCCAACGGACCTGCACGCCTCCGCACCGACGCAGACCACCCGGCATGACCTCCGGCTTCGACGACCGCCGGAGAACCGGGTCCGCAGCAGCGACGGCCGAAGCACATCCTCTGAGTCGACTGCCGGACCGGTGCCCTGGGCAATCGTTGGGCCGCCTGCGGGACCGGCACTCCGGCCGGTTCCCTCAGTCGAGGGGGACCACTGCGCCCTCGCGTACGCTGCGCAGCGCCGCCTCGATCACCGCGATGCCGTGCACGACCTCGTGCAGGTTGACGGGCAGCGGGTCGCCCTCGCCGACCGCCTCCCTGACCGCGGCGTAGAACGCCGGGTAGTCGCCGCGCTCGGAATGCACCCGGTGCAGGTCGCCGTCCGTTCCCGCGAGGCCCCACCGCTCCTCCGGTTCGACGCCCCAGTCGTCGCCGCCCGGCCGCTCCCCTGCCCCCAGGCGGGCCTCCTGGGAGTCGAGGCCGTGGACGGTGTAGGCGCCCTTGTCGCCGAGCGCCCGAAAGCGCGGCCCGAGCTGCGCGGCGAGCGCGCTCATCCACAGGTGCGAGCGGACACCGCCGCGGTGGCGCAGGGCGAGGAACGCGTCGTCGTCCGCGCCGCCCCGGAGCGCGTCGACCTCGGCGTAGACGCTCGCGACCGGCCCGAACAGGTTCACGGCCTGGTCGATGAGGTGCGGACCGAGGTCGTAGAGGATCCCGCCGCCCTCGTCGGCGCCGCCCTGCTCCCGCCAGGTGTCCTTGGCGTGCGGCCGCCACCGCTCGAACCGCGACTCGAACCGGTGCACGCGCCCCAGCGCGCCGTCGTCGATGAGCCGCCACACGGTGAGGAAGTCGGAGTCCCACCGGCGGTTCTGGAACACGGTGAGGACCTGGCCGAGGCTGTCCGCGAGGTCGGCCAGCTCCGCCGCGTCGGCCGAGGTGACGGCGAACGGCTTGTCCACCACGACCGCCAGGCCCGCCTTCAGCGCGGTGCGCGCCAGCGGCGCGTGCGTGCTGTTGGGGGTGGTGATGACGGCGATCTCGAACTCGCCCGAGCGGCGCCACAGCTCACCGGTGTCGGCGATGACCTCGGTGCCGGGATAGCGCGCCCGCACGGCGGCGGCCCGCCCGGGGTCCCCGGTGACCACGGCGGACAGCCGCAGGCCCGGGGTGGCGTCGATCAGCGGGGCGTGGAAGACCTCGCCGCCCTTGCCGTAGCCGAGGAGGACGACGTGCAGTTCGGGACCTGATCCCGCGCCAGGAGTCATGGCCCCATTATCCAAGCCGCGGGCGCCGCCCCGGAGCGGCCGGGGTCCGCGGCGCGCCGGGCCCGCGGGCGCCGCCGTCCGCGCCGCACCGGACCCGCGGTGGTCGGCGGCCCTGGCGCGCCGGGCGCAGTGGCGTCCGGTGTCCGCGGGGCACCGGGGCCGCCGTCGCCGTCGCCGTCGTCGCAGCAGCGGTCGGACGCGGCGCGCCGGTGCGCCGTCATTCGGGTCCGAAGAGGTGGTTGCGCACGGCGAACAGCGCCGCCTCCATGCGGCTGTGCAGCCGGAGCTTCTCCAGGATGCTGCGAACGTGGTTCTTCACGGTGTTGTCGGAGATGCCCAGCCGCCCGGCGATCCCCCGGTTGCTCAGCCCGCGCGCCACCAGGCGCAGCACCTCGTTCTCGCGCGGTGTCAACTCGGTCCCGGCGTCCTGCGCGCCGGCGCCGCCGCCCGCGGCGGCCAGCTCCGCGAACTCGGCGATGAGCTTGGTCGCCATGGACGGGTCGATGAACGACTGCCCGCGCACCACCGAGCGGACCGAATCGGCCAGCGCCTCCACCGCGACCGTCTTGAGCAGGTAGCCGCTCGCCCCCGCTTTCAGCGCGGCGAACAGGTCCGCCTCCTCGTCGCTGATGGTGAGCATGAGGACCTTGGTCCGCGGCGCCGCCCGGATCACCTCGGCGCACGCCTCGATGCCGTCGACACCGGGCATGCGCACGTCCATGAGGACGACGTCGGGGGCGAGGGCCGCGACCATCCGCACGGCGTGGCCGCCGTCGGCGGCCTGCCCGACGATCTCGATGCCGGGCTCGCCCGCCAGCACCGACGCGAGGCCGCGCCGCAATATGGCGTGGTCGTCGGCGAGCACCACCCGGATCGCGGCCTCCGCAGCGTCCGGAGCCGGCCCATTCACTCCGGGGCCCCTCCCTGCCGTCGGTACCGGTGGCTCCGGCACTCCTGCACAACGTAGAGGGGCCGGGGATGCGGCGGGCGCGAATCGCCGGATCGTCGCGGCAGTCCGGCCTGCGTCGAAACACAACCGTTATACGCGAGATCGCCCGCCGCTGTGGACATCGGGCCGCAAAGGCACTTGCATCAGTCGTCAGAGCCTGGTCTATACCAGCCGACCGGGCCCGCTGGAGGTTTGCACATGCCAATGACTCCGCGCCGCCGCGTCCTGCTCGCGGCGACAATCCCCCTGGTCCTCGTGTCGACCGGCTGCTCATACCTGTCGGGCGGCGGCAGCGCCGCCGACCCCGGCTCCGCCGACTGCAAGGCGTTCTCCGACTGGCAGGGGCACGACGGCAAAACCGTGGAGATCTACGCCTCCATCCGCGACGAGGAGGGCGAGCGGATGCAGGAGGCGTGGCAGAAGTTCTCCGACTGCACCGGGATCACCATCAAGTACGAGGGCAGCGCCGAGTTCGAGGCGCAGATCCAGGTGCGGGTCGACGGCGGCAACGCCCCCGACATCGCGTTCTTCCCCCAACCCGGCCTTCTGGAGCGGTTCGCCGCCGCGGGCGACGCGAAGCCGCTGCCCGACACGGTGCGCAAGCGCGCCGAGGACGGCTACCCGAAGGACTGGCTGTCCTACGCCACCCACGACGGCGAGATGTACGGGACGCCCCTCGGCGCGAACGTGAAGAGCCTCGTCTGGTACTCACCCAAGCTCTTCGCCGAGGAGGGCTACGAGGTCCCGAAGACCTGGGACGCGCTCATCAAGCTCAGCGACAGCATGGCGGACACCGACGTCAAGCCGTGGTGCGCCGGCATCGAGTCGGGCGAGGCCACCGGGTGGCCGGCCACCGACTGGGTGGAGAACGTGATGCTGCGCGAGAACGGCCCCGAGGTCTACGACCAGTGGGTGGCGCACGAGATCCCGTTCGACGACCCCAAGGTGGAGAAGGCGCTCGACCGGGTCGACGGGATCTGGCGCAACCCCGACTATGTCAACGCGGGCTTCGGCGACGTCAAGAGCATCGTCACCACCTCGTCGCAGGACGCGGGGCTGCCCGTCGCCGAGCAGAAGTGCGGCATGCACCTGATGGGCACGTTCTACGCGGCCAACTGGTCGGAGGACACCGAGATCGCCGAGGACGGCGACGTGTTCGCGTTCAACCTGCCGCCCATCGACGAGTCGGTCGGCACCCCGGTGCTGGGCGGCGGCGAGTTCACCGCGGCGTTCGCCGAGCGGCCCGAGGTCGTCGCCGTCCAGGAGTACCTGGCGACCGTCGACTACGCCGACCGGCGCGCCCAGGCCGGTTCCTGGTTCTCCGCGCACCAGGACCTCGACCTGAAAGCGCTGAAGAACCCCAACGACCGGCTCGCGGCGGAACTGCTGCGCGACCCCGACACCGTGTTCCGCTGGGACGGCGCCGACATCATGCCGGCGGCCGTGGGATCGGGGACCTTCTGGAAGGGCATGACGAACTGGCTCAACGGCGACGATACCGGCGAGGTGCTGACGTACGTCGAGAAGTCCTGGCCCGAGTAGCCGATACGGGGCGGGCGCACGGTCGGCGACCGCGCGCCCGCCCCGGGCCGGGGCCGTGTGCGACACCGCCGCCCCGGCCGCCCATTGCCACGCTCGACCGCGCGCCGCCGGCGCACGACTCCTGAGGAACCCATGGGTTTCGACATTCTGCTGGAACTCCCCAAGCTGCTCTGGCTGGTCATCGGCATCGCGGCGTTCATGGCCGTCATCGGTGTGCTGCTGGTGCTGGTCGACCGGGGGCCCAAGACGCGCCGCGACCACTGGCAGGCGCTGTGCTTCCTCGGCCCGGCGGCGCTGCTCCTCCTGGTGGGGCTCGTCTACCCGGTGATCCGCACGACCTTCCTGTCGTTCATGAACGGCCCCAGCACCGCGTGGGTGGGGTTCGACAACTACGTCTGGATGTTCACCCAGCCCGAGATCCTGGTGGTCCTCGGCAACACCCTGCTGTGGGTGCTGCTCGCGCCGCTGCTGGCGACGGGGATCGGGCTGACCTACGCGGTCCTGGTCGACCGCGCGCGCTACGAGTCCTTCGCGAAGTCGCTGATCTTCCTGCCGATGGCGATCTCCTTCGTCGGCGCCGGGATCATCTGGAAGTTCGTCTACGCCTACCGGCAGGCCGAGACCGACCAGATCGGGCTGCTCAACCAGGCCGTGGTGTGGGCCGGCGGCGAACCCCGGCAGTGGCTGCTCGAAGGCCCCCTGAACACCCTGCTGCTGATCGTGGTCCTGGTGTGGATCCAGGCCGGGTTCGCCATGGTGGTGCAGTCGGCCGCCATCAAGGCGATCCCCGCCGAACTCGTGGAGGCCGCGCGCATCGACGGGGTCAACGGGTGGCAGCTCTTCTGGCACATCACCCTGCCGAGCATCTGGCCGACGGTGATGGTCGTGCTCATCACCATCTCCGTGCAGACCCTGAAGGTGTTCGACATCGTGCGCACCATGACGGGCGGCAACTTCGACACCTCCGTCATGGCGAACGAGATGTACAACCAGGCGTTCCGCTACAACGAGTACGGCAAGGGGTCCGCGCTGGCCGTGTTCCTGTTCGTGCTCGTGGTGCCGCTCGTCGCGGTGCAGATCCGGAACAACCGACGCAGCAGGGAGACCCAGTGAGCAGCCCGGACCCGCGCCCGCCCGCGACGGCGGCGACCCGGCCCCGCGGCACCGCCGTCGGGCGGGTCGGCGCGCGCCTGTCGACCCGTGCCGCCTCGGCCGTCGCCGTGGTGATCGCCGTGCTGTGGACAGTGCCGACCGCCGGCCTGCTGATCTCGTCGTTCCGCCCGGAGCAGCAGATCAAGACCACGGGCTGGTGGACGTTCTTCACGTCGCCCGAGACGACCCTGCGCAACTACCAGGAGGTGCTGTTCGGCCGCCCGTCGTCCGGGCAGCTCGCCAGCTATTTCATCAACTCGTTCAGCATCGCCGTGCCGACCATGGTGTTCGTGGTGACCCTCGCCGCGCTCGCCGCCTACGCGCTCGCGTGGATGGACTTCCCCGGCCGCGACTGGATCTTCGTCGGGATCTTCGCCCTCCAGGTCGTGCCGTTGCAGATGGCGCTCGTCCCGCTGCTGACCCTGTTCTCGCAGGGGCTGGTGGTCGGCGGGGTGCAGGTGCTCCCGGCGTGGGACCTCCAGGGCGCGTTCCAGTTCACCCAGGTGTGGATCCCGCACACCATCTTCGGCCTGCCGCTGGGGATCTTCCTGATGCACAACTTCATCTCGCAGCTCCCCCGCAGCCTCATCGACGCCGCCCGGGTCGACGGCGCCGGGCACGGCCAGATCTTCCGGTCCATCGTGCTTCCGCTGACCGTGCCCGCGCTGGTGTCGCTGTCGATCTTCCAGTTCCTGTGGGTGTGGAACGACCTGCTGGTGGCGCTGATCTTCGCCGGCGGCAGCGTCGAGGTCGCCCCGCTGACCGCGAGGCTCGCCGAGATGGCGGGCACCCGCGGCAACGAGTGGCAGCGCCTCACCGCGGGCGCGTTCGTGTCGATGGTGGTGCCGCTGATCGTGTTCTTCTCGTTGCAGCGCTACTTCGTCCGCGGCCTGCTCGCGGGGAGCATGAAGGGCTAGAGAGGACCGGGCGGGTGCGGGCGGGCGCGGGCAGGCGCGGGCAGGCGCGGGCGCGCTCAGTCGACCAGCCCGGCCTGGTAGGCGATGACGACGAGCTGGGCGCGATCGCGCGCGTGCAGCTTCACCATCGCCCGGCTGACATGGGTGCGGGCGGTCGCCGGGCTGACCACCAGCCGCTCGGCGATCTCGTCGTTGGTGAGGCCCTCGCCGACCAGCGCGAGGACCTCGCGTTCGCGGTCGGTGAGCCGGGCCAGCTCCGGCCGCGGGCGCCGGACCTGGCCCGGCCGGGCCGTGAACGACGCGATGACCCTGCGGGTCACCGACGGCGACAGCAGCGACCCGCCGTCGGCGGCGAGCCGCACCGCGCGCAGCAGGTCGTCGGGGTGGCTGTCCTTGATGAGGAACCCGGCGGCGCCGGCGCGCAACGCGTCGAAGACGTACTCGTCCAGCTCGAAGGTGGTGAGGACGACGACCCGCACCGCCGCCAGCGCCTCGTCGGCGGCGATCTCGCGCAGGGCGGCGATGCCGTTCAGGACGGGCATCCGCACGTCCATCAGCACGACATCGGGTTTGCGGGCGCGCACCAGGTCGACCGCCTGGCGGCCGTCGGCCGCCTCGCCCGCCAATTCCAGGTCGTCCTCGGCCTCGATGAGGACCCGCAGGCCCATGCGGACCAGCGCCTGGTCGTCGGCTATCGCCACCCGGATCGTCACTGCGTCTCCTCAGCCTCCCCGCTGGTCGGCGGGGTGTCCGGTGGCCGGCTCACCGAGTCGTCGGGCCGCCCGCGCCCCCACCACGCGGTGGTGGTGGCCCGTTCGTGCGCCGGGAGCGGGAGCTCGGCGCGGACGCGGAACCCGTGGTCGGGTCGCGGCCCCGCGTAGAGCGTGCCGCCGACGGCTCGGGCGCGCTCGCGCATGCCCAGGATCCCATTACCCTCGCGCGGCGCGCCACCCTGCAACGGCGCGCCGTCGTCGGTGATCTCCACGACGAGGCGGTCGTCGCCGTGCACGATCCGGACGTCGGCGGTTGCGCCGGGGGCGTGCCGGGTGACGTTGGTCAGCGCCTCCTGGATGATGCGGTACGCGGCGTGGTCCACCGCAGCGGGCAGCTCGCGCTCGGCAAGGGAGTCCGGGCCGCCCGACGGGCGGTGCGGTGCGCCCTCGGTGCGGACGGTGGCCTGCCTGCCCGCCGAGCCCAGCGCGGACACCAGGTCGTCCAGCCGGTCCAGGCCGGGGAGCGGGGCGTCGCGGTCCTCGGGCCCGGGGTCGCGGAACACCGCGAGCGTGCCGCGCAGCTCCTCCAGCGCGTCCTTGCTGGTGCGCCTGATCGCCTCAAGGGAGGTCTCGACCTGGTCGGGGCGCTTGTGCAGGACGTGCAGCGCGACACCGGCCTGCATGGTGATGACCGAGAGGCTGTGGCCGACGACGTCGTGCACCTCCCTGGCGATGCGCAGGCGCTCCTCGAACGCGTAGCTTTGCAGCTCCTGTTCCCGTTCGCGGCGCGCCGCCTCGGCGCGGGTGCGCCGCACCGCACCGAACGCCGCGGGCGCCAGTGTGAAGGCGAGGCTGAAGGCGAACCCGCTGTAGGTCTGGGAGGCGAACGCCCCCAGATAGGGCTGGTCGGCCGATGCGGCGACGAGCATCGGGGCGAGCAGCACCGCCCAGGTCGCCCACGTGCGCAGGGGCACGACCGCCGACAGGGCGAGCAGCGCCAGCGCCGGGCCGACCAGGACGGGCCCGAGCGTGCCGCCGAACAGGAGGTAGCCCGCCGTGCCGATGACGGCGGCCGCGAACGCCGAACGCGGCCACAGCCTGCGCACGACGATGGCCACCACCAACAGCAGCACGAAGACGTAGACGGGCCAGGGCAGCTCCCACGGCGACGGGCCGCCCTGGCCGGCGGCGCCGGGGTCGGCCCACGGCGGGCCGTCGGGCTGATCGGGCGAATCGGCCGGTGCGGGCCCCCACTTCGTCGGGGACGCGTGCACGGCGGCCGCCACCAGCGAGATGAAACCGATGAGCAGCGCCAAGGGGATGTTGAACAGCACCGACCGGAAGCCGCCGCGTGCACGCGCACCGGGCACCGCTCTCACCCCCTCCCATAGCCGAGGACGGCCCACCGCGCGACCCCGATTGGTCGACCATAGCCCTGACGATCGGCGGGAGGCGTCCGCCGAAACGCGTAGCGCCACTACCGCGCCCCGCGTAGCCGAAGATCAGCGCCCGCGGTGACGACGTGCGTAGGGGTGAGCGGCGACGCTGTTGTCCATGGGCACCGCACTGAACACATCGCTCGCCGTCGTCATGGCGGCGCCACCCGAGTGGGGCGGCCGGCACGGCCCTCCCTGGGGTGCCGGCCCGCCTCCGTTCCAACCTGTCATGGGAGTCCTCATGTGCCTGATCCTGCTGCTGCTCCTCGGAACAGCCTTCTTCCTGATCCGCAAGGGCATGGGCAAGGGCCGCCCGCCGTGGGTGACCGGTCCCGAAGCGCCGGAGACGGTCGCCAAGCGGGTGCTGTCCGAGCGCTTCGCCAAGGGCGACATCACGACCGAGGAGTTCATGGAGCGCGCCAGCGTGCTCAACTGGACGCCGGGGTCGGACGGTCCCGCCAACGGCAAGAAGCGGTAGCCCCCGCGGGCACCGCACCCGGGGCACGGCGCACGCGCCGTGCCCCGGCACGCGCGTTCTGCGGCGATCATGCGGAATCGGGTCTCTCCACCGAGCGTGGAGTTGCGGTTTCTCGGAGTCCGCCCGATGGGCCTACTCCCGATTCTCCGCCGCGAACGCCTGGGCGACGGCGAGGCTGTCCTCGTAGACATGGTGCCGGGTGACGAGGCCGTCCTCGACAGTGAGGTGCAGAGCGAACCGCGCGTGATACGCACGTCCTGTGGACCGGGCGGTCTGCCGGATCACGCCGAGCACGACCGCGTGGTCTCCGTCGACGAGGACGCGTTCGACCTCGGTCGCCACATCCTCCGGCACGTGGTGGTCGGCGAGTTCGCGATAGTGCGCGGCCGCGTCGGCCCGGGTGGAGCGGTGCCGGATCCACGGTGTGGCGGCGCGTCCGTGCTCGGCCTCGGGCCAGTCGAGCTTCCAGTCGCCCTGCTCGGCATACAGTTCGGCTATGCGCTCGGGGTCGCCCTCGCCGATCCGGCGCAGCAGCTCCTCGACCACCGTGCGCGTTTTCGCTGGTGCGGCTATGGACATGATCGACCTTTCCGTTCTGGCCCGGGTCCTCCGTCGCGGGGGCCCGCCAACCCTTCCAGGGCAGGCGCTCCGCGGCGATTACCCCCGGGGTAATGGGCGCCGGGACCGACCGAGGACGCGGTCCCGGCACGGCGCGCGCCGTGCCCCGGCACGCGCGTTCTGCGGCGATCATGCGGAATCGAGTCTCTCCACCGAGCGTGGAGTTGCGGTTTCCGCCGAAAATCCCCCGCAGTCGAAGGACCCGCTCTCCGCAGGGTCGGTGCAAAGAGCGGCGTACTTCTAGTCCTTCTAGTCCTTCAGTTCGTGGTCGACGTCGCGGAGGGTGCCGGCGATCTTGGCGACCTGCTTGCCGCTCAGCGCGCCCTTCACCCCGGTGTGCACGTCGATGATCAGGATCCGGCTGCCCTTGCCGTCGGGGACCGCCACGGTGTGGACCTGCGCGGTGGCGGGGTCGCAGCCCTTCTCCTCGATCTTCACCTTGACGTCGACGACCGTGTGGTGGCCCTTGAGCCCGTTCGCCTTGAACGACTTCACCGAACGGGTGCTCACGACGGGTTTGCCGGTCTTGGTGGTGTAGGCGGCGAGGGCCCAGTCCTGGCCGACGCCCTCGCCCATCGTCTTGGTGTCGTCGGAGTCGGTGATGCCGCGGGTGCCCAACTCGGCGAGCGAGCGGTGCTTGCACTTGTACCCGTCGCGGTACCCGGCGGTGCCGCTCATGCTGGTGACCTCGCCGGTTTCGTCGTCCTCCCAGCCGCGCATGGCGCCCGGTGAGCCGACGACCCAGCCCGTGTCCTTGGGGACCTCGTAGATCAGGCCGTACTTGGTGGACCGGACCTGCTGCCAGCCGTCCTCGACCAGCGCCTCCTCGGGCGACTCCGACGGCTCCGGCTCGGTGGTCTCGGGTGCGGGGGTGGCGGTCTGGGCTGGCGACGCCGGCGACGGCGGGACGGCCTGCACGGACTCCTTGCGCAGCGTGACCACCACCACCGCGACCGCGATGATGAGCACGGCGATGAGCACGATGGCGAGGACCGCCACCATGATCGGGCTGATGCCCCCGGGCGGGCGGCCCTGGCCGGACGGCGGGTACGGGCCGCCGCCATAGCCGGGCGGCTGCCCCCCGTAACCGGGCGGGTTCGCCCCATAGCCCCCGGGGGGACCCCACTGACCGTCCTGCTGGTTTCCTCCAGGCCAACTCACGGGCCCGACTTTAGAGCACGCCTCCCACCGCTGCGAAGGGGCGACCGGCGCGCGCGGATCCGCCACCGCGACGGACGTGCACGGTGCGTGTCCGTGTGGTCACTGAGGGCCGTGCAGTGCGGTGCGGGCCGCCTCCATCGCCGTGGTGCGGTAGGCCGCCCCGAACAAGCAGACGTGCACGAGAAGCGGGTGGAGCTGGTGCAAGGCGATGCGGGTGCGCCAGCCGGACGCCAGCGGCGCCGCGTGGTTGTAGGCGTCGCGCACCCTGTCCAGATGTGGCAAGCCGAACAGGGAGAGCATGGCGAGGTCGGCCTCGCGGTGGCCGCCGTGCGCGGCGGGGTCGACGATGGTGGCGCCGCCCTCGTGCCAGAGCACGTTGCCGTTCCACAGGTCGCCGTGGATGCGCGCGGGCGGTTCGGGCGTGCCGGCGAGCACCTCGACGGCGTCCATGACCTTCTCCACGATCCGGCAGTCGGCCGGGGTGAGGGCGCCGCGGTCGGCGGCGCGGCGGAGGTAGGGCTCCAGGCGCTGCTCGGCGTAGAACCGCGGCCAGGACGCCGACTGGGTGTTGTCGAGCGGCAGCGGCCCGATGTAGCCGTTCCAGCTCGCGCCGAACGCGTCGGCTCCGGCGGTGTGCATGGCGGCGAGCTGGTGGCCGAGCTGCTCGGCCGCCTCCGGGCCGGGTTCGGTCTGCTCGATCCAGGAGGTGACTAGCGTGTGGGAGTCCCAGCCCACGACCTCGGGCACCGGCGAGCCGAAGGACCGCCCGAGCCAGTCGAGCCCGAGCGCCTCGGCGCGGAACGGGCCGGCGGACCCGAACTCGGCGCTCTCGCGCGCGAGCGCCTTGACGAACAAGGAGGTCCCCCCTTCGACCTCGACCCGGTACAGCTCCCAGGCGTGGCTGGTGCCCAGGGGGAACTCAGCGGTGACCTCGCGGCCGCTCAGCTCGGCGACTCGACTGGCGACGGGCTCCACGCTGGCGCTCCTCCTCGGGGGGTTGCGGGACGGGGGCGGTGCGGCGGGGTTCAGCGGGCGGGGCCGAGAAGGGCGGCGAGGTCGTCGGTGAGGCCCTTCGCCGCGGCGTCGACCATGGAGAGGACGGCGGCGAAGCCGTCGTCGCCGCCGTAGTAGGGGTCGGGCACCTCGGGGTTCGGGCCGAGTCCCGGCGCGAACGCGCGGAACAGCCGCACCCGCTCCTGCGCGGTCTCGGGGTCGGGCGCGAGCGCGCGCAGGTCGTCGAGGTTGTCGAGGTCCATGGCGAGGAAGAGGTCGCGCGAGCCGTACCACTCGGGGTCGAACCGGCGCGCCACGTGCTCGGTGCCGTAGCCGTGCATGCGCAGCGCCGATGCGGCCCGCGGGTCCATGGGTGCGCCGATGTGCCAGCTGCCGGTGCCGGAGCTGTCGATGCGCACCGCCGAACCGAGCCCGGCGCGCGCCGTTTCGACGCGCAGGACCTGCTCGGCGATCGGCGAACGGCAGATGTTGCCGAGGCAGACGACGCAGATGCGGTAAGGGCCGGCGGGATCACGCGGTTGCGGCAGGCTCATGGGGCCAACGGTAGCCCAGTGCGCGGCCCGGCTCCCGGAGTACGGCGCCCGTGGCGCGGATCGGGCCCGTCCCGGCGGCGCGCGCCGCCGGGGCGGTGCGGCCGTCCTACCCCTTGGGCAGCCGGACCACGGTCACGAAGAAGTCGTCGATCTGCCGCACCACCTGGATGAACTGGTCGAAGTCGACCGGTTTCGCGACGTAGGCGTTGGCGTGCAGCTGGTAGCTCTTCAGGATGTCCTCCTCGGCTTCGGAGGTCGTGAGCACCACTATGGGGATGGCCGAGAGGTTCGCGTCCTTCTTGACCTCGGCCAGCACCTCGCGGCCGTCTTTGCGGGGGAGGTTGAGGTCGAGCAGGATCAGGTGCGGGCGCGGGACGTCGGCGAACTCGCCCTCGCGGCGGAGGAAGCGCAGCGCCTCGACGCCGTCGGAGACCACGTGCAGGCGGTTGCCCACCTTGTGCTCCTCGAACGCCTCCTTGGTCATGAGGACATCGCCGGGGTCGTCCTCGACCAGCAGCACCTCAATGGGTTGCACCATCGTGACCTCGCTCAATTCCTCAGACCTTCTCGTCCTGCCCGGCGGCCTCGGCCGGATCTGCGGCCGAGGCGGCGGAGTCCGCCCCGGCACCGTCGTCGGGTGCGGCATCGACGGGCAGCGACCAGCAGATGCGGGTCCCCGTCTGCTCGGGATCCGCCCGCTCACCCAACCAGATGCGCCCCCCGTGGAACTCCACGATCTTCTTGCACATGGCGAGGCCGATGCCCGTGCCGCTGTACTTGTCGCGGGTGTGCAACCGTTGGAAGATCACGAAGATCCGGTCGGCGTACTGCTTCTCGATGCCGATCCCATTATCAGCACAGCAGAACACCCATTCGTCCTTCTCGCGTTCGACGCTGATGTGGACTTTCGGCGGATGGTCGCCGCGGAACTTGACGGCGTTGCCGATGAGGTTGAAGAACACCTGGGTGAGCAGGGTGCGGTCGCCGGTGACGGTGGGCAGGTGGTCGGTGGTGACGACGGCGCCCACCTCGTCCAGCCGGGTCTCCAGGCTGCTCAGGGCGTCGTCGTAGGCGGTGCCGAGGTCGACGGTGCGGAAGTTCTTGGTGCGCCCCACCCGCGAGAACGCGAGCAGGTCGTTGATGAGGGTCTGCATCCGCTTGGCGCCCTCGACCGCGAAGTCGATGTAGGAGTCGGCGCGCTCGTCGAGCTGCCCGTGGTAGCGGCGCTGGAGCAATTGGCAGAAGCTGGCCACCTTGCGCAGGGGTTCCTGGAGGTCGTGCGACGCGACGTAGGCGAACTGCTCCAGTTCCATGTTGGAGCGGCGCAGCTCCTCGGTCTGGCGCCCCAGCAGCTCCGACTGCTCCTGGAGGGTGCGCCGGGCGGTGCGGACCTCGTGCAGGTCGCTGACGATGCGCGCGCGCATGCCCTCGACGTCGCGGCCCACGCGGTGGATCTCGGGCGGCGCTTGCAGCTCGATGCGGTGCGCGTAGAACCCGTCGGACACCTGCTGGAGGTGGCGCCCGAGCTCGTCGAGCGGGCGCAGCACCCAGTGCTGCAACATCACCCACAGGAACACGCACAGGACCACGACGACCACGCCGACCAGGCCGAGCAGCGCGATGAGCTGCTGGGTGGCCCGGCCGAGGCCGTCCTCGGCCGTCGCGAGCTCGTGGTCGATGCGCAGCTCCGCCTTGTCGGCGGCCTCGCGCAGGTCGTTGAAGCGCTCGCGGCCGAGCCGGTACTGGGCGGCGCTCACCTTGTCGCCGCGCTCGACCTCGGCGACGACCGGGACGGCGAAGTCCTCGTGCCACGCCTCCCCCGCCGCCAGGAGGTCCCGGACGTCGGCGTTGATGTCGGTGTTGTCGCCGGCGAGCCCTTCGAGACGCTCCCGGCTCAGCTCCAGCGACGACCGGCCCTCGCGGTAGGGGTCGAGGAACTCGGTTTCGCCGGTGATGGCGTAGCCGCGGACGCCGTTCTCCTGGTTGAGGTAGGCCGCGAGGGTCTGCTGGACGGCGCTCTGCGCGGGGGTGAGCTGCTCGACCTGGCGCATCATGGCGTCGCGAGCGGTCAGCGCCGACCCGGTGATGGTCGCGACCAGGGCCATGAGCACCACCCCGACGGCGGCGAGGAGCACAGTGACGCGGCGGCGCAGCGACCAGGGGCGCAGCAGCCCCGTGGCGGCGGGCGGCGCGGCGGTCTCGGCGGCGTCCGGCGCCTTGGCGTCGTCGGCGGTCGCAGCGGGTTTGGTCGCAGTGGGATCGGACCGGCTCACCGCTGGGCGCCGTGGGTGATGAGGAGCATCGCGACGTCGTCCTGGAGCGGCCCGCCGTTGCGGGCCTCGACCTGGTCGATGAGGCGTTCGGGGAGATCGCGGATCGCGGAACCGTCGCTGAGCGTCCCGGTGAGGATGCGCCGCAGGCCGGCGACCCCGATCCGCTCGGGCGGGGTGTCGTAGGCATCGACCAGGCCGTCGGTGTAGAACATCACGGTCGCCCCGCGCGGCAGGGCGAACTCCTCGACGGGGTCGTCGGGCTCGGGGTACACGCCGAGCGGGGGCCGGGGCGAGGCGGGCAGCTCGGTGACCACGCCGTTGTCGATCATCAGCGGCGGCGGGTGGCCCAGCAGCCGGATGCGCGCGGTCTCGCTGCCGGTGTCGAGGCTGGCCTGGCAGAGGGTGGCGTACATCTCCTCCTGGGCGCGCTCGCTGATGAGGATCTCCTCCAGCGCCGGGAGGACGGCCTCCTCGCGCACACCGCCCATGACAAGGGCCCGCCAGCCGATGCGCAGGCAGACGCCGAGCGCGGCCTCGTCGGGGCCGTGCCCGCTGACGTCGCCGATGAGGACGTGCGTGGTGCCGTCCTTCTCGACGGCGTCGTAGAAGTCGCCGCCGACCAGGGAGCGCTTGCGCCCGGGCCGGTAGAACGCGCTGTGGACCAGCGGGGAGCGGTCGAGCAGCACCTGCGGCAGCAGGCCGCGCTCCAGGCGGAGGTTCTCGCGGGCGTAGAGCTGGGCCTGGTGCAGTTGGCGGGCGTTCTCGTCGGAGCGCTTGCGCTCGATGGAGTACCGCAGGCTGCGTGCCAGCAGCGAACCGTCGACGTTGCCCTTGACCAGGTAGTCCTGTGCGCCGGCCGCGAGCGCGGCGATGCCTTCGTGTTCGTCGTCGTGCCCGGTGAGCACCACCACGGCCGCCGATTCGGCGCCGGTGAGGACCTCGCGCAGGACGCCCAGCCCTGTGGCGTCGGGCAGGTTGAGGTCGAGCAGCACGCAGCCGCGGAACCCGCGCAGGTAGGGACGTGCGGCGTCGAGGGACGCCACCCAGGTGATGCTGCTGTTGAGCGGGGTGTCGGCGAGTAGCTCCTCGACCAGGAACGCGTCCTGCGGGTCGTCCTCGACCAGCAGGATCTCGATGGTGTCGGGGCCCGCGGCGGCGCCGGAGCCGGCCGCCGCGGAGGCGGGTCCGGCGCCCATGGCGAAGTGGCCCGCTGCCGAGACATCCGTCATAGCGGCGCGGTCGTGCTCAGTTCTGCTGGTATCCACACATCGCCTCTACGTCGACCGGTTCCTCTGCCTCGGTGCCCGCCGCGCCGCCGGGAGCCCTGCCCGCCCGAGCGGGGCCGCGCCGTGCGGAGGGGCGATGAGGCCTACCCGCGTGCGGGTTGCGGCGGGCGGCCGCGAACGGCCCGGTTCTGCACAATCCCCCTGCTTACCCCCTGCGGCCGAACGGATCGTGCGGGACGCGCCTGGGGTCGACCCGGGCGGTGTACCGCACCCCCAACTCCACCGGTTCGACCACACCGGCACCTTCCACCGCACGGGTGCGGCGCAAGCCAGGATACCGATCCCCGCCGCGGCCGCCCGCAGCCCCGCACTGCGTGGCCGCATCCGGCTTTTTGGAATCACTGCCGGGAACCCCGCCGGGAACCCCGCCACCGCGGCGGCGGAACCCGGCTATGCGGGCGCGCCGCTCGCGGTTCTCACCGGGGTTCTGACAGTGTGTCGTCACCCACTTGACACCGGTCCCCCACTTGCTGACATCATGTCAGTACGATGTCCGGCAATGGAACGGCCATCCGCTTTTCGCACGGTACGTCCCACCGCAAGGGGAGGCTCCCGACCGTGAGCACCGGCACGACCGACGCGGAACCGGCCCTGTTCTCCGAGCGGCTCAAGGCCGCCACCTGGGGGCTGCACGAGGCCGCCGAGAACCACGGGTTCACCGACTCCCTCCTCGCGGGCACCCTGCCGCGCGAGGACTACACCGCGCTGGTCGCCCAGCACTACTTCGCCTACGCGGCGCTGGAGGACGTCGGCCGCGAACTCGCCGACGACCCCGTCGCCGGGCCGTTCCTCATCCCCGAGCTGTTCCGGCTGCCCGCGCTGCGGCGCGACCTCGCCCTGCTCCTCGGCCCCAACTGGCACTCCCGGATCGAGGCCACCCGCGCCACCGGCGAGTACGCGGCGCGCATCAGGGCCACCGCCCAGTGGCCGGCCGGCTACGTCGCCCACCACTACACCCGCTACATCGGCGACCTCTCCGGCGGCCAGTTCATCCGCAAGGCCGTCCGGGCCGCCTACGGGTTCGGCGACGGCGACGGCGCTTCGTTCTACGACTTCGCCGCGATCGGGAGCCTGCCGAAGTTCAAGAACCGCTACCGCGCCCTGCTCGACTCCCTGCCCGTCGAAGCGGCCGAGCAGGAGCGGGTCATCGCCGAGACCCGAGCGGCCTACCGCTGCAACATCGAGGTCTTCGCCGACCTCGGCAGGGCGCGCAGCGCGGTCTGAGCGGCCGCCGGGCCGGGCGTGCCACCATGGGGGCATGCCCAAGATCTCGGCCCCGACCATCGCCGCCCACCGCGCGCAGACCCGCGAGCGGATCGTCGCGGCGGTCGCCGAGCTCACCCGCACGCAGGGCATCGACGAGATCTCCATGACCGACGTCGCCGCCGAGGCGGGCATCACCCGCACGGCGCTGTACAACTACTTCCCCGACAAGCCGGCCCTGCTGCTCGCGTTCACCGACCAGGTCACCACCGACATCATGGCGCGCTACACCGAGGAGCTGCCGCGCCACTCCTCGGCGGCCCAGCGCCTCGCCGCGTTCGTCCGGTTCCAGATCGAGGGGATCGTCGAGCACCCGCACCCGGCGGCGGCCGAGCTGGGGGCGAGCCTGGGGCCGGCCGCCTACCAGGCGCTCGCCGACCACGTGGCGCCCATGCAGCGGATGCTCGCCGCGATCCTCACCGAAGGCGCCGCCGAGGGCGAGTTCCGCACCGTGCCGGCCGAGAGCGCCGCGAAGCTGGTCCTGGCGATGATCGGCGCGCAGCGGCTCCCGCTGCTGCGCGGGGAGGCCACGCTCGCCGAGGCGCACACGCTCGTCACGGAGTTCACCCTCCGGGCGCTCGGGGTCGACACCGGCACCGCGACCCGCGCCACCGAAGCCGGTTTCGCTACACAGAGTCAGACAAAGTAACTCGAAGTAGTAGTTCTCGGACACGCCCGGCGTTCGCGGTACTTCTCCCGCCGAATGCGCCTGCCGTGCGCCAGAATCGGGCACCGTCGGATCCCGCGACCCCCCGAAGGAATCCAGGTGTCCCTCGCACTGCTCGCCCTCGGTGCCGTGTTCGTCGCCATCGCGATGTTCAACCGCGTCCCCGCCGTCCTCACCCCGAGCGCGACCGCGCCGACCCGGCAGGGCGCCCGCCTGGCCCTGGTGCCGGCCCGCCTCACCGAAGCCGGCCGCGCCGCGGTGACGACGCTCGGCGGCAGCATCGCCATCGTGGCGTTCTTCCTCGCCCTGTCGGGACTCTGACGGCCGCCCGCCGGGGGCGGCGCGCTCACCGGGCCCGGTTCACGGCGACCGGAGGCGGCGCCGCAGCACGCCCACGGCGCCGCTGATGGCCAGCGCCCCGGCGAGCGCGACCCCGGCCGAGACCGCCTCGGCGCGGAACCTGCGGCGCCGTGCGTCGGCCGCGGCGCGCACCCGCTGCTCGGCGGAGAACGGGCCGGCGCACTGGACGGGGTCGAGTTCGAGGTCGCGCCACCGCGCCGACCACCGCACCGGGACGCGCAGCGGAGCGGTGCGCCGGCCGGGGCCGTCGGGCAGCGGGACGTCGGCGACATCGCGCGAGGTGCGCGACTTCAGGCGGAGGCCGTCGAGGCCGCGCCGCGGCGCGGCACCGCCCAGCAGCTTCGGCAGCGGGCCGTCGTACCAGAGGTCGCCGGGCGCGCTGCGGATCAGCTCGGCGAGGAGCTGGGCGCACGCACGGGCGTCGCCCATGGCGGTGTGCTGCCCGGTGGGCCAGTGCCCGCTCAGGGTGTGGCTGGCGCGCGGCAGCGAGTAGCGCGGCAGGTCGATCTGCGCGCGCAGCGTGCGCAGGGTGCAGAGCCCCGGCAGGCCCGACCGCAGACCCAGCGGCCCGAACTCGGCGGCGAGGAACCGCTCCTCGAAGTCGAGGTTGTGCCCGACGACGACCGCTCCGGAGAGCATGGTGGCGAGCGGCTCGACGATGTCGGCCGCGGTGGGCGCGCCCACGAGGTCGCTGGGCTCGATGGCGTGGAACTCCTGGCCGGAGATCGGCGCGCCGGGGTCGACCAGGGTGCTGAACTCGGCGAGCACGGTGCCGTCGCCCGCCATGCGGACCACGGCGATCTCGCAGACCCGCGCGCCTTGGGCGGGGTCGAGGCCGGTGGTCTCGACGTCGACCACCGCGTAGTGGAGGTCGCGGGCGCGCAGCCCCGTGCGGGCGCGGGTGAGCGCCCCCGTGCGCAGCCCCCACGTGCCGGGGGCCGCCCGGCCGCGCCTCGCATCGCGTGCCGCGTGTCCCGCTCGGTGACCCACCGCGTGACCCACTCCGTGGCCTTTCCGCTCGCCTCGCCGCCGACCGGGGTCCGGGCCGCGCGAGCCGCGCGGGCCCGGGCGCCGCACCGCGGCCTCATGATCCATCGGGCCCGACCCTATCCGCCGGTGCCGACACCCGGGCCCGGTCGGCGGCGCCGACCGGCGGACCGCACATTCCGGATGAACAGTGACGAACGACGACAACGGCAACTATCCTCGGCATCGCGGCCCGAGGGGGTACCCCCGCACCACCCGCCACACCAGGGGCCGCCCCCGCTACGGACAGGGAGCCCACCATGACCGACCGCCCACTCCCGTCCCACGTACCCGTGGCAGAAGTGGTCCGCTCCGGTTTCCGCGAGGGTGTGCACTACGGCTCGGTCGCCGGACTGTCGGCGGCCGGCGAGCTCGACTACGCCCGCGGCGGGGTCGAGGCGCCGATGCTGCCCCGCTCCTCCGCGAAGCCCTTCCAGGCGCTGGCGTGCCTGCGCGCGGGCGCACCGCTCTCCGGCGCGGCGCTCGCCATCGCCGCGGGGAGCCACACCGGCACCGACGCCCACGTCGAGACCGTCGAGAAGATCCTGCGCGACTCCGGTATCGACGCCTCGGCACTGGGCTGCCCGCCCGACCGGCCGCTCGACCCGGTGGCGCGCACCGCGCTGCGCGCGGCCGGCGCCGGGCCGGCCCGCGTCCGGATGAACTGCTCCGGCAAGCACGCCGCGATGCTCGCCGCCTGCGTCCGGCAGGGCTGGAGCACGGCCGACTACCTCGACCCCGAGCACCCGCTCCAACTGCTGGTGCGCGCGACCATCGAGGAGCTGTGCGGCGAGACCGTGGCGCACACCACCGTCGACGGCTGCGGCGCCCCGCAGTTCGCGATATCGCTGCTGGGCCTCGCGCGGGGCATGCGGGCCATGGCGCTGGCGCCGCCCGACGGCGACGCGGCCGCGGTGCTGCGCGCCATGCGCGAGCACCCCGCCTCCGTCGCCGGCGAGGGCCGCGACGACACCGTCCTGATGCGGCGGCTGCCCGGGGTGAGCGCGAAGTCCGGCGCCGAGGGGGTCATCGTGATGACGTCCGCCGACGGCCGGACCACCGCCGTCAAGATCAGCGACGGCGACCCGCTGACCCGCTCCCGCACGATGGTGGCGCTCACCGCGATGGCGGCACTGGGCGTCGACACCGCGCCGGCGGCCGAGCTCACGCGCGGCGCCGTCCTCGGCAAGGGCGAGCCGGTCGGCGAGATCCGCCCGATCTGAGGGGCCCGGACCCGGGCATGGCAGACTGCGCCGGGTTGTTGTGGTTGAACGGGCGAGGAAAGCGGAGGACACGGGGATGCGCAATGTCGTCATCGCGGGCGGGGGCATGGCCGCCCTGCACACGGCCGAGGCGCTGCGCGAGGCGGGCTTCGACGGCACGGTGACGATGGTCGGCGACGAAGCCGCGCACCCCTACTCCCGTCCGCCGCTGTCCAAGGAGGTCCTGACCGGCAAGGGCTCGCCCAAGAGCACCGAGCTGCGCACCGACGCCGAGTTCGCGGCCCTCGACGTCGACCTGCGGCTCGGCGCGCGGGCGCACCGGCTGCTGCCCGCGGAGCGGGCCGTCGAACTGGCCGACGGCAGCACGCTCGCCGCGGACCGGGTGGTCGTCGCCACCGGCGCCCGGGCGCACCGCCCCGGCACCGGACTCGACGGCGTCCACACCCTGCGGACGATCGCCGACGCCGAGGCGGTCCGCTCCGGGTTCGAGGCCGGCGGCCGGGTGGTCGTCGTCGGCGCCGGGTTCATCGGCGCCGAGGTCGCCGCGAGTGCCCGCGCGCTCGGCCTGGAGGTCACCCTGATCGAGGCGGCGGCGACCCCGCTGCTGCGGGCCGTCGACCCGCGGGTCGGGTCGGTCCTGTCCGAACTCCACCGCGACAACGGCGTCGACCTCCGCCTGGGGGTCGGGGTCACCGGTTTCGAGGGCGACGGGCGGGTCGAGCGCGTGCGCCTCGCCGACGGTTCGGCGGTCGAGGCGTCCCTGGTGGTCGCGGGGCTCGGCGTGCGGCTGAACACCGAATGGCTCGCCGGGTCGGGGGTGGCCCTTGACGCCGACGGGGCCGTGCGCTGCGACGAGTTCTGCGAGAGCAGCGTCCCCGGTGTCTACGCCGCCGGCGACCTCGCGAGCTGGCCGCACCCGCGCTACGGCGGCCGGGTGCGCCTGGAGCACTGGACCAACGCCGGAGAGCAGGCCGCCGCGGCGGTGCACAACCTGCTCGCGGGCGAGGGCGCGCGGCGCCCCTACACCCCGGTGCCCTACTTCTGGTCCGACCAGTACGGCATGAAGATCCAGCTGCTGGGCCGCGCGGCGCCGGCCGACACCGTGGAGTTCGTCCACGGCTCCCCGGAGGACCGCAAGTTCGTCGCGTTCCTCGGCACCGGCGGCATGCTCACCGGCGTGCTGGGCCTGCGCTCCACACCGAAGGTCATGCGGCACCGCGCGCTGCTCGCGGAGCCCACCACCTGGGCGGACGCGCTGGCGCGGGTGCGCGGCTGACGCACCCGCGCCGGTCCGCAGCGGCGGTCCGCCGGAGCGGGCGCCGCCGCCGGACCGCGCTCAGCCCTCGACGCTGATCGCCTGCTTCGGGCACATCCGCGCGGCCTCCTCGACCTTCGCCCGCAGCGCCTCGGGCGGTTCCTCCTGGAGGACGTAGAGGAAGTCGTCGTCGCGCACCTCGAACACGGTGGGCTCGATGCCCATGCACACCGCGTTGCTCTCGCACTGGTCGAAATCGACGTTCACCCGCATCCTTGGGCCCTTTCGCGCGTTGTCGGTCCTGCTCGCCGCTGCCGACCCTAGCCCCGCCGGGGGCGCGGAACCGGCGGTCACGCCCGCGATTCTCAGGCGTCGGCGAACCGGTCGGTCGCCTCGATGAGCCGGTGCAGGATGCCGGGCTCGGCGGCGGAGTGCCCGGCGTCGTCGACGAGGTGGAACTCCGCCTCGGGCCAGGCCCGGTGCAGGTCGAACGCCGTCTTCGCCGGGGTGCACACGTCGTAGCGGCCCTGCACGATGACGCCGGGGATGTCGCGCAGCCGCCCCGCGTTCTCGATGAGCTGGCCCGGGCTGAAGTACCCGCCGTGCACGAAGAAGTGGTTCTCGATGCGGGCGAAGGCGAGCGCGAAGTCGGGTTCGGCGTGGACCGCGCGCACGTCCTTGTCGGGCAGCAGGGTGACCGTGGAGCCCTCCCAGACGCTCCACGCGGTCGCCGCGCGCCGCCGCACCTCCGGGTCCGCCGAGTTCAACCGCTCGGCGTAGGCGCCGATGAGGTCCTCGCGCTCCGCCTCGGGGATGGGGGCGAGGTAGGACTCCCACAGGTCGGGGAAGAGGAAGGAGGCCCCGCTCTGGTAGAACCAGCGCACCTCCTCGTTGCGCAGCGTGAAGATCCCGCGCAGGATCAGTTCGGTGACCCGCTCGGGGTGCTCCTGTGCGTAGGCGAGCGCGAGCGCGCTGCCCCACGACCCGCCGAACACCTGCCAGCGCTCCGCTCCGGTCAGCACGCGCAGCCGCTCGATGTCCGAGACCAGCGTCCAGGTGGTGTTGGTCTGGAGGTCGGCGTCCATGCGGCTGGCGTGGGGCGTGCTCCGGCCGCAGTTGCGCTGGTCGAACAGCAGGATCCGGTACCGCTCGGGATCGAACAGCCGCCGGTGCGCCGGGGAGCAGCCGGCGCCGGGGCCGCCGTGCAGGAACACCACGGGCTTTCCGGCGGGGTTGCCGGAGAGCTCCCAGTAGATCCGGTGCCCGTCACCGACATCGAGCATGCCGCTGTCGTAGGGCTCGATCGGCGGGTACTGCGTACGCATGGCGGGGCGCCCTTCTGCAAGACGTGGCTCGTGGTTCGTTGTGCGCCCGGTCGCGGGTACAGCGCAGCGGGGTAGGCCGGTGCGCGGCGGTGCGGCCGGGCCCGATCTCCGGTGGGGCGAAGGTCGGCGCGCACGGCCGGGGTCTTCCGCACCCCGGCCGACGGAAGGCTAGATCCGGGCTAACAACTCCGGCTTCTTCATCGGGGACTCTGCTCGGGTGCTCGCGTCGGCGCCGCGCCCGCCCGCGGAGCCCGCGGCCGTACGGGCACGCAGCGGGCCGGGGTGCGTGCGGCCGGTCCCGCATCGGGCGGCGGGGCCGCCGGCACCGCGCGCAAGGCGGGGGGCGATCCGGCCGGCGCCGTGCGGTCCGATGCGCGATGGCGGCGTGCGGTGGGATGTGCGGGGGGCGGCGGGGCGGGCGGTGCCCGCGGCCGGGCACGCGCCCGAGGTCCTGAGCGGCGTGTCGGAGCGTCGATCCGCCGGGCGGCGGCGTCGGCCGACCGCACCATCGAATCGCCACGACACCTGATCCGCGCGCAACTCGTCCATCGGCCAACATCCTAGGACGCATTCGCACAGCGATCCTCTGATCACCAGCCGATCGGATGACTCGATTCGGCTACCTTTCGGCGACGGCGCCCGGCGCGCGCGGGCACCGGCCCCGGCAGCGGGCGCCCCACCTGGCACATCGGCACCATCCTTCTCGGTTAGAGTGACCGCAGTCACAGATCCCAAGCGGAGGTGCGCCCGTGCCGAGTCCGTCCGCCCAGTCCTTCCGGGCAGCCCGCGACCTGCTCCTCGACCTGCGCGAGGACCATCCGCGCGCGGCGGCCGAGTTCACCTGGCCGGTGCTGGAGGAGTTCAACTGGGCGCTCGACCACTTCGACGCGGCGGCGGCCGAGCACCCCGACCGCCCCGCGCTGCGCATCGTCGACCCTGACGGCTCCGAGACCGCGCTGACCTACGCGGAGCTGGCGCGGCGCTCCGGGCAGCTCGCCAACTGGCTGCGCGCCCAGGGGGTGCACCGCGGCGACCGCGTCCTGCTGATGCTCGGCAACCAGGTCGAGCTGTGGGAGACCACCCTCGCCGCCATCAAGCTCGGTGCCGTGATCATCCCGGCGACCACCCTGCTCGACGGCGCCGACCTCGCCGACCGCCTGGAGCGCGGCCAGGTGGCGCACGTCGTCACCAACGCGGCCGAGACCGCCAAGTTCGACCACCCCGCGATCGCGGCGACCGGGGGGCATTGGACCCGCATCTCCGTGGGGATGGTGCAGGGCTGGCTCGACTACAGCGACTCCCTGCACACCGCCCCTGACTTCGCGCCCGACGGCCCCACCCGGGCCGACGACCCGCTGCTGCTGTACTTCACCTCCGGCACCACGGCGCGGCCGAAGCTGGTCGAGCACACCCACACGTCCTACCCGGTGGGCCACCTGTCCACGATGTACTGGGTGGGGATCACGCCGGGCGACGTCCACCTCAACATCTCCTCGCCCGGCTGGGCCAAGCACGCGTGGAGCAACGTGTTCGCGCCGTGGAACGCGCAGGCGACCGTGCTGATCGTGAACCAGGAGCGCTTCGACGCCGCGCGCCTGCTGGCGCAGATCGCCCGCTGCGGGGTCGACACGTTCTGCGCCCCGCCCACGGTGTGGCGGATGCTGATCCAGGCCGACCTCGGCGCGTGGTCCGTGCCGATCCGCGAGGCCGTCGCCGCGGGCGAGCCGCTGAACCCCGAGGTCATCGAGCAGGTGCGGCGGGCGTGGGGCATCACGGTGCGCGACGGGTTCGGCCAGACCGAGACCACCGCGCAGGTCGGCAACCCGCCCGGCCAGGAGGTGCGGCCCGGGTCCATGGGGCGGCCCCTGCCCGGGTTCACCATCGTGCTCGAGGACCCGGTCAGCGGAGAACCCGCCGAGCAGGGCGAACTCTGCGTCGACCTGGCCGGGGACCCGGTGGCGCTGATGACCGGCTACCGCGACAGCGAGGAGCGCACCGCGCAGGCCATGCGCAACGGGCGCTACCACACGGGCGACATCGCGTCCCGCGACGGCGACGGCTACATCACCTACATCGGGCGCACCGACGACGTCTTCAAGGCGTCCGACTACCGCATCTCGCCGTTCGAGCTGGAGAGCGTGCTCATCGAGCACCCCGCCGTCGCCGAGGCCGCGGTGGTGCCGTCGCCCGACCCGGTGCGGCTCGCGGTCCCCAAGGCCTACATCACCCTCGCCGAAGGCGTCGCACCCGACTCCGCGACCGCGCGCGCCATCCTCGGCTACGCCCGCGAGCACCTGGTGCCCTACAAGCGGGTCCGCCGGCTGGAGTTCGCGGAGCTGCCCAAGACCATCTCCGGCAAGATCCGCCGCGTGCAGCTCCGGGGCGCCGAGGACGACCGCGGCCCGGTCCACGACGGCGCGCGCAACACCGGCGAGTTCTGGGAGGAGGACTTCCCGGGGCTGAAGGACTGACTCCCGGGCCTGAAGGACTGAAAGGACCCGGGCGCGCGCACCGGGTCGGCCGTGAGCAGCATGTTCCTCGCCACACCGCGGCCCCCGACCCCCACCGTTCACACCCTGCGGCGTTAGGGTTTCCATCGGTGAGCCCTATACCCGGGGCGATGAGGGGAAACGGATCCATGCCGAGCACCAATGACACCAGGGTCGACAGCTACCAGCCGCTGGTCGCCCCGCAGGACCTGCTGGCGGAGCTCCCCATGGGGCCCGAGCGCAGCGGACTGGTCGAGGAGGCGCGCGCCGAGGTCAAGGGCGTCCTCGACGGCACAGACGACCGCCTGGTGGTGATCGTCGGGCCCTGCTCGGTGCACGACACCGAAGCGGCCCTCGACTACGCGCACCGGCTCAAGGCGCTCATCCCCTCGGTCAGCGGCGAACTGTGCGTCGTCATGCGCGTGTACTTCGAGAAGCCGCGCACCACGCTGGGCTGGAAGGGCCTCATCAACGACCCCGGGCTCGACGGCAGCTACGACGTCCAGCGGGGCCTGCGCACCGCCCGCGCCCTGCTGCTCGACATCAACGCGCTCGGGGTCCCCGCCGGCACCGAGTTCCTCGACCCCATCACCCCGCAGTACATCGCCGACGCGGTGAGCTGGGGCGCCATCGGCGCCCGCACCACGGAGAGCCAGGTGCACCGCCAGCTCGGCAGCGGGCTCAGCATGCCGGTCGGCTTCAAGAACGGCACCGACGGCGACGTCCAGGTGGCGGTCGACGCGTGCGGGGCCTCCGCCGCGTCGCACACCTTCTTCGGCGTCGACCCCGCCGGCGCCGGGTCGGTGGTCACCACCTCCGGCAACCCCGACTGCCACCTGATCCTGCGCGGCGGCCGCTCCGGCCCCAACTACGGCACCGCGAACGTCGCCGCGGCGCTCGACGCCGTCGGCGCCAACGGCCTCCCCCGGCGGCTCATGGTCGACGCCAGCCACGCCAACAGCGGCAAGGACCACCGCCGCCAGCCCGCCGTGGCCGCCGCCGTCGCCGCCCAGGTCGCCGAGGGGCAGCACGGCGTCATCGGCGTCATGCTGGAGAGCTTCATCGAGGAGGGCGCGCAGAAGCTCGGCGCCCCCGACGCCCTCACCTACGGCCAGTCCATCACCGACGGCTGCATGGGCTGGGACACCACCGAAGACGTCCTCGCGGGGCTGGCCGAGGCGGTGCGCAGCCGCCGCAAGAGCGCAGGCCAGGCCTGACCCCGGGCGGATACCCCGCCGTAGCGCCGGACGTCTCGGGCGCTCGCTGCTAGGCTTGACGCCAAGTCATCGACCCCGGTCGGGAGAGTGTCCGCGCAGCCAGCGCGGACCGCCGAAGGAGCAATTCCTCCCCACGAACCTCTCAGGCGCTGCGGACCGCCCGGGCGAGACCACTCTGGAAAGCAGGAGTGCGAACTCCTCGCCGAAGGTGCAAGCCGCGCTCGTGCGGTGAAGCTCTCAGGCTCCAATGACAGAGGGGGAGGATGGACGAGGGCGCGCCGCGCCCTCGGCACCGGAGTCCAACCGGATCCGGTCGGCGGGCCCCGCGCGCCGGGCGGGCCCATACGTCCATCCGAACGTCTCCCTCATCCACGGAGTGCCAATGCCAGCCGACCCCCGCACAACGCCGCTGCACGAGGTCCACAAGCGTCTCGGTGCGAACCTGGTCGACTTCGCCGGGTGGGTCATGCCGCTGCGGTACGGCAGCGAGACCACCGAGCACCAGGCCGTCCGCGAGACCGCGGGGCTGTTCGACCTCTCGCACATGGGCGAGATCCACGTCGCCGGCCCGCAGGCCGCGGAGTTCCTCGACTACGCCCTGGTGGGGTACCTGTCGAAGGTCACGGTCGGCCGGGCCCGCTACACCATGATCACCGACGCCGACGGCGGGGTCCTCGACGACATCATCGTCTACCGCCTCGCCGAGGACGACTACCTCGTGGTCGCCAACGCCGCCAACAGCAGCACCGTGCTCGCGGCACTGGCCGACCGGGTCACCGGCTTCGAGGCCACCGTCGAGGACCGCTCCGCCGACTACGCCCTCATCGCCGTGCAAGGGCCCAAGGCGGTCGACATCCTCGCGCCGCTCACCGACGCCGACCTCGCCGCCATCAAGTACTACGCCGGCTACTCCCACACCGTCGCCGGGTGCGCCGTCCTGCTCGCCCGCACCGGCTACACCGGCGAGGACGGCTTCGAGATCTTCGCCGACCCCGGCGACGCCGCCCGCGTCTGGGAGGCCCTCACCGAGTCCGGTGCGGCGCACGGCCTGCGCCCCGCCGGCCTGTCGGCGCGCGACACGCTGCGCCTGGAGGCCGGCATGCCGCTGTACGGCAACGAGCTGAGCACCGACATCACCCCCTTCGAGGCGGGGCTGGGCCGGGTCGTGAAGCTGGAGAAGCCGGGCGACTTCGTGGGGCGCGCGGCGCTCGCCGCGCGCGCCGAGAGCGGCCCCCGCCGCGTCCTCGTCGGCCTGCGCGGGCGCGGCCGCCGGGTCCCCCGCCAGGGCCACACCGTCCTGCGCGACGGCGTCCCCGTGGGGACCGTCACCAGCGGCGCGCCGTCGCCCACACTCGGCGCGCCCATCGCCATGGCGTCCGTCGACGCCGCGACCGACCTCACCTCCGGCGCCTTCGCGGTCGACGTGCGGGGCCGCGCCGAAGACGCCGACCTTGTCGAGCTGCCGTTCTACGACAGGAACCGCTGAAAGCGGCCCACGGATCCCGGTCGGCGCGCCCCGGCCCGCCGACCGGAACTGCAAGGAACGGTGCGGACGCCCGGGTCCGCACCGGCCCCGGAGCCCCGGGGCGCGAACGAGGCGAGGCGGCCGGTGAGCGGCCGCCGCACAACGGAAGAGTCCTGGAGCATACCTTGAGCGTTCCCGCGGAGCTGGGTTACACCAACGAGCACGAATGGGTGGCCGTTGCCGACGGCGTCGCCACCGTCGGCATCACCTCCTACGCCGCCGAGGCGCTGGGCGACATCGTCTACGTCGAACCGCCGGAGGTGGGTGCGACCCTGACCGCCGGCGACACCTGCGGCGAGGTCGAGTCCACCAAGTCGGTGAGCGACCTGTACTCCCCCGTGGACGGCGAGGTGGTCGACGTCAACCGGGCCGCGGTCGACGAACCCGAGGTCATCGGGTCCGACCCGTTCGGCCAGGGCTGGCTGTTCAAGGTGGAGCTCTCCGGAGACCCCGCCGACCTCCTGACACCCGAGCAGTACACCACCCTGACCGAAGGCGAGGGCTGAGCACATGACCGCCGACACCACACCTACGGCCAGCCACCAGAGCGAGCTCCTCAACCGCCCGCTGGCGCAGCTCGACCCCGAGGTCGCCGCGGCCCTCGACGCCGAGCTCGGCCGCCAGCGCGACACACTCGAAATGATCGCCTCGGAGAACTTCGCGCCGCAGGCGGTGCTGGAGGCCCAGGGCACGGTCCTCACCAACAAGTACGCCGAGGGCTACCCCGGCCGCCGCTACTACGGCGGCTGCGAGCACGTCGACGTCGTCGAGCAGCTCGCCATCGACCGCGCCAAGGCGCTGTTCGGCGCCGAGCACGCCAACGTCCAGCCCCACTCGGGCGCCCAGGCCAACACCGCGGTGTACTTCGCGATGCTGAAGCCCGGCGACACCATCCTTGGCCTGGACCTCGCCCACGGCGGGCACCTCACCCACGGCATGCGCATCAACTACTCCGGCAAGATCCTCAACGCCGTGGCCTACCACGTGCGCGACGACGACGGCACCGTCGACTACGAGGAGGTCGAGAAGCTCGCCGAGGAGCACCGGCCGAAGATGATCGTCGCGGGGTGGTCGGCGTACCCGCGCCAGCTCGACTTCGCGCGGTTCCGCCGCATCGCCGACCAGGTCGGCGCGCTCCTCCTGGTCGACATGGCGCACTTCGCCGGGCTGGTCGCCGCCGGGCTGCACCCCAACCCGGTGCCCCACGCCGACATCGTCACCACCACCACCCACAAGACCCTGGGCGGGCCCCGCGGCGGGCTGATCCTCGCCAAGGAGGAGTACGGCAAGAAGATCAACTCCGCGGTGTTCCCCGGGATGCAGGGCGGGCCGCTGGAGCACGTCATCGCCGCCAAGGCCGTGGCGCTGAAGATCGCGGCCGGCGAGGAGTTCGCCGACCGCCAGCGCCGCACCGTGTCCGGCGCGAAGATCCTCGCCGAGCGGCTGACCCGGCCCGACACCACCGAGGTCGGCGTCAGCGTGCTGACCGGCGGCACCGACGTCCACCTGGTCCTGGTCGACCTGGTGAACTCGGAGCTCAACGGGCAGCAGGCCGAGGACCGGCTGCACGAGATCGGCATCACGGTCAACCGCAACGCCGTGCCCAACGACCCGCGGCCGCCCATGGTCACCTCGGGCCTGCGGATCGGCACACCGGCGCTCGCGACCCGCGGCTTCGGCGACGACGACTTCACCGAGGTCGCCGACATCATCGCCGCGGCGCTCAAGCCCGACTACGACGCCGCCGCGCTGGGCGCCCGGGTCCGGGCGCTCACCGCCAAGCACCCGCTGTACCCGGGCATCTGATCGACCTGCGGCCCGCGCGCGGGCCGCAGTGGTGCCGCGGGCTCCCGGTCGGCCCGGCGGCCGGGTCCGCGCACCGCCCCGATGCGGGCGGCGCGCGGACCCGGCCCCTCCGCCGTCCACCCACTCTGCGCGTACCGAGGAGGGCAGGATCATGGCCATCAGCGTCTTCGAACTCTTCACCATCGGCATCGGACCGTCCAGTTCGCACACCGTCGGCCCGATGCGGGCGGCCCGCACCTTCGTCGACGGGCTGCGCGACTCCGGTGTCCTGCCCGCCGTCGCGGGTGTGCGCGCGGAGCTGTACGGTTCGCTGGCGCTCACCGGCAAGGGCCACGGCAGCGACACCGCCGTCATCCTCGGCCTGCTCGGCGAGACCCCGGAGGGCGTCGACATCGACTCCGTGCCGCAGCTGCTCGGCGCGGTGTCGGACGGCCTCCTGCTGCGGCTCGGCGGCGAGCACGACATCCGCTTCGACCCCGCGGAGCACGTGGACTTCCGCCGCAAGGAGCACCTGCCCGGACACCCCAACGGGATGCGCTTCGTCGCCTGGGACGCCGCGGGCGCCGAACTGCGGGCCCGCGTCTACTACTCGGTGGGCGGCGGGTTCGTCGTGGACGAGCTGGCGGCGGGCGCCGACCGCATCACCGTCGACGACACCCCGCGGCCCTACCCGTTCGCCACCGCCGCCGAACTCCTCCAGATCTGCCGCGACACCGGCATGTCCATCAGTTCGGTGATGCTCGCCAACGAGCAGGCGTTCGGCCGCACCCCCGAGGAGATCCGCAGCGGGCTGCTCGCCATCTGGGCGGCGATGCGGCGGTGCGTGCGGCGCGGCGTGATCACCGAGGGCACCCTGCCCGGCGGCCTGAAGGTGCCGCGCCGCGCCCCGCGGCTGTACCGCCAGCTCGGCGGGTACTGCGACGAGGACGGGATGCTGTCGCCGGGCGCCTCCGTCGACCCCGACCCCATGCGCGGCAGCGACTGGATCACCCTCTACGCGCTCGCCGTCAACGAGGAGAACGCGGCCGGCGGCCGGGTGGTCACCGCGCCGACCAACGGCGCGGCCGGGATCATCCCCGCGGTCCTGCACTACTACGGGCACTTCACGTCGGGCGCCGGCGACGACGGCGTCGTCCGGTTCCTGCTCGCCGCCGGCGCCATCGGCATCCTGTTCAAGGAGAACGCGTCGATCTCCGGCGCCGAGGTGGGCTGCCAGGGCGAGGTGGGGTCGGCGTCGTCGATGGCGGCCGGCGGGTTCGCCGAGGCGCTCGGCGGCACCCCCGCCCAGGTGGAGAACGCCGCCGAGATCGCCATGGAGCACAATCTCGGCCTGACCTGCGACCCGATCGGCGGCCTGGTGCAGGTGCCGTGCATCGAGCGCAACGCGCTGGCGTCGGTGAAGGCCATCAGCGCCACCAAGATCGCCCTGCGCGGTGACGGCACCCACTTCGTCAGCCTCGACAAGGTCATCAAGACCATGCGCGACACCGGCCGCGACATGATGGACAAATACAAGGAGACCAGCCGCGGTGGCCTCGCCGTCAACGTCATCGAATGCTGAACCGCCCGATCCGCGCCATGGCGCCGGAGAACTCGCCGCAATGGCGGATCACGTATGGGCGGAACCGTTCGATTGGCCGAGGTTCGACGGCACCGGCGAACTACCGACCAGTACTGAGATCACCGAGGCCGTAGCCGAAGGCGCAGCCGTCCCGGAACGCGATCAGCGGGAGCGGTAGGCGTTGGATCGGTGCTCGATAGCCACTACGGTCACGATCTTTTCGACGTCGTCGATCTCGTACATGACGCGGTACGCACCGCGTCGAGCGGAACGAATACCCTCGTAGGGGGCAGGAGGAGCATTTTTGCCGAGCCGATGCGGGTTCTCCGACAGCGTGGTCGTGATGAACTCGTACACGGCCGTCGCCACTTTCTCCAGGAGGCGGCCGGCAAGCGTCCGGGCCGCGGGCCCCGCGATGATCAGCCGGTAGGACGGTGGGTCCGCCCGGTTCACGATTCGCGCTTCCGCTTCGCCATCAGCGCCGCCAGGTCGTCGGCGCCGAGGACGTCACCGGCGGCGACCGCTGCACGGGATTCGGCCAATTGCCGCATCGCGTCGGGGTTCGCGAGTACGTCCAAGGTCTCTTCGAGTGCCGCCAGATCATCGGGAGAGATGAGCACGGCAGCCGCTGCCCCATTGCGGGTGATGGTGACTCGCTCGTGTGTACGCTCAATGTCCTCGACAAGCTCGGACAAGCGGTTGCGCACTTCGGTCAGCGGCATCGTGGTCATGGACCCATGATGCCGATAACCGGCGCGGTCTACGTACAGAAGACCGCCGTCGGCTCAGGCGCCGATGAGGGTCATGACTCCTACCAGGACGCTCACGCCCAGCAGGATGAAGCCCCAGAACTGCATCGGGACGAAGAACAGGGTGTGGGCGTTGCGGTACATCACCGGCTGGCCCGTGCCGGGGTGGAAGCCGGGCCGCGGGGCGTTCAGGCGCTGCCCGACGAAGAAGACCGCGATCCCCGCCGCCGCGAGGCCGAGCGCCACACCGAGGGGCGCCAGCTCCGGTCCGAGGAACGACTCGGCGGTGAGCCCGCTGGGCACCGCGAACAGGCCCGCGATCAGGACGACGAGAATTCCCCAGCCACGCCAGATGATCATGTTTTCGCCTTATTGGTTCGGGTTGCGACGGCATGATCGTATCGGTACCCGCGGCGGGGTTTAGCCGTATCCGGAGGGTTCTCCGGGCACGCGCCGCACCGGTCCGCCCGGCGTCCCACGGGCCGCCGAGGGGGCCCGCTGCGGGGGCCCGGTGCGGGCCGCCGCGGGGGTCCTGGCGCGGCCCCACGCGGACCCCGGTCAGGCCAGTTCGCGGCGGGGGTTCTTGGGCGGGGCCGTCATGGACATCCGGATCACCGCCGGCAGCCGGTCCACCTCCAGCGATCCGCGCAGCTGCTCGATCGCCTCGCCGCGGCACCGCCGCCACACGTCCGCGACGTCGGCGTCGGCGTTCAGGGTGAGGTCCAGCCGCACACTGGGGTCGTGCCGCGACTCGGCCAGGTTCGCGCGGACCCTGCGCACACCTGGATATCGGCCCACCTGCTCCTCCAGTGCGCCGCGCGCGACAGCGGCCGGCATCTCGATGGTGCCCGGCGCCGCCTCGGTCTCCATGCGCAGCCGCCCCACGGTGTCCGTGCCGCCCAATGCGGTCAGCCAGCGCAGGGCCAGCAGCGCGACGATGATCGCCGCCGCCGCGAGCGCGTAGGGCGCCCAGGGCCGCCCCAGCCACGCCGCCACCGGGCCGCCGAACAGTTCGGCGCGCGCGGGTCCCGCCCCGAACACGCCGGCCCCCACTGCCAGCGCGGCGGCGCCCGCCGCGATGAGGACCAGCCCGACCAGGGCCAGCACGATCCGGTTGACGCGCGCGGGCCCGCGCGCACTGTCGCCCGCCGCCATCGCCGTCACGCCTTGGAGAACGTGATCCGGGCGCGGACCGTGAAGGTGCGCAGGGGGTCCAGCTCCGCGAGCCGCCGCTGCACCGCGGCGCCGACGGCATCGCGCATCCCCGGGGCGCCGCGCAGGTGGGTGGTCGCGCGCACCGTCACCCGGCGGCGCCCCACACGGACGTGCGCGTGGCGCACCCCGTCGACGTCGCGTGCCGCCGCGGCGAGCGCGCGGCGTAGGCCCGGCCGCGACAGGCCCACGACGAGCTCCGGGTCGTCGGTACGCAGCGGCAGGTGGCCGCCGCTCCCGGGGACGAGGGCCAGCCCGAGCAGCACGAGGCCGATCACCGCGAGCACCGCCGAGGCGATCCGCACGCCCGGCTCGTTCCAGCGGGCGCCGCCCGCGTAGTCCGCGGCGCGGTCGAGTGCGACGACTCGCAGCGGGCTGCCGACCAGCGCGGAGATGACCTCCGTGGCGGCGAGCACCGCGATGACGGCGACGACCGCGCCGACGAGGAACGCCGGCCATGAGCGACGGGGGCGGAAGGTGTGCACGGCCGTCCGGCGCGCCTTCCGGGAGGTGCCCGGATCGGGCCGGCGTACGGCGTCCTCGACAGTGGTCATCCCTGCTTCGCCCCTCACTGCTGCTCCGGGGACCCGGTACCGGTCCCGTGTCCGTTGCGGCCGCCGCGCCGCAGCGCGGGCGTCGCGGGTGTCACCGGGTGCGCCCGGCCGGTACCAGCTCGCCGATCTCGATGTCGATGTGCTGCACGGTCATCCCGGTGCAGTGCTCCACCCGCCGCCGCACGTGCTCGCGCACCTCGCGCGCCGTACTGCGCAGCGGGGCCGGGTAGTGGAGCGCGATCACCAGCCGCAGGGCGATGCGCGACCCGCTCACCCGCGCATGGGCGCGCGCCGGGACCCGGCCGCCGACGACCAGCCCGCCCAGCCGCCCCGACAGCCCCCGGGTGCCCTCGACCTCGGACACGGCGCGCGCCGCGATCCTGGCGACCACCCGTTCGGGGACGACGGTCCGCCCCCGGCCGGACACCGCCTCCGGCGGGTCGCGCTGCTCCGGGACCGGCCGGACGGGGACCGCGGTCGAACTCATCGCCGGGCCGCCTAACCGCGCCGGGTGAACAGTTCGGCGAGGTCGATCTCGCCCTCGTACGCCCGGCCGACCAGGAATCCGACGACCCCCAGCACCAGGACGAGCGCGAACGCCCCGAACCCGCCGAAGTACGCCGCCAACCCGAGTACCGACCCGAAGGCCAGCCCTGCGATCGACCACATGGCCCTCACCCCTCATCCGTTCCTGTCCTCGGCCGGCGCCGCACGCCGCCCGTCCAACGCGGCCGCCGGCCCGGCAGGGGCGGTGCCCGCCGCTCGGCGCGCATGCCCGCCGCCCGCACCGCGTCAGCGCCCCGCACCGCCGCGCTCGGCCGCCGGCGCCGCGGGCCCGCCGTCCTGCGGCGCGCCCGCCACGACGTCCTCGACGGACACGTGGATCGCGCGGTCCGGCACCAGGGGTGCCAGCGCCGCGCGGATCCGCGCGGTGACGCCGGGGATCGGGTGGCCGAACCACACGACCACGCCGACCTGCACGCTGTCGGCGCGCAGCGCCACGCCGTCCAGCCGCCCGCCGGGCAGCGGCGTGGCGACGGTGCCGAAGGCGCCGGCGGAGAGGCCGGCGACGCCGACGACCCCCCGCACCGTCGCCGCGATCTCCGCGCCGAGGTCGGCCTCGGTGTCCGCGGCGCTCATTGCACCCGCGGTTCGGCGGACTCGTCGTCGCCGGAGTCGTCGTCGGGCAGGTGGATGTCGTCCACGCTGATGTTGACCTCGGTGACCTCCAGCCCCGTCATCCGCTCGATCCCGGTGATGACGTTGCGCCGCACCGCACCGGCCAGATCGGGGATGGACACGCCGTACTCCACCACGAGCTGGATGTCGACGGCGGTCTGGCGCTCGCCGACCTCGACGCTGACGCCGCGCGCGACCGTGCTGGTGGTGCCGCCGCCCCCGGGCATGCGGTCGCGCACGGCGCCGAAGGCGCGGGCCGCGCCGCCGCCCATCTCGTAGACGCCGCCGACCTCGCGGGCCGCCATGCCGGCCACCTTCGCGACGACATGGTCGGCGATCGAGGTGCGGCCGCTGGAGGTGACGAGGTCGCGCGACTTGCCGCCCTGGCCCCCGCTGCTCGACCCGGTGTCGCGGGCCTCCGGAACCCTGGCTTCCTTGGCGCTGGTATTGGTGCTGGTGTCTGTCATGTCCGACTCCCCTGTGTCGAGGCGCGGTGCGCCGGTCGGGCGGTGCGGCCCGCCGCACGCCGCCGGGCCCCCGGTGCGGGGGCCCGGCGCGCGGAGCGGCCCGCGCGCGGGCGGGCGCGCGGGGTCACTTCTTCTTGAAGGCGCCCTTCACCTTCTCGGCCGCGTCGGACGCCTTGTCCTTGGCGCGCTCGGCGGCGTCCTTGGCGTCCGCCTTCGCCTGGTCGAGCTTTCCCTCGCGCTCCAGGCCCTTGTCGCCGGCCGCCTTGCCGGCGCCCTCCTTCGCCTTGCCCGCCGCGTCCTCGAAGCGGTTGCCGAAGTCGCCCATCGCTGCCTCCGTTCGTCGCCCCCGCGAAGGGGCACCGGGTGACCCGCCGCGCGCTCGGCCGCGCCCCGGACTCCGGGGCCGCGCCGTGCGCCGCGGCAGCGCGGCCCATGGCCGCATTGGCGGGGACGCCCGGCGGCCGCGCGGCCCCGCGGCAGCGCAGGACCGCATCACCCACCGCACGTACCCGTGAACACAATGTAACTTAATGATCACTGTCCGTGTTCAATTTCCGGTTCGTCGCGCCGCGTCCGATGTCGGAACGCGCCGGTACCGCGGCAAGACGGGAGAAAAGCGGCGGGCGCGGCCGGGCGCGCCGCAGCGGGTCAGGGGTCTGGGAGTCAGGCGGGTCTGGGGGTCAGGCGGGTCAGCGGGTCAGCGGAACACCACGGTCTTCGCGCCGTTCAGCAGCACCCGGCGCTCGGCGTGCCAGTTGACGGCGCGCGCCAGCGCCTGCGACTCGAGGTCGCGCCCCATCGCCGCCAACTGCTCCGGGCTGGAGCCGTGGTCGACCCGGGCGACCTCCTGCTCGATGATGGGCCCCTCGTCGAGGTCGGCCGTGACGTAGTGGGCGGTGGCGCCGATGAGCTTCACCCCGCGCGCGTGGGCCTGGTGGTAGGGGCGGGCGCCCTTGAACCCGGGCAGGAACGAGTGGTGGATGTTGATGACCTTGCCCGGCAACTTCTCGCACAGGTCCGCCGACAGCACCTGCATGTACCGGGCCAGCACCACCAGGTCGATGTCCTGGGCGGCGACCAACTCCAGCAGCCGCGCCTCCTGCCGCTCCTTGGTCTCGGGGCGCACCGGCAGGTGGTGGAAGTCGAGGTCGTAGGAGCGCGCCAGGTATTCGAGATCGGGGTGGTTCGACACCACACCGGCGATCTCGGCGTGCAGCAGGCCGCTTCGCTGCCGGTACAGCAGGTCGTTCAGGCAGTGCCCGAACCGCGACACCATCAGCAGCACCCGGGGGCGGACGTCGCACCGCCGCAGGTCCCACTCCATGGCGAACTCCGCCGCGAGCGGCGCGAACGCCCCGCGCAGGGCGTCCTCGCCGACCCCGTCCACCCCGCCCGGACCGCCCTCCGCCGCGAACTGCATGCGCAGGAAGAAGCGCCCCGTGTAGTGGTCGCCGAACTGCTGGCTCTCCGTGATGTTGCACCCGTGCCCGGCGAGCAGGTTCGCCACCCCCGCGACGATGCCGCGGGTATCGGGGCACGACAGGGTCAGCACGAACTCGGGACCGCTCGCGGCGGGGTTCTGCGCGGCACACATGGACGGGCACTCCGGGAGGTCGGCGGACAGGCCGGCACCGGGGTCGCCCCGCAGGCCACGGCATTGGCCACCAGGATATCCGGCCCCAGCGCCCCTCACCGCGAGACCACCGGACATGAATCCGATTCACGACCTGTGGGATGCTCACGCCATGAGCACCAGCGAACGCGCCCGCCTGGAAACGGCAACCGCCGGGCTCAGCGCCCCTTTCGCCGTCGTCGACCTCGACGCGTTCCGCGGCAACGCCGCCGACCTCGTCCGCCGCGCCAACGGCACCCCCATCCGGCTCGCCAGCAAGTCGGTGCGCTGCCGGCACCTGATCCGCGCGGCCCTCGCACACCCCGGCTTCGCGGGGATCATGGCGTACACCCTGCCCGAGGCGCTGTGGCTGGCCGGCGCCGACGGCGACGAACCGCTCAGCGACGACATCCTCGTGGCCTACCCGACCACCGACACCAGCGCCATCGCCCGCCTGGCGGCCGACCCCCGCGCGGCGGCGTCCATCACCCTCATGGTGGACCACCCCGCCCACCTCGACCTCATCGCCCGCGCCGCACCCGACCCGGTGCGCCCCCTGCGGCTCTGCATCGACGTCGACACCAGCTGGCAGCCCCTCGGCCCGCGGCTGCGCATCGGCGCGCACCGCTCCCCCGTGCGCAGCCCCGCCCAGGCCGCCCGCCTCGCCCGCGCCATCACCCGGCGCCCCGGCGTCGAACTCGACGGGCTCATGGCGTACGAGGCGCAGATCGCCGGTGTCGGCGACCTGCCGCCCGGCAATCCCGCCTACGGCCGCTTCCTGCGCGCCGTCCAACGCCGCTCGCGCCGCGAGCTCGCCCACCGCCGCGCGGCGATCGTCCGTGCCGTCCGCGCGGTCGCCGACCTCCGGTTCGTCAACGGCGGCGGCACCGGCAGCCTGCACACCACCAGCCGCGAACGCGCCGTCACCGAGGTCGCCGCCGGGTCGGGGCTCTACCACCCGCGGCTGTTCGACCACTACAGCGCATTCACGGGACGCCCGGCCGCCCTGTTCGCGCTGCCGATCGTGCGGCGCCCCGCCAGGGGGGCCGCCACCGCGCTGGGCGGCGGCTACCTCGCCTCCGGGACCGGCGACCCCGACCGGCTCCCCCAGCCCTACCTGCCGGCCGGCCTGTCCTACAGCTCCACCCAAGGCGCCGGCGAGGTGCAGACGCCGCTGCTCGGCGCCGCGGCCGAAGGCCTCGAGATCGGCGACCTGGTGTGGCTGCGCCACGCCAAGGCCGGGGAACTGTGCGAGCACTTCCCGACACTGCACCTCGTCGAAGGCGACCGGGTGACCGCCGCGGTCCCCACCTACCGGGGCGAGGGCCGGACCTTCCTGTGACCCCCCGGACCCGGTGGCCCCCGAGCCCTCCGACGAACGACCCCCGGCGGCCCTGAAAAGGGCCGCCGGGGGTCGTTCGTCGGACCACGCGGCCGGACGCCGGGTCGGCGGGTCTCAGCGGCGCTTCGCCCGCTTCCGCCAGGCGATCACCAGGCCGACCGTGACCACCAGGCCGACACCCACGCCGACCAGGACGGCCTCGGGCGGGATCGGGCCGCGGGTCGAATAGGTCGAGACGACCTCTTCGTCACCACGGAGCCGGACGCTGCCCTCGGGCGGCTCGATGACGTGGCTGTCGAGGCGCACCGCGGTCGACCCCGTGACCAGCGCACGGGCCTCGCCCACGAGCTGGTCGCCGGCGTCGAGGACGCGGTGCCACCCGCGGCGCGCGACGTTCTTGGGGCTGGTCCGATCGACCAGCTCATCGATCGACCAGGCCAGCCGCTGCTGAGTACGCTCTATCTCAGCCTGCACATTCGCCGGGTCGCGGCGCTCCCCCGCAGGGTCGCGTTCCTCCATACGGTGGTCCCTTCCACTACCCCAGGGTCGCCTGGGAGGAGCCGCCGGCCGCACTCTCCGCGCGGTCGGCCCCCGCAGACGGGCGCGTGAGGTTCAGCGCGCCTTCGATGCCGTCCACCACACGGAAGAAGTCGTGCGTGGACAGCCACAGTTTATAGACGATCGCGACCTCGAACGCGATCAGCAAAACACCCATGGGGATGGTGATCCACGCGATCGCGCCCGGCGCCACCGCCCCGGCCAGCGGCGCGATGATGAACACCGCCGCCTGGAACTCGATGCCGCTCACCAGGTGCGTGCGCACCCGCCGCACCCGGAGGAACTCCCAGAACCACTGGTACCACGGGAACCGGTCGCGGAACTCCTTGTGCAGGTCGACCTTTGGCAGCCGGACATCGGGCTGCTTGCCGGCGTCGCGGTCGGAGCGGCTCTCGCGCTCCATCTGGGTCCGCAGCATCTGATCCAGCACGGAGATGCCGTGGCGCAGCACCGCCTGCTCGCCGGCGTCGCTCATGGGGCGCCCGGCACCCTCGGGGCCGATCGGTTCGGCCGCGGGGTCGGCCGGCTCCAGCATCGACAGGGTGGCCCGCGCCCGCTCCAGCACGCCGGCGACGTGCGACCGCATCTCCCGCCGGATCTTGTAGACCTGCAAGGCGTTGAGATACCGCAGCATGTCGAGGAAGACCACGACCAGCGCCAGCCACACGAAGAGGACCTCGCCGGTGGCGACGTACTGGCCGCCCATCAGCGCGATGGCGCACACCAGCACCCGGAACCGGTCGAAGACGTAGTCCATCCACGACCCGAACAGCGACTCGGAGTCGGTGAGGCGCGCGAGCTTGCCGTCCATGCAGTCGAGCAGGAAGCACGCGTAGTACAGGACCGCGCCGAGCACCAGCAGCTGCCACCAGCCGAACGCGAAGCACGCCGCGGCGCCGAGGCCGAACAGCAGGGCCGCGGTCGTCAACTGGCTCGGCGTGATCGAGGTGCGGTTGGCGACCAGCCGCACCAGTCGCAGCGCCAGCGGATCGACCATCCACACGGTCCACCAGGAATCGCGCGTCTTGCAGGTGCGCTCCCTGACTTCAGCCAATGTGAATGCGGCCATTGTTGTCGGACTCCAAAATCGCGAAGCGGTGTGTGCTCCGGCCGGTCGGCGGCTGACGACGCGGGGGTGGTGACGCATGAGTCTACGCACACGTGGTCGCCCGCATGAACGGGCCCGCTCTCCCCGACTCGGCCAAGAATAGGGGCATTTGGCGTACCCCGAGCGCAGAAGGGCCGCGAACGGGCCGCGTCCCGGCCGAAAGCGCGGCCCACGACGCCGTGTGGGCAAGGGATCCGGCTCCCGGTGCGGCGCCCCGCACACCGACCTCGCCCCCGGCCCCGACACCGCCCCGCACCCGCCCGCGGGCCCACCCCCGCCGTGACTAGGCTGGACCCCGCGAAACAACGGCCCCCGCACCGACCTTCGACGAGGAGACCCAGTGAGCGCCACCGACGGCCGACTCGAACCGGGCGACACCGCCCCCGACTTCACCCTCGACGACGCCGACGGCACCCCCGTCCGCCTCAGCGAGGTGCTGAAGGCCGGCGGCAACCGCGTCGTCCTGTACTTCTACCCGGCCGCGATGACCCCGGGCTGCACGACCCAGGCCTGCGACTTCCGCGACAACTTCCGCGACTTCGACAAGGCCGGGCTGACCGTCCTCGGCGTCTCCCCGGACAGCCCCGCCAAGCTCGCCGAGTTCCGCGACAAGGAGGGCCTCACCTTCCCCCTGCTCGCCGACCCGGACAAGGAGGCGCTGCGCGCCTACGGGGCGTTCGGCGAGAAGAAGAACTACGGCAAGGTCGTCCAAGGGGTCATCCGGTCCACGTTCGTCATCAACGCCGACGGCACGGTCGACAAGGCGTACTACAACGTGAAGGCCACCGGCCACGTCGACCGCATCAAGCGCGACCTCGGGGTGTGAACCGCCGGTCGGGCGCCGCTCTCGCGGGGCGCCCCGCGAGAGCGGCGCCCGACCGCGGAAACCGCTAGCATGAGGCGCGTCAAAGGGCCGTAGCCCAACCGGTAGGAGGCACAGAGTTTAGGTCTCTGCCAGTGCGGGTTCGAATCCCGTCGGCCCTACCAGCGCGAGAGGCGCGGGGATCCCATCCTCGCGCCTCATCACCGTGTCAGCGGGGCTCTGTGCCAGTGGGACGTGTCAGCGTGCCCCGGCCGCTCAGCCGCCGATGCGGAACAGCAGCGCCCACAGGATCAGCGCCAGCAGCGCCACCACCGCCACGACGACCCCGATCACCATGGGGCTCGGCTTCTTGCGCCCGCCATGGCGCCCACTGCTGGTCAGGCCGATCGTGTCGGTCGACTCCCTGATGGAGGTCAGCAGGTGGTTGACCGACTCGGGGCGGTGCTCGCGCATGCGCTCCTGGAGGGACGACACCGAGTCGTGCAGCTCGGAGACCGACTCCTTCACGTTGTGGCGGAGCACGCTGGCGCCCGCCCGGAAGTGCTCCCGCGCGGTGTGGTCCAACCGGTCGTCGCCGGACTGGTCCGGTTCGTCGCCGGAGTCGCCGCCGGATTCCTCGGCGGTGTCGGAGCCGTCGTCGGCCGCGCCCTCAGGGGCGGCCGGAGGGTCGTCGTCGCCCGCACCGGGCGCGGGTACCAGCGGGGCCGGCGGCGCCGACTCGGCAGCGGACTTCGCCGCCGACTCGGGGCTGGTCTCCGGCGCCCACGGCGCGAGAGCGGCGATGCGCAGCATCTTCTCGGCGTTGTCGCCGGTGAGCCGGTCCTCGGGCTTCACGTGCAGCAGACCGGCCAGCACCGGGGCGAGCGCCCCTGCGTGCTCGGCCGGCGCCGGTTCGTCGAGCTCGTCGCCCCGCAGGATGGCGATGTAGCCCTTGCGGTTGTACGGCGGGTGGCCCTCGACCGCGGCGTACAGCGTGGCGCCCAGCGACCACAGGTCCGACGCCGGGCCCACGGGCCCGGCCTTCGCACGCTCCGGCGGGATGTAGGACGGCGACCCCACGATGCGCCCCGAACTGGTCAGCGCGGACTCACCGGTCCAGGCCGCCAGCCCGAAGTCGGTGAGGACGACCCGCCCCTCCTCGCTGATCATCACGTTCTCGGGCTTCACATCGCGGTGGATGATGCCTTCGTCGTGCGCCGCCTTCAGCGCGCCGATGAGCTGCATGCCGATCTCGGCGACCCGCGGGTACGGCAGCGGCCCCGCCACCTCGATGATCTCCTGGAGGGTGCGCGCCACCAGGAACTCCATGACGATCCACGGGCGGTCGTCCTCGTTCACGACGTCGAGGACGGTGACCACGCTCGGATGCGCCAGCTTGGCGGCGACCCGCGCCTCGCGGGTGGTGCGGCGCAGCAGCGACTCGCGTTCGGCCTCGCTGAGGTCGGTGGGCAGCCGCAGCTCCTTGACCGCGACCTCGCGGTCGAGGACGAGGTCGGTCGCCCGCCACACCGTGCCGACGCCGCCGCGCGCCACCTCGGCGTCGAACTTGTAGCGGCCCGCGAGGACCCGCTCCTCGGGAGCGGCCTCCAGGGTGGCCGGGCGCGCCGAATCGGGCGGCGTCGCCGCCGCCGAGTCGGCCTGGGGTTCATCGATGGAGGACACGGCTTCTACTGCGTCAGATCACGGGCCACGGTGGCCTCCTGCGGAGTCTTACGGGGGCTAGCGCGCCAAACGGTGGACGGATCACTCGTTATATCAGCTAAAGCGGAGGTCGGAGGGGGTACTTGCACGATCAGGACCACTTAGCTTCGGTTTCGTTATCTGTTTCTGTCAAGACCCGCGCATACGGCGCCGGTCATCCCCAAATGGTCTAGCCGCCACAGGGAGGGTTAAAACCGGCTCAACCCCACAGAGTCTCGGGGTCGCGCACCTCGACCGGGCCGACGTCCAGGTCCTCCAGCGACCCGCGCAACTCGCCGGCGTCGCCCGCGACGATGATGACCGCCTCCTCCGGGCGGAGGTAGCGCTCCGCCGCCGCGTGCAGCTCCTCGGCCGTCAGCCGCTCGTACCCGGCGCGCAGGCGGTCGACGTGGTCCTCGGGGAGGTCGTGCACGACGATCTCCACGAGCGCGGACGCCAGCGCCCGCGACGTCGAGTACGCCACCGGCAGCCCCACCGTGTTCGACTCCTTCACCGAGGTCAGCTCGCCCTCGTTCGCGCCGTCGGAGCGCAGGCGCTCGATCTCGGCGAGCGTCGTGCTGATCGAGTGCGCCGTGGTGGGCGCCTCGACCTGGGTGCTGATGTAGAACACCCCGGCGTCGCGGCGCAGGTCGAACCGGCACCCCACACCGTAGGTGTAGCCGAGCCGCTCGCGCAGCTCCATGTTGAGCCGGGAGTTGAACATGCCGCCGAGGACCTCGCCCGCGCTCTCGGCCGGCACCAGGTCGATCTCGGCGCGCGACGGGGCGCGGTGCGCGAGCACCAGCGCCGACTGCACCGAACCCGGCCTGTCGAGCACCACGATGCGGGGCCGCTCGCCGTCGCCCGTGCCGGGGGCCGCGACCGGCTGCGCCACAGCGGGCGCCGCGTCGCCGAACACCGTCCGGCCCAGCGCCTCGAGGTCCACACCGGCGAGGTCGCCGACCACGACAAGGGTTCCCGCGACCGACGCGATGGTCGACGTGTGGAAGTCCGCGACGGACTCCGGGGTGAGCGCCCGCAGCCGCGCCGGGCCGCCGCCCAGCGGGGTGGCGTAGCGGCCACTGAACAACTGCCCGCCGATGGAGCGGGCCGCCAGCGTCGACGCCATGGAGTTCTCCAGCGCGAACCGCTCCACCAGCTGGTCGCGGCGCCGCACGACGTCGTCGGCGCGCAGCGCCGGTGTGCGCAGCGCCTCGGCGAACAGCGCCGTGGCGTCGGTGATGCGGTTCACCGGGGCGTCGACACCGGTGACGAAGGAGTCCCAGCTCACCCGGCACGCCCACTCGGCGCCGTGGCGCTCCAGCGCCGGTGCGAGCGAGCTGTCGCCGAGGATGCCGTCCTCCAGCGCCTCCCCCGTGAGGGTGGCGACACCCATGCGGTCCAGCGGCTCCGCGGCCCCGCCGGAGCGCTGCACGAGCCGCACCGACGCGTAGAGCTGCCCGGGGACGTCGATGGCGACGACGGTCCCGCCGCCGACCTGGACCCGGCGCGGCCTTGGGAACGTGTAGGGCTTCGGGGCACCGGGCACGGGGCGGGACTGGAGCATGTGGACTGCGACTCTCTCTTCGGCGTCGGATCGGCGTCGGGTGATGGGGCTGGGCGGCGGGGCCGGACTCAGGAGTCGGCGGCGGCGCCGTCGGCGGACTCGTCGGCGGAGTCGTCCTCCGCAGGCGGCGAGAAGCGCACGGCGAGGCGGTTCTCCGCGGTGAGGAGCCGCTTGGCGAAGCCGGCGACCTCATCGGGGGTGATGCCGTTCCAGCGCTGCGGCCAGGTGTAGGCGAGCGCGGGGTCGTCGAACAGCTGCGTGCAGCTCCCGATGGTGTCGGCGAGCCCGCTCGGGCCGGAGATGGATTGCAGGTGGTCGCGTTCGAGGACCGCCCGCGCCCGCTCCAGCTCCTCCTCGGTGACGCCCTCGGCGAGGCGCTCGATCTCCTCCAGGATGGCGGATTCGAGCTCGTCGCCGCCGATCCCGTCGCGCGCGATGGCGCTGACGAGGAACAGGCTCGGTGTGTAGCGGAACGGCAGGATGTCGGCCGCCGAGCCGCCGTCGTCGACGGCCAGGCCGCGTTCGACCACCAGCCGCCGGTACAGCCTGCTGCCCTGCCCCTGGCCGAGAACGGCCGAGGCGAGGTGCATGACGTCGAACTCGCGCCCGCCGTACTCGCCGACGCGGAACCCCAGGAAGACGGCCGGCGCGGGCACAGCGGCCGTGACCGAGTCGACAACGGGGCCGCCGATGGGGCCGGCCAGGGTCGGGTCGGGCGCCGTGGCCGCCTCGGGCCGCGCCGGGATCCCGCCGAAGTAGCGTTCGGCGCGGTCGCGGACGTCGTCGGGGTCGAGGTCGCTGACGACCGTCAGCACGAGGTTGTCGGGGCCGTAGTGGCGCTCGTGGAACGCCAGGACGTAGGAGAGGTCGGCGGCGTCGAGGTCGGCCATCGAACCGATGGTCGGGTGGTGGTACGGGTGGCCCTCGGGGTACCCGAGCCGCAGGATGCGTTCCAGCGCGGTGCCGTACGGCACGTTGTCGTAGCGCTGGCGGCGCTCGTTCTTCACAACGTCGCGCTGGTTGTCGAGGACCTCCTGGGTCATGCCCTCGCGGAGCGTGGCGAGGCGGTCGGCCTCCAGCCACAGGACGAGGTCGAGCGCGTGCTCGGGCACGGTCTCGTAGTAGTTGGTGCGGTCCGTGGACGTCGAGGCGTTGATCTCGCCGCCGAGCCGCTCGACGGCGTCGAAGTGCTCGCCCTTGGACACCGTGCCGCTGCCCTGGAACATCAAGTGCTCGAACAGGTGCGCGAACCCGGTCTTGCCGGGCACCTCGTGCCGCGAACCGACCCCGTACCAGAGATTGACCGCCGCCACTTGCCCCGTGGCGGCCGGTGCGGTCACCAGGCGCAGACCGTTCCCGAGCGTGTACCGCCTGATCTGCTCCGCCGCGCTGATGGTCGCCACCAGTCCCTGCACCCCTACCTCACGCTCGCTGGTCACCGCCTGACAAGTGAGCCTATGCCCTCGTGCGCGCCCGTGCGCACCCGACCGGGCGATCGCCGCCCGCTCCGCCCGCCACCGCAGGGCACCGGCGGGGCCGCGGGAGCGGCGTGGGCGGGATCACGACCGGCGCCACACGTCGCGCTTCGCGGGAACGGGCAGCGTGATGTCGTCGCCCCAGTCGGAGAACCGCAGGTCGACGTGGCCGGGGCCCTCGTCGGTGTCCATCTGGACGAGGACGGCGACCGGCAGGTAGTCGTCGTCGACCCACACCGTGAACGCGATATCGCGTACGCCCTGGGCGTAGAGGTCCTGCAACACCCGCCACGCCCCTCCCTTGCCGCTGACGTGGCCCATGCCCTCGACCACCGGGAACTCCGCCCGGTACCCGCGGCCGCGGACGCCTTCGACGGTGCGCGGCCCCGCCGGCACCAGGTCGCTCGCCCCCGCGATCATGCTCCAGTCGCGGATGCCCGACACCGCCCTGATGACCTCGGCGTACAGTGCCCGCGGTTCCGGCGGGTCCTCGAAGTCGGCCCGGGAGCGCCGCACCCACGACTTCCCCTTGGGCATGTCCTCTGTCGTCGGGGGTTTGAGGTAGAACGCGCTGTCCTCCGCAACGGCGCGCGCGGAGTAGTCGCCCCCGCCGCGGGCGCGCATGTCGAGGTCCACGGCGAAGTCGACCCGCTCCTCGGAGCGGAACGCGTAGCCGCCGGACGCCTCGGCCCGGCGCATCCCGTTCAGCGAAGCCGTGGCGTCGAAGTTGGCCGTGGCCCGGGTGAGGACCGCCTTCTCGATGACGGCCACCAGGTCCGCGGGTTTGCCGGGCTCACTGCCCGGAACGTCGATTTCGGTATCGGGGTCGCCGTCGACCCGACCGCCCCCGCCCGACCCGGCCCCCGAATCGCCGCCCTTGCCGCCGCCCTGCCCGCTGCCGTTGCCGCCGCCGTTTCCATCGCTGCCGCCGTCGCCACCGCCGGAGCCCCCGGGGCCGTCCGGCTCCCCTGAGGGCGCCCGGGACGGCGACGCCGACCCGCCGGGCGAACCGGGGTCCTCCCCCGGATCCGAACTCGGGGCCGTGGTGGAAGGGCCCTCCGGCCCGCCTTGGAGCTCCTGCACACACCCCTGAGCAGCCCACATGACGACACCGGCGGTAACGGCCGCCACCAACGCCTTCTGACCCATAGCAGGATTCTGCCCACAGACGCCCGCAAAGCCACGCGAACCGGGAAAACCCCGGCCGATCGATACCGCCCGCGGCGTACCGGGTTCAGGCGCCGAAGCGCCGGGGTCTGCCATCGAAGCGCGCGTACCGCCGCCGCACACCGGGGATCATGCCGCGCCACACCGGCCGCCACACCCATCCGGGCAGGAGCGGGCCGCGTTCTTCGTGCGAGATCCGGGCGCGGCGGTGTCCGATCCAGCCGACGGAACCGGAGTCGTAGCGGGTCCTGTACTCCACGGCGCACACGTGGCGGACACTCTTGTACCCGTAGTGCGCGGGGACGACCAGCCGCACCGGTGCGCCCTCATCCGGCGAAAGGGGCTCGCCGTGGAGGGTGTCGGCGAGCAGCACGTCATCGGCGAGGGCGTCATCGAGCCGCAGGCAGCTGCGGTACCCGTCGAGTCCGGTGAAGACGACCCATGCGCACTTGGGGTGGGGCTCCACCCGCTGCGCGAGCCATTCGTGCACAGCGGCGAACGGCACTCCGCCCCATTCGAGCCCTGTGGCGCTCCACGTCGTCACGCAGTGGAGGTCGCTCCGCTGCGCGGACCGCCGTCCGGGCAGCGCCAGCACCTCCGCGACGGCCACCTGCATGGGCGCCCGCACGGTGCCGCCCACCGTGATCACCGGACGATCGGGGACGACCGGGCGCACCGCGGCGAACTGCGGCAGCCCGAAACGGCGCAGTGGGGCACCGCTCTGGCCGGGCGGCAGCGGCCCCTGCCTCTCCTCGGCCATGACGCCCTCCGAACTCACTGCCGGGTCTGCGACGAAACTGCGGCGGGGACGTTCCCGCTTGGGTGCTATGGGGGTGGGTGCGATCCGGCCGGATCGCACCCACCCCGCAGCGGATCCTACTCGGCGGCCTTCAGCCGCTGCTCGGTGGCGACGAGGCGCACGCAGATCGCGAGCCCTTCCACAGCGGCCGCCACATCACCGAGGGCGGGGTAGGTGGGGGCGACGCGGATCGTGCGGTCGGCGGGGTCGTCGCCGTACGGGTGGGTGGCGCCGGCCGGGGTCAGCGCGATCCCCGCCGCGGCGGCCCGGCTCACGACCTGCCCCGCGCATCCCTCAGGCACGTCGAGGCTGACGAAGTAGCCCCCCAAAGGCTTCGACCAGGACGCCAGCCCGGTACCGCCCAGCTGCTCGCTGAGGATCCGCTCGACGGCGTCGAACTTCGGCCGGATGATGGCGCGGTGCCGAGCCATGTGCGCGCGCAGCCCGTCCTCGTCGCGGAGGAACTTCAGGTGGCGGAGGTGGTTGAGCTTGTCCGGGCCGATGGTGCGCTTGGCCGTGCACCCGAGATACCAGGCGACGTTGTCCGGTGCGGAACCGAAGAACGCGACACCGGAACCCGCCAGCGTCACCTTCGAGGTCGAACCGAACACCAGCGCGCGATCGGTGTTGCCGCTCGCCGCGCAGGCCGCGAGGATGTCGGCGATCTGCACAGCGTCCTCGGTGAGATCGTGCACCGCGTAGGCGTTGTCCCAGAAGATCCGGAAGTCGGGAGCCGCCGTCGGCATCCCGGCGAGCCGTCGCACGGTCTCGTCGCTGTAGGTGGTGCCATCGGGGTTGCTGTACTTCGGGACGCACCAGATCCCCTTGATCTGCGCGTCACCGGCGACCAACTCCTCGACGACCGCCATGTCCGGCCCGTCGGGCGTCATCGGGACCGGGATCATCTCGATGCCGAAGCGCTCGCACAGTGCGAAATGGCGGTCATAGCCCGGGACAGGACAGAGGAACGCGACCCTGGGCTCGTCCGCCCACCGGCGGACGGCACCCGGCACGGGGCTGAGGAGCGCGTGGACGATGCTGTCGTGCATCAGCGCGAGGCTGGAGTTGTCCGACGCGACGAGCTGCTCGGCGGGCACCTGCAACGGCCCGCTGAAGATCTCCCGCAGTTCGCGCAGGCCCTGGAGCCCGCCGTAGTTCCGGCAGTCGGTGCCGTCGGGGGCGGTGTACTCGCCGTTCGGGAGGGTCAGCAGGTCAGCGGCAAGGTCGAGTTGCTCCGGCGCTGGTTTGCCCCTGGTGAGGTCCAAGGAGAGACCGCGCCCGACAAGGGCGTCGTAGTCGCGAAGCGCGCGGTCGTACTGGGCGGTCAGCTCGCTCGGGTCCGGAGTCGTCACGGGAATAGCACTTCCTCGGTGGTGGCATCGGGGGCCATGTCAGTGGATGCGCCGAAGGATACAAGGTCAGAGCCCACCACCCGCAGCCGATACCGCCAACGCGCAGCCGATACCGCTAGCGCGCGACCGACCCCGCTAACGCGCAGTCGGCACCAGCCAAGACGAGGTATCCCCCGTGTCCCACCGACCTGCATCGCGCGCACCCTCTGCCGGGCAAGGTGCCAGCTCTGCCGGGCGAGCTGCCAGTCGAGCGAAAAGCAACAACGGCGGGCGGGCTCCCGAACCCCGGCGGCATCGAACCGGACGCGCGATGGCGCGGAGTCCCGCTCGCCTTCCGGTGCGCGTCGACCACCGTGAGCGCGGGCGAGGGCAGCCGATGAGGGCCGAGGCCCGCCGCTCGAAACCCCGACAACGATGAGCCCTTCACGGCGACCAATGCGTCGAACCGAGAAGGGACGAGCCGGGACCATGCCGCAGGGCCCTGCAAGTGTCCGCCACGGCACGTCACGAAGCGAGGGATCAGATGCCTGTCACCACTCCCGGACGCTTGGCGCCCCTGCCAACGAGGGCGGGGCTGGCCGTCGCCGCGCTGTGCGCGGTCGTCGCCTGCGGCAACGGCTCAACGACCGGGACCAAGGAACCATGCACCCTGATCGGAGCTCCGAAGGGAGTGTCGGTCACCATCGCAGAGCGTCATGCGGCCGATGTGTCCACCGCGACCATGACAGTGTGCTGGGACGGCTCCTGCAAGGAACCCGATATCCGTCTCCACACCTCGACTTCGCCCGGCCCCGCACAGTGCGACGACGGGGTGTGCGTCTCACGCGCATCTCCGACCGGCGACCTCAACGGATTCGCGGATGTCGAGGACCTACCCACCAAACCCGTGGAAGTACGCCTGGTCCTCTTTGACACCAACGGTTCAGAGCTGATGGACGACCGCGTCACGGTCACACCGTCGATGAAGCGTCCCAACGGCGACCACTGCCCGCCAGGCGGCCCGAATGCCGGCGTTTCCGTCGAAGACGGCGCCCTCCGCAAACCGGACTGACCAGGAGTTCATGCGTTAGGGAGTCCGTCCCCACTCCCTCCGCACAACAAAAAAAGGGGGGCGCCCCACGGCACCCCCCACAACCCACAAACCCGCACAACAAAAAGAAGCGGGCAACCCCCACAGGGGTCGCCCGCTCCAAAAAGATGTCCGGCGGCGACCTACTCTCCCACCCCGCACCATGGAGGCAGTACCATCGGCGCTGGAAAGCTTAACGACCGGGTTCGAAATGGGACCGGGT
>NZ_PYGA01000017.1 GCF_003014485.1 Murinocardiopsis flavida | reverse complement strand
GGTGGTCAAACCATTGTGAAGGCGAACCCTGACCGACATGGTCCTGGCGGACCATCATTGTCAATCAAAGGAATCCCACCACCACACACCCCGAACGGGGTACGGGTGGACGGGGCCAAAACAAACTTTGGCTTAAAGAAAATCGAACACGCGCTGTTGAGTTCTCAAGAAACAACCCGCACACCCGCATACAAACTCAGAATCAGCTGAAATTCAGGAGGATTCGAGCTCTTCCGCAAGGACGGTGCCTCGGTTATGTACTGCTGTGGTTTCCCGTACCGGAGCTTAGCAGACAGCTTCCGTTTTTGGGCCAACCCTTCAAACTTACCTTCGAGATGCCACCCGGTCAAGGACCTGATGTCTTCTCGGCAGTGGTCCCACTCTACATCCGGCCGGAGCGTGCTCAGACCAAAGTGTCGGAGTGGGGAGAACCGGCTCGCCCGCGGGGGTTCCCGCGTTCGTTTCGCTCGGTTCCACCAGAGTACATCCTCACGGCCGTGCTTCGCGCCGATTTTTTCACTCCCACGCGGCCGACCGGTGCGCCGCCCGCACCGGGTGCACCGCGCGGGCCGCCCGCCGCACCGGCTACAGCTTCTCGATCGGCGCGAACTTCACCAGGAAGTCCTTCTCCCCGATGTCGGCACCGAAGTCGATGCGGGCCTTCGTCTTGTCGCCCGCGCCGTCGACGAGCTGCACCGTTCCCAGCCCGAACGCGTCGTGGTTGACCTTGTCACCGACGCTCAGGGTCGGCACGGCCTGCGCCGGCCGCCGCGCCGGCGGGTTCATCCGCGACCTCGTGCCGCCCGCACCGGGCAGCGTCGACTCCGCGCGGCGCCAGTCCACCAGGGCGTTCGGGATCTCATCGAGGAACCGCGACGCGGGATTGTACGAAGGGGTGCCCCACGCGCTGCGTACAGCGGAGCGGCTCAGGTACAGGCGTTCCTGCGCACGGGTGATCCCGACATAGGCGAGGCGCCGCTCCTCTTCCAGCGCGACCCGGTCGCCCAGTGTCCGCATGTGCGGGAAGACCCCGTCCTCCATCCCGGTCAGGAACACCACCGGAAACTCCAGGCCCTTCGCCGCGTGCAGCGTCATGAGGGTGACGACTCCCCCGTGCTCGTCGGCGTCGGGGATCTGGTCGGCGTCGGCGACCAGTGAGATCTGCTCCAGGAAGTCGACCAGGGTCGGCGGCGCCTCGGCGGCGTCCGCCTCGGGCCCGCCCCCGTCTTCACCGGATCCGGACGCCGCCTCCTCGGGCTCCTCGTCCCACGGCGGCGGGGCGGCGAAGGTGTTCTCGAACTCCCTGGCGACCTCCACGAACTCCTCCAGGTTCTCCACCCGGCTCTCGTCCTGGAGGTCCTTGGAGTTCGCCAGTTCCGACAGGTACCCGGTGCGGTGCAGGACCGCCTCGACGACCTGCGCGGGGCTGCTCTCGGGGACCAGCGCGCCGAGTTCGTCCAGCAGCGCCGTGAACTCCCGCACCGACTTCAGCGAACGGGTCGCCAGGCCCGGCGCCTCCTCGGCCCGGCGCAGCGCCTGCGCGAAGGAGATCCGCTCGCGCGCCGCGAACAGTTCGACGCACGCCTCGGCGCGGTCGCCGATGCCGCGCTTGGGCACGTTCAGGATCCGGCGCATGCTGACCGTGTCCTCGGGGTTGGCGAGGACGCGCAGGTAAGCGAGGATGTCGCGGATCTCCTTGCGCTCGTAGAAGCGCACACCGCCGACGATCTTGTACGGCAGGCCGGTGCGGATGAACACGTCCTCGAAGACACGGGACTGCGCGTTGGTCCGGTAGAACACCGCGACCTCGCCCGGGGCGCACACACCGTCGTCGGTCAGCTTGTCGATCTCGCCGACGACGAACGCCGCCTCGTCGTGCTCGTTGTCGGCGACGTACCCCGTGATGGACGGCCCGGTCCCCCGCTCCGACCACAGGTTCTTCGCCTTGCGGTCGGCGTTCTGCGAGATGACGGTGTTCGCCGCGGTCAGGATGTTCTGGCTCGACCGGTAATTCTGCTCCAGCAGGACGGTGCGCGCTGTCGGGTAGTCGCGCTCGAACTCCAGGATGTTGCGGATGGTCGCGCCGCGGAACGCGTAGATGGACTGGTCGGCGTCGCCGACGACGCACAGCTCCGGTGGCGGCACCACCGCGTCGGGCTCGGCGTCGCCGACGAGCTCGCGGATGAGTGCGTACTGGGCGTGGTTGGTGTCCTGGTACTCGTCGACCATGATGTGCCGGAACCGGCGCCGGTAGTACTCGGTGATGTCGGGGAACATCTGGAGCAGGTTGACCGTGACCATGATGAGGTCGTCGAAGTCCATGGCGCCGGCCTGGTGCAGCCGCTGCTGGTAGAGCTTGTACGCCTCCGCGAGCTTCTTCTCCTGCTCGCTCTGCGCCTGCCCCTCGAACGTGTCGTAGTCGACCAGTTCGTTCTTCAGGTTGGACACCTGGGCCGAGAACGACCGGGGCGGGAACCGCTTGGGGTCCAGATCGAGTTCGCGGCAGACCAGCTGCATGAGCCGCTGGGAGTCGGCCGAGTCGTAGATGGTGAAACTGCTCGGGTAGCCGAGCCGGGACGCTTCGCGGCGCAGGATGCGGACGCACGCCGAGTGGAACGTCATCACCCACATGGACTTCGCGATGCGCGCGCCGAGCAGCTTCTCGATGCGCTCCTTCATCTCCGCCGCGGCCTTGTTGGTGAAGGTGATGGCGAGGATCTCACCGGGCCGGGCGCCCCGCTCGGCGAGCAGGTGGGCGATGCGGTGGGTGAGGACCCTGGTCTTCCCCGAACCGGCGCCCGCGACGATCAGCAGCGGGCTTCCGCTGTGGGTGACAGCGGTGCGCTGGGGTTCGTTCAGACCGTGGAGGAGGAGCTCTTCGGAAGACACCCGTCAAGCCTACGGGGCTCGCCGCGCCGCGGGTGCGGGGTCGTCCGAGCGGGCGCCGGCGGGGCGCCGCAGCCCGGGGCCGGGGCGGGTTCGGAACGGTATCGCCGCAGATCTAAGCTCTAGGGGTTTGCGTGGAATCGGGTGGATCGGGAGGAACAGCAATCATGCGGGTGTTCGTGGACTGCGACCCGGGGATCGACGACGCGGTGGCCCTGGCCTACCTGACCGCCGACCCCGGCGTCGAGCTGGTCGGGCTGGGGACGGTCTACGGCAACAACTCGGTCGAGGTCACCACCGACAACGCCCTGCGCCTGCTGCGGCTGTACGGTCGGCCGGACGTCCCGGTCGCGAAGGGCGCCGCGCGCCCGCTCGTGCAGCCGCCGCACCTCGCCGAGAAGGTCCACGGCGCGAACGGCCTGGGTGACGTCGAGACCGAGCCGGCGCAGGCCCGCGCCGTCGCGGAGTCGGCGGCCGAGCTGCTGGTGCGGACGGCGCGTTCGGCGCCGGGCGAGATCGACCTGCTCGCCGTGGGCCCGCTCACCAACATCGCGCTGGCCCTCAACCTGGAACCCGAGCTGCCGTCGCTGCTCCGCAGGGTGGTCGTCATGGGCGGCGCGGTTCGCGTCCCCGGCAACGTCACCCCGTGGGCGGAGGCGAACATCAGCAACGACCCGGAGGCCGCCGAGGTCGTGCTCGGCGCCGGGTTCGACCTGACCCTGGTGGCGCTCGACGTGACGATGCGCGCGGTGGCGCGCGAGCCGTGGCTGGCCCGGCTGGCGGAGTTCCAGGGCGACCGCGCGCAGCGCACGTCCGGATTCCTGGACTTCTACTCGGGCTACTACACCCACATCTACGGGGAGCGGGCTTGCGCGATGCACGACCCGCTGGCGGCCGCCGTCCTGCTCGACCCGGCGATCACGACCGAGTCGGTGCGCACGGCGGTGCGGGTGGAGTTGAAGGGCGAGCACACGCGCGGCCTGACAATCGCCGACCTGCGCGACCTCCCGAACACCTCGGACGAGCGGCCCAAGGTCACCTTGGTCACCGAGACGGACTCCGAGGTGTTCCTGGACCGCATGCTCGACGCGCTGCACTGAGCGTCCCGCGGACCGCGGGACGCCGGGGGCGTGCCTCGGGCGCAGGGGTTCCCTCAGATGCGGCCGAGGAGTTCGGCCTTCTTCGCCGTGAACTCGTCGTCGGTGAGGACGCCCTTGGCGTGCAGCCCGCCGAGGGCCTCGATCTGCGCGTAGATCCACCCGGTGTCGGTCGCCGGCCCGGCCGGGGCGGGCGCCGCCGCGTCCCCGGATTCGAGGGCCGGCGGCCGGCCGGCCCCTGACCCGACACCGGGCCGCCCCTCGCGGGCCCACAGGTGCGCGGTGACGGTCGCCGCCATCAGCAGCGACGCGGAGGTCTCCTTGCCTTCGTCGAAGAGCAGGCAGGAGAAGTCGTTCTTGGGCTTCGCCGACACGTTGTCCGCTGCGTCGCGCACGTTCGCGCGCAGGTGGCCGTACTCCCACCCGTCCGACGGGATCCACTCGACGCTCGTCATGGCATCGAGGGGGAACTCGCGCCGCTGCTGCTTGCGCTTGCGCGAGGCGGCCTCGGACCCGGACCACACGAACCGCAGCACCGAACCGTCGAACGCCGCTGTCCCCTCGGAGGTCTGGATGTGCAGCGGCACCTGCGGCACCAGCCGGGTGGCGGTGTCGGGCGGCGGGTCGGCCGCGGCGTTGTCGACGGAGAACGCGATCTGCTCGGCGTAGTACTCGGCCAGCAATTCGGTCTTCGCCGGCCCGGTGATCAGGAACGGCTGGAGGTCCTTCGCCAGTGCGGCGCCCTGCACCGAGTAGGGGTCGGTGCGCTCGCGCAGCCGGAGGTGCATGATCCAGCCCTTTTTCCGGCCGGCACCGGGCTGGAAGTCGACGGCGGCGACGGCGTTCACCGGCATGTCGCAGTGGACCAGCGCCTTGAAGAGGTGGTCGCCGAACCGGCGCGTGGTGTAGCGGATGGCGATGGACTCGCCGTCGAATCGCCAGACGGCGCGGTCGCCGCGTAGTTCGTCCATTAACGGCCTCCTGTGGTTCCGAAGGCCCCGTCGAGCCCTGTCGCCGCCCCCGCCTGCCGCCGCGGCGTCAGACGAGTTTGCGGGCGGTGGCCCAGCGGCTGAGCTCGTGGCGGTTGGAGAGCTGGAGCTTGCGCAGGACCGAGGAGACGTGGGTCTCGACGGTCTTGACCGAGATGAACAGCTCCTTGGCGACTTCCTTGTAGGCGTAGCCGCGTGCGATGAGCCGCAGGACCTCGCGTTCGCGCTGGGTGAGGCGGTCGAGCTCGGGGTCCATTGGCGGGGCGTCGGTGGCGGCGAACGCGTCGAGCACGAACCCGGCCAGGCGCGGGGAGAACACGGCGTCGCCGTCGGCCACGCGCACGATGGCGGTGGTCAGCTCCTTGCCGGAGATGGTCTTGGTGACGTAGCCGCGCGCGCCGCCGCGGACCACGCCGATGACGTCCTCGGCGGCGTCGGACACCGACAGTGCGAGGAACCGGATCTCCGGGTGCTGGGCGAGGACGCGGCGCAGGACCTCGACACCGCCCCCGCCGGGCAGGTGGACGTCGAGCAGCACGAGGTCGGGCTGGACGTCGCCGATGACGCGGACGGCGCTGTCGACGTCGCCGGCCTCGCCGACGAGCTCGACGGCGTCGCCGAGTTCGCCGCGCACGCCGCTGCGGAAGAGTCGGTGGTCGTCCACGATGACGACGCGCGGGATGCGGGCACCACTGGAGAAGCTGCTGTCGTCTGCCACACCTTGGACTCTACCGAGGTCTGCGCGTGTTCGGCATCCGGTCGGCCGCTACCGGCCGTAGTCGCGCGGGGAAGGCCCGCGTCACTCGGCGTCTTTGATGCGCGGCATGCGCAGCTGGACCTCGGTGCCGTCGCCGGGCCCGGTGCGGATGCGGGCGCTGCCGCCGTGGCGCTCCATGCGGCCGATGATGGATCCGCGGACGCCCATGCGGTCGTCGGGGACCGCCGCGAGGTCGAAGCCCGCACCGCGGTCGCGCACGAAGATCAGCACCTCGTCGTCGGCCACCTCGCCGAACACCGAGATGCTGTCCTCGCCGGAGTACTTGGAGGCGTTCACCATGGCTTCGCGCGCCGCCTGGAGGGCCGCGCGGATCCCGTCGTCGATCGGGCAGTCGCCGACGCAGACCACCTCGATTGGGACGGCGTGCGCCTCCTCGACCTCGGCGGCGACGCGTTCGAGGCCGGGGGTGATGGTGGTCTCGGCGTCGGCCGGGCGCTGGTAGAGCCAGCTGCGGAGGGCCCGCTCCTGGACGCGGGCGAGGCGCTGCACCTCGCGCGCGTCGTCGCTGCGCCGCTGGATGAGGGTCAGGGTGTGCAGCACGGAGTCGTGGATGTGCGCGGCGAGTTCGGCGCGCTCCTGGCTGCGGATGCGCTCGCGGCGCTCCTTGTCGCGTTCGCGGATCAGCCCGACGATCCACGGCGCGGCGATGAGCGCGATGCCGGAGAGCATCGTGAAGGCGAAGGTGAGTCCGGCGCGCGCCTCGGACAGCTGCTGCTGGAAGATCAGGAAGCCGATGACGCCGGTCCCGACGAGCAGGACCCCGGCGCCGGTGCGCACCCAGCTCTTGCGGTTGCGGAACGCGGTCGTGCTGACCCATTCGTCGCGCAGTGCGGGGTTGGCCTGCTGCCACAGGATGGTGGCGCCCAGCGTCCCGAAGATGATGAACCACAGGAACGGGTCGAAGATCCCGCCGAAGAGGAGGAACAGGGCGGCGAACCCGCCGGCGAGGGCGAGGTAGGCGAGGAGCTGCCCGATGTCGCGGCCCTTTTTCCGGGCGCGGGCGTCGCGGGCGCCGGTCCCGTCCGCCGCGGCGTCCGGCGCGGCGTCCGGCGGGGTCTCGGGTTCGACCGGGACGAAGAAGGTGAGGGCGAGGTACACGGCGATGCCGATACCGGTGATGCTGAGGACGAGCAGCGCGAGCCGGGTCACCACCGGGTCGATGCCGAGGTGGCGCGCGAGCCCTGAGCCGACACCGGACAGCAGCCGGTCCCGGCCGCGGTAGAGCCGCGGCGTCTCGGTCGCCGTATCCGTCACCGGGTCTCTCCTCGTGCCGGGCTGATGTGCTCGGGTCCAAGCATGCCTCTGCGCGGGGCGCGCGCACATCAGGGCTGTCCCCCCGCGTGGTCCCCGCGGCCGGTCAGGGTGTGTTCAGGGTCGTCCCCGATGCATCGGCGCACGTTGGGGGCCAGTATGGGGGACATGAGCGAGCAGCAGGAGTCCGGCGCTCACCACGACGGCCGGACCGGCGGCGGGCCCGACGCCGCCCAGCACGACTCGCCGCCTCCGCCGTCCTCGGAGGCGGTCGAGGAGCGCGCCCTCCGCAAGGACGACACCATGGGTGTGGTCACGGGCGTGAGCGCCGGGCTCGGCCGCTTCACGGGGGTCGACCCGGTCGTGTGGCGCGCGGCGTTCTGCGTGACCGCCCTGGCCGGCGGCACCGGGCTGTGGCTCTACATCGGCGCGTGGATGATGATGCGCGACTCCTCGGGCGGCCCGGCGATGATGGAGCAGCTGCTCAACCGCCGGCTGCCGGCGCGCGCGGTACTGGCGCTGCTGACGCTGGGCCTCGCGGTGGCGACCGCGCTCAGCCTTGTCGGCGGGTTCAGCTGGGGCACCCTGGTGCTGTCGACCCCGCTGATCCTCGCCCTGTTCGTGGCGCAGAAGCGCGGGGTCGACCTCCGGCAGCTCGCCCGCGACCTGCCGGGGCTGCTGAAGTCGAGCGAGCCGCCGCCCACCACCCCGTCGCCCGCGCCGAAACCGGCGTACTACAACCCGGCGCAGCCGTGGGCGCAGGCGCCGGTGGGGCCCATCGACCTGGCCGTCGTCGGCGGCGCCGCGCGGGGCGCGCCGCCGGACGGAGCCGGGCCGGGCGGCCCCGGCGATCCGGCGGAACCCGAGGATCCGGACGACGACGGGGATCCCGACGACCGCGGGGATCCGTGGGACCCCGGCGGCATGGCGGAGGCGATCCGGAAGCGGGCGGCCGACCGGCACGCCGAGCGGAAGCAGGAGAAGGAGCAACGGCGGCGGCGCAAGGAGGAGCGGCGCCGCAGCGGCCTCCCCCTCGCGAGCCTGCTGTGCTGGGTCCTGCTGCCCACAGTGGTCGTCGCCGTGTACGCCTTCGACGTGCCCTGGTCGGCGCTTGTCGGCCCGGAGACCGGTCCGGTGGTCGTGGGCTGGGTGACGGCGGCGGTCGGTGCGACGCTGGTGGTGGGCGCGTGGTTCGGCAACACGCGCGGCCTCACGTTCCTGGGGGCGCTGCTGTCGGTGCTGCTGGTGATCGTCGCGACGGTCGACGTCACGGCGCTGCGGTTCGGCGACGGCAGCTGGCGCCCCGCGACCGTCGCCGAGGCGGAGGAGGGTTACGAACTCACCAGCGGCGACGCCGTGCTGGACCTGACCGCGGTCCCGTTGAAGCCCGGTCAGCGGGTGGAGGTCGACGCCGATGTCCGGTTCGGCGTCATGAACGTGCGGGTGCCCGACACCGCTGAGGTGCGGATCCGCAGCATGGTGCGGGTGGGCGGCATCTCCATCGACGGGCAGGAGCGGGTCGGTACCGGGTTGGACGTCGCCCGCACGCTCCCGGCGAAGGGCGCGAAGGCGGACGCGGGCGCGAAGGCGGGCGCGAAGGCGGACGCGGGCGCGAAGGCGGGCGCGAAGGCCACAAAGGGCGCGAAGGCCACGAAGCAGAAGGGCGGCGACGGGCAGGACCCACCGACCCTGGTCATGAACCTGCGTTCCTATGGCGGAGAAGTGGAGGTGCGACGTGTCTCGTCGTAAGACCGACTGGGGGTCGTTGATCGCGGGGCTGCTGTTCGTGGGCCTCGGGCTGGCGTTCGTGGTGCGCGGCTCCACGCACTGGGGCTTCGACGCCCTGTGGATTCTGCCGGTGCTCGCCATCGGCCTCGGTATCGTCGGCGTGGCCCGGGCCCTGGCCCGCACCCGCGATCACCGCCCCTGACCCGCGTGCGCGGCCCGTACACGGGCGCGTCCGTGCCGCGGGGCGGGCGTTGCCGTCGCTGAGCACATTGTGACCAGCGTCACACTCGCCCCAATTGGCGTTAAAAGCACCGCACTATGGATTATCGCGGGAATTGAATTCCGGTCATCTCAGTGTTAATACTGATTACCGGAAGTAGGCCGACCTTCCTCGATCCGGTCAATTATTGAATTTACCCGATTGCGGGCCTGGTGTGGTGCCGGACTCGTCATCTACGTTTGTGCTTACCTCTGCCGGTAGTACCGAGGCCGCTACTTCGGGAGGTCTAAGCACTAATGCCACAAATCCGCGTGACCGTAGACGGCGTCCGCTACGACGATCAGGTCGAAGCCCGCCGACTCCTCGTCCATTATCTGCGGGAGCAATTGGGCAAGGTCGGCACCCCGGTCGGGTGCGACACCACCAATTGCGGAGCCTGTACCGTCCTGCTCGACGGGCTCTCCGCGAAGAGCTGCTCGGTGCTCGCCGTCCAGACCGACGGGCACGACATCACCACCGTCGAAGGGCTCGCGACCGACGGGCAATGGCACCCCGTCCAGCGCGCCTTCCACGAGAACCACGCCTTGCAGTGCGGCTACTGCACGCCCGGCATGATCATGGCGACCATCGACCTGATCAGGGAGAACCCCGACCCCACCGACGCGGAGATCCGCGAGGGGATCGAAGGCAACCTGTGCCGCTGCACGGGCTACGCCAACATCGTCCGGGCCGTGCGCAGCGCGGCGGCCGCCATGCGGGCCGAGACCGCGGCGCCCGCACACGGCGGTGTCCCCCGCCAGGCCGACGCCGAACCCGCGGCGCCGGCGCACGCGGCGAGCGGAGGTGCGGCGTCATGACCGCGACACCCGACACCCCGTCGGTCCAGCTCGGGCAGGCGCGCCTGCGCAAGGAGGACGCCCGGCTCGTCACCGGGCAGACCTCCTGGACCGACAACCTCACCCAGCCCGGCCTGCTGCACGTGGCGTTCCTGCGCAGCCCGGTCGCCCACGCCCGCATCACCGGCGTGGACGTCTCGGCGGCATTGGAGCTGCCCGGTGTGGTGGCCGCCTTCTCCGGCGCCGACTTCGCCGCCGAGCAGGGCAGCCTGCCGTGCGCGTGGCCCGTCACCGCCGACATCGTCCTGCCCGACCACCCGCCGATGGCGGTCGAGGAGGTCCGCTACGTCGGCGAGGCCGTGGCATGCGTCGTCGCACGCGACTCCTACGCCGCCGCCGACGCCCTGGAGGCCATCGAGATCGACTTCGAGGCGCTCCCGCCCGTCCTCGACATGGAGGCGGCACTCGCCGAGGGCGCCGACCTCGTCCACGCGTCCAAAGGCACCAACAAGTCCTTCCTGTGGCCGTTCGAGGCCGGCGACGTCGGCGCGGCGTTCGACGGCGCCGACACCGTCGTCACCCGGCGGTACCGCCAGCAGCGCCTGATCCCCGCCGCAATGGAGCCCCGCTCCGTGCTGTGCAAGCCCGACGGCGACTCGTACACCCTGTGGTCGGCCACCCAGATCCCGCACATCCTCCGGCTGATGCTGGCGATGACCACCGGGATCCCCGAGCACAAGATCCAGGTCATCGCGCCCGACGTCGGCGGCGGGTTCGGGTCCAAACTCCAGGTCACCGCCGAAGAGGTGCTGGCGCTGCTGCTGGCGAAGCGGCTCGGCAAACCCGTCAAGTGGACCGAGGCGCGCTCCGAGGGCTTCCAGACCACCCACCACGGGCGCGACCAGATCCAGGACATCGCCATCGCGGCCGACTCCGACGGCCGCATCCGCGGCCTGAAGGTCGACCTGCTCGCCGACATGGGCGCCTACCTGATGCTCGTCACCCCCGGTGTGCCGATCCTCGGGGCGTTCATGTTCCCGGCGATCTACAAGATGGACGCCTACGCGTTCAACTGCACCGGTGTGTTCACCACCAAGGTGCCCACCGACGCCTACCGCGGCGCCGGCCGCCCCGAGGCGACCTTCGCCATCGAGCGGATCCTCGACGAGCTGGCGGCCGAACTGGGCATGGACCCCATGGAGCTGCGGCGCCGCAACTGGATCCGGCACGAGGAGTTCCCGTACACCACCATCGCCGGGCTCACCTACGACTCCGGCAACTACGAGGCGGCGACCGATCGGGCCTATGAGCTGTTCGGCTACGACGCGCTGCGCGCCGAGCAGGCCAAGCGGCGCGAGTCGGGCGACCCCGTGCAGCTCGGCATCGGCATCTCGACGTTCACCGAGATGTGCGGGCTGGCGCCCTCGCGGGTCCTCGGCTCGCTGTCCTACGGCGCGGGCGGCTGGGAGCACGCGTCGGTGCGGATGCTGCCCACCGGCAAGGTCGAGGTCGTCACCGGCGCGACCCCGCACGGCCAGGGGCACGACACCGCGTGGAGCCAGATCGTCGCCGACCAGCTCGGCGTGCCGTTCGAGGACGTCCAGGTGCTGCACGGCGACACCCGGGTGTCGCCCAAGGGCATGGACACCTACGGTTCGCGCTCGCTGGTGGTCGGCGGCACCGCGGTCGTCCACGCCTGCGAGAAGGTCGTGCAGAAGGCCAAGGTGCTCGCGGCGCACATGATGGAGGCGGCAGAGGACGACCTGGAGTTCAGCGGCGGCAGGTTCACCGTCCGGGGCAGCGCCGGCCCGGCGGCGACCATCCAGGAGCTGGCGCTCGCGGCGTTCGCTGCGCACGACCTGCCCGACGGCGTCGAGGCGTCGCTCGACGCCGATTCCACCTACGACCCCGACAACTTCTCCTACCCGCACGGGACCCACCTGTGCGCGGCGGAGGTCGACACCGAGACCGGGGCGGTCACGCTGCGCTCCTACGTCGCGGTGGACGACGTCGGGACCGTCGTGAACCCGCTGCTGGTCGAGGGCCAGGTCCACGGCGGGCTGGCGCAGGGCATCGCGCAGGCGCTGTTCGAGGAGGCCGTCCACGACGCCGAGGGCAACCTCGTCACCTCCACCATGGCCGACTACCTGCTGCCGTCGGCCGCCGACCTGCCCGAGTTCACCACCGACCGCACCGTGACCCCGTCGACCACCAACCCGTTGGGGACCAAGGGCGTCGGCGAGGCCGGGACGATCGCGTCCACCCCGGCGGTGGTCAACGCCATCGTCGACGCGCTGCGCCCGCTCGGGGTCGACGACGTCCGCATGCCCTGCACCCCGGAACGGGTGTGGCGGGCGCTGCACGAGGCGCGTCCGAACGGCGGCGAGAACGGGCGTGAGGTGCGGTCGGCGACCAGCCTCGCCGCCGACTCCGCCGACACCGCGCCACCGGGTGCCCGGGTGGACGGCGGCCCCGACGACGGAGAGGGGGCGCGGCGATGATCCCGCCACGCTTCGACTATGTGAAACCCGGCGGCGTCGCCGAGGCGGTCAGCGTCCTCTCCGAGAGCGAGGAGCCCAAGGTCCTGGCCGGCGGGCAGAGCCTGATGCCGCTGCTGCGGTTCCGGCTGGCCTACCCCGATGTCGTCGTGGACCTGGGCGGCCTGGACGAGCTGCGCGGCGTCCGCGACGAAGGCGACGCGCTGTGGATCGGCGCCATGACCACGCACTACGAGGTGGTCCGCGATCCGCTCATCGCGGCGCACGCGGCCCTGATCGCGCAGGCCACGGGCACCGTGGCCGACCCTGCGGTCCGGCACCGCGGCACCATCGGCGGGTCGCTCTCGCACGCCGACCCCGCGGGCGACCTGCCCGCGGTGGCACTGGCGTTGGACGCGGAGTTCCTTATCTCCGGGCCCGACGGCGACCGCGCCGTGCCCGCCGCGGAGTTCTTCGCCGACTACCTGACCACGGCGCTGGAACCCGAGGACGTCCTCACCGGCGTGCGGGTGCCCAAGCTCGACGGCTGGACGTTCCACTACGAGAAGTTCACCCGGACCGCGCAGTCCTGGGCGGTGGTGGGTGTCGCGGCGGCGGTCCGGCGCGACAACGGCGCGGTCGCCGAGGCCCGTGTCGGCCTGACCAACATGGGCAGCACGCCCATCAGGGCCCGCACGGTCGAGTCCGCGGTGGCGGGCGTGCCGGCGCAGCGCGACGCTCTGCGCCGGGCCGCCGACGTCGCCGACGCGGAGTCCGCGCCGCCCAGCGACGTCAACGCCCAGGCCGACTACCGGCGGCACCTGTCCCGGGTGCTGACCGGCCGCGCCCTCGCCGCGGCGGCGGGCATCTGATCGGATCCACGGCACTGGCAGCAGAAGTGGGCGCCCCGGAACGGGGCGCCCACCCCGCCATGCGCGCGGCGGGGTGCGAGCGGAAGGCACAGCGATGGCGACGAAACTGCACAACGAGTTCACCGTTCCGGTCCCGGTCGACGAGGCGTGGGAGGTGCTGCTCGACGTCGAACGGATCGCGCCGTGCATGCCGGGGGCCTCGCTGGACTCGGTCGACGGCGACACCTTCACCGGCAAGGTGAAGGTGAAGGTCGGCCCGATCACGGTCACCTACCGCGGCGAGGCCCGGTTCACCGACAAGGACGCCGCGACCCGTTCGGTCGCCGTGGACGCCAACGGCAAGGAGGCGCGCGGTTCGGGCACCGCGGCGGCGAAGGTCACCGCCTCCCTCAGCGCCGAGGGCGACGGCACCCGGGTCACCGTCGACACCGACCTCAACGTGACGGGCCGCGTGGCCCAGTTCGGCCGCGGGGTCATGGCCGACGTCAGCGCGAAGCTCGTGGACCGGTTCGCCGCGAACCTCGCGGCGGAACTGGGGCGCGACACCAGCGCGGACAAGGGCGCGGACGGCGGGGCGGACGACGGCGCCGCGGCTCCAGCGCCGGCCGGGGCTGCCGTCCCGGCGGCGGGAGCGGCGGGAGCGGTGGCGGCGAGCACGGGGGCAGCGAGCGGCGCGTCGCCGGACGGCCGCCGTCCGGTCGCGGCCGACCGCACCGGCGCGAGCCGCGACGACTCGCTCGACCTCTTCGACGTCGCGGGCGGAGCGGTGGTGCGACGGGTCGTCCCCGCGGCGGTGGCGGTGGTGCTCGCGCTGCTGCTGCTCCGCTGGCTGCTCGGGCGGCGCAATCGCCGTTGAACGGTGTCCGCACGGAGACCGGCGCCGACGACCGCGCCGCTATCCTCTGGACACACGCATCAAGTCATACTTTTCTTGTAGGGAATATGGTTAACTGGCCTCCATGCGCGTCACTACCGTGATCGACAGGGGAGGCCGAGGCGGTGCCCCCGCTCGGCGATGTCGCCGGACCCGATCCCACTGATCAGGAACCGGCGACCCGAGAGAGGCACCTTGACCACCGCCCCGACCAGTGCCCGCGCGCGCGGGCACGCGCCTACCCCGCTGACCCTCGACGCCCTTGTCGAACTCACGCGCGACACCGCGGCCGACGTCCGCGCCGGCCTGCACGAGGTCCGGTTCGACGCCGAGAACCGCTGGTCCGTCCGGCTGCACGCGCACACCTACGCCGACGTGTGGCTCATCACCTGGACCGAGGACCAGTCCACGCTGCTCCACGACCACGCCGGTTCACTCGGCGCGCTGACCGTTGTCGACGGCGACCTGACCGAGCGCGTATGGCGCCCCTCGGGGCTCCGCGACCGCGCCCTCGCCACCGGGCGCAGCGTCGGATTCCCCGTCGGCTACGTGCACGACGTGGTGAACACCCGCAGCGCACCGGCGGTGAGCGTGCACGCCTACTCGCCGCCGCTCACCGCCATGTCCTACTACAGGGTGGACGACGCCGGGGCGCTGCGGCGGACGCACAGCGTCCTCACCCACGACCCCGAGCCCGATGTCCCGACCCTCGACGCGGTCCCCTCCCGCACCGGGACCACCCGGTGACCGCCCAGGGCGAACGGACGGCGAGCGCCGTCGAACGGCTCCTGCAACGCACCCGCACCGCACTGCACCGGGTCGGCCCGCACGAGGCACACGAAGCGGCCGCCGCCGGTGCGCTGCTCGTGGACACCCGGCCCGTGCACAACAGGCGCGCGGAGGGCGTGATCCCCGGCGCCCTCGTCGTCGACCGCAACGTCCTGGAGTGGCGGCTCGACCCCACCAGCCCCGACCGGATCCCCGAAGCCGACGACCCCGACCGCCGCGTCATCGTGTTCTGCAACGAGGGCTACGCCTCCAGCCTCGCCGCGGCCGCCCTCATCGACATGGGCCTGCCCAGGGCCACGGACCTGATCGGCGGCTTCCGCGCCTGGGCCGCCGCTGGCCTGCCGGTGACAGAGGACACCGAGGGCTGACCGCAATGCCGTTGAATTAACGGGAACGAAGGCGTGTTCACCGACCTGGGCGATAGAAGGGCTGCCGCTGCGCAGCAGCGGACGCAGGCACCCGGGAGCGAGGGCGTCCTTGACCCCAGGGGACAGGAGCCAGGCTGCCGGGAAGCCTGCGCTGCTGCGCAGGCTTCCCGGCAGCCTTGCCCAGGTCCACTGTGAGGAAGGACGCTCTCGGCACCTACCACCAGTGTGCATCCGGGCCACACCCCGGACCAGCGGCACCCGCCCGCAAAGCCAACGGCATTGGGGCTAACGGTCGCCCTTGGTGATCGGGCGGAAGGGGCCATCATGTTCCGGCCGGTGGCCGGTGAGTGCCCCCTCCACACGAACAGTCCGCCAGGGCCGGGGGCTGCCCGCTACAGTTCCGCGGCCCGCGCGGCGGTGAGGAAGGCGTCCCACTCGGGAGTGGGGAAGGAAAGGTGCCCGGCGGCCGGGTACTTCGAATCGCGCAGGGCCGCACCGGAGGAGCCGTCGGCCACCTCGACGCAGTCTTGTCCCGCGCCGCTATAGCTGCTCTTGCGGAAGCCAGTGGGGATGGAGGCTACTTCCACGCAGTCCACGCCTTGGCCGCTGTAGCTGCTCTTACGGAAAGCCAACACGTTGGTCATCAGCCGCTCTCTAAAGCCTTAAGTGCATCGGACATGATTGTGGCGGATCGGGCGGTGCTCACAGCAGAGCCCTGTACGTCCCCGAACGTCACGTTATATCGCTGCACGTCCTCTGGAAGCTCAAGGTAAAGCGCATCAGTCAGCGTCTCGACACAGACGATGGTGGGATCGAGAGGGTTGGGAAAGTCCAATATCGTGAATGGTGCCGTCAGAGCTGCGTGTGCACCCACGTTCAGCGGCAGGACCTGGACGTCCACGTTGGGCATCTTCGCCATATGCAACAGGTGCCTGATCTGGTTGGTCATTACCTCCGCCCCGCCGATGCATCGTTGAAGAGCAGACTCATCCATGACCACCCGCAAGTGCACAGGGGTGAATCTGATCAGGACCTCACGGCGGGCCATCCGAGCTTCAACGCGGCGACGAATCTCATCCGTCCCCGCATACCTGCCGCCAAGAAAGATGGCTTCGGCATAGCTCGGCGTCTGTAGCAACCCAGGGATGACCTGCGATTGATAGGTCCGGATGCTGGATGCCTCGGCCTCGAAGTCGGGCAGCGTCTCGTTCTTGAAGACATCGCGGTACTTCGACCACCAGCCCCGCTCCTTGGCGTCGCGCGCGAGCTGGTGCATTGCTGCGCGAATCTCTCCGTCGTCGACCTTGTACAGGTCCAGCATTCGGTCGAGGTCGGCGGCCTTGACCGTCTGCGTGTCGGCGTTCTCGATCTTGCTGAGCTTGCCCGCGGCCCAACCGAGCGCTTGGACGGTCTGGGTCGTCGTGAGGCCGGCCGCATCGCGCGCGCGGCGCAGTTCGGCCGACAGGCGGCGCCGACGAATCGAGGGGCTCCGGGGGTGCTGCATGGGCATGATCCTAACCTTCACCAAAACAAGAAATCTCACTACTTTCAATTGACTATAGTGAGATTCACTTTTATTGTGAAGATCCGGCAGTGACCACGGCGTCCTCCACGGCCCACCAGGTCACGCTACGCACCGCCCGCCTCCTCGTCCTGGGAACGGACCGATCCGCGGGCACCATCCTGTCCGCCAGCGCGCCGCCGCGCTGCGTCCCGAGGAGTCCGCATGCCCGCCGTTTCCATTCTCCCGCCGCTACCCTCCGTCACTATCCCGCTCGCTCTGCTCATCCCGTCGGGCAAGGAGAGCTACTTCGACTCCGCCGCCGACCCGGTGCCCTTCACCCGGCGGGCGTTCCAGTTCCGCGGGGAGAAAGTACTCATGCCCCTGGTACACGCGTTCCTGGCGTCCTGCGCCACGCACGGAGACGGCGAGTACCGGTACGTGTTCGACCTGCTCGGCACCGAACTCGTCGGAAACGCACTCCGGCACTCACGATCCGGTGAGCCGGGCGGCACCTACACGCTGCGGGTCGACCGCTCCACCGGCGGGCTGACGCTCACCTGCCGTGACGAGGGGGAAAAGGGCGGTCGCCGCTACGACCACCGGGAACGCCATTACCTCTCGGTGCCCGAGCCCGACATCGACCCGCTCGCAACGGCCGGGCGCGGCCTCGCCATCGTCGATGCGCTGTCCACGTCCTGGGGCGACAACGGTTTCCCGAGCCACCGCCAGGTCTGGTGCTACCTCGCCTTTGACCTGGCCGGAAGCGCCTGGCGCGCGGGCTGAGCGAACGGACCGAACGCCTCGACCTCTCCCGATGGCACCGTCCGCCCCCGGCATGACGCCGTCCGCCCCGACAGGGCCGCGAGGTCGGCCGCGGGATTCGGAGGATCTGCGCGCACCGTGGTGCCGAAATCGTCTCTGGACCCCTGTCGTGACGGACGGGTCCCGGTGAGAATCGGATCATGGCCTCCCCTGGTTCACCCCCGGCCTCGGAGCTTCCCCCGGAGCTGGCGCCGCTTGTCCGCGGCGACCCCGCCCGCATCGGCCCCTACCGCGTCGTCGGACGCCTCGGTGCGGGCGGAATGGGCGCCGTCTACGGGGCGCTGGACGACTCCGGACGCTGCATCGCGGTCAAGGTCGTGCATCCGAAGTTCGCCGCCGACCCGCGATTCCGCACCGCCTTCGCCCGCGAGGTCGAACTGATGCGCCGTGTCGGCGGCCTCTGCACCGCCGAGGTCCTGGCCGCCGATGCCGCGGCGCCGCGGCCGTGGATGGCCACCGAGTTCGTCGCCGGGCGGACGCTGCGGGCCCACGTCGGCGAACTCGGCCCGCTGACCGGGGAGGTCCTCGACGCGTTCGCCGCGGGTACGGCGGAGGCGCTGGCGTCCGTCCACGCCGCCGGGATCGTGCACTGCGACGTCAAGCCCGCCAACGTCATCCTCTCCCCCGACGGCCCCAAGGTCCTCGACTTCGGGATCGCCCGCACCGTCACGGCCTCGACCCCGGCGGGCGAAGGCGTGTTCGGCTCCCCCGGGTGGATGAGCCCCGAACGCCTCAGCGGCGCCGAACCCACCGCCGCGGGCGACATGTTCGCCTGGGGCGGCATGGTCGCCTTCGCCGCCACGGGGCGCGCCCCCTTCGGCCGCGCCGAGGCGCGCGAACTGCTGCGCCGGACCCGCGAGGATCCGCCCGACATCGAGGGTGTCCCCGCGGAGCTGCTGCCCCTGGTGGAACGGGCGCTGTCTAAGGATCCGGGCACCCGGCCGAGCTCCGAGGAGGCGTTCCACGCCGTCCTCGCCCGTGCGGAGAGCACCCCCGGCACCGGGGCGGACGCGGTACCCGCGCCCTCCCCCGGCGGCAGCCTCGGCGAGCTGCTGCGGCGAGTGTGGACCGGGTTCGACGCTCCGTGGCACCGGCCGGCGCTCTGGCTGGCCGCAGCCCCCGTCCTCGGCGCCGCAGGCGGGACGGTACTGGCGGGCGCCGTCGGCACGGGCGGCGCCGTCGGGGCGAGCGGGGCCGCGGGCGCGGGCGGCGCAGCGGCGGGCGGTGCCGGTTCCGCCGCCGTCGCGGGGTCAGCGGGGACGGCGGCCGCGGGGACCGCGACAGCGGGCGCCGCCACGGCCGCGGGGACCAAACTCGCCGGGCTCGTGGCCGCCGGGGCACTCGCGGCCGGGGCAGCGGGCGGCGGCGGGTACTACGCCTACGGGGCGCTGACCGCGCTGACCCCCGCCGAGACCCTCGACCGGGCGGCGCGGCTCGTCTCGGACTCCCGCAGCTTCCAAGCGCGGCAGACGGACGAGTTCACGCTCGACGGAGCCGAGTCCCCCGACGCCGTCGTCGAAGAGGTGACCGAGCACCGGTACAACGCGGAGTCGGCCGCGGACTACAGCCAGATCGTCGTCGAGCGCGAACAGGGCGACGACGCGGTCACCGGGTCGGCCCGGATCGGCGAGACCCTGGTGTACCGCGTCGCGGACGGGTGGACCAGCGAGGACCCGGACCCCGAAACGCCCGCGCCGGGGATGGAGTACTACTCCCCCGAGTGGATCGCCGCCGACCTGCGGGCGATGGCCGACGGTTCGGAGATCACCGAGCACGAGGAGGACACCGAGCTCGACGGGACCCCCGCCACCCACTACACCGGCTCCTTCACGGCCACCGTCGTCGACCGGGACTCCGGGGAGCAGGTCGACGCCGCGGCGGAGTTCGACGTGTGGATCGACGCCGAGGGCTTCCCGCTCCGCTCGGAGGCGGCGTTCGACGACGGGGCCGACATCGGCGCACGGCAGACCACCGTGTCGTACTCGGCCTTCGACCAACCGGTGGAGATCCCGGAGCCGAAGCCGTCAGAGGTCGTCGCGGGCAGGTGCGACGAGGAGGTGGTCTCCCCGAACAACAACGAGGCCATCGCCTTGGAACCGGCGACACCGGGCGTCACCTGCGCGGAGGCCGTGGACGTCCTGGAGGGCTACTTCGCGCTGCCGCCCGAGGAGATCCAAGGCAGCGGCGCATTCGGCACCTACGAGGGGTGGGAGTGCGGCTGGGTGCCGCTCGGCATGCAGGTGCCCGGCGAACCGATCGGCTCCTGCGAGCAGGAGGGCACCGGCGCCGCGATCGCGCTCCTCGACGGCGAATAGCGCCACCGGGACGGCGCGGGCGGCCGGGCGGGGCGCGGCGCCGCGGCCGTGCCCCGCCCGGTCATCCGCCGGCTACTCCCACTCGATGGTGCCCGGGGGCTTGCTGGTGACGTCGAGGGTCACCCGGTTGATCTCGGGGACCTCGTTGGTGATGCGGTTGGAGATGGTGCCCAACACCTCGTAGGGGACCTGGGCCCAGTCGGCGGTCATGGCGTCCTCGCTGGTGACAGGGCGCAGCACCACCGGGTGGCCGTAGGTGCGGCCGTCGCCCTGCACACCCACCGACCGGACGTCGGCCAGCAGCACGACCGGGCACTGCCAGATGTGGCGGTCGAGCCCCGCGCGCGACAGCTCGTCGCGGGCGATGGCGTCGGCCTCGCGCAGGATGTCGAGGCGTTCGCGGGTGACGGAGCCGATGATGCGGATGCCGAGGCCGGGCCCCGGGAACGGCTGGCGCCACACCATCTCGGCGGGCAGCCCCAGTTCCTCGCCGACCCGCCGCACCTCGTCCTTGAACAGCTCGCGCAGCGGCTCGACCAGGGTGAACCGAAGATCCTCCGGGAGGCCGCCCACGTTGTGGTGCGACTTGATGTTCGCGGTACCGGTGCCGCCGCCGGACTCCACCACGTCGGGGTACAGGGTGCCCTGGACGAGGAACTCCACGGGTTCGTCGGCGGCGCCGCCCGCGGCGACCACCTCGCGGGCGGCCTGCTCGAAGACGCGGATGAACTCGCGGCCGATGATCTTGCGCTTCTCCTCGGGGTCGCTGACCCCGGCGAGCGCGTCGAGGAAGCGGTCCTGGGCGTCCACCACCTTCAGCGAGACGCCGGTGGCCGCGACGAAGTCCTTCTCGACCTGCTCGGCCTCGCCCTTGCGCAGCAGCCCGTGATCGACGAAGACGCAGGTGAGCTGGTCGCCGATGGCGCGCTGCACGAGCGCGCCCGCGACCGCGGAGTCGACGCCGCCGCTGAGTGCGCAGACGACCCGCTTGGCGCCGACCTCGGAGCGCACCCGGGCGACCTGCTCCTCGACGATGTTGACCATCGTCCAGTTGGGCCGGCAGCCCGCGCCGTCGTACAGGAAGTGCCGCAGCAGCGCCTGGCCGTGCTCGGTGTGCATGACCTCGGGGTGGAACTGGACACCGAACAGCGCGCGCTCGGGGTCCTCCATGGCGGCGACGGGGGTGCTGGCGGTACTGCCGCTGACCCGGAACCCGGCGGGCGCCTCGACCACGGAGTCGCCGTGCGACATCCACACCGACTGCACACCGGGGAGGGTGTGGAACAGCACGGTGTCGGTGGCGCAGTCGAGCCGGGTGCGGCCGAACTCCGACCGCCCGGTGCGTTCGACCGAGCCGCCCAGCCCGCGCACCATGGCCTGGAAGCCGTAGCAGATGCCGAGGGTCGGGATGCCGGTCTCGAACAGGCCCTCGGGGACCTGCGGGGCGCCGTCGGCGTAGATGGACGCCGGACCGCCCGACAGGATGATGGCCTTGGGCCGCTTCGCCAGCATCTCGGCGACGGGCATGGTCGAGGGGACGATCTCGCTGTACACGTGGCATTCGCGCACGCGCCGCGCGATCAACTGGGCGTACTGCGCACCGAAGTCGATGACGAGGACGGTGTCGAACGTGCTGTCGGCAGCACCGGCAACGGACACGTGGCGGCCTTCCCGCAGGTGGGTTGTTGATTGCCACCAGTCTAGGACCCCGCGAGCACACCGCGGGCGGTGCTCCGCGCGACCGCGGAACCACGGGCGGACCGCGGGGGGCGCCGCGCCGCGGACCGCTCTCCTCAGCGGATGCGGAACCGCTTCATCAGCCGGGCGCCCGTGGTCATGGCCTTGGCGAGCATCTGCCCGCTGGTGCCGGGCGGCCCGGCCAGGCCGACGAAGTGCTGGCTGGCGATGGTCTGGGCCTCGGTGTAGCGCAGCAGCCCCTCGTGGCCGTGGCGGCGGCCCAGCCCGGAGCGCTTCATGCCGCCCATCGGCGCGCCGTAGCTCGCCCAGGCGGCACCGTAGCCCTCGTTGATGTTGACGGTGCCCGCGCGGATGCGCTCGGCGATGCGGCGGCCCCGTGCGACGTCCTTGGTCCACACGCTGGCGTTCAGCCCGAACTCGGTGTCGTTGGCGCGCTCGACGGCGTCGTTCTCGTCGGTGAAGGCGTACACGGAGACGACCGGGCCGAAGGTCTCCTCGGCGCAGGCGCTCATGGCGGGCCGCACGCCGCTGAGGACCGTTGGCTCGTAGAACAGCGGGCCGAGGTCGGGGCGGGGGCGGCCCCCGGCGAGGACGGTGGCCCCCTTGGCGCGGGCGTCGTCGACGTGCGCCGCCACCCGGTCGAGTTGGCGCTGGTAGGTGAGCGAGCCCATGTCGGCGGAGAAGTCGAGTTCCGAGTTGAGGGTCATGTCGCCCACCGCCGCCGCGAACTTCGCGGTGAACTCGTCGAAGCGGGATTCGTGGACGTACACCCGCTCCATGGCGATGCACAGCTGCCCGGCGTTGGAGAAGCACGCCCGCAGGGCGCCCTCGACGGTGCTGTCGAGATGGGCGTCCTCGCAGACGATCATCGGGTTCTTGCCGCCGAGCTCGGCGGAGCAGCCGATGAGCCGGGCGGCGGCCTTCTGCGCGACGGCGGCGCCCGCGGCGGAGGACCCGGTGAACGCGACGTAATCGGCGTGCTCGATGAGCGGGTCGCCGATCTGCGCGGGCTCGCCGAGCACCGGCAGCCACAGGTCGGCCGGCAGCCCGGCCTCGATGAGCAGGTCGATGGCCCACAGCGCGGTGAGCGCGGTCTGGGTGTCGGGCTTGGCGACGACGGCGTTGCCGGCGAGGAGCGCGGGGACGGCGTCGCCCACCGGCAGCGCCAGCGGGTAGTTCCACGGGGTGATGACGCTGACCGCGCCTTTGGCCTGCCGGTGCACGTAGGTGCGGGTCGCCAGGGGGACGGCGCCCATGGTGCGGCTGCGGCGCAGCAGCCGCGGGGCCTGGCGCGCGTAGTACAGCGTGCCGGCCGCGGCGTCGTACACCTCCTCGAAGGCGTGCCTGCGCGCCTTGCCGGTCTCCCATTGCAGGATGTCGAGGATCTCGGTCTGGCGGTCGAGGACGAGGTCGTGGAAGCGCAGGAAGGGTTCGACGCGGTCGCGCGGCGGCATCGCCGCCCAGTCGCGCTGGGCCGCGCGGGCCCGGGAGAACGCCGCCGCGACGTCGCCCGCCGTGCTCACCGGGAGTTCGACCAGCGGCTTGCCGGTGAAGGGCGCGACGGTGGCGGTCTTCTCGCCGCCGCCGCTGACCACGTGCCGGGTGAGGCGGTCGACGAGGTCCGCGGAGAGGGTGGCGGTGTGCGTGGCGTTGCCCATGCCGGGAAGCTTAATTCCAGCACCCGCCATTGACTACCCGGCGGTAACCGAGGTGTGGCGCCCGGGGCGGGTCCGCGGCCGGAAATGGACGTCCGGTGCACTGGACAAGCGGCCGGGCGGCGCGTTCGATTCATTACATGTCGAGGTGACCCGCACGCGCCGCCCGCCCACTTCCGAGGGACTCTCCATGGACCGCAACGAGACCACCACCGTCGCCGTATCCGGCGGCGGCCCCGCCGGGATCATGCTCGGCCTGCTGCTCGCCCGCGCGGGCGTCGAGGTCACGGTCCTCGAAAAGCACGGCGACTTCCTGCGCGACTTCCGCGGCGACACCGTGCACCCGTCCACCCTGGAGACCCTTGACGAACTCGGGCTCGGCGGGCAGATCGACCGCATCCCGCACCGCAAGCTGCACCGGCTGACCATCGGCTCGCCCGAGCAGCCCTTCGTCAACGGCGACCTCGCCAAGCTGCCGGGGCGCTACAAGCACATCGCGATGATCCCCCAGTGGGACTTCCTCACCATGCTCACGGAGCACGCGGCGCGCTACCCGGGGTTCCGGCTGCGCATGAACGCCAAGAGCACCGGCCTCCTCGACGAGGGCGGCGCCACCCGCGGCCTGGTGTACGAGGACGCCGAGGGCAGCCACGAACTGCGCGCCGTCCTCACCGTCTCCGCCGAGGGCCGCGACTCCGCGCTGCGCGACGCCGCCGGGCTGACCCCGGTGAACCTCGGGGCGCCCATCGACGTGCTGTGGCTGCAAGTGAGCCGCCGCCCGGACGACCCCGACGGCCTGAACGGGCGCCTCGGCTCCGGCGCCATGGTCGTCGCGGTCGACCGCGGCGACTACTGGCAGCTCGCCTACCTCATCCCCAAGGGCGGCATCGAGCAGGTCAAGGCCGACGGGATCAAGGTCTTCCAGGACCGGCTGGTGGAACTCCTGCCGTTCCTCGACGGGCGGGTCACCGAGGAGGTCCACTCGTTCGACCGGGTCGCGTTCCTGAACGTGGAGCTCAACCGGCTGCCCACCTGGCACCGGGCCGGGTTCCTCGCCATCGGCGACGCCGCACACGCCATGTCACCGGTGGGCGGGGTCGGCATCAACCTCGCCGTCCAGGACGCGGTCGCCACGGCGAACCTGCTGGCCGAGCGGCTGCACGACGCACAGGGCCACCCCGACCGGTTCACCAGGACGCTCAACCCCGACCTGCTGGCGCAGGTCCGCCGGCAACGGTGGACGCCGACGGTGGGCACCCAGGCGATCCAGCGCCTCATCCAGACCCAGGTGCTCGAACGCGCCCTGCTCCGCGGCGGCGGGATGGCGGCGCTCCCCGCACCGCTGCGCGCCGTGGCGGGCAGCAGGGCGTGGTCGTCCTTCATCGCCCGGTCGATGGTGTACGGCATCCGCCCCGAGCACGTGCGCTCGCCCGAGCGCCCCGTGCCGCGCGGCTGAGGGTCAGTCGCCGTAGCCCACCGGGTTGGCCGTCTGCCAGCGCCAGGAGTCGGCGCAGGCGTCGTCGATGGTCTTGACGGCGGTCCACCCGAGGTCGCGCCGCGCCGCCGACGGGTCGGCGTAGCAGGCGGCGATGTCGCCGGGCCGCCGTTCGACCACCTCGAAGGGCACCTCGGCCCCGCTCGCCCGCTCGAAGGCGCGCACCGCTTCGAGCACCGAGACCCCGTGCCCGCTGCCGAGGTTGTAGGCCCGGTAGCCGGGCGCCGCGCCGAGGTGCTCGATCGCCGCCACATGCCCGCGGGCGAGGTCGTCCACGTGCAGGTAGTCGCGCACCCCGGTGCCGTCGGGGGTCGCGTAGTCGTCGCCGTACACCCGCAGGCGGTCCCGGCGCCCCGCGGCGACCTGCGTGATGTAGGGGAACAGGTTGTTCGGCACGCCCTGCGGGTCCTCGCCGATGAGCCCGCTGGAGTGCGCGCCGACCGGGTTGAAGTAGCGCAGCGCGATGATGTGCCACTCCGGCGCGGCCGCGGCGAGGTCGCCGAGGATCCGCTCGCCGAACAGCTTCGTCGCACCGTAGGGGTTGGTGCAGCTCAGCGCCATGTCCTCGGTGATGGGCACCTGGGCGGGGTCGCCGTAGACGGTCGCCGACGAGCTGTACACCAGCCGTCGCACCCCCCGCGCCTCCATGACCTCGCACAGGGTGAGCAGCGCGTCGAGGTTGTTGCGGTAGTAGCGCAGCGGCTGCCCGGTGGACTCGCCCACGGCCTTCAGCCCCGCGCAGTGCACGACGGCGTCGACGCCGTGATCGGCGATGACCTTGTCGACCAGGATCGCGTCGGCGCTGTCGCCGCAGTAGAACGGCACGGGCCGACCGCTGATGCGCTCGACCCTGCGGACCGCTTCGGCGCTCCCGTTGACGAGGGAGTCGAGCACGACGACATCGTGTCCGGCGGCGAGCAGCCGTACCGCTGTGTGCGTGCCGATGAAACCGGCTCCGCCGGTGAGAAGAACGTTCATCAGATGCCCGACGAGATCGCCGGCGCCTGGGGGCGGCGGCGGGGTGTCCCCTCCTCGTCGGCTCCTTCCTGGGGTAGGACCAAACCCGGATACTCGGTTGAGGACGCCGGGGTGGCCCCGCCGGATGCCATGCGCCGGTGATCTTCTTGCCGCGCCCGTTCTTCCCGCGGGCGCGGCGCCCGTCCCCGCCGCCGCTTCGACCGATCCGCGCCCGGGGGGAACCCGCAGCTCAGACGGTGATCGGAGAGGGGCGCCGCGCGGCGTCCGGCCCGCGGATCAGCGTTCGCGGACGGTGATCGCGCCGTCGGAGGTCGAGGCGTCGATCGTGGCGTCCGCGCCCTTCTTCCGCGGCACGTCGACCTCGACCGGCCCGTCGCCGGTGTCGGTCTTGACCGCGTAGGGCCCGCCGCCCACCGGGGTGTCCACGGTGATGTCGCCGTCCTTGGTCGTGGCCGCGAGCGCGCCGAACGCTCCCCCGGCAGCGACGCTCACATCGCCGTCGTGCGTGTCGGCCGCGAGTGAACCGGCGCGCCCCTCGGTGGCGATCGAGACGTCGCCGTCCTTTGCCGCGGCCTTGAGGCTGCCGACCTCCTTGCCGGTGGTGACGGTGACGTCGCCGTCCTCGGCGTTCGCTGCCAGGGAACCGAGGCGGTCCTTCGCGGTGATGTCGATCGAGCCGTCCTGGGTGGTGGCGGCGATGGAATCGGCGGTGACGCCGTCGAGCCGCAGGGAACCGTCCGCAGCGCCCAGCTTCACGGCGCCCGCCGCGCCGGAGAGGGTGACGTCGCCGTCCGTCGCCTTGATGTCGACGGCGGCGCGGGGGTCGGCGACGGTGATCTCGCCGTCGTCGCCGCGCAGCGTCACCTTCGTGCCGAAGGGGACGGTGACCGTGTAGTCCGTGGTGCACCGGCCGCCGACGAACGTCCATTCCTCGCCGCAGTCGCCGGAGTCGACCCGGAGAGTGCCGCCGTGGTCGGTGATCTTCTCGCTCGGTGCCTTGTCGCTGTAGGTGTGGACCCGCTCCACCCGCACCTCGTCGACGTCGGCGCCGGTGACACTGGTCTCTCCGTCGGTGTTGCGCAGGTCCAGCGAGGTGATCCCGCCGTAGGAGTCGTCCGCGCGCTTCTCGGTGGCATCGCCCAGTGCCGCACTCCCGCAGCCGCTCAGGGCGAACACCCCCAGCGCGGCCAGTGCGATGGGCGCCGCCGACCGCAGTCCGCGCCCGAATGCCGTGCCCGCCTTGGCGTCCATTCCCGTGCCACCTCTCCCGTGCTGCTGTCGTGTTGCAGGGGTCCATACTCACGCGGCCGGTCCGGCTCCCACCACCATGCGCGGGTGCCAACGCGGGTGGCGCCAGCACCACCTTCGGACGGGACCCTGGGGTTCCTGTGCGGCCGCGCCCCGATCCGTAGCTTTGCGTTCGAACCAAGGAACGCCTGCGACAGCGCAGGGCGACAACGGGACGCCCGCGACAGTGCAGGGCGACAGAGGGGGCATACGACGATGAGCCTTGCCGAAGTGCGCGACGACTGGACCCGACTCGGCACCGACGACCCCTTGTGGGCGATCCTGTCGCACGCGGACAAGCGCGGCGGACAATGGGACGAGCGGGAGTTCCTGGAGACCGGCCGCACCGAGATCGACGCGGCCGTCGCCTGGCTCGACCGGCTCGGGGTGCGCCCCGCCACGGAACGGGCGCTCGACTTCGGGTGCGGCGCGGGACGGCTGAGCATCGCGCTCACCGACCACTTCGCCGAAGTGGTCGGGATCGACATCGCCGAACCCATGCTGGTGCACGCGCGCCGGCTCGACTGCGCCGGACAGGTGCGCTACCTGCACAACACCCGCCCCGACCTCGCCTGCCTCCAGACCGGGACGATCGACTTCTGCTACAGCAACCTGGTCCTCCAGCACATGCCGCCCGAACTGGCGGCCGGCTACCTGCGGGAGTTCCTGCGGGTGCTGCGCCCGGGCGGGGCGGTGGTCGTGGGGATCCCCGACCTGTACCGGCGCAGCGCCGTGGGCCTGCTGTCGCGTTTCACACCCCGGCCGCTCGCCCGGCTCGTGCAGCGGCACGTACTGGGCTACCCCGCCCCGATGCGCATGCACACCATGCCGGGCGACGCCGTGCGGGCCCTCGCCGCGGCGAACGGCGCACGGGTCGTCGCCGCCGAGGAGTTCGACAACGACCCGCACTGGCGCCACATGCGCTACGTCATCGTGAAGAACGCCCCCGGCGGCCGGTGACAGCCGCTGTCAGCGGACTGGGTCGGCTGACCGGTTCGACGGCCCTGATCGACGGCCCTGATCGACGGCCCCGATCAACGGCCCCGATCAACGGCCCCGATCAACGACGCTTCGCGACGCCGGGGTGCACCGGGAACTCGAAGGTCTCCAGGTCGACCTCGAACGGCTTGGGGAGCTGCACGGGCGTGCCGAAGGGTTCCCTGCGCGCGCTCGCGTAGTCGCCGCTGCCGGGATCGGAGAACAGCGTGACAGTGGGCCCGGCCTTGTCCCAGGAATCGATCAGCAGGTACAGGGGGACCTCGCCGGAGGCGTAGGCGCGACGCTTGGCGTCGCGGTCCTCCTCGACGTTGCCCCGGGAGGTGATCTCCACGACCAGCAGCAGATCGGCGGCCGCGATGGGCGTGGAGTCGAGTGGGATGTCCTTCCGCATGGCGAACACGAGGTCCGGAATGTAGAGCCGGCCCACTGCGGGGATCTGCACGCCGAGGTTCTGCACGGCCGTGCCGCCCTCCGGGGCGAGTTTCCGCAGCTCCCATTGGATATCGGAAGCGATCAGGCCATGCGAACCGGACGGGGGTGGGACCACGACGATTTCCTCTCCATGGATCTCCGCCCGCCAACCCTGCGGAACGTCGATCTCCTGCCATGCGCGCAACAGGAGCTCCCACGTCTCATGGGCGGTCATTTGGGACTCCTCCGCAGCATCGGCGCACGGGGTCCGCTCAACGGTCGCAATGCCCATATCACGCATACCTCCTGGAGTGGAGAGGCTACCCAGGGTGGTACCCGGGTGTCCGGCATGCTCCACATTAGGCCGCGGCCCGATTCTCGGAGCGGATTCGGCCGCGGGTACGGCGGGTTCATCCGTTCAGAGCCGGGGGTCGACGGGTTCGGATTCGAGGGCGAGCGCGCCGAACACCGGTTCGTGGACCCGCCACAGCGGTTCGCCGCGGGCGTGGCGGGCCAGCGACTCGACCCCCAGCTTGTGCTCGCTGAGCGCCAGGCCGCTCTTGCGGCCCAGGCGGCGGTCGCGCAGGGTGGCGAGGCGCTCGGGGTCGAGGTAGTCGGGACCGTAGATGATGCGCAGGTACTCCGGGCCGCGCACCTTCAGGCCGGGCTGCACGAGGTTCTTGCGCCCCTTGGTGAGCGGCCCACCGAGGGGCTTGACCACCATGCCCTCGCCCCCGGTCGACACCAGGCCGCGCCACCAGGAGTCGGCGGAGTCGGCCTCGTGGAGGTCGGTGGTGTCGACCGCGAGGTAGCGGGTGGGCAGGACCATGGGCGCGGCCTCGGCCAGGCGCTCGGCCACGCTCATGTGCCAGAGGTGGTCGCGGCCGCTGAAATCGGCGCCCTCGGCGGCCAGCACCATGAACGGGGCGTAGCGCAGCCCCGCCGGGCCGTCGGTGTCCCAGGTGTAGCGGCGGTACACCGCGCTGAACGCCTCGATGCCGTCGAGGCGGCGGTCGACGCGCCCGGCCAGGGCCGCGACGTCGAGGCCGCGGTCGGCCGCCGCGCGCAGCACGCCCTGCGCCGCCGGGAGCGCCGCGCGGCCGGCCGCGCCGACGGAGGCGTACTGGTCGCGGATGAGGCCGGCGGCCTTGGCGGACCACGGCAGGAGTTCGCCGTCGAGCGCCAGCCAGTCGGTGTCGAGCTCGGCCCAGAGCCCCGCGGCGGTGATGGCGGAGCGGAGCTCGGCGAGGACCGCCGACTCGGTGCCGGGGTCGCGGAAGAACGGGCGCCCGGTGCGGGTGTAGACGGTGCCGAGGGTCCCGGGGACGAAGCGCCGCGCAGCGGCGTGTTCGTCGCGGCAGACCACGGCGACCGCGCGCGAACCCATGTGCTTCTCCTGGCACACGACGCGGTCGACCCCTTCGCCGCGGTAGTACGACAGCGCCTCGGCCGGACGCTCCAGCAGCGCGGGGTCGGCCGAGGTGGGCGCGGGCGCCATGGTCGGCGGCAGGTACAGCAGCCAGCGCGGGTCGACAGCGAACCGGCTCATGACCTCCAGCGCGGCGAGGGCGTTCTGCCCCGGGACGCGCACCCGGCCGAACGCGGTCTCGACGGCGCCGCCGGGGTGGTCGGCGCCGTCGGCTCCGGCGGGGAGGTCGGAGATGCCGAGGAGGCCGGGGTCGCGCACCGTGCCGGTGGCGGGGGCGGAGTCGCCGGGGTCGAGGAACGGCCTGGTGGGCTCGTACCAGGTGTGCTCGGCGGCGACGTCGACGATCTCGCGTTCGGGGTAGCGCAGTGCGGTGAGCCGCCCGCCGAACACGCAGCCGGTGTCGAGGCAGATGGTGTTGTTGACCCACTCGGCCTTGGGGACGGGCGTGTGCCCGTAGACCACGGTGGCGCGGCCCCGGTACTGCTCGGCCCACGGCAGCCGCACCGGCAGGCCGTATTCGTCGGTCTCGCCGGTGGTGTCGCCGTAGAGGGCGAACGAGCGCACCCGGCCCGACGACCGGCCGTGGTACTCCTCCTTGAGCCCGGCGTGCGCGACGACGAGATCGCCGCCGTCGAGGACGTAGTGGCTGATGAGGCCGTCGCAGAACGCGGTGGCGCGGCGCTGGAAGTCGTCGTCCTGCGCGGCGAGCTGCTCCAGCGACTCGGCCAGTCCGTGCGACACCCGCACCTTGCGGCCCTTGAGGGACCGGGCGAGCTTCTGCTCGTGGTTGCCCGAGACGCACAGGGCGTCGCCGGAGTCGATCATGCCCATGGCGAGCCGCAGCACGCCCGGGGTGTCGGGCCCGCGGTCGACGAGGTCGCCGACGAACACCGCGGTGCGGCCCTCGGGGTGCCGGGCGCCCACGGCGCGGCCGGAGGGGTCGGACTCGATGCGGTACCCGAGTTCGGTGAGCAGCGATTCGAGTTCGGCCCGGCAGCCGTGGACGTCGCCGATGATGTCGAACGGCCCGGTGAGGTGGCGTTTGTCGTTCCAGGACTTCTCCAGCGCGATGGTCGCCGCGGAGATCTCCTCGGGGCCGCGCAGGATGTGGACCTTGCGGATGCCCTCTTTGTCGAGGCGGCGCAGGTTGCTGCGGAGGTCGCGGCGCTGCCGGGCGATGACGTGGTCGCCGAAGTCGCGGTCGGTCCGGGCCTTGTTGCGGTGCCGGGCGACGGTCTCGGTGACGTCGAGCACGATGGCGGAGCAGAGGACGTCGTTGTCCTTGGCGATGCGCACCAGCTGCTCGCGCGCCTTGCGCTGGACGTTGGTGGCGTCGACGACGGTGAGCAGGCCGCGCCGCAGCCGGGTGTTGACGATGTAGTGCAGCAGGGCGAACGCGTCGGTGCTGGCGCCCTGGTCGTTCTCGTCGTCGCTGACGAGCCCCCGGCAGTAGTCGGAGGCGATGACCTGGGTGGGCTTGAAGTGCTGGGCCGCGAACGTGGACTTGCCGGAGCCGGAGATGCCGACGAGCAGCACCAGGCCGGTCTCGGGGATGCTCAGCACAGGGGGCGGCCCGGCCGGTGCCGGCTCGGTGGAGTGCGTCATCGGTGGAAAACCCCCATCTGGGTGGATGCGCCGTGCTGCGGGTCCTCGTGCCCGACGGGCAGGAACCGCACCTGGTATCCGTACGTGGCGGCGACCTCGCGCGCCCAGGACTCGAACCGGGCGCGGTCCCACTCGAAGCGGTGGTCGGTGTGCCGCATGGCGTCGTGGTCGAGCCCCTCGTAGAGCGCGTTGTACTCGGCGTTGGGCGTGGTGACGACGACGGCGCGCGGGGCGGCGCGGCCGAACACCACCTGCTCCATGGCGGGCAGCCGGGAGGGGTCGATGTGCTCGATGACCTCCATGAGGACGGCGGCGTCGTGGCCCGCGAACCGGTCGTCGCGGTACACCACCGAGCCGGTGAGCAGGGTCAGCCGGGAGCGCTGTGCCGCGGGCATGGTCTCGACCCGCAGCCGGTCGTGCGCGAACTGGATGGCGGCCTGGCTGACATCGACGCCGGTGACCTGCGTGAACTGGGGGTCGTCGAGGAGCCGCCCGACGAGCTTGCCCGGGCCGCAGCCGAGGTCGAGGACGCTGCGGGCGTTGGCGGCCTTGAGCGCGGCGAGCACCGCCCCGGCGCGCTGTTCGGCCAGCGCGGGCGGTTTGTCGGGGGCCTCCTCGGTGATGGCGGGGGTCTCGCCGCCGTCGTCGGCGCCGGGGTCGAGGTCGTCGACCTCGGCGAGCCGGGCGATCGCGACCCGGAACAGCCGGTTGCGCCGCGACAGGTAGCGGCGGGTGATGCCGGCGCGCTCGGGGTGCCCGGCGAGCCACCCCTCGCCGGCCCGCAGCAGCTTCTCGATCTCGTCGTCGTCGACCCAGTAGTGCTTGGCGCCGTCGAGCACCGGGAGCAGGACGTAGAGGTGACTGAGGGCATCGGCGAGGCGGTGTTCGCCGGTGAGGGTGAGGCCGACGTAGCGGGAGTCGCCCCAGTCGGGCAGGCCGGGGTCGAGCGGCACGGGCTCGGTCCGCACCTGCCAGCCCAGCGGCTCGAAGAGCCGGCGGGCGTACTCGGGGCCGCCGCGGCACGGCACGGCGGGCAGGCTGAGGGTCAGCGGCAGGCGGCGGTCGGGCAGTTCGGGGCGCGCGGTGCAGCGGCCCTTGAGGGCCGTGCGGAAGACGTCGCCCAGCGCCACGGCGAACAGCGACGAGGCGGCGAAGGGGCGGTCGTTGACGTACTGCGCGAGCGCGAAATCGGGGCTGCTGACGCTCTTGCGGGTGCGCAGCAGGGATTGGGGGTCGATCTCCAGCAGCAGCGCGGCGGTGCACCGGTGCTCGTGCGACTCGGGGTAGAAGACGTGCGCGGTCCCATGGGACTGCGTGAACTCCTGGACCCGGTCGGGGTGCTTGTGCAGCAGGTACCCGAGATCGGTGGCCGGCTGGTGGGTGGTGGAGATCGTCAGTAGCACAGGGTCCAGTGTGCTGCACCCCGACAGGTCCCCACCACCGCATTTCGGACGCCTGTGGACGACCGGGACCGCACGCGGCGCGGGCCGCCGCGGGCCCGCGGCGGCCGGCGCCTACCCGCGGCCCTTCAGGATGCGGCGCACCGGGCGGCCCACAGCGCGGCGGACCTTGCGGTACGGCCCGTTCTGGGACCGCTGGACGGCCTTCTGCAACGCGGCGACCTGCTTGGTCAGCTGGTCGATGCGCTTGTCGGCCTTTGCCTGGCGGTCGTTGAGGCGGCGGACGTTCTCCTTCAGCCAGCCGATGCGGTAGCCGATGCCGCCGTCGTCCGCACCGGCCCACGCCTCGACCCCGGGGGCGAACTCGGTCGCGCGCATGCGCGCCTCGAACGCCGCGCCCTTGTCGCCGTCCTGGTAGACGTTGTCGAGGCCGTGCCGGCGCAGGAAGCCCGTCATGCGGTCGAAGCGCTCGGCGTGCCCCTTCACGAGCCCGGTGTAGTCGGCCTCGGCGTAGAGCTCGGCCGCGTCGATGTCGGGCGGCAGGTCGCGCAGCGACCGGTGCGGGATCTCGAAGTAGCGGCTGAGCTCCAGGGTGCGGGAGTCGTGGCACAGGACGACGCTGGGGGTGCCGCCGAGCAGCGCCGCGATGTTGCCGTGGATGCGGGTGCCGAACGCGAAGTCGCACTCGGCGAGGCCGTTGATCCAGGTGACCGGGTCGAGGAAGAGGCGGACCCGGTTGTCGCGGAACAGCGGGTGCGTGCGGTGCTGCGGCAGCGACGCGGTCGTCGCGGTCGCCTCGGAGGTGTCGCCCCAGTACATGGCCTCCAGCTCGGTGAGGTCCTGGGCGATGTAGAGCAGATCGGGGTAGCGCTCGTAGGTGGCGGCGACGGTGCGCGCGATGTCGCCCACGGGGCCCTCGGTGACCGACACCGCGACCTTGGCGCCGCGGTCGAGCTCCGGGCGCCGCTTCGCGACGCTGAACTGGTCGCCGTGGCGGAACATCGACGGGCAGCCGATGACCTCGACGTCGGAGAACCCGAGGCTGTTGAGGTAGCGCTCGGTGAACTCGCCGCGGACGCCGATGCTCGGCGAACGGTCGAGCACGGCCTTGGCGAACCGCTTGACCGTGGCGTCGAGCGGGCGCATGGGCTCCATGTCGTAGTCGAGGTCGGACTGCGCACCGATGCCCAGCACCACGACCGGGATGGTGAGCCCTTCGATGATCCGCGTCCACCGCTTCAGGCTGGCCTCGTACTTGGGCCGGAACGCGTTGGCGAAGGGCATGACGAAGACGTCGTAGTTCTCGTTGATGTGGGCGATGTCCGCGCGCCCGGTCGTGAACCGGGTCGAGGTGACCTCGGTGTCGGCGGTGAGCAGCATCTTGTGCGCGGAGTCGCTGAAGACGAGGTTGCCGACGTTGGCGCCGCCGATCCTCTGCTGCATGGTCTGCTCGACCGTCACGGCCTCGAACGGGCTCTTCCCCGAGCGGATCAGGATCTTCTTCATCGGTGCGCGTCCTCTTCGGTCGGTCGCGGTGCGTTCGGGGTACCGGCGGCCGCCGGGCCGTCGGAGCGATCGGAGCGGTCGGCGATGCCGGGGAACAGCCGGTCGGCGATCCGGGCCGCCGCCTTGCCGTCGTCGAGCGGGCAGAACTGCGCGGTGAACGCCTCGTAGCGGTCGGCGTGCGCGGCGTGGACGGCGTCGATGTCGCGGAGGGCGTCGATGACCTGGTCGGAGGTCTCCAGCAGCGGGCCCGGCGCGGTCTCGCCGAAGTCGAAGTAGAAGCCGCGCAGGTTGTCGCGGTAGTCCGCCAGGTCGTAGGTGAAGAACAGCATCGGGCGGCCGGTGTTGGCGAAGTCGAACATCAGCGAGGAGTAGTCGGTGATGAGGACGTCGGCGACCAGGAACAGCTCCTGGATCTCCGGGTAGGTCGAGACGTCGTGGACGAACCCGCCCCCGGTGTTGGGCACGCGGTCGACGATGTTGGGGTGCCGCCGGACCAGCAGCACGTGGTCGTCGCCGAGCCGCCGCTGCATGGCCTGGAGGTCCAGGTGCAGGTCGAGCTTGTACTTGCCGCGCGAATAGAACTTGTCGTCGCGCCAGGTGGGTGCGTAGAGGACGACCTTCTTGCCCGCGGGCAGGCCGAGGCGTTCGCGCACCCGTTCGGTGAGGGCGTCGCGTTCGGGCGCGTGGAAGAGGTCGTTGCGCGGGTACCCGGTTTCGAGGATCTCGCCCTCGAACCGGAACGCCCGGCGCAGGATGGGGGTGGCCCAGGGGCTCGGCGAGACGAGGTAGTCCCACTGCGCCACCTCGCGGGCCAGCCGCTCGTGGTAGTCGCGGCTGGCGAACTGCACGCGCTCGATGTCGAATCCGATGCGCTTGAGCATCGAGCCGTGCCAGGTCTGCACGACGGTCTGGCCGGGGCGCTTGGCGAACCAGGTCGGCAGGTGGGCGTTTGTCACCACGTGCTCCGAGCGGGCCAGGCCCTCGAAGTAGCCGCGCCCGGTGTGCGGGACCTCGGTGAGCCCTTCGGGGAGGGCGATCTGGCGTTCGCGGACGATCCAGGACGCCGGGAAGTCGGGCGACCGCCTGCGCAGCTCCTCGTAGATGCCGCGCGGGCTGTCGGAGTACTGCTTGCCGCTGTAGCTCTCGAACAGCGCGCCGGGCGCGACCGGCTGCTCGCGCAGCCGCGGGTAGACGCGTTCGCGGAGCCGCTGCTGGGCGTAGGCGCCCTGTTCGGCGGGCGGCAGCGCGGAACCGACGGTCAGGACCGGGACGTCGTAGCGGACCGCGTCGACCGACACGGCGCGGCCGCCGACCTCGGTGCGGGCCGGCAGTTCGGGCAGCAGGGCGTGGGCGACCCGCGCGAAGCGGTCCTCGAAGGTGTCGGGCCCCAGTGTGCGGCGCACCGAGAACCGGTAGCCGCCCGGGCCCAGCGGGACCTCGGCGCCGAACGCCGGCAGCGCCGTGGGCCGCAGCGACACCCGGAACCGGGAGTCGTCGAGCGTGAGCGGGACGACGTGCTCCTCCATGCGGCCCTGGGCGCGGACCACGAGCGACAGCCCGGCGCCGGAGTCGTGGAAGACCCCGGCGACGGTCAGCCGGTCGCCGTCCCACCCGGCCTCGGTGATGACGGGGTGCGCCCTGCCCATGCGGACGAGGGCCCAGCCGGCGCTCTCGCGCTCCACTCCGGCCTCGCCGTGCGCGCCGTGGTAGCGGCCCTCCTCGGCGGTGTCGGCGAGGGACAGCCGGGCGCCGACCCGGTCGCCGTGCAGCAGGCGGAGGTCCCACCGCTCGGAGGCCGCCGGGCCGCCGGCGATGGCGCTGCGCTCGGCGAAGCCGTCGGCGAGGTCGGCGAGTGCGACGCGGGCGCTGAACCCGGCACCGCCCTTTGCCGCGGGTTCGGCGGGGTCGAGCGCGATGTCGATCCAGTGGTCACCGGGCAGCCGGGTGAGCCGCAGGCCGGTCGCGTCGCCCGAACCCGTTCCGAGCACGCCGGTGAGCTCCAGTTCGCCGCCGTCGGTGCGGTGGCCCGTGAGCTGGGCGCGCAGCGGGTCGACGTCGAGCCGGAGGCCGTCGGTGCCCTGCCAGCCGGGGCGCACCCACACGCCCGGTGCCACCTCGTGCGCCGCGGGGCGCTGCGGCGCGCCCGGCTGCGGTTTGCCGAGCCGTGCGCGGCGGACGATGCCGCGGTTGAGCATCCACAGCTCCACGAACCAGGACCCGGGCGCGTAGCCACCGGAGGTCCGCAGCTTCGCGGGGTCGATGGAGATCTCGTAGCCGCCCCAGTCGCGGCGGGCGGTGGCGGCGTCGGGCGGGAGCAGGTACTCGTTGGCGCGGTGCGCGGTGACGGGGACCCGCACCCGGGCGCCGGTCTCGGGGTTGACCAGCCAGGCGCGCATGTACTGCTGGATGCGGCGATTGGGGCGCAGCGACCGCAGGCACGCCCGGCCGGTGACGACGAGGCGGCCGTCGCGCCATTCGATGCGCTCGGCCTTCTGCCGGATGACGAGTTCGCCGTCGAGGCGGTACACCTCGCGGGGCACAGCGGCGGCGGGGTCGTCCTTGAACGGGTACTCGGAGTAGTACCGGGTGCCGTGCCGGACCGCCCTGGCCTTGCGCTGCTCGACGCTCTTGTTGAAGGTCAGGACCTCCAGCAGCTCGGGGAGCATGCTGCGGCGGACGAGGTGCCACTTCAGCCGCTCGATGGACTTCAGCCGGGGCAGCGTGGCGGGGTCGACGGTGTCGAGGTAGTCGTTGCCGAGTCGGAGGAACTCCGCGCGGAACTCCTCGCCCGCGTCGTCGAGGACCTGCATGAAGATCCGGAGGTCGCTGCCGAGCGCCGTTGCGTCCCAGTTGCGCCGGCCTTCGTCGAGCCCCCGCTCGCGGAGGAAGTCGCTGACCTCGCGCACCGCCCGGAACCGGTCCTGCAAGCCCTTGATGTGCAGCCGGTCCTGGGTGATGGACTTGTCGTCGCTGGGCCGCTCGCGCCACAGGTACACCGGGACGGTGAGGACGTCGACCGCCTCGGCGAGGAAGTGCGCCGGGATGACGACCGAGACGTCCTCGTACAGCACGCCTTCGGGGAACCGCAGCTTGTGGGTGTCCCAGAAGGAGCGGCGCCACACCTTGTTGGTGGCGAGGCGGTCGATGAGCAGGGTCTCGCGCTCGGAGATGTGGGTGCGGCGGCCCTCGGTGCGGAAGATCTTGCGGTGCATGGGCGACTGGTGGGTGCCCAGCTCGTTGAGGCGGTGCACGTTGCCGCTGGCGAAGTCCGACCCGCTCTCGCGCAGTCGATTGACCATGGCGCCGAAGGCGTAGGGCGGGATGACGTCGTCGCTGTCGACGAAGGTCAGGTACTCGCCCGCCGCGGTGTCGATGCCGCGGTTGCGCGCGGCGCCGAGGCCGGCGTTGGGCTGGCGGACCAGGACGAACCGGGGGTCGTCGGCGGCGAACCGCTCGGCGATCGCCGCGCTGGAGTCGGGCGAGCCGTCGTCCACCATGATCACTTCGAGGTCGGCGAGGCTCTGGCCGGCCAGCGAGCGCAGGCACTCTTCGAGATAGCGCTCTACGTTGTAGATCGGCACGACGACGCTGAGGGTGACCACACACATCTCCCGGTAATTGCACTACAGCACGGCGGACCCGCGGTATGCGCGGGTGTTGCGAGGACGGCGCGGGTTCGCGGCGCCGGCTCCGGGCGCCCATTCGGACCTGGTCGACGAGCGCGACCGGACAGGTGAACGACGCCCGTACAAAAGGCGGCGAACGTCTTTCCTCGGAAAGAAGACGCGGGGGACAAACGACCGGTTGTCCCCCGAGTCCGAAGAATCCTCTCTGTTACCTCAAATCCCCCTGGTCCCCGCCGTTTCGTACCAATCGGTCACGGACGGCGCAGCATGGCCGCGTAGGAGACCGCGAATCCGAGTGCGCAGTAGGCCGCGAGCACGGCGAACGGGAGGACCGCCGGCCCGCCGGGCGGTACGGCGAGGCTCTCCCTGACGGCCTGGGCCATGGGCGCGAAGGGCAGGACCGCGTGGACCGCCTGGAACCATTCGGGCAGCCGGTCCGCGGGGAAGTTGATCGGCGAGAACATCAGTGTGAAGAACACCACCATCTGCGCCACCAGGGCCGTGACCATCGGCGTGGCGGTGTATGCCAGCGCGTAGCCCAGCGTGGTGCAGGTCAGCGCCACCAGGAGCAGCGCGGGGACGGCGGTCCAGCCGATCGTGAGGCTGATGTCGAACCGCAGGACCGCGACCCCGAGCCCGGCGACGACACCGGGCACGGCCGCGGCGATCCACAGGGTGGTGTCGGCGGCGAGCAGCGCCAGGCGCGGGACCGGCAGCGCCCGCTGGTGGTCGAACGCGCCCGTCTGCTTCTTCGTGCTGATCCCGTTGGGAGTGAGCACCATCCCGACGAGCACCAGGTTGACAGTGGGGGCGCCGGTGGAGAGGTACAGGGCCGCGGTGCGGTCGAGGTCGGGCACGAGGAACGAGAACCCGACCACGATGCCGACCGACAACACGACCTGGACGGCGACGAAGAACGGCAGCATGAGGCGCAGGCCGAGGACGTTCCACTTCAGCAGCAGGGCGTAGCTACGCAGCCAGTGCGCCATGGTGCCCCTCCTCGCTGCCGCCGCCGACCAGCCCGATGTAGACGTCCTCCAGGCTGACGGGCGTCAGCGCGAACTCCTCGATCCGCCCGGCCGCGCGCAGGCGCTGCGCACAGGCGAGTGCGGCGTCGGCCGCATCGGCGGGGAGGGGCACGATGATCCGGCGCCCGACGCGGTGCGGCCGCCCGGCCCCGGCGAACGCCACCTCGGGCGCGTCGGCATCGGCCATGAGCAGGTCGAGCCGCAGGTCCCCCGCGACACCGGCGCGCAGCCCGGCGGGCGTGCCCTCGGCGACCACCCGCCCGGAGTCCATGACGGCCAGCCGGTCCGCGCTGCGCTCGGCCTCGGCCACGTTGTGGGTGACCAGGAGGACCGCGCGGCCGCCCGCAGCGAGCGCCCGGACCTGCGCCCACAGCAGGCGCCGGCGTACCGGGTCGACGTCGTTGGTGGGTTCGTCCATGATCACCAGCCGCCCGGGTTCGGCCGCGGTCATGGCGAACGCGGTGAGGCGCCGCACTCCCCCGGACAGGTGCTCGCCCGCGGTGTCGGCCCATTCCTCGATGTCGAGCGCCGCGAGCAGGTCCCCGGTGCGCGCCCGCGCGCGTTGCCGGGGTGCGCCGCGGATCCGGGCCGTCGTCTCGACGGCCTGGCGCGGGGTGATCCCGTCGAGCGGGACCTGGGACTGGGGCATCAGCGCGCAGGCCGCGCGGGCGGACGCGGGGTCGGCGACGGGGTCCCCGCCGGCGAGCCGGATCGTGCCGGATGTCGGCCGGGCCAGGCCGACGACCTGGTTGATGAGCGTGGTCTTGCCGGCGCCGTTGTGACCGAGGAGACCCAGGACCTCGCCCTCCTCCGCGCGCAGGGTCACACCGTCGTTGGCGCGCGGCCCGCGCCGATAGCGCTTGACCAGATGGTCGACTTCGAGGACTGCCATGGGACACCACATTTCAAATACTATTGAGTATTCGAATACTTTTCAGTATTCGGATATCCTGCCGCGTGTCAAGGGCGTGTGTCCGGCGGACGAGGGGGCGACGGTGGCCGAACGGCTGACCCGGCGGGAGCAGCAGGAGCGCAACCGGGTGCGGTTGCTGCTCGCCGCGGAGCGCGTGTTCGCACGCGAGGGGATCACCAAGGGCACGCTCGACGACGTCGCCCGCGAGGCGGGGCTGACCAAGGGGGCCGTCTACTCCAACTTCGACGGCAAGGAGGACCTGATCACCCAGGTCATCCGGCACCGGTCGGACGGGCCCGAGCAGACCCGGTTCGCCGGGATCCTGGCCGACGGCGGCCTCAGCCCCGCCGAGCGTGTGGACGCCTGGGGGCGCGAATGGGTGCGGGTGGCGTCGAGCGGCGAGCGGTACGACTTCGCCTGGGTGCTCATCGAGTTCATCCTGCTCGGCCGGCACCAGCCCGCCGTCCGCGCGCAACTCGCCGAGCTGTACGCCGACTCCGCGCGGGACTCCGCCGAGTACATCCGGCGGCTCGTCCCCGAGGGCAGCGGGCTGGCCGGGCTGCCCGACACCTCGGTGACCCGCCTGTTCAACGCCCTGGACCTCGGCGTCGCGCTGGTCAACATGGCCGATCCCGCGGGCGCCCCGCTGGACCTCTACCGCGTGGCCCTGCGGCTCCTCGCCGGCCTGCCGCCCGAACCGGAGGCCCCCGAACCGGCGGCGCCCGAGCGCGACGCGTGACCGGCGGGGGCCGGGGTCACTGGCCCGGGGTCACCGGGCCGGGGTGAACCGGTGGGCCTGGTAGCCCAGTGCGAGGCTGATGCGGTCGGCCGCCTCGATGACCTCCGACGCCAGCACCGCCTCGCGGCGGGCGAGGTCGATCGCGCTGAGCGGGCCCGACAGCGACAGCGCGGCGACGACCCCGCCCGATCCGTCGCGGATGGGCGCGGCGACGCAGGCGCGGCCGAGCGCCAGCTCCTCGACCTCGGTCGTGTAGCCGCGGGTCCGGCCCTGCTCCAGGTCGGCGGCGAGGCTCTCGTGGTCGGTGCGCGTGGCCGAGGTGTAGGAGGGCAGGTCCGCCCCGAGCAGTGCGCGGACGCCGTCGGGTGCGAGCGAGAGCATCAGGCACTTGCCCAGCCCGGTGGCGTGCAGCGGGTTGCGGGAGCCCATGAGCACGTGCGACTTCGGTGCGAGCTCCCCCTCGAAGTTGCACAGGTAGAACAGTGCCGCGCCGTCGCGCACGGCGACGTTGGCGCCCAGCCCCAGCCGGCCGGCGAGGCGCTGCGCCACCGGGCGGGCCTCGCGGTGCACGGGGTGGTTGTTGAGCGCGACGGCGGCCAGCGAGAGGTGGTCCATGCCGAGCCGGAAGAAGCCGCTCGCCTCGTCGCGGGCGACCAGGCCGCCGGCCTCCAGGGTGGCGAGCAGCCGCGACACCGTGGACTGGCCGATACCGGTGAGCCGGGCGATGTCGGACACGCGCAGCTCGGGCCGCTCCGCGAGGAACGCGCGCAGCACCGCAACGGCGCGCTCCACCGACTGGTTGCCGCTCTGTTCGACGGCCACGCGGCCTCCTTCTCCGCTCGGTCCTGCATGAGCCATGCAGGATTCGGATTTTCCAGTGCACTCTACGTGTCCCGCGGCCGCCGGATCACGGGGTTCCGCCGCGGGCGGGACCGCTGCGGCGCGCGCCGCCCGGCGGCCTCACCCGCGGAACGGCGCCGCCGTCGCGCCGGCCACCCCCGGCCGGCAGCGGAACACCGCGCCGGCGGTGCCCGCCTCGCCCGGGTCGGCGCCGCGGCGCGAGGTGGTGATGTACAGGTCGCCGAGGTCGGGGCCGCCGAACGCGCATGCCGTAGCGGCGCGCACGGGCACGGCCACCACGGCGTCCGGCACCCCGTCGGGTGCGTACCGGCGGACGGCGCCACCGCCCCACAGTGCGGTCCACACCCCGCCCTCGGCGTCGACGGCGAGCCCGTCGGGGGCGCCGTCGGAGGCGGGGATGCGCGCGAACGGGCGCCGGCCGCGCAGCTCGCCGCCTTCGTAGTCGAGGGCGTCGATCCGGCCGGCCGCCGTGTCGGTGTGATAGCAGGTGCGGCCGTCCGGGCTGAAGCCCAGCCCGTTGGAGACCCGCACCCCGTCGAGCACCCGGGTGGCCCCGCCGCCGGGGTCGAGCCGGTACAGCCCGCCGGGCGGAGCCCCGGGCGCGGAGAGGGTGCCGCAGTAGAACCGGCCGTCGGGGTCGCACCCGCCGTCGTTCATCCGCACGGCGGGATCGGACCACAGCGCGCCGAGGCCGCGCACGGAGCCGTCCGGTTCGACCAGCGCGAAGCCCCGCCGCACCGCGGCGACCAGCCCGCCCCCGGCGCGGGGCCGCACCGCCGCGAGGAACCCGGCGACGTTGCGGCGGCGCACCGCTCCGCTCCCCGGGTCCAGCGTGAGGAGGTCCCCCGCCCGCATGTCGACCCAGAGCAGGCCGCCGTTCTCCGGCGACCACACCGGCCCCTCGCCGTGATCGGCGAGGGGCGCGGTGACCTGGTCGACCGGGATCACCTCACGCCCCGGCGCGGGCGCGCGGCCCGGCGGTCTCGCGGATGCGGAGCACCGTGATCAGCGAGATCAGCGCGACCCCCATCACGTAGAACGCCGGGGAGAGGTCGTAGCCGGTCGACACGACCAGTGAGGTCGCGATGTAGGGCGCCGTGCCGCCGAACAGCGACACCGAGATGTTGTACGGGATGGCGATGGCACCGCTGCGCACCCGCGGCGGGAACAGCTCGGCCATGGCGGCGCTTACGGCGCCGTCGAACGCGGCGATCAGCACGCCGAGCAGGACCATCGCGGCGATCGCCAGAACGGTGCTGTGCAGCGACATCAGCCAGAACGCCGGGTAGCTGAACAGCACGAACCCGCCCGCGCCCGCGATGAGCAGCGGCTTGCGGCCGACCCGGTCGCTCAGCCGCCCCATGAACGGGACGAGTACGGCGACGACCAGCAGGCAGATGGTCCCCGCCGTGAACGACTGGAGCGTCGTGAACCCCATCGGGTCCTGGAGGTAGCTGATCATGTAGGTCTGGAGCGTCCAGTGCGCCACGGCCTTGATGACGACCATCCCGGCGAGCACCAGCATCGCCTTGGTCCCCGTGCGGAACGTCTCGCGCACCGGCGACTCCGTGACCTCGCCCAGCGCCTCCATCCGGCGGAACTCCGGGCTGTCCTCCAGCCTGGTCCGCAGGTAGAGCCCCACCAGGCCGAGCGGCAGGGCGAGCAGGAACGGCACCCGCCAAGCCCATTCCTGCATCGCGGTGTCGCCCAGCGCGATGGTCATGGCCAGCACCAGGCCCGATCCGAACACGAACGCCGCGAACCCGAAGACGTCCACCCAGCTCGTCAGGTAGCCGCGCCGGTTCTTCGGCGCGTACTCGAAGAGCAGGGTGACGGCGCTGGACGACTCGCCGCCGGCGGCGAAGCCCTGGACCAGCCGCGCGAGCACCAGCAGGCCGGTCGCCAGCGCCCCGATGGAGGCGTAGGTGGGGATGACGCCGATGGCGAAGGTCGCGCCCGAGGTCAGCATCACGATGAGGGCGAGGACCCGGTTGCGGCCGATCCGGTCGGCGAGCGGGCCGAAGAAGAACCCGCCGAGCGGGCGGATCAGGAAGCCCACGGCGAACACCGCGAAGGTCGACAGCAGCGCGCTCGCGCCGTCGCCCGCGGGGAAGAAGTTCAGTGCGATGACGGTCGAGAGGGTGCCGTAGATCCCCATCTCGAACCATTCCACGAAGTGGCCCATCCCCGCCGCGAGCATGACCTTTCGGGTCTCCTGCCGCGTGGGGGGCGTGCCGTGGTCGGCTCCCGCCGCCGGGGAGGTCTGCTCTGCCATGGCAGGACACTCGCCTTTCTCGAAGGGTCGCGGAGGACGCGCGGGCCGCGGTCCGCGCCGCTGCGCCGCTGCGCCGCTCGCGCGCCGTCGGCCGCGGAGGGGTGGCGGCCGCGGAGGGGTGGCGGCCGTCAGCCCAGCCGGGCGGCGCGCGCGGCGACCGCCTCGTCGAGCATCCGGTCGATGGGCCATTCGGGGACGAACCCGAGCAGGTCGCGGGCCTTGCGGTTGGAGGTGGTGTAGTGGACGGCCGGAGCGGGCAGCGCGACGTCGGCGTAGCCGAGCCCCGTCCGCTTCGCCATCTCGGGGACGAGGGCGTCGAAGCCGACGGAGTCGTCGGCGCCGATGCCGATCGCCTCGCCGTCGGCCTCGGGGGTGCCGATCGCCGCGATGACCCCGGACGCGAGGTCGCGGGTGTCGAGGATGCCCATGCGGAACGGGGTGCCGTCGCTGCCGCGGGAGAGCAGCAGCCGGGTCTCCCCTTCGACGGCGTGCGGCAGCAGGGCGGCGACCATGGCGTCGTTGCCGAACCCGCGCTGCTGCTCGATGCGCCGGTGCAGGAAGAACCGCGGCCCCGAGAAGAAGCCGCGCTCGTCCAGCAGCTCGGCGGCGTCCTGGAAGTGCGAGAAGCGCAGCACGACGGCGCGCAGGCCGCGCGTGCGCCGGTAGAAGTCGACGATGTCCTCGTCGAGCTTCTTCGTGAGGCCGTAGAGGCTGGCGGGGTTGCGGGGGTGCTCCTCGTCCAGCGGCTGGTAGTCGGGCTTGATCTCCGGGTACACCTCGCCGCTGCTCGCGTGGACCAGCCGCGCGCCGGCGGTGGCTGCGGCGTCGGCGACGTGCGCGGTGCCCAGCACGTTCACCCGGAACATGTCGGTGAGTTCGGCCGGGTTCCAGGACATCATGGCGGCGAGGTGGACGACGGCGTCGGCGCCGTCGAAGGCCGCGGCGAGCCCCGCCCGGTCGTCCAGGCCGAGCACGACGTGCTCGGCCCCGGCGGCCCGGTCGCGCGGGGCGGCGAGGTCCACACCGGTGGTCCGGTGTCCGTCGGCCGCCAGCCGCTGGACGAGTGTGCGTCCCAGCCGGCCGGCCGCGCCGGTGACGACGATGCGCATGGGCGGGTCCCTCTTCCTCCGCGTGGTGCCCGGGCGGTCCGCCGTCCGGGCGACTGTCGTGCCGAGACCGCGCCGCTCAGGTACGCGATCCCACACGGTCGATATTGCATGATCAATGCATTGAGCGCAATAGCGATGCAATAATCCGGAAACATGGTGCGCAGAATCAGGACGCGGATCCAGCGGGGCGCGGGGCCTACCGCGCCCGCGCCGCCGCCGGACCCGGCCCTCTCAAGCGGCCGGCGCGGCCCGCGGGCCGGCGGTCTCCCTGATGCGGACCGCCGTCACCAGCGACACCAGCGCGATGGCGACGATGTAGCCCGCCGGCGCGAGGTCGTGCCCGGTCGCCACGACCAGCCAGGTCGCGATGTAGGGCGCGGTCCCGCCGAACAGGGCCACCGCGACGTTGTACGCGATCGAGATCGAGCCGTTGCGGGTCCGCGGCGGGAACAGCTCGGCCATTGCGGCGCCGAGGGCGCTGTCGAACGCGGCGACCCAGACGCCGAGCAGGATCATGCCGAGGATGGCGAGGACCGGGTCGCCGAGCGAGGTGAGCCACAGCGCCGGGTAGCTGAACACGACGAACCCGGCCGCGCCCGCGATCAGCAGCGGCTTGCGGCCGATCCGGTCGGACAGGACCGCCATCGGCGGGATGAGCAGCGCGCACACGGTGAGGCAGATCGTCCCCGCGAGGAACGCCTGCACAACGGTGAAGCCCATGGTCGTCTCCAGGTAGGAGAACATGAACGTCTGGAGCGTCCAGTGCGCGACGGCCTTGGTGATGGCGAGCGCGCCGAGGACCAGCATCCCCCGCGCGCCGGAGCGGAAGGTCTCCTTCAGCGGCGACTCGGCGAGCTCGCCGCGCGCCTCCATCGAGCGGAACTCCGGGCTGTCCTGCAACCGCACCCGGAGGTAGAGGCCGATCAGGCCGAGCGGCAGGGCGATGAGGAACGGGACGCGCCACGCCCAGTCGTTCATGGCGCCCTCGCCGAGGAGCAGCGTCATCGCCAGCACCAGGCCCGAGCCGAACACGAACGCCGCGAACCCGATCGTGGTCAGCCAGCTCGTCGCGTAGGCGCGGCGGTCGCGCTCCGCGTACTCGAACAGCAGCGTGATGGAGCTGGAGTTCTCCCCGCCCGCGGCGAAGCCCTGCACCAGCCGCACCGCGACGAGCAGTGCGGGCGCCAGTGCGCCGATCGCGGCGTAGGAGGGGATGAGCCCGATCGCGAAGGTCGAGCCCGAGGTCAGCATGATGATGATCGCGAGGATCCGGTTGCGGCCGATCCGGTCGCCCAGCGGGCCCCAGAACAGGCCGCCGATCGGGCGGATCACGAAACCGATGGCGAACACCGCGAAGGTCGACAGCAGGCCCGCCATCGGGTCGGCCGAGGGGAAGAAGTTCACCGCGATGATCCCGGACATGACGCCGTAGATGCCGATCTCGAACCATTCGACGAAATGGCCGAGCCCGGCGGTGAGGATGACCTTGCGGACCTCCCGCCTGGTGGGTGGGGCTGCTGTCGCCGTCCCGTGCGGCTGTCCTGCCTGGCTGGTCATGACGATCTCGCCGTTCTTTCGGGTGCGGGGGGCTGGTGCCGGACACGGCCGGCGGTGTGCGGGGCCGGGGTCAGGGACGTCGCCGCGGCGCCGTCGCGTGCCGGCTCCGTCGGCCACCGCTGATATTGCATGGTCCATGCAACTAATGCAATATGGATGCAAAATTATCGAAACAGATCCGCTCGGCTGGGAGATTTGATGCACGTCCGCGAAGTGCAGACCTTCGTCCTCAAGGTGCAGAGCGACATGCCCTATCTGGGCGCCCTCGCCGACGGCTCGGAGCTGACCGCCGACGCCGGGTACGTGGTCCGCGCGCCGTGGCGCAGCCTCTACTCCGCACGGTTCGAGACCCTGCTGGTCAAGGTCACCGCCGACGACGGCACGGCCGGCTGGGGCGAGGCGCTGGCGCCCGTCGGCCCCGAGGTCGTCGCCGAGATCGTCGACCGGCTGCTCGCCCCGCAGGTCATCGGCATGGACGCGCGGGCCCCCCGGGTCGCCTTCGCGGCGCTGCGCGCCCTCATGCGCGAACGCGGCCACCTGGTCGGCCACCAGGCCGACGCGCTCGCCGCCCTCGACATCGCCATGTGGGACCTTGCCGGGCACGCCACCGGGCAGAGCGTCGCCACCCTGCTCGGCGGGGCGTTCCGGACCGAGGTCCCCTGCTACGTCTCCGGCCTGCCCAGCCCCACCGACGCGGGCCGCGCCGAACTCGCCGCCGCCTGGCAGGAGAAGGGCGCCGAGCGGGTCAAGCTGCACCTCGGCAACGGCGTCGCGGCCGACCTCGCCACCGTGGACGCCGTCCAGGCCGCCGCCCCCCGCATCGGCTTCGCGGTGGACGCGCACTGGCGGTACGGCCTGCCCGAGGCGACCCGGCTGGGCCGCGGCCTCGCCGAACGCGGCGCCCTGTTCCTGGAGGCGCCCATGGCGCCCGAGGACGTCGAGGGGCACCGCCGCCTCGCCGACCGGCTGGAACTCCCCGTCGCCGTCGGCGAGGCCCTGCGCAACCGCTACGAGTTCGCCCAGTGGCTGCGCGCCGGGGCGCTCGGCCTCGCCCAGCCCGACGTCGGCCGCACCGGCATCACCGAGGCGGCGGCGATCGCCGAACTCGCCGCGGCGCACCACGCCCCGCTCGCGCCGCACCACTCCGTGGGCCTCGGCCCGACGCTCGCCGCGGGCCTCCACCTCAGCGCCGCCGTCGAAGACTGCCCGTTCTTCGAGTACCAGCCCGTGACCGCCGACGCCGCGGCCCGGCTCCTCGGATTCGACCTCGGCGCGCGCGCCGACGCGTTCACCCTGCCCGACGGCCCCGGACTGGGCCTGGCGATCGCCGAACAGCCCGTCCGCGACGCCGCGGTCCGCCACCGCACCACGCGCTGAACCGGCCTGCCCACCGGCACGCCACGACGAAAGGCCACCATGGAACCGATCAACGGTCTGCACCCCATCCTCGCCACCCCCTTCCACCCCGACGGCGGCCTCGACATCGAGGGACTGCGCCGCCTGGTGCGCTTCCAGCGCGCGTCCGGCGCCGCCGGTGTCGCCGTCTTCGGGATGGCCAGCGAGGGCTTCGCCCTCACCGCGGCGGAACGGGCCCGGATCCTCGACACCGTCCGCTCCGAGGCCGGCGACCGGTTCACCATCACCGCGGGGGTGAACGGGACCGGCACCGAGGTCGCGATCGAGCAGGCCCGCCAGGCGGCCGACCACGGCGCCGACGGCCTCATGGTGCTGCCGCCGTTCCTGGTCAAGCCCGGACCGGCGCAGGTCGTGGAGTTCTACCGGCAGGTGGCGGGGGCGACCGGGCTCGACGTCATGATCCAGGACGCCCCGGGCGTCACCGGGGTGGCCATCCCGCCGGGGGCGATCGCGGAGATCGCGGCGTTCGACCGGGTCACCTCGGTCAAGGTCGAGGCGCAGCCCACCGCGCCGAAGGTCGCCGCCGTCGTGCGGGCGCTGGCGGAGTCGGGCCGCGACCTCGCCGTCCTGGGCGGGCAGAACGCGTTCTTCATGCTGGAGGAGTACGCCGCCGGCGCCGTCGGCACCATGCCGGCCTGCGAGTTCACCGACCTGCTCGACGAGGTGCTCGTGCTGGTCGGCAAGGGCGACACCACCGGGGCGCACCGGTCGTTCACCCGGCTGCTGCCGCTGATCCGCTTCGGAATGCAGGCCGGGCTCGCCTGGGCCGTGCACAAGGAGGTGCTGGTGCGGCGGGGCGTCATCGCCTCCGCGGCGGTCCGGCTCCCGGCAGCGGACCTGGACGAGGGGACCCGCGCCGGTCTCGACGCCGTCCTCGACGCCCTCCCGATGGACGACTACGCGACCGTCCTCGCCCGCTCCGCCGGGGGTGCCTGAGATGGCGCGGCCGGGAACACCTGAGACGGCGCTGCCGGGGGTGCCCGAGACGGCGCGCAAGGTGCTGATCGTCGGCGGCTCCTCGGCGATCGCCGCAGCGGCCGCCCGCGCCTTCGCCGACACCGGGGCCGCCGTCGCGGGCGTCGCACTCGACCCCTTCGACGCGCCCGGCTACGCCGCCACCCGCGCCGCAGACTGCGCCGACCCGGCCCAGGCCGCCGACGCCGTCCACTGGGCGCACGCGGAACTCGGCGGGCTCGACACGGTGGTCCCCGCCGCGGCGGTGATGCCGGTCGCCGCCGCCGCGGACACCACCGACGCGCAGTGGCGCGCGGCCATCGACGTCACGCTCGGCTCGGCGTTCGCCACCTGCCGCGCGGCACTCCCGCTGCTGCCGCGCGGCGCCGCCATCACCATGGTCGGCTCCGTCAACGCGACCCTCGCGGCGCCCGGCCTGCCCGGCTACGCCGCGGCCAAGGGCGGGGTGGAGGCCCTGACCCGCCAACTCGCACTGGAGTACGGGCCGCGCGGCATCCGGGTCAACGCGGTCGCGCCGGGCCTCATCGGCGGCGGCGACCTGCCGAACGCCCACGAGGGCTACCCGCTGGGGCGGACCGGCACCCCGGAGGAGGTCGCCGCGGCCGTGGTGTTCCTCTCCTCCGCCGCGGCGTCGTTCATCACCGGAACGGTGCTGCCGATCGACGGCGGCCTGTCCATCGCGTCGCCCGCCGCGTTCCTCCGCCCCGACCTCCGCGCCCGCTTCCTCCCCGACGCCCCCTGACGGCGCTACCCCAGCGCGAGGACGAGCCCCCGGCACCGACGACGACCCCCTCAGCAGCACACAGCCCCGCGAGCAGAGGCAGGACCGGCGGCTTCAGGCGGGCGATCCGCAGGTCGAGAGGGTGCGCGTAGGCGAACGCCGGATCGCCGTCCCGGTAGCGCTCGAAGTGCTCCGCGACGATCCCGCGCAGCCGCCGGTGGCTCACGTAGCCCGTGAGCTCCCCCGCCAGGGCCGCCCCGTACTGCACGGACGTGAGCCGATCGCCGGACCGCAGGACGAGCGCGAACGCTCCCGCCCGACGTACGTCCGCGACCTGCGACCTGCGACCTGCGACCTGCGACCACGGGACTGTGTGCGTGTGGAGCCAGTTGACGATCACGACGCCCTGCGGGCCGACCCGCACCTTGCAGTACCAGCCCATCGTCCAGACGACGGCCGTCCCGGCACTGGGGAGCAGGCCGACCAGCGCGGTCGTGCCAAAGCCTGAAACAGGCGTGCTCATGGCACCGACGAAGCCGCACATCAGCACGAACAGGGCCAGGACGAGCGTCATTGCGGCCTGGAAGAGGGTGCGGCGGATCGTCCGCATCGGGGCTTGCTGCACGAGGGCCCGCATTCCGGTGGGGGAAGGGCGAAAAAAGGGCGTTCCGGGCATAATAGCCCGGAACGCCCCCTCGGGGTGACCTCGGTCACCGTGCGGCGATCTTGGCCTCCGGGACGATGTCGGGGGCGCCGTGCTGGACGGCGTCGGCCTCGTGGTCGTTGATCTGCTCCTGGGCGGCGCGCTCGGCCTCGATGCGCTTGCGGTAGTACTCGACCTCACGCTCGACCTGCTTCTTGTCCCACCCCAGCGGCTCGGCCATGAGCGCGGCCGCCTCCTCGGCGACGGCGATACCGCGGTCCCACGTCTCGAACGAGATGCGGGTGCGGCGGCTCAGGACGTCGTCGAGGTGCCGGGCCGCCTCGAAGCGCGCCGAGTAGACGACCTCGGCGCGGAGGTAGTCGTCGGCGCCGGTCAGCGGCTCCTTCAGGTCGGGCTGCTCGGCGATGAGCGCCAGCAGCTCGTCGATCATCGAGCCGTAGCGGCGCAGCAGGTGCTGCACCCGCGACACGTGCAGGCCGGAGTCGCGGGCGATCATCCGCCGCTGGTTCCACAGCGCCGCGTAGCCGTCGGCGCCGACCAGCGGCACTCTGTCGGTGACGGACTCCGGCGTGCCGCCGCCGAGGCCGTGCACGACGGCGTCCACGGCGTCCTTGGCCATGATGCGGTACGTGGTGTACTTGCCGCCCGCGATGAGGACCAGCCCCGGCACCGGGTGCGCCACCGTGTGCTCGCGCGATAGCTTCGAGGTCTCGTCGGACTCCCCCGACAGCAGCGGGCGCAGGCCCGCGTACACGCCCTCGACGTCGTCGCGGCTCAGCGGCACCCGCAGGACGGTGTTGACGTGGTCGAGGATGTAGTCGATGTCGGTGCGGCTCGCCGCCGGGTGCGCCTTGTCGAGGTCCCAGGCGGTGTCGGTGGTGCCGATGATCCAGTGCCGCCCCCACGGGATGACGAACAGCACACTCTTCTCGGTGCGCAGGATCAGCCCCGAGGACGCCTGGATGCGGTCGCGCGGCACCACCAGGTGGATGCCCTTGGACGCGCGCACGTGGATCTGGCCGCGCCCGCCCACCATCTCCTGGATGTCGTCGGTCCACACCCCCGCCGCGTTGACGACCTGCTTGGCGCGGATCTGGAACTCCGCGCCGTTCTCCAGGTCGACCACCCGCGCGCCGGTGACGTGCTCGCCTTCGCGCAGGAACCCGGTGGCCTGCACCCGCGAGGCGATGCGCGCGCCGTAGTTCGCCGCGGTGCGCAGCACCGTCAGCACGAAGCGGGCGTCGTCGACCTGGGCGTCCCAGTACTGCACGGCCCCCACGAGGGCGTCGCGCTTGAGCGCGGGGAACACCCGCATGGCTCCGCGGCGGGACAGGTGCCGGTGGTGCGGCAGCCCCCGCGCGGTGCCCGACGACAGCGCGAGCGAGTCGTACAGCGTGACACCCGCCGCGACGTAGGCGCGCTCCCACACGTGGTGCTGCAACGGGTAGAGGAACGGCACCGGGCGCACCAGGTGCGGGGCGATCGTCTTCAGCAGCAGGCCGCGTTCCGTCAACGCCTCGCGGACCAGCCCGAAGTCGAGCTGCTCCAGGTAGCGGAGCCCGCCGTGCACCAGCTTGCTGGACTTGCTGGAGGTGCCGGCGGCGAAGTCGCGGGCCTCGACCAGGCCCACGGAGAGGCCCCGCGACACCGCGTCAAGGGCGACCCCCGCGCCGACGATGCCACCGCCGACGACCAGGAGGTCGAGTTCGTTGCCTGCCATGGCTGCGAGCGCATCGGCTCGCTCGTCAGGGCCCATCCGCGCTGCGGTCATTGCACGCCTTTCTCCAACGGAGCTGTCACCCGGACGTTTACCCGGTTTCTCCCAGTGTCACCAGGCTAGCCGGGACGTCGACCCGGCTCGGGGAGGGTGGGCCCGCCCTCCCCGGTGTGCCGCGGCCGGCGCCGGTGCCGTCAGCGGACGGCGGCGTCGGCGTAGCCCTTGGCGGTGCGGAGGACGTCCTCGCCGTAACTGGTCGACCGGTTGTAGGACATCAGGGCGGCCCACCAGCCGTCGTCGGTGGTCATGTCGCGGCCGTCGGCGCACAGGTACCGCCCCGCGCTCAGCGCGGCGTCGTCGATGTTGTGCGGATCGGGCTCGCCGCCGTCGGCGGCGGTGCCCCAGGTCTCCCACGTCGACGGGATGAACTGCATGGGGCCCACGGCGCGGTCCCACTCGGAATCGCCGTCGAGCGCGCCGTTGTCGGTGTCGCGGATGGCCGCGGTGTTGTCGCGCCCGTTGAGCGGGATGCCGATCACGTCGACCGTCGTCCTGCCGTCGGGGCCGATCTCGCCGCCGGTGAACGTCCCGTGCTTGGACTCGACCGATCCGATCCCGGCGATGGTGGGCCACGAGAGGCTGCACTCGGGCTGGTCGGCCTCCATGCGGAGCTGCGCGGCGGCGTAACCGCGCAGCGCACGCGGCGGGATGCCGGTCGCGTCGGCCGTGCGCTCCAGCCACTGCGCCGCGGGGGCCGGGGCCGCGTCGGCGGGCGACGGCCGCGCCTCGGCGCCGTCTCCGCCGGGCGCGCCGGTGCGACCGCCCGCGGGCGGGGACTCCTGGTCGGCGGGGCGCTCCTGGTCGACCAGGCCGCCGCGGTCGCGCGGACCGGGCGGCAGGGTCTCGGGGGCCGCGGAGAGGTCGGTCACCGCCACGGCCCCGGCAACGGCACCGGTGAGACCGAGCACGGAGGCGACGGCGACCGCCGCCATGACGCCCGCACGCGGCGCGGGCCGCTCGGCGGGGGCGGTGCCGTGCGTCCCCGCGGTCGCGGCCGTCGCCTCGGGGGAGGATGCGGAGGGAATGGGCACGGATACCTCTCTCGATCGCGCGGGAGACATTCGCGTCCGGCGAAGCATCAACCTACTCGACGGCCCGGCGGCCGAGGGGGCATATCGACCGAAGCCGGCCCGCCGCCCGGCCCGGCAGGGCCGTGGCGGGACGGCGGAGGGCGCCCCGCGCCGATGCGCGCGGCGCCCCGGCCGACGGCGATCAGTGCGGGTTGACGACGACCTCGACCCGCTGGAACTCCTTGAGTTCGGTGTACCCGGAGGTGGCCATCGTGCGGCGCAGCGCACCCACCAGGTTCATCGAGCCGTCGCTGGTCGAGGACGGGCCGTGCAGCACCGCCGACAGGTCGCCGATGGTGCCGACGTTCACCCGCTCCCCGCGCGGCAGCTCGTTGTGGTGCGCCTCACTGCCCCAGTGGTACCCGCGGCCGGGCGCCTCGCTGGCGCGCGCCAGCGGCGAACCCACCATCACCGCGTCGGCGCCGCAGGCGAGGGCCTTGGAGATGTCGCCGCTGTGGGTCATGCCGCCATCGGCGATGACGTGCACGTAGCGGCCCCCCGACTCGTCGAGGTAATCGCGCCGGGCGGCGGCGACGTCGCCGATGGCACTGGCCATGGGGACCGCCACACCCAGCACGCTGCGGGTGGTGTGCCCCGAGCCGCCGCCGAACCCGACGAGGACCCCGGCCGCGCCGGTGCGCATCAGGTGCAGCGCCGCCGTGTAGGTGGCGCAGCCCCCGACCACCACGGGGATGTCGAGGTCGTAGATGAACTGCTTGAGGTTCAGCGGCTCGGCGCGGCCCGAGACGTGCTCCGCCGAGACGGTCGTGCCGCGGATGACGAACAGGTCGACGCCCGCGTCGACAACGGCCTTGTGGAACTGCGCGGTGCGCTGCGGCGACAACCGCGCGGCCGTGACCACCCCGGCGGCGCGGATCTCCTCGATGCGGCGGCCGATCAGCTCCTCGCGGATGGGCGCGGCGTAGATCTCCTGCAAGCGCCGCGTCGCCGCGGCGTCGTCGAGCTCCCGGATCTCGGCGAGCAGGGGGTCGGGGTCGTCGTAGCGGGTCCAAAGCCCTTCGAGGTCGAGGACGCCGAGGCCGCCCAGCTCGCCGATCGCGATCGCGGTCTTGGGCGAGACCACGCTGTCCATGGGGCTCACCATCAGCGGCGTCTCGAAGCGGTAGGCGTCGATCTGCCAGGTGATGGACACCTCTTCGGGGTCGCGCGTGCGACGGGCCGGGACGATCCCGATCTCGTCGAGCTCGTAGGCGCGCCGCCCGTTCTTGCCAAGCCCGATCTCCACCTGTGCCAACGCTTCGTTCCCCTCGTCGCCGTATCGCGGGGCGGCCCCGCAGGTCCTGCCGCCGCGAGTTTACCGCCGGGCGGCGCGGACGCCCCCGCGCACGGTGCCGGACCGCCCCCCGCGGAGCGGCCGCCTACCCCCCGTACCGCCTACCGTGCAGCACCGCCCAGGGGGACGACCCCCTTCGACCCCCGAACGTCTACCGCCGCCCGTGCAGCACCGCCCAGGGGGACGACCCCCTTCGACCCCCGTACCGCCTACCGCCGCCCGTGGTAGTTCGGGGCCTCCACCGTCATCTGGATGTCGTGGGGGTGGCTCTCCTTGAGGCCGGCCGAGGTGATCTGCATGAGCTGCCCGCGCTCGCGGAGCTCGGCGACGGTGCGGGTGCCCGCGTACCACATGGACTGCCGCAGGCCGCCGGTGAGCTGGTGGGACACCGCGCGCAGCGGCCCCTGGAAGGGGACCTGCCCCTCGATGCCCTCGGGGATGAGCTTCTCCTCGGACGACACCTCGGCCTGGGAGTAGCGGTCCTTGGAGAAGGACCGGCCGCGCATGGCGCCCAGCGAACCCATGCCGCGGTAGGACTTGAACTGCTTGCCGTTGATGAAGATCAGCTCGCCGGGGCTCTCCTCGACACCGGCGAGCAGGCTGCCGAGCATCACCGTGCTCGCGCCCGCGACGATGGCCTTCGCGATGTCGCCGGAGTACTGCAAGCCGCCGTCGGCGATGACGGGGACCCCCGCGGGGCCGCACGCCTTCGACGCTTCGAGGACCGCCGTGACCTGCGGGGCGCCGACACCGGCGACCACGCGGGTGGTGCAGATGGAGCCGGGCCCCACGCCGACCTTCACGGCGTCGGCACCGGCGTCGATGAGCGCCTGGGCGCCCGCGCGGGTGGCGATGTTCCCGGCGATGATGTCGGCGCGGGTGTTCGCCTTGAGCTTGGCGACCATCTCCAGGAGGCCGTTGGAGTGCCCGTGCGCGACGTCCACGACGATGAAGTCGGCCCCCGCCTCGACCAGCGCGTGCGCGCGCTGCTCCGACTCGATCCCGACGCCCACGGCACCGCCCACGACCAGGCGGCCGTCGGCGTCCTTGGTGGCGTCGGGGTACTGCTCGCTCTTGGTGAAGTCCTTGACGGTGATGAGCCCGCGGAGGCGGCCCTGCGGGTCGACCAGCGGCAGCTTCTCGATCTTGTTGCTGCGCAGCAGCTGGAACGCGTCGTCGCGGGACACGCCTACGGGCGCCGTGATGAGCGGCATGGGGGTCATGACCTCGCGGACCCGGCGGGAGCGGTCCTCCTCGAAGCACATGTCGCGGTTGGTGACGATGCCGACGAGGGTGCCGTCGGGGTCGGTGACCGGCGCGCCGGAGATGCGGTAGTGGGCGCTCAGCTCCTCGACGTCGGCGAGGGTGTCTTCGGGCGCGCACGTGACGGGCGCGGAGATCATGCCGGCTTCGGACCGTTTCACCAGGTCGGCCTGTGCTGCCTGGTCCTCGATGGAGAGGTTGCGGTGCAGGACGCCCGCGCCGCCCTGGCGGGCCATGGCGACCGCCATGCGGGCCTCGGTCACGGTGTCCATGGCCGCGGAGAGCAGCGGGATGCGCAACCGGATGGTGCGCGAGAGCTGCGTGGCGGTGTCGGCGTCACCGGGCATCAGTTCCGAATACGCCGGGACCAGGAGGACGTCGTCGTAGGTCAGCCCTGGTGCGAGCACCTTGCCGCCGTGGTCGTGGTTGTCCTGCTGGGTCATGACGCCCTTCCCCTGACTGCGCGGCCTCGTTGTTTCATCCTAGGCGGACGCGCGCCCCCATGATCGAGCGATGCACGATTACGCAGGTCACAACGGGTTCGAGTGAGCCGGTTCACAGCGGATCGTTGCGGCGGCGCGACCCGCGGCCGCGCTCAGAACAGCCGCTGCGCGAGCGCGACCTCGCGCAGCCGCGCCAGCGCGCGGTGCTGGGCCACGCGCACCGCTCCGGCGGTCATGCCCAGCAGGTGGCCGGTCTCATCGGCGGAGAGCCCGGCGATGACCCGCATGACGAGGAGGCGGCGCTGCTGCTCGGGGAGCATGCCGAGCAGCGCCCTGGCGCGCTCGGCCTCGATGGTGCGGACCGTGGAGTCCTCGGGGCCCGGTGCGTCGTCGGGGCGTTCGGGCACGGTGTCGGTGGGGACGTCCCGGCTCGGAGCGCGGAGGGCGTCGGCGACCTTGTGCGCCGCGATGCCGAACACGAACGCGGCGAAGGGCCTGCCGCGGTCCTGGTAGCGCGGGAGCGCGGCGAGGAGCGCGATGCAGACCTCTTGGGCGACGTCGTCGGAATAGTGGACGTAACCGGATACGCGCCCCAGGCGGGCCCGGCAGTACCGGAACACCATGGGGCGGATCTCGCGGATCAGGGAGTCCACCGCGCCGTGGTCGCCTTGGACCGCCAGCGTGGTCAGCTCATTCAGTTCTGTGTCGTCCGTTGTGCGCTGTGCGCTCGGCGGCTCTGCGAGCGCGCCCCCCGCGGCGCGTGGATCCGTCACGTATCGAATGATGCCCTCACGCGAACACTTACACGTCACGATTACCGGCAACAGAATGGTTACATTCGGGAATTTTCACCCCATAGGCGCAAAAAATGATGCGTGTCCCGGAGACAGCTCCGGGACACGCATGGTAGTACACCGGCCCCTCAGGGCCGCGGATCAGTGACCGTGGCCGTGGCCGTGTCCCGCTCCGGCGTCGTCCTCTTCCTCGGGCTTGTCGACCACCAGGACCTCGGTGGTCAGCAGCATCGCGGCGATGGACGCGGCGTTCTGCACCGCGGAACGGGTGACCTTGACGGGGTCGATGACACCCTGCCCCATGAGCTCGCCGTACTCGCCGGTCGCGGCGTTGTAGCCGTGGCCGACGGGCAGCTCGGAGATGCGGTGGGTGACGACGTAGCCCTCGGCGCCGGCGTTCTCGGCGATCCAGCGCGCCGGCTCGGGCAGGGCGCGGCGCATGATGCCGACCCCGGTGGCCTCGTCGCCGGTGAGGCCGAGGTCGTCGAGCACCGCCGCGGCGTGCACGAGCGAGGCACCGCCGCCGGCGATGATGCCCTCCTCGATCGCCGCGCGGGTCGCGGAGATGGCGTCCTCCAGGCGGTGCTTCTTCTCCTTCAGCTCCACCTCGGTGGCCGCGCCGACCTTCAGCACCGACACGCCGCCCGCGAGCTTGGCCAGGCGCTCCTGGAGCTTCTCGCGGTCCCAGTCGGAGTCGGAGTTCTCGATCTCCTTGCGGATCTGGCGGACGCGGTCGTCGACCTCGCTCTGCTCGCCGTTGCCGTCGACGATGGTCGTGGCGTCCTTGGTGATCGTGATGCGCCGGGCGCTGCCCAGCGTGTCGAGCTCGGCGTTGTCGAGTGACAGGCCGACCTCTTCGGCGATGACCTGGCCGCCGGTGAGGGTGGCGATGTCGCCCAGCATGGCCTTGCGGCGCTCGCCGAAGCCGGGCGCCTTGACGGCCGCGACGTTGAGCGCGCCGCGGATCTTGTTGAGGACCAGCGCGCCCAGGGCGTCGCCCTCGATGTCCTCGGCGATGATCAGCAGCGGCTTCTTCGACTGGACGACCTTCTCCAGCAGCGGCAGCAGCTCGTTCAGGCTGGAGATCTTGGCCTGGTGGATCAGCACGAGGGCGTCTTCGAGCACGACCTCCTGGCGCTCTCCGTCGGTGACGAAGTGCGGGGAGACGTAGCCCTTGTCGAACTGCATGCCCTCGGTGAACTCCAGGGACAGCCCGAAGGTCGGCGCCTCCTCGACGGTGATGACACCGTCCTTGCCGACCTTGTCGAACGCCTCGGCGATCAGGTCGCCGATCTGGGCGTCCTGGGCGGAGTTGGTGGCGACGTAGGCGATGTCGCCGCGCTCCTCGACCTCGCGGGCGCGTTCGAGCAGCGCCTCGGACACCTTCGCCGAGGCGGCCTCGATGCCCTTCTTCAGCGACATCGGGGACGCGCCGGCGGCCACGCTGCGCAGGCCCTGGTGGACCAGCGCCTGCGCGAGCACGGTGGCGGTGGTGGTGCCGTCGCCGGCGGCGTCGTTGGTCTTGGTGGCGACCTCCTTGACGAGCTGCGCGCCAAGGTTCTCGTAGGGGTCGTCGAGCTCGATCTCGCGCGCGACGGTCACGCCGTCGTTCGTGATGGTCGGCGCGCCGAACTTCTTGTCGATGACGACGTTGCGGCCGCGCGGGCCGAGCGTGACCTTCACGGCGTCGGCGAGGTGGTCAACACCGCGTTCGAGCGCGCGCCGGGCGTCGTCCTCGAATTCCAGGATCTTCGGCATCGGTTTGTAGTCCTCAGTCCTTGCGAGAGTTCATCGGGTGGGCGCGAAGCACCGCGGAGCGCGTGCGCGAGGCGGAGCGGCGGCGGCGCGGGGCGCCGCGCTCTCCGCTGCGGCGGCCGGAAACGAAAAGCGCTCCGGCCGGCCTGAGGCCGGCCGGAGCGTCGCAAGCGTCGACTCGGTCTCGCCCGGCAGGCGTTTCGCGCCGGTTGAGCGCCGGGAGGCGCCGGGTGTTACTTCTCGATGACCGCGAGCAGGTCGCGGGCGGAGAGGACGAGGTACTCCTCGTTGTTGTACTTGACCTCGGTGCCGCCGTACTTGCTGTACAGAACGACATCGCCGACCTTGACGTCGAGCGGGATGCGGTTCTCGCCCTCGTCGTCCCAGCGCCCCGGGCCCACGGCCAGGACCTCGCCCTCCTGGGGCTTCTCCTTGGCGGTGTCGGGGATGACCAGGCCGGAGGCGGTGGTCTGCTCGGCTTCGAGGGTCTTGACGACCACACGGTCCTCAAGCGGCTTGAGCACGGTCTTGGTCTCGGTGGCGGTCGACACGGTTGTGACCTCCCCCTTCAGGTTCGATATGTCGAAACGGCATGCTGGTAAAAGGGGCGACCACGGCGGCCTGTCGTCGCGGGTGCCAGACCGGCCTCGTCGCGGTTAGCACTCTCTCAATGAGAGTGCCAGTCCGAACAGTAGCCTTGCCCAACCGAGTCGTCAAACAACAGGTCACGGGGGAACACAACGGTGACTGGCGGAAGCCTCCCGGCATTCCGGGCGCTGCGCACACCTGCGGGAGACCGGCTGCTCGACGCCGCGGATCCGGCCGAGATCGACGCCGATCCGCTCGCCGTCGCGACCCGGCTGCGGAGCCGCCCGCTCCCCGGCGAGGACGACCTGGAGGTGCCGCGGGCCGACCTCGTCGCGGCGGCGCTCACCCAGGCGCGGCTGCGGGGCCGCGCCGCGCGCAAGTTCGGCCCGCGCGCGGCGCGCATGTACTTCACGCCGGCAGGGCTGGAGCAGGCCACCCGCCGCAGCGTCGCCGACCACCGCGCCGCGCGCATCGCCGCGGCGCTGCCCCGCGGGGCGCGCGTGGCCGACCTGTGCTGCGGCATCGGCGCCGACCTCGTCGCGCTGGCCGAAGCCGGACTCACCGTCGAAGGCGTCGACCGCGACCCCTTCACCGTCGCGGTCGCCGAGGCGAACATCGAGGCGCTGGGCCTGTCCGGATCCGCGCGGGTGCGCGAAGGCGACGCCGCGCTGGGCCGCGGCGACTACGACGCGGTGTTCTGCGACCCCGCGCGGCGGGGGGCGCGCGGCCGGATCTTCGACCCGCACGCGTACTCGCCGCCGTGGGCCGCCGTTGTCGACATCGCGCAGAGCGCCCCCGCCGCGTGCGTGAAAGCGGCCCCCGGCATCCCGCACGACCTCGTCCCCGAGGGCGCCGACGCCGAGTGGGTCTCGGTCGGCGGCGACGTGAAGGAGGCGGCGCTGTGGTTCGGCTCACTTGCCGGATCCGGGCGCCGCGCGACCCTCCTCCCCGCGGAGTCCGGCGAGCGCGCCGGGGCGCCGCCCGCGACCCTGACCGCCGACCCCGGGCTCGGCGCACCCGAAGTGCGCGCACCGGGCCGCTACCTGTACGAGCCCGACGGCGCGGTGATCCGCGCGCACCTCGTGGCCGAGGCGGCGGCCGAGGTCGACGGCGGCCTGCTCGACCCGCGGATCGCCTACATCACCTCCGACACGCTCGTCGGCACTCCGTTCAGCCGCGCTTACGCGATCGAGGAGACGGCGCCCTTTTCGCTGAAACGGCTCCGCGCGGCGGTGCGCGCACGGCAGGCCGGGAACGTAACGATTAAGAAACGCGGCTCGGCCGTCGATGTGGAGAAGCTGCGCCGCGATCTCCGGCCCGCCGGCCCCGACTCGGTGGTCGTGGTGCTCACCCGGATCGCCGAGCGGCCGGTCTACCTGCTGTGTTCCGAGGTCACAGGCCCCCAGGGGAGGAGTCCGGCGGACGCCGGCGAACCGGGAGATTGACCCGCATCCCGCGCATCGGCGGCACAGCGGCGCACCCGTGCCGAAGGGGCGCAATCCACGAGTTCGCCCATCACCACGGGCCTGTCGAAGGGTTGTCGTTACACTGAGCCCGCTGGGCCCTTATCCCCTTTTCCCGGCGACGGCTCTATCGGGGCTCGGTTCCGGTCGGCGGAACGCCGGATCCACGACCGACCGCCACGACCCGCAGTCCTACTCCACGTAGGCGCACCGTTGCCGTGAGCAATGCGCGAGTCGACGTGGTTCCCCCGATCCGCCGACCCCCCGACTCCGCCCGCCGGAGCCCTTCGAGACCCCTTCACCTCCGTCCGCCTCCGTCCGCCCGAACGGACCGAGGGCATCGCACTTCAAAGGAGCACTCGGTGGAACAGACCAACCACAACTTCCTGAACGCGGGAGGTCAGACCGGGATCTCCGACCGCATGCGGGACCTCCTCTCACGTGCGGCGCAGGACCAGATCTCCGAGCAGAAGTCGCAGGGCGCGGTCAGCGAGGAGATGCGGCAGCGGCTCGAAGGCATGGAGTGGTTGCTCAGGGAGTTCCGCGAGCGCGAGTTCACCGCCCTCACCGAGTCCGTGACCGCCGTCCAGGGCCAGGTCGACGACCTCGCCGCGCGCCCGCCCGAGTGGGCCGAGACGCTCGCCGAGCACATAGAGAAGGTCGGCGACCGGGTCAAGCCCCTCTCGGACCTGCCCACCGTGCTGAACCGCTTGCAGAGCATCGCCGACACCACGGCCCGCAGCGCAGGGAAGGTCGACGCCCTCGGCGAGCGGGTCCAGGAGGTCGCCGACGACCTGGAGACCCGGTTCAACGGCATCGACGCGGCCATGGAGGCGCTGAAGGCGCGCACCGAGGCGCTGGAGCACTCGCTCACCGGCGTCAACGAACGGCTCGCCGCCCAGCACAAGGAGACCATGGAGCGCTCCGAGGAGCGCACCGAGTCCGCGGCCGCTGCCCTCGCCGAGGCGCGCGAGTCGCTGGGCACCGCGATCTCCGAGGCAGGGGAGGCCGCGGAGCGGCAGCGGCGCGAGCACCGCGAGGCGCTCGCCGCACTCGCGGAGGAGCACCGCGACGCCGTCCTCGCCGAGTTCGGCGGCCGCCACGACGCGCTCACGTCGCGCATCGACGAGGCGAACGGCACACTCACCGCGAAGCTCGACAGCACGCAGGAGGAGCTGGCGGCCAAGGTCGGCGCGGCCCACGAAGGGCTGGCCGCCACGCTGGGCGAGAACAGCGAGACCCTCACGGCGCGGCTCGACAGCGCCAAGGAGGAGCTCACCGCCGAGCTGGGCACGACCCGCGACGGGCTGACCGCCGGGCTCACCACTGCGCAGGACGACCTCGCCGCCCGGATCGATACGGCCGGCCAGGACCTCACCGCGCGCATCGGCACCGCCCAGGACGAACTCACCACCAAGCTCGACACCGCCGGCCAGGACCTCACCGCGCGCATCGACACCGCCCAGGACGAACTCACCACCAAGCTCGACGACACCGGCACCCGCGTCGACGGCGCGATCGCCGACGGCGTCCGGTCGCTCGACACCCGCGCCGACGAGCGGCACGCCGAATCCGCCGCGAAGGCAGCGGAGCGCCACGACGCCGCCACCGCGGCGCTGGGCGAGGCCCGCACCGGCCTCGGCGAGTCCATCGCCGACGGTGTGCGCACACTCGGCGAGCGGGCCGAGGCGGACCGCGAGCAGCTCACGGCGAAGGTCGCCGAGAGCGCCGAGTTCCTCGGCACCCAGGCCGAGGAGAACCACGCCGAGGCCACCGCCGCTGTCGCGGACGTCAGCGGAGTGCTCGCCACCATGGGCGAGTCCACCGACGAGAAGCTGAACGAACTGCGCGGGCACGTCCGCCAGCAGCTCAGTGAGCTGCACGAGCAACTCGAACTCCAGCGGGCCGAGGTGCGTGAGCGCGACGAGCACAACCACGAGCTGGCCGCCGCCTCCCTCGCGGAGAACGCCGAGTCCAGCGCCGCGAAGAGCGAGGAGCGGCACACCGCCCAGATCGAACGCCTGGAGCAGCTCCGCGCCGCCGTCGAGGAGCGGTTCGACCGCCAGGACCGCGAACTGACCGGCAAGGTCGACGCGCACATCGAGGCGGTCAACAACCGGTTCGAGCACAACATCGGGCGGCTCGCCGACCGCTTCGACACCTTCGAGGGGCACTTCGAGGGCAGTTTCGAGGGCGTCGAAGGCCGGTTCGAGGGCCTGAACGGCCGCCTCGACGGCATCGAAGGGCGCGTCACGGGGGTCGACGGCCAGTTCGACGGTGTCGACGGCCGCCTGGAGGCCCTTGACGACCGGCTGGAGTCGCTGAACCAGCGCCTCGGCCAGCTCCCCGCCTCCCTTGAGGTCAGCGAGGTGCACCGGCGCCTGACCGAGCTGGTCGACCGGCCGGTGATCGACAACTCCGACCGCCTCGACGCGATCGATCAGCGCCTGGTCGACGCCCTCGAGCCGCTCCTCACCGAGCTGCGGGCGCGCCCCGACCGCCACGAGTTCGAGGAGACCATCAGCGAGGCCGTCGAGACCTCGCACGACGACGTCACCAAGCGGCTCGCCTCCCTGGAGGAGACCATGCTCGCCCTGGCCGAGGCCCTCCTGCGCCCCGGCCGCGACGGCAAGAAGAAGAAGCGCGCCGCCGCCGTCGAGGACGACGAGGACGACGAGTAGTCCCCGAGGAGGACGCCGGCCCGGCCCCAGGGGCGGCCCACCAAGGGCCGCCCCACCCTTGTCTCAGGCCCCCGAGCCGGCATCGAAAGGCCGCCGGGGAACCGCCTGGGGGCGGTGCCGGCGTGCGGGTCCCCGGGTGTCGCCGTGGGGGCGGGGGTGCCTGGTCAGCCGGCCAGTGGCTGGCCGACCGGGAGGGACGTGTCGGTCGCCAGGGAGAGGGGCGACGGCGGGAGGCCGGCGGCGACGACCTCGGCGCCCAGCGCGGCGATCATGGCGCCGTTGTCGGTGCACAGGCGCGGGCGCGGCACCCGGAGTTCGATCCCCGCCGCCTCGCACCGCTGCGCGGCGAGGGCGCGCAGCCGGGAGTTCGCCGCCACCCCGCCGCTGACGATGAGGGTCCGCACCCCGTGGGCGCGGCAGGCGTCGACCGCCTTCGCGGTGAGCACGTCGACGACCGCCTCCTGGAACGCCGCGGCGACGTCGGGCACCGACAACGCGGCGCCGCTGCGGTCGGCGTCCTCCACCCAGCGGGCGACGGCGGTCTTGAGCCCGGAGAACGAGAAGTCGAAGCTGCCGTCGCCCCACTTGCCGCGCGGGAAGCGGATCGCCGAGGGGTCGCCCCCGGCGGCAGCGGCGTCGATGGGCGGGCCGCCCGGGTAGGGCAGCCCCAGCAGCCGCGCCACCTTGTCGTACGCCTCACCGGCGGCGTCGTCGACGGTGTCGCCGAGCTGGACGACGTCGGTGGCGAGGTCGCGGACCAGCAGCAGCGACGTGTGCCCGCCCGACACCAGCAGCGCGACGGCCGGCTTCGGCACCGGGCCGTGCTCCAACTGGTCGACCGCCACGTGCCCGACCAGGTGGTTGACCCCGTACAGCGGCTTTCCGGCCGCGTAGGCGTAGGCCTTCGCGGCCGAGACACCGACCAGCAGCGCACCGGCCAGGCCGGGCCCCGCCGTGACGGCGATCGCGTCGACGTCGGCGAGCCGCACCCCGGCGGAGTCGAGCGCCCGCCGCACGGTGGGGGTCATGGCCTCCAGGTGCGCGCGGCTCGCGACCTCGGGGACGACGCCGCCGAACCGGGCGTGCTCGTCGACGCTGGACGCCACGTCGTCGCCCAGGAGTTCGCAGCCGCGCACCAGGGCGGCCCCGGTCTCGTCGCAGGAGGTCTCGATCCCCAGGATCAGCGGCAGGTCATAGGTGCTCATCGCGTCTTCCCGTTCGCAGGCGCCCGATCGGCGGGCGCGTCGTCGTGTGCGGCGGCGGGGCGGGGCCGGTCGCCACTCCCGCCCTGGGCGCCGTGCGCGGCGGAGCCCGGGCTCACCCGGACGCCCCGTCCGCGTCACCGGGCTTGGGCGCGGAGCGGCACATCACAATGGCGTCCTCGTCGGCGTAGTAGCCCTTGCGCAGGCCCACCTGCACGAAGCCGAAACGCGTGTAGAGGTCCTTCGCGCGCCGGTTCTCGGCGCGGACCTCCAGGAACACCTCGGTGCTCGCGCGCGCCGCTGCTTCGGCGAGCAGGCCCTCCAGCAGCAGCGTCCCGACGCCGCGGCCCTGCCAGGCAGGGTCGACGGCGATGGTCTGCACGTCGCCTTCAGGGGGGACCGACCGCAGGCCCGCGTAGCCCACGATGCCGGGCCCCGCGGGGTCCTCCGCCACCAGGTAGTACCGGGAGTCGTGGGACAGCTCGTCGCGGAGCATCCCCTCGCTCCAGGCGTCCTTGGGGAACAGGGACCGCTCCAGCTCCATGACCGGCGCGACATCGGCGACCGTCATGGGCCGCACGGCGGCCGCGGCGTTCACGCCTGCCACTGCCGCACCTTCTTCGGTCCGCCGGGTTCGACGGCGTCGGGGCGGCGCAGGTACAGCGGCCGCGGTTCGGGGAGCGGTTCGCCCGCTGCCAGTGCGCGCAGGGCGAACCCGCCCACGTGGGCCGCCGAGGGGTAGAGGGGTTCGGCCGCCGCGGGGGCGTCGCCGTCGAGTCCGAACTCCGCCGGGTACATCAGCGCGCCCTGCCCGATCGCGGGCAGGCCGCCGGTGTCGATCTCGGCGGGCCGGTCGACCCGGATCTCGCCGGTGCGGGTGCGGGCGTCGGCGTAGCGGGCCCAGAACACCTCCTTGCGGCGGGCGTCGGTCGCCGCCACGAAGGGGGTGTCGCGCCCGGAGCCCAGCGCGAGGGCGTCGAGTGTGTGCACGCCGTGGCAGGCGATGCCGAGCGCGTCGGCGAGGGCGTGCGCGGTCGCGAGCCCCACCCGCAGCCCTGTGTAGGGGCCGGGGCCGATCCCGACGGCGATGTGGGTGAGGTCGGCGGGGCGCGCCCCGGCCTGCTCGACCACCGCCGCGATACCGGGGGCGAGGAGTTCGCCGTGGCGGCGGGCGTCGACCGAGGACGCCTGCGCGCGGACCCGCGCACCGTCGCCGTCGGGTTCGCAGACGGCCATGGTGACGGCGGGGGTGGCGGTGTCGAAGGCGAGCAGCAGCACGGCGTTCAGCCCATTCCTGTGAGGGCACCGACCCAGCGGGCACCGACCGCGGTGAGCCTGACGGCGCGCGTGTCATCGGGGCGGCGCTCGATCGCGATTTCGAGGCGGGCCTCGCTCAGCTCCTCCGCGACGTTCTCGCCCCACTCCACGACCGTCACGGAGTCGGGCAGCCCGGCGTCGAGGTCGAGGTCGTCGAGTTCCTCGGCGCGGCCCAGGCGGTAGGCGTCGACGTGGACGAGGTCGGGTCCCCCGTTGAGCGACGGGTGCGTGCGCGCGATGACGAACGTCGGCGAGGTGACCCGGCCGCGCACTCCGAGCGCAGCGGCGAGGCCCTGGGTGAAGGTGGTCTTGCCCGCGCCGAGCGGACCGGACAGGATCAGCAGGTCGCCCGCTCGGGCGAGGGCCGCGACGCGGCCGCCGAGCGCGCGCATGTCGGCGTCTGTCGCCGCCACGACGTCCTGGGCGTATGCGCCGTCGTCGCTGCGGGCTGCGGGGTCATGGGTGGTCTCGATCATGCGCTCACGGGGTCGTATGCGTGGGTGACGCCGCCGGTCGGTGCGGGCGCGGGGCGCGCAGGGCGTCATGCGGCCGGTGTCGCCGCACGACTCCAGGGTAGGCACTTTCCGGAGTCGTTGCGGCTGCCGTGCTCACCCGCGCGCACCGGCGCCGTCCGGCCGCGTGTAGCCGCGGGGGACCCGGGCGCCGATCCGGGTGACGATCTCGTAGGGGATCGTGTCGAGGACGTCGGCCCAGTCCTGCGCGGTGGCCTCGCCGTCGTCGCCGGGGCCGAACAGCACCGCGTGGTCGCCGGGCCGGGCGTTGTCGTCGCCGATGTCGAGCATGAACTGGTCCATGCACACGGTCCCCGCGATGGTGCGGCGGCGCCCGGCGGCGAGCACCGGGCCCTTGTTGGTCGCGGCGCGCGGCACCCCGTCGGCGTAGCCGAGCGGCACGAGGGCGAGCGAGGTGGGGCGGTCGGTGGTGTACCGGTGCCCGTAGGACACCCCCGCACCGGCCGGGACCCGCTTGACCAGCGCGATCTCGGAGCGCAGTGTCATGGCCGGGCGCAGCCCGGTGTCGGGCAGGCCGGGGATGGGGCTCAGGCCGTAGGACGCGATGCCCAGCCGGACGAGGTCGAAGTGCGACTCGGGCAGGGTGAGGGCCGCTGCGGAGTTGGCGATGTGCCGCACCTCGGGGCGCAGTCCTGCCTTCTCCGCCTGCGCCAGTGCCTCGTGGAACGCGGCGATCTGCGCACCGATGGACGGGTGCCCGGGTTCGTCGGAGCAGGCGAAGTGCGAGAACACCCCGATGACCTCGATCTGCTCCGCCGCCTCCGCGCGGGCCGCCGCCGCGGTCGCCGCGGGCCACTCGGCCGGCATGATCCCGCCGCGGCCCAGCCCGGTGTCGGCCTTGAGGTGGACGCGGGCGGTGCGGCCGGCGGCACCGGCCGCGGCGATCACGGCGTCGAGGACGGGGAGGGAGCTCACCCCCAGGTCGATTCCCACGGCGATGGCCTCGGACAGGGGCGCGCTCGGCGGCAGGATCCAGGCGACCACCGGCACGGTGATCCCGGCGCGGCGCAGCTCCAGCGCCTCCTCGACGAGCGCCGTACCCAACCAGGTGGCGCCGCCGTCGAGCATGGCGCGCGCGGCCGGCAGCATCCCGTGGCCGTACCCGTCGGCCTTGACGACGCCCATGGCCTGGGCGTGCGGCGCGCGCGCACGCAAGGCGGCGACGTTGCCGCTGATGGCGCCCAGGTCGATGTGGGCTTCGGCGAAATGAGGCATGCGCCAAGTCTGGCACGCCCGCCACGCCTACGAAGGCCGTCCGCCAGGGCCCGCACGGGAAAATCACCGCCCGTCAGACCGGCGGGGTGGTACCACGGGTATTCGCACTCCATGGGTGACACGATGCGGATCAATGCCAAGGGCCAGGTGACCATTCCCGCGGCGCTGCGGTCCAGGTTCGGCTCGCGCCAAGGCGACGAGGTCGACGTGGTGGCGGACGGCGAGGCGCCGCGGATCGTCCGCGTGCCCGGCAGGGACACCCGTGGACGGCGGATGGTCCGGCGGCTGCGCGTCAGCAGAACAGCGCCGGACACCGCGGGGATGAGCACCGACGAACTGATGGCACTGCTCCGCGGTTGAGGGCGGCCCACCGCACGCCCACTTGTTCGCCTATCTCGACGAACCGGTTCCCTGTGACCGCGGCTGGACCTTCGGTGTTCTTGGGCCGCAGCTCTGCGGGACGGCCTTGTCTCCGGGCGGCATGCGCGTGGTCTGCGGGAAAAGCGGCACCAAGGGCGGTGGGTGGGCGCTTCCGTCCGGTTCTCTTGCTGATCTTGACGAAAAACCGTTCCCTCGACCGCGATTGAGGGAACACTTTCGTCAAGATCAGCGGGGGAATGCGGAGGAATCAGACATCGGGAAGGTGACCGCGGCCCCGGACATCCGCCGCCCTCGGTGCCGCTCCCCCCACCCGGGAACCGTGCCGCGCACCGCTCACCCCGAGCACCCGCCGCCCTTGGCGCCGCTCTTCCCCAAGACGACGGTGGGCCGCCTGCGGACAAGGCCGCTCAGTGGACGGGGCACGTCCGTGCACCACGCCTGGCAGCCGAGGTTCGACGATCGCTGTCGGAGCCACCGTCCGGCCGTTCGGATCATCGCGCCTGGGTAGTGCCCGATCCGGGGGGTGAGGGGCGGGTTCGGCGCTTCAGCAGGGTGTCGGTGCTCTTCGGGAGCGCCATGCCCACCAGGGCCGCGACCCCGTAGGGCACCTGGCCGGGCGCCAGCGCGCCGAGGAACGACCCGGTGGCGCGGCCGGGCGCGCGCAGGAAGTGCCGGAGGCTCGGCTTGGCGTAGGGCACGCTCCAGCCGCTGACCAGGAGGCCGAGCATCGACGCCAGCCCGGCGAACAGCCATGCCCGCTCGGCGGCGGAGAGGGTGCCGATCCAGTCGGTCGCCTCGCGCATGAGGAGCAGGGCGTAGGCGCCGTTCTCCGGCGCGGCCGCCGGCCCGGGTCCCGGCGCGACGAGCAGTACGGGGACCATGACGGCCGCCGCCGCGACGGCAGCGGCCCCGGCGGCGCGCGGGCCCACACCCATGGCGGTCGCGAGCTCCGTCTCCGTCTCGGCGAGCTCCTCGCGGCTCGGGCTGCGGCGCCACGCCTTCGCCCCGGCGCGCGCCGCGCCCATGGCGAAGCCCCGCCGCTGGCGCAGGAACCGCCAGGCCGTGAACAGGGTGTCGGGGCCGCGCGAGGCCGCGACCAGCGTCACGTTGAACTCGTGCAGCATCGACGACGCCGCCTCCGCCAGGGTCACCGGAACCCGTGCCCAGCCCAGCGCCACCCGCCGGAAACCGGGCGCGATGTCGCCGGGTACGCGCACCCGCGCCCGCACCGCCCGGCCGCGCGCCCAGCGCAGCAGCCCGGTCAAGGGCGCGCGCCCCGGCAGCCGCGGTGTGGTGTCGGCGCCGAGCCGGGCGATCCGGAAGTCCATGACGACCGCCGCGACGAGCAGCAGGAGGAGCAGCCAGCGTGTGGCGAAGCCGTTGCCGACCAGGGCGAACATGAACGCGGTGACGGCTGTGGGGTCGAGCTGCGCCATGGCGGCGTTGTAGTTCAGGTGCTCCAGCGCCGCGATCCCGATGGCGATCGGAGGGAGCAGCCAGAGCCACACCCCGTACATGCGCCGGCCGACGACCGCGAGCCCGACCGCACCCCCGACAAGCGCGGCGGTCACCCCGTGGCCGGAGAAGCGGATCCCCTCAACGGGGAGTTCCACACCGCCGGGCAGCAGGGCGAACACGCCGAGCCGGCCCGGCGACCAGCCCTCCGTCCCGCTGCCGATCGTCGCGGCCGTGAGCATGAGCTGCTCGGCGAGGTGGAACCCCGCTCCGGCGGCGGCGGCGAGCAGCAGGAAGTCGACCGCAGCGAGGCGCTTGACCTGGCGCCGCGCCACCAGCCAGCACAGCAGCAGCGGAGCGAACTTGGCGATCTCCTCCACCGGGACCGCGATGTAGGCGTAGGCGTACTGGTCCTCGGGGTCGAAGCCGACGGCCCCGGCGAACGCCAGTTCCACCAGCGCGATGGGCCACGCCATAAGCGCGCCCAACGCGATCACCCGGACCAGCGCCGCGAAGCTCACGGTGCGCGAGCGTGCGGGCAGCGCGAGCTGGGCGAGCAGCCACAGCGTCCCCAGCAGCAGCGGGACCGTCGCCGAGACGCCGGGGGCGAACAGTGTGGCGAGGACCAGCACCGCGACCAGGAGCCACCCCCACACGCCGCGCAGGGCGCCGAACGCGGCCGCGGCGCGGGGCGCGCCCTCGCGGACGCGGGCCGCGCGCGCGTGGACGCGCTCGGCCAGGTCGGGTCCTGGGCCGCGTCTGGCGCCGCGCGCGTGCCGACCGCCCTGCTCCAGGCAGTTGTAGTGGTGGGCGGCGCGCAGCAGGTCCGGGTCGCGGCTCAGCCGCGCCTCGTCGGCGAACTCGATGCGGGCGCGGGCGATGTCGGCGCCCACGAAGGTCCGGACGAAGTCGTCCGGACCGACAGCGACGGTCAGCATGGAGGCGGTCACCAGGATCGCCGCCGACGTGTCCTCGACGACCACGAGGAAGTCGGTCGGTTCGCTGCCCCACTCGCGGATCAGCTCGATCAGGACGGCCGTGTCGGTGGGCACCTGGGTGACCGGCTCGTACGCGTGCTCGGCGCGGGTGCGGCAGACCAGCAGGTGGTCCACCCCGACGGCGCGGCCGGCGTTGACGATGGCGCTGAGGAGCGTGGTGTCGCGCGCGGCGGTGAAGGGCGCGACGACCTTGTGGTCGGTGCGCAACCAGTGTTCGTCGAACTCCGTCGCGTTGGCGCAGAGGCGCAATACGAGATCGCGCGTGAGCATGGCCTGTTCGTCCATTGCCCTCGATTTTCCGTGACCCGATCCGACAGATGTCCCGTGCCCCCGGTGCGCTCCGCCCGTTGTGCGCCGAACCGAGTATGCACCAGCGTGCCTCTCGGGCACAGCCGGGCACCGGGGAGGTACGGTTCCGCACCGCGTACCGGACCCCGTCCTCGGGGGCAGCGGCGGCGGGGGCGGCCCTCCCCGGCCTCCCCCGCACGGCCCGTCCGTACACCCCGCCCGTGCCTACGGGACGCTGTGGCGGACGCCCGGACGCCCCGTCCTCACGCCCCGGCGCCGCGCACCGGGCGCGGCGTCATCGGACCAGCGCCGAAGGCGTCCCCGGCGAACCGGACACTGCGCCGGACGCCCGGCAGGGCGAGCGCCCACCCTGCCAGCGCCCACCCCAGGTGCAGGTGCTCCAGTGCGCGCGCGAGCGCCTCGGGCCCCGATGCCGCCACCCCGTCGGCGCCCACGTAGGCCATGCGACGCAGCGGTTCGGGGTGGTCCTCCGCGGCCCGGATGCGCAGCGCCACCGGATCCCGCGCGGCCAGCCACCGCGCCAGCCCCGAGCACATCGTGCAGCCTTCGGCGAGGTAGACCACCGCGTCCGGGCGGCCGGGCCAGGGCCGCAGCCGGGGCAGCCACGGGCGCACGCCCGCCCGGTAGCGGGCCCAGCGGGCGCCGTGCGCCGCGGCGAGTTCGGCGCCCTCGTGCCAGGCCGCGAAGCCCGCCCCGTAGCCGACGGCGACGGCGGTGCCGACGAGCAGCCGCGGGTCGGCGCAGAGCACGGCGCAGCAGGCGTAGCCGAGCGCCATACTGAGCTGCATGGGGTTGCGCACGTAGGCGTAGGGGCCGCCGGTGACGAGCCTGCGAGGGGGGTCGTAGGGCAGTGGGGTGCCGCGGCCGACAGCGGCGAACTCGCGCGCCGCGGCCAGCCCGGGGAGCAGCACGGCGCCGAGCACCTGGAGTCCCGCGCCCGCCACGGCGTCGGACCATGGGACGCGGACCTCCAGCAGGTGCAGCGGCAGCCCCAGCATCAGGGCACCGGCGAGGACGGCCTGCGCCCACATCCGCGCGGTGACGCGGGTCCCCCGGCGGGTCCAGCGGGCGAGCAGGACGGCGGGGAGCAGGCAGCAGGCGAGCGCGACGGCCTCCCCCAGCAGCCACGACTTACCGAGGACGACCACCGGCGCGCCGAGCGGCATCACGGCGGCGTCGATCCAGCCGAAGGCCGCGACCGTCAGTACGACCTCGGCGGCCCCGCCGCGTCCCGCTGTCGCGCCCCGGTCGACGAGCGCGGGGAGGGCGCCCCACAGCACGGCCCAGCCCAGCCAGAGGTCGACGGGCAGGCCGCGCGCCAGTGCCCCGTCCGCGTGGAAGGTCCACCAGCCCACGTGGACGGCGAGCAGGTTGAGGGCGTACAGCGATGCGGCGCACCACGCGGTGCCGACGATCGCGGCCGCAACGGCGGCGCGGCCGGGGGGCCGCACGGCGGCGATCGCCAGCGCGGCGAGGAGCGGCCCGAAGAACGCGACCGCGCGGATCAGCGCCGGATCGGCCATGGTCGTCTCCCTGGTGGTGATCGGTGGGCGTCAGGTTGTGGTGATGGGTCGGGGTCTCGCGGTCGCCAGTGCGACGTCCGTGCGGGGTACAGGTCTGGCGGGCATCTTCAGCGTGGTGCTTCGCGCCGCCGGGTGCTTCGCAACCGCGACGGCAGCCAACCCCCGCGCCACAGCACCCCGTGCGGCCGCCGCCCCTTTGCGACCGCTCCCGCGCCGCGGCGCCCCACGCGACCGCGGCCCCCGCGCCACACACCCCAACCACGGCGCCCCTTGCGGCCGCCGCCCCCTCGCCACAGAGCCCCTTGCGACCGCGGCCCCCGCGCCGTGGCGCTCCTCGCGGCCACGGTGCCCTTGGCGCGCTGCCGCGGCGGTCTCCTCAGGGGCTCGCCGTGCCGGGGGTGCTGAAGGTGTCGAGCAGGTAGCCGGCCGCGCGGTCGACGGCGTAGTCCTGGATCGGGCCCCAGTACCAGGACGGGTCGAAGGTCCGGTCGTAGCGCAGGGTCCACGCCACTCTGGTCCCGCCGGGGGCCGCCGACCACTCCACCTCCGCCTCCCTCAGGTCCAACCAGCGGGCGAGTGTGTCGTCGTGGACCACGGTGAACAGGACGCGGCCGCCGTCGGGCCCGACGGCGCTCTCGGTGACGGCCAGGCGCATCGAGCGCGGTGTGGGCCGGGTGCCGATGCCGAGTGAGCGGCGCGGATTGAAGGCGACGGAGCGTTGGCCGCCCACGTGCAGGCCGGTCCCTTCGGCGGCGCGGGGCCGGGGGAACGGCAGCACGCGCAGGAACGCGGACTCGGGCTCGCTGTACTCGGGCTCCGCTGCGAGCGCGGCCGCCACCTCGTGCGGTGCGGCGGGGACGACGCGTTCGGCGCCGCCTTCGCTCGGCCGGGGCAGGTACTCGATCCCCGCGACGCCTTCGAGGCAGGCGGCGAGCAGCACGGGGACGGTGATCAGGGCGCTCATGCCCCGCTTGGACCGGTGCTCGTTCGCTGCGACGCCGACGAACAGCGCCACGAGGTAGAACAGCGGAGCCGCCATGAGCAGGCAGACCACCCCTTCGGCGAGCAGCGGGCCGGCGAGGGCGAGGCCGACGGTGACGGTCGCCATCGCCGTTCCGACCGCGCTGCGGGGCCGGGCCGCGACAACGACCGTCAGCGCGATCACGGCGGGCAGCCCGACGTAGAACAGCGCGGTCTGCTCCAGCCCGCCCTCGCTGAGCACCCGGTATCCGAGGTACCCGGCGAACAGCGCCAACAGCACCCCTGCGAGCACCAGTCGGCGCCTGCGGGACCGCGGCGCCTCAGGCGGATACCTCCACCGCCGCCCGTCCGCACCGCCGCTGTCGTCCTCCGTACCGCCGTGCCGCCCGGCGGTGTCCTCTGGGTCGCCCATCGCCGCCCCGCCTCCATTGACCAAGTGATTTAATCAGTTGATTAAACCACGTGATTAAACCGTACGATACGGATGGACCGACCGGGAAGGGCCCGGCCGGACCAGGGCGACGCGGGAGGACACGGACGGCTATGGGCACCACGGCAGCGAACACCCGGGGCTCCAGCGCCGAGACCCGCGACCGGCTCATCGACGCCGCCGGGCAGGTGCTCCGCCAGGAGGGCTACGCGAAGGCGTCGGCGCGCACGATCGCCGCCGCGGCGGGGGTCAATTCGGCGCTGGTCTTCTACCACTTCGGCGGGGTCGACCCGCTGCTGCTGGCCGCGCTGGACCGGTCGTCCGAAGAGCGCATGCTCATGCACCGCCCGGTGGCGGACGCCGCGCACACCGTCGAGCAGCTGGTCGAGGCCGCGGTGCTGATCTACCGCGCCGACGTCGAGGGCGGCCACCTCACCCTGTTCACCGAGCTCGTCGCCGCCAGCGTCAACAAGCCCGAACTGCGCCCCGAGATCAACCGCCGCGCGGACATGTGGCTGGAGTTCATCGAACAGACCTGGGAGCGGGTCGCGGGCGGTACGCCCCTCGGCCGGATGCTCCCCGCGCGCGAGGTCGCCTACGGCGCGATCACCTTCTACCTCGGGGTCAACCTGTTCTCCGTCCTGGACGAGGACGACAGCCGCACCGAGGCCGTGTTCGCCCTCGCCGGACGCATGGCGCCCCGCGCGAAACTGCTCACCATGCGGCTGCCGGGCACAGGGAGGGGACGCGGCGCCGGCGCCTGAGTACCGGGCGCGGTCAGGCCGGGGGCAACCGCAGCACCGCGAGCACCGCGCGGTGGTCGGTGCCGGGCACCTCGCTGACGCCCACACGTTCGACCCCGGCCCGCCGGTCGACCAGGACGTGGTCGATCGCCAGCCCCGGCACCGAGCGGTCCACCGGCCAGGTGGCGCGCCACCCGTCGCCGGTTGTGTCGGCGGCGTCGACGTAACCGGTGGCGATGACGTCGCGCAGAGCGGCGTGGTCGAGGGTGGCGTTGAGGTCGCCGGCGATCACCCGCAGGGGCCCGTCCGGTGTCGCCGGCGGGAGCGCGCCGACCGTGTCGGTCCACGGTCCCACGAGGTCGGCGGCGTACGGCGGGACCGTGTGCGCCGCGACCACCTCCACCGCGGCGCCGCCGGGCACCGTGAGCCGCGCCCGGGGATTGGGGAAGTGCTCGTCGGGCGGGCGGTCGGCCGCCTTCAGCGGGTACCGGGCGTAGATCGCGCCGCCCATCGCCCCTTCTGCGGACTCGTCGATCCCGTGGCCCAGCAGCCGGCCCAGCCCCGCGTCGGCCAGGCGGTCGACGGCCCGTGGGGTGACCTCCTGGAGGCTCAGCACATCGGCGTCCTCGGCGCGCACCAGGTCGACCACCGCCTCGGGGTCGGCCTCCCCGTAGAACATGTTGAGGGTCAGCACCCGCAGCTCCGGCCCCTGGGGACCCGGGGCGTCCGCCGCCGCAACGGCGCGCGGCACCACGGCCGACGCCAGCCCGAGCGCCACAGCGGCCGCCGCGGCAGCGGTCCGCCAGCGCCGCAGCAGCAGCGCGAACGCCAGCGGCACCACCGCGGTCGCCGCGGCGTAGGGCGTGAAGGCCAGCGCCGGGACCAGCGGGAAGCCGCGCTCCGCACCGGCGAGCCGCACGGCGCACCACACCGCCCACGGCACAACGGCGAGCACCACCGCCGCCGTGACCCACCGGCCGCCCCGGGCCGTTCGGCCGCTCACTGCGTACCCACCCCGCACCGCCCCCTCCGCCGGACCGCGACATCCGGCGCAGACTACCCGGCGCCCCGCCCGGCCCGGAAGCGCGTCGGCGCGGGCAGACTGGGACTCGGGTCGTACAGCGGCGCCCGGGGCGGGCGCCCCCGCGGCACCGAGGAGGAGGCACGAGTGTCCGGCACAGTGAGCGAAGGCGTGCACATCGCCGACGAGGTCGACATCCCGCGTGTCGACGACGGGCGGACGTGGGTCGCCGGGGCCGTCGTCATCGACGGCGCGGGGCGCGCCTTCACCCAGCGGCGCTCCCTTCAGCGCCGCCTGTTCCCCGGCTGCTGGGACGCCGTCGGCGGGCACGTGGAGCCCGGCGAGACCATGGTCGCCGCTCTGCGCCGGGAGATCGCCGAGGAGACCGGGTGGACCCTCACCCACATCCTCGCCGAGATCCACCGCCTGGTGTGGACCCCCGCCGACGGGGTGGCGCGCCACGAGGTCGACTACCTGGTCCGGGTCGACGGCGACCTCGACCGGCCGGCGCTGGAGCCCGGCAAGCACACCGAGTACGCGTGGATCGACGAGTCCCGCCTCGGGGTGCTCGAAACCGACCGCGACCCCGGCGACGCGTTCCTGCTGGACATCTACACCGGCGCGCTCCGGGCCGCCCGCCGGCTCGGCGCCTGAGGCGCGCCTCTCGGGGCGGTCCCTGTCAGCGGAGCGCGCGGAATGCCGCGGGGATGGCGCCGAGCAGGTCCGACGCCGAGATCGGCGCGCCCCCGCAGGCGAGCCGCGCCGCGAGGCCGTGCAGGTAGGCGCCGCACACGGCCGCATCGCGGGGCGCCAGGCCGGACGCGAGCATGGCGCCGATGAGCCCGGCGAGCACGTCGCCCGTCCCGGCGGTGGCCAGCAGCGGGGTCCCGGTCGGGTTCACGATCGCGGGGCGGCCGGGCTCCGCGATGATCGTCGTCGACCCCTTGAGCAGCACCGTGCACCCGAACTCGGCCGCGGCCCTGGTGGCGTGCGCCAGCCGCCGCGCCTCGATGTCGGCGCGGTCGACACCGGGCAGCAGCCGGGCGAGTTCCCCCGCGTGCGGTGTGAGGAGCGTGGGCGCTGAGCGGTCGCGCACCAGGTCCGGCTCTTCCGCGAGCAGGGTGATGGCGTCGGCGTCGAGCAGCACCGGCAGCCCGGTGCCGAGGACCGTCCGCAGCTCCACGACGGCGGCCGGGTGCAGGCCGCGGCCCGGCCCGACGACCCAGGCGGCGACCCGCTGCGGGAGGCCGGCCACCGGGTCGGTGGGTTCGAGCACCGTCGCGACGACCTCCGGCCAGCGGTCCAGCACCTTGGCGACCACACCGGCCTGCCCGGCGTAGCGGAGCATCCCCACCCCACCGCGCAGCGCACCGCCGACCGAGAGCACGGCCGCGCCACTGTATCGGTCGCTGCCGGAGGCCATGGCGAGCACGCCGCGCCGGTACTTGTCGGACTCCGCGCCGGGCCCCGGCAGCAGCGCGGCGATGTCGGCGGCCTGCGGCGACCGCACGTGGGCGGGCGGCAGCTCCGGCCCCAGCCCGATGTCGACGAGTTCGAGGACGCCGGCCCGGCCGGCGCCGGGGTCGATGAGCAGGCCCGGCTTGTAGCCGCCGAAGGTGACGGTCACATCGGCGCGCACCGCGGGCCCCTCGACCGCGCCGGTCCCGGCGTCCACCCCGCTCGGCAGGTCCACGGCGACGACGAGCGCCGCCGAGTCCGCCGCGTGCGCGGCGAGCGCCGCGTGCGGTTCGCGCAGGCCGCCGCGCCCGCCGATACCGAGCAGCCCGTCGACCACCAGGTCCGCGGCCGCGATCGCCGCCCGCGCATCGGCGCGGTCGGCCGACACGCGGCCCCCCGCGGCGCGCAGCGCGGCCAGGCCGCCCTCGTGGACCCGGTCGGCGGCGAGCACCGCCAGCACGGCGGCGCCGCGCCGCGCCAGCCGGGCCCCCGCGTACAGCGCGTCGCCGCCGTTGTCGCCGCTGCCGACGAGCAGCACCACCCGGGCGCCGTAGACCCGGGGCAGCAGCCGCGCGCACACGGCGGCGAGCCCGGCGGCGGCCCTCTGCATGAGGGCGCCCTCGGGGCCGCGCGCCATGAGCACGTCCTCGGCCTTGCGCACGGCTTCCACCGTGTATGCGTCCCGCACGCGGCCTCCCCGGTCGCACCCCGGGCGGCCCCGCGCCGCCCCGTCGTCCTCCAGGATCGCACCGGGGCGCCGGTGCCGCGCGGAGCGCCCCGCGGGCGCCCCGGTCAGGTCTTGCGCAACCGGACCCGGCGGACCTGGTGGTCCTCGCCCTTGTAGAGGACGAGGGTCGCGCGGGCCCGGGTCGGCCGGATGTTGTCGACCAGGTTGACCTCGTTGATGCCGCGCCAGGTCTGCAACGCGAACTCGCGCGCGGTGTCCTCGGGCACGGTGGTGGCCATGTCGTGGAAGTAGGACCGCGGGTCGGAGAACGCGGTGCGGCGCAGCTCGGAGAAGCGGTCCAGGTACCAGGAGCGGATGTGCTCGGTCTTGGCGTCGACGTAGATGGAGAAGTCGAAGAAGTCGGCGACGGCCAGCCGGTTCGCCGGCGGCGGCTGGAGCACGTTGATGCCCTCGACGATGAGGATGTCGGGGCGGTCGACCGTCTGCACGGCGCCCGGCACGATGTCGTAGGCGAGGTGCGAGTACACAGGGATGCGCAGCTGGGCGGCGCCGGCCTTCATCTCCGAGACGAATCGCACCAGGGCGCGCCGGTCGTAGCTCTCGGGGAACCCCTTGCGGTTCATGATGCCGCGCTGCTCCAGCACCGCGTTGGGGTACAGGAAGTTGTCGGTGCCGACCAGCTCGACGTTGGGGTGCTCCGGCCATTGGGCGAGGAGCCGGTGCAGCAGCCGGGCGGTGGTGGACTTGCCGACGGCGACGCTGCCCGCGATGCCGATGATGAAGGGGGCCGGCCGGTCGTCCTCGCCGAGGAACCCGCGGACCGCGCTGTGGCGCTGCCGGGTGGCCTTGACGTACAGGTTCAGCAGCCGCGACAGCGGCAGGTAGATGTCGCGGACCTCGTCGAGCGAGGTGGGGTCGGCCGTGCCGCGCAGCGCCTCCAGCTCGGACTCGGTGAGCGACAGCGGGGTCGCGGCACGCAGCGCCGCCCACGCGGGGCGGTCGAGCTCGACGTAGGGTGTTGATAACCCGTTCTTCATCGCTTGGGACACGTTCGCCCACACTAGACGAGGCGGCGCGGCAGCGGCCCCGGCGCCCCCGCGCCACGCCGCGGGCCGGGTCGGCGCGGCCGCCGCGCGGCGGCCGGTCCGCCGCCGTACGGGGCGTCCCGGTGCCAGAGGGAAATCCCGGTCACATTTCCGCGCGATCCGGTGATTCTCCCGCTGCCGCCCGCGGCGCTCCCCCGGCGCCCGCCCCCGGCCCTGACCTGCGCCAGCGACCCGCCGCCACCCCAGTGGTCTATACCGCCACCTGGGAATATCCGCAATGGTCTAGCACGTCGTTCGGCGCGTCGACCCGATTCACGGGCTACGCTGGCGGCCATGTGCGGAATCGTTGGCTACGTCGGGCCCCAACCGGCGCTGGATGTCGTTGTGGACGGCCTCGCGAGGCTCGAATACCGCGGGTACGACTCCGCGGGCGTCGCCGTCCTCTCCGAGGGCGTCCTCGAAACCGAGAAGAAGGCGGGCAAGCTCGTCAACCTGCGCTCGGTCCTTGAGGCCACGCCGCGCTCCGACGACGGCATCGGCATCGGGCACACGCGCTGGGCCACCCATGGCGCGCCCAACGACGTCAACGCCCACCCCCACGTCGACAACGACGCCAGGGTCGCCGTCATCCACAACGGGATCATCGAGAACTTCGCCGCCCTCCGGCTCGAACTGGAGGAGCAGGGCTGCGCGTTCACCTCCGAGACCGACACCGAGGTGACGGCCCACCTGCTCAGCCGCGAGCTCAAGGAGCGGGGCGACGGCGACCTCGCCGCCGCCATGCGCGCGGCCTGCCGGCGGCTCGAAGGGGCGTTCACCCTCGTCGCCATCTCCATCGACGACCCCGACCTCGTCGTCGCCGCCCGCCGCAACTCCCCGCTGGTCGTCGGCCGCGGCAAGGGCGAGAACTTCCTCGCGAGCGACGTCGCCGCGTTCATCGCCCACACCCGCGACGCCGTCGAACTCGGCCAGGACCAGGTCGTGGAGCTGCGGCCCGACTCCGTCACGGTCACCGACTACGACGGCGCCTCCGTCCCGGTGCGCGAGTACCACGTCGACTGGGACGCCTCGGCCGCCGAGAAGGGCGGCTACGAGTACTTCATGCTCAAGGAGATCGTGGAGCAGCCGCGCGCGGTCGCCGACACCCTCCTCGGCAGGGTCGGCGTCGAAGGCACCCTCACGCTCGACGAGATGCGGCTGTCGGCGCACGACCTGCGCGACATCTCCAAGATCGTCATCATCGCGTGCGGCACGTCCTACCACGCCGGCCTCATCGCCAAGTACAGCATCGAGCACTGGTGCCGCATCCCCTGCGAGGTCGAGGTCGCGAGCGAGTTCCGCTACCGCGATCCCATCCTCGACCGCCAGACCCTCGTCATCGCCATCTCCCAGTCCGGCGAGTCCATGGACACCCTGATGGCGGTCCGCTACGCACGCGAGCAGCGCGCCCGCGTCCTCGCCATCTGCAACGTCAACGGCTCCACCATCCCCCGCGAGTCCGACGGCGTCCTCTACACCCACGCCGGGCCCGAGGTCGGCGTGGCCGCGACCAAGACCTTCCTCACCCAGCTCATCGCCTGCTACCTGGTCGGCCTGTACCTCGCGCAGGTGCGCAACCAGAAGTTCGGCGACGAGATCAACGCGGTCATCGAGCAGCTCGCGAAGATGCCGGAGCAGGTGCAGCAGGTCCTCGACACCGTCGAACCGGTGCGCACCCTCGCCCGCTCCCTCAAGGACGCCAAGACCGTGCTGTTCCTCGGCCGCCACGTGGGTTACCCCGTGGCGATGGAAGGCGCGCTGAAACTCAAGGAACTCGCCTACATGCACGCCGAGGCGTTCGCCGCCGGCGAGCTCAAGCACGGTTCCATCGCGCTGATCGAGGACGGCGTGCCGGTCGTCATCGTCGTCCCCTCCCGCGAGGGGCGCGGCGTGCTGCACGACAAGATCCTCTCCAACATCCAGGAGATCCGCGCGCGCGGCGCCCGCACCATCGTAATCGCGGAGAAGGGCGACGACGCCGTGCGGCCGTTCGCCGACGAGCTCATCGAGATCCCCGCGGTGCCGACCCTGCTGCAACCGCTGGTGTCGACCGTGCCCATGCAGGTCTTCGCGTGCGAACTGGCCCTCGCCAAGGGCAACGACGTCGACCAGCCGCGCAACCTCGCCAAGAGCGTCACGGTGGAGTAGCCGACCAGGGGGCCGCCAAGGCCCGAACGCGCGGAGGGGCCGGATCCGGGATCCGGCCCCTCCGCGTCAGTTTCCGGCCACGACACCGGGGTTCGACGATCTTTCCCGCCGGGTACGTGCCGGGCGTACTGTCATCCCCTGTCCCCCTGACAACGCTGTGCGACCGCCGAACCACGGGACACGCGTTTCGCGCCGCGGGTCTCCCGCACCTGATCAGTAGCTTGCTACGTGTGCCTACCCGATGCGGCGCCCACCAGAAAGGCCGTACCCAATGTCCGCCAACCGCCTCCGATGGTGCGGTACCGCCGCACCTCTCGTCCTCATGCTCGTCGCGCTCCCCGCTGCGCAGGCCGCCGCCGCACCAGGCGACGGCATCGGCGACCCCTACTTCCCCAGCTACGGCAACACCGGTTACAACGTCTCGCACTACGACGTGCGGCTCGACTACCGGCCCAAGACCGATGTGCTCAGCGGCACCACGACCATCATCGCCCGCGCCACCGAGGACATCGACGCGTTCACCCTCGACTTCCTCCTGGACGTCGACTCGGTGCGGGTCAACGGCCGAAAGGCCGAGCACAAGCGCGTCGGCGAGCACAAGGTCCAGGTCACACCGGCCTCGGACCTGGACGAAGGCGAAAAGCTGACCGCGGTGGTCAAGTACGCCGACAAGCCCTCCTCCTACGAGTACAAGGGCATCAGCGGATGGATCCGGACCGCCGACGGCGCCGTGGCACTCGGCCAGCCCGAAGTGTCGTGGTGGTGGTATCCGGCCAACGACCACCCGCTCGACAAGGCAAGCTTCGACCTGCGGATGTCCGTGCCCAAGGGCCTCCAGGCCATCAGCGTCGGCAGGTCGACCGGCGTCCAGCACCGGGGCGACAAGAGCATCTACACCTGGCGCCAGTCCGAACCGCAGGCGACCTACCTCGCGACCGTCGCGATCGGCGCGTTCGAGATCACCCAGGAGGAGAGCACGGGCGGCCTGCCGGTGCTCAGCGCCTACGGCAAGAGCCTCGGCGACACCGCGGGGCCGGCGCGGGCCAGCGTGGAGCGCACCGCCGAGATCACCGAGTTCCAGGAGACCCAGTTCGGGCCGTACCCGTTCGACGCCCTCGGCGGCATCGTGCCCGACGCCGACATCGGGTTCGCGCTGGAGACCCAGACCCGGCCGGTCTACGACCCGGGCTTCTTCGCGGCCGGTTCCAACACCTACGTCGTCGCCCACGAGCAGGCGCACCAGTGGTTCGGCGACGACGTCTCCGTGACCGGCTGGGACGACATCTGGATCAACGAGGGCTTCGCCAGCTACGCCGAATGGCTCTGGTCGGAGAACGAAGGCGAGGGCACGGCGCAGGAACTCGCCGACTTCACCTACCACTCCTACCCGGCCGACGACCCCTTCTGGCAGGTCGAACCGGGCGACCCGGGCGCCGACAACGTGTTCCACCCGGCCGTCTACGACCGCGGCGCGCTCGCCGTGCACGCACTGCGCAACGAGGTCGGCGACGACGACTTCTTCACGATCCTCCAGACCTGGACCGAGGACAACGCCGGCGGCAACGCCACCGTCGCGGACTTCATCGCCCTGTCCGAGAAGGTCTCGGGCAAGCAGCTCGACGCACTGTTCGACACCTGGCTGTACACCAAGGGGCGCCCTGAGCTCAACGCGGCCGGACGCACGGCCGTCGAGAGCCGCTCGGCCCCCGCCGAACCGAAGTCCTGGGACACCATCCAGCGGACCCACGAGCGGATCCACGCCCACGGGTCGCACTGACCCGGATCGACAGCAGCGGACACAATCGTGCCGCCCGCGCTCCGAGGAGCGCGGGCGGCACGCGATGGATTCGGCGCGGGGAGGGTGCTCAGCCCAGGGCCGACCGCACCACCCCGGCGAGGCGGTCGGCGACCTCGCGGGCGTGGGACTCCGCCGTGGCCTCGACCATGACCCGCACCATGGGCTCGGTCCCGCTCGGCCGGATGAGCACCCGGCCGGTCTCGCCGAGCTCGGTCTCGGCCTTCGTGACGGCCTCGGCGAGCTCCACCGAGGACTTCGTCCGGTTCTTGTCGACGTCGCGGACGTTCACCAGCACCTGCGGCAGCCGGGTCATGACCTTCGCCAGCTCCGCCAGCGCCAGGCCGCGCCGGTTCATCGCGCCGAGCAGGTTCAGGCCGGTGAGCAGCCCGTCGCCGGTACTCGCGTGGTCGAGCAGGACCACGTGGCCGGACTGCTCGCCGCCGAGCGAGAACGAGCCGGCCCGCATGGCCTCCAGCACGTAGCGGTCGCCCACCGGGGTCTCCACGACGGTCACCCCCGCCTCGCGCATGGCGAGCTTGAGTCCCAGGTTGGACATGACGGTGACGACGAGCGTGTCGTCGACGAGCCGCCCCGCCTCCTGGAGCTCCAGGGCGAGGACGGCGAGGATCTGGTCGCCGTCGACAACGGTGCCGTCGGCCGCGACGGCGAGGCAGCGGTCGGCGTCGCCGTCGTGCGCGATGCCGGCGTCGGCGCCGTGCTCGCGCACGGCGGCCTGGAGGGTCTCCAGGTGGGTCGAGCCGCAGCCCTCGTTGATGTTCAACCCGTCGGGGCGGTCGCCGATGGCGATGACCTCGGCCCCCGCGCGGCGCATGGCCTCGGGCGCCACGGCGGTGGCGGCGCCGTTGGCGCAGTCGACCACCACGCGCAGCCCGTCGAGCCGGTTCGGCAGCGAGTCGACCACGTGGGCGATGTAGCGCTCGGCGCCGTCGGACGCCTCGCTGACCCGGCCCACATCGGCGCCCACCGCACCCTCGACCGAGTGCGCCAGCCCGGCCTCGATCTCGTCCTCGACGGCGTCGGGCAGCTTGTGCCCGCCGCGCGCGAAGAACTTGATGCCGTTGTCGGGCGCCGGGTTGTGGCTGGCGGACAGCATCACACCGAAATCGGCGCCGAGCGCGTCGGTCAGGTAGGCGACAGCAGGGGTCGGCAGCACGCCGAGCCGGACCACGTCGACGCCGGCCCCCGCGAGCCCGGCCGTGACGGCGGCCTCCAGGAACTCCCCTGAGGCGCGGGGGTCGCGGCCGACGACGGCCAGCGGCCGGGCGCCGGTGTGCTCGCCGCCGCACAGCACGCGCGCGGCCGCTGCGGACAGATCCAATGCCAAGGAGGCGGTGAGGTCGCGCCCGGCGACCCCCCTGACCCCGTCAGTGCCAAACAACCGAGCCACGTAACGAACGTCCTTCTCGCGAGGGGACAGCAGAGGAAAGGGATGGGGTCACAACGCCGGCGGACCCCGGACGGGATGCGTCCCTCCACACCGAGTACACCGGAACAACCGCGTTGGAAACAGCTATGGCCCGCACTGGCCACCCGTCCGCGAGGACGGGTGACCGGCGGGCCGTGGCGCGGCGACCGACGAGCATCGGAGAGGGCACGTGAACGGCGCCCTGGGATGCGGTCGTTACCGCTTGGAGTACTGCGGGGCCTTGCGGGCCTTCTTGAGACCGGCCTTCTTCCGCTCCACCTCGCGGGAGTCGCGGGTGAGGTAGCCGGCCTTCTTCAGCGGCGGGCGGTTGTGCTCGGGGTCGAGGCCGGCCAGCGCACGGGCGATGCCGTGGCGCAGCGCGCCGGCCTGCCCGCTGGGGCCGCCGCCGTTGAGGCGGGCGAAGACGTCATATGCGCCCTCGAAGCCCAGGGTGACCAGCGGGTCCTTGATGAGCTGCTGGTGCACCTTGTCGGGGAAGGCCACCTCGAGCGCCTTGCCGTTGATCTTCCACTCCCCGCCGCCCGGGGTGATGCGCACGCGGGCGACGGCCTGCTTGCGGCGACCGGTGCCGGCGCCGGGGCCGGAGGCGGTCGGGACGTAGGCGGCACCGGCCTCGTCGGGCGACTCGCTGGTGTACTCGGCCGGGAACTCCTCGGGGTTCTCCCCGGTCTCCTGGACGACGTCTTCGATGCCGGTGGGCTCGACCACGGTTCTCCTCGTACTTCCTTTAGGTCTCGCGTAAAGCCTAAGCGGGCTGCTGGATCTTGGGGATTTCGAACGGCACCGGCTGCTGGGCCTGGTGCGGGTGCTCCGCCCCCGCGTACACCTTGAGCTTCTTCGCCATCTCACGGCCGAGGGAGTTCTTCGGGAGCATGCCCTTCACGGCCTTCTCGACCGCGCGCTCGGGGTGCTTGGCCATCAGCTCGCTGTAGGCGACGGAACGCAGACCGCCCGGGTAACCGGAGTGCCGGTAAGCCCGCTTCTGCTCCAGCTTGTGACCGGTCAGCGCCACCTTGTCGGCATTCACGATGATCACGAAGTCACCGGTGTCGATGTGGGGCGCGTAGTAGGGCTTGTTCTTGCCTCGGAGCAGCGTGGCGACGTGGCTGGCCAGCCGGCCGAGCACGAGATCGCTGGCGTCGATGACGTGCCACTGACGCTGGACATCGCTGGGCTTGGGGCTGAATGTGCGCACGATCGTATGCCTTCGTCTCAGTCGGCGGTGTCCATCCCCGCGAGCGGGGATGGGGAACTCGTATTTCTGGGCCGGGCCGCCCGCAAGGTGGGGCCCGCCCGGTGGTTGAGTGCGCAGACGGTGCTGCGTGATCGGCGCCCAGCGAGGAAAGCGGGAACCCACGGCAAACTCAACGCACAACGACGGAGCATCATATCGATCGAATACGCCGCATGTCAAAACGACCCATGATTCCCGACCTTCGAGCCATGGGCCCCACGCTGGCCGCACTGCGATCCGTGAATACTCCTACTCCATTATGCCTTGTTCTGCGAGTGCTCGCGCCGGTCCGCGGGCCCGAACCCCGAGCGCAGGCCGCCACCGCCGCGCCACCGCCGCGCGGCGCCCGCACCAGCGGGGCCCCGGCCGCCCAGGACGCCCCAATGCGGCGTTCGCGGACGATTCGCCCCATAGCATGCCGCCGTCGGCGGGGCGGACGCTAGAGTCGTAGGCGGGCCACCCGCGGATTCCGATCCCGCGGCCGCCCCGCATTCCGCCCCGGGCAGGGAGCAGCCGCGCAAGCGGGCTCAGGAACCGGGTGCGCCACGTTCGCGGCACATACCTGCACGACATCGCACCCGCCGCCCGATGGACAGCCTCCGGAGTCTCGTCATCGCACCGCATTCGAACGATCCCAATGACGGCAGAGCCGATCACGGCGAGCAGCCGCCCCGGCCCGAGCAGCCGGGCGCGGTGGCTCCACAGGGCGAGGACCGGCCGGCCCGGCCCGACCTCCAGCACCCGCAGGCCCCTGGGCCGCAGCAGGGCGCCGCACCGAGCGGCGGGCAGCGTCCTCCGCAGCGGCCCGCGTGGCACGGCGGCCAGGGCGCACCCCAAGGCGCGCCGTACCCTCCGCAGCCCCCTGCGCCGCAGCAGGGCCGTCCGGGGGCACCGGCGCCGCCGCCCGGCGCCGCGCAGCCGCCCCACGGCCCGCCGACCGGCGGGCAGCAGCCCCACCGGCCCGCCCCGACCGGCGGCCAACAGCCCCACAGCCCCGCACCCACCGGCGGGCAGCAACCGCCCCACGGCGCTCCCACCGGCGGGCAGCAGCCGTTCCGCGGGCCGCAGCAGCCCGGCAGCCCGGGCTACGGCCCGCCGCCGGGCGGGCAGGCACCGAGCGGACAGGCGCCGCCCCCGACCGGCGGACAGGCCTCGTACCGGGTCCCCACCGGCGGGCAGCGGCCGCAGGGCGCACCCCAGGCCCCGCAAGGGCGCCCGCCCGCTGGCGGGCCGCCGAACGCACCCGCCCCCGGAGGACCACCGCAGGCGCGCCCCGCCCTCGGTCCCGGCACCGCGGGCCCGGGCGGGCCGCCGCACGCCGCACCGACCGGCGGGCAGCAGGCGTTCCCGCACGGACGGCCCGGCGCCCCGGGGCCCCCTCCGGGCGGCCCGCAGGGCCCGCCCGCCGGGGCACCCCAGCAGGGACCGCCGCAGCCCGGCCCACAGCAACCCGGCCAGCAGCAGCCCCGGCCGCAGCGCCCCGCATGGCACGGCCAGGGCCCGGCGCAGCCCTCCGGCGCGCAGCAGCCCATCCAGGGCCGCGTGCTCCCGCCCGGCGGCGCCGCTCCGCCCGACCCCGGCGGCTACCCCGCCTCGGCCGACGCGTCCACCCAGAACATCGCGGCCGTGGGCGGTGCCGGCACCGCCGGTCCCGCCGGTCCCGACGGCGCCACGCAGAACATCTCCGCCATAGGCGACGACGAGTTCGGCGGGCTCCAGATGTTCCGCGACGAAGGATCCGGCTCGGGCGTCGGCGACACCGCGCAGATCGACATCTCGGGCTTCGACGACCTCGACGACCGCTCCCGGCACGCCGGGTCGTCCTCGCTCGGCCGGATGCTGCTCTACGCCGGCGGCTTCGTGCTGCTGCTCGGGGCCGCCGGCACCGGCGCCTACCTGTTCGCCAGCGGCGGCCTCGGCACGGGCGGGGGATACGACGCCAACCGGGTCGCGAACGAATCCGCCGACACCGGCGCACTGACGATCGAGGAGTTGTTCCCCGAGAAGGAGATCACGCTCGGCGGCGAGGCGTTCACCCTCGTCAACACCGACGAGACCGACAAGTGCGACACAGCGGCGAACGGCGACTTCGGCGCGGCCCTCACCGAGAACGAGTGCCGCCAGGTCGTGCGCGCGTCCTACGTCAACGAGGACAAGAGCCGCGCCGTCACCATCGGTGTCGCGGCGATGTCCGACGCCGACAACGCCACCGCCGTCGAGGAGGCCATGGACCTCGAATCCGCCCAGTACTTCGCCGGGCTGCGCGGCAAGGAGGGCAGCGGCAGCGAGCGCCTCGCCACCGCGGGCGGCCACGCCAACGGGTCCCGGTGGGGCCGCTACGTCGTCTTCTCCCTCGCGGCGAACGACGACGGCCGCACCCCGCAGGGCACCGACGCCGAACTCGCCGAGACGGGCGAGGACGGCGCCGAACTCCCCCTTGCCGCGCTGGGCGAGCGCGCCAAGGGCTGAACCGCAGGGCGCACCCCCGCAGCCGCGCCCGAGGGCGCGTCAGTGACTGCTGGGGTACCGGTCCGGCTTTCGGCCGAGAGGATGTGCTTCGGTGGTCGCTGCTGCGCAGCAGCGACCACCGAAGCACATCCTGACCGGGCAGGCCAGGCCGGTACCCCAGCAGCCGCTCAGGCGCCCGGCAGGGCGCGCACCCTGCGGGTTGCCGCCGCCCGCCGCGCCAGCTCGTCGTCCGGCGGGTAGCGCACCTCCTCCAGGCACAGCCCGTGCGGCGCCACCACGTGCACAGCGGAGTCCCGCACGCCTGCATCGAGGACCCTGCCCGGCCACTCCGTGCCGCGCCGCCCGTCGCCCACCGCCAGCAGCGCGCCGACGAGGGCCCGGACCATGTTGTGGCAGAACGCGTCGGCCTGGACCGTCGCCTCGTAGCCGTGCTCCGACACAGCGGCCCAGTCGAACCGCAGCAGTTCCCTGATGGTCGTGGCGCCCTCCCGCTTGCGGCAGAACGCGGCGAAGTCGTGCTCTCCCACGAGCCCGGCGGCGGCCTCGTTCATGCGCTCCCGGTCCAGCGGGCGCCGGTGCCACAGGACGTCGCGGCGGCGCAGCGGATCGACCCCGCCAGGGGCGTCGCTCACCCGGTACACGTAGCGCCGGTACAGCGGCGAGAACCGGGCGGAGAACCCCTCCGGCGCCGCGCCGACCCGCGCCACCCGGACATCGGGCGGCAGCACCCCGGCGAGCCGCCGCAGCAGCCGGTCGCCCTCTGCCGCCCACACCTCGGCGGGCACGTCCACCTCGCCGACCTGGCCCCGCGCGTGGACCCCGGCGTCGGTGCGCCCGGCGCACGTCACCTGCGGCTCGCGGGCGAGCCGCAGGACACGGCCCAGCGCCTCCTGGAGGGTGCCCTGGACGGTGCGCAGCCCCGGCTGGCTCGCCCAGCCGGAGAAGTCCGTGCCGTCGTAGGAGATGTCCAGACGCAGCCGGACCTGCGGCCCATCGTTCACGCGTACTCCCGTGGCTGGTAACAGCAAGTGCCCGGCCCCGCGACGGGGACCGGGCACCTGCGGCGGTAGAGCGGCGACTACTTCTTGTCGTCGGCCTCGCCGCGCGCGTCTTCGGCGCGCTGCTCGGCGTCGGCGGCCGTGTCGACCGCAGCCTCAGCCGCCTCTTCCGGCTTCTCCTCGACGGCCTCTTCGGCCTTGTCGGACGCTGCCGCGGCCTCGGCCTCGGCGACCTCCGCAGCGGCGTCGGCGGCGGCCGCCGACCTCGGTGCGGCCTGCGCGGTCCTGACGGGCGCACCCGCCAGGGCCTCGACCAGCTCGATCACTGCCATGGGCGCGTTGTCGCCCTTGCGCGGGCCGAGCTTGGTGATGCGGGTGTAGCCGCCCTGGCGGTTCTCGAAGCGCGGGCCGATCGCGGTGAAGAGCTCGTGAACGACGCTCTTGTCGTGGATCGACCGCATGACCTGACGGCGCGCGTGCAGGTCGCCCCGCTTGCCGAGGGTGATCATCTTTTCGGCGAACGGGCGCAGCCGCTTGGCCTTGGCCTCAGTGGTCTTGATACGACCGTGCTGGAACAGCGAGGTCGCCAGGTTCGCCAGCATGAGCCGCTCATGAGCCGGACCGGCTCCCAGGCGGGGCCCCTTCGTTGGCGTGGGCATCGTGTGGTTCTCCTAGAAAAGCGGTTCTCGACCTGGCACTCGGCCGTGAACCTCTGCGACGAGTCTTGGGGTATCAGTACTGCTCGGTCTCGACGTAGGACTCCTCGTCCCCGTCGTCCGAACCGTAGGAGTCGGCCGCCGTGCTCGGGTCGAATCCGGGCGGGGAGTCCTTGAGCGACAGGCCCATGTCGACGAGCTTCTGCTTGACCTCGTCGATGGACTTCGCCCCGAAATTCCTTATATCCAACAGGTCCTGCTCGGAGCGGGCGACGAGCTCGCCGACGCTGTGGATTCCCTCGCGCTTGAGGCAGTTGTAGGAACGGACCGTCAGGTTCAGGTCCTCGATCGGCAGCGCCAGGTCCGCGGCGAGCGCGGCGTCGGTCGGCGACGGGCCCATGTCGATGCCTTCGGCGTCGACGTTGAGCTCGCGCGCCAGGCCGAACAGCTCGACCAGGGTCTTGCCGGCGCTCGCCACCGCGTCGCGGGGGCGGATCGAGGGCTTGCTCTCGACGTCGAGGATCAGCCGGTCGAAGTCGGTGCGCTGCTCGACACGCGTGGCCTCGACCTTGTAGGTGACCCGCAGGACCGGCGAGTAGATCGAGTCGATCGGGATGCGACCGATCTCCTGGCCCGGCTGCTTGTTCTGGGTCGCCGAGACGTAACCGCGGCCGCGCTCGACCGTCAGCTCCATCTCCAGCTTGCCCTTGCTGTTCAGGGTCGCGATGTGGAGGTCGGGGTTGTGCACCTCGACGCCCGCCGGCGGAGCGATGTCGGCGGCGGTCACCACACCCGGGCCCTGCTTGCGGAGGTACATCAGGACCGGCTCGTCGTGCTCCGAGGAGACGACGAGGCCCTTGAGGTTCAGGATGACCTCGGTGACGTCCTCTTTGACGCCGGGCACGGTGGTGAACTCGTGCTCGACACCCTCGATGCGCAGGCTGGTGACCGCGGCACCGGGGATGGACGACAGCAGGGTACGACGCAGCGAGTTGCCGATGGTGTAACCGAAACCCGGCTCCAGGGGTTCGACGACGAACTTGGAGCGGTGCTCGGAGATCGTCTCCTCGGACAGCGAAGGTCGCTGAGCGATCAGCATGATCCGTATTCCTTTCCCACGGCCGCCCGCTATATGACGGCCACTGGCGGGCCCCGCGGACGCGGGGCCCTCAATCAACTACTACCTCGTACGGCCGGATCCACACCGCACCCTCGGCGGGCGGGCCGGACACGGCCTGGCGGCGCGCGCCTTCGTTCGGGTCAGACCCGGCGGCGCTTGGGCGGACGGCACCCGTTGTGCGGGGTGGGCGTGACGTCCTGGATGGAGCCCACTTCGAGGCCGGTGGCCTGGAGCGAGCGGATGGCGGTCTCGCGGCCGGAGCCGGGACCCTTGACGAAGACGTCGACCTTGCGGACGCCGTGCTCCTGCGCGCGGCGGGCGGCGGCCTCGGCCGCCATCTGCGCGGCGTACGGGGTGGACTTGCGCGAGCCCTTGAACCCGACCTGCCCGGAACTCGCCCACGCGATCACCGCACCGGTGGGGTCGGTGATGCTCACGATCGTGTTGTTGAACGTGCTCTTGATGTGAGCATGCCCGTGGACGATATTCTTCTTCTCTTTGCGACGCACCTTGCGCGCTGCGCCCTGACGGCCCTTAGGCGGCATTCCTGAAAACTCCCAAGATCATCGGTCCGTTGGCTTTCCCGGACACTGCGAGAAACTGCTGGGTCCGGACGGACTACTTCTTGCCGACCTTCTTCTTGCCGGCCACGGTCTTCTTCTTGCCCTTGCGGGTACGCGCGTTGGTCTGCGTGCGCTGACCGTGCACGGGAAGGCCGCGGCGGTGGCGGATGCCCTGGTAGCACCCGATCTCCATCTTGCGGCGGATGTCGGCCTGCACCTCACGACGCAGGTCGCCCTCGACCTGGTAGTTCGCTTCGATCCAGTCGCGCAGCTTCACGAGCTCGTCCTCGCCGAGCGCGTGGACGCGGGTGTCGGGGTTGACGCCCGTGTTCTCAAGGGCGGCGCGGGAGCTGGTGCGCCCGATTCCGAAAATGTAGGTGAGAGCGATCTCGACCCGCTTGTCGCGGGGTAGATCGACGCCTGCGATGCGTGCCATCTGGGCGATCTCCTTCACATGGCTGCGGAGGTCTGTCCCGTCCCGAGATCCTCTCGTCGCCCAATCGACGAGGCCCCGGCCTCCGACCGGGGGTGGTTCCCCCGCTGCGGGCCCGAAAGGGCCCCGAGGGAATCGGGACAGGATTTACGTGTACTTCGATCGGTCGCCGCCAGAACATCCGTTCCGGCGGCGGCGTGCGCCAAAAGAGCGGGGGTACTAGCCCTGCCGCTGCTTGTGCCGCGGGTCTGAGCAAATGACCATGATCCGGTTGTTGCGGCGGATCACGCGGCACTTGGCGCAGATCTTCTTGACGCTCGGCTTGACCTTCATTGTGGCTCCGTACTCGGTGCCCGGCCCCGGACCGACCCCATGGGCGGGGCGGCGGGGTCGCGGACTACTTGTAGCGGTAAACGATGCGCCCGCGCGTGAGGTCGTACGGGCTCAGCTCCACGACGACGCGGTCGTCGGGGAGGATGCGGATGTAGTGCATCCGCATCTTGCCGCTGATGTGGGCGAGGACCTTGTGCCCGTTGTCGAGCTCTACTCGGAACATAGCGTTGGGCAGGGACTCGATAACGGAGCCCTCGATCTCGATGGCGCCGTCTTTCTTGGCCATATCCTCCACGCTCGTTCATCACTAGGTTGATGGAATCGACCCGACGCGTTCTCCAGCCTCGTTGACGAGGGTCACCAAGGCACGAGCGCGACTGCTCGCCCATAACCATAAGGAGTGTGAACACTGGAAGATCAGGTCAACTGCACTAGCATACGTCGACGCGGTGAATGATCGCGAATTCCGGCAGCCTGACCCAACAGCCCGCGTGTGGGCGGACCAAGTCTACCCGCTCGCCGACGCTGCCGACGCCATGGCCCGCGGCCGGGCCGCAGTGCGCCGTCAGCCCTACCAGTCGACGTCGCTGCGCCGCGTGGCGACCACGCCGATGGTGATGAACGCCATGACGATCCCCCACGGGCCGAGCACCCACAGGAACCACGGGTACCCCGAACTCGCGCCGGTGAGCAGCAGGATCAGCCAGATGGAGAAGCAGAGCGTGTTGACGCCGCCCCACAGCACCCACGGGATGATCAGCGCGGGGTCGCGCGCGACACCGGCCGCCGACGTGCCGTGCGCCGGACGCTGCGCGGGGCGCTGCGGGGTCTCCTTCGGCAGTGCGGCAAGGTCGCGCTCAGGCAGGTCCTCCGTGAGGGCTTCGAGCTCGCCGCGGGTACGCGCCTGATAGGCGCCTTCCAACCGCTCGCTGAACTCGTCGTTCTCCAACCGGCCGTCGGCGAAGTGGTCTTGGAGGAGCTTCGCCACCCGGTCGCGGTCGGAATCGGACGCCCGCAGCTCCGGGGAGATCTCGGACATTCCCGCTCCATCCTCAGCAACCGCTCGTCTACTGCCCCGTACAGCACATCATAGTGCGTACCAAGGCTAGCCTCAGTAGCCCGGCGGCCCGGGAGCATCGGGGAACGTGCGGCCCCCTACCCGCCCCCTACCGCGACACTGGGCCTATGGCGGGGACACGACAGGCAGCGGAACACGGCCGAAGGAGAACGGGTCAGAACCCGGGGTCGGGCAGGCCCATCGCGGCGATCTTCGCGCGGTTCTCCGTGCGCGCGGTCAGCACCAGCGGCCCTTCGGGCGTGATGGCGACCGAATGCTCGAAGTGCGCGGAGCGCGCGCCGTCGCGGGTGACCACCGTCCAGCCGTCGGCCAGTTGCACCCAGTGCCGGCTGCCGCGGTTCACCATGGGCTCGATGGCGAGGCACATGCCCTCGACCAGCGGGATGCCGTCGCCCCGCTTGCCGTAGTTGAGCACGTGCGGATCCATGTGCATCTCCGTCCCGATGCCGTGGCCGCCGTACTCGCGCACGTTGCCGAACCGGCCCTGGGAGCGGATGTAGGAGTCGATGGCGTGTCCGATGTCGCCGAGCCGCTTGCCGGGCCGCATGGCGTCGATACCGCGCCACATCGACTCCTCGCACACCGCCATGACGGCGGCGTCGCCCTCGGCCGGCGTGCCGACCGCCACCGTGATGGCGGAGTCGCCGTGCCAGCCCTCGAGGATCGCGCCGCAGTCGATGGAGATGATGTCGCCCTCGGCGAGCACCCGGGCATGGCCCGGGATGCCGTGCACGATCTCCTCGTTCACCGACGCGCAGATGGAGCCGGTGAACCCCTGGTAGCCCTTGAACGACGGGACGGCCCCGGCGTCGCGGATGCTCTGCTCGGCGATGGCGTCCAGGTCGAGGGTCGTCATCCCCGGCTGGACGGCCGCCCGCAGCGTGTCGAGCGTCGCGGCGACGATCCGGCCGGCCGCCCGCATCCGCTGGATCTCGGCCGGGGTCTTGAGCTGCACCTCGGGTGCCGTCTTGCGGAACATCAGCCGAATGCGCCGTCGCGCAGGGCACTCTTGGCGCGGCCGGTGACGTCCTCGACGGAGCCGGTGGCCTGGATGGTGGCCAGGATGCCCTTGGCGTCGTAGAACGACACCAGCGGGGCGGTCTGCTCCCGGTAGACCTCCAGGCGGTGCCGGATGGTCTCCTCGCGGTCGTCGTCGCGCTGGAACAGCTCGCCGCCGTCGACGTCGCAGACGCCGTCGCGCGCCGGCGGGTCGAACAGCACGTGCTGCACGTGCCCGCAGGAGCGGCAGGTGCGCCGCCCGGAGAGCCGCTTGACGACCTCCTCCTCGTCGACCTTCAACTCGAGGACGACGTCGAGGCTGCGCTCGGTCTCCTTGAGCATCGCGTCGAGGGTCTCGGCCTGGGCGACGTTGCGCGGGAAGCCGTCGAGCAGGAACCCGTCGCGGGCGTCGTCCTCGGCGAGCCGGTCGCGCACCATGGCGTTGGTGACCTCGTCGGGGACGAGGTCACCGCGGTCCATGAACGACTTCGCCCGCTTGCCGAGCTCGGTGCCGCCACTGACGTTGGCACGGAAGATGTCGCCAGTGGACACCTTCGGAATTGACAGTTCTGTCGCCAGGATCTGGGCCTGGGTACCCTTGCCGGCCCCCGGAGGTCCCACCAGTACGGCACGCATCTATCGCAGAAAACCTTCGTAGTTCCTCTGCTGGAGGTGAGACTCGATCTGCTTCACCGTGTCCAGCCCGACACCGACCATGATCAGGATGCTCGTACCGCCGAACGGGAAGCTCGCGTTCGCACCCGAGGCCCCCAGCGCCATCATCGGCAGCAGAGCGATCAGACCCAGATACAGCGAGCCGGGGGTCGTCAGCCGGGTGAGCACGTAGTCGAGGTACTCGGCGGTCGGACGCCCCGGCCTGATGGCTGGGATGAACCCACCGTACTTCTTCATGTTGTCGGCCACTTCAGTGGGGTTGAACGTAATGGCGACGTAGAAGAACGCGAACCCGACGATCAGCACGAAGAACGTGGCCATGTAGACCGGATGTGTGCCGTTGGGGTTGAAGTAGGTCGAGAGGAACTTCACGACCGGGTGGTTGGAGTCCTGGCCGATGAGCCCGATCGCGAGCTGCGGCAGGTACAGCAGCGAGGACGCGAAGATGACCGGGATCACACCCGCCTGGTTCACCTTCAGCGGGATGTAGGTCGAACTGCCGCCGTACATGCGGCGGCCCACCATCCGCTTGGCGTATTGCACGGGGATGCGGCGCTGCGCCTGCTCGATGAACACCACGCCCGCGATGAGGATCAGGCCGGCGACGATGATGAGGGCGAACACCCACTCGCTCTGCTCCTCCCAGATCCGCATGATCGAGGAGGGGAACGCGGCGACGATGCTCGCGAAGATCAGCAGCGACATGCCGTTGCCGACACCCCGCTCGGTGATGAGCTCACCGAACCACATGACGATGCAGGTGCCCGCCGTCATGGTCAGCACCATGGTGACCAGGGTCGGGATCGACTGATCGGGCATGTACTGGGCCGGTTGGCAACTGCCCTGGAAGAGCTGCCCCGTTCGGGCCATCGCGATGATGCTGGTCGCCTGGAGCACGGCGAGGCCGAGGGTCAGATAACGCGTGTACTGCGTGATCTTCGACTGACCGGCCTGCCCCTCCTTCTTCAGCGACTCCAGCCGCGGGATGACCACGGTCAGCAGGTTCAGGATGATGCTCGCGGTGATGTACGGCATGATGCCGGTCGCGAAGACCGCGAGCTGAAGCAGCGCACCGCCGCTGAACAGGTTCACCAGCGAATAGATGCCGGACTCATCAGCCGCCTGCACGTTTTGCAGGCACTGCTTGATCGCAGCGGAGTCGACGCCCGGCGCGGGCACGACCGAACCGATGCGGAAGACGGTCAGGATGAAAATGGTGAACAGCAGCTTGTTACGCAGGTCGGGCGTGCGGAACGCACGGACGAACGCACCTAGCACGTCTCCTCCTGCGAGGCTTCGGCGGCGGGACCGATTCGAGACATCGCGGCCGATCCTGAATCGTTGAACGTCAGCTCACCGCCTGCACGGCGGCGAACTCGGAAGTCTTTCATGCGGATGGCACCCTAGCAGCCAACCGCGGCATGCCGAGGGCGGCGCATCCGAGGGACTGTGGATGCCCGCCACCCGGCGCAAGCACCGAAGGGCGCCCGCTGATTAACCCAATCTAGTGGGTGTAGTCAGCGAACGCCCCCATGAACTCACTCGGTCAGCACCCGAACGAGGGTCCGTGCAGCTCACACCGCCGATGACCCGTTTCGGACACATTCCCGTGCCGGTTACAGCTCGGTGGCCGTACCGCCGGCGGCAGCGATCTTCTCCTTGGCGGAAGCGGAGAACGCGTGCACGCTCACCTGCACCGCCACCGAGATGTCGCCGGTGCCCAGTACCTTGACGAGCTGGTTCTTGCGAACCGCGCCCTTGGCGACCAGGCTCTCGACGGTCACCTCACCGCCCTCGGGGAACAGCTTCCCCAGAGCGGTCAGGTTCACCACCTGGTAGGTGGTCGTGAACCGCGCGTTGCTGAAGCCCTTGAGCTTCGGCACCCGGCGGATGAGCGGCATCTGGCCGCCCTCGAAGCCGACGGGCACGGTGCCGCGGGCCTTGGTGCCCTTGGTGCCGCGACCCGCGGTCTTGCCCTTCGACGCCTCGCCGCGGCCCTTGCGGGTCTTGGCCTTGTTGGCGCCGGGGGCCGGCCGCAGGTGGTGCAGCTTCAGCAGCGCGTCGGGAGAGTAGTCGTTCATTCCCCGACCTCCTCGACATTGACGAGGTGCGCGACGATCGTGATCTGCCCGCGAACCTCGGGACGGTCCTCACGGACGACGGACTTGCCGATCCGGCCAAGACCGAGCGTCCGCAGGCTCTCGCGCTGCTTGTGCTTACCGCCGATCTTGGAACGGGTCTGCGTGATCTTCAGCTTGGCCATTGTCAGGCACCCGCCTTGGCTTCCGCTCGGGCACGCAGCATGGCCGCCGGGGCGACGTCCTCGATGGGCAGGCCGCGGCGGGCCGCGATCGCCTCGGGCTGGTTGAGGCCCTTCAGGGCCGCGACCGTCGCGTGCACGATGTTGATGGGGTTGGACGACCCGAGCGACTTGCTCAGGATGTCGTGGATCCCCGCGCACTCCAGCACGGCGCGCACCGGACCGCCGGCGATGACACCGGTACCCGGGGCGGCGGGACGCAGCAGGACGACACCGGCCGCCTCCTCGCCCTGGACGCGGTGCGTGATCGTGCCCTGGATCCGAGGCACCCGGATGAAGTTCTTCTTGGCCTCTTCGACGCCCTTGGCAATGGCCGCGGGAACTTCCTTGGCCTTGCCGTAGCCGACGCCGACCATCCCGTTGCCGTCGCCGACGACGACCAGCGCGGTGAAGCTGAAGCGCCGACCGCCCTTGACGACCTTCGCGACCCGGTTGATGGTCACGACCTTCTCGATGTAGGAGACACCCTTGTCTGCGGCGCCGCCGCGGCGATCGTCACGGCGGTCACGCCGTTCGCCGCCGGCGCCGCGCCGCGGTGCTGCAGCCATCAGTGGTTCCTCTTCCCGTGGATGAAAGTGCTCTTGACCGGAGCCATGCCTAGAACTCCAGTCCGCCGGAGCGCGCGCCCTCGGCAAGGGCGGCCACGCGGCCGTGGTACTTGTGCCCGGAGCGGTCGAACACGACGGTGTCGATGCCGGCGTCCTTCGCGCGCTGCGCGATCAACTCGCCGACCTGCTGCGACTTGTCGGTCTTCTTGCCCTCGGCGGCACGGATCCCGGTCTCCAGCGTCGAGGCCGACACCAGCGTCTTGCCGACGGTGTCGTCGACGATCTGCGCGACCATGTGCTTGGACGACCGGGTCACGACCAGGCGCGGACGCTCGGTCGTGCCGGTGATCTTCTTGCGGACCCGGATGTGCCGGCGCGCACGGGAAGCCGCACGCGTAGCCGTCCCCTTGCGGGCCAGCGTCGAGCGATTCGCCATGCTTACTTACCAGCCTTTCCGGCCTTGCGGCGGATGTGCTCGCCCTTGTACCGCACGCCCTTCGCCTTGTACGGGTCGGGCTTGCGCAGACCGCGGATGTTCGCGGCGACCTGGCCCACCAGCTGCTTGTCGATGCCGTCGACGTGCAGCACGGTCGGCTTCTCGACGCGGAAGGCGATGCCCTCCGGCGGCTCGACCACAACGGGGTGGCTGTAGCCGAGCGAGAACTCCAGGTTCGCGCCCTTGGCTGCGACGCGGTACCCCACACCGTGGATCTCCAGGGTCTTGCTGTACCCGTTGGAGACGCCCTCGATGAGGTTCGCGATGAGTGCACGGGTCAGCCCGTGCAGTGAGCGGTTCTCGGGCTTGTCGTCCGGGCGGAGCACCGTGAACTCGCCGTCGTCCAGCGAAACGGTGATCGGCTCGGTGACAGTGTGCGCCAGTGTGCCCTTCGACCCCTTGACGGTGACGTCTTGCCCGTTGATCGTGACTTCGACGCCCTTCGGGACCGAGATCGGCAGTCGACCGATACGCGACATGCTGAAATCTCTCCCTCTACCAGACGTAGGCGAGGACTTCGCCGCCCACGCCGCGCTTTTTGGCCTGCTTGTCGGTCATCAGGCCGCCGGACGTCGAAATGATCGCGACGCCGAGCCCACCCAGGACGCGCGGAAGGTTGTCCTTCTTCGCGTACACGCGGAGGCCGGGCTTCGAGACGCGGCGGACGCCCGCGATGGAGCGCTCACGGGTCGGCCCGTACTTCAGGTCGACCACGAGGCTCTGCCCGACGGTCGCCTCCTCGGCGCGCCAGCCCTGGACGTAGCCCTCCTGCTGGAGGATCTCGGCGATGTGCGCCTTGATTTTCGAGTACGGCATCGCCACGGTGTCGTGGTATGCCGAATTCGCGTTGCGCAGACGCGTGAGCATGTCTGCGATCGGGTCGGTCATCGTCATGGCCGAATGGCCCTTCCTCACTGCGGTTTCCGACGAGCGGACAGTGCCCTTCCCAGAGCCTGCTCCGCCGCGTGCGAGCACGGCGGCGGATCACTATCGGACCTGCGGCGTGGTCATGGGCGTGCGCGGTCCGCCTGGCGGACCGCACCGTGCCCTATCTGTTGGTCATCTCTTTCGGCGCTGACGCGCCGCGGCGAGAGTGCGCCGCTCGCCGGCCCCATGGGGGCGGCCGACCCGCGGAACACAGGGTCGGCCGGTCCATGGTATTACCAGCTTGACTTGGCGATGCCCGGGAGTTCGCCCCGGTGCGCCATCTCGCGGAAGCAGATACGGCAGAGGCCGAACTTCCTGAAGACGGCGCGCGGACGGCCGCACCGCGAGCAACGAGTATACGTGCGAACCTCGAACTTCTGCTTCCGGTTCGCCTTAGCGATCAGTGCCTTCTTCGCCATACCTGTGGTCTCCTCAGGCGTCCTTGAACGGGAAGCCGAGCTGCTTGAGCAGGTAGCGGCCCTGGTCGTTGTCGGTCGCCGTGGTGACGACCGTGATGTCCATCCCGCGGGGACGGTCGATCTTGTCGGGGTCGACCTCGTGGAACATGACCTGCTCGGTCAGACCGAACGTGTAGTTCCCGCGGCCGTCGAACTGCTTCGGCGACAGGCCGCGGAAGTCGCGGATCCGGGGCAGCGCGAGGGAGAGCAGCCGGTCCAGGAACTCCCACATCCGGTCGCCGCGCAGCGTGACGCTGACGCCGATCGGCTGGCCCTCGCGCAGCTTGAACTGCGCGATGGAGTTCTTGGCCCGGTTCACCTTCGGCTTCTGCCCGGTGATGGCCTGGATGTCGGCGATGGCGCCCTGGATCAGCTTCGCGTCGCGCGCGGCCTCGCCGACCCCCATGTTCACCACGATCTTGGTGAGCCCGGGGACCTGCATGATGTTGGCGATGTCGAACTCGGAGCGCAGCGCCGGGATGATCTCGGCGCGGTACTTCTCCTTGAGGCGCGGCATCGCCGGGGCGGCGGTGTCGTTCGTGACCGTCATCAGATGTCCTTACCACTGCGGCGGGAGACCCGAACCTTGGTTCCGTCTTCCTCGAAGCGGTATCCGACGCGGGTGGCCTTGCCGTCCTCGGCCAGTGCCACGTTGCTCACGTGGATCGACGCCTCCTGGGTGACGACCTCACCCTGCTGGCCGCCCGCCTGGTTCGCCTTCTTGTGCTTCTTGATGAGGTTGACACCCTCGACAACGACCCGGTTCTCCTTGGGGAGGGACTTGATGACCTTCCCCGTGGCACCCTTGTCCTTGCCGGCGATGACGATGACCTCGTCGTCCTTCTTGATCTTCATCGCCTAGAGCACCTCCGGCGCAAGCGAAATGATGCGCATGAACTTCTTGTCCCGCAGCTCACGCCCTACCGGGCCGAAGATACGGGTGCCTCGCGGGTCCCCACCGTCCTTGATGAGCACGGCGGCGTTCTCATCGAAGCGGATGTAGGAGCCGTCGGGCCGGCGGCGCTCCTTACTGGTGCGCACCACGACGGCCTTGACGACATCGCCCTTTTTCACGCCGGCGTTGGGAAGCGCGTCCTTCACCGTCGCCACGATGATGTCGCCGATACCCGCGTAGCGCCGACCCGAGCCGCCGAGGACGCGGATGGTCAAGATTTCCTTGGCACCCGTGTTGTCGGCGATCTTGAGTCGCGACTCCTGCTGAATCACGTCTGCTCCTGATTTCTGCGCGCGAGTTCACGGCTCGCGCATGGCAGTTGCTCGATACCGCCCGGCGGCGGCCGATCTCCACGAATCGGCCGCCGAGCCGGCGGAATTTACTTGGCCTTCTCCAGGATCTCCACGATGCGCCAGCGCTTGGTCGCCGACATCGGGCGGGTCTCCATGAGACGGACCCGGTCGCCGACGCCGCAGCTGTTCTGCTCGTCGTGCGCCTTGTACTTGGTGGTGCGGCGGATGACCTTGCCGTACATGGCGTGCTTGATGCGGTCTTCCACCTCGACGACCACGGTCTTGTCCATCTTGTCGCTGACGACCAGGCCCTCGCGCACCTTGCGGTAGTTGCGCTCGTGGTCGCGAGTCAGGGCCTTCTCTTCGCTCATTCGGCTGCTTCCTTCGTCTCCTCAGCCGACTCACCGGTCAGCGGCATGATGCCGAGTTCGTGCTCCCGCATGACCGTGTAGATCCGCGCGATCTCACGCTTGACGACACGGAGCCGGCCGTGGTTGTCGAGCTGCCCGGTGGCGGCCTGGAAGCGGAGGTTGAACAGCTCTTCCTTCGCCTCTTTGAGCTTGCCGGTCAGATCCTCGACGGACTGCCCGCGCAGCTCACTGGCGGTCAGGGACTTTGCCATTACTCCCCCGCCTCTCGCTTCACGAACTTGCACTTCATGGGCAGCTTGTGCATGGCGCGGCGCATCGCTTCCTTCGCGATCTCCTCCGGCACACCGGACAGCTCGAACATCACGCGTCCGGGCTTGACCGGGGCGACCCACCATTCCGGCGAACCCTTGCCGGAACCCATGCGGGTCTCGGCGGGCTTCTTGGTCAGCGGGCGGTCCGGGAAGATCGTGATCCACACCTTGCCGCCACGGCGGATGTGCCGGGTCATCGCGATACGCGCCGACTCGATCTGCCGGTTGGTGACGTAGGCGGACTCCAGTGCCTGGATGCCGAACTCACCGAAGTTGACCCTGGTGCCACCCTTGGCGCGACCGCTGAGGTCGGGGTGGTGCTGCTTGCGGTACTTGACCTTACGGGGAATGAGCATCGGTCAGCTCTCCTCGTTCCCGGACTTCTCGGCGGCCTGCGGCGCGGGGGCCTCAGCGGCTGCGCCGGCCTTGGCGGCGTCGGGCTGGCCCGGCGCTCCGCCCTGCGGACGGCGGCGGCGCTGCGGACGCTCGCGCCCGCCCTTGCCTGCGGCGCCGGCGCCGCCGCCCGGAGCGCGCTGCGCGGCGGCAGCCGCGGCCTCGCGCTCGGCGCGGGTCGCCGGAGCGTCGCCCTTGTAGATCCACACCTTCACGCCGATGCGGCCGAACGTCGTACGGGCCTCGAAGAAGCCGTAGTCGATGTCGGCGCGGAGCGTGTGCAGCGGGACACGGCCTTCGCGGTAGAACTCGGAGCGCGACATCTCCGCGCCGCCGAGCCGGCCACCGCACTGGATACGGATGCCCTTGGCGCCGCTCTTCATGGCGCTCTGCATCGCCTTGCGCATCGCCCGACGGAACGCGACACGGCTGGACAGCTGCTCCGCCACACCCTGAGCGACCAACTGCGCGTCGATCTCGGGGTTCTTGACCTCGATGATGTTGAGCTGAATCTGCTTCTTGGTCAGCTTCTCGAGGTTGGTGCGGATGCGGTCGGCCTCGACGCCGCGGCGGCCGATGACGATGCCCGGCCGGGCGGTGTGGATGTCGACGCGGACGCGGTCGCGGGTGCGCTCGATCTCGATCTTGGAGATGCCGGCGCGCTCCATGTTCTGGTTCAGCAGCCGGCGGATCGCAACGTCTTCCTTGACGTAGTCCTTGTACAGCTTATCCGCATACCACCGGCTCTTGTAGTCGGTGGAGATACCGAGTCGGAACCCGTGCGGGTTGACCTTCTGGCCCACTATCGGGTCCTTTCCTTCGTCTTGGACGAGGCGCCGGCGCTCTCGCGCGTCTCGACGACCACGGTGATGTGGCTGGTTCGCTTGGTGACCCGGAACGCACGGCCGAAACCGCGCGGCCTGATGCGCTTCAGGGTCGGACCTTCGTCCACCCACGCCCGGCTGATCACCAACGACCCGCGGTCGAGCTTGTCGTTGTGCTCGGCGTTGGCGATGGCGCTCGCGAGCACCTTGCCCACCGGTTCACTCGCCGCCTGCGGCGCGAACCGGAGCACCGCCTGTGCCTCGTCAGCGGGCAGCCCGCGAATAAGGTCCACCACTCGGCGGGCCTTCCGGGGCGTAACACGGACAAACCGTGCCTGTGCCCTCGTTCCCATCGCTTTTCCCTCGCTCACGGAACTCTCATCCCCATTCACCATGGGGAACATGGCTCATTACTCGTGCAACCGCTAACGGCGGCTACGGCGGTCTTCCTTGACGTGGCTGCGGAAAGTGCGCGTGGGAGCGAACTCACCGAGCTTGTGGCCGATCATCGACTCCGACACGAACACGGGAACGTGCTTGCGCCCGTCGTGGACGGCGATCGTGTGCCCGATCATCTCCGGGATGATCATGGAGCGGCGCGACCACGTCTTGATGACGTTCTTGGTGCCCTTCTCGTTCTGCCCTTCCACCTTCTTCACCAGGTGGTCGTCGACGAAGGGGCCCTTCTTAAGGCTACGTGGCATCAGACGTGCTCCTTACCGCTTCTTCTTGCTACGCCGACGCACGATGAGCCGGTCGCTGGCCTTGCCGGGCTTGCGGGTACGGCCCTCGGGCTGGCCCCACGGGCTGACCGGGTGGCGGCCACCCGAGCTCTTGCCCTCGCCACCGCCGAGCGGGTGGTCGACCGGGTTCATGGCGACACCGCGGACGGTCGGGCGCTTGCCCTTCCACCGCATGCGGCCGGCCTTGCCCCAGCTGATGTTGGACTGCTCGGCGTTGCCGACCTGGCCGACGGTCGCCCGGCAGGTGACCTCGACCTGGCGCATCTCACCAGAGGGCATGCGCAGCGTGGCGTAGTTGCCCTCCTTCGCCAGGAGCTGGATCTGCGATCCCGCGGAGCGGCCCAGTTTGGCGCCGCCGCCGGGCTTCAGCTCGACCGCGTGCACGAACGTACCCGTGGGGATGTTGCGCAGCGGGAGGCAGTTGCCCGGCTTGATGTCGGCGTTGGGGCCGTTCTCGACGCGGGCTCCCTGCTTGAGGCCGGCCGGCGCGAGGATGTAGCGCTTCTCGCCGTCGACGTAGTGCAGCAGGGCGATCCGGGCGGTCCGGTTGGGGTCGTACTCGATGTGTGCGACCTTGGCGGGAACGCCGTCTTTGTCGTGGCGGCGGAAGTCGATCACGCGGTACGCGCGCTTGTGACCGCCGCCCTGGTGGCGGGCTGTGATACGGCCGTGGCCGTTGCGCCCGCCCTTGGAGTGAAGCGGACGGACCAGGGACTTCTCCGGGGTCGAACGTGTGACCTCGACGAAGTCGCTCACGCTCGATCCGCGGCGACCCGGTGTCGTCGGCTTGTACTTACGAATGCCCATCTTCTTCGCGCATTCCTTTACGTGTTGCTCGGGATGAACCGGTACGGCGGGTGGATCAGACTCCGAAGATGTCGATCCGGTCGCCGTCCTTGAGGCTCACGATCGCGCGCTTGGTGTCGGGACGCTTCCCGAACCCGAACCGGGTCCGCTTGCGCTTCCCCTGGCGGTTGATCGTGTTGACCGAGGTGACCTTCACCGAGAAGATCTGCTCGACAGCCTGCTTGATCTGCGTCTTGTTGGAGCCGGGGCGAACCAGGAACGTGTACTTGTTCTGGTCCATGAGCCCGTAGCTCTTCTCGGAGATCACCGGTTCGACGATGATGTCCCGAGGGTCGGGGATCCTCACTGGTCGTCCTCCTGAGACGTCGCAGCCGACGAGGTGCCCTGCACGTGGGCGAGGAACTCCTCGTAGGCGGCCTCGGTGAACACGATGTCGTCCGAGTACAGGACGTCGTAGGTGTTCACCTGGTCGGCGTCGAGGAAGTGCACCTCGGGCAGGTTGCGCAGCGCCAGCCGGTTGTGCTCGTCGTCGCTGTGGAGAACGATCAGGACCTTCTCGGACCCGGTGATCTCGCGCAGCGCCTTCAGCGCGGTCTGCGTGCGCTTGGTGGTGACGTCGGCCGCGACGAAGTCGCTGACGACGTGCAGCCGGCCGTGCCGGGCCCGGTCCGAGAGGGCGCTGCGCAGTGCGGCGGCCTTCATCTTCTTGGGGGTCCGCTGGGAGTAGTCGCGCGGCTTGGGGCCGTGCACCGTCCCACCGCCGGCGAACTGCGGGGCGCGGGTCGAACCCTGGCGGGCGCGGCCGGTGCCCTTCTGGCGGTACGGCTTCTTGCCGCCGCCGCGCACCTCGCCGCGGGTCTTGGTGGAGTGCGTGCCCTGCCGGGCCGCCGCCTCCTGGCCCACGACCACCTGGTGGATCAGCGGGATGTTGACCTTCTGCTCGAAGACCTCCGCGGGGAGATCGACGGTCCGGTCGGAACCGGAGACCTTGATGGTCGCCATGGCCTACTTACCCCCCTTCGCGGCGGTGCGAACGAGCACCAGGCCGCCGTTCGGGCCGGGAACCGCACCCTTCACGAGGATCAGCCCCTTGTCGGCGTCGACCGCGTGCACGATGAGGTTCTGGATGGTCTTGCGCGAGTTGCCCATGCGCCCGGCCATCCGCATGCCCTTGAACACGCGTCCGGGGGTGGCGCAGCCGCCGATGGAGCCGGGCGACCGGTGCTTGCGCTGGGTGCCGTGCGTGGCGCTGAGGCCGCGGAACCCGTGGCGCTTCATCACACCCGCGAACCCCTTGCCCTTCGTCTTGCCCGTGACGTCGACCTTCTCGCCCGTGGCGAAGGCACCGGCGTCCAGCACCTCGCCCAGCGAGAACTCGCTCGCGTCGGTGGTGCGGACCTCGACGAAGTGGCGCTTGACGGGGAGCTCGTGCCGGCGCAGGTAGTCGCCGAGAGGCTTGTTCACCTTGCGCGGGTTGATGTCGCCGTAGCCGAGCTGCACGGCGGAGTAGCCGTCGGTATCCGGAGTACGGACGCGGGTCACGACGCACGGACCGGCCTTCAGGACCGTCACGGGCACGATCCGGCCCGCGTCGTCGAAGACCTGGGTCATGCCGAGCTTCTCGCCCAGAACTCCCTTGATCTGCTTGGTCATGTCTGTGCGTCCCTTAGAGCTTGATCTCGATGTCGACGCCGGCCGGAAGGTCGAGCCGCATGAGCGAGTCGACGGTCTTCGGCGTCGGGTCGATGATGTCGATCAGCCGCTTGTGCGTGCGCATCTCGAAGTGCTCGCGCGAGTCCTTGTACTTGTGCGGCGAACGGATGACGCAGTAAACGTTCTTTTCCGTCGGCAGCGGCACCGGGCCCGCGACCTGCGCGCCCGTCCGGGTCACCGTCTCGACGATCTTGCGCGCCGAGCTGTCGATGACCTCGTGGTCATATGCCTTGAGCCGAATGCGGATCTTCTGTCCCGCCATGGTGGCCTTATCGTCCTTCGTTCGTGTCCGTAGAGGCCGCGCGCCGGCCGATGACTCCGGCTCGGGGCCCCCTCGGGGCTGCCCTATTGCTGGCTCTATTCACCTGAGAAAGTGCTTCAGGGCTGTCCCCTGAGGTGGCTTCACCGCTACAGAGCCCGATGGCGTCGTTCATGGTGTGGCGGCCGAACCGACCTGCGGCCCGACCGCCACACCGAGGCACCGTGACTCCGGCACCCCTTGCGTTGTGCTACTTGACAACCTTCGTGACACGACCGGCGCCGACCGTCCGGCCACCCTCGCGGATGGCGAACTTGAGGCCCTCCTCCATGGCGACCGGCTGGATCAGCTCGACCTTCATCTCGGTGTTGTCGCCCGGCATGACCATCTCGGTGCCCTCGGGCAGCGTGACGACGCCGGTGACGTCCGTGGTGCGGAAGTAGAACTGGGGCCGGTAGTTGTTGAAGAACGGGGTGTGCCGTCCGCCCTCGTCCTTGGACAGGATGACGACCTGGCCCTCGAACTCGGTGTGCGGGGTGGTGGTGCCCGGCTTGATGATGACCTGGCCGCGCTCCACGTCCTCGCGCTTGATGCCGCGCAGGAGCAGGCCGACGTTGTCGCCCGCCTGGCCCTGGTCGAGCAGCTTGCGGAACATCTCCACACCGGTGACGGTGGTGGTCTGCTTGGTGTCCTTGATCCCGACGATGTCGACGGTCTCGTTGACGTTGACGACACCGCGCTCGATGCGGCCGGTCACGACGGTGCCGCGGCCGGTGATCGAGAAGACGTCCTCGATCGGCATGAGGAAGGGCTTCTCGACGTCGCGGACCGGCTCCGGGATGTTCTCGTCAACGGCCTTCATGAGTTCGAGAACGGCCTCGGCCCACTTCTCGTCGCCCTCCAGCGCCTTGAGCGCGGAGACCTTGACGACGGGCAGGTCGTCGCCGGGGAACTCGTACTCGCTGAGGAGCTCGCGCACCTCGAGCTCGACGAGCTCGAAGATCTCGTCGTCGTCCACCATGTCGGCCTTGTTCATGGCCACCACGATGTAGGGCACGCCGACCTGGCGGGCGAGGAGCACGTGCTCCTTGGTCTGCGGCATCGGACCGTCGGTGGCGGCGACGACCAGGATGGCGCCGTCCATCTGGGCCGCACCCGTGATCATGTTCTTCACGTAGTCGGCGTGGCCCGGGCAGTCGACGTGAGCGTAGTGCCGCGACTCGGTCTGGTACTCCACGTGCGCGATGGAAATGGTGATACCGCGCTCGCGCTCTTCAGGGGCCTTGTCGATGTCCTCGAAAGGCGTGAAGGGGTTGAGTTCCGGGTACGCGTCGTGCAGCACCTTGGTGATGGCAGCGGTCAGCGTCGTCTTGCCGTGGTCGATGTGACCGATGGTGCCGATGTTGACGTGCGGCTTGGTCCGCTCGAACTTGGCCTTCGCCACTGGACTTCTCCTACTGGTCTAACGCCGTGTGACGTACGAGTTTGCTAACTGAGTTGTTGCGTGTCGCGATTACTCGCCGCGGGCCTTGGCAACGATCTCCGTGGAGACGTTGGTCGGCACCTCGGCGTAGGAGTCGAACACCATCGTGTAGTTCGCCCGACCCTGAGTACGGCTGCGCAGGTCACCCACGTAACCGAACATTTCCGAGAGCGGGACCTGGGCCTTGACGACCCGCGCGCCGGAGCGCTCGTCCATGCTCTGGATCAGACCGCGGCGGCTGTTGAGGTCACCGATGACGTCGCCCATGTAGTCCTCGGGCGTGGTGACCTCGACCGCCATGACCGGTTCGAGCAGAACCGGCTTGGCCTGACGAGCGGCCTCCTTGAAGACCATGGAGCCGGCCACCTTGAACGCGAGCTCCGAGGAGTCGACGTCGTGCGCGGCACCGTCCTGAAGGGTGACCTTGACCCCGACCAGCGGGTAGCCGGCGAGGATGCCGAACTGCGCGGCCTCCTGGCAGCCGGCGTCGACCGACGGGATGTACTCGCGCGGGATCCGGCCACCCGTGACCTTGTTCTCGAACTCGTACCCGGCGCTGTCGCCCACACCGTCGACCACGAGCGGTTCGAGGTCGATGATGACGCGCGCGAACTGGCCGGAGCCACCGGTCTGCTTCTTGTGGGTGTAGTCGACCTTGACGACCTTCTTGCGAATGGTCTCGCGGTAGGCCACCTGCGGCTTGCCGATGTTGGCGGCGACCTTGAAGTCATCGCGCATGCGGTTGACCAGCACCTCGAGGTGCAGTTCGCCCATGCCGCCGATGATGGTCTGGCCGGTCTCCTCGTCGCCGTGCACCGTGAAGGACGGGTCCTCCTCGGCGAGGCGCTGGATCGCGCTGCCCAGCTTCTCCTGGTCGCTCTTCGTCTTCGGCTCGACCGCGACCTCGATCACCGGCGCGGGGAACGTCATGGACTCCAGCACGATGGGGTGCCCGGGGTCGCACAGCGTCTCGCCCGTGGTGGTGTCCTTGAGGCCCATCACCGTGACGATGTCACCGGCGCCGACACTCGCGATCTCCTCGCGCTTGTTGGCGTGCATCCGGTAGATCTTGCCGATGCGCTCCTTGCGGCCCTTGAGGCTGTTCAGCACCGCGGTGCCGGCCTCCAGGACACCGGAGTACACCCGGATGTAGGTGAGCTTGCCCAGGTGGGGGTCGCTCATGATCTTGAAGACCAGCGCGGAGAAGGGCTCCTCGTTGCTCGGCTTGCGCTGGAGCTCGGGCTTCTCCGCCTCGTCCTTGGGGTCGTGGCCGGCGACGGCCTCGACGTCCAGAGGGGTCGGCAGGTAGTCGACGACCGCGTCGAGCAGCGGCTGCACGCCCTTGTTCTTGAACGCGGTGCCGCAAACGATCGGGATGGCCGTACCGGCGACGGTCGCACGGCGGATCGCCGGGACGATCTGCTCCACGGTGGGCTCCTGGCCCTCCAGGTAGAGCTCCATGATCTCGTCGTCGGCCTCGGCGAGCACCTCGACCATCTTGTCGTGCGCCTCGCGCGCCGCCTCGGCGTGGGTGTCCGGGATGTCGATCGTGTCGTACATCTCGCCCTTGGCGGCCTCGTCGCTCCAGACGTAGGCCTTCATGCGGACGAGGTCGATGACGCCCTTGAAGTCGGACTCCGCACCGATGGGGAGCTGGATCGCCAGCGGGTTCGCACCCAGGCGGTCGCTGATCATGTCGACGCAGCGCTGGAACTCCGCGCCGATCTTGTCCATCTTGTTGACGAAACAGATCCGCGGGACGTTGTAGCGGTCGGCCTGACGCCACACCTGCTCCGACTGCGGTTCGACGCCTTCCTTGGCGTCGAACACCGCGACCGCACCATCGAGCACACGCAGCGACCGCTCGACCTCGGCAGTGAAGTCCACGTGGCCGGGCGTGTCGATGATGTTGATCGTCGTGTCGTTCCAGTGCGTCGTGGTCGCAGCGGAGGTAATGGTGATACCCCGCTGCTGCTCCTCCTTCATCCAGTCCATGGTGGCCGCGCCCTCATGGACCTCACCGAGCTTGTAGTTCACGCCGGTGTAGAAGAGGATCCGCTCAGTCGTCGTGGTCTTGCCCGCGTCGATGTGCGCCATGATCCCGATGTTGCGGACCTTGGCAAGGTCAAGAGCAGTGGTAGCCATGTGGCTCGTCTTCTCTCGGTCTCTCGTATCGATAAGCCGCGGGGGTTACCAGCGGTAGTGGGCGAACGCCTTGTTGGACTCGGCCATCTTGTGGACGTCCTCGCGGCGCTTGACGCTCGCGCCCAGACCGTTGCTGGCGTCGACCAGCTCGTTCATCAGGCGCTCGGTCATGGTCTTCTCGCGGCGGGCGCGGCTGTACTGGATCAGCCAGCGCAGCGCCAGCGTGGTGCTGCGGGAGGCGCGAACCTCGACCGGCACCTGGTAGGTGGCGCCACCGACACGGCGGCTGCGCACCTCAAGGGCCGGCTTCACGTTGTCCAGCGCGCGCTTGAGGACGACGAGCGGGTCCTGGCCGGACTTCTCGCGGGCACCCTCAAGGGCTTCGTAGACGATGCTCTGCGCGATGGAGCGCTTGCCGTCCATGAGCACCTTGTTGATCAGCGAGGTGACCAGAGGCGAACCGTAGACCGGGTCGTTGATCAGGTGGCGCTTCGGCGCCGGGCCCTTGCGCGGCATACTTACTTCTCCTTCTTCGCGCCGTAGTGGCTGCGACCCTGCTTGCGGTTGCGGACGCCCTGCGTGTCGAGCGAACCGCGCACGATCCGGTAGCGCACACCGGGAAGGTCCTTCACACGGCCGCCGCGGACGAGCACGATCGAGTGCTCCTGGAGGTTGTGGCCGACACCGGGGATGTACGCGGTGACCTCGATCTGGCTGCTCAGCTTCACGCGAGCGACCTTGCGCAGCGCCGAGTTCGGCTTCTTGGGCGTGGTGGTGTAGACACGCGTGCACACACCACGACGCTGGGGGCTCCCCTTGAGCGCCGGGGTCCTGTTCTTGGCGACCTTGCTCTGGCGGCCCTTGCGGACAAGCTGCTGGATGGTGGGCACCGCGTCTCCGTACTTACTCGTGACCTACGCCGGTTGTTAGCCGAGTCTTCGCTGTTGACCTGCTGACATTCCCGTCCCCCCCGACCCACGCATCCGGGCGTGTCGCGGTTGTTCCGGCACTGTGAGCACCGGCCGACGCCGACCAAATGGTCGATGATCATGGGAGGAGGTATCACGCGGCGCAAGCGTCTGCGACCCACATGAACTGAGATCGCATCCAATGGAGCGCACGCGTGTGACCCGTCGACTCACGGGCAGGAAAGTCCAGGGTAACCGAGCCGGTAGACACGGTCAAAATGAAAACCGTGGCCCGGTCGCCCGATGCTCGCGCAGCCCGCTGCTGCCGTAGGTCGTCTTCCATTCTACGTCCCACAACGAGTGCTCACGCAGTTTCCCCCCACACAGCGGGAGCGATGCGTCACCCACCCGGTACGGACGTCGACGGCGGGCCCCTACCCGGGGTTCTCCGACGCGTAGGCGTAGACCATGGCGGTGTCCTCGCCATCGGGTTCACCGTCGTCCCGCTTCGCGCCGTCCGCCGGGAACACGACGAGGACGCCCCTCTGGACGAGCCCGTTCGTGGGGTGGTCCCCCGTGCACTCCACCGTCTCCGCGATCTCCGTCCGGTGCTCCCCGATGGAGAACTCCTCGCGCTGTTCGGCGTCCGGCGGACCATCGGAGGGATAGAAGGTGAAGTTGTCCGCGGTGCAGGCGACCTCCGCACCGCCCCGGGTCGTCTCGTAGCGGAGCCGATAGTAAGGGCGATCGCCTTCAAGGAGTTCCGCGTCGACCTTCAGGCCCGTCGCGTCCTCCGGCAGCCGCAGGCCGCTGAGCTTCTCGAACCCCTTGCCGAGTGCCGCAGTGGATGTCGGCAGCGGCGACGCTGTCGGCGACGGACCGGGATCCGGTTCCCCGCCGACGCAGCCGGCCGTCAGCACAACGGCCAGAACCACCCAGGGCAGCGTCATCCGGTCGCCCACAGGCCACCCCTTCTGCTCGACGGACGCGGCGCCTTCCATCCGGTACTCCTGATCCACTCCGACAACCTCGCACACCGGCCGCCGCCGCGGCGAGGCCAACGGATCGAGCCGCGGGGCCTTGCGGCGATCCGCTCGGAGCCGGGCCGCCCGGTGAAGGCCGGGACGTGCGACAGGCCGCCCTGGCACGGCGAGGGGCCGGGCTCTCCTGATTGGAGTGCCCGGCCCCTTTGTGTGGTCATGCTGCTGTCGGCGTCACATGAGGTAGAGGTAGGCGACGACGCCGCCGGCGATGTTGGCGACGAGACCGAGGACGGCGAACGCCGTTCCGATCACCACCAGGTTGCCGCCCTCCAGTTCCCCGTTCGACGCGCCGATGGCTCGGCGCGCCTTCGGGCCGGTGATCAGCGCGGCGATCGCGGTGAACAGGCCGATGAGCGGGAACAGGCCGAGGATGCCCAGCCACATGGTCGCAACGGCGAGGCCCGCGGTCTCGGGCCAGTAGTCGACGTTGTCGTAGCCCGGGTACCGCTCGCCGCTCGACGAACGCTCCTCGAACCCCGGGAACTCCGATGCCATGGAGTCGCGGCCGCCGCCGCTGCGCCCGCGCCGCCCCTGCGGGTCGTCCGGGTGCCCGGCGTACTCGTCGACCGCCGGGAAGTCCCCGGTCGGCGGGTACGGGCCCCCCGGCTGGATGGGACCGCCGCGGTAGCCGCCGCCGTCCCACTGGGTGGCGCCGCCCTGCGGGCCGGGGCCACCGTGGGAACCGTCATCGGGGCCGCCGCGCTCGCGGTAGAGGTCGAAGCCCTCGTTGCCGCCGTGCGGCGTGACGGGGTGACCGCCGTCGGGACCACCGAAGCCCTGCGGGCCGCCGTAGCCCTCGGGGCCCCCGGGGTTCTGCGGGCCGCCGTAGGCATCGGGGGCGCCGTAGCCCTCGGGGCCGTGGCCCTGCGGGCCGCCGAACCCCTCCGGAGCGCCGTAGCCCTGCGGGCCGCCGTACTGCTCCGGGCCGCCATAGCCGCCGGGACCGGCGAAGCCCTGCTGGCCCCCGGTGCCTCCGAAGCCCTGCTGACCCCCCGTGCCCGCGAAGCCCTGCTGACCCCCCGTGCCCGCGAAGCCCTGCTGAACCCCGGTGCCTCCGGGGCCGCCCTGGTACTCCCCTCCGGTGAAGCCTTCGGGACCGCCGAAGCCCTGCGGGCCGCTCAGGCCGCCGGGACCTGCGCCGTACTCGGGTTCGCGTGCGCCGAGCTCGTCGTAACGCGGCTCTGGGCCCGCTGCACCCGCGGTCGAACCGCGGCCGTCGAACCCGAGTTCGTCGCCCACGGCGGGCATCGCCTGCGTGCTCTGCCCGAACCCGCCCGGGGACGCACCGAACCCGCGGTCGTCGGGGACGGCCGGGATCTCGCGGGTGCCCGGACCGGGGTCGGCGAAGTCGGGCCGGGGTTCCTGGCCGCCGCCGAACGGCGTGCCGGGATAGGCACCCTGGTCGCTGTACGGCGATGCGGGAGCGGTCCCCTGGTCGCCGAACGGCGGTGCCGGGGCGGAACCCTGGTCGCCGAACGGCGATGCGGGAGCGGTCCCCTGGTCGCCGAACGGCGGTGCCGGGGCGGAACCCTGGTCGCCGTACGCGCCCGGGCGTCCGTCGAACCCGAGTTCGTCGCGGTCGGCCGAGGGCGCCCGTGCTCCGGAGCCGGCCGGGCCGCGGCTCGCGTACAGCGAGTCGTAGTCGCCGGACGGGGCAGGGCTGTCGGCCGGGCCGCGGCTCGCGTACAGCGAGTCGTAGTCGCCGGGCGGGGCGGGGCTGTCGGCCGAGGGCGCGGGGCCGTCCCGCGGGCCGTCGCGGTCGAACGGCGACGGGGCGCGGTTCGGCGCCTGGTCGCCGATGCCGCCGGCCGGCGAGGCGCCGAACTGCGGCGCGTCACCCGAAGCGAAGTCCTGGGTCTCGTGACTGGGCGACCCGTTCTGGCGCCGCTGGCGGTCGCGCTCGGCTGCGTCGCGGACGTTCTGCGGGAGGCGTTCGTCGTCGCGGCTGAACGCCCAGGTGTTCCCGCTGCCGGTGCCGAGGCCGCCGCCGAGCGGATCGGGCCGCTCGGGCGCAGAAGGCGTCGACGCCGCCCGGTCCGGGGCGAAGAGGTCGGGCGCAGCCGCGCCCGGCGGGCCGCCGGGGTCGCGACGCGATTCGGGGTCGTCCCCCGGCGCCCCGCCGCGGCTCGGCGGCGGGGGCGAGTCGAACGACATGCGCTCCATGTAGGGGCGCGAGAAGTCCTCGTAGTCGCCCTGGCCCGGCTCCGCTGACGCGGATCGCGCACCGGAACCGAACGCCTGCGGGGCCTCCCCACCCCGCGGGCCGAACGTGCCGCCGGTCTCGCCCGGGCTCTCCCACTCGTGGGGTTCGCGCGCGGACCCCGCGGGCGGCCTGCCCTCGGCGTAGACCGAACTCGCGGAGTCGACGTCGAACGGCGCGGGATCGGCGGCGCGGCCGCCCGTCGCCGGGGCGTCCCAGGCGGGGCGGTCCTCGGCGGGACGGTACGGCGAAGCACCGCCGCCGGACTCGCCGGGGCGGTCGGACCCGTGGAACGAGCCCCCCTGCCCGCCAGGGTCGTAGGGCTCGCCGAAGGAGCGCGTGGACCCGGAGTCGGCGCTCCACGCCGGGGGTTCGGCCGGGGGCTGCGGCGCGGACGCCGCCGGGCCTGGCTCGAAGCCGACCGGCCGGTCCCAGTCGAAGCGCGCCCCGGTGCCGCCTGCGGCGGCGGAGTCGGAGGCCGCCGGGTCGAACCGCGTCCCGTAGCCCGACGGGGCCGATTCCGGCGCGCCGGAGTCGAACCGCGACGGGCCGGAGTCGCCGCCCGGCCGCCACGGGGCGTCCGCAACGGACTCTCCGGACGTGGTGTCGCCCCACGAGAACCCGCCGCCCGAAGGGGTGTGGCCGCCCGTGCCGGGGCCACCGGAGAGGTCGGAGTCGGGGCCGGAGTCCGCGCGCGCGGGCCCGCCCCACTCCGGCGACTGCGGGCCGGGCCCCGCGGTGGAGGGGTCGCCCCACGAGAACCCGCCGCCAGGAGCGGCGTAGCCGCCGCCCCCCGGTGCACCGGAGAGGTCGGCCGTGGTGTCGGCGCCGCCGGAGCGCGCCCCGCCCCACGGCTGCGGGCGCGACGGCGCGAAGGGGTCGCCGCCCGCAGGGCCGTGGCCCTCGGCCCGGGGGACCGCGGGAGAGTCGGCGCGCGGTTCGGCGCCGGGCCGCTCAGGCGCCGGCGCCTCCCACGAGGACGGCCGCCGGCCGGACTCGGCCGGCGGGCTGTCGCTCCAGGAGAACCCGCCGCCGGACGCGCCGCCGCCCGTCCCCGGGACGCCGGAGAGGTCGGCCGTTGTGTCGGCGCCGCCGGACGGTGACCCGCCCCACGGCTGCTGGTCGGGCTCGGCGGGCGGCCGTTCGCCGCGCACGCTCGCGCCGAAGCCGGGGTAACCGCCCGTGCCGCCCGACGGCGGCGCGGGGGGAGCCGACTGCGGCAGCCGGTAGATGCCTTCGTCCTGCCCCCCGCCGGACCCGCGGGACCCGTCGGCCCCGGAGAAGAGGTCGCCGTCGCCGGGCGCCGCGGCCTGCGGGCCGGGCCCGCCGAGGTCGCCCAGCGCCGACGGGTACGGCTCGGCCATTCCCGGACGTTCCGTGCCGCCCCGCAGCCCCGGGTACCCCCCGGTCTCGGGTGTCGAGACGCCGCCGGCCGCCCCCGCGGCCCGCTCGTCGGCCCCGGCGCCCATTTGCGGCGCCTGGTCGGCCGGGTTCCCCGGCGGGAACTGCTCGTCTTGGTCGGCCTGGGTCCGGTACCGGTCGGTGGTCGGGACGAACCAGGACTCGGTGCCCTGTCTGCCGGGCCCGTGCTCCTGGTCTTCCTCCGCCGACCCGTATGGGCCGCCTCCCCCGTGTTCGGTCACTGTCGTCGTTCTCCCGCCCGCGCGTGAGCGCGTATCAGAACTGTCCCCACCCGAGTATGACGATCGGACATGACGACGGCGGCAGTTCCACCCCATCTGGGGTGGACCGCCGCCGCCGCCGAATCAGTCAAGCGATCTCACCGATCGTCCTTCTCGGTCACCTGTTGTAGGGACCGAAGTCGTACTCCTCCAGCGGGACGGCTTCGCCGGATCCCTGCCCGAAGGTGTACTCGCTGGGCTCCTCGTAACCCGACACCGAGTACATAGACGCCTTGGCGTCCTCGGTCGGTTCCACTCGGATATTGCGATACTGGGGCATACCCGTACCAGCCGGGATGAGCTTACCCAGAATGACGTTCTCCTTGAGCCCGAGGAGCGGGTCGGTCTTGCCGTGGATGGCGTTCTCGGTGAGCACCCTGGTGGTCTCCTGGAACGACGCCGCCGACAGCCACGACTCGGTGGCCAGCGACGCCTTGGTGATACCGAGCAGTACGGGCCGCGCCGACGCGGGCTGGCCGCCTTCGGCCACCACCTGCCGGTTGAGCGACTCGAACTTGGGGCGCTCCACCATCTCGCCGGGAAGCAGGGCTGCGTCGCCCGCCTCCAGGATGTTCACCCGCTTGAGCATCTGCCGCACGATGATCTCGATGTGCTTGTCGTGGATCGAGACGCCCTGCGACTTGTAGACCTCCTGCACCTCCGACACCAGGTGCTGCTGGACCGCGCGCGGCCCCTGGATGCGCAGCACCTCGTGCGGGTTGATGGCGCCCTGGATCAGCTGCTGGCCGACCTTCACGTGGTCGCCCTCGCGGACCATCAGCGCGGCGCGCATCGGGACCGGGTAGGCGATCTCGTCGGAGCCGTCGTCCGGGATCAGGATGATCTTGCGGCTCTTGTCGGTCTCCTCCAGCCGGATCCGGCCGTCGAGCTCGGAGATCGGGGCCACACCCTTGGGGATGCGGGCCTCGAACAGCTCCGTGACACGCGGCAGGCCGTGCGTGATGTCCTGCCCGGCCGAACCGCCCATGTGGAAGGTCCGCATGGTGAGCTGCGTGCCGGGCTCACCGATGGACTGCGCCGCGATGATGCCGATGGCCTCGCCGACGTCCACCGGCTGGCCGGTCGCCAGCGACCGGCCGTAGCAGGTGGTGCAGACGCCGATACGGGCCTCGCAGATGAGCGAGCTGCGCACGCGCACCCGGGTGACACCGGCCTCGATGGCCTTGTCGATCGCCTGCTCGGTGGTGTCGGACAGCGCGGGCAGGATGACCTTGCCGTCGACGACGACGTCCTCGGCGATGGTCCGGCCCGACCCCGTGTTCTCCACGTTGTGCTTGCGCACCACGACCCCGGCGGCGTTCTTCTCGCCGATCTCGTGCCACAGCGAGCGGTCGGTGCCGCAGTCGATCTCGCGGACGATGACGTCCTGCGCGACGTCCACCAGGCGCCGGGTGAGGTACCCGGAGTCGGCGGTGCGCAGCGCCGTGTCGGCGAGGCCCTTGCGCTGGCCGTGCGTGGAGATGAAGTACTCCAGCACGGACAGGCCCTCGCGGTAGGACGCCTTGATCGGCCGCGGGATGGTCTCGCCCTTGGTGTTGGACACCAGGCCGCGGATACCCGCGATCTGGCGCACCTGCATCGGGTTGCCGCGGGCGCCGGAGTTGACCATCATCCACACCGGGTTGTCGGCGGGGAAGTTGGCCTCCATCTCCTTGGCGACCTCGTTGGTGGCCTTGGTCCAGATCTCCGTGAGCTCCTGGCGGCGCTCGTCGTCGGTGATCAGACCGCGGTCGTACTCCCGCTGGATCTTGTCGGCCTGCTTCTCATAGCCGTCGAGGATCTGCTGCTTGCGCGGGGGCGCGACGACGTCGGCGATGCCGATGGTCAGGCCCGACCGGGTCGCCCAGTGGTACCCGGCGTCCTTGAGGGCGTCGAGGGTCGTGGCGACCTGCACCTTCGGGTACTTCTCCGCCAACTCCGTGACCAGCGACGACACCTGCTTCTTCGCGACCTGGAAGTTCACGAACGGGTAGTCGACCGGGGTGGTCTCGTTGAAGAGGTACCGCCCCAGGGTCGTCTCCAGGACGTAGGGCTTGGTCTCGTCGAAGTCGTCCGGGCGCACCCAGTCGGCCGGCGGCGGGACATCGCCGTCGACCCGCAGCTTGATCAGCGCCTGGAGGTCGAGCTCACCGGAGTCGTAGGCCATGATCGCCTCGGCCGGCGTGCGGAACGCGCGCCCCTCGCCGACCGCCCCCTCCTTGAGGGTGGTCAGGTAGTACAGGCCGATGATCATGTCCTGGGTGGGCATGGTGACCGGCTTGCCGTCGGACGGCTTCAGGATGTTGTTCGTGGCGAGCATCAGGATGCGCGCCTCGGCCTGGGCCTCCGCCGACAGCGGCAGGTGCACCGCCATCTGGTCGCCGTCGAAGTCCGCGTTGAACGCGGTGCACACGAGCGGGTGGATCTGGATGGCCTTGCCCTCGACCAGCTGCGGCTCGAACGCCTGGATGCCGAGGCGGTGCAGGGTCGGCGCGCGGTTCAGCAGCACGGGGTGCTCGGTGATGACCTCTTCGAGGACGTCCCACACCACGGGCCGGGACCGCTCGACCATGCGCTTGGCGCTCTTGATGTTCTGCGCGTGGTTGAGGTCGACCAGCCGCTTCATGACGAACGGCTTGAACAGCTCCAGCGCCATCTGCTTGGGCAGGCCGCACTGGTGCAGTTTCAGCTGCGGGCCGACGACGATGACCGAACGGCCGGAGTAGTCGACGCGCTTGCCCAGCAGGTTCTGCCGGAACCGCCCCTGCTTGCCCTTGAGCATGTCGGACAGCGACTTCAGCGGCCGGTTGCCGGGGCCGGTGACCGGGCGCCCGCGGCGGCCGTTGTCGAACAGCGCGTCGACGGCCTCCTGGAGCATCCGCTTCTCGTTGTTGACGATGATCTCGGGCGCGCCGAGGTCGAGCAGCCGCTTCAGGCGGTTGTTCCGGTTGATGACCCGGCGGTACAGGTCGTTCAGGTCGGAGGTGGCGAAGCGGCCACCGTCGAGCTGGACCATCGGACGCAGGTCCGGCGGGATCACCGGGACGCAGTCGAGCACCATGCCGTTGGGGCTGTTGCTCGTGTTGAGGAACGCGGAGACCACCTTGAGCCGCTTGAGGGCGCGGGCCTTCTTCTGGCCCTTGCCCGAGCGGATGGTCTCGCGCAGCTTCTCGGCCTCGGCGTCGAGGTCGAAGTTGACGAGGCGCTCCTGGATGGCCTGGGCGCCCATGCCGCCGCGGAAGTACTTCCCGAAGCGGTCGCGCATCTCCCGGTAGAGCATCTCGTCGCCCTCGAGGTCCTGGACCTTGAGGTTCTTGAAGCGGTTCCAGACCTCTTCGAGCCGGTCGACCTCGCGCTGGGCGCGGTCGCGGATCTGGCGCATCTCGCGCTCGGCGGCCTCGCGCACCTTGCGACGCGCGTCGCCCTTGGCTCCCTGCTCCTCCAGCTCGGCGAGGTCGGTCTCCAGCTTGCGGTGCCGGTCCTCGACGGTGGAGTCGCGGCGCTTCTCCAGGTTCTGCCGCTCGACGGAGATGTGCGCCTCGAGCGACTGGAGGTCGCGCTCGCGCGCCTCGTTGTCGACCCAGGTCACCATGTACGCCGCGAAGTAGATGATCTTCTCGAGATCCTTCGGGGCGAGGTCGAGCAGGTACCCGAGGCGGCTCGGCACACCCTTGAAGTACCAGATGTGCGTGACCGGGGCGGCCAGCTCGATGTGGCCCATGCGCTCACGGCGGACCTTCGCGCGGGTGACCTCGACGCCGCACCGCTCGCAGATGATGCCCTTGAAGCGCACGCGCTTGTACTTGCCGCAGTAGCACTCCCAGTCGCGGGTGGGACCGAAGATCTTCTCGCAGAAGAGCCCGTCCTTTTCCGGCTTGAGGGTGCGGTAGTTGATGGTTTCCGGCTTCTTGACCTCACCGTGGGACCACTGACGGATGTCGTCGGCCGTGGCGAGGCCAATGCGCAGCTCGTCGAAGAAGTTGACGTCGAGCACTTGTTTATCGTCCCCTGCTCTTGGATCGCGGAATTAGACCTCTTCGACGCTGCTCGGCTCGCGCCGACCCAGGTCGATTCCCAGTTCCTCCGCCGCGCGGAAAACGTCTTCATCGCTGTCGCGCATTTCGATGGACATGCCATCGCTGGACAGCACCTCAACGTTGAGACAGAGCGACTGCATCTCCTTGATGAGCACCTTGAAGGACTCGGGGATACCCGGCTCGGGGATGTTCTCGCCCTTGACGATCGCCTCGTAGACCTTGACCCGGCCCACCACGTCGTCGGACTTGATGGTCAGCAGCTCCTGAAGGGCATAGGCGGCGCCGTAGGCCTCCAGCGCCCACACCTCCATCTCGCCGAAGCGCTGCCCGCCGAACTGCGCCTTACCGCCCAGCGGCTGCTGGGTGATCATCGAGTACGGCCCGGTGGAACGCGCGTGGATCTTGTCGTCGACCAGGTGGTGCAGCTTCAGGAAGTAGGTGTAGCCCACCGCGATGGGCTCCTTGAACGGCTCGCCGGTGCGGCCGTCGAACAGCCGCGCCTTGCCGGCCGGGTTGATCATGATGTCGCCGTCGGAGTCGGGACTGATGGAGGCCAGCAGGCCGCCGATCTCGTCCTCGCGCAGGCCGTCGAACACCGGGGTGGCCACCCTGCTGTCGGCCGGGGCTTCGTCGGCCCCGATGCTGCGCAGGGAGTCCTTCCACGGGGCGTCGTCGCCTTCGACCTTCCAGCCGTTCTTGGCGAGCCACCCCAAATGGATCTCCAGGATCTGACCCACGTTCATCCGCCCCGGCACACCCAGCGGATTCAGCACGATGTCGACCGGCGTCCCGTCCTCCAGGAACGGCATGTCCTCCTGCGGCAGGATCTTGGAGATCACACCCTTGTTGCCATGGCGCCCGGCCAGCTTGTCGCCATCGGTGATCTTGCGCTTCTGCGCCACATACACCCGCACCAGCTCGTTCACCCCCGGAGGCAGCTCGTCGCCCTCCTCCCGGCTGAACACCCGCACTCCGATGACCTTGCCCGACTCACCGTGCGGCACCTTCAACGACGTGTCGCGCACCTCGCGCGCCTTCTCCCCGAAGATCGCCCGCAGCAACCGCTCCTCCGGCGTCAGCTCGGTCTCCCCCTTCGGGGTCACCTTGCCCACCAGGATGTCGCCGTCGATCACCTCGGCCCCGATCCGGATGATGCCCCGGTCGTCCAGGTCGGCCAGGACCTCCTCGCTCACATTCGGGATCTCCCGCGTGATCTCCTCCGGCCCCAGCTTGGTGTCGCGCGCATCGACCTCGTGCTCCTCGATGTGGATCGAGGACAGAACATCGTCCTGCACGATGCGCTGCGACAGCACGATCGCGTCCTCGTAGTTGTGGCCCTCCCACGACATGTAGGCCACCAGCAGGTTCTTGCCCAGCGACATCTCACCGAGATCGGTCGAGGGCCCATCGGCCAGCACCTGCTCGGCCCCGACCCGCTGGCCCTCGTCCACGATCGGGCGCTGGTTGAAGCACGTGCCCTGGTTGGTCCGGCGGAACTTGCCCACCCGGTAGGTCGTGCGCGTGCCGTCATCGGCCATCACCGTGATGTAGTCGGCGGTGACGTCCTCGACCACCCCGGCCTTCTCGGCCAGGATCACATCGCCCGCGTCGGTGGCCGCGCGGTACTCCATCCCGGTGCCCACGAACGGCGACTCCGCCCGCAGCAGCGGCACCGCCTGGCGCTGCATGTTGGAGCCCATGAGCGCCCGGTTGGCGTCGTCGTGCTCCAGGAACGGGATCATCGCGGTCGCCACCGACACCATCTGCCGCGGCGAGATGTCCATGAAGTCGACTTCGCTCTTGACGACGGCCTCGAACTCGCCGCCCTTGCGGCGGACCAGGACGCGGTCGTCGGTGAACGAGCCGTCGGCGCTGACGGGGGTGTTGGCCTGCGCGATGACGAAGCGGTCCTCTTCGTCGGCGGTGAGGTAGCGGATCTCGTCGGTCAGGACCCCGTTGGTGACCTTGCGGTAGGGGGTCTCGACGAAGCCGAAGGAGTTGACCCGGCCGTAGGCGGCGAGCGAGCCGATCAGGCCGATGTTGGGGCCCTCAGGGGTCTCGATCGGGCACATGCGGCCGTAGTGCGAGGGGTGGACGTCGCGCACCTCGAAGCCGGCGCGCTCACGCGACAGCCCGCCCGGGCCCAGCGCCGAGAGGCGGCGCTTGTGGGTGAGCCCGGCCAGCGGGTTGGTCTGGTCCATGAACTGCGACAGCTGGCTGGTGCCGAAGAACTCCTTGATGGAGGCCACGACCGGCCGGATGTTGATCAGGGTCTGCGGCGTGATGGCCTCGACGTCCTGGGTGGTCATGCGCTCGCGCACGACCCGCTCCATGCGCGCCAGCCCCAACCGCACCTGGTTCTGGATCAGCTCGCCGACGGTCCGCAGGCGGCGGTTGCCGAAGTGGTCGATGTCGTCGGTCTCGATCGGGAACGCCCCGTGCGGACGCTCCAGCTCGATCTCGCCGGCGTGCAGCCGCACGATGTAGTCGACCGTGGCGACGATGTCCTCTTCGGTCAGCGTGCCCTGCGTGTACTCCGCCTCCAGCCCCAACTTCTTGTTGATCTTGTAGCGGCCGACCTTCGCCAGGTCATAGCGCTTGGGATTGAAGTACAGGTTCTCCAGCAGGGTCTGCGCCGACTCCTTCGTGGGCGGCTCCCCCGGACGCAGCTTGCGGTAGATGTCCAGCAGCGCGTCGTCGGTCCCGGCCGTGGGGTCCTTCTCCAGCGTGTTGCGGATCGACTCGTACTGGCCGAACCGCTCCAGGATCTGATCGGTGGTCCAGCCCAGCGCCTTGAGCAGCACGGTCACGCCCTGCTTGCGCTTGCGGTCGATACGGACCCCGACGAAGTCGCGCTTGTCGACCTCGAACTCCAGCCACGCCCCGCGCGAGGGGATGACCTTGCACCCGTACAGGTCCTTGTCGGAGGTCTTGTCGACCTGGCGGTCGAAGTACACACCGGGCGAGCGCACGAGCTGGGACACCACGACCCGCTCGGTGCCGTTGATGATGAAGGTGCCCTTGACGGTCATGAGCGGGAAGTCGCCCATGAACACCGTCTGGCTCTTGATCTCACCGGTGTCGTTGTTGATGAACTCCGCCGTGACGAACATCGGCGCGGAGTACGTCATGTCCTTGTCCTTGCACTCCTCTTCGGAGTACTTGGGCGGCTCGAACCGATGGTCGCGGAACGACAGCGACATCGTGCCCGAGAAGTCCTCGATGGGACTGATCTCCTCGAAGATCTCTTCGAGGCCGGACTGCTCCGGAACGTCCTTGCGGCCTGCGTTACGGGCCACCTCAACTCGGGTACGCCACTTCTCGTTACCGAGGAGCCAGTCGAAGGACTCGGTTTGCAGGGCGAGAAGATTCGGGACTTCGAGTGGTTCCTGAATGCGAGCGAAAGAAACGCGGTTCGGACCAAGGGCGTTAGCGGAGGCGTTGCGCGAGGCTGCCAACAGGGGTCCTTCCGAAGGCTTGTGGCGGTTGATGCGCGCGCACGCCGGACGACTCAAGGGACGACGATGGACCACTCGGGTGAGTCGATGGTCGGTCCTCGCCGGGAACCCGCGCGTACTGGCCTATTCAGGGAAGAATCGGACGCGGTATGCGGGTTCGAACACAGAAGTCGCCAATGGGCAGCGCAAAAGGGCAGTGTAGCCCAATACTACACCGCTGTCCAACACCCTGCCCCTGAGCCACTCACGACACCACGCAGCATCGCCCCAACGATCGGATCCGTCAAGCCCGCACGGGCCATCCTGGGCGATTCGCCACCCGTGAGAGGACCCACACACCCGAACGAGTGTGAGCGAGCCGACACCTGGGCATGATGTTTCAGTCAAGGACCTGTAAAGCGGTGCCCGGCGGGCGGCCCGGAGGCCGCCCGCCCACGGCGATCAACCGCGGCGACTACCGCGGCTCGGCCCACGACCGCAGCACCTTGGCGATCTCCTCGACCTCCGAGAGCGTCCCGTCGGCCACGGAGATCATGAAGTCGTATGCATCGTCTTCGGCAGGGCCGATCTGCACGCCGTTCACCCGCAGGAAGACGTCGGTCGCCGTCCAGGCGAGGCGCTTGTTCCCGTCATAGAGCGGGCGGTTGAGGGCAATCGAGTGGAGCAGCGCGGCGGCCTTGGTGAAGAGGTCCGGGTACAGCTCCCGCCCGAACATCTCCGACTGCGGCCGGTGCACCGCGGAATCGAGCAGGCCCAGATCGCGCACCGACGGAGTCTCGCCGACCGCGGCCTCCGCAACGGAGAGGACCTGTTCCAACGACAGGTAGGCGGTCATTCGCCGAGCCTTCGCAGCAGAGGCGCCCACGTGCGAACGCTCTCCTCGGTGGCCTGCCGGATCTGGTCGTCGGCACTCCGCCGCGCCACGTACTCCTCGATCGCGGCCTTGGCGACCTGCTGCATGCTGCGGCCCTCGGCCTCGGCCTGCTTGCGCAGCGACTCGGTCTCACGGTCGGTCAAACGCAGTGTCATCGCCATACTCCCTACTCTAGGCCGGGTGACACCACAGTGATACCGCCTGCCGCGATCGGCTGCCAGGCGTTCTCCACAGGACCGTGCGACCTGCGGCAACGCAAGGAGGCGGCCACCCCGATGGGGTGGCCGCCTCCTTGGCGGTCGGCTGATGCGACTACTTCAGGGTCACGGTGGCGCCGGCGCCCTCAAGGGCGTCCTTCGCCTTCTCCGCGTTCTCCTTGCTGACGGCTTCGAGCAGCGCCTTGGGGGCGTTGTCGACCAGGTCCTTGGCTTCCTTCAGGCCCAGGCTCGTGATGCCGCGGACCTCCTTGATGACCTGGATCTTCTTGTCGCCGGCCGATTCGAGGACGACGTCGAACTCGCTCTGCTCCTCGACCTCCTCCGCGGCGGCGGCCGGGGCGGCGGCCACGGCGGCGGCCGGGGCGGCGGCGGTGACGTCGAACTTGTCCTCGAACAGCTTCACGAACTCCGAGAGCTCGAGGAGGGTCATCTCCTCGAACGCGCCGAGCAGCTCTTCGGTGCTGAGCTTCGCCATGGTTGCGATCCCTCTTTCTCTTCCGGCGCGCCGCCCTGCGGCCGCGCACCGATTCGTCCTTGCCCAACGGCGGGTGTCGAGCCCGCCGGCCGTGCGGCGTCGGCGCACGTGCGCCGACGCGGTGTCGAACGTGTAACTAGGCGTCCGCTCGCTTGTCGGCCAGCGCCTGGGCCAGTCGCACGGTCTTGGACGGCAGCGCCTGGAAGACGGCTGCGGCCTGACCCTGCTTGGCCTTGAGCGCTCCGGCCAGCTTCGAGAGGAGCACCTCGCGGGACTCAAGATCGGCCAGCTTGGTGATCTGCTCGGGGCTCATCGACTTGCCGTCGATCACACCGCCCTTGATCACCAGCGGCGGGTTCGCCTTGGAGAAGTCACGCAGGCCCTTTGCGGCCTCGATCACGTCGCCCCTGACGAAGGCGATGGCGGAGGGGCCCTCGAACAGGTCGACGACCTGCTGGTCGAGACCGGCCTCCGTGGCGGCGATCTTGGTGAGCGTGTTCTTCACAACGCGGAACCGCGCGTTCTGGCCGAGGCTGCGGCGCAGTGCGGAGACCTGCGCGACAGTGAGCCCACGGTATTCGGTCAGCACAGCGCCCTGCGAACTCTGGAATTCCTCCTTGAGTTCGGCGACAGCGGCTGCCTTGTCCGGCCTCGCCATGGGTCTCCTTCCAACAGTGAACACCGGTGATTGCCAAGGGGTCTCACGAACGGTCCACGGCGTCGGAAGCGAGGTTCGTCTGCGCATGAAAAGAGCCCCGGCGCAGGCGCACGGGGCTTATCGCGGCACAATGCCCGAAGCGGCACAGACCACGGAAGAAGCTCGCATCAAACCTGCGCGGGCCGCCCATTCGCGATGGGACCTTAGGCCACCCGTATGGGTGGCGACCGGCGGTCTTCGGCAGTTTCCAATACTACCCCAGGCAGGGAGTGCGAACTCCCGGCCGGTGCCGGGCCGACCGGCCCGGCACCGCGGTCGGCGCCCGGCTCAGTAGCCGCCGGGGTCGGGGATGTCCGGCGCGCCGCCGCCCCCGCCGAGCATGTCGTCCATGTCCTTGACCTCGCTGGGGTCGGGGTACTGGATGTCGACCGGCTCGTTGAAGCTCGTGAACGTGAGGGTGGTGTCCACGGTGTCGCCCGCGCTGCTGGTGACCTTGCGCGGCAGCTGGTCGTCGCCGACCCAGGCCTCGAAGTCGATCTTGTCGACGCCGGCCTTGTCGTAGACCTGCCTGGCTGCGTCCTTGGCCTCGGTGTCCTGGATCTGCTCCAGCGCCTGGTCGATGGTGTAGGAGCCCTTGTACTTGGTGGTCGAGACCCCGCCGACGTCCTCGCTGCCGACCTCCTCGACGTTGTCGCCCGCGAGGAGCTTCTCGACCTCGGCGATCGGGTCCTGCGACTGGTTCATGGCCTGCTCACCGGAGCCGCCGGCGCGCATCCAGCCGCCGCCCATGGCGGGGTCGGCCTCCATCAGGATCTCCGAACCGCGCATCAGCACGGTGTTCTCCTGACCGGCCATGTCCATGCTCATCTTGTAGGTCGGCTCGGGCTTCGCCGTGAACTCGATGTCGCTGGTGATGTCCATGGACTCCCCGCCCATCGACCCCGCCATGCTCATCTCCGCCTGGTAGGTCTCGACCTCGCGCGTCTTGTCGACGACCTTGTCGATGACCTCCGTGACGCTCGGACCCCCGCCCAGGCCGCCGCCCCCCGCCGCTCCCGGCATCGCGGCGCAGCCCGTGGCGGCGAGCGCCAGGCCGACACCTGCCAGGGTGCCTGTGATCTTCCGCAGCATCGAAATCGTTCTCCACTCCCAGTCTGAAGGGGTTGTGCCCTGGTGTGACGGAACGGGCGGGCGCCCGGTTCCCGATTCCGGGAGGAACGCCGCAAGCGGCCGACCGGCGGGTCAGGACGGCGCACACGCAAAGGGGCGCCCCCGCCGTGCGGCGGGGGCGCCCCTCCTCGTCGTGCTTTGCGTCCTGCGGCTTGCTCTAGGCAGCGGTGAGGTTGCGCGTGACGTTGGGGTCGACGGGGATGCCGGGGCCCATCGTGGTGGCCAGGTTCGCCTTCTTGATGTAGCGGCCCTTGGCCGCCGACGGCTTGAGGCGCTGCACCTCTTCGAGCGCGGCCTGGTAGTTCTCCAGCAGCTGCTGGTCGCCGAAGGACGCCTTGCCGATGATGAAGTGCAGGTTCCCGTGCCGGTCGACGCGGAACTCGATCTTGCCGCCCTTGATCTCGGTGACGGCGCGTGCGACATCAGGGGTCACGGTGCCGGTCTTCGGGTTCGGCATCAGGCCGCGAGGCCCGAGCACGCGGCCCAGCCGGCCGACCTTGCCCATGAGGTCGGGGGTCGCCACAACGGCGTCGAAGTCGAGGAAGCCCTTCTGGATCTCCTCGACGAGGTCGTCGTCGCCGACGAAGTCGGCGCCGGCGGCCTTCGCCTCCTCCGCACGCTCACCGGTGGCGAAGACCAGGACCCGAGCGGTCTTGCCGGTGCCGTGCGGCAGGTTGACGGTGCCGCGGACCATCTGGTCGGCCTTGCGCGGGTCGACGCCCAGGCGCAGGGCCACCTCGACGGTGGGGTCGAACTTGGTGGCGACGTTGGCCTTCGCGAGCTGCACGGCCTCGGCGGGCGTGTACAGGCGGGTGCGGTCGACCCGCTCCTCGGCGTTGCGGTAGCTCTTGCTGCGCTTCACGGGATCTCCTGATGTGTTCAAGGATTGTGGTTCTCGGGCCAGCGCTCGGCCCTGCCACGGAACTGACGGTGCCGCGAGGGGCTACTTGATGGTGATGCCCATGGAGCGGGCGGTCCCGGAGACGATCTTCTCGGCGGCCGCGAGGTCGCCGGTGTTGAGGTCGGGCAGCTTGGTCTGCGCGATCTCACGCACCTGGTCGCTCGTGATGGACCCCGCGGTGGTGCGGTTGGGGTCGGTGGAGCCCTTCTCCAGGCCGGCGGCCTTGAGGATCAGCTTCGGCGCCGGGGGCGTCTTGGTGATGAAGCTGAAGGAGCGGTCCTCGTAGATGCTGATCTCGACGGGGATGACGCTGCCGCGCTGCGCCTCGGTGGCGGCGTTGTACTGCTTGCAGAAGTCCATGATGTTGACGCCGTGCGGGCCGAGCGCGGTACCGACGGGCGGTGCCGGTGTGGCCTGCCCTGCGGGCAACTGCACCTTCACCAGGGCGGCAAGCTTCTTCTTCGGAGGCATTTCGGGTCCTTTGCCTGTTCTCACTACTCGGATGGGTTCCACGCCACCGGGCGGGGGCGGCGCGCGAATGCGGCCGGTCCCCGGTGGTGACGGACGCGGTGGCCCCCGAGTGCGGGGTGCCGCGGCACGTGCCCGCCGGAACCCGGGCGGGGCACGCGATAAAGCCCCGCACGGGCGGGGCGCGACGGGCCCGCCGCAAAGGGCGGACCCGTCAAGTCTACGCGACGCTCAGATCTTGGAGACCTGGTTGAACGCCAGCTCCACCGGGGTCTCCCTGCCGAAGATCGACACCAGCACCTTGAGCTTCTGGGTGTCGGGGTTGATCTCGCTGACAGTGGCGGGAAGCGTGGCGAACGGGCCCTCCATGACCGTGACGGACTCGCCGATGTCGTAGGCGACGTCGCTGCGGGCCTCCGACTCCTTCTTCTGGGCCGGCGCGGCTTCGTCCTCCTCGACCTCGGGAGCCAGGAGGTCGGCGACCTCCTGCACGCTCAGCGGGGCGGGGCGGTTGGACAGGCCGACGAACCCGGTGACACCGGGGGTGTTGCGGACCGCGGCCCAGGACTCGTCGGTGAGCTCCATGCGGACGAGGACGTAGCCGGGGAGCACCTTCTCGGTGACGAGCTGGCGCTTACCGCTCTTGACCTCGGTGACCTCCTGCGTGGGCACCTCGACCTGGAAGATGTAGTCCTCCATGTTGAGGGACTGGGTGCGGCTCTCGACGTTGGCCTTCACCCGGTTCTCGTAGCCCGCGTAGGTGTGCACGACGTACCAGTCGCCCGGCAGCAGGCGGAGTTCGAGCTTGAACTCCTCGACGGGGTCGAGCTTGGGCGGGCCGGCTTCGGCGTCGCCTGCCTCGGGGTCGTCGGCCTCGGCGTCACCTGCCTCAGCGGTCTCGGACTCCTCGGCGGTCTCGGCCGCTTCGCCGGACGCGTCGGGATCGGACTGCTCGTCCTGCTCCTCGGATTCCGCGGACTCCTCGGACCCGGTGGTCTCTTCGGTCCCGGCGGTGTCGTCCTCGGCCTGCTCGTCGGTCTCAGCCGACCCGGTGCCGGCCTCGGCGGCGTCGTCAGCAGCCTGCTCGGCACGCGGACCGGTCTCGTCCTCCGACGACTGATCCCGCTCCTCAGTGGGCCGGTCGTCAGAGGTCAGTGGGGACTCGGACACGGCTGCTCTTTCTCTCGTCGGGTACGCACTCGTGGTCGGCCGACATCGCGGAACAACGGTGTCGGCACCACTATCCTGCCCAGCTTACGGTCTCGCCGCATCGCACCGGACCATGGCGCGGTCGGGGCAGCGGGGCGGTTCGAGTGCGGATACGGCGGATCAGCCGCCGCCGGGCGCTCCGCCGGGCATGCCGCCGCCACCGCCGCTGCCGCCACCGCCGAGCGTGGAGTAGAGCCAGGTGACCGCCTCGCCGACACCGAGGTCGACGAGCGCGATGTAGCCGACCATGATCACGACGAAGACGATCACCACGATGGTGTAGGTGATGAGTTCGCGGCGCGTGGGCCAGCGGACCTTGCGGAGTTCGCCGACGACCTGCTTGGTGAAGGTCACCGGACCGGTACGACGCTTGCGCTCCTTCTCCGGCTTCGCGTCGGCGTCAGTCTGTGTCACCTGGAGGTCCTTAAAAGGTAGGCGATCTGGGTGGAAATACCCGGCCGACGGCCGATCGGCCGGGATCCCGATGCGCTGCTGCGCCGCATCAACGATGTGATATTGCAGGGCAGGAGGGACTCGAACCCCCAACCGCCGGTTTTGGAGACCGGTGCTCTACCAATTGAGCCACTGCCCTTCGGATGCCGCGGGCACCCCTTGTCCGTCCACCATAACCGCCAACGCGCGGTGCGGTGTACCGGTTCGGTCGCGCACTGCTGCGGGCCCCGGCCGGAATCGGACGCTGGGCAGTCTATGCCCAATCCCGATCGCGGACCAACCCGATACTCCGGGCACCGGCGCCGTGTCGCCGCCGCCACCGTGCAAGCATGGCCGCCATGACTGACCGACCCCGCATCTCCGCACGTATCGGCGGCATCTCCGAGTCGGCGACGCTCGCCGTCGACGCCAGGGCGAAGGCCATGAAGGCCGCCGGGCGCCCCGTCATCGGCTTCGGCGCGGGAGAGCCCGACTTCCCCACCCCGGCGCCCATTGTCGAAGCCGCCGCCGAGGCGTGCCGGGACCCCCGGAACCACCGGTACACCCCGGCCGGCGGGCTGCCCGAGCTCAAGGACGCCATCGCGGCGAAGACCCTGCGCGACTCCGGCTACCGGGTCGACCCCGGCCAGGTCCTGGTGACCAACGGCGGGAAGCAGGCCATCTACGAGGCGTTCGCCGCGCTGCTCGACCCCGGCGACGAGGTCATCGTGACCGCGCCGTTCTGGACCACCTACCCGGAGTCCATCCGCCTCGCCGGCGGCGTCCCGGTGTACGTCCGGACCGACGAGACCACCGGCTTCCAGGCGGACGTCGACCGATTGGAGGCGGCGCGCACGGAGCGGACCAAGGTCCTGCTGTTCGTCTCGCCGTCGAACCCGACCGGCGCCGTGTACGGCCCCGACCAGGTGCGCGAGATCGGGCGCTGGGCCGACTCCCACGGCCTGTGGGTGCTCACCGACGAGATCTACGAGCACCTGGTGTACGGGCACGCCGCGGTCACCTCCATGCCCGTCGCGGTGCCCGAGCTGGCGGACCGCACCGTCGTCGTGAACGGGGTCGCCAAGACCTACGCCATGACCGGCTGGCGCGTGGGCTGGCTCATCGGGCCCGAGGACGTCGTGCGGGCCGCGGGCAACCTCCAGTCGCACGCGACCTCCAACGTCGCCAATGTCGCGCAGCGGGCCGCGATCGCCGCGGTGGGCGGCGACCTCGCCGCGGTCCGCGAGATGCGCGACGCGTTCGACCGGCGGCGGCAGGCCATCGTCCGGCTGCTGAACGAGATCCCGGGTGTGCTCTGCCCGGAGCCGCAGGGCGCGTTCTACGCCTATCCGTCCGTCAAGGGCGTGCTCGGCAAGGAGATCAGGGGTGTGCGCCCGGCGAGCTCCGCCGCGCTCGCCGAGCTGATCCTGGAGCAGGCCGAGGTCGCCGTGGTCCCGGGTGAGGCGTTCGGCACACCCGGTTATCTGCGGCTGTCCTACGCGCTGAGCGACGCCGACCTCGCCGAGGGCGTCGGCCGCATCGCCGAACTGCTGCGCGAGGCCGTCTGAGCGGCGGCCGGGCGCCGTGATCCCCGCCGCCGCCCCGCAGCGCCGCGGGGCGGCTGCCGGGGGCGCCCTCCAGCGGCCGGGGACCCTTTTCCCGCACTCGGGACGACGGCGGCGCGGTCTTTGCGGCACCCTTGGGACATGTCACGCCCGATCGCCCGGCTGCCAAAGGCCCACCTGCACCTGCACTTCACCGGTTCCATGCGCCATTCGACGCTCGTGGAGCTCGCGGACCTGCACGGCACGCACCTCCCCCAAGCGCTGCTGGCCGAGTGGCCGCCCCGGCTCAGGGCCACCGACGAGCGCGGCTGGTTCCGCTTCCAGCGCCTCTACGACATCGCACGGTCGGTGCTGCGCACCCCGTCCGACATGTACCGGCTGCTGCGCGAGGCCGCCGAGGACGAGCGCGCGGCCGGTTCGGGGTGGCTGGAGATCCAGGTCGACCCCAGCGGGTACGCGGCGCGGTTCGACGGCCTCACCGCGACCCTCGACCTGGTCCTGGACGCCGCGCGCACGGCCGAGCGCGACACCGGGGTGGGGATCGGGATCGTCGTCGCCGCGAACCGCACCAAGCACGTCCTCGACGCCAAGGCGCTGGCGCGGCTCGCGGCGCAGTACGCCGGCCGCGGCGTCGTCGGGTTCGGCCTGAACAACGACGAGCGGCGCGGGCGCGCGCTGGAGTTCGAGGGCGCGTTCCGCATCGCCCGCAGGGCCGGGCTGCTCTCCGTGCCGCACGGCGGGGAGCTGCTGGGGGCCCGCAGCGTCCGCGAATGCCTCGACGACCTCGACGCGCACCGCATCGGGCACGGGGTCCGCGCCATCGAGGACCCCTACCTGGTCGAGCGGATCGCCACCCAGGAGGTCACGCTGGAGGTGTGCCCGACGTCCAACGCGAGTCTCGGTGTCGTGGACGACGTCGCCCACGTGCCGCTGCGCCGGCTGTTCGACGCCGGTGCGCCCATCGCCCTCGGGACGGACGACCCGCTGCTGTTCGGGCCGCGCCTCGCCGAGCAGTACGAGATCGCCCGCTCGGTGTTCGGGTTCTCCGACGCCGAACTCGCCGAACTCGCCCGCATGTCGGTGCGCGGCTCGGCCGTGCCGGAGTCGCGCGCCAAGGAGCTGCTGGCCGGGATCGACGCCTGGCTCGCGGCACCGCCCGAGTGACCCGCCCGCGGGTCAGGCCAGCAGCATGGCGACGCCCTGCCAGGTCATGACCGCGCCGACGGCGAAGAAGAGCACGGCGGCGCCGATGCTGATCGCGCGCTCGGGCAGCCTCTTGCCGAGGACCCGCCCCAGGACGATGGCGATCCCGTCGGCGAGCACCATGCCGACGGTCGACCCGATCCACACGGCGAGCCACGCCAGCGGCGTGCCCGAGTGGTTGGCGCCGACGGTGATGGTGGCGAGCATGGTCTTGTCGCCGAGTTCGGCGACGAAGAAGATCGTGGCGACCGTGATGACGCCGGACCGGATGCTCCGGGACGCCGCCCGCTCCTCGTCCTTGTCGGTGAGTTCGTCGCCGCGCAGCGTCCACGCTCCGAAGAACAGGAACGCGGCACCGGCGGCGAGGGTCACCCAGTCGGTGGGGATCGCGAGGCCGAGCACCTCGGCGATGAGCACGCTGACCCCGTGGACCGCGATGGTCGCGACGGTGACACCGATGAGCACGGTGCGCACCCGATAACGGGTCGCCAAGGACATGGCGACGAGCTGGGTCTTATCGCCCATTTCGGCGATGAATACCGCTGCGGTACTGAATCCGAGCGCTGCGAGGAATCCCACGGCGTCCTCCGTCCTTGTGGATCGGGACGAAGTGCACACGACACTTCGGCCCGGCATTGCCTGCCAGGCCGAAGGTCTCGTCCGCCCGAGCGGCCGCGGAAGAAGCGGCTGACCACCGGCGGGCTCATGCGACCGGGCCGCGCGCCGCCCGGATGCACCGGGCCGCGCCTATGGCCATTGTGTCGACCGCATGGATTGGGGACTACTCCCCCTCGACATTCCTCAGATTATCAGGAAAAAGGAACGGCGCAATTCATTGGCTTTCCATCGTTAATTATCAAGCCAATCGAATTCGAGAGTTGGGCGGGCCTGAAATAATTCTTTCGGCGCCGTTCAGAGGGACGTGCCCACCATGACGGGCTCGTTCACCAGGGTCACACCGAACGCCTCGGCAACCCCGGCGCGCACCGTCCGGGCGAGGTCGAGCAGGTCGGCGGTCGTGGCGCCGCCCGGGTTCGTGAGCGCGAGCGTGTGCTTGGTGGAGATGCGCGCCGGGCCGACGCTGAAGCCCTTGCGGAACCCGGCCTTCTCGATGAGCCAGGCGGCGGAGGTCTTGGTGCGCCCGTCGGGCACCGCGAAGCCGGGCGGCGGCAGGTCCGGGCCGAGGCGCTCGGCGGCGCGCTTGGTGAACTCGGTGAACTCGTCGGGGCCCAGGATGGGGTTGGTGAAGAACGACCCGGCGCTGCGGGTGTCGGGGTCGCCGGGGTCGAGCACCATGCCCTTGCCCTTGCGCAGTTCGAGGACTGCCGCGCGGGCGGCGGCCAGTGGCACCCGGTCGCCGGGCTCGACACCGAGGCGCCGGGCGAGTTCCGCATAGGCGATGGGCCGGCTCAGCGGGGAGCGGGTGAGGTCGAAGGCGACCTCGCAGACGATGAAGCGGTCGTCGCCCTTGAACGCGCTGTCGCGGTAGGCGAAGCCGCATTCGGCCCCGGTCAGCGTGCGCAGTTCCCCGGTGCGCCGGTCGTAGACGCGCACCGTGCTGATGGTCTCGCTGACGTCCTGGCCGTAGGCGCCGACGTTCTGGATGGGCGTGGAACCGACCCTGCCGGGGATGCCGGACAGGCACTCGATGCCGCTGAGACCCTCGGCGGTGCAGCGCTCGACCAGGGAGTCCCAGTCGACGCCGGCCTCGGCGGCGACCCGCACCGTGTCGCCCTCGCCCGGGGTGAACCGCACCCCCGGGGAGTCGACGTGGACGACCGTGCCGGGGAACCCGGAGTCGGCGATGACGAGGTTGCTGCCGCCGCCGAGGACCAGCAGCGGGATCCCCTCGGCGTCGGCGGCGCGCACGGCCGCGACGAGCGACTCGGTGTCGGACGCGCGCCGGAGGACCGCTGCGGGCCCTCCGAGTCGCAGCGTCGTGTAGTCGGAGAGGGGGACCTGGCGGGCGGTTGCTGACACGCGGTTCCTTCTCAGGCGAGGCGGACGACGGCCGTGGGGCGGGCCAGGACCTTGGCGCCGCCGGAGCGCGCCGTGAGGGCGACCTCGACCCGGTTGTCGTCGAGCTTCTTGCGCACCACACCGCTGACGGTGATCTCGGTGCCGGTGTCGTCGTCGGGGACCACCACGGGCGCGGAGAACCGCACCGAGTACTCCTCGACCGCACCGGGGTCGCCGGCCCAGTCGGTGATGAGCCGCCCGGCCTGCGCCATGGTGAACATGCCGTGCGCGATGACGTCGGGCAGCCCGACGGACTTGGCGACGCGGCCGCTCCAGTGGATCTCGTTGAAGTCGCCGGACGCCCCGGCGTAGCGGACGAGGTCGAGCCGGCGCACCGGGTACGACTGCTCCGGGATCTCGGTGCCGACCTCGACGTCGGCGTACTTGATGACGGCGGTCATGGGCGTCTCCCCGCTACTCGGAGCCCTGCGCGGCACCGCCGCGCACGACCATCATGTTGGACGCGGTGACGACGTGCTCACCGTCGACCGTGCTGATGTCGCTGTCGACGGTGAGCAGCTCGTTGCCGCCGAGCGCCTTGACGTCGCGGATGCGGGTGACGCAGGTGAGCACGTCGCCGGCCCGGACCGGGCGGGAGTGGCGGAAGCTCTGGTCGCCGTGGACCACACGCGAGTAGTCCAACCGCAGGTCGGGGTCGAACATGGCCTGCCCGGCGCCCTCCATCCCCATGACGATGGCGAAGGTCGGCGGGGCGATGACGTCGGGATACCCGGCGGCGCGCGCGGTGGCCGGGTCGCGGTACACCGGGTTGGCGTCGCCGATCGCGTCGGCGAACTCGCGGATCTTCACCCGGGTGACTTCGTACGGTTCAGGGGAGGTGTACTCCCGCCCCAGGAACTCGCGGTTGATCGCCATGGACTCCCTCTCACGACTGGCCCCGGGCCCGGGCGGCGACCGCGGGCAGGGCCCCGAACACACTAGTAGCCCAGAGAGCGCCGCGCGCTCACTGGGCTACTGCTGCGATGGGCACCGCACCGGACCCTCGGGCGCGCCGGTGCCGCGGCGAGACTAGCGGGTCTCTTTGTGCTCGCGGTGGGTGCGGCAGTTGGGGCAGAACTTCTTCAGCTCAAGCCGGTCGGGGTTGTTCCGACGGTTCTTGCGCGTGATGTAGTTGCGGTGCTTGCACTCCTGGCAGGCCAGGGTGATCTTCGGCCTCACGTCGGTGGCAGCCACGTCGGAGTGCCTTTCTCGCTGGAAAACCTTAGGACATATCCGCGCGGCGAAGATGCCGCGACACTCAAAAAGACCTGCGTGGACCCCTGACGAACTCGGCAGGGGTACGCGCAGGTAGTAGCGGAGGCCGGACTTGAACCGACGACACAGCGATTATGAGCCGCTTGCTCTACCGACTGAGCTACTCCGCCTCGTCGACCGGGTCCCCCGGGCGGCCTTTGCATGCTACCCGAACCCGATCCGACCGGCGAATGAGATTTCCGCCGGTCACCCACCTGAGTGGACCGGACCTCATCAAGTGGTGGAGCCCCTTTACGGAATCGAACCGTAGACCTTCTCCTTACCATGGAGACGCTCTGCCGACTGAGCTAAAGGGGCACGCTACTGCGGGCGGCACTTCCGTGCGGTGCTCCGCGCTGGCGTTGGACACGACTATACAGGTGTCGCGGGGTGCTCTGCCAAATCGAAATCCCCTCCGGCGGCAGGCTCATGCGGTGTCCTCGGTCACCCACACGTTCGACATCGCATCGCGGTGGATCGTGCGGATCCCGGCCGGCAGGCCGAGGCGCCGGATGGAGTCGGACAACCGGGTGTCGTGGGTGAACACGATGAGCTGGCGGTGCCGCCCCACCTCGGCCAGCACGGCCGCGAGCCCCTCGACCGTCTCGGTGTCCATGGCCTGCACCGGGTCGTCGAGCACCAGGAACCCGAACGGGTTCTCGGCGATGAGCGTGCGCGGCAGGCAGATCGACAGCGCGAGCGCCTGGAACTCGCCCTGGCTCAGCAGCCCGGGCGCGTTGCCGCCGGGATCGGAGCCGTCGACGCTCACATCGACCGCCACCCGCCGCTGCGCGCCCCTGCCCACCAGGCGCAGAGCGTCGAGATCGATGTGGCGCTCCTGGCGGAGCCGGTGCCAGACCTGCTCGGCCTGCGCCGACAGCGGGCGCAGGCGGTCGGCCCGGACCTGCCGGGCCGCCTCGGTGAACCATTCGAGCGCCTGCCCCGCGGGGGCGAGGGTCTGCCGGGCCCGCATGGCCGCGTGGGCGTCCTCGACCCACGCCGCGAGATCCTCGGCCGCCGACGACCAGCCCTCCGTGGGGTCGGCCAGACGCTCGGTCGCCGCCTTGCGCGCGCTGATGGCGGCCGAACGCAGCCTGCGGCCGACCGTCTCGATGTGGTCGGCCAGCTCGCGGAGGTCCGCGAGTTCACCGCCGGCGGCCCACTCGGCCCACAGCACGCCGAGGTCGCTGTCGGGCGGCAGCCAGGACGGCGGCGGCGCCACTAGGAACCGGGCCTGGTCGCGGGCCTTCTCGGCCCGTTCGTACGCCGACGACGCACTCGCAGCGAGAGTCCGCAGGGACGCGATCTCCGCCTCGGCGCGGCGCACCCACTGCGGCCCGATCGCGTCGGAGGTGCCGCACGTGGGGCAGTCCTGCTCCGCCGGGTGGCGGCGATGGTGCTCCAGCGCCGCTCCCAACAGCTCGACAAGGCCATGGGCGCGGTCGCCCTTGGTGCCCGCCGCCATGGCGAGCTCCATGGCGGCGCCCCGCAACTCGTTGACGACGTCGTTCAGCAGCGCCCGCTCCGGCACGGCGAGCCGCCGCAACCGCCGCAGGACCACCTGCGCCGCGGGATCGGCCGGCCCGTCGTCGGCCGCGATCGCCGCGACGCGGCCGAGATCGATCGACTGCGCGGTGAGCAGCTCCACAGCGGAACGCGCACGGGGATCGTCGTAGCCCCGCAACCGCTCGACCAGAAGAGGCAGCGCGCGGCTGGGCGCGTCCTGCTCCTTCGCCAGACGCTCACACGCCTTGGCGAGCCGCCGCTCCGCATCGGCCAACCCGGTGAGGCCCAGCAAACCCGTGAGAGTGTCGTACAGCTCCGCGGAGCGGCCATGCACCGCCCGCCCGAGCTCGTCATAGGACAGGAACGGGCGGTAGCGCACCAGTTCGGTGTCCCACCCCAGACTGCGCAGCGGCCCGGAGACACCGTCCGGGCCCACCACGCGGCCGCGCGCCGACCGCACACTCTCACCCGACCACGTGCGCGTGATGCGCGTCGGCGCGGAGTCGCCCGACAAGTGCAGATCGACCGCGATCTCCGTGCGGTCGTCGAAATGCAGATTCCGCCAGCCATCGCGCCACGCGGTGGGCATGGCATCCCACCGCAGATTGCGGCCCGTCAACGCCGCCTCGGCCGCCTCGGCGAAACTGGACTTCCCCGAACCGTTGCGGCCCACGATGACCGTGAGCCCCGGCCCCGGCGGGAACTCCAACGCCGCCGTACGACCGATACCGCGGAACCCCTGCACCTCGACCCTGCTGAGGAAACTGCGCCGAACCGCGACAGGCTCCGGAGCGGGGCCCGGCCGCGGCTCCGGCAGCGGGGCGTCATCGCCGTCGACGCACGACGCGACAGCGTCATCACCGAGCAGAGCCGCGACCGCCCAGCGGCGGGCCTCACCATCAAGAGGCGCCTCGGCCAGCCGCTCCTCAATAGAACGCTCAGGACGCGCCGGATCACCGCGCCGATTCGGAACCTGTCCGGCGAACGTTGCTGGGGCCGTCACCGTCACCACACCTGCTTCTGAGTCGATCTCGCCATTGCAGACTAGGACAGGTCATGCCAAACAAGTAGACCTGCTTCTTGGTCGCCGCGGCTACGGGGCGCTTCAGGCCGGTGCCTTCCCTCCTCGCTCGTCGCTCCCTCGTACCTCGGTCGCTCCTCGCTCGTCAGTCCAGACACCGGCGCGCCCCTCCACCGCGACTCCCGGAGACACCCCCTGGGAATGAGGTACAAAACCCCCTTGGGCGACCGGACTGATTACGCCTCGGGGACCGGCCTGCTTGGCCGGTCGTTGTGGCTCCGGTGCGGATCGATCGGGTCAGACGCCGAGGAGTTTGCGGCGGTTGCCGTCCCAGGTGAAGTGCAGGGTGGCGATCCCGGGCGACGCGGGGTCGCGCAGGCATTCGTAGATGTGCAGGCTCGGGACGCTGGCGAAGCAGCCCCACAGGCGTTCGGAGGTGAGCACGAAGTCGAGGTCGAGCTCGACGAGCAGGCCGAGGAGGCGGCCGTGGGTGGGCTCGTCGACCTTGGCGAAAGCATCGTCGAGGAGGATGAGGCGCGGCGCGTCGGGCGCGTGCTCCGCGAGGGAATCGAACTGCGCCGCCGCCGCGGCGAACAGCACCAGGTAGGCGATGACCCGCTGCTCGCCCTGGCTGAGCGCGGTGCGGTGGCTGAGCCTGCGCTCCCGCTCGGGGCGGGCGGTGTCGGTCACATAGACCGTGAAGGCGAACCAGGACCGGTAGTCGAGCGCCGAGCGGAGCTGGGCGCCGCCCGTGGCGGTGGGGTCGAGTCGGCGGATGGCCTCGATGCAGCGGCGCAGTGCGTCGCGCAGCCGGGTGGTCTCGACCCGGGTCCGCTGCTCTGCGGGGCGGTCCAGCAGCGGGACCACCGCGCGGATGTCCTCGTCGGCGTCCGGCGCGAGCCGCCAGTCGAGCCGCACGCCGAGCCCCTGGGAGGTGGTGACCTCGCCGAGGACCTCGTTCATGGTGGCGATGAGGGCGCGGGCCTGGTCGATCTGGCGGGACAGGTGGGCGGCGAGCTCGCCCAGCAGGTGGCGCTCGTACGCCTCCTCCTCGCGCCGCGCGGCCGTCTCCTCCGCTTGCGCGATGGCGTCGGTGAGCCGGTCGCCGAAGGCCGTGATGTCGTGCGTGCCGTCGTCGTCGTGGACGAGGAGCCGCTTGACCCCGGCCGGCTCGGTCAGCTCGGTGCGCGCGGCCGCGGCGCCGCCCTCGGCGAGCAGCCCGTGCAATTCCTCGCGGCGGCGCAGGATGCCGCTGTTGTCGATGTCGGCGGTCGCCTCGTCGGGCAGCGCGTCCTCGATGGCGGCGACGAGGGAGTCGAGCGCCCGCACCTGCTCGGCGAGGTCGGCCGGTTCGTCGGTGTCCGGCTCGGCCGCCGCCGTCTCGGGTGCGGCGGCGGCGAGCGACGCGGTCTTCTCGGGCAGGCCGGCCGCCGTGAGCAGGGCGGGGTCGGGCGCCCCGTCGGGGCCCGCCAGCATGGCGCGCAGCGGCGCGCCGGAGTCGAGCGCCCGCTGCGCCTGCGCCGCGCGCTCCGACACGCCGGTGTCGAGCCGGGTCTCGGCCGCGACCCTGTCGTCGCGGGCCTGCTGGGCGGCGCGCTCGACCGCGGGCAGGGCGTCGGCTGCCGTGTCGCGGCGGCCGCGGACCTCGCCGACGGCTGCCTCGATCTGCTCCGGCGCCGCTCCGCGCGCGCGGTCGGTGAGCTCGGTCTCGCGCCGGACGGTGATCATGTCGCTGATGGCGGCGGAGCGGGCGTCCTCCGCGAGGATCCGGTCGTCGCGGATCCGCTCCCACTCCTCGATGCGGGTGCGGTACTCAGCCAGGCGCAGGGCGAGCGATTCGAGGTCGCGGTGCGTCGCGCCGATCTCGGCGCGCAGCCGCCCGATCCCGGCGAGGACACCGGCGAGTTCGTCGGCCCCGGTGGGCAGGGTGTCGGGGTCGGCCTGGTCCGCGACGGCGCGGCGCAGGTCCAGGGCCGCTGTGCGGGCGGTCTCGGCGGCGCGCGCCGCGGTGGCGCGGTCGCGTTCGGCCTGCGACAGCCAGGTGCGCGCGGTGTCGAGCGCGGCCCAGCCCGAGAGCAGGTCGGCGCTCGACGGCACGGTGCGCGCGAGCCGGACGAGGGCGGCGTGGCGGCGTTCGATGTCGGCGCGCCGCTCCTCGGCCTCGGCGAGCAGCGCCTCGGCTATGGCGATGCGCCGGTCGACGTTGGCGAGCTGGCGCGCGTTGCCGCGCGTGCGCGCCTCCCTGCCGATGAACTCGGCGACGGTCTTGCTGTGCGCGCCCGACGCCACACCGAGCCGCCAGCGTCCGTCGGTGGCGACGGCGCAGGTACCCGAGGCGGGCGGCGCGCCGTCATCGGGGTCCAGCGCGATGGACGACAGCAGCGCGGCAACGGTGCGCTGGGTGACCCCGGACCCCGGCGGTTCGACGGGGTCGAGCAGGTCGGCGAGGGTGCGGCCGGTGAGCGGCTCGCCTGGGGCGAGGACGAGGTCGCGGGTCATCGGGTCGCGGACCCCGCCGTCGGCGCCGATCCAGCCGGACAGCAGCCCGCTGGCCTCCAGCGCCGCCTCGAGCCCGGCGCGGCGGGCGTCGCTGAGCCCGGGGGCGAACTCCAGGGCGAGGTAGAACGGGGCGCCCTTGGTGTGGTCGCGGTCGGCGGCGGCCCACGGCTGGACAGCGGGAACCGGGTCGACGCCGCTGCGCTTGCGCTCGGACAGCTCATCGAGTTCGGCGGCGAGCTCGCGCTCCTCGCTGACGGCGGTGTCGCGCCGCGAGCGCAGCTCGGTGAGGAGGGGGTCGACGGCGGCGTGCGCGTGCGCGGCGACGGACAGCGGCACATCGGGGTCGAGGACGCGCAGGGCGTCGTCGAGGGGAAGCTCGACGGAGGCCTCCAGCGCGTCGAGGCGCGGGGCGTCCTCCGCGGCGGCGCCCAGCTCGCCCGCCCAGGCGCGCACGGCGGCCGCGTACTCGGTGCCGGCCCGGCGCACGGTGTCGATGGCGACGGCCTCGCGCTCGCGGGCGCGTTCGAGTGCGGCGTCGCACCATTCGGCCTCGTCGGCGAGCGCGGTCTCGCGCCGCGCCGCGCGGTCGCGCGCGACGGCGCGCTCGTGCAGCTCCGACGCCGCGCGCCCGCGTTCGGCGGCGACGTCGTCGGCGCCGGTGAGGCGGTCGTGCAGTGCGCCGAGGGCGGTGCTAAGCGCGGCGGAGTCGATGCCGTGCACGGGGTCGCGCTCCACCGCCTCCTCAAGGCCTTCGAGGTTGACCCGGGTGGTGCTCTCGCGCGGCGCGAGTGTGGTGGGCACGGCCTGGGGGACCTGGCCGAGCAGGTCGGCGCCGATGCCGCAGTCGAGCGCCGTCTCGGCGAGGACGGCGTGCTCGCGCCCCAGCGCGGCGAGGCGGGACTCCAGGGCCGCGACGTCGGTGTCGAGCCGGGTCCTGGCGTCCTGCTCGGCGGTCAGGGCGTACCCGGCGCCGGCCCACGCGGATTCCGCGGCGCGGATGTAGGCGTTGACGGCGGCGTAGCGCGCCTCGCGCTCGCCGTCGCCGGGCGGCGCACCGCCGGGGCTGCTGGACGCCAGGGTGGCGGCGTCGGCGGCCGCGGTGTCGCGGCTGCGGCGCAGCCGGTCGCGCTCCTCCTGGACCTCGCCCTCCTCGGCGACGAGGTGGTCGAGCTCCTCGCTCAGCCGGGCGACCTCGGAGTCGCGCCGCCAATAGGCGTCGAGCTGCGCGCGCACCGCTGCGACCTGGTCGCGCAGGGTGCCGTGCAGGTAATGCCGGTAGTCGGCGAGGAAGTCGCCCACCTGCTCCTTCGCCGAGCGGAGGCTGCGCAACCGGTCGCGGGCGGAGTCGAGGTCGGAGATGTTGCGGGCGACCTGGTCGAGAACCGTCTCGTCCATGGGCGGCAGCGCCTCGGCGAGGACCGAGACGAGTTCGCCCGCTTCGAGGCGCTCGCCGATCGTGGGGCGGCGCAGCCGGTACAGCAGGTGCATCAGGTTGCGGTACCGCAGCGGGTCGTCCAGGCCGAACAGCTCGGCCATGACCCGGGCCCGGTAGGGCGCAGGGGTGTCGTAGCAGTTGTCGGGGCCGACCTCGGCGCGGAGCCGCTCGATGGGCATCGGGCGGCCGTCGTCGACCAGCCGGAGGTCCTCCCCGGGGCGGCGGTCGGTGACGAAGAAGACCGTTCGGGCGTCGGTGGCGCCGGGGACAGCGGTGACGGCGGCCCCGAGGGTGGTCCAGCGCGGTTCGCCGTCGGAGTCGCGCCCGGCGAACTCCACCCACAGGTAGCCCAGCGTCGCGGCGGAGCCGACGGTCGCGGGGGTGCGGCCGTCGAGCACCAGCCAGCGCAGGCTGGTGCGGCTCGTGCCGGTGGTGTCGAGCCGGCGGGCGTCGCCGTCGAGCAGGAACGGCAGCAGCATCTCCAGCGCCTTGGACTTCCCGGCGCCGTTGCGGCCGCGGAGCAGCAGGCGGCCGTCGGCGAAGCGGAAGACGTGGTCGTCGTACTGCCAGACGTTGTGGATACCGGCCCGGTTGAGGCGGCTGCGCCCGGGGCGCCGCCCGGCCTGCCGTGCGGGGTCGGCGGCGGGGGTGTCCGTCGCGGTGCCGACCGGTGACGGCGCTGCCTGCTCCGACGCCGGCGCGCCTGCGGTGGACGCGGCGACGGGGCCGGTCGTGGACCGGGCGGTGTCGTCTTGGGCCGTGCCCGTTTCGGAACTCTGTGCCACGCCTCGTCGCCTCGTTGGTGTGTCCCTATGGGGTGTGTTCGGTGGGATTCCCGGGCCGCCGGTGGCCCGCGGGGCTCCGCGCGATCCGGGGGGCCGCGGTCGGAGGCACCCTCCTTATTCTCCCGGATGTCCCGAGTGGCCCGGCGCATTGGGGCCGACCTGCGGATTTGTCGGCGCTATGGCCCGGTACCTGCGAAAACACCGGTCATCGCGGGTGCTCGTTCGGGCGCGCGGGTTCGTCATTGGCCCCCGCCTCCTCCCCGGGGTCGGCGGCGCGCGGGCCGTAGCGGGCCGCCGCGGCGGCGAGCGTCCACTCCCCGGGGGCGCCGTCGGCGGCGGGGACGCGGTCGAGCAGCCGGGCCTCGGCGAGCAGCGTGAGGACCCGGCCGGACAGGTGCTCGGGGTCGGGGTCGTGGCCGACGGCGGCGCGGGCCCACCTGCGGGACGCCGCACCGGCGGGGTCGGTGACCGCGGTGAGTTCCCGTTCCAGCAGCTCGCCCGGCACCGGGACGGAGTCGGCCCGGGGTGCACGCGGGCCGAGCCGCTCGACAAGCCGCCCGACGAGCGCCAGCGCGGCCTGGCTGACGGGGTCGGCCCCGGGGAACACGGGGGTGCGCGGCACTGCGGCGCGGCCGGAGCGGTCGGGGTCGTCGGGCATGATCAGCGCGACGCCTTCGGCGCGGATCTCGGCCTCGCAGCCCAGCAGGCCGCCGAGCTCCGCGGCGGCGCGCCACTGGTGCCGGGCGAGGTGGTCGCGCATCGCCGGGGACAGGTCGGCGCGGTACACCACCGGGGTCTCGGCGAGGAGGCGCCGCAGGGCGAGTTCGGCGGCCCCGGGGTCGGCGGGCTCGACGTCGTGCGCCGCGCCGAGGAACGCGCCTGCGTCGGACTCGGAGTGCGGGGGGTTCGCCACGACCGAGCGCGCAATGGCGCTGTCGACCTCCAGGCGGGTGTGCGGCACTTCGGCGCCGCCGTTCGCGGCGGGCCCGCTCGCCGGGTCGGCCACCGGGCGCACGGCGCCCCATTCGGTGAGGCGGCGCAGCGCGGCGGCGAACGCGTGGCGTTCGGCGGTGCTGCCCTCAGGGTCGAGTCCGAGCCCGGCCTCCGCCGCGGCCGCGCGGACCTCCGCGGCGAGGTCCGGTAGCGCGACGCTGGGCGGCGCCTCGACAAGGACGGCGAGGGTCAGCGCCAGGAACGCGTACGACCGCGGGGAGAACACGGCCCCGCTGGCGCGGGCCGGCGGCCGGGTGACGCCGCGCACCAGCCCGGCCTTCGCGAGCCGGGCGTGGTCGGTGCCGACGTCGAGCCGGTAGCCGAGCACCCGGCCGAACCGCTGGATCAGCCAGTCGGAGTGCGCGGCGACCAGCGCGAACTCCTCAGGGTGGGTGCGCGCGCCGATGATCGGGGCCGCGAGCAGTGTGCGGGCGGCCCCCTGCCGCTCGAAGATGAGCGCGATGTCGGGATCGGATGTCATGGGGGTCACCTCCTCGCCGCCCTCGCCGCCGGTCGTGGGCTCTTGGTCATCCGTTGCGCACCAGGCGGGTCGCCGCGTGCGAACGGCCGGACTGGCTGTGGCGGCCGCCCGTGCCGGGCGTGCCACCGGGGGCCGCGAACCCGGCGGGCGGGGTCGCGGCGTTGGCGAACTCGTCGGGGTCGTCGGAGTCGTCGGGGGTGCGCGCGGCGCCGTGGCCGGGACCGGGGTCGTCGGCGTCCGTTGCGGGACCCCGCGCGCCGCCGGCGTCGGTCTCGGCGTACCCGGTGGCCCGCAGTCGCAGCTCGGCCAGCACCAGTGCGCCCGCGCTGCGGCTGAGCGTGAGCCTGGCGTCGGGGTCGCGGCTGACGTGCAGCCGGACGTCGAGTTCGAGGTCGCCGGCCGAGACCGGCCCCGCCCCGGTGTCGCCGGAACCGAGGGCCGCGGTGAGCAGCTCCATGAGTACTTCCATCGCCGCGGCCGACAGGTCGACCCGGGAGTCGTCGCCGGTGGGCTCGGACAGCAGCCGGCGGACCTCGCGGGCCGCCGAGCGCCGCCAGTGCGCCGCGGCCTCGGCGGCGTCGCGCAACCGGGCCTGCTGGTCGCCGTAGTCGGCGACCGCCGCGGCCGGAACGGCGCTGCGCGGGCCGCTGGGCAGCACCGCGGTGGGGGCGTCCCACCAGCTCGTGGTGGCGTGGACGGAGTCGTCCACGACCCCGCCGCCGAGGTGGTGCCCGCCGTGGGCGCCGAACGCGGCGGTGTAGATCTCGTGCGCGGACGCGCTGTCGGCGGCGTCGAACCAGGACGCGAGGCGCAGCAGCGCCGCACGGCCGTGCCGCGCCACCGGGCGGTGGGAGTGGGGGGCGTCGGGCGCTCCGGTCGGCAGCGTCGACGACTCGGCGCGCGGTACCGCCGCCCGCGCGCCCCTGCCTCGCTTCGCTGAATCACCCACAACTCAGCAGACTAAAGACCCCACACGACCGCCGTGCCCAAAATCGGCGTACACGCCCCATCGACGGCGCTGAAATGTCGCCTGTGAGCAGGAGATTCACAGTTTTACCCGAGAACTTCCCGCCACCGTCGGCGCGCCCACCGGACGGCGGCGGGGCGGCGGCTCTCGGTCACCGCCCGCCCACCCCGAGCCACGCCGATCACTCCCCCGTCCGGGCACGTTCCGCGGCTGTTCCACAGCGGCCGCGACCGACCGGGACCCACCGGAAACGCGAGAACCCCCGATGGGCAGCGTTGATGCTGCTCATCAGGGGTTCTCGTGGTGTGGCAGGTGTAGGGTTCGAACCTACGAAGGCTGAGCCGGCGGATTTACAGTCCGCTCCCTTTGGCCACTCGGGCAACCTGCCGGGAGTACTGCGGCGACTCCGCGCCGCGGCACACGAACGAGGATAGCGGATTCGCGGCAGTGACTCGAACGCATTCATCGCGCCGCCGCGGCACGCCCGTCCCCCACCCCAGTCCCCGGCTAGGCTCTTAGCCTGGTGTGGTCGGGCTCTCATGCGTACGGGTGGCGTCCGGCCGCTCCGTCAACCGCCGTCGCCCGCCCCTCCCGGGGGTCGGGCCCGAAACAACGTTGCAGGGGTGCGAGCGCAGTGGCCGCAGATTCCAGTTTCGACGTCGTGTCCAAACTCGACCGCCAGGAGGTCGACAACGCGCTGAACCAGACCGCGAAGGAACTGTCCCAGCGCTTCGACTTCAAGGGCACCGGCGCGGACATCTCGTGGTCGGGCGACCAGGTCGTGGAGATCAAGGGCAATTCCGAGGAGCGCGTGCTGGCGGCGCTGGACGTCTTCAAGTCCAAGCTCATCAAGCGCAACCTCTCGCTGAAGATCCTCGACACCGAGGAGGAGCCGAAGATCTCCGGCAAGGAGTACCGGCTGCCGATCAGCCTCAAGGAAGGCATCGGCTCCGAGGACGCGAAGAAGATCTCCAAGCTGATCCGCGACGAGTTCCCCAAGGGCGTCAAGGCGCAGATCCAGGGCGACGAGCTGCGGGTCAGCTCGAAGAAGAAGGACGAATTGCAGGCCGTCATGACCCTGCTCAAGGAGCAGGACCTCGACGTGGCCCTTCAGTTCGTGAACTACCGGTAGTCGGGCGGCCGAGGGCGGGCTCCCGCCCTCGGCCGGGCGGGTCGGCTAGCGCAGTTGCACGGAGGCGAACTTGACCGCGAACGACTCGGCGCAGTACGCGCGGCTCGTCGCGGCGCCGCCGTCGACCCAGGGGCCGTAGGTCTTGTAGCTGTCGCACGAGGCGACCGCGCGGACCTGGCGGTAGTTGTTGCCTGAGTAGCCCTTGCACGCGGAGTAGACGTACGCCTTGCTCTTCGCGACCTTGGCCTGGCACATCAGCCCGGCTTCAGCCGCCGGGGCGGCGGTGCCCATGAGGGCGAAGGACGTCACCGCGACGCCCAGTGCGGCGGTCACGGATGCCAGAGTGCGTTTCATCGACATCGTTTCGGGTGGCTTTCTCGCTTCGTCCGGACGATTCCGGATTCCATGGTCAGGGGAATGGGGAATTCGGGGGCGATGCCGGTCCGCGCCGAACCGCGCGGGAAATCCGCGCGGTACCGCATTCGCGGCGGCGGGAGCCATGCGGCCCCCGGAATCCCGGTCGCGGTCCGGGCTACTTCAGCTGCACCCCGGCGCGGTTGATCGCGATATTGCGCGGGCACGGTGCGGTGCTCTTGGCGCCGTTCCACTTCCACGGGCCGTAGACGGTCTGGTCGCCCTTGCAGTAGGCGACCGCGCGAACCTGGCGGTAGTCGTTGCCGGAGTAGCCCTTGCACACGGAGTACGCGGCGTGGGAGACCCCGGCCTTCGAGATCTTCGCCTGGCACATCAGCCCCGCCTCGGCAGCGGGGGCGGCGGCACCCGCCACTCCGAACGACACCGCCGCGACCCCGAGGGCCGCGGCGGCGGAGAAAATGGCGCGTTTGATCTGCATCGAATGGGGGACTTTCTATTTGTTCCGAAGAAATGGCCCGCCGAAATGGCGGGCTTCGACGCGGTCAGTGTACGAGGATTCGTACCGTGACGCACCCCTTTTGCCGGGTGTGAGATGAAATCGAGTCCCGGGTGGGGAATTGCGATCCCGTGCGGGCGCGCTTTCCGGCGCGGCGCCGAATGCCGTTCCGGGGACGACGCCGCGCTCCCCCGCGCGCAGCGCTCCGCCGCTGCGGCTACCGGTGCCCCTCGCCCCAGCGCCGGGCGAGGTCGCGCAGGCGCCGGATGCGCTCGGTGGTGGGCGGGTGCGCGCAGAACAGCCGCGACATCCCCTTGCGGTGGAACGGCGGGGCGATCATCAGGTGCCCGGCGGCGAGCAGGCCGCGTTCGGCGGGGAGCGAGTGGACCCGGCCGCCGACCTCGATCTTGCGCAGCGCCGTCGCGAGGGCGAGCGGTTCGCCGGTGAGTTCGGCGGCGGCCTCGTCGGCGCGGAACTCCCGGCGGCGGCTCACCGCGGCCTGGATCACCATGGCCGCCGCGGGCCCCAGCACCAGGAACAGCAGCGCGCTGATGAGGCTGGGGACGTCCTCGTCCTCGGAGTCGCCGAGCGGGATCAGCAGCGCCAGCGCCGTGAGCGAGGTGATGAGCGTGGCGACCGTCGCGGCGACGGAGCAGGCGAGCGTGTCGCGGCTGCGGATGTGCGACAGCTCGTGGGCGAGCACGCCGCGCAGTTCACTCTCGTTCAGCAGGGCCAGCAGGCCCGTGGTGCAGCAGACAACGGCACGGCGGGGCGTGTGCCCGGTGGCGAAGGCGTTGGGCGCGCGGGTGGGCGACAGGTAGATGCGCGGCATGGGCTGGCGCGCCGCCGTGGCCAGTTCGCGGACCACCCGGTAGAGGTCGGGCTGCTCGATCTCGCTGACGGGGCGGGCGTGCATGGCCCGCAGGGTCATGGTGTCGCCGAAGAAGAACACCAGGCCGATCAGCACGATGGCGATGACCACGCCGAGTTGCAGGCCCCACGGCCCGCCGAAGAACTGGCCGGCCAGGATGATGACCCCGGAGAGCCCGGCGAGCAGGGCCGCTGTGCGGATCGTGTTGTGGTGCACGACGTCTCACGGCCTCCTTCGCGTCTGCCCGCTCCCGGTGGGCGGGGTGCGTGGTCGGGTTTGCCCCGTGTCCCGCCAACGGGTGAACGTCCGGGTCATGGCGTCGCGTTCCCCAATGGCGGTCACGATCTCATCAGCCGCTGCGCGGCGCGCACTGGTCCCGGCAGGCCCGTGCGCATGGACGCGGCCGTCCGCAAGCGTGATTTCGGACACCCGCCCCGCGCCTCCCGGAGGCGGACGACCTATAGTGCGGGAGTGGCCACTCATCGGAGGATCGCCGCGCCCGGCGCGCTGCTCGTCGGGCGCCCGCACGTCGACCTCGGACGGGTCGCCAGCGCGCTGTGTCGCTGACCCCCACCGCGACCCTCGCAGTACCGCGGGCGGGAACCGTGCTCCCCTGCGGCCCCGTCCACGACCACCCGGTCCCGCTGTGCACGGGCCGCGCCGAGATCCACCGGCGGCCCCGTGCTCCGCACCCTAGGCTTGACCGGGCGGTCCAGCATCGATGGGGACCCCGCCATCCATCCGGTACGCGACCGCTACGTACCATCATGGCGAGACTGAGGCAACCCTAAGCCGCCGCCCGCGTTCGGCGGCTTCACCAGGAGGTCGGCGATCTCAGTGACCAAACAGGTCCAGCAAATCGACCGCGTCATCATCCGCTTCGCCGGTGACTCCGGCGACGGCATGCAGTTGACCGGCGATCGCTTCACCCAGGAAACCGCGTCGTTCGGCAACGACCTCTCCACCCTGCCGAACTTTCCCGCCGAGATCCGCGCCCCCGCCGGCACGCTGCCCGGGGTGTCGAGCTTCCAGCTGCACTTCGCCGACCACGACATCATGACCCCGGGCGATGCCCCGAACGTCCTGGTGGCGATGAACCCCGCGGCGCTGAAGGCCAACATCGACGACGTCCCCAACGGCGCCATGGTCATCGTCAACACCGACGAGTTCACCAAGCGCAACCTCACCAAGGTCGGCTACGGCAGCAACCCGGTCGAGGACGGCTCCCTCGCGGAGTTCAAGCTCAGCTCGGTGCCGCTGACCTCGATGACGGTCAAGGCGCTGGAGGACTTCGAGATCTCCAAGAAGGACGCCGAGCGCGCGAAGAACATGTTCGCGCTGGGCCTCCTCTCGTGGATGTACAACCGGCCCACCGAGGGCACCCTCGGCTTCCTGAAGGCGAAGTTCGCCAACAAGCCGGTCATCATGGCGGCGAACCTCGCGGCGTTCCAGGCCGGGTGGAACTTCGGCGAGACCACCGAGGACTTCGCCGTCTCCTACGAGGTGAAGCCGGCCCCGCTGCCGCCGGGCACCTACCGCAACATCACCGGGAACCTGGCGATCTCCTACGGCCTGATCGCGGGCTCGCAGCTGTCGGGGCTGCCGCTGTTCCTCGGGTCGTACCCGATCACCCCCGCCTCCGACATCCTGCACGAGCTGTCCAAGCACAAGCGGTTCGGCATCCGCACGTTCCAGGCCGAGGACGAGATCGCCGGGGTCGGCGCCGCGCTGGGCGCGGCGTTCGGCGGGGCGCTCGGGGTCACCACCACGTCGGGCCCCGGCATGGTGCTGAAGGCCGAGACCATCGGGCTGGCGCTGATGACCGAGCTGCCGCTGCTCGTCATCGACGTGCAGCGCGCCGGCCCCAGCACGGGGATGCCCACGAAGACCGAGCAGTCCGACCTGCTCATGGCGATGTTCGGCCGCAACGGCGAGTCCCCCGTGCCGGTCCTCGCCCCCCGCTCCCCCGCCGACTGCTTCGACATCGCCGTCGAGGCAACCCGCATCGCGGCGACGTACCGGACCCCGGTCATCGTGCTGTCCGACGGCTACCTCGCCAACGGTTCGGAGCCGTGGCGGCTGCCCGATGTCGAGAACCTCCCCGACCTCACCGTCGAGTTCACCACCGAGCCCAACGGCGACGACGGCGCGTTCCTGCCCTACCAGCGCGACCCCGAGACCCTGGCCCGCCCGTGGGCGGTGCCCGGGACCCCGGGTCTGGAGCACCGGCTCGGCGGCATCGAGAAGAGCGACGGCACCGGCAACATCTCCTACACCCCGTCGAACCACGACCTCATGGTGCGCACCCGGCAGGCCAAGATCGACGGGATCGCCCGCGACATCCCGCCGCTGGAGGTCGACGACCCCTCGGGCGACGCCGACGTCCTCGTGCTGGGCTGGGGCGGCACCTACGGCTCCATCGGCGCAGCGGTGCGCCGGGTGCGCCGCGCCGGCGGCACGGTCGCGCAGGCCCACCTGCGCCACATCAACCCGTTCCCGGCGGACCTGGGCGAGGTGCTGCGGCGCTACGACCGGGTGCTCGTCCCCGAGATCAACCTCGGCCAGCTCGCGCTGCTGCTGCGCGGCAGGTTCCTGGTCGACGTCATCAGCTACACCAAGGTCAACGGCCTGCCCTTCAAGGCAGAGGAACTGGCCGGGGTGCTCCAGGAGGTCATCGACCGTGCCGAATGAGACCAACGGCGCCGCCCCCGGCGGGGCGGCCGCGCACAACGACGGGTTCGCCGGCCTGCGGCTGGTGCCGCGCAGCGACACCACGTACAAGATGAAGGACTTCAAGTCCGACCAGGAAGTGCGCTGGTGCCCCGGCTGCGGCGACTACGCCATCCTCGCGGCGTTCCAGTCGTTCCTGCCCGAGCTGGGCGTGCCCAGGGAGAACATCGCGATCGTGTCGGGCATCGGCTGCTCGTCGCGGTTCCCCTACTACCTGACCACCTACGGCATGCACTCCATCCACGGGCGGGCGCCGGCCGTGGCGACCGGCCTCGCCGCGAGCCGCCCGGACCTCTCGGTGTGGGTGATCACGGGCGACGGCGACGGCCTGTCGATCGGCGGCAACCACCTGATCCACGCGCTGCGCCGCAACGTCAACATCAACGTGCTGCTGTTCAACAACCGCATCTACGGGCTGACCAAGGGCCAGTACTCGCCCACCTCGGAACCGGGCATGATCACCAAGTCCTCGCCGATGGGCTCGCTCGACTCCCCGTTCAACCCGGTGTCGCTGGCGCTGGGCGCCGAGGCGACGTTCGTGGCGCGCACGGTCGACTCCGACCGCAAGCACCTGCAAGGGGTGCTGCGCGCGGCGGCCGACCACCAGGGCGCGTCGTTCATCGAGATCTACCAGAACTGCCCGATCTTCAACGACGACGCGTTCGAGCCGCTGAAGGACGCCGGGGAGCGCGACTCCCGGCTGCTGCGCATGGAGCACGGCGCGCCGCTGCGGATCGGCGCCGACAGGGGCGTGGTGCAGGGCGACTACGGCGAGCTGTCGGTGGCCGACGTCGCCGAGGTCGGCGAGGACCGCCTGGTGCGCCACGACGCGCACCGGGCCGACCCCGGGTACGCGTTCGCGCTGTCGCGGCTCGACCGGCCGGCGTTCGAGCACGTGCCGATCGGCGTGTTCCGCGACGTCGACGCGCCGTCCTACGACGAGCGCATGGCCGAGCAGCTCGCCGAGGCCGAGACCACCCAGGGCCGCGGCGACCTCGCCGGGCTGCTCGCCAGCGGCGACACCTGGACGGTCCGCTGACCTCCGCGGCCCGCTCCCGCCTCGCGGCGGGGCGGGCCGCGCGCGTACCGGGGCCGCGCCCTCGCCCCCGGTCGGCGAACCGCTAGATTGTGCTGTGCGGCAGGTCACATCCCACGGCGACGAAGGGACCCCGCATGGCACCTGCGGAGACGGCGGGCGGTATCGGCGCGAGCACGGTCGACGGCCTGCTGCACCGGTCGGCCGCCCGCACACCGCAGCGGACCGCGCTGCGGTTCGCCGACCGCGAGTGGACCTACGCCGAACTCGACGCCGGTGCGAGCCGCGCCGCGGCGTGGCTGCTGGGCCTGGGGCTCGGCAAGGGCGACCGGGTCGCCGCCTACGGCCGCAACTCCGACGCGTACCTGCTGTCGTTCCTCGGCTGCGCCCGCGCGGGCCTCGTCCACGTCCCCGTCAACTACAACCTCACCGGCGGCGAACTCGGCTACCTGCTGGCGCAGTCGGGCAGCACCGTGGTCCTCGCCGACCCGCAACTGGCCGGCGAGGTCGAGGCGGTGCGCTCCGAGGTCCCGGTGCGCGACGTCCTCGCCCTGCGGGGCGCGCCCGGGTCGCTGCTGGAGGTCGCGCGGCACCGCGATTCGCCGGCCGAGGTCGCCGCGGAGGTCGCCGACACCGACCTGGTGCAGTTGCTGTACACCTCGGGCACGACGTCGCGGCCCAAGGGCGCGATGATGAGCCACCGCGCCCTGGTCCACGAGTACCTGAGCGCCGTGCAGGGCCTCGACATCTCCGCCGACGACCACCCGCTGCACGCGCTGCCGCTTTACCACTCCGCGCAGATGCACGTCTTCCTGCTGCCCAGCCTGGCCGTGGGGGCGGTGAACGACCTGGTCGAGACCCCGGAGCCGGGCGACCTGCTGCGCCGCATCGCCACCGGCGGCATCACCTCGTTCTTCGCGGCGCCCACCGTGTGGGTCGCGCTCGCCAACCACGCCGACTTCGCCGAGCGCGACCTGTCGGGGCTGCGCAAGGCGTACTACGGCGCGGCGATCATGCCGGTGCCGGTCCTCCGGCGCATCCGCGACCGGTATCCGGCGATCGGGTTCTACAACTGCTTCGGGCAGAGCGAGATCGGCCCGCTGGCGACGGTGCTGCGCCCCGAGGAGCACGTGCCGGGCCGCATGGACTCCTGCGGGCGGCCGGCCCTGTTCGTCGAGGCCCGGCTGGTCGCCGAGGACGGTTCGGAGCCGCCCGCGGGCGAGCCCGGCGAGATCGCCTACCGCTCGCCGCAGCTGTGCGACGGCTACTGGGACAAGCCAGAGGAGACCGAGGCGGCGTTCCGCGGCGGCTGGTTCCACTCCGGCGACATCGCCCGCCGCGACGCCGACGGCTACTTCACGATCGTCGACCGGGTGAAGGACGTCATCAACACCGGTGGCGTGCTCGTCGCCTCGCGCGAGGTCGAGGACGCCCTGTACCTGCACCCCGCCGTCGCCGAGGCGGCGGTCATCGCCGTCCCCGACGCCGACTGGGGCGAGGCGGTCACCGCGGTGGTGGTGCTGAAAGGGCCGGCCACCGAGGCGGAGCTCATCGCCTCGGTGCGCGAGCACCTCGCCGGTTTCAAGACCCCCAAGCGGGTCCACGTCGCCGGTGCGCTGCCCCGCAACGCCAGCGGGAAGCTCCTCAAACGGGTGCTGCGCGACGAGTACACGCCGGATGGCGCGCCCCCTGGGTGACGCGCCGCGCGCCGCGCCCCGGGGGCTTCCGCGCGCCGGCGCCGCGGCCGACATAGCCTTGCTGCCATGCGTATCGTCATCGCCGGAGGACACGGCAAGATCGCCCTGCGCCTGGAGCGGCTGCTCGCCGCCCGCGGGGACCAGCCCGTCGCGCTCATCCGCAACCCCGACCATGCCGCGGACGTCGAGGCGGCGGGGGCCGAACCCGTCGTTGTCGACCTGGAGTCGGCCACCGTCACCGAGCTCACCGAGAAGGTCATGGGCGCCGACGCGGTCGTCTTCGCGGCCGGCGCCGGGCCGGGCAGCGGGGCCGGGCGCAAGGACTCGGTCGACCACGGCGCCGCGGTGCTGTGCGCCGACGCCGCGTCCCTCGCGGGTGTGCGCCGGTACGTCCTGGTGTCCGCCATCGGGGTCGACGCCGGGCCGGCGCCCGACGCCGAGCCCGTGTGGGCCGCCTACGTCCGCGCGAAGAAGGCCGCCGACGACGACCTCCGCGACCGCTCCCTCGAACTCGACTGGACCGTCCTGCGGCCGGGGCGCCTCACCGACGATCCCGGAACCGGCAGGGTGTCGCTCGGCGCCGACACCGGCCGCGGGGAGGTCCCGCGCGAGGACGTGGCGGCGGTGATCGCCGCGCTGCTCACCGAGCCGGCCGCCATCGGCAGGAGCCTCGATCTGGTCGGCGGCGACACCCGGGTCGAGGACGCCGTCCGGGGACTGGCAGGGTAGTGGGCCCGGTGGTTTCCGGGGCATCGGTGGCCGCACGGAACCATAGCGGGCATCATGGAAGTCAGAGGACCGGCGTGGCCCCCCACCGGGGGCTGGCTGCGCTCCAGTGAGAACGCCGCAGTAGGCAGATGGGTACGGGTGGCACATGAGCGTCACGCAGGTCGTGAGGGACAGCACCGTCGTCGAGCACGCCAAGGTCGCAGCGCAGCAGAAGCGCAAGATGTTCGTCGTGCAGTTGCGCGTCAACACCTATGACGACGCGTCCAGCAGTGTCCGGCCCGGTCTGACCCGAATCCTCGAAGGCATCGAGGAGGCCGGGTGGAAGCTGGAGCAGACCTCCTACAGCCAGGGCAGCAGCGGCGAGCCCGCGCAGCTCTTCGTCTTCCGGCCCGACACCGACGGGCAGCCTGCGGAGGAGCAGCCGAAGGCCGAGGAGCCCGCGCAGCAGCCCCAGCCGCCGCAGCAGGAGTACCAGCACAACACCGGCGCGCAACAGCAGCAGGACCCCTACGCCGGGTACCAGTACCCCACGGGGCAGCAGTACCAGCAGGGCTATCAGCAGGGGTACCAGCAGCAACAGCAGTACCCCGGATACGGGCAGCAGCAGTACCCGGGCTATGGCCAGCAACCGCAGCAGCCGGGCTACGGGCAGCAGTACCCGGGATACGGCCAGCAGCAGTGGTGAGCTGATCCGCGGTCATCGAGCCGACGGCCCCCGCGCAGGCGCGCGGGGGCCGTCGTGCGTTCGGCCGGCTGCCGGGCCTTGCGCCGTGCCTGCCGCCGGACCGGGAGCGGGGTCAGCGCCGTGCGTCGCGCACGACGGCGTAGACCATGGCGGAGAGCGCGATGGGCGGCCAGACCACGAACGCCAGTTCCATCGCGCCTGTCACCATCCCGACCAGGAGCGCCCCGCAGGCGACCATGAGGCCGAGCGCGGAGAGCGCCAGCGAGGTGTGGACGGGTTTCCACACCAGGCCGGGACGCGGCTGCTGGGCGAGCTTCGCGTCGATGCGGGCGTCGATCTCCGCGCCGATCCGGTCGACCAGGCCGGCCGCCACGGCGTCGTCGTAGTCGGGGCCCAGCGAGCGGCTCGACGCCGCCGCCGCTGACACGTCTTCGCGAAAGTCGTCGCTCATGCCCCACAACGTACGGCACGGTGCCGCCGCTGCCGAGCCCTCGAAACGGCCGGTTGCGGGCGCCGCCCCGGTCGAACCGAACGGCCCCGCCGACCATCCAAGTCCCTATCGGACCCCCGCGCCGTCAGGTCGTGTCCGGTAGGCCGCCCCGGGCCCTAGCCGTCGGTGCGGGCCACGCCGATGGGGCAGGAGGCGCCGGTGCCGCCCACGCCGCAGTAGCCGTTGGGGTTCTTGGCGTCGGAGAGGTACTGCTGGTGGTAGCCCTCGGCGAAGTAGAACGGGGTGGCCGGGACGATCTCGGTGCTGATCTCGCCGTAGCCCGAGCGGGTCAGCTCCGGCTGGAACGCCTGGCGGGTCGACTCGGCGGCCGCGCGCTGGGCCTCGCTGTGGACCAGGATCATCGAGCGGTACTGGCTGCCGACGTCGTTGCCCTGGCGCATGCCCTGGGTGGGGTCGTGGCCCTCCCAGAACGCCTTGAGCAGGTCGAGGTAGCCGATCCGGCGGGGGTCGAAGACCACCCGGACCGCCTCGGTGTGCCCGGTGCGGCCGGAGCAGACCTCTTCGTAGGTGGGGTTGGGCGTGTAGCCGCCGGCGTAGCCGACCGCCGTGGTGATGATGCCGCGCTCCGCTCCGATCTGCCAGAAGCCGCGCTCCACGCCCCAGAAGCAGCCCATGCCGAACTCGGCGATCTCGCTGCCGTCGGGGTAGGGCGGCGCGAGCGGGGTGCCGAGGACCTCGTGGCGCTCGGGGACGGGCATCGGGGCCTCGCGGCCCGGCAGTGCATCGGAGGGGTCGACCATGGTCGTCTTCATGAACCCGAACATGCTGCCAGGCTATCCGTGCCGACAAGCGGCCGACGGCGGCGGTGTCCGCCCCGACCGCGGGCGGCGGCCGGCCGGCGCAGGCGCCGCGCGGTTCAGCGGCACTCGAACATCGATACAGCAATTCTAATTATTCACGGCGTGAATATCCCAATAGCCTTAAACCCGTGTCTGAACTGAACCGCGGGGCCGCTTTCGGCGCCGCCGCCTATGTGCTGTGGGGCGTCTTCCCTCTCTACTGGCCGCTTCTCGCGCCCTCCGGGTCCGTGGAGATCCTCGCCCACAGGATGCTGTGGTCGCTGCTCGCCGTGCTGGTGATCCTCGCGGCGACCCGCCACTGGCGGTGGCTGGCGACGGCCCTGCGCAGCCCCAGGGAGCTGCTGATCCTGACCGCCGCGGCGCTCGCCATCTCGGTCAACTGGGGCGCCTTCATCTACACGGTCAACGCCGGGCACACGCTCCAGGCCGCGTTCGGCTACTTCATCAACCCCCTGGTGAGCGTCGCCCTCGGGGTCATCGTCTTCGCAGAACGGCTGCGCCGGGTGCAATGGGCCGCCGTGGCACTGGGCACCGCGGCGGTGGTCGTGCTCGCCGTCGACTACGGGGCACCGCCGTGGCTGTCGCTCGCCATGGCGTTCTCGTTCGCCACCTACGGGGTGCTGAAGAAGTTCGTCCGGCTCGACGCGGTCGAGAGCCTGACCCTGGAGACCCTGGTGATGTTCGTGCCGGCGCTCGGCTTCGTGCTCTACCTGGAGGCGACCGGATCGGGCACGTTCGGGCACGTCTCCGCGCCGCACACGCTGCTCCTCATCGGGGCGGGCGCCGTGACGGCGCTGCCGCTGCTGTGCTTCGGCGCGGCGGCGCTGCGGATCCCGCTGAGCATGATCGGGCTCCTCCAGTTCATCACGCCCGTCATGCACTTCATCATCGGCTGGCTGGTGTTCGGCGAGGAGATGCCGGCCAGCCGCTGGATCGGCTTCGCCATCGTCTGGGCCGCGCTGGCGGCCTTCGCCTTCGACATGGTGCGCACGGCGCGCCGCACCGCCCGGCCGCGCGCCGCGCGGCCCGCCGTCGCAGTGGAGCCCTGACCCGGTGGCGCACGCCCCCGCTCAGGGGCTGACCGTCGACCGCCCCGGCGGGTCCTGCTCGGCGCCGACCCCGCCGATCTGCGGTCCGGCGGCCCCCGCCTCGTCGAACTCCCACGAGACCCGCTTGTGCCGGGCCGCGGTGGCCGGGACCGGCCGTTCCGGCGCCTCGCCCGGGCGCTGGGCCGGGGCCTGCGCCGCGGCCTGCGGGGCCGCGTGCCGCCCGCGGCTGGGTACCCACTGCCCGGGGATGTCCAGGCCGTAGTGCAGGTAGACCTCGTCCTCCTGCGCCACGGAGATGTGCTGGTCGCTGTGGAAGCTCGGCGCCCGGCGCACCTGCTCCTTGTCGAAGGGGACGTGCAGGCTGTCCTCGCGCAGTTTGGCGCCCTGGAGGGGCACGAACGCCTCCTTGGTGCCGAACAGTCCGATCCGGACGGTCACCCAGGTCGGCGTGTCCGTCTGATCGTCGAAGTAGACCTGCCCGATCCTGCCGATGCCGACACCGTCGCGGTCCACCAGCCGGTGGCCGATGAGCTGCTCCGCTCCGAACTGGTCTGCCACGGTCTCCCCCTGTTCGCACCACTCTCCCGCCGGCCGGTCGCGGCACGGCGGACGCCATCGGGCGGTCGTCCCACCCTCACGCGCCAATTACCCTGAGTAGTCCGACATATGCGGAGCATTACCATGACATTGCCAGAACTGGACCGTCCGGTTACCGCCCGCCACGGCAACGGGCGGGCGCCCGACCGCCCGCCCGTTGCCGCGCTTCCGCGGTCAGGCGCCGTCCGCGCGCCCCCGCTCCTCGCGCTCCTCCTGCTCGACGTCCACACGCTCCTTGCGGACGTCGCCTTCGACGTGCTGCTGCTCGGTGACCTCCTCTTTCACGAGGCGGACCCGCTCCACGGGCACGCTCTCCGTGGCGATCACGGCGCGTTCGGCGTAGAGGATGACCTCCCGGTCGTCCTCCTCGAACTGCGCCATGCCGCCCTCGCGCTCCGCGTCGGTGACGGGAATACGCTCGACCCGGACCTCCTCGTGCATGAGCGGCACGTCCCGCTCGAAGTGCTCGGTCTCGACGCTCTTGTGCAGGCGGACGCGGCCGCTCTCCTCGCGCTCCACGCCCACGTGCGCCTGCTCCTCGGAGCGGACCATGCTGGCCGCGGCCTCCTCCTGGAGGTCCTGGCCCGCCGCGCCCGCCTCGGCCGTCCCCATTTCGGAATCCGCGTCCGTCATCGCCATGTCGGAGCGCGTGTCGGAACGCATGTCGGCGGTGTCGGCGCGCGTGTCATCGGCGGCGGTCGCCGCCGTCCCGGCGCCCATGGCGTGCCTGCCCTGGCCCGCCGGAGCGGTGTCCTGCTCGCCGTGTCCGGCCGAGCGCTGGCCGGGCACCTGCACGCCGTAATGGCGGTACAGCGAGTTCTCCTCCTCGACGGAGAGGTGGCGCTCCGCGTCGAACTGCGGCGCGTCCTTGATGGTGTCCTTGTCGTAGGGCGCCATGTAGTCGTCCTCGGCCCCGCGCATGCCGTCGAGCGGCACGAAGCTGTGCTTGGCGCCGAGCATCCCCGTCTGCACCGTGACCCACTTGACCGCGCCGGTCTGGTCGTCGAAGTAGACCTGCTCGATCTTGCCGACGTTGTGGCCTTCGCGGTCCAGGAGCTTGTGGCCGATGTACTCCTGCGCTGAGTGTTGCAGTGCCATGGTGAATCAGTCCCCCGATCGTTCTCCCGCCTGAGCGGTCGCGGCCGGTCGACGCCCCCGTGCCGGCACAGGCCCTGCCTCACGACGGACTACCCCCGGCACAACCCGCAATGCGGCGGTTGGCGGGGGCTTTGCCGAGATTGGTCACGGCGATGACCTGCGAAGCCCCGCCAGGACCGGGCCGGGACGCGGCGACGGCCCGCACCCGTTGCGGGTACGGGCCGTCGGACGGCGGCGGGGTCAGCCCGAGCGCTCGACCACGTAGTCGCACAGGACCTCGAACGCGCTGCGCGCCGACCCGTCGGGCAGGGTGGCGAGTTCGGCGCGGGCGAGGTCGGCCCAGCCGTTGAGGTCGGCCCGCGCCGTGGCCATGGCGGAATGCGCCCGCAGCAGCCGCAGCGCCTCCTCGGTCTCGGCGTCGTCGAGCGGGCGGCCGAGCAGGGACCGCAGCCGCGCGTCCTCGGGTGCGCCGCTGCGCAGCGCGTGGAACATCGGCAGGGTCAGGACGCCTTCGCGCAGGTCGGTGCCTGGCGTCTTGCCGGACTCGGCCGACTCGCTGGCGACGTCGAGGATGTCGTCGGACAGCTGGAACGCCATGCCGAGGGCGTCGCAGGCGCGGGTGATGGTCTCAATGACCTTGGGGTCGGCGTCGGCGAAGGTGGCGCCGAACCGCGCCGAGGACGCGATGAGCGACGCGGTCTTGTCGGCGATGACCTGAACGTAGTGCTGGAGGGGGTCGGTGCCGGCCGGCGGGCCGGAGGTCTCCAGGATCTGGCCCTGCACGAGCCGCCCGAACGTCTGCGCCTGCAAGCGCACGGCGTCGGTGCCGAGGTCGGCGAGGATCTCCGACGCGCGGGCGAACACGAAGTCGCCGGTGAGGATGGCGATGCTGTTGCCCCAGCGCTGGTTGGCGCTCGGCTCGCCGCGGCGCATCTTCGCCTCGTCCATGACGTCGTCGTGGTAGAGCGTGGCGACGTGGGTGAGCTCCACGACGGCGGCCGCCGGCACCAGCTCCGGCCGCGTGTGGTCGCCGAACCGGGCGGCGAGCAGCACGAGTGTGGCGCGGAAGCGCTTGCCGCCCGCCGACAGCAGATGGGTCGCCGCCTCGGTCAGCATCGGATCGCTGGCGGCGACGGTGGACCGCAGGGTCTCCTCGACGCGTTCCAGGTCCTCCTGGATCTCCTGGGCGAGCGTCGCGTCGACGCTCGGGAGCGCGAGGAAACCGCTCGGAACAGCACCGCTCACCTGATAGCTCCACATTTCAGCAAGCACGCCGCACGCCCCGAATTCGGACAAACAGCGCGCTCTGGATGAACACCAACCGACTTGCCAAGGTAGCGGACCCGGAATCATCTACCAAAAGGCCCGCGCCGGATCCGCCACCGCCGCTTCGACAGCCGGTGCGGCCGCCGCTACCTGGTGAATCCGACGGCTGCCGCCGGGGTCTCACCGCCCGGGTCCGGGAGCAGTTCCGCGAGCAACGGGGTCGGGTAGACGCCGAGCACGAGGGTCGCCGCCACCCCGATGCCGATCACCGATCCGGTGAACGCCCCGGCCTTCACCACGGTGGGCCCGTCGCCCTCGGGTTCGGCGAAGAACATCTGCACGATGATGCGGACGTAGAAGAACGCCGTGACCGCGCTGCTCAGCACGCCGACGACGACCAGCGGGGTGGCGTCGGCGGCGACCGCGGCCTCGAACACCGCGAACTTGCCGATGAAACCGCTGGTCAGCGGGATACCCGCGAAGGCGAGCAGGAACAGGGTGAGGGCACCCGCCAGCAGCGGCGAGGTGCGGCCCAGGCCGGCCCACTGGGTGATGTCGCCGGCCTCCGGCCCGTTCTCGTGCGTCCGGACCAGGGTGATCACGGCGAACGCCCCGATGGTGGTGAACCCGTACGCCGCCAGGTAGAACAGCGCGCCGCCGAGCCCTTCGGCGGTGTTGGCGATGACGGCCGTGAGGATGAACCCGGCGTGCACGACCGACGAGTACGCCAGCAGCCGCTTCACGTCCCGCTGGGTGACGGCGATGACCGCGGCGACCACCATGGTGAGAATCGCCACGATCCACATCATCGGCCGCCAGTCGGCCGCCGCGCCGCCGAACGCCACCCCGAAGACCCGCAGCAGCGCACCGAACGCGGCGACCAGGGTGCACGACGCCATGAGCGCCGTGATGGGCGTGGGCGCCCCCTGGTAGACGTCGGGCTTCCAGTTGTGGAACGGGACCGCGCCGACCTTGAAGAGCAGCCCGACGGCGACCAGGCCGATGCCGAGCAGCAGCAGCGGCTGCCCGTTCTCGACCACCCCGGCGCCGCCGGCGTCGATGGACTCGGCGATCCGGGCGAAGTTCACCGAGCCCGCGTAGCCGTAGACCATCGCGATGCCGAACAGGAAGAACGCCGAGGAGAACGCGCCCAGCAGGAAGTACTTCACGGCCGCCTCCTGGGAGAACAGCCGCCGCCTGCGGGCCAGCCCGCACAGCAGGTACAGCGGGAGGCTCATGACCTCCAGCGCGATGAACATGGTGAGGAAGTCGTTCGCCGCGGGGAACAGCTGCATGCCCAGAAGGGCGAACAGCACCAGGGGGTACACCTCGGTGTGCTGCGACCCCGCCATGACGTGGGCGCGCTCCTCGTCGCTGCCGGGCACGGCCGCGGCCTGGGCCGCGAACGCGCTCTCACCGTTGCGGTGCTCGGCGATGAGCAGCAGGCTGATCAGGCCCAGCAGCAGGATGGTCCCTTGCAGGAACAGTGTGGGCCGGTCGACGGCGACGCTGGCGAACGCCACCGTCGCCCCCGCCTCGTCGGCGGGGAGCATGCCGACCTGGAGGACGGTCAGCACGAACGCCGCGGCGACAGCGGCCAGTGTCAGCGCGACCTGCACGACCCGGCGGCGCGCCTGCGGCACCGCCGTCTCGACGATCACGGCGACGACGCCGGCGCCGAAGATCACCAGCATCGGGGCGAGCAGCCCGTAGTCGATGGCGGGCGGCTCCTCGGTGATCACCGGTGCCGCCATCAGGGCGGCCCCCGGGAGGGTCACGGGGATCACTCGCTTTCTCCTTCCGCGCCACCGGACGACGAGCCGGCCTGGCCGACCGCCGGAGCGGGGTCACTGACGTCGATCTGTTGCATGGTCCGCTCGACCGCCGGGTTCACGGCGTCGAGCAGCGGCTTGGGGTACACCCCGAAGACGACGAGGAGCGCGATGAGCGGTGCGACGGCCCAGACCTCGCGCCCCGACAGGTCGCGCAGCTTCGCGAGGCTGTCGGGCAGCGGCCCGGTCATGGTGCGCTGGTACATCCACAAGATGTACAGCGCGGCGAGCACCACGCCGCTCGTGGCGATGATCGCCGGGACGGGGTGGAACGCGTAGGTGCCCAGGAACACCAGGAACTCGCTGACGAACGGCGACAGCCCCGGCAGCGCGAGGCTCGACAGTCCCGCGACCAGGAACACCCCCGCCAGGACCGGCGCGACCTTCTGCACCCCGCCGAAGTCGGCGATGGCGGCGGAGCCGCGCCGCGCGACGAGGAACCCGACGATCAGGAACAGCGCGCCCGTGGAGAACCCGTGGTTCACCATGTACAGCGCCGCACCGGACTGCCCCTGCGAGGTCATCGCGAAGATGCCGAGGGTGATGAACCCGAAGTGCGACACCGACGTGAACGCGATGAGCCGCATCATGTCGGACTGGCCGATGGCGACGATCGCCCCGTAGACGATGCTGACGAGGCTGAGCACCACGACCGGCCACACGAACCACTTGGCGGCCTCGGGGAACAGCTCCAGGCAGTAGCGCAGCATGCCGTAGGTGCCGACCTTGTCGAGGACGCCCACCAGCAGCACCGCGGTACCCGGCCGGGACGAGCCGGCGGCGTCGGGCAGCCAGGTGTGCACCGGCCACATCGGGGCCTTGATGGCGAACGCCACGAAGAACCCGAGGAACAGCCACCGCGCCGTCGCCGTGTCGACCCCGGCGAGCCCGCCCGCGGGGTCGGCGAGGTCGCTCCACAGGAAGGTGCCGCCGTAGACGTACACGCCGATGACGGCGACCAGCATCAGCAGCCCGCCCAGCAGGCTGAACAGCAGGAACTTGACCGCCGCGCGGCGCCGCCCCTCGCCGCGGCCGTACCGCCCGATCATGAAGTAGACCGGGATCAGCATCGCCTCGAAGAAGACGTAGAAGAGGAAGACGTCGGTCGCCGCGAAGACGCCGATCATCATCGCCTCCAGCACCAGGATCAGGGCGAAGTAGCCCTTGCCCTGGTCGGGCGCGTCGTCGTTCTCGTGCCACGCCGCGAGGACGACGAGCGGCACCAGCAGCACCGACAGCAGGATCAGCACCAGCGCGATGCCGTCGACGCCGACCGCGAAGGAGATCCCGAACTGCGGGATCCAGGGGTAGACCTCCTCGAACTGGAGCGGCCCGGACCCCGACGGCGCGAACTGCGCCGCCATCGCCACGACCAGCAGCAGTGTCGCCAGGGTGACGCCGAGGGTGACGCGTTTGGCGGTCTCGGCCCGGTCGCGCGGGAGCAGCGCGACGGCGAGCCCGCCCAGTGCGGGCAGCGCGATGGCGAGTGTGAGCCAGGGGATGGTCATTTAGATCCTCACCGCCAGCGCCGCGACCACGATGGCCGCGCCGAACAGCATGGTCAGTGCGTAGGTCCGGGCGAAACCGGACTGCGTGCGGCGCAGCCCCTCCGAGCCGTCGCGCACCCCGGTGCCGACCTTGTTCACCAGACCGTCGACCACGTGCGTGTCGATGGCGACCAGGGCCTTGGTGAGGACCTGGCCGGGGCGCATCAGCAGCCCTTCGTTGATGGCGTTGCCGTAGAGCTCGTTGCGCGCCGCCACGGTGACGAAGTTGCCCTTGGGCGCCTCGCGCGGCACGGCCGCGCGGCCGTAGCGCAGCCACGCGAACCCGACCCCCACAACCATCACGCCCAGGGCGATCAGCGAGTAGGGGCTGGTCAGCATGTGCGCGAGGTCGAACTCGTGGTGCGGTTCGCCGACGACCGGCGCGAGGAACCCGGCGAAGGCGTAGTTGAACACCAGCAGCGCGCCCAGTCCGAGCGAGCCGACAGCGAGCACGACCATCGGGCCGGTCATGGACGCCGGGGACTCGTGCGGGTGCACGCCGTCGTCCCACCGCTTCGCGCCGAAGAAGGTCATGAACATGATCCGCGACATGTAGAACGCGGTCAGCCCGGCACCGAGGAGGGTGGCCCAGCCGAGGACCTGCCCCTGGGTGCCGCCCACGTCGAACGCCGCCTGGATGATGCCCTCCTTGGTCCACCAGCCCGACAGGAACGGCACCCCGATGATGGCGAGGTAGCCGGCGCCGAACGTGGCGAAGGTGATGGGCATGGACCGGGCGAGGCCGCCGTACTTGCGCATGTCGACCTCGTCGTTCATGCCGTGCATGACCGACCCGGCGCCGAGGAACAGCCCCGCCTTGAAGAAGCCGTGCGTGATGAGGTGCGCGATCGCCGCGGCGTAGCCGATGGGGCCCAGCCCGGCGGCGAGCGTCATGTAGCCGATCTGGCTCATGGTCGACCCGGCCAGCGCCTTCTTGATGTCGTCCTTGGCGCAGCCGATGATCGCCCCGGCGAGCAGTGTCGCCGCGCCGACGACGGCCACGGCGAGCTGCGCTGCGGGCGCGGCCTGGAACACCAGGCCCGAGCGGACGATCAGGTAGACGCCGGCGGTGACCATGGTCGCCGCGTGGATCAGCGCCGACACCGGGGTCGGGCCCTCCATCGCGTCCAGCAGCCAGGACTGGAGCGGCAGCTGCGCGGACTTGCCGCACGCCCCGAGGAGCAGCAGCAGCCCGATCGCCGTCAGCACGCCCTGGGAGGCGCCGTCGAGCCCGGTGAACACGTCGGAGAACGCGACGCTGCCGAAGGTGGTGAACATCAGCATGATCGCGATGAGCAGGCCGAGGTCGCCGACCCGGTTCACCAGGAACGCCTTCTTCGCCGCTGCCGCCGCCGACGGCTTGGCCTGCCAGAACCCGATGAGCAGGTAGGACGCGAGGCCCACGCCTTCCCACCCGATGAACAGGACCGCGTAGTTGTCGGCGAGGACCAGCAGCAGCATGGCCGCGACGAACAGGTTCAGGTAGCCGAAGAACCGCCGCCGGTCGTCGTCGTGGGCCATGTAGCCCACGGAGTAGATGTGGATGAGCGAGCCGACGCCGGTGATGAGCAGCACGAAGCTGATCGACAGCGGGTCGAGCAGGAAGTCGACGCGCAGGGAGAGGTCGCCGACCGCCACCCACTCGTAGCCCTTCGCCGCAATGACCCGTTCGTCGGGGGCCCGCCCCAGCATCGCGAACAGCGCCGCGACCCCCCAGGCGAAGCTGGCCAGCGACATGGCGATCGCCGGCCAGTGCCCCCAGGCGTTGGTGCGCCGCCCGCCGAGCAGCAGGACCGCGGCGCCGAGGAGCGGCAGGGCGATCAGCAGCCAGACGCCGCCCAGGACCGCGCCCCCGGCATCGACGGCCGGGGTGTAGTGCGCCTCGGCCGCGAGGTGTAGTGCAGACATGCCCAGCGCCCTCTAGTGCTTGAGCAGGTTGGCGTCATCGACAGACGCCGACCTGCGTGTCCGGAAGATCTGCATGATGATGGCGAGGCCGACGACCACTTCCGCTGCCGCCACGACCATCACGAAGAACGCGATGACCTGGCCTTCGATGTCGCCATGCAGCCGCGCGAACGTGACGAGCGCGAGGTTGCACGCGTTGAGCATCAGCTCGACGCACATGAAGACGATGATCGCGTTGCGGCGCACCAGCACGCCGACCGCGCCGATGGTGAACAGGACCGCCGCGAGGGCGATGTAGTTCATCGGGTCCACGGTTACCGCCCCGCTTCCGCGTCGCCCGGCTCGCCCGCCGGGCGCTCGGCCCGGTCGGTCGCCACGGCGCTCTGTTCACTGTCGTCCGGCGCGCCGCCCCGCTCCTTGGAGGCGGCGGAGTCGGCGCCGCCGCCCGGCTCGGGCGCCGCGACCGTCATCCGGACGTCCTGCGGCACGTCCGACTGGTGTTCGGGGTCGCGCGCCGTCAGGACGGGGTTGAGCGACAGCTTCGCGACCGTACCGTCGGGCAGCAGGGCCGGCATGTCGATCGCGTTGTGGCGCGCGTAGGTGCCGGGGCCGGGCAGGGGGGTCGGGTGGTCGCCGCGGATGCGGTCGCGCGCCGTCTCCCGCTGCGAGGGGCGCTTGCCGATGCGCACGCTGTGCGCCAGCACCAGCGCCCCGAGGACCGCCGTGATGAGCAGCGCCGCGGTCGCCTCGAAGGCGATGACGTAGCGGTAGATCACCTCGGTCGCGATCCAGGAGATGTTGCCGCCGGCCGCGGCCTCGCCCGCGGCGAGTCCCACGGGCCCGTCGGTGGAGATCCTGGTCAGCCCCAGGGCCAGCGCCCCGAGGAAGCACAGCGCGATGACGGCGGTCAGCAGCCGCTGCCCCTTGATCGTCTCGACCAGGGAGTCGGCCGAGCTCACGCCGATGAGCATCAGCACGAACAGGAACAGCATCAGGACGGCGCCGGTGTAGACGACGATCTGCACGACCATGAGGAAGGGGGCCTCGTTGATGCCGTAGAACACGGCCAGCCCGATCATCACGGTCGCCATCATCATCGCCGAGTGCACGGCCTTCTTGCTGAAGACGACGCCGAGCGCCGCGAGCACGACGATCGTGCCGATGACCCAGAACGCCGCGGTCTCACCACCGGAGATGGCGGCGGCGGAGGTGGTCACCTGGAGCGGGACGGGAGCGGTGGTCACTGCTTCGCCTCGCTGTCCGTGCTCTGCGCCCCGGTGCCGCCGGCGCGGCCCATCAGGTAGTAGTCCTCTTCGGTCTCGCCGAGGCGCATCGGGTGCGGCGGGGCCTCCATCGCCTCCACCAGCGGAGCGAGGAGCTGCTCCTTGGTGAAGATGAGGCTCTCGCGGTTGTCGTCGGCGAGCTCGTACTCGTTGGTCATGGTGAGCGCCCTGGTGGGGCACGCCTCGATGCACAGCCCGCACAGGATGCAGCGCAGGTAGTTGATCTGGTACACCCTGCCGTAGCGCTCGCCCGGCGAGTAGCGCTCCGCCTCGGTGTTGTCGCCGCCTTCGACGTAGATCGCGTCGGCGGGACACGCCCAGGCGCACAGCTCGCAGCCGATGCACTTCTCCAGGCCGTCGGGCCAGCGGTTGAGCTGGTGGCGGCCGTGGAAGCGGGGCGCGGTGGGCGCCTTCACCTCGGGGTATTCGACGGTCGGCACCTTCTTGAACATGGTGTGGAAGGTGACGCCGAACCCCTTCACGGGGTTGAGCCAGTCAAGCACCGGTAACCTCCTCACGCTTCTTGGTCGAGGCCGGTGAGTTCGTCTCGGTCCGCTCCGCGAGGACACTGCTGCCGTAGTGCGGGGCGGTGGTCGGTGGGACGGGGAACCCGCCGAAGGCCGGGTCGGTGCGCATCGCGCGGGCCTCCTCGACGCGTTCGGCGGACTCCGCGGCCTTGGACTTGTTGTGCTGCCTGCGCCACACGGCGAGGACGGCGGCGATCACCACGACGAAGCCGAGCCCCACGCCGCCCGTGACGGCGTACCCGAAGCCCTCGTTGCCGAGGACGACCATGGTCGCCACCACGGTGATCCAGACGAGCTGGATCGGGATGAGGATCTTCCAGCCCAGCGCCATGAGCTGGTCGTAGCGCGTGCGGGGCAGGGAGCCGCGGGTCCAGATGAACAGGAACATGACGGCCATGAACTTGAGCAGCCACCACAGCGCCGGCCACCAGCCCTCGTTCGCGCCCGGCCACACCGACACCAGCGGCCCCGGCGCGAGGTAGCCGCCGAGGAAGAAGGTGACGGACACCGCCGCGACGGTCACCATGTTCACGTACTCCGCGAGGAAGAACATGGTGAACTTCATCGAGCCGTACTCGGTCATGAAGCCGCCGACGATCTCGCCCTCGCCCTCGGCGAGGTCGAACGGCAGCCGGTTCGTCTCGCCGATCATCGTGATCAGGTAGATCAGGAAGGACGGGAACAGGATGATCGCGAACCACAGGGGTTTCTGCGCCTCGACGATCCCCGAGGTGGTCATCGTCCCGGAGAAGATGAACACCGCGACGAACGACAGCCCCATCGCGATCTCGTAGCTGATGACCTGCGCCGAGGCCCGCAGGCCACCGAGCAGGGCGTAGGGCGACTGCGACGCCCACCCGCCGAGCACGATCCCGTAGACCCCGATCGACGCGGTCGCGAGCACCAGCAGCGCCGCGATCGGCAGGTCGGTGAGCTGCAACCGGGTCTCCACCCCGAACATGGTGACCTCGGGCCCCACGGGGATGATGGAGAACGCGATGAACGCCGGGACCGCGGCGATCGCCGGAGCGGCGATGTACACGGCCTTGTCGACGTTGCGCGGGATCAGGTCCTCCTTCAGCGACAGCTTGACGCCGTCGGCGAGGGATTGCAGCAGGCCCCACGGCCCGAACCGGTTGGGCCCGTGGCGCTGCTGCATGCGGCCCATGACCTTCCGGTCCGCCATGATCATCATCAGCACGCAGACCATCAGGAACACGAAGATCGCGAGCGCCTTGATGGTCACGATCCACCACGGGTCGTTGCCGAAGGCTTCCAACCCCGGCTCGGCCGCGACCTGCGCCGCCGTTCCCGACAGCATCGGCACACCGGTCATGACTCGTCGCTCCCAGCACTCGTGCCTGCCGACGCGGCCGTGGTCCCGGCCGCGAGCTCCACGACCGCCCCGGCGCCGACCTTGAGGTCGCGGCGGACGTCGCAGTCCTTGGCGTTCGCGGGCAGCCACACCACCCGGTCGGGCATTGCCGCGTCGACGGCCACGGGGACGTCCACCGCGCCGTTGCCGCCGGTGACCCGCAGCAGGCCGCCGTCGGCGACGCCGGCCTCCGCCGCCGTCGCGGCGGACACTCGCGCGATCGCGGGGCGGGCGGTCCCGGCAAGGTAGGGCTCGCCGTCCTCCATGCGGCCGGTGCCGAGGAGCTGGCGCCAGGTGGCGAGCACCGCCCGGCCGGCGGGCGGACGCTCGCGCTCGGCCCCGTGCGACGCAGGGTCGGCGACCCGCGTGCCGCGCCAGGAGCCGAGCTCCGCCATTTCGCGGCGGGCCGCCTCGGCGTCGGGCAGCCCGAGGTGGACGTCCATCTCGTCCGCGACCGCCGAGAGGACCCGCAGGTCCGACAGCGCCCCGGGGACCTTCAACGCGTTGTCGAACGGGCGGCCGCGGCCCTCCCAGTCGACGAACGTCCCCGACTTCTCCGCGACCGCCGCGACGGGCAGGACCACGTCGGCGCGGTCGGTGACGTCACTCGCGCGCAGCTCCAGACTGACGATGAACGGCACCCGGGCGAGGGCCGCGCGGACGCCGTCGGGGTCGGGCAGGTCGTCGATCTCGACCCCGGCGACCACCAGCGCGTCCAGCTCGCCCGCCGCCGCTGCGGCGATGATGGCGGCCGCGTCGCGTCCGGGCCGGTCCGGCAGCGCGCCGACCGACCAGGAGCGGGCGACCTCGGTGCGGGCGTCGGCGTCGGCGACCGGGCGGCCGACCGGCAGCAGGTTGGGCAGCGCCCCGGCCTCCAGCGCGCCGCGCTCCCCCGCGCGGCGCGGCACCCACGCGAGCCGGGCGCCGGTGCGGTCGGCGAGCCGCGCCGCCGCGGACAGCGCCCCGGCGGTCTCGGCCAGCCGCTCCCCGACGAGGATGACCGCGCCGGGCGCGGCCAGCGCCGCCTCGGCGGCCGCCGACTCGGCGAACAGCGTGTCGAGGACGTCGGCCTCGTCACCCGGCGCCGCGGGGATCAGCGTCCCGCCGACCTTCGCCAGGCCCCGCGTGGTGTGGGAGCCGATGGAGTAGACGGCGAGGCCGTTCTTGCGGACGGCCTTGCGCAGCCGGAGGAAGACGACGGGCGACTCGTCCTCGGGTTCGAACCCCGCGAGCAGCACCGCCGGCGCCTTCTCCAGGTCGTCGTAGCCGACCTCGATGCCGCGCCCCGCCACCCGGGACGCCAGGAAGTCGGCCTCCTCCGCGGTGTGGGCGCGGGCCCGCATGTCGATGTCGTTGGTGTTCAGGGCGACCCGCGCGAACTTCGCGTAGGCGTAGGCGTCCTCGAGGGTGAGCCGGCCGCCGGTGAGGACGCCGATCCGGCCGCGGCCGCGGGCCTTCGCGAGCCCCTGCGCAGCGAGGGTCAGCGCCTCGGGCCAGGACGCGGTCTCCAGCGCGCGGCTGTCGGCGTCGCGCACCAGCGGCTGCGTGAGCCGGTCGGGCCGGGTGGCGTAGGTGAACGCCCACCGGCCCTTGTCGCAGTTCCACTCCTCGTTGACGCGCGGGTCGTCGCCGGCGAGGCGCCGGGTGACCTTGCCCCGCCGGTGATCGGTGCGCAGCGAGCACCCGGACGCGCAGTGCTCGCACACGCTCGGCGTGCTGACCAGGTCGAACGGGCGCGAACGGAAGCGGTACGCGGCACCGGTCAGCGCGCCGACCGGGCAGATCTGCACGGTGTTGCCGGAGAAGTAGGACTGGAAGGGCTGCCCTTCGGCGATGCCGACCTGCTCGTCGGCGCCCCGCTCCATCAGCTCGATGAACGGGTCGCCGGCGATCTGCGCGGAGAAGCGGGTGCAGCGGGCGCACTGGATGCAGCGCTCCCTGTCCAGCAGCACCTCGGTGGACAGCGGGATGGGCTTGGGGAAGGTGCGCTTGACGTCCTGGAAGCGGGTCTCGCCCTGCCCCGACGACATCGCCTGGTTCTGGAGGGGGCACTCGCCGCCCTTGTCGCAGACCGGGCAGTCCAGCGGGTGGTTGATGAGCAGGAACTCCATGATCCCGCGCTGCGCCTTCTCCGCGACGGGAGAGGTGAGCTGGGTCTTGACCACCATGCCGGGCATGACCGTGAGGGTGCACGACGCCTGCGGCTTGGGCATCCCCCGCCCGTTGCCGGCGTCGGGGATCTCCACCAGGCACTGGCGGCAGGCGCCCACCGGGTCGAGCAGCGGGTGGTCGCAGAACCGCGGGATCTGGATGCCGAGCAGCTCGGCCGCCCGGATCACCAGGGTGCCCTTGGGGACCTGGATCTCGAAGCCGTCGATGGTGACGGTGACCAGATCCTCGGGCGGCACCGCCGGTGTGCCGCCCGAGGCCGCGTTGGTGACGACGGTCATCGGTTCCCTCCCCACAGGGTCGATTTCGCATGGTCGAACGGGCAGCCGCGCTGCTCCATGTGGTCCACGTACTCCTGCCGGAAGTACTGGATGGAGGACATGACCGGGCTGGCGGCGCCGTCGCCCAGCGCGCAGAAGGACCGGCCGAGCAGGTTGTCGCAGATGTCGAGGAGCTTCTCGATGTCGGCCTCGGTGCCCTCGCCGTTCTCCAGGCGGTCGAGCACCTGCACCATCCAGTAGTTGCCCTCGCGGCACGGCGTGCACTTGCCGCAGGACTCGTGCGCGTAGAACGAGATCCACCGGCCGACGGCCTTCACCACGCAGGTGGTCTCGTCGAAGATCTGGAGCGCCCTGGTGCCCAGCATCGAACCGGCGGCGCCCACCGACTCGAAGTCCAACGGGGTGTCGAGGTGCTCGTCGGTGAAGATCGGGGTGGACGAGCCGCCCGGTGTCCAGAACTTCAACCGGTGCCCGGCCCGGATCCCGCCCGCCATGTCGAGCAGTTCCCGCAGCGTGATGCCGAGGGGCGCTTCGTACTGGCCGGGCTTCGCGACGTGCCCCGACAGCGAGAAGAACCCGAAGCCCGCGGACTTCTCGGTGCCCATGGCGGTGAACCAGTCGGCGCCGTTCTCCACGATGCTGGGGACGCTGGCGATGGACTCGACGTTGTTCACGACCGTCGGCGAGGCGTACAGGCCGGCGACGGCGGGGAACGGGGGCTTCAGCCGCGGCTGGCCGCGGTAGCCCTCGAGCGAGTCGAGCAGCGCCGTCTCCTCGCCGCAGATGTAGGCGCCGGCGCCGGCGTGGACCACGACGTCCAGGTCGTAGCCCGAGCCGAGGATGTCCCTGCCGAGCAGCCCGGCGGCGTACGCCTCGGCCACGGCGTGCTGCATGCGCCGGATGACGTGCAGGACCTCGCCGCGCACGTAGATGAACGCCTGGTTCGCCTTGATCGCGTAGGAGGCGATGGCGACGCCCTCGACGAGCGCGTGCGGGTTCGCCAGCATCAGCGGGATGTCCTTGCACGTGCCCGGCTCCGACTCGTCGGCGTTGACGACGAGGTAGCGGGGGTTGGGGTTGTCCTTCGGCAGGAAACCCCACTTCATCCCGGTGGGGAAGCCCGCACCGCCGCGGCCGCGCAGCCCGGAGCCCTTGACCAGGTCGACCAGCGCGTCGGGCGCCATGCCCAGCGCGGTGTGCAGCGGGCCGTAGCCGCCGGTCTCGCGGTAGGCGTCCAGGGTGAAGGAGTCGGAACGGTCCCAGTTCTTGGAGAGAACGGGGGTCAGGGTGGTCACTTCGCGTCTCCCTTTTCGGGCGCGGGCTTTTCGGGCGCGGGCTTCGCCGGAAGGTCGTTCGGGTCGGGCGCCGACCAGCCGCGCTCGCGCGCCAGCTCCAGACCGGCGAGGGACGGCCCGGACGCCTGCACGCCCTCGCCGCCGCGGCCGTCGGAGAACCCGGCGAGGACCCGGGACGCCTGCTTCCAGGTGCAGAGCGACTCCGGCCCGCGGGTGGGCTTGACGTCGTTGCCGAGGCGCAGGTCGTCCACCAGCGCCGTGGCGGACTCGGGGGTCTGGTCGTCGAAGAACTCCCAGTTGACCATCACCACGGGGGCGAAGTCGCAGGCGGCGTTGCACTCGACGTGCTCAAGGGACACCTTGCCGTCGTCGGTGGTACCCCCGTTGCCGACACCGAGGTGGTCCTTGAGGGTCGCGAAGATCTCGTCGCCGCCCATGACCGCGCACAGCGTGTTGGTGCACACCCCGACGTGGTAGTCGCCGCCGGGCCGCCGCTTGTACATGGTGTAGAAGGTCGCGACGGCGGTGACCTCGGCCGTGGTGATGCCGAGCTGGTCGGCGCAGAACGCGATCCCGTCGGTGCTGACGAACCCCTCCTCCGACTGCACCAGGTGCAGCAGCGGCAGCAGCGCCGAGCGTTCGCGCGGGTAGCGCGCGATGATCTCCTTGGCGTCGGGCGCCATGCGGGCCAGCGCCTCGTCACTGAAAGGCATTAGCGGTCTACCCCTCCCATTACGGGGTCGATACTGGCCACGGCCGCGACCACGTCGGCGACCGAGCCGCCCTCGCACATGGCGGCGACCGCCTGGAGGTGCACGAAGGAGGGGTCGCGGAAGTGCGTCCGGTAGGGGCGCGGGCCGCCGTCGCTGACCGCGTAGCAGCCGAGTTCGCCCTTGGCGCTCTCCACGGCCGCGTACGCCTGCCCGGCCGGGACCCGGAAGCCCTCGGTCACGATCTTGAAGTGGTGGATGAGCGCCTCCATCGAGCCGCCCATGATGTGCGCGATGTGGTCGGGCGAGTTGCCCAGGCCGTCGGGCCCGATGGCGAGCCGCGCCGGCCACGCGATCTTGGCGTCCTCGACCATCACCGGGCCGGCCTGCAACCGGTCCATGCACTGCTGGACGATGCGCAGGCTCTGCTCGATCTCGGCCACCCTGACCCGGTAGCGCGCGTACACGTCGCCGCCGTCGGACACCGGGATGTCGAAGTCGTAGTCCTCGTACCCGCAGTAGGGCTGCGCCTTGCGGAGGTCCCACGCCAGGCCCGAGGCGCGCACCAGCGGCCCGGTGAGCCCGAGCGCCATGCAGCCCGCCAGGTTCAGGTGCGCGACGTTGCGGGTCCGCGCCAGGTAGATCGGGTTCTCATCGAGGAGCTTGCGCATGACCTTGATGCGCTTCGGCATCTCGACCAGCAGTTCCTTGATCTTGGGGATGGCGCTGGCCGGGAGGTCCTGGGAGACGCCGCCCGGCCGCACGTAGGCGTGGTTCATCCGCAGGCCGGTGATGTGCTCGAAGATGTCGAGCACCATCTCCCGCTCGCGGAACCCGTTGGTCATGATCGTGGTGGCGCCCAGCTCCATGCCGAACGTCGCCATGGCCACGAAGTGCGACGACATCCGGTTGAGCTCCATCATGAGCACCCGGATGACGCTCGCCCGCTCGGGGATCGAATCGGTGATGCCCAGCAGCTTCTCCACCGCGAGGCAGTACGCCGTCTCGTTGAACAGCGGCGTCAGGTAGTCCATGCGGGTCACGAACGTGGAGCCCTGCGTCCACGTTCGGTACTCCATGTTCTTCTCGATGCCGGTGTGCAGGTACCCGATGCCGACCCGCGCCTCGGTGACGCTCTCGCCGTCGAGGGTGAGGATCAGCCGGAGGACGCCGTGGGTCGAGGGGTGCTGCGGGCCCATGTTCACGACGAGGCGCTCGGCGCTGGACTTCTGCGCCGCCTCGACCACCTGGTCCCAGTCGCCGCCCGAAGCGTCGATGTAGTCCTCAGTGGGAGCTGTACTCATGCCCGCGCTCCCCTCGTCCACTCAGCTCGCCGCTGGGCGCTCATGCGTACGACCTCCGCTCGTCCGGCGGCGGGATCTTCGCGCCGCGGTACTCCACCGGGATCCCGCCCAGCGGGTAGTCCTTGCGCTGGGGGTGCCCATGCCAGTCGTCCGGCATCTGGATCCGGGTCAGCGCGGGGTGGCCGTCGAAGACGATGCCGAAGAAGTCCCACGCCTCCCGCTCGTGCCAGTCGTTCGTGGGATAGGCGGACACGATCGACGGGATGTGCGGATCGGCGTCCGGGCAGGCCACCTCGAGCCGGATCTTCCGGTTGTGGGTGATCGACCGGAACTCGTAGACCGCGTGCAGCTCCCGGCCGGTGTCGCTCGGGTAGTGGACGCCGGTGACGCCGATGCACAGCTCGAAGCGCAGCGCCTCGTCGTCGCGCAGCCGGCGCGCCAGCGTGAGCAGGGCCTCGCGGCGGACGTGGAAGGTGATCTCGCCGCGGTCGACCACGACCCGTTCCACGGCGTCGCCGTAGCCGACGTCGGTGGCGCCCAGTGACGCCTCGATCTTGTCGGCGACGTCGTCGAAGAACGCGGTGTGCGGGTCGTCGGGGTCGGTGTACGGGCGCTCGGAGCCGAGCGGCGCCGTGCCGCGCACGACCAGGCCGCCGTACCCCGAGGTGTCGCCCGTGGTCTGCGCGCCGAACAGGCCCGTGCCCCGCACCGGGGAGGTGAGACGCTCTTCACCGCGCCGCGCGGGTGCGTTCTCCTCGCTATTGAGGTTAGGCTTGCCTTCGTGTTCGTTGGTGCTCACCGTTGCGCCCCTTCGGGCCGTTCGATCAGTGGCAGGGTCCGGAGCTGCCGCTGGTCGAGTTCCTCGATCTCGCGGTCGCGGTGCGCGCCGAGCTTCTCGTGCTGCACGTTGTCGTGCAGCTTCATGACCGCGTGCAGCAGCATTTCGGGCCGCGGCGGACAACCCGGGAGGTAGATGTCGACAGGGACGACGTGGTCGACGCCCTGCACGATGGCGTAGTTGTTGAACATGCCGCCGCTGGACGCGCAGACCCCCATCGCGATGACCCACTTCGGGCCGGGCATCTGGTCGTAGATCTGGCGCAGGACGGGTGCCATCTTCTGGCTCACCCTGCCGGCGACGATCATCAGGTCGGCCTGGCGCGGTGTGGCGCCGAACTTCTCCATGCCGAACCTGGCGAGGTCGTAGTGCGGACCGCCCACGGACATCATCTCGATGGCGCAGCAGGCGAGGCCGAAGGTCGCGGGCCACATCGAGGTCTTGCGGACGAATCCCGCCACCTGCTCGACCGTCGTCAGCAGGATGCCGCTGGGCAGCTTCTCCTCGATTCCCATCAGGCGAACCCCCTTTCCGAGTCGCTCGACCCGGTTGGTGTCGGTGTCATCGACTGCGTTCTCGGCACTGCGCTCAGTCCCACTCCAGGCCGCCGCGGCGCCACTCGTATGCGTAGACGATCGACACGTTCACCAGGAAGAGCAGCATCGCGATCAGCGCGAACAGCCCCATCTGGTTCAGGTGGACCGCCCAGGGGTAGAGGAAGACGATCTCGATGTCGAAGACGATGAACAGCATCGCCGCCATGTAGTACTTGATCGTGAACCGGCCGCCGCCGGCCGGCTGCGGGGTCGGCTCGATCCCGCACTCGTACGGCTGGAGCTTCGCGCGGTTGTACCGCTTCGGCCCCGCGAGGGAACCGACCAGCATCGAGACGGCGACGAACGCCGCGCCGATACCGGCGAGCACGAAGATGGGCGCGTACAACTCCATCGCTAGCTGCTCCCGTTCCTGTCGCCACGGGGCCGCGCGCGCACGCTGCCCCCGGGCTCGTCGGCGCACACTGTCGCCGTGGACACGGCGGCGCCGGGCCATGTGATTGGGTTCACATGGGCGGCTGGCCATTCAATCAGAGTGGGCATGGCTGTGTGGTCCCCAGGGTCTTCCTTGTGGTCCCGCTCGTTGTCGTCCGGTTATGCGGCCGGGGTGATCTTGGACATTCCGTTGATCAGCCGGTCCATGGCGTCCCCGTGACTGGGTTCGGTGAGGTTCGCCAGCATCTTGAGGGTGAACCGCATGAGGGTGCGCTGCGGCAGCCCGTACTTGGTCGCGTACTTCATGAACTCCGGCTGGCCGATGGCCTTCACGAAGTAGCGGCCGAGCGTGTAGTAGCCGCCGTAGGTGTCGCTCAGGATGCTGCGGTAGCTCAGCAGCGTGCGTTCGCGCTCGGCGACGGTCAGCCGGCTGGACGCCTGCACGACGACGTCCGCGGCGATCTTGCCCGCCTCCATGGCGTAGGCGATGCCCTCGCCGTTGAACGGGTTGACCATGCCGCCGGAGTCGCCGAGGAGCAGCATCCCGCGCGAGTAGTGGGGGACGCGGTTGAAGCCCATCGGCAGCGCGGCGCCGCGGATGGGGCCCACCTGGTTGTCCTCGGTGAAGCCCCACTCCTCGGGCATGGAGTCGGCCCAGCGGCGCAGCAGCTTGCGGTAGTCGACGTCCTTGAACGACGCCGTGGAGTTGAGGATGCCCAGGCCGACGTTGCTGGTGCCGTCGCCGACGCCGAAGACCCAGCCGTAGCCCGGCAGCAGCACGTCCTTGCCGCTGCTCTTGTCCCACAGCTCCAGCCAGGACTCCAGGTAGTCGTCGTCGTGCCGGGGGCTGGTGAAGTAGGTGCGCACGGCGACGCCCATGGGGCGGTCGTCGCGCTTGCGGATGCCCATGGCGACCGACAGCCGCGAGGAGTTGCCGTCGGCGGCGAGGACCAGCGGGGCGCGGTAGGTCACCGGCTCGCGGTCGCTGTTCTTCGCCTGGACGCCGACGATGCGGTTGCTGCGGGCGTCGATCAGCGGCGCGGTGACGGTGGTGCGCTCCATGAGGGTCGCACCGGCCTTGACCGCCTGGTTCACGAGGATCTGGTCGAAGTCCTGGCGGGTGCGCACCAGGCCGTAGGAGGGGTACGCGGCAAGGTCCGGCCAGGGCAGTTCGAGCCGGGTGCCGCCGCCGATGATCCGCAGGCCGTGGTTCTTGACCCAGGCCGGGTCCTCGAAGGTGATCCCCATGGCGATGAGCTGCTTGACCGCGCGCGGAGTCAGGCCGTCGCCGCACACCTTCTCGCGGGGGAACGCGGACTTCTCCAGTACCAGGACGTCGAGCCCGGACTGTGCGAGGTAATAGGCGGCCGTCGACCCGGCCGGCCCCGCGCCGACGACGATCACATCGGCGTCGGCGCTTTCACGGACGGACGGTGAGGTCGCTGCGGTCTCGCTCACGGAATGGTCCTGACTGCTCTCGCGGGACACCGCACGCCGCGGAATGCCGCGTGCGGGCGCGGTTCTGCGAAGAGCGTGCGGATGCTTGTGGCTGCGGTCATGCGGTTGTGGACTAGCGGCCCGGTCCGGCCGTGGCAACGGGTGAACCGGGAACTAGTTCGCTTGTGAAGCACTTCACAAGGCGTGTGGCCGAAAGTCTAGACCTTTACCGAGCGACGAGCGACCCCCACCCCTGATTCAGCCATATCCCGACAACGGTGCAATGTCGATGCCGTTATAAGGCTCCGACCTGCATAGTGTCCGAATTGTCCGAATGAAATTCCGCGCACGAACCGCGGCGGAACCCGATTCGGCCGGGGCGGAATAGAGATAAGACCTATATAAACCGGCAGCCGGGAGCGGTTCCACCCCGGCGCCGCCGACGGCGGCCGGGCCGCCGGGGGGTCACGGGCGCACGGCGCGGTGCAGCGCGACGACCCCCAGCGACAGGTTGCGCCACGCCACCTTGGACCATCCGGCGCCCTGCATCACCGCGGCCAGCTCGCGCTGGTCCGGCCACGCCATGATCGACTCGGAGAGGTAGTCGTAGGCGGCCGAGTTCGCCGTGAACCGGCCGGCGATCTTGGGGAGCGCCGCCATCAGGTACTGGTTGTAGACCGTGTCGAGGACCCCGATGGGCAGGTGGCTGAACTCGCAGACCACGATCCTGCCGCCGGGCCGGGTCACCCGCAGCAGTTCGGCGAGCGCCCGATGGGTGTCGTTGACGTTGCGCAGGCCGAAGGAGATGGTGACGGCGTCGAAGGTCGCGTCGGCGAACGGCAGCGCCAGAGCGTCGCCGGCCACCATCGTCACCCCGCGCACCGATGCGCCGCCGCGGCGCTGCGCGCCGACCTTCAGCATGCCCTGCGAGAAGTCGCTCGCGATGACCCTGGCGCCCTTGGCGGTCAGGGGTTCCGAGGAGGTCGCGGTGCCCGCGGCGAGGTCGAGGACCAGTTCGCCGCTGTAGGCGTCGACAGCGTTCACGACGGCGCGCCGCCAGATGCGGTCCTGCCCGAGGGAGAGGACGTCGTTCACCAGGTCGTAGCGGTCGGCGATGCCGTCGAACATCGCTGCGACGTCTTGGGGCTGCTTGTCGAGTTCCGCGCGCGTCATGACGCCCAGCCTAGATCGGGCCCCGGACGGGCCGGACCCGGTCCCATGGGACCGGCATCGGACTTCGCCCACCCGGACGGGCCGGAACCGCTACGGTGTGTGGTCGGCCATGTGTTTTCGGTGCGTGCCCGCTGTCTGCGGACGGGCGCCCGGACCGCGGGAGGTGCGTCGTCGGCGAGCGAGGGGGACGTCGTCAGTGCTGCCCACTGGTCGCGGCGGGGTCGCGGTCGCCGTCGCCCGGTGCGGGGGCCGCCGCGACCGGATCGGGGTCGTCCGCGGGCTCCTCCGTCGCGCCGTCTCGGTCCTGTGCCGCGGCCTGCGCGCGCACCGAATCGGCGGCGTCGTCCTCCTGGGCGGCGCCGGCCTCCAGCCGGGAGCCCACGCCGCGCATCCGATCGATGCCCGAGGCGACCGCGGCGGACATCGCGTCGCGCTGCGCGGACAGCACGAAGTAACTCACCAGGCCGCTCGCCAGGAACGCCACGACGATCGCGAAGAGGCTGCGCCCACCGAGCAGGACCACAATGCCGTAGGCGATCGCGAAGAGAAGGAGCCGCGATGCGGTGTAGGCGAAGACGCTGCGCATGGAAACTGCCTCACAACGGACGAGTCGGCTATTAGGTTGGGGACCCCGGCGCCCTACGCCCGCGCCGCGGCCGCGACGGACCATCGCCGCAGGCCGGCACCGCACTCCCGTGCCCTACCGGAACCGGAGAACCCGCTCTTCCCATGGTAGGGGGCACCTCGCGCGACCTCTCACCGCCGTCGCGGTTCGCCTTGGGGGGACCTCCGGCGCCGCCGCACCCGGCCGCAGAGTACGCGTTCCCCCATCAACCGACGCATTAAGAGACCGTCCGAAATGAATATTACGTTCCGATCACATATTGCGTCGTCGCGACCTCTTCGGCCTTGTTTTTACGAAAACTAGGGAGGAAACGGACTAACTCATGCACACTAGGGGAGCAAACGCCCGCCAGAGCACTTCTGAGCCGGGCCCGAAGGGGGATGTAAAGGTGGAAAGAGGAAGCGAAAGGCTGCTGACACCTGGCGAGGTGGCCTCCCTGTTCCGGGTCGACCCGAAGACGGTCACCCGTTGGGCGGCCTCAGGTCGCATCAGCAGCATCCGCACGCCCGGGGGACACCGCCGGTTCCGCGAGTCGGAGGTACGCGCTCTGCTGCACGGGGAGGCCAGCGAGACCTCCCACTGACGATCCCGACCGGCCACGGCACCCCACGCGCCTACCGCACAGGCACTCCCGGCACCCGGACGATCCGCCGATCCTGCTGCGCCCGCCGACACAGCAGCTAGGCTGGAACCATGGTGTGGCTCGGTGCCCTTTTCACGCTGCTCTCGATCGTGCTGTGGGTCTACGCGTTCTTCGACGCGCTGACGAGCCCGGTCGATGAAGTACGCAACCTGCACAAGTACCTGTGGGTCGTCCTGATCGTGCTGTTCCCCCTGTTCGGGTCGCTGTTCTGGCTGTTCTTCGGCCGTCCCCGGGCGCCCGCGCCCGACCCGGCCGACCCCCCGATGGACCCCGCCTCCGCCGAGGACCTCGACCCGTCGGACTTCCAGCAGCCCACCAATCGCGGCGGACCTGTCGGCCCCGACGACGACCCCGACTTCCTCCGCGGGTTGAACAAGAGGATCAACCCCGAGGAGTGACCTTCCACCGGCCCCGCACCCCCTGGGGGCCGAGCACGTGCACAGCAGAGTGGGGCCGGCCCCGAACCAGGGACCGGCCCCACTCTGCTGTGCGTCACGCGTACGAGTGCAAACCGCTGAACAGGTAATTCACCGCGAAGAAATTGAACATCAGGCACGCGAACCCGGCGAGCCCGATCCAGGTGGACTTGGGGCCGCGCCAGCCCGCCGTTGCGCGTGCGTGCAGGTAGGCGGCGTAGACCGTCCAGGTGATGAACGACCACACCTCCTTGGGGTCCCAGCCCCAGAAGCGGCCCCACGCCTCGTCGGCCCAGATCGCCCCGGCGATGATGCCGAACGTCCACAGCGGGAACGCGAAGAGGATGAACCGGTGCGACACGCGGTCGAGCAGCTCGGCGCTCGGCAGCTTCGCCGCGATGCCGGTGACGGTCTCCCCCGCCGCGCGGCGCAGCTCCACCTTGTGGGCGATGAGGTAGGTGACGCCCGCCGACGCCGACACCATGAAGCCGCCCGTGGCGAGGATCGCCGCCGACACGTGGATGGCGATCCAGTACGAGTGCAGCGCCGGGATCACCGGTCCGGCCTCGGTGTAGAGCCACCTGACCGCGATACCGAGCAGCAGCAGCACCGGGACGAGCACGAAGGTGCCGAGGTAGCGGGCCTTGTAGCGGAACGCGGCGAACAGGAACACCGCGACCGTGCACAGGCAGATGGCGACCACGAACTCGAACATGTTGCCCCACGGCCACCGGTCGGCCGCGATGCCGCGAGTGACGATCTGGGCGCCGTTCAGCAGGAACGCGACGATGGTCGCGGCGAGCCCCGCCGTGCCCACGGCGTGCTTGGCCACGCTGGTCTCGGGTTCGGCGTCGCGGACGTTGACCGTCATGTCGTCGGCCGCGTCTGCGCCCCCGGCGCCCCCCGCGCCGACGGTCGCCATGGCCGAGTCCCTGCTGCGCAGTGTCACGCGGCGCCCGTAGGCGGCCTCCAGCGCGAAGAGGAACAGCGCCGCGGCGTACGCGACGATCATGCCGATGATCATGGAGTCGCTCAACGACGCCATCTGCTCGTCCACGACCGGCTCGGCGGCGAACATGTAACCCACAACTACCCCTTTTGCGTGCCCTGCTGGGAATCGGGCGACTCCGGCCCGCTCGGTTCGTCCGCTGCGTCGGACCGTTCACTCGCCCGGAGGTCGGCACGGACGCGGAGACTGAGCTCGTGGAACTCCGTGGCGGCACCGCTGGTGTCGGCCTTGGCGAGCCCCGCGACCTCGACCACCGTACGCCCGTCCTCCCCGGTGCGCGCGCGGACCCAGGCCCGGCGCGGCCGGACGAACAGTGTGGCGATCAGGCCGAGAACGGCCGCCGCCGCCGACAGCAGCGCCGGGATGCGCCCGGGATTGCTGTTGACCTGCATGCTCAGGTGGTCCTTGACCCCGGTGAACTCGATCTTGCCCGAACCGTCGGGCAGCTCCCAGACGTCGCCCGGCTTCATCTCGGGCGACTTGCCGACCTTCTTCATGTCGTCGGTGTCGAGCTGGTAGACGGACTGCGCCTCGCCCGAGTCGATCCCCAGGTCGCCCTTGTAGCCCTGGAGGGTGATGACCGGGTTCCGGTCGTCCGGGAAGTCCGAGACGAGCATGCCGTTCTCCGACTCCGCCGCCGACGGCAGGAAGACCGCGGTGAACCCGAGCTGCTCCGGGACGCTGTCGGGCACCTTCACCACACCGTCGGAGGTGAACGTCGCCTCGTCGCGGTAGATGAACGGGACCGCCTGGTCGTACACCACGTTGCCCTCGGAGTCGGTCACCTTGAAGGCCGGCGCGTAGCCGCGCCCCAGCAGGTACACCTGGGCTCCGTCGACGGACAGCGGGTGGTTCACCTCGAGCTTGTGGGTGCCCTGGGGCGCCTCCGGCGACTCCTGGTAGCTCAGGTCGGCGGAGAAGGACAGTGCCTGGCCGTTGAGTCTGCCGTCCTGGATGAACTCGGCCTGGAAGTCCTCGACCGAGAAGGAGAACGGCTGGAGGTCCTCCGGGCCGATGGCCGTCCCCGGGTGGAAGGCGTCGAAGGACGTCGGCGTGTTCGCGAACCCCTCGCCCTCGATGACCACCATGTTGCCGCGGTAGCCGAAGAACGAGCCGATCCCCAGGGAGATCAGCAGCGCGAGCAGCGCGAAGTGGAACAGGACGTTGCCCGTCTCCCGCAGGTACCCCTTCTCGGCGGCGATCGAGCCGCCGCCGGTCTCGGCGACCTCGTCGGTCCGGTAGCGCTTGAGCGCCGTGCGGGCCGCGGCGAGTGCGTCCTCGGGGCTCGCCGCGGTGGTGAAGCGCGCCGCGTACGGCATCCGGTTGAGGTGGCGCGGGGTCTTCGGCGGCCGCGCCCGCATCGCCCGGATGTGCACCGCTGCGCGCGGCAGCACACAGCCGGTCAGGGAGACGAACAGGAGCAGGTAGATGGCCGAGTACCACGGCGAGGAGTAGACGTCGAAGAGGGCGAAGCGGTCGAGCCACGGCGCGAGGTCGGGGTTCTCCACGAAGTAGTTCTGCACCTGCTCGACGCTGACCGTGCGCTGCGGCAGCAGCGACCCCGGGATCGCGCCGATGGCGAGGAGGAAGAGCAGGACGAGCGCCGTGCGCATCGAGGTCAGGGTGCGCCACGTCCAGCGGGCCCACCCCGTGACCGACAGCGCGGGCGGCGCGCCGCCCTTGCCGGTGTCACGCTTGGGCGCCTTGACGTGCCCTTCGGGCAGGGCGGTCTCGGCTTCGCCTGGTGACGGTTTCGCGGCCATGTCAGATCACCGTCGTGTAGTTCGCGGCCCAGCCTTGCAGTACAGCGGTTAGCTCGACCCAGAGCCCGCTGGCGAGCAGCAGGCCGATGGCGACGAGCATCGCCCCGCCGATGGCGGTGACCAGGCGGTAGTGGCGCTTCACCCAGCCGAACGCGCCGAGCGCCCTGCGGTAGGCCAGCGAGGCGAGGATGAACGGGAGTCCGAGCCCGAAGCAGTACACCAGGGACAGCACGGCGCCGCGCCCCGCGCTGCCCTCCGTGAACGCGAGGGTCTGCACCGCTGCGAGCGTCGGGCCGATACACGGGGTCCACCCGAGCCCGAAGAGGATGCCGAGCAGCGGCGCCCCCGCCAGCCCGGCCGCCGGCAGCCGGTTGAACCGGAACTCGCGGTTCAGCCCGGGGACGACACCCATGAACGCCAGGCCGAGCAGCACCGTGAGCCCGCCGAGGACGCGGGTGATGATCTCGGCGTGGTCGAACAGCAGCCCGCCGACCCCGCCCACGAGGACACCGCCCGCGACGAACACCGCCGAGAACCCGGCGACGAACAGCAGGCTCCCCGCCAGCATCGTCCCGCGCCGCCCCGCCAACTCCTCGTCGACGGTGCGCACCGCGATCGCGGTGCCGCCCGCTCCCGGGTCGGCGCCGCCGGCCGTCCCGTCGGCGGTTCCCTCGGGAGGTGCCGCGGCGCCGCGGCGGCGCGCGGCGATGTCGGCGCCGGACATCCCCGTGACGTAGGACAGGTAGCCGGGGACCAGCGGCAGCACGCACGGCGAGAGGAATGAGACCAGCCCGGCGGCGAACGCCAGCGGAATCGCGAGGAGCAGCGACCCGGTCAGGACGGTTTCGGAGATCATCTAGGACCCCGTGTCCTTCGCGTCGCCGCCCTTGTCCTCGGCCTTGTCCCCGCCCTCTTCCTTGTCTTGCTCGGCTTCCTTGTCTTGCTCGGCTTCGCCCTTGCCCTCGGGCGCGCCGCCTTCGTCCAGCACGGGCGTGACGAGTTTGTCGAGCCCGTTGTAGTTGGTGGCGCCGATGATGCGCGCGGCGATGCGGCCATCGCGGTCGATGATCATCGTGCTGGGGATCGCCGACGGCGGCACGGTGTCGCGGAACGCCTGCGCCACAGTGCCCTTCTTGTCCTCGATGCTGGGGTAGGAGATCTTCTGCTTGCGCTCGAACGCCTGCGCCGCGACCTTGTTGTCGCGGATGTTGATGCCGAGGAACTGCACGCCGTCGTCGCGGTGCTCCTGGTAGATCTCTTCGAGTACGGGTGCCTCGGCCCGGCAGGGCGCGCACCAGCTCCCCCAGAAGTTCACCACCACGATGTCGCCCTCGTAGTCGGCGAGGGAGATGTCCTCGCCTTCGAGGCCCTTCCCCTTGATCTCCGGGGCGGCCTGGCGCTCGTCGGGTGCGAAGGACGCGGACGAACCGTCGCCGCCGACGAACCGTTCGCCGGAGTTCGCCTCGGCGCCGCCGCCTCCGTCGGCCCCGCCGCCGGCGCAGCCGGACAGGAGCGCGACTGCCGCCACAGCCGCGGCGGCCCGCAGCAGGCCGCTTCGCGCGGAACGGGGACGCAAGGGGGCGCCGGGTCGGTACAAAGGCATCAATGAGACCTCAAGAGGCGAGGTGAAACTGGCGGTCAAGCGCGTTACGCGTCGTTGACGACACAGTGTAGTAGATGCCTTCGCGGCCGCCCCGGGGCCCCGCGCAGAGAGGTCGACCGCCCGGCCCTCCCAGGTCCAGGGCGGTTATGGGGAGTCGCGGCGTGGACACCCGTGGAGGCGGTGGGCGGGGAGTGCACCGCCCCCTGCGGGTGACGCGCCTCGTGTGCTACCCGGCTTCGACGAATGCCTCGCGTAGGTAGTCGTGTACGGCACGTTCGGGCACCCGGTAGGAGCGCCCCACGCGGATCGCGGGAAGCCCACCGGAGTGGACCATTCGGTAGACGGTCATCTTCGAGACTCGCATGATGGTGGCGACCTCGGCGACGGTCAGGAACCTGACCTCGTCCAGGGGTGCCTTACTGCCACTCATGATCAGACGCCCTCTTCTTCCTGGGACGTGCACCCTCACCGACCCGGCCCGGCACCCGGCGAGGCAACCCTGATCGGCCCCTCCGGGGCACATTCGGGTCGCAGTGCCTCAACTCCTCGCCCGGGTGTCATTCGGTCACTATCGACACGTCCGATTTCAGCGTAAATCCGGGTTCACAGCATTGAAAGCCCGTTTTTTCTGTCCGTGCGGCTACATGCACGTGGGGGTGCCCGTGAGGTTTAGGAGGTGGGTATAACCAGCCGGTTCTCAGACCAGACCGGCCTTGCGGAGCACGTACGACGACAACGGAAGGTAGTCGTCGGTGAGGTAGCCGTCGTCCAAAGGCACGGTCACAAGCAGTTTCCCCTCATGCTCCCCGAGGAAGAGCGCCGGATCGTTGCTATCGGCGAAACCCAGGGTCGGAATGCCCGCCTCGCCCGCGGCGCCCGCGAACCCGTGGTCGGCGATGACCAACTGCGGCCACGCGGCGTTACGACGGGCGAGGTCGTCGATGATGGCCCGCATGCCGAACGGGTGATGACTGTGCCGGGGGGCGCGGCCGTCCATGACCAGAGCGACATCGTCGCGCCACGTGAGCGTGCGCCGGTTCGGCGGATGCTCAGTGGTGACCTCGTAGGTGTGGCCGGCCGCCGCCGTGACGACCTCGCACCCGGCGTAGCTCAGCGCCTCCTTCCACCCTTGGTAGGTGGCGAGCAGGTTCTTCGGGTGCCCGGTCGCGAACATCACCCGCTCGCGGTTGCGGGCGGCCTCGGCGAGGCGGTCGGCGAACGCTTCGAGCGCGTCGACGGTGCGGTCGGGGTCGATGGTGTCGATGCCCCACACGTAGTTCTCATCGGCGACCACACCGCAGCGCTTCGACATCAGCGCCAGCACCTCGGCGAACGACCAGTCATGGGCGAAGGTCAGGCCGAACTGGTAGTAGGAGTCCTTCTGGACGAGCCGCCGGTAGTGCTTGAGGTTGTTCTGCCGCGGGGTGTCGACCTGGCCTGCGATGCCAGTGCGAACCAGGTGCTCGACCAGTTCCGCGCGGGAGGGCGGCGTCACCAGTTCTCCTCCTTCTCGGGCGCGTGGAGCAGTGCAGGACGCTCCGGCCGCCGGGCGGCACTGCCCGGAGTCGACCGAAGATCCACTGAAGGGACGTCATACCCCAATCGCACCGGATTCAATGCGACACCGCCCGCTCACAACGTCGGATCGATCCCATGACAGGGAAACACTGCTTTGCGCGTGGCCTGGATGGCGCGGTCGACCGCGTCGTCGGGGTCGAAGCCGTTCTCGAACGGCACGTGCTCGGGCGTGCGGCCGTCGGTCATGGACAGCGGGGCGTGCTCGCCGGTGCGGCGCTGGACCAGGGAGCGCCAGGACTCCGGGGTGGCGGTCGCGGGGTCGATGTGCACACCGGCGGCGTCGGCGAGCAGGTGGGTCCACGAGCGCGGCACGACCTGCACCAGTTCGTATCCGCCGCCGCCGAGCAGCACCCAGCGCCCGCCCGCCGTCTCCTTGGCGAGTTCGTGCAGTGCGGCGTGGATGCTGCGCTGGCCGTCCATGCTGAGCATGAGGTTGGCGAGGGGGTCGAGAGCGTGGGTGTCGCAGCCGTGCTGGGTCACGAGGATCTCGGGCTGGAACTCGCGCAGGAGCTGGGGGACGATCGCGTGGAACGAGCGCAGCCACTGGGCGTCGCCGGTGCCGGCGGGCAGGGCGACGTTCACCGCGTAGCCCTCGGCGTCGGGTCCGCCGATCTCCGTGGGGCGGCCCGTTCCGGGGAACAGGGTGAGCGGCGACTCGTGCAGGCTGATGGTGAGGACGCGGGGGTCGTCGTAGAACATGGTCTGCACGCCGTCGCCGTGGTGGACGTCGACGTCGACGTAGGCCACCCGTTTGGCGCCCTGCTCCAGCAGCCAGGCGATGGCGACCGCGGGGTCGTTGTAGACGCAGAAGCCCCACGCGTTCTTGGGCATGGCGTGGTGGAGCCCGCCTGCGACGTTCGCGCCGTGTTCGGCCTGGCCGGTCCAGACCGCGCGCGCAGCGGCGACGGAGGCGCCCGTGATGAGCGACGCCGCCTCGTGCATGTGCGGGAAGACGGGGTTGTCGTCGGTGCCGAGGCAGTACGGGTCGTCCGGCTCAAGGGTGCGGCCGGCGCGTTCGACGGCGGTGATGTAGTCGGGGTGGTGGACGAGCTCCAGCAGCTCCCGCGAGGCGGGTTCGACGTCGGCGAAGGAGACGCCGGGGGCGTCGAACACGCCGAGCTCCCTCGCCAGCGCCATGGTCAGCTCGACCCGCACGGGCGCCAAGGGGTGCTGGGGGCCGAAGTTGTAGGCGGTCAGACCGTCGTCCCACGCGATCCGCAATGAACAGGCCACCCGTCCTCCAACCGTGCCGACGACGTATGCACCGCACCACAACACTAGCCAACGACGATCCAGGTGAGCGCCGCCGGGGTGGCGCGGTGCCCGGACGCGCCCGCCGGGCGTCCCGTCGCGGACCCGGTGGGACCTCGGTGGATGCCCGGTGGGGTTCCGGTGGATTCCCGGTGCGGTCCCGATGGGGTCCGAGTGGGCCGTCGGTGGGGCGGGTTGTTCAGTGGGACAGGTTGTCGTGCAGGCGTTCCAGTGACCGCCGGAACTCGGCGCGCTGCTCCGTGGTGAACCCGGCGAGGGCGCGTTCGGAGAGGCGCCGCATCTCGGCGTTGAGGTCGTCCCGCAGGTCGCGGCCGCGGTCGGTGAGGTGGATGTTGACCAGCCGCGCGTCACTGGGGTGCGGGCGGCGTTCCAGCAGCCCGGACCTGACCATCCGGGTCGCCGCCCTGGTCACCGTCGAGGTTGCGAGGCCGAGACGGCGGGCGATCTCGCCGGGCGACAGGCCGTCCTCACGCCACAGCGCCATGAGGATGAACTGCTGCCCCTCGCGGACCCCGTGCCTGCCCATGGCCTCCTCGGCGGCCTTGAGCATCGCGCGTTTGGCCGCCCAGAACGCCGGCAGGAAGTCGTCATCCCACGGTTCGAGCCAGTCCAGCACGGCGATCACATGTCCTTCGTGAGTTCATTGTCCGGCTAACGTTTACTTTTGCTCATTGTCCGGCTAACGTCTAATCGTTGTCCGGCTCATGATAGCCCCAAAGCCATCTCAGGAGGATCTGTGGCCGCAACCGTCCGCACCCCCGCCCCGGTCCCCGCGCCCGCTCCCGATCCCGCGCCCGACTGGGACTCGGCAGCGCTCGACCTGGAGCGCTACCTCGCCCGCGTCGGTCTCGCCCGCCGCTCAGGCACACTCGTGCCCGACCATCACACGCTGCGCGCGGTCCACCGCGCCCATGTCGCGGCGATCCCGTTCGAGAACCTGGAGATCGTCCTCGGCCGCCCCGTCCCGCTCGACATCGCGTCGTTGCAGCGCAAACTGGTCGACCAGCAGCGCGGCGGCTACTGCTACGAACAGAACGTGCTGCTGGCGGCGGCCCTCGACCGACTCGGCTTCCGGGTCGAGGGGTTCAGCGCCCGGATCCGCGTGGGCGACGACCGCATCCGCCCCACCTCGCACGCGCTGCTGCACGTCACCGACGACGACGGCGCCGAGTGGATCGCCGATGTCGGCTTCGGCGGCGGCGGACTGCTCGAACCCATCCCGTTCGCGCCCGGCACCGAGATGCGCCAGGGGCGGTGGACCTTCCGCCTCGACCGGGTCGACGCCGCCGGAGCGGCCCAATGGGTGCTGCGCTCGCTGCACCCGGACGGGCCGCAGGACATGTACGCGTTCACCGCCCAACCGCAGTACCCCGTGGACTACGCGGTCTACAACCACTACACGTCCACCCACCCGAGGTCGCCGTTCACCCGCGGGCCCATGGTCCAGCACACCCGGCCCGACCTCCGCCGCGCGCTGCGCGGCACCGCACTGAGTGAGACCCGACCCGACGAGGAACCCCGGACCAGGGAGGTGGACCCGGCGGACATACCCGGGATCCTGCGCGACACGTTCGGCATCGAACTCGACCCGGCCGACGAGGCGGCGGTCGTCCACTCCGCCGAGCAGGCCGCCGACCAGTAGTACGGCGTGGGGTCCGTCGTGGGGTCCGCCCGGCGCCGTTGCGCGCCGCCGGAACGCGGGCGGCCATCGGGGAGGACGCCACCGGGGGCGGGCGCCGGGCACAGGCGGCGGGCACGGCCGCCGTCCGCCCGGCTCTCCCGCCGGGATCAGCCCTCGGACAGGGCCCGGCTGCGGTCGCGCGCCGCCTCGATGGCGTCGGCGAAGGCGGTGCGCACACCGTGGCGGTCGAGTTCGCGGACCGCGGCGGCCGTGGTCCCGCCCGGCGAGGTCACCGCCTCGCGCAGGACGACGGGGTGCTCACCGGACTCGTTCAGCATCGCGGCGGCGCCCTCGATGGTCTGCTGCACAAGGCGCTGCGCGGTGGCGCGCGGCATCCCCATGCCGACGCCCGCGTCGATCATGGTCTCGGCGATGAAGTAGAAGTACGCGGGGCCGCTGCCCGAGATGGCGGTGACCGTGTCCATGTGCCGCTCGGGCACCCGGACCACGGTGCCGACGGTGCTCAGCAGGGACTCGGCGCGCTCCAAGTGCTCGTCGGTCGCGTGCAGCCCTCCGGCGATGGCGGTCATGCCCTTGCCGACGAGCGCCGGCGTGTTGGGCATCGCCCGCACGGCCGCGACCTCGCCGGGCAAGTGCTTCTCCAGGACGCCGGTGGTGATGCCCGCCGCGACGGAGATGACCAGCGTGCCGGCCGGGATGTCGGCGGCCAGTCCGTCGAGGACCGACACCATGTCCTGGGGCTTGATCGCGAGGACGATGGTCCGGGCCCGCCGCGCCGCCTCTGCGGCGGTGACGGTGTCGACCGAGTACCGTTCGCGCAGCTGGGCGGCGTGATCGGGCAGCGGCTCGACCACCATGACGTCGGTGGGGTCGTACCCGGTCCCGAGCAGCCCGGCGAGCAGGGCCTCGCCCATCTTGCCTGCGCCGATGATCGCGATCATGTCAGTCCACACCTTTCAGCCACCGTCCACGCTAGCGCCATCCCAGGTCGCAGGCATCTCGATCTCGCCCACTGGGATGAGCAGCCGGTTCCCGGAACCGCGACCCGATGGTCAGTGCCATTGAGCGGGACACGCGCGCACCCAAGTGCGAGCACGCCGAAGGACTGGACGGGGTACTCCCGTGCAACGGCACACTGGTCCGGCTCTGGGTGAGCCTCGTCCACCAGGATTCCTAGCCCGTCTGGTTCCAGGAGGTAGTGGAGTGGGAGAGGAAGGCCACCGGTGATCGACTCTCCTGACGAGGTACATCAGGCAAATGCGCTCTACAGCGCATTGCAGGGTGAAGCGCTCTCACCCAACGACTCCCTACAGCTCATACGGGACATTCACGGAGAACTCGATGAACGTCTCCCCCACCACCTTCGCCTCGTTCCTCCTCGCCGTGCGGGCCGGGCGGCTCTAGGGGGTCGTCATTTGCGGCCGGCGAGGGAGCGGAGGGCGAAGCCCACGTTCGCCGGGCGCTCGGCCAGCCTGCGGGTGAGGTATCCGTACCAGTCCGGGCCGTAGGGGACGTACACGCGCACCTGGGCGCCCTCCTGGGCGAGGCGCCACTGCTCGTCCGGGCGCACGCCGTAGAGCATCTGGTACTCGAATTCCGTCCGCCCCTTGCCGTTGACGGCCGCGAGGATCCCCGCGATCTTGATCAGCCTGGGGTCGTGCGTGGCGACCATCGGGTACGCCTGGCTCTCCATCAGCCAGCGCAGCAGCCGCACGTAGGCGGTGTCGACGTCGTGCCTGCGGGTGTGGGCGGTGCCCGGATCGGGCGCGTAGGCGCCCTTGCACAGCCGCACCCTGGTTCCCGGGCGCGCCACGGCGACGAGGTCCCCTTCGGTGCGGCGCAGCGCCGACTGGAGAACGCAGCCCAGACCGGGGTGGTCGTCGCGCACCTGGTGGTAGATCCGCAGGATGGCGGCGACGGAGCCCGCGTCCTCCATGTCGACGGTGACCGTGGTGTCGGCGCGTTCCGCCGCGGTGGCGATGCGCGCGATGTTGTCGGCGGCGAGGGCCTCGCCTTCTGCTCCCAGCCCGAGGCCGACCGCGGTGGGCTTGACGGAGACCTCCGCCGATCCGGCCAGCCCGGCGTCGGCGAGGCGGCCGAGCAGCACGAGGTAGCTGCGGGTGGCGTCCTCCGCCTGGAGGGGGTGCAGGGTGCGTTCGCCGAGGTGGTCGATTGTCGCCAGCATGCCCTGGGCGGCGAGGTCGGCGACGGCCCGCACGGCGTCCTCGGCGTGCTCCCCCGCGACGAAGCGGTCGACCGCGCCCCGCGCGGCCGGTGTGCGGGACACGAACGCGCGCAGTCGTCCGCTCTCCGAAGCCGTCATCAGGGCGTGCCGCAGAACCATGTCCACAACTCCTCGGGTCGGGCGGGCTGCCTTCGACACTACGCGCGAGGCGGCCCGGTGCGGATCGTTCCGCCGAAATCCCGGACGGCCCCGCGGTACGGCCCTCCGCGGGCGGCCCTCCGCGGTTCAGCCCACCCCCGCGCGGATCCCGCGTGCCGCGTGGCGCACCGCCCTGCCGACCGCGGCGCGGACCTCGTCCGGCCGGTCGCCCCGGCGCAGGGACGCCCCCGCCGCACCCATGAACGCCCCGGCGAACGACCCGACGACCATCGCGGCGGACACCTCGTCCAGGTCGTCCGGGAACGCGCGCAGCAGCGCCCCGGCCAGGCGCTGCTCCGTTGTCCACAGGCGGTGCAGGGCCGCGCCCTGGAGGGACGGGGTCGACATCACCAGGTCCATGCGGCCCGACGCGAGCCCCAGCAGGTCGACGTCGCCCGGGTTGCCGGCGATCGTCTCCTCTGCGACGCGGGTGAGCACATCGGCCACGGTGTCCTCGGGGCCCCGTTCGTCGACCACCCGCAGCGCCGTCTCGATGCGGGCGGGGGTGTCGGCGAAGACCAGGTCCTCCTTCCCGGCGAAGTAGCCGAAGAAGGTGCGCGGCGCGACCCCCGCCGCCGCCGCGACCTGGGCGATGCTCGTCTCCTGGTAGCCCTGGTCGCGGAACAGCCGCAGCCCCGCCTCGATCAGCGCGCGCCGCGTCAGCGTCTTCTTGCGTTCCCGCCACCCCTGCTCGGCCATGCCGCGAGGCTACTACGGAAAATCGCACGGATTGCATTTTTGCATCAGCTGATTTTTTGCATTCGTTGCTTTTTTGCACAGGTTGCGGTTTCCTGATGGAGCGCCGCAACCCGTGCGGCCGAGCGAGGAGGAGACCATGGGACAGCTCGACGGCCGGGTCGCCGTCATCACCGGCGCCGGGAACGGGATCGGGCGCGCGCACGCCCACGCGTTCGCCAGAGAGGGCGCGGCGGTCGTCGTCAACGACCCCGGGGTCGCGCCCGACGGGGCGGCGGGCGACACCGGGGTCGCCGACCGCGTGGTCGCCGAGATCACCACGCTCGGCGGCACCGCTGTCGCCAGCACCGACAGCGTGGCGGACGGCGAAGGTGCGCAACGCGTCGTCGACACGGCGATCGAGGCGTTCGGCGACCTGCACGTGGTGGTCAACAACGCGGCGATCCTGCGCAACGCCCCGTTCCTCGACATGACCGAGGACGACTTCACCGCCGTCCTCGGCGTCCACCTCACCGGCACGTTCGCCATGACGCAACGGGCCGGGCGCCACTGGCGGGCACGGGCCGAAGCGGGCGCGCGGGCCGACCGGAGCATCGTCAACACCTCCTCCGGGTCCGGGCTGTTCAACCCGCTGCCGACGCAGGCCAACTACGCCGCCGCCAAGTCGGGCGTCGCCGCCATCAGCACCGTGGCGGCACTCGAACTCCGGCGGTACGGCGTCCGGGTCAACTGCTTCGCGCCGTCGGCGCACCGCACCCGGCTCACCCGCGACGTCCCCGGCCTGTCCGCGGCGCCGGCGGCCGGCGCGCCCGACCCCTTCGACCCGCGGAACAGCTCCGCCCTGGTCGGCTACCTCGCGACCGCGACGTGCCCGCTGACCGGCCAGGTGTTCCGGGTCTACGACCGCACCATCGGCGTCGCCCACGGCTGGTCCATCGGCGCGGAGGTGCACGAGGAGGAGCGCTGGACGATCGACGGGATCGAACGCGCGCTGACACCCCTCGCGCTGGACGACCCCGAGGAGCGGCTGATGACGGCGCTCGGCGTGCTCGGCGACCCCGAGAAGGCGCGCGCGGCCTTCCAGTCCCTCCTCGACGGAACCGCGGCCGGCTGACCGCCGCCCGCCCGGCCCGCCCACCGCTCCGGGGTTACTCCGGGCGCTCCACCCGCAGCTCGTGTGCGTCGTCGGGCGTCGCGAACGCGAGGAGCGCGGCGGCCTCGGCCGCGAGCGCGTCGCTCTCGGCCCCCGCCAGCGCCCGGAACGGGCGGGCGGTGAGGACGGTGGCCGCCCCGTCGCGGCGCAGCGTCCACACGCCGCGGACGTGCCCGTCGACCAGGATGGTCGGCGCCACCGCGGCGCCCACGCACACCCGCTTGCGGTACTCGTCGCTGATCACCCGGGTCCGGTCGGCGTGCGCGAGGAGGACGTTGTCGAAGTCCGGGAGCAGCCGGAGCGGGGCGGGGACGTCCGGGTCGGGCAGGACGGCGTCGGGCAGGTCGAACAGCTCCCGCCCGGCCTCGTCCCGGTACACGCGCAGTCCGGGGCGGAGCCGGTCGAACACCTCGTCCGTCCGCCGCAGGCCCGACCACGCCTGAAAGTCCTTGACCCCGGCCGGCCCGAACCCGGCCAGGTACCGGTGGACGAGGGCGTCGACCCGCGGCTCGGCGTGCATGGGCGCCCCGATCCACTCCTCGGCGAGCGTGAACGGGGTGGCGCCGCGCCGCCCCCATGTGCCGTTCGGCGGGCGGTGCACCAGCGGCAGCAGGGCCTGCACCGACCAGCCGAGGGCGTCGTGCGGGTACTCGGGCCACCGCTCCGCCATCGCGCGCGCCACCTGCGGCCGGGTGAGGGTCTGCCCGGTGAGGAGCGCGCGCGCCGCCGACGCGAGGGCGTCGAGGTCGAGTCCGAGGTCCGGCCGCCGTATGCCGCCTGGCGCCCCCGCGCGAGGACGTCCTGCATGAGCGGGCGGACCCAGAGGTAGTCCTCGGCGGCCGCGATGAACTGGGTCCCGCGCAGCAGGGACCCGCGGACCGCGGCGCGGTCCTCCAGCAGCGCGGTCAGCTCCGCCTTGCGGAAGGACGCGAGGCGCGCCCACAGGGCGAGGTAGGGCGGATTGGGCTCCTGCGCCTGCACGGCCGTCGCCCTGCGGATGACGTCGAGCGGCGCGGCGTCGGTCCTGTACAGCAGGAACTGCCGGTCGAGGAGGGCGCGGTTGAGCGTCGCGCGGTCGAGGGCCGTTGGTGCCGAGCCGCCCCGATCCCGCGCGGGGGCCGCCGCACCGTCGGAGGTCTGCCCGGCCCGCTCCGGCCGCTTCATCGTCGCCATGGGCGGCAGTATGGCGGCGGTCGGGGACGAAAGGCGCCCCCGACCGCCGCGGATCGTCAGCCCGTTCCGCGCACCGGGCCCTCCCTGATCCGGTCGAGCAGGGGCGGGCTCCAGTGGTCGCCGTACCTGCGGTGCAGCGACGCCAACCGCCAGTCGCCGCCCCGCACCACGCCCCGGCACAGTGGGCTGCCGCACCGGCAGTCCATCGACCAGCCCTCGACTCCGGTGTGCGTCGCGTAGTCGACGGTCAGTTCCCCGCCCGCGCCGACGTCCCGCCGGGCGACGACCGTCGTCGCGTCGGCGTGCCAGAGCGTGGGGTCGCAGGAGTGGTTGCCGAAGCACACCGGATGCCCGGGGTCGATGTGCAGGTGGCGGCCCTCCGCAACCGTCAGGCTGCTGTAGGGCGGGGTGAGGGCGGCGAGCTCCCGGTCGCCGATCGTCGTGCCGCCGAGGACCATGACGGTCGCCCCGGCCTTGATGGGCACGACCGCGAACAGGCCCGTTCCCTCGATGGGCGACGTGCGCGGGGCCGCGCTCCCGCTGAGCCAGGAGCGGTCCGGGTAGCGGTGTTCCGTCATCGGTGCGGTCCCTTCGGTGTCGGTGTCGGCGTCGGCGTGCGGCCGCGGGCGCCGCGCAGGCGGCGACCGCGGCTCAGGGGCGGGTTCCCGGGTGTCGCCCGGCACCGTGGATTCGGCACCGGGTCAGCCGCCGATCTCGGCCAGCGCCCGCGCGACCCAGGACTCGAACGCGGCCCACGCGGCCCACTCGTCGGCGTCCTCGGGTTCCCCGAAGGCGAGCAGAAGGTCGCCGGCGTCGACCAGCTCCCAGTACGGGTGGTGCAGGTCGGTACCTGCCGACCGCGCGTACAGGGCGCCGAACTCCTCGGCTGCCGCGGCGCCCGCCTCGATGGCGAGGTTGAGCCGCATCCGGGCGATGTCGATCGCGAAGGGGCCGGTACACCCCGTGGTCCAGTCGACGATGCCGCTCAGTCCGCTGTCCAGCCAGAGGGACTGGCCCGGGTGGTAATCGCGGTGGATGAACCCGACCGGGGCATCGGGGGCGGGCGCGGAGATCACCGCGAACACCCGATCCCACAGGCCACGCGCCCGGCTCCACGCAGGCGGGGTGCGCGGCCCATCGGCGTCCGGGTCGTAGTAGCTCCGGTACGCGGGCAGCGCTGCGGCGCCCGCGTCGACACGGTGGATGCGCGCCAGCTCCGCCGCGAGTGCGGCGAGGACCTCGGGCAGGTCGCGGCCCTTCCAGTCGTCGCTGCCGGGTGTCCTGCCGGTGAGCAGCGCGGGCATGCCGGTCCGCGCGCCGCTGAGGTCCCGTGCGAGCAGGACGGGGGCGGCGACGGAGGTCGGGCCGAGGAGGTCGAGGACGGCGGCCTCGTTCTCGGGCCGGTACCAGGGGTCCGACGCGAGCCGTGCGCGGTCGTGGAACCGCCGCAGCGCCAGCGGGTGCACGGCACCGGCCGCCCGGTCGCGGACGTCGACGGCGTGCAGGGTCGTGGAGCTGATGCTCATCAGCACGGGCCCGCCGTCGAGCACGGCGTCCGCGCCGACCGCGCGGCGGACCCAGTCGAGGGCATCGGGGGTAGGGGCGGGCGCGCCGTGCCCCGATGCGCCGCCCGTGGTCGTGTTCGCTTCCGTCATCACCGTGGTCCCATCGTCTGCGTGCTTCGTTGCCTCCTGTTTCGCTGAGCGACGGCGGAGAACGGGCACGCGGCGGGACAGCGGTGGACGCGCGCAGGCCACGGCCACCCGGGCGCGGCGGCCGGGTGCCGGGCGGGCTGGGACGGTGCCGGGGGCGTCAATAGTGGTGCACAGCGACGAAACTAGCTCCCCTGCCGCGGCGACGACAAGGGCATCCATAAGGGCATCCATCCCGATGGACCGGCGCGGATCCCGACGCCCCGCACCAGTGGCGGGCGGTCCTCTGCGCGCCGACCAGGGCACGGGCACCCGGTGGCCGGAGCATGGCGCCGGGGCACGGGGCACGGGGCACGGGGCACGGTCCCACGAACGGGACTCCCGGTATCGGAGACGGTCGTGGTCGGCCGCTGCACTATGGCGATCCCGGTGGCTGCCGGGTGGGGACCAGAGACGGGAGCCGAGGACCGGCGAGAGGACTGCGGGCCCCGGCCGCCACCGGTGGGCCGTGGAGCCGCCCCAGCCGTCCCCGGTCGCTGGAGGGTGCCGGTGGAGCGGGCTGCTGGGGCGGCTGGGGGCGGCGTGTGCCGGTCGCCGGGGTGGGGGCATGGGTGTGGCCCGCCGGGGTGGGGGCCCGGCGGGTGGGTTGTGGT